>NZ_JOII01000004.1 GCF_000719955.1 Streptomyces albidoflavus
ACGAGCGACGCGCCGATCTCCACCAGGGCCTGCTCGAACTGGCCTGCAGCCTCATATGCCTCCGCCGCCTGCGAACCTCATTCTGAAATGATCAGTTAGCCTCTTCCAACCTGACGGGTGGTTGGGCAGACAGCCCCGGCGGCGGGCATGAAGAAAGTTCCTGGTAGACGGGTTCACGACCAAGATCACCAGTCCGCCAGGAGCTTTCGCGTGTTTGTCTACCCGTCCGGCATCGACAGCCGCACTCTGAGGCATCTCTCCGGCCTTCTCGCAGGTCACCGTCGTCGGATCGGTTCACGCTGGCGTCGACTGACCTGTGGACGGCAGGCCCTGCTCGTTCTGGGCCACCTGCGCTGCGGCGACACCTACGCCCGCCTTGCCGCAGGCTTCCGCATCGGGATCGCCACGGCCTACCGCTACATACGCGAGGCCGTCGACCTCCTGGCCGCCCTCGCGCCTACGCTAGAACAGGCCATGACGACTGTCCGGAAGAAGGCGTACGTGATCCTTGACGGCACCGTGCTGCCGATCGACCGCATCGCCGCAGACCGGCCGTACTACTCGGGGAAGAAGAAGCACCACGGGATGAACGTGCAGGTCCTCGCCGATCCCGCCGGACGCCTGATCTGGGCCTCGGACGCATTGCCGGGAGCCACGCACGACCTGACCGCGGCGCGGGTCCACGGCATTCCCGCAGCCCTCGCCGTAAACGACATCAAGTGCTGGGCCGACAAGGCGTATCAGGGTGCCGGCCCTGCGATCCGCGTGCCGATCCGGGGCAAGCACCTGCGCGGCTGGCGCCGACACCACAACCACGATCACACCAAGATCCGCAGCCTCGGCGAACGCGCCATGGCCATCCTCAAGTCCTGGAGGCTCCTGCGGAAACTCCGCTGCAGCACCACCCGGATCACCGCCGTCGTCCGAGCCATCGTCGCCCTCGAACTCGCCACCTGATCAAGATGGAAAAGACTCAGTGGTCCCACAGAACCACCACACACGGACCTCACGATGGACCGTCCCGGGCGGCGCCCGCTGACCGAAGCCTCCTGCTGCCCAAGGTCCTGGCCCATCTCCGGGCCTGTGAGTTGCCCATCGACGCCGCCACGGAGTTGACCGCAGTCCACGCCGACAACCCTCCACGCTGGCCGGCAGTGCCCAGTCCGGAAAGGCCCGTTCAATGACCTGCCATTGGGCACGGAAAGCTCAGTTCGGCACCCCATGTGCCCGGGAGGGTCTGGTACTTGGCTCTGACCGAAAGGTGCCGCGCGGTCCTTCGTCGCCGCGGCGGGGTATGCCACTCGCTGAAGGTAGGCAGCCGCCATGATGTAGGGGGTGAAATCGCGCTGCGTCATGGGAATCGCAGTGTGATCGTGAGGCCGCCGCTGTCTCCTGGAATGGCGTGCAGGTCAGCGCCGTGGGCCTTAGCGATCGAGCGCACGATGGACAGCCCCAGGCCGTGTCCACTGGTGCTCGTGCGGTCCTGGCCGAGGCGGCGGAAGGGTTCGAACAGGTCCGGGATCCGCTCCTCGGAGATCTGCGGGCCGGTGTTCATCACGGTCAGGGTGTGGGGCTCGACGTCTACGCGGACCTGTCCGCCCTCGTAGTTGTACTGGATGGCGTTGCGGATCAGATTCGTCAGGAGGTGGCGCAGCAGTACGGGGTCGCCGTGGACCGTCAGGGCAGCGTGCTCGGGGACGGAGACGGTGACGTTCTTCTCTTTGGCCAGAGAGCTGAGTTCGGCCCGCACCTGCCGGGCTGCCGCCCCGAGATCCACAGCGGCGATCGTTTCCACGCCCTGGTCTCCCTTGGCCAGTACGAGAAGTGAGTTGACCAGCCGTTCCGCTTCCCGGTTGGTCGTGAGCAGGTCCTCCCTGACCTCCGCGAGGCCCTCGGACAGGGGATCGGCCAGGCAGACTTCGAGGGTGGTGCGCTGAGCGGCCAGCGGCGTCCTCAGTTCGTGGGAGGCGTTCGCCGTGAAGCGGCGCTGGCTGTCGAAGGACCGCTCCAGGCGGTCGAGCATGGTGTCGAACGTGTCGGCCAGGCGGTGGAGTTCGTCGTCGGGGCCGGTGAGCGCGAGACGCTGGTGCAGGTTCTGTTCGCTGATGCGGCGGGCCGCTTCCGTCATGGAGGCCACGGGCCGCAGGGCTCGCCCGGCCAGCCACCAGCCGAGCAGACCGGCGACGACAGCCATGATCACCAGTCCGATCGCCGACCAGAGGACCATCTGGTGCAGTGCGGCGTCCTGGACAGCGCGGACGGTCTGGTCCAGTTTCCGCAAACTGATGGTGTCGCTGTCGGCGGGCGGGCGCGGCTCGGGATGCGTGCCGGGGTCGACGGGCTGCGCGGGCGCCCTGGAAGACTCCTGGCTCGGCGGCTCGTCGCCGCCGTACGTGACCTCGATACCCTGCACCTGTTGCGCCGTCCCGTGCCGGGCGAGGAGCACGACGAACGACAGCAGGATCACCCCTGCCACGAGGAACAGGGCCGAGATCGCCGCGGCCAGGCGGGCGCGGAACGGCAGGGCGCGCACGAACGCGCGAGGGTTCAGTCGCACAGCCGGTACCCCCGCCCCACGTCCATGGTAATGACGGCGGTGTCGCCCAGCTTGGCACGCAGCCTGCTGATGGTGGCCCGTACGGCGCTGGTGCGCGGATCGAGGTTCTCGTCCCAGATCGTACGGACGAGCTCGGCGTGCGGGACCGCCACCCCGCGGGCCTCCATCAGACATTGCAGTACGGCGAATTCCTTGGGCGTCAGTTCGATGGGCCGACCGTCCACCGTGACCTCCCTGCGCGCCCGGTCCAGGGTGATGCCTCCCTGGTGAAGGACGACCGGCGGGGGCTTGGTCGCGCGGCGACTCAACGCCCGTACTCGGGCGACCAGTTCGGCGAAGTCGAAGGGTTTGGCGAGGTAGTCGTCGGCACCGAGTGTGGTGAGGCCGTACACCTTGTCCGTGAGCTCACCGGCGGCGGTCAGCATCAGGATCCGCGGCGGGTCCGTGAGCTCGCGCAGGCGCTTGCACACCTCGTCTCCGGTCATCACGGGCAGGTCGCGGTCGAGGATGAGCACGTCGTAGTCCGTGATCAGGCACATGCGCTCGGCCTGGTCGCCCGAGACCGCGAGATCGACGGCCATGCCCTGACGGCGCAGACCGGTGACGATGGAACGGGCGAGGATGTGGTGATCCTCGGCAATCAGAACTCTCATGCCTTCATGGAAACAAGGTCATGATTGCAGGGAGTTAAACCCGGCCGCAGCGGAGTGCGCCCGGCAGCGTTTGTCCGGTTTCCGGCGATGACTTTATGCCGCCGTAACGCGCTTATCTTGCTGCAAACGGCGTTCTGGTCTCGTAGGCCTCATGAACTTCGTCAAGCGTGCCGGCAGGAGTCTGCGGGCACGGAAATCCAAGACAGCCGTGGTGCTGGGGATCTTCGTCGTCATCAGCACACTGCTGCTGGGCGGATTCTTGCTGCAGGGCACGGCCGCCCGGCAGGAGGCGGACGCGCAGCGGGACATCGGCGTGGACGTGACGGTGCAGAGCTCGGGACTGACCTCGGAGGTCGCCGATCGGATCGGCGCCTCACCGCTGGTCAGCCGGTACAACCCGCTGCTTGTGCTGACAGCTGGGGCGCAAGGGCTGAAGCCGTTGGAATCCGAGCTTCCCCAGCCGGGCGGCAAGGGCGATGACGAGGACAAGGGCAAGGGCAAGGGCCCGCTGGCCGTCAACGGCGTCAAGGACTCCGGTCTGCTGCTGCCCTTCTCGTACGGCTCGAACAAGATCCTTACTGGTCGGGCCATCACCTCCGCAGACGCCGGCCGAAAGGTCGCCATGGTCGAGCAGCGCCTCGCCAAGAAGAACGGGCTCAAGCTGGGCGACACCATCGGCGTAAAGTCCGCCGACGGTCAGCGCACGCTCCAGACGAAGATCGTCGGGATCTATCAGGACGCCATGCCCGGTCCCGCTCAGTGGGAGCACCCCAGCAAGCTGCCCGGCAACGTGCTCTACGTTCCGGTCGCGACGGCGCGGGAGCTCAGCCCCGGTACGCGGCACCTTGCGGAGGCCGTGTTCAAGGTGGGCTCTCCCGAGCTGGCGAAGCAGCTGCACGACGAGGTCGAGAAGCTGCTCGGCGCGGAGTCCTTCGAATTCCGCGTCAACGACAAGGCGTACAACGACCAGGTGCGCCCGATCCAGCAGGTCGGTGCGTTCGCCGGGCTGATCGTGTGGCTGATCGCGCTGGCCGGTGCGCTGATCCTCGCGTTGATCGTGGCGCTGCAGATCCGTGAGCGCCGCGACGAGCTCGGGATGCTCCTCGCCATGGGAGAGAAGAAGTGGAAGCTGATCGCCCAGCACACCGCGGAGGTGGCGGCCATCGCCGTGCCCGCCGTGCTCCTCGCCGCTGTGATCGGCCAGGTGCCCGCCCCGTTCGTGGGCGAGGCGCTGCTCAGCGGCCGGACAGGCGCGCCTCGGATGACCGTGGGCCTGGCCGACCTGGGCAAGGTCGCCGGGATCGGCCTGGGGATCTCCGTCGTCGCCACCGCTCTTCCCGGGATCGGAGTCCTGCGCCTGCACCCCCGTTCCATCCTCGCCTCCGGCGAGTAGCCGAGCAGGCACGGCCCCGTACCCGCCCACCCGCACGCGAACTAGCACACACCCCCGATACCGGGTCAGAACGGAAGCACTCACCCTCATGAACTTCATCAAGCGCGCAGGGCTCAGCCTGTGGTCGCGCAAGGGCAAGACCCTGCTCACCCTGTCCACATTCCTCGTCATCGCCGTGATGGTGCTGGCCGGCGTACTCATAAACGACGCGACCGCCGCGGCCGAGCAGAAGGCCAAACGCTCCGTCGGCGCCGAGGTGAACATGGAGTACGACCCGTCCGCGGCCTTCACCGGCCAGGCACCGCGGATCGACTCCCGCACCGTCGACAAGATCGGCGCCCTGCCCCAGGTGCAAAAGTTCAACTACGCGATGTTCGACGCCGCTTCCCTCAAGGGCGGCATCAACCTCGTCACCGACGGCGTGGACTCTGCGGCTTCGGGCTTGGGCGAGGGACAGACCATCGTGAGGGGAGTCCTGGACTCCGGGCTGCTGCCCGACTTCCGCAGCGGCAAGTTCAAGCTCCTGTCTGGTGAGCACATCACCGCCGCGGACAAGGACAAGAACAAGGTCCTGGTCGAGGAGCGGCTGACCGCGAAGAACAACCTCAAGGTGGGCGACAAGATCGCCCTTGCCCCGGTCTCGGGCAAGGGCGAGGAGGAGTTCACCGTCGGCGGCATCTACCGTGACCCGAGCCCGAGCACCGAACCGGACCCGGAGTTCTTCAGCAACCGCTCCAACCTCCTCTACGCGTCGATCGGCAGCTTCTCGGGACTCGTCTCCGCCGACTCCGGATCCGGCGCGCTGCAGGTCGGATCGGGCTCCTTCCTCCTCAACGATGCCGACGACCTCGATGCGTTCAAGAAGAAAGCGGCGAAGATCGCGGGCGGTCAGCTGGAGGGTTTCAAGCTGGACACCAACGACAAGGCCATCCAGCAGATGACCGGACCGCTGCAGAGCATCCGCTCCAGTGCCACCCTGGCCATGTGGCTGATCGCCCTGGCCGGCGCCGCCGTCCTGGCCCTGCTTGCCAATCTCGCTGTCAAGCAGCGCCGCAAGGAGTACGGCGTGCTGCTGAGCATGGGCGAGAAGAAGAGCAGGCTCATCGCCCAGCAGATTCTGGAGACGGTGGTCGTCGCGGTGCTCGCCATCGGTCTGAGCTCGCTGTTCACGCAGAGCCTGACGCAGAGCGTCGGCCAGTCCCTGCTGAGCAGCCAGGCCGCCGCCGCCCAGGACAAGCTCGACTCCTGGAAGGCCCCGCCGCCCGGCAGCACCGGCCTCAGCGAAGGAATCGACATGAACGACCAGCCCGTCGACAACGCCGACCCCATCGACAAGATCACCGTGGGCCTCGCCCCGTCCGACATCGCCGTCGTCGGCAGCATCGGCATCGGCATCGGCCTCCTGGCCACCGCCGTCCCCGCAGCGTCCGTCCTGCGGCTCAGCCCCCGCTTCATCCTCACGAAGGGCAAGTGAAGCCAACATGACCAGCACCACGAGCTCGAGCACCCACCGGCCAGTCCTGCGCCTCGACGGCATCAGCTACACCTACACCGGTCAGCGCCGCAGGAGCACCGTCCTCAAGAGCATCGACTACAGCTTCGAGCGCGGCACCTTCTACACGATCCTTGGCCCTTCCGGCAGCGGTAAGACCACGCTGCTGTCCCTGGCGAGCGGACTCGACACCCCCACCAAGGGCGTCATCAGCTTCGACGGACAGGACCTGAACACGATCGGCCTGGGCCGCTACCGCAACAAGCACGCCGCCACGATCTTCCAGCAGTACAACCTCCTCACCTACATGACCGCCCTCCAGAACGTCACCACCGCCATGGAGATCACCGGTGTGAAGCCCGCCTCGGGCAGCCGTAAGGCACGCGCCCTTGAACTGCTCGCAGACGTGGGCCTCGACCGCTCGACGGCCGGCCGCAACGTCATGCAACTCTCCGGCGGCCAGCAGCAGCGCGTCGCCATCGCCCGCGCACTCGCCTGCGACGTCGATATCCTCTTCGCCGACGAACCCACAGGAAACCTCGACGAGGACACCGCCCAGGGCATCATCGACATGTTCCGCGCACTCGCCCAGGAGCAGGGCAAATGCGTGATCGTCGTGACCCATTCTCAGCAGCTGGCGGCCCAGTCCGACCGGGTCCTGACCATCCGCAAGGGCAAGATGACCGAAGACGCCGCCGCATAGAGCGTTCCTCGGGCATCGGATAGTCGGGCCGTGCGGGCATCGGCCGCGGTATCCCCTCCCGCGGTCGGCGCTGTGCGGTCCACGCCCTCATGGCGCCCCCGCTTCGGGCCCTGGCCCTCAGCGCGTGCGAAGGCGAGGCTGATGACAGTCCCGGCAACGGTGGAGTGGGCGCCTACCCCACGTCCGGCGGCAAGCCGCAGGGCGGCAACAACGAGCCGGCACCGGGCGCCGGCTCTCTGGAGGCCACCGAGCGGTACGCACGATGCCTGCGCGAGAACGGCTTCCCTCAGGCCGAAGTCGATGAACAGCGCGGCGGACTCCGCCTCTACCGCGGCGCACCTCCACAGGAAGCCGCGGAGAAGTGCCGGCAGGAGAATCCCGCGGGCCGGAACGGCGGCAGAGACGGCGGGAACCAGCACCATAGCCGTGCTCGATGTGGCTGATGGCCAGCGCAGTGGACGTTACTGACTCCCCCCCCGCCGGGGCTAACCGGACGCCGCCGGCAACGCATGCTGGGACACCTGCGCACGCGTCAGCTTCGGCGACAACGTCTCGTGGGATGTTGTGCTGCCGTGCTCACCGAGATTCGCCTATCCCCTGGTCACCGAGGCGCGCGGGGAGCTGCTTGAGTGGGACGGGACACCCGTCGCTCTTATCTCCCCCGGTGGGTGCGACGGGGCGCCGACCCCTGATTTACCTGCTGAGGGCAGCGATGATCAGTGATGGAAGGTCCCCAGAATCCGCCGCCAAGGCCGTGCTGTACGTCTGCGCGGACCGTGGCAGGCAGATGCCGAGCCTGGCCGCCGAGCGGGCGCTGGCCGAGGGCCGCGCCTTCGCGGAGCGGCATGAGCTGACGATCGCCGTGGTGGTCACCGACCGGTACGGCGAGCCCGACCCTGGCCGGCGCCCGGGCTGGCTCAAGGTCTGGGAGCTCGCGGCGGCTGGCGGCATCGAGGCGGTGCTGGTCCGGTGGCCGGCCGCCATCGCGCCGGTTGTCGTCCGTGAGTACCAGGACCGCGAGACCCGGTGGGTCCGGGGCCACGGCGTGCATGTCCGCTACACCTGGCTCCTCTAGCGAAAGCGACCGCCCGGTGAGCCCGCGCCAACACCGTCGCCGTGCACTCCCCTGATGGGCCTGGTGGCAGACCTGGCTCCTGGGCGGCATGCTCGCCGCTCTGGTGATCGTGGCGCTCCGGCCCCAGTGAACCCCGGCTGGGCCGGGGCCGGACGCCACTCCCCCGGTCCAGCCGGCGCGTTACCGGCATGGCGCCTTCGGGCTCGTCTGCCGCCACGCCTCCGAAGGGCACCGGCGGCTCGGTCAGGCTCGTCGTGCTGATGCTGAACGAAGACGGCCTTCCTCGCGCGGGAGAGCGGAAGCCAGGAAGCTGCTGCCCGGGGGCCGTTGTCGGCTCGGCCTCCTACGGGTTGGCCCTTGACGCGCTCGCGCCCGGACTCGGAGGAGACGATCAGGTGACGGGCTTCCGTGGTGGGGGGATCTTCGGCAGCAGGTCCCAGAGCGGTTGGGGGCCTGCTGCCCACCGAGCGAGGACGCGGCGGTCTACGAGGTGCATGTGCAGGGCGCCGGCGAGTTCGGGGCACCGGCAGGTGAAGCGGCCGTTGGTGACGACGGCGACCACGTCGGCGCCGTGAAGCGGGCGGGCGGTGCCGTTGACGCGCTGGAGGTCGGGGACGCCGATCGCCGAGCCGCTGGTGCCGTTTCGCCGGTGTTTGCGCTGGATGACCCATACCCGTCCGTACGGGTCGGTCGCGATGACGTCGGCCCCGTTGTCGCCGGCCCCGCCGACCTGCCGGGCGTTGGAGCATCCGTCGCGGCGCAGGAGGTCGCGAACGGCGTACTCGAATTCGCGGTGGTGCAGGGCGTCGATCTGCGGGAGGTTGAAGCGCAGCGCGTTGACTCGGGTCCGGTCCCACCGGGCGTGCTCGGCCTTGCGGTACAACCACACTCCGCCGAACCCGGCCGCCGCCAGCGCGAGGGTGAGGAGCACCCACCAGTTGATCAGCAGCCAGCGCGCGACGGGGATGGCGACGGCGGCGGGCAGGGCGCCGATGAGGATCTTCATGCCGAGTTGTTCGCTTTTGCGGCGCATTCTGCGCGCGGGGAAGCGGCGGGCGTATCGGCGTTTGGTGATGTGCCTGCGTCGGGAGCGGCTCGCCGGGCACCCGCGGCTGCGTCTGCGAATCCGGTCGAGCGGAGACGTTCCGCCCGCCGCCTCTTCGGTTGCCCGTAGACCAGGTCAACAGGCCCTCATGCACGCACTTTGGCACCCCATCACCGCGTGCCCCTGACCATAGTGCCCGCGGGGCGGCGACACTGGGACGATCATGTGACCGCACCTGATCAGGAAGGCGACTGAGACGACGGGCCGCCTCGCGTGAATCGGCGCTGCCGGGGCAGGCGCTGGGGGCCGCCGTAGGCCGGCCGGCGGCTGGACCCAGAGGTGCGCCTGATCCCGCCGAGGGCGGACTGCAAGACCTGCCGGGGTCGGCGCCGCCGCCCCAACCTCGACAGCGCCCGGCAGGTTGGCCCGCGGTTCGCGAGCGCCTCCGCCCCGCCGCCCTGACGAACGCCCCGCCGGCGCTCCGGCGCCTCCACAACGCCGTCACCCGCAGCCGACGCGCGGCGGCCTCGATGGCCTTGTGGGTCTCGCTGTAGGCGCGCACCCAATCGGGACGAGGCGCTACTGCGACCGCTTCCACTCGGCACACCGTCGGCCAATCGGGGCATTTCCGGCATGTCGTCGTGCCTGTATTCGGCTTTCGCGATCTTTCGTGCACTTCTTAGGCGAACAGGTGAGAAGTATGACAATCATCTCGGCTTAAGGAGCCTTCATGCGTACCTCCAGCACCGTCCGTCTCCGCGCAGGGGCGAAGGTGGCCGTCGCAGCCGCCGCCGTCGGCGCCACCCTGGCCGCTGCGGCACCCACCGCCTACGCCGCCCCCGGCGACAGCGGCAACATCGACATCCGCTCGGTCAGCTGGCATTCGAGCAGTGACCGCGAGGGGGTCGAGGTCTGCAAGTTCGTGCTGTCGGCGAGCAACTTCGAGTCGTTCCCCTCGGTCCCCTGGACGATCACGGAGCAGCCCCCGACCGTGCCGCCGGGCACCACCCTGATGGACAGGCTCCCACTCATCAACGGCAGTGCGCGCAGCGAGGCGTACCTGCTCCCGGAAGGCACGTACCAGCTCGTGTGGGTCGTCCCGGCAGGCCCGAAGCAGAAGAGCTTCAAGGTCGATTGCGACCGCGGCAGCAGCAAGCCGCAGCGGCCGATCGGCGCCGTACCCGCGGGAGGAGGCGGTGTCCCGGACATGCAGCCCGTCAGCTCCGGGGGCGACTCGCACGCCGGAACCGCTACCGCGGTGCTGGCCGCCGGGGCCGCAGGCGCAGCGGGCCTGATCATGATGCGCCGGTCCGCCCGTCGCCGTGCCCGTGGCGCGGCGTAACTCGCGCTCCCGACGGCGACGCCGAGGGCCGACGCGCGCGTGCCGCCTCTCTATGACACTGTGCGTGACGTTCTCGCTGGTGGCCGGCATTGTCTGGGTGTCCTCGGACTCCTCCGAGGACACCTCGCCGGTCACCGCCGCCCACGGCCCTGACGCCGCGGGCGGCGGGCAGGAGCCGTTCCGGCGGGCACCGCACGAACCAGCTCAGCACGTGCCCGCCGCGCACGCGCCCCTCGTGCCGTCACGACCGCTGAAGGTCGCTATCCCGGCCATTTTCATCGAGGCACCCGTTACTGCACTCGGCCTGGATACAAAAGGGCGGCTCGAAGCCCCGCCGTTGAGCAAGCCCAAGCTGACGGGCTGGTACGAGAAGGGGCCCTCACCTGGCGAGGACGGAACAGCACTGCTCGTGGGTCACCGCGACACCAGGACGGGTCCCGCCATCTTCCTCAACCTCAACGCACTTCGCCGGGGAGACAAGGTCAACGTGGTGCGCGCAGACCGTAAGACCGCGGTGTTCACCGTGGACGCGGTGAAGACGTATACCAAGGACAAGTTCCCCGACGACAAGGTGTACGGGGAGACCGGCCGGCCAGAACTCCGCCTGCTGACCTGCGGCGGACGCTTCGACGAGAGGGCAGGCTACTCGGCGAACGTGGTGGTCTTCGCCCACCTCACGTCATTGAAGAAGGCTGCCTGAACGCCGTACTCGTGGCTGGCTGGTGCCTCTGGACAAGGTGCCGGCCAGCCTCACGACCGGCTGCCCCAGCCCGGGGCCCCCGAAGCTTCTTCATCTGCCGTGCCGCCCGATCACCCACGACCGCAACCGTTGTCCACGCAAGATCCACGGATACCTCACTCCGGCACAAGTCTACGCGGACCTCCTCAACTGCATTGATGCCCGGACTGGAACTGTCCCCTGCGCACCATCCGGCACTACGAGGACTGGTCGAGCACCGACACGAGCTCCAGCAGCGCTACCCGCCACCCGACCGAACAGCCGAGCAGCAGCAAGTAATCGATGAAGTTGCGCACCAGATCAACCGGCTATCCATGGCGGAACCTGCCCGGCCGACGTGGATAGGTGATCGCATCGCTGCCGTCGAGCAGATCAGCGTCGACCGCTACGGGCTCGGCCTCCGCTTCGACTGGCCACGCCTCTGGCTGGTGCTTCCCGAACACGTCCAGGCCGAACACGCCCAAGCCAGCAGCCAGTTCGCGCCAGCCGTCGTCACCGGCGCTTGGACCCTGCCGTATCTCGTGCTCGGCGCATTGTGGTGGCCAGCTCTGTTGATCGCATCGGTCACATGCCTCAGCGCATGGGCCCGGGCCCGGACCGCGATTGCCGAACTCACCAACCTGAGCGAGTCCACGACCGTATCCTCGCCGTCACGTTCGGCACCGCACCTACCGACGGTACCGGCCCCCTTACCTCAGCTGAAGGCGAAGAAATCACCCGGCAGGTACGCGAAGGCAGGTGACGGATAGATGCCACCTCAGCGAAAGGTTCAGTTCCGTCGAGAGGACGGGATCCGCGGCACCGGGCCGCAGGATTCCGGCCGCCCCACGAATCCGCGGCCCGGCCTCGCGACCTCGCGGGTCAGCCCGCGAAGCGGGCGCCGAGGCCTCCGTCGACGGGGAGCTCGGCGCCGGTGATGCCACGGGCGCCCGGTCCCAGCAGGAAGGCGACGGCCTCGGCCACGTCCCGGGGTTCGCACATCCGCCGCATCGGGTGCACGTTCACCACCTCGGCCTGGGCTGCTTCGGGGTCGGGCTGGGCGGCGAAGTAGTCCCGGACCAGGGCCGTCCGGGTCCAGCCCGGACTGACCGCGTTGACCCGCACTCCGTGCGGCGCGAGTTCGAGGGCCAGACTGCGGGTCAGCCCCAGCAGACCGGACTTGGCCGCCGCGTAGGGGAAGTACCCGGCGGAGGTGAGGCGGGCGTGCAGGGACGCGACGTTGACGATCGAGCCTGTCTCGCGCTCGCGCATGCCGGGGATCAGCTGCTTGGCGACGAGCCAGGCGCCTTTGAGATCGACCGCGAAGACGCGGTCCCATTCGTCGGAGGTCATCGCGGCGGGGTCGAAGTAGGCGTTGATCCCGGCATTGTTGACCAGCAGCGTCGCCGGGCCGAACCGTTCGGCGACGGACCCGGTGGCCGCGGCGACCCCTGCCTCGTCGGTGATGTCGACGGCCAGCGGCAGCATCCGGTCCGCGTGGGCGGCGTGGCGGTCGGCGGCGCGTTCGAGTGCGGCCTCGTCGCGGTCCAGCACCGCGACGGCGGCGCCCCTTGCCAGCAGGGCGTCGACGACAGCCTCGCCGATGCCCTGGGCACCGCCGGTGACGATGGCGGTGCGGTCCTGGAACGGGTACGGGCTCACAGTGCCTCCCTGCGGGTGGCGCCGCCGGAAGGACGGGCGGCGATGGTCGTGGACGGGACCCCGGGGGCCCCGGGGTGGAGGATGGCCGGGCGGGCGGGCGGTGCCGATGCGCCGACCTCAGCGGCCAGCACCCGGCCGTCGTGCCGGGGGGCGCCGCCGGGCCGGGTCTCGTCGGGGCGGTCGTCGGGCTGCGGAGTGAGACCGATGGCTGCGGTAGCCACGAACAGGGTGCCGTTGACGAGTGCAGGGCTGGTGGGCTGGACGGCGGGGAGCGGCAGAACGGCGGTGAGGGTGCCGTCCGGTGCGTAGCGGTGGACCGCTCCGGCACCCCAGACCGCTACCCAGAGCTGGCCGTCGTCGTCCACCGTCATGCCGTCCGGGCTGCCGGCGCCCGGCGCGAACGCGGCGAACGCGGTCCGGTCGAGCAGTCGCCCGTCCTCGGGATCTACCCGGAAGCGGTCGATGCGGCCCTCGGCGCTGTCGGCCAGGTACATCAGCGTCCCGTCGGCCGTGAAAGCCGGACCGTTGGGGATGGTCAGCCCGTCCAGCACGGTGGTGACGGACCCGTCGTGACCGACCCGGTGGAGCCGTCCGGCGCCGCGCTCCGGCCCGTAGGGCATGGTGCCGAACCAGAAGCGTCCGGATGGGTCGCAGCATCCGTCGTTGACGCGGCTGCGCACGGGATCAGCGGCGCCGGGGTGGTCCAGCCAGGCCAGGCTGCCGTCGGGGGCGATGACGGCGGCGCCGGTCCCAGCCGCCGCCAGCCAGTGTCCGGGCAGCCCGGCCAGGGGTGCGACAGCGCCCAGCGGGACGTCCAGGCGCAGCAGGACGGCCCCGTCGCCGGGGGTGGCGGGGTCGAGGGCGGTGAGGGTGCCGTCAAGGATGTCGACGGTTACCAGGTGGTTTCCGGTGTGGCGAAGGCCCTCGCCCAGTTCGCGCCGGTGGGTACTCCAGGGGCGGAACGCTGGTGGGCCGGCCGCTCCGGTCGGGTGGCGGGTCAGGGCTCTCTCCTTCCGGTTAGCCGCACCCTCCGCGGGTCGGGGACGGGTGCGGGGCTGCGAGCGCGTCAGCGGGGGCTCGCCCCGGGCGGGGGCGCGGCGGGGTGGTCAGCGGAGCGTGGCGCCGTCCTCCCTGTCCAGCAGGGTGAGTTCGTGGCGTTCGGGCAGCCCCTGCCAGTCCCCCACCGAGCCGACGGCGAAGGCGCCCAGGGTGTTGGCGCGTTCCAGGCGGTCATGTGGACCGAGGCCGTCGAGCAGCCCCGACAGCAGGCCTGCGGTGAAGGCGTCGCCGGCGCCCACGGAGTCGCGGACCGTGACGCGGCGCGCGGGGGTGCGTTCCCGGCCCTGCAGGGTATGCAGTTCGGCGCCGTCGCCGCCGAGTTTGACGGCCACCTCCCGGGTGTGGCCGCTGGACAGCAGGGACTGGACGCGGTCGGTGGTGGTGCGGGCCGAGGGGTCGGCGACCAGGGCGAGTTCGTCGTCGGAGGCGATGACGAGGTCGGCGTCCCGGGCCAGCGGGCGCAGGACCTCGGCGGCTTCGGACGCGCTCCAGAGCCGGGGGCGGTGGTTCACGTCGAGGCTGACCAGGATGCCCGCGGCCCGGGCGGTGTGGACGGCCGCACGCACCGCGTCCAGCGGCTGTGGCCCCAGGGCGCAGGTGATGCCTGTGACGTGCAGGACTCGGGCGTCGCTGAGCATGGAGGCTGGCACGTCGTGGGGGCACAGTCGGGAGCCCGCCGAGCCCGCCCGGTAGTACTGGATGCGTGTGAGGTCGGCGATCCGCGGTTCGGAGAGCAGCAGCCCGGTCGGTCCGTCGTGGTCGGTACGGGCCCCGGTGACGTCCACGGACTCGGCACGCAGGGTACGCAGGACCAGGGTGCCCAGTTCGTCGGCACCGACCCGGCCGATCCAGCGGACGCGGTGTCCGAGCCGGGTCAGCCCGATGGCCACGTTGGACTCCGCTCCGGCCACCGAGAGCTGCAGGTCGGTCCCCATCCGAAGTGGGCCGGAGGCTCGGAGGACGGCCATCGTCTCTCCGAGGGTTACCACCTGGGGGGCCGTCTCGGGGCTCATTCCCCCTCCCGGTGGCGGGTGAGGGCGGTGAGGAAGGCGCGGCACCGCTCCCGCAGTGCGTCCGGGTCGCCGCCGTGCGGGGCGTCCCCCATGATGGGCGCCCCGACGCCGACGGCGAGGGCCCCGGCTTCGAGGTAGGCGTGGGCGGCGTCGGCGTCCACGCCCCCGGTCGGTACGAACGGGACCCCGGGCAGCGGTTCGCGCAGGGAACGCAGATAGGCCGGGCCGCCCACGGAGGCGGGGAAGAGCTTGACGGCGGAGGCGCCCTCGCTGACCGCCCGGACGATCTCGGTGGGGGTCAGCGCCCCGGCGACGACGGGCAGTCCGAGCGCGTGCGCGGTGAGGCTCCCCTCGGCGAGCGCGGGCGTGACGACGAAGGCGGCGCCGGCCTGCTGGACGGCACGGGCGTCGTCGCCCGTGAGTACCGTGCCGGCGCCGATGAGGGTGTCACCGGCCTCCCGGGAGCTGCGCGCGATGATCCCGGCCGCGTCCGGGGTCGTCAGGGACACCTCGATGAGGGTGATGCCCTCCTCGCGGAGGATGTGCACGGTCCGCTCGGCGGCCTTCGTGTCCGTGCCTCGGATGATGGCGATCACGCGTTCACGGCGGAGTCGGTCGGTGAGGCTCATACGGGTCTCTCCTCGGGGCTGCGGTGGGGGTGCGGGGCCGGGCGATCCGGCGGGGGCCGTGTCACCACTCGGCGAACGATCCGTCCGGGTGGCGCCAGAGCGGGCTGCGCCAGGGGGCGCCCGCTGCGGCATCGGCCCGGCGGACCGCGTTCTCGTCGATGGTGATGCCGAGCCCCGGCCCCGTGGGGCGGGCGACGTGTCCGTCGGTGAAGCGGAAGACTTCCGGGTCGACGACGTAGTCGAGGAGTTCGGCGCCGTCGTTGTAGTGGATGCCGATGCTCTGTTCCTGGATCAGGAAGTTGGGTGTGGCGAAGGCGACCTGGAGCGAGGCGGCGAGCGCGATCGGTCCGAGGGGGCAGTGCGGTGCCAGCTGGACGTCGAAGGTTTCGGCGAGGGCGGCGATCCGGCGCAGTTCGGAGATGCCTCCGGCGTGCGAGGGGTCGGGCTGGGCGACGGCGATCCCGGCGGTCAGCGCGGGGAGGAAGTCCCAGCGTGAATACAGGCGTTCGCCGGTGGCGATCGGCACGGTGGTGGAGCGGACGAGCGGCTCCAGCAGCCGGGTGTGCTCGGGGGTGACAGGCTCCTCGGCGAACAGGGGGTGCAGTTCCTCCAGCGCGGCGAGCAGGCGTCGCGCCCCGGCGGGACCCAGACGGCCGTGCAGGTCCACGGCGACGTCCCGGCCGGGACCCAGCACCTCGCGTGCGGTGGCCACGCGGGCGTGCGCGGCGGCGATGTCGGCGGCGCCGCCCAGGCGTCCGGTAAGGCCGGTGGCGTTCATCTTGACGGCGGTGAACCCGGCCTCGACCTGAGCGTTGACCGCGTCGGCGATCTCGGCCGGTTCGTCGCCGCCGACCCAGCAGTAGACCCGGGCCCGGTCGCGGACGGCGCCGCCGATCAAGTCGTACACGGGGATGCCGAGCGCCTGGCCCCGGATGTCCCACAGAGCCTGGTCGATGCCGGCGACGGCGCTGGAGAGCACCGGTCCGCCGCGGTAGAAGGTGCCGCGGGTCATCACCTGCCAGTGGTCCTCGATGTGCCGGGGGTCCAGCCCGACGAGGTACTCGGCCAGTTCAGCCACGGCCGTACGGACGGTGTCGGCGCGGCCCTCGACCACCGGCTCCCCCCAGCCGACGATGCCCTCGTCTGTCTCGACACGGCAGAAGAGCCAGCGGGGCGGTACCCGGAAGGTCTCGATGCGGGTGATCTTCATGGTGCTTCGCGGTCCTCCGGTTCGGTGCCGTGCCCGCTGTCCCGGCCGGTGCGGTCCTCGTCCGCCTCGGCCCCTGTGCGGGTACGGGAGGGGTCTGCCGTGCGGGCGAGGTCGGCGTCGGCGCGGGCGAGCAGCGCCCGCATGGCCTCCTCGGCGGCGGACGGGTCCGCGTCGCGCACGGCGCGCAGGACGGGTTCGTGCGCCGGGACCGGGTCCTCGGCCTCGGCGGAGTGGACGAGCCGGTCTCGTTCGGCCAGAGCCGGTCCGATGAAGACGTCCATGCGCTGGAGCAGTTCGTTGTGGGTGGCCCGGAGCAGGGCTCGGTGCCAGGCGAGGTCGGCCTCGGCGGCCTCGGCCGGGTCGCCGGAGGTCTCCCCCATGCGGGCGAGGGCCGTCTCCAGAGCGGTGAGGTCTTCCTCAGTGCGCCGTTCGGCGGCCAGTCGGGCGGCGGCGGGTTCGACGATGAGGCGGAGCTCGGCGAGGTCCCGCAGGACCAGCTCCGGGGTGTCCGCGTCGAACTGCCAGCGGATGACGTCGGCGTCGAGCAGGTTCCAGTCCTCCCGGGGGCGGACGAACGTGCCGCGTTTCTGCCGCGCGTCGACCAGGCCCTTGGCGGTGAGCACCTTGACGGCTTCGCGCAGCACCGTCTGGCTTATGCCGAGTTCGTTGATGAGGGAGGTCATGTCGAGGGTCTCCCCCACCCGCAGGCGTCCCTGCACGATGCGGGTGCCGACCTTCTCCACGATCTGTCCGTGCAGGCCCCTGCCTACATACTCGGCCATGTTCCGTCCCTTCTCGCACCGCACGCCCCGCGCGGTGCGTACACCCCACTCTATATAATTTATGAATTAAAATGGGTGCGCGTTCCGCTCTCCCCGACGGTGATGCGGCCCACTCGGGCCCTGCCGCCGCCGGGCAGCGGCGCCGTCAACTCCCAGCTTCCGTAATGCTCCTGTCCCTCCGGCAGGCGGACGCCGCAGGCCCGCCCCGGCTCCAGCGTGCCCAGCACCAGCGGCTTCGTCCCGGCCGGACCGTGCGCTTCCAGCCGACCTGCGGTGTACGGCACGAAGACGCCCTCCGCCCCGTCACGGAGCAGCCCCGCCCAGTAGCCGGCCGGGGTCACCGCCCGGACCGGGCCTGCCGAGGGCCCGACGCCGAACTCCACTTCCAGCGCGGCAGACGCCCCCGGCGCCAGTGTCGTCAGCGGCCCCAGCGCCTCACATTCGACGACGTGGTCACGCGGCCGCAACCCGCCCAGATGAGGCAGCCCCTCCGCCAGCGGGCACTCCATCCACACCTCGGCGCGCGACCCCTCGTCGGGATAGGAGCCCTCATGGACGGTGAAGCCCTGCGCCAGGGTGCGTTCCGGCCCGACGTGCGCCAGCCATCCCGCGGAGTCGGGGAAACCCACCTTCCCGACGACGTCCTGGTGCGGTACGTGCAGCACGTCGGCAGCGGCCTCCCGCACCTGCGGCCGACCGGTTCCGGCGACCAGCGGTACGGTGGACGGCCGCCCGGACCGGGCGCGGCCGAGGTAGACGCCTTCGGCACCCGCCGGGCTCCCCGGCGGCGCCCCGGCGATCTGGGTGACGTTCCACAGCGCCCAGCGGCGTTCCACGGCCGACGTGTTGGTCATCGTCAGGTGCAGGCCGAAGGCCGTGCTGCGAGGACGGAGTACGATCCGGCGCGTCAGCCGCAGGCCGGTGCGGGGATCGTCACCACTGGTCAGCACGAGCGCCGCTGTGCCGTCCCGCTGTTCGACCCGTGCGGTGTACGGGCCCGAGTCCAGCACCGGGTCCGGGGGGCCCGCCCACTGGCCGGGGCCGTCCCAGCCCTGCGGTGCGGGCCAGGTCTTGTCGCCGCCCCAGTTGAGCCAGTCGGCCATCGGTCCGTCGTGCGGGCCGGCCCGCACGCCCGGCACCGGGGTGAGGTCGTCGTCCAGGAGGCGGGGGTTGCGGTACAGGAACTCCGAGCCACCGAGCGTCACCGAGAGCAGCCGGCCGCCCAGCCCGGGTGCGGCGGTCACCGTCAGGGCGCCGGCGTCCAGCGTGATCAACTCTCCGTACGCAGTCGGTGTGCGGCGTACCCGCACCGCGTCGTTCGCGGCGGTCACCGCTCAGCATCCAGACCGGGTTCGAGCACGACCTTGCCCCGGGCAGCGCCCGCGGCGAGCCCGAACGCCTCGGCCGCCCCCGCGAGTCCGAAGCGGTCGCTGACGATGCGCTCCGGCCTGACGCCCCAGCGCACCAGGTTGCGTGCCAGCTCCGCCATGACCGGCACCGAAGTGACCCAGGAGGCGTAGAGCGTGACCTGCTTGTGCAGGAGGGCGTCGGAGACCTCGGTCTCCAGCGTCCCGCCCTCGCCGACCAGTGAGATCCGTCCCCATTCGGCGATGTGCCCGATGGCGGTGGACCTGCCGGGGCGGGTGCCCGAGCAGTCGATCGCGGTCGAGGCCCCCCGCCCTCCGGTGAGCGCCGCCACGGTGTCGGCCGCCTCCTCCGGGGCGACCGTCGCGTCGAAGACGTCCAGTCCGTCCGCCCAAGCGCGGCGCTCGGGCGAGACCTCCACCCCGATGACCCGCCGCGCGCCACGCCCCCGGCCGGTCATCGCCGCGGCCAGGCCCACCGGACCGAGGCCGACGACGAGCAGGTCGTCGTCGCCGTTCACGCCGATCCGCCGGATGCCCTCGTAGGCCGTGCCGAAGCCGCAGGCGATGAGTGCCCCGTCGACGTAGCTCAGCTCGTCGGGCAGCGGCACCAGGGTGTGCTCGTCGGCGAGCAGGAAGTCGGCCGCCCCGCCGTCTCGCTGCCAGCCGTAAGCCGCGCGGGAGGGGTCGGCGCAGCTGATCTGGTAGCCGCGTGCGCAGTTGTCGCAGAGTCCGCATCCGGCGATGTGGTAGACCACCACCCGGTCGCCCGTCCGGTACCGCCGCACGCCGGGGCCCGTCGACACGACGGTGCCGCTGGGCTCGTGACCGGCGACGACGCCCCGGTAGGCGGGACCGTCCACCCCGCGGTGGCTCTTGTGCTCCCGGTAGATGTAGCCGATGTCGCTGCCGCAGATACCGGCCGCGCCCACCCGCAGCAGTACCTGTCCCGGGCCGGGCACGGGCACTGGCAGCTTCCGCACCTCGGCGGTGCTGTTGCCCGGCAGGTACACGCCGCGCATTGTGGCGGGCAGCGGGGCGGTGGTGTCGCTCATGGGGGTGTCCTTCGCGTGGGTCGAGCGGGTCATGGCTGACGGGTCACGTGGTGCGCGTCGTGAGGCTCTTGCGGGAGATGACGACGTTGATGAGTACGGCACCGACGATGATCAGGCCGCGCACGACGTCCTGGAGGAAGGAGTTGACTCCCAGCAGGACCAGCCCGTTGGCGATCACCGAGATGAACACGACGCCCAGCATCGTCCCGACCAGGCTTCCCCGGCCTCCGGCGAGAGCGGTGCCGCCGATGACGACGGCGGCGATCACGTCAAACTCCAGGCCCGCCGCCGCGCCGCCGTTGCCCGAGCCCAGCCGGGCCGCCATCAGGATGCCGGTGAGAGCGGCGAGCACTCCCGTCGTGGCGAAGAGCACCACGCGCACCCTGCTGATCCGGATGCCCGCCAGCTGTGCGGCGGCTGCGTTGCCGCCCACCGCGTAGACCGACCGCCCGTAGGCCGTCCGGCGGGCGACGTACCAGAAGACCAGAAACAGCAGCACCAGAACGACCGCCGGGGTCGGGACCCCCAGAATCTTGCCGCCGAGCGCCTCCATGAATCCGCCACCAGGGGTGGCGACGGGGAGCGCGTTGGTGGTGTAGAGGGCCAAGCCGCCCAGCGCGCTCCAGAGTCCGAGCGTCGCGATGAAGGACGGCACGCCGAACCGGGCGCGCAGCCAGCCGGCCGCCGACCCCCAGAGCGCACCGGCGATCAGGGTGAGCAGCAGCGCGATCGGCAGCCCGAAGTCCCATTCGGAGGCGGCCTTGGCGAAGAGCACCGAGGCGAAGGCCACGGCCGGGCCGATACTGATGTCGATCTCCCCGGCGATGATCACCAGAGTGACGCCGAGAGCGGGGATGCCGACGGTCGCGGCGTCCCGCAGGATGCCGAGCTGGTTGTCGGCGCTGAGGAATCCGCCTGCGACGACGCCGAGCACGATGTACAGCACCACGACGGCGGCGAGCAGACCGAGTTCGTTGAGGTGGCGCAGCCTGCGGAAGCGGACAGCGCCTGCCGGTGATGACGGGGGGCCGGACGGCTTGTCGGCCACGAGGGTCGAGGACATGGTTGTCTGCCTCACACTTCCACGGCCATGGTGGCGGCCATGATGTCGTCGAGAGTGATGTCGGGTGCGAGGAACTCGCGGGTGAACCGGCCGTTCTGCAGCGTCAGGACCCGGTCGCAGACGAGCGGCAGTTCCTCCAGCTCGCCTGAGACGAAGACCACGGCGGCGCCTTCGTCGGCAAGGGACCGGATCAGCCGGTAGATCTGCTGCTTGGCCTCGACGTCCACGCCTCGGGTGGGTTCGTCCAGGAGCAGCACCCGGCTGCGGGCGTGCAGCCAGCGGCCGATGACGGCCTTCTGCTGGTTGCCGCCGCTGAGGTTGACGATGGGGGTGTCCAGGCCCGGCGTCTTGACCGCGAGCCGGCGCGCCAGCTCGTCACCGGCCTCAGCGGCCCGGCGGGAGGAGAGGCCGGCCCGGCCGCTGATCCCGGCGAACCAGGCCATCGTCATGTTCTCGCCGACGCCCAGCAGCGGGACGATGCCCTCGCCCTTGCGGTCCTCGGGGGTCATGCCCACCCCGAGCCGCTTCATCTCCGCCGCGGAGGGACGCGCGACCGGCCGCCCCTCGAAGGCCACCGTGCGCTCGGCCTCGGGCTCGAACCCGGCGACCGAGCGCAGTAGTTCGCTGCGTCCGGAGCCCAGCAGGCCGCCGATGCCCAGCACTTCACCGGCGTACAGGTCGAAGCCGATGTCCTCCAGCTTCGGGGCCAGCGTCAGGCCCCGCACGGACAGCAGCGGGGCGCTGGAGCGGTCCACCGTGCGTGGCGCGAACGGTTCCTGCTCACGGGCGGCCTGGCCGAGCATGAGGGCGACGATCTGTGTGGTGGTCGCCTCCTGGACGTCCACAGTGTCCACTACGCTGCCGTCCCGGACGACGGTCACGCTCCGCGCCACCTGCCGGATCTCGTCCAGCCGGTGGCTGACGTAGATCACCGCGACACCGGATGCGGAGATACGGCCGACCGCCTCCAGGACGGTGCGCGCCTCACCGGCTGCCAGCGCGCTGGTCGGCTCGTCCAGGATCAGCAGCCGAGGCCGGCGGCGCACCGCGCGGGCGATCTCGACGAGCTGCTGCTCGGCCAGCGAAAGGGAGCCGACCGTGGCCTCGGGACTGACCCGTACGTCCAGTTCAGCCAGCACCTCGGCGGCCTCGCGGCGCATGCGGGGGAAGTCCACCCCGGACAGGCCGCTGCGGGGCCACTCGCCGAGGAACAGGTTCTCGGCGACCGTCATCTCCGGGACCAGGCTCAGTTCCTGGTGGACGGTGGCCGCACCCAGCTCGACCGCCCGGCGCACCCCACCGTGTCCCAGGGTCTCACCGCCGATGCGTACCTCACCGCTGTCGGGGACCTCGACACCCGACAGCATCCGGATGAGCGTGGACTTACCCGCCCCGTTGCGTCCGAGGAGGGCGCGGACCTCACCGGGTTCGATCCGGAAGTCGACGTCGGACAGTGCGCGGACACCCGGGTACTGCTTGTTCAGGCCGCTCGCCTCGGCGGCCGGCACGGGGGCGGTCCGGTCGGGCGGCGGTGAGGGGATCGTCATACTCGCTCCAGGGGGACCGGAGGGACGGGAAAGGTGTTCGTCAGGGGTCCTGACGGCCTCGGCCGCGGACCCGGCGGCCGTCACGGCAGGCCGTCCGGGCGGGTGGTCAGCCACTCGCGGGCGTCCTCGGGGGTGGAGTAGAGCCTCACCGGGGCCGGCACGATGAGGTCGTCCAGCTCCTCCCCGTCGATGACCTGCGCGGTGGTGCGCGCTGCCAGCTCGCCGACCTCGATCCCGGAGATGTCCACATCGGCCTTGAGCACCCGGTGGTCGGCCAGCTCCCGGGCCAGGTCGGCCGTCATGTCGCTGCCGAAGACCACCGTCCGGCCGACGAAGCCGCGCTGATGCACGGCGCGCACAGCACCCATCGTGCTGCCGCCCGACTCTCCGTAGAAGGCGTCGACCCGAGGCTGCGCACTGAGGATGCGGTCGGCGACCTCGACGGCCTGGTCGATCGTGGTGCCCTGCTGGTTAGTGACGATCCGCGCTTCGGGCAGCTCGGCGAACAGCGCCTTCTCGAAGCCCAGCCGGCGCTGGATGCACACCTCGACCGTCTCGCAGTTGAGTACGGCGATGTGGGGATCGTCGATGCCTTCGGACTTGAAGTACTTGGCGGCCTCCGCCCCGGCCAGTTCCCCGAACTTCAGGGGATCGCCCAGCACCCAGGCGCTCACGTACTTCTGTGTCGCCTCCTCGGTCAGGCAGCTGTTGTAGCAGACGACCTTGACGCCGCTCTCGTGCGCCAGGCGCACGGCGGGGATGGACGCCGTGGTGGAGACGGGCGAGAGCACCAGGGCCTTCACCCCCGCGGCGCTCACGGTGTCGACGAAGGTGCTCTCCCTGGAGGCGTCGCCCTGGGCGTTCAGCTCCAGCAGCTGCACCTCGTCCCCAAGGCTGCTGACCGACTCCTGCATGCCTTTGCGGACACCGGCGTAGAAGCCCTGTGCGTCCATGTAGACCAGCCCGACCCGGCCCCCGTCCCCGGCCCGCGGTATGCACCCGGTCAGCGCGACCATCGTCAGCGCAAGGCCGAGGCACACGACGACCGCGGTGCGACGCCGCTCCCTGCCGTTCCTCATGACATCACTCCGAATCACGTGCAAAAGATACGTACGACCACATTCGGCGCGGATCGGCGCCGCGGCGTGCTCCGAGTATGTGAGAGACACCCGAGCAAGGTCAAGATTAATTGCTAATTAATGAAATGATCGATGCGGGGTAACGAGAGCGCGCTGGACCGCCGGGCGGTCGCCCGGTAGACCGACGCCCTCACCCGGGCTCGCCGCGGCCGGCCCGGCCTCTCAACCGCGGCAGTCCGCGGCCCACGCGCTCCTACTGCGGGTGCGGTAACGCCCCAACCGGACGTCTCGACGCAGAGGCGTCCGCGCGGTGAGGGCTGGTCTGCGGGGCGCATGCTGCCCGGGCGGGCAAGCGCATCGAGCCGGTTGCTGCCCGAGCCGGGACCTGAGCAAATGGAGGGCAGGCCGCGGGTCCCGGACCGGCAGGCACTGTGCGGAATCCTGTTCGTGCCGCACACCGGCGTCCAGTGGGAGTACCTGCCCCAGGAGCTGGGCTTCGGCTCGGGGATGACGGGCTGGCGGCGCCTGGCCGCCTGGAACGAATCCGGAGTCTGGGGCGCACTGCACCCGGTGCTGCCGGACAAGCTGCGGGCCCCGAAGGAGCTCGACCGGTCCCGGGCGGTGACCGGCTCCTCCCACGTCCGGACCGCTCGGCGCGGCCCGGAAGCGGCCCCAGCCCGGTCGGCCGCGCACGCACCACGTCCTCACCGACGGCCAGGGCATCCCCCTCGCGGCGTCGCTGAACGGCGGAAACCCCAACGGCATCACCCAGCTACTACCGCTGCTGGACAAGGGTACGGCCGTGGCGGGCACCGTCGGCCGGCCCAGACACCGGCCGGACGCACTCCTCGCCGACCGCCACGACGACCACGAGAAGTACCGCCGCCTGCTGCGGCGGCGCGAGATCCGAGCGGCCATCGCCGAACGAGGCGTCGAGCACGGCTCCGGCCTGGGCGTCTTCCGCTATCTGGTCGAGCGCACCATCGCCTGGCCGCACGGCTTCCGCCGACGGCGAATCCGCCGGGAACGACGCGACGACATCCACGAAACCTTCCTCGGACTCGCCACCTGCCCCATCACCCACCGCCACGTCCAACGACTCGTCAGGACCTCTATGGGCCGCGCATCCGCCTCAGCCAGCGAGCAGCCGGGAACAGCCAGCGGGGCCGGGCAGGGCGATCCTGTCCGGCCCCGCTGCTCGTTTCGTCAGCCAGCGACGGTGGCCAACGGCTGGTGGCTGGTGGCTGGTGGTCAATGCCTACGAGTCGTCCTCTTCGTCTTGCCTCAGGTGGTGCACAGCGAAGGGCACCTCCTCGGGATGAGCGGTTGTCCGGGGAAGCACCCAGACGGTGCGCAGACCGACGATCTCAGCCTTGAACTCCGGCGTGAACGAACGGCGAGGGCAGCAAGGCTTCTCCTTCCCCACGCTCTCCCTGATGGACATCCTCCCGGTGCTGAACCCCAGGTCTTGAATGTCCGTCAAAGCGGATCAAGCCCACTGACCAGCCCTCTTCACCCGCCAGCACAGGATGAAAGAGGTTCACTGCGTCCACTCGTACACGTGATCAGAGACGAATTCGGCAAAGGCCCGCGGCGGGCGGCCGGTCAGTTCGAGCACCGCAGTGCTGACCTGGCCTTCGCGTCCCTCCTTGATTCCGCGCTCGACGGCGGCAAGGGCGTCAGCGAACTCGGTCGGCATTCCGGAGGCACGGTAGGCAGCAGCCTGCTCCTTCTCCGTGATGCGCTCCACCCGAACCTGTCTTCCGGTCCGCGCGGTGATGATCTGCGCGGCTTGTGGATAGCTCATCCCATACGGTCCGGTGATCAGGTAGTCGCTTCGAGCGCCCATCTCCAGGTCAAGAAGAAGAGCGGCAGCGCTGGCCGCGATGTCCCGCGCATCGACCCACCCCAGTTCGCCGTCACCCGCTGCCGTACGGATCTCACCGAGCCGACGGATACGCTCGGCCAGTGGGTGCGGGCTCAGGAAGTTCTGCATGAAACCGGACGCGCGGAGTACGACACCTCCGGGCTGAGCCTGGACCTGAGCGGCCATCTCCACAGCGCTGGGCGCGTTCGGGAGTACGATCGCGGAGCCGAGCATCACGAGGCGCTGAACTCCGGCCAGCTGCGCTTGGCGCAGGAAGGGCTGGACCAGCGGCAGCGGGTCCACGCTCTCCACCGGCGGAAGCAGGAAGACCCGGTCTATCCCGTCGAGCGCAGGTCCGTATGTGGTCGGGTCATTCCAGTCGAAGCGGATCGCGTCTGGATCGGCTGCGGCAGGGTTCCGGCTGGCGACCCGAGCCTGCACGCCTGCGTTACGCAGCACCTGCACCAGCGTCCTGCCGGTCTTGCCGGTCCCTCCGGTCACGAGCACTCCGGACATCAGGTGTTCTCCCTTTCAAGCGAGGCGATCAGTCCGGGGAGACTCCCGGCAGCAGCGGCCGCGGACAGCGGGCTCCAGTAATCCCGGAACCGAGCGATCAGTCCGTCGCGGACCGTGAGAACCACGATGTAATCCAGGCTGTAGGGCTGGGAATTGGCCACGGTGCTACCGGTGGCCGTCCACTCCACCACGACGGTGTCGGTTCGATCCGTGGGCCACACGGTGAGCGCAGCCATCTCCTTCATGTCCATCAGCTCCGGGTAGTGAGCCAGGTAGGCGCGTACCTCCTCACGTCCGCAGAGGACGCGGGGGGAGCTTCCGACTGCGAAAGGGAATTCCGCAGTTCCGTCATGCGCCCACAGATCTGCCACGGCATTCATGTCTTTGGCCAGCATCAGGTCGATCATGCGGCGAAAAATACTCTCAGGCGTGCTGGACAAGATTCCTCCTCGTAGCCAACAGATCCACCAGACCACCGTGCACAGCAGAGGTGTGGGCGCGGAACGGACAGCCAAGCCCCGGACCAACAGTGCGAGGCTTGGCTGTCTCTCCTGTGACAGCATGGAAGAGTGAGCAGCCAGGAGGACCTCGCGGACTTTCTCCGCCGCCGCCGCGAGGGTCTGCGACCAGAAGATGCGCCGGCCCATGCGACGCTTCCACCAAGCCAGCGTGCGCGTCGCACACCCGGACTGCGCCGCGAAGAGGTAGCCGCCCTGGCGCAGGTCTCGGTGAGCTACTACGAACGGCTGGAACAGGCACGAGCACCCCGGCCCTCACCGCAGGTGCTGTCCGCGCTCGCGAGGGCGCTCCAGCTCACTGAAGCAGAGCGTGACCACCTGGCCCGCTTGGCCGGACAAGTACTGCCCACAGAGAGCGGCAGCGCGCCGGAGCACGTGCCCGAGGACGCCCAACAGCTACTCGGCAGACTAGGCGGCATCCCTGCCTACATCGTCAACGAGCGGCAGGACATCGTCGCCTGGAACGCAGCAGCGACAGCCCTGATCACAGATTTCTCCCGTCTCCCACCCGGCCTGCGCAACCTCACTCGCATCGCAACCAGATTCCGTGGCACCCTCTGCACCGGCGCGCCCGGTTCGGAGTCCGATTTCTCTCTGCAAGCAGCCGCTCAATTGCGCGCGGCCAGCGTTCGGTACCCCACAGACAACGGGCTTGCCGAGCTGATAAACGAGTTCGCGACGCACGATCCAGATTTCGCGCGGAGCTGGCACAACCACGTTGTGCGCCCCATACCCATCGTGCGGAAGAACCTGCACCACCCCTCACTGGGCGCGCTCGAAATCGACCGGCACACCCTCAGCCTGCCCGGCTCAGTTTTCTCCCTGGTGATGTACACGGCAGAAGCCGGCAGCGCCAGCGCCACCGCACTGAGGAGCCTTTGACCGCCGCCTGGCACGACCCGAGCGATGTGCGGTACCTGCGCGGCCTCGCCCGACGGTCGGCCGGCCACGCCGAACAGCACCGGACGTGCCTCCACCAGCCAGCCCCGTGCGCCCTGCCCCCCTCTGGCCGAGAGATTCATGACCTGCTGGTAGTCCGGCGCGAGAAACGTCGGGGCGAGCCCTTCCTGCCGGTGCGGCACCACCGAACCGTTCCACCCGGCCTCGGCCTCCAGCAGCTCGGCCTGAAGCGCCGGCACCCGCTGCCGAGCAGTGCGTTCACGCTTCTCCAGCAACCCCGTCACCCGCCTCGGCGTGCTCGCTTCGGCCGATGGCCCGCTCCTTGGGGCCAGTGCTGGCCAGACCGGCCGGTGACGTACTGGCGCGACACCGCCGCAGACGAGGCCAGGCACGCCGCCGACTTCCAGAGGGCGCTCAACCAGTTGCGCTGGCCGCCCTGAACAGCCCCGGGATTCCGGGAGGGGAAGGTACCCGCCGCACGACGTCCTGGCGGAACCCCTCCGGATACGGGGTCGAGCACGGTGGCCTCCCTTCCGGCTGCCTCTTAGCAAGCCGGGGCAGGTGCCACTGAACGTGTTCAGCGCTGCCTCGTCAGGGTGAGGGGCGGCAGCGGCCATGGCCGTCATGCGGTCGGGGTGCAGCGGGCCCCGCGCGGGACGCACCAAGACGTCAGTGTCACGTTGTTGCGTTCGGCCGGCACCCGCAGCGCCTGCTGAAGGCGCTGCGGGTGCCGGCCGGTTCTCCGGTCAGGTCCTGAGAGCGTTCATCGATCTCCCTGGGCAGGCCGGCTGATCCGTAGAGCCTGGTCCCGCGCTTCTTCGCACTCGCTCCAACCAGAGAACGGGTGAGGCACGTCGTCGTCACCGTTCCGTCCGTGGTGCGGGCGTGCGTGCGGCGGCGCGTGCGCCGAGCGCGGAGGGTGCTCCCAGGAGGGGCAGCCCTGCCGCGTGCCGACGGAGGAACGCGGCTGTCGGGTGGTCCGTCCTCGCCACGGTCTGCGGGGTGCCCTGGGCGATTACCCTGCCCCCTTCCGGGCCGGCGCCCGGGCCCAGGTCGATCATCCAGTCCGCGGACGCCGCAAGCGCGATGTCGTGTTCGGCCACGACAACGGTGCTGCCGGAGTCGAGCAGCGTGTCGAGAGCCTCCACCATGCACTGGACGTCCGAGGGGTGAAGCCCCGAGACGGGTTCGTCGAGGATGACCAGCCCGGCCTCGCGGCTCGCCTCGCCCCGCTGGACCGCCGAAGCCAGCCTGAGCCGCTGTGCCTCTCCGCCGGAGAGTTCGGTGGCACTCTGGCCAAGCCGGAGGTAGCCGAGTCCTACCCGCTCCAGGCTCCGCAGTGTCTCGGCGAGCCGCTGAGGTGCGGAGAACCGTTCGACAGCTTCCGCGACGGTCAGTTCCAGCACCCTGTCGATGGTCAGGCCCCGATATTCGATGCTCGTGGCTTCGGGTCCGTAGCGTCGCCCCTCGCACGCGTCGCAGGTCACCCACACATCCGGAAGGAAGTGCATGTCGATCAGTACGCGGCCGTGGCCCGTGCACGACTCGCAGCGGCCCCCGCCGTCGGTGTTGAAGCTGAACCACGAGGCGCTGTACCCGTGTGCGCGGGCGTTGTCGGTCCGGGCGTACAGCCGCCGGATGATGTCGAACGCTTTGCTGTACGTCGCCGGGTTGGACCGCGGGGTACGGCCGAGCGGTTCCTGATCCACGAGTGCCACCCAGCCGAAGTCCTCGAAGCCGGTCACCCTGCCCACGGCGTCGGTGGCCGATCCGCGCAGCGCCGCCTGCGCCGCCGCTCCGAGCGCGGCGAGCAGACTGCTCTTGCCGCTGCCACTCACCCCTGTCAGGCAGGTGAGGCGCCCGGCGGGGAAACGTACGCGTTCCGCCGTCACGTGGTGGGTGTCCACATCGTGCAACTCAACCCAGCGGATGCCGTCCTCGACCGGGCGGCGCTCCCGTGGCTGGCGCGGTGCCCCGCCGGCCAGACAGCGTCCGGTGAGGGAGGCCGGATGGGCGGCCACGCGGGCGGGCGGCCCGGCCACCAGGACATCCCCGCCGAGGCGGCCCGCCCCGGGGCCCATGTCGACGACCCAGTCGGCGCGGGCGATCAGCTCGGGGTCGTGCTCGACCAGGAGCACCGTGTTGCCGGCGTCGGTCAGTTCGAGGGCGATCTCCAGCAAGTGCGTCTTGTCCGCCGGGTGCAGCCCGGTGCCCGGCTCGTCGAGGACGAAGACGATGCCGCTCAGTTCGGTGCTGAGCTGCGCGGCGAGCCGGGTCCGCTGCAGCTCGCCCCCGGAGAGCGTCGCAGCGTTGCGGGACAGTGCCAGGTGGCCCAGCCCCAGCCGGTCGAGCACCCCGAGCCTGCGTCCCAGGTCCTGAAGCAACGGCTCACCCACGTCTCGCTGCCCGGCTGCGAGTCCGTTCTTCAGGTGCTCGGCCCAGGTCAGCACCTCCCGAACCCCCTCCTCGAGCAGGCCGGGATACGTCCTTCCGCCGAGTTGCACGCGGCGTGCCGTCTCTCCGAAACCGCTGCCTTCGCAGGTTGGGCAGAGCTGTTCGCGCAGATACGGCAGGTAGCGCTCCTTGGCGGCCGGGGTCCGGGCGTTGGTGAACACCCGGCGTACCTCGGCGAGAGCTCCGCGCAGCGGCTGGTTCGAGGTGTAGGTCATGCGTGCCGTCTCGTTCTTGTTCGGCATGTCGATGGTCGCCTCGACCGGCTCGTCGCCTGTGCCGTGCAGCACGCAGTGGCGGAACTCCTCGGGCAGCGCCTTCCAGGGCAGGGCGAGGTCCACGCCCCTTTTGCGGGCGAGCGCCGGTACGAACGCGTGCTCGCCCGAGCGCCATTTCGCGAACCAGGGAGAGGCCCCCTCGAAGAGCGGCAGTTCAGGGTGGGGGATGATCAGTTTCTCGTGCGGCTGCCAGCTGCCGCCCGCGCCGTGGCAGTCGCAACAGCCCCCCTCCGGCGTCTTCCTGTCGAAGTGGGCGCTGTTCAGGTGGGCGGCGGTGCCTTTCACCTCGGATTCCACGCCGAGGGCGGGCAGCCGCGAGAACAGCAGACCCAGGTAGCCGTCGATGCCGGAGATCGTCGCGACGGTGGAGCGGGGGTTGCGGTTCGTGCGGCGCTGGTCGACCGCCAGAGAGGCGCCGAGCCCCCGGAGTCGATCGACCTTGGGCCGGTTGCGCTGTGTGATGTACTGCCGCACGAACGGCGAGAGCCCCTCCAGGTAGCGTAGTTGAGCCTCGCTGTGCAGGGTGTCGACGGCCAGGGAGGTCTTGCCGCTGCCGCTCACCCCGGTAAAGGCGACCAGTCGGCCCTTGGGGATGCTCAGGGACACATTCCGCAGGTTGTTGCTACGTGCTCCCACCACGTCGATGGTCCCGTACCCTGCATCCACGAAGTCCTCCGCGGGCTCGGACACTTGTCGCTCCTTCCTTACGGGGCTGGCGACAGCGGCGTCTGGCCGTGTGCCGCTTGGGGTTTCCTTCAGCGGTATTCGTCGGCGGAGCCGTTGATCCCGCCGTACCGCGTGTCTTCGAAGTACGCCCAGGCATCGGGCTGGCTGCCGTCCACGTCGCGTACGCCGTAGGCCCTGGCGAGGTCCGCGCTGGGGACGGATTTCCTGTTCCAGCGGACCGCCCGGTCCGGATCCGCAGCCATTGCTGCAACCGCGCGGGCGAGGTAGTGCGGTGACTCTGCGATGGCGAAGGCCGGTTCCTGGGCTACGGGATCACGCCAGTTCTCCTCGCTCACGCCGAAGTGGGCGAGCATCTGTTCGGGGCGCATGAAGCCCGGTGTGACGGCGACGGCGGCGCCCCCGTACTCGGCCAGTTCCTCCCCCAGCCCGTTCTCGCGATAGCGGCGATGGGAGGCCGCCGTGCCGTCGGTGACTTCCACATGCAGCGGGGCCTCGGAGCGCACCAGAAGGGGGAGCGCCAACGCCGCGCTGATCACGTGAGAGCGAACCTCGAGTTCCAGGATGCGAAGCCCGTCGGCGAGGGGCGCCTCCCAGGCTCTTCTTGCCGGACACAGACTTGACGAGGAGGTGCTCACCGCCCCACAGGTCGTTGACGAGGATGTCCAACCGCCCCTGCTCGCGCTCGATACGTGCGACCAGGGCGCGCACCTGTTCCTCTTCGAGGTGGTCGGTGGGGACCGCGAGGCCGATGCCACCGGCGGCCGTCACCAGATCGCCGGTCTCCTCGATGGATTCCGCGGTCCGGCCGACCTCGCTGGCTCGCGTACGAGTGGTGCGGCCGGTTACGTAGACCGTGGCACCGAGCCGTCCGAGCTCGGCGGCCAGCGCGCGACCGGCGCCGCGTGTGGCCCCGGCGACAAGTGCGATTCGGGCGGCCAACGGGGCGTTGCCGGCAGGGTGCGAAGGGGTGGTGTCCTGGTTCATGCCCCCACCCTGCAGAGTAAGTAGGACAGCCGCTGTCACCTTTTCCGGCGAGTTTCACCGCCCCCGGCCGCCGGCGTGGACGTGGATCAGTCGTCACCCGGGGTCGAGCAGTCGACGCCCGGACGCATCACCGCGGGTCGAAAACCGTCCTTCTGTAGCAGCGCCAGAAAGCTCTCCATGGCCCCGTCGGCGCCGGCTCTCGCCATCGGCCCGGTCACGCTGTGCCGCGCGAGAACGACAACGGGATCCCGCGAACGGGATCGAGGCCCGCGGCCGGAACGAACGATGCGTCCGGCGACCCGGCCTCGACGGGCGACGGCGCAGGTCCGCGCCCTGGCAGCGGGAGGGGACCTCCTCGGGACTCGCCGGAGCGGTGCACGATGCGGCCCGAGACGGCCTCCTCTGCCGGCCTGCCGCGGCCGGGCGTGAGCTTGACTTATCCCGGTCAGGTTCTTGTGTTCGGAGGTGCCGGCATACCGAGAAGAACGCTCAGGCGTGCACAGACGAACGTGCTCAGTCATGGGACTGCGAGGGCGCCCCTGGGGCACGCGGGCGTAGGGTCTCAAGGATGCGAATAGGCGAGTTGTCCAAGCGCACGGGCGTGAGTCCGCGCTCACTGCGGTACTACGAAGAGCAGGGCCTGCTGACCAGCTCACGCTCCGGGGCGGGGCAGCGGCACTACGCCGATTCCGCGGTCCAGCGCGTGTCACTCATCCGGCAGTTGTTCGACGCGGGTATGTCCAGCTCGGTGATCGCGACTGTGCTGCCGTGTGTGGACGTCCCGCGTGACCTGGACGTCGCCGAGAACACGTTCTCGGCGATGATGCACGAGCGCGACCGGATCGACGCCGACATCGCGCACCTGCTCGAGACCCGAGATGCGCTCGACGTTCTGATCAGGGCCAACAGCCGGCACCGGGCGGAGCTGTCCACGCCCCCAGAACCGGCGACACAGCCGGCCTGACACTGTGATCTGCGTCTCAGCCTGTTGCCCCTCACATCAATGTCAGAGGTGAGGATGACAACACGCCCGGAATCACCGGGTCGGCCATATGAGAGGCGGCGAAAGATGGGTCACGCGTGGGGTTTCGGCAGGTATGGCGGGCCTGAGGTGCAGGAGTTTTTCGATCGTCCCGACCCCGTCCCAGGTCGCTGCGAGGTACTGATCCAGGTCGATGTCGCGGGCGTAAACCCCCTCGACCACCTGCTGCGCTCGGGTCTGGTCGACGGGCTCGACGGCGGGCGCCCGTTTCCCCGCGTGCTGGGGATGGAGGCGGCCGGAACCGTTCTCGCGCGGGGGGAGGACGTCATCGGGCTCGAGGTGGGTGACGCGGTCTTCGGCTTCGCACTCACCGGTGGCGGCACCTACGCCGAGACGACCGTGCTCTCCGCGCCGAACACCGCGCGCATCCCGGCGGGTCTGTCCACGACCGTGGCGGCGACGCTGCCGGTGGCCGGGACGACCGCGGTGGACGTGCTCGACCAGCTCAGCCTCACGCCCGGTGCCACGATCCTGGTCAACGGAGTCGGGGGCGGGGTCGGCCTCGCCGTCGCCCGGCTGGCTGTCGCGCGCGAGCTGCGCGTGATCGGCACCGGGAGTACCGCCAAACGCGAGCACGCCGAAGCCATCGGGGTGCGGTTCGTCGACTACACCGCCGAGAACGTCACCGCCGCCGCTCGCGCAATGGTTCCGGACGGCTTCGACTGGATCGTCGACCTGGCAGGAGGCAGCTCACTGCGTTCCGTCGCCCCACTGGCCCAGGATCCCCGCAACGTCATCTCCGTGGGTGATATCTCCGTGTCCGATCTCGGTGGGCGTTTCGTCGAGCGTCGCACCGACCGCGAAAGCCTGGAGCGATCGGCCCGGCTGGCGCTCGACGGACTCCTCGCACCCGTGATCACCGCGGTCCATCCGCTCTCCGGCGCTCCAGCCGCCCTCGCCACCGTCGAGAACGGTCACACCGCGGGCAAGGTCGTCATCAAGGTGACGTGAGACGTGCCGGCCCTCTGACGCTGTCGACCGTCGACTGCGGACCGCCGCGTTTGCCCGTGATCGGCAGCTCATCAGCTGAGCGCGTTCAGCTGCACAAGGCTGGGCACACTCACGCGTCCGCCCGTCGAAACGATGCTCGTCCTCTTCGGTCGCCCTCCTGATACTCCTTCAGCAGCGGACCCGGTCCTCAGCTGCATCTTCGGCAGTGGCAGCTGAGGACGCTGGCCTGATGACGCCTTTCTCCACGCTGGCAGGTTCAGTGTGGGGTGACGGGGGCGCGGTCGGCTGGGCAGCGACGGTCTCGTCGCCCTCGTGTACGGCTTCAGCGCGGCCGAACCTCGCGGCTGGACCAGCCCGTGGGTGTTCACACCGCTCATGGCCGGCGTGATCCTGCTCGCCGCCTTCGTGTGGTGGCAGGACCACGCTGTCGACCCTCTGCTCCCACGGCGCATCTTCAGGGGCCGGGACTGAGCCTGGGCGTTCGCGACGATGGGACTGGCGACCATCGGCATGGTCGGCGTCCCCTGTTACTGACGTACTACTGACGTGCCGTCGTCCACAGTGCCGGCCCTGCAGCCGAATGTCCGTCAAGCAGATCGAGCCCACTCTTCGTCTGGGCGGCCCGCTGGGGCACCACCGAAAGCTGCGTACTCCCAGCCGTATGGGCCGTACTGCTCTACCGGGCCGGCGGCGCCCCCCAGGGCCGGCCCGAGTCCGCTTCGCGATCACCGCGTCCGGACGCGGCATCCCCCTCCAAGGAATCGAACGACTACCCGCGGCACCACGCACCTCGCTGCCCCCGTACGTCGAAGTCGACCCCTGCTCCACACGACACCGGACACGACGCCGGGACCCGCCAGGAGTGCGAGGACGGTCGGAGTACGCGTCCATACGCGTCAGCTGGGCCGAAGACCGACCGCCAGCGTCAGCTCCAGGACCCTGTCGGGCGATGCGAGATCCGGAAACAGCTCCCGCAGCTGCGCCATGCGGTACCGGACCGTCTGGGGATGGACGAACAAGGCCGCCGCCACCTCGTCCCGCCTGCCCTGATGCAGCAGCCACGCCCGCAACGTCCCCTCCAGCCGCCCCGCGGTCGCGGCAGGCAGGGCGCGCAACGGTGCGAGGGCTCGTGCACGCAGGTCCGCGAACGCGTCCGCGTCGGCGCTCAGCACCAGCTCGGGCAGGTGGCCCTCGGTGTCGCGAATGTCAGGGGAGAGCAAGCGCGCGCGCACGGCTCGTGCGTACGAGGCCGACGCATGAGTCCATGGCCGGGCCGGGCCGACCACCGCAGTGCGGCCGCTCAGCTGCCGCAAGAGGTGTGACCGGTCGGCATCGGGGACGAGCAGTACACCGGTGGCGTCCGGCAGATCGTCCAGGACGAGGGTGCCCGGGTCGAGCGCGCGGTAGACGGGCCGGGCCTGGGCGGCAGGCAGCAGCACCGCCGTCAGGGAGTCCGGAGGCTGCCATCCGGCCCGCTGAGCAGAGACCAGCAGCGCGTCCGGGCTCACACCGGCGAGGAGATCACGGGCCAGGTGTTCCAGGTGGCGCTCGTGAGCCCTGCCCCAGGCGGCCAGCTGGTCGGCGTGGCCCGCGGCGCTCGCGGCGGAGAGCTCGTCGATATAGGCGAAGGTCAACTCGGCGAACTTGGCGACCTCGGCGGCCGGCAGACCGGCGGACACGGCGCCCGCCGCCAGGCAGCGCCAAGCCACCCGCGCACCCACGCGGTAGGCACTGAGCAGGGCGTCCATCGAACGGCCGTCGCGCACCTCGCCACGGCCCAGTTCGTAAGCCGCGTCACCGCCGTCACCGCCCGCGGCGTTCCCGCTCGCGAGGTCCAGGTAATGCCCCAGGGCGGTGCGGACAGCCCGGCGAATGGTGACTCCCATGCGACCCGACAGGGCGTTGGCATAGGGAGGAACCTCGTCGATGATCGCCTGGACGACCTCGTCGGCGGTGGTCCTCAGCGCGGCCCGAAGCGCTGTGACCGTCGCCTCATCCAGGGCCATTTCGCTGGCCCTCCGGGTTACACGACTCACATTCTTGTTCCCTGCGAACAATTCTACCCACCAGATTCACGTCCTGCGGTCAGGACTTTACGCCCTGAGACGCAGCAAGCTGGAGCCATGACGAGTGCAGCCCTTCGCAGCAGGGCGTGGAAACTGCTGGAGATGGTCACGACGCCCCTGCTGCCGTCGGACTACCTCGACCTGGTCAGCCCGCTGCGAGCAGGTGCTGACCTGCGTGGGCGCATCGAGGCCGTGCGGCCCGAGACGCGTGACGCCGCGACCGTCGTGATCAGGCCGGGACGGGGCTGGCGCGGCCACACCGCCGGTCAGTACGTGCGGATCGGGGTCGACGTCGACGGGGTGCGCCTGTGGCGCGCCTACTCCATCACCTCGCCGACGAACCGCCAGGACGGCTGCGTCACGATCACCGTGAAGGCGATCCTGGACGGCAAGGTCAGCAACCACCTGGTCCGCAGAGCGAAACCGGGCACGCTGATCCAGCTCGACCAGGCGACCGGCGACTTCGTACTGCCGCAGACCAAGCCCGCCAAGGTGCTCCTCCTGACGGCCGGAAGCGGCATCACGCCCGTGATGGGCATGCTGCGCGACACCGCCTTCGACGACGCCGTCATGATCCACTGCGCGCCCCAGCCGCGAGACGTGATCTTCCGCAGCGAGCTGCACGGCCTGGCCGCGGCCGGGAAGCTGCGGCTCATCGAGGTGCACACCGCCACAGACGGCATGCTCGACATCTCCCGTCTCGACGAACTCGTGCCCGACTGGGCCGAGCGCGAGACCTGGGCATGCGGGCCCACGGGCCTGCTCGACGCCGCCGACGAGCACTGGAGCAGGCACGGCGTCCAAGAGCGCCTGCACACCGAACGCTTCCGCCCCGGCACCGTCGTGGCCGGCGACGGCGGCGAGGTCACGTTCAGCGCCACCGGCAAGACCGTCGACGCGGACGGCGCCACGCCGTTGCTGGACATCGGCGAGGAGGCCGGCGTGCTCATGCCCTCCGGGTGCCGTATGGGCATCTGTTTCGGCTGCGTCACCCCGCTCAGGGCCGGCTCCGTCCGCGACCTGCGCACCGGCGAGATCACCGCGGCCGAGCCGGGCGTCCTCATCCAGACCTGTGTGTCCGCCGCAGCGGGCCCCTGCGACATCGAACGGTAGGAACACATTGACCGCCATCGACCCCACCGCCCACCTGACGGCCGAACAGATCGAGGAACTCGGCCGTGAGCTGGACGCGATCCGCGACGAGGTGATCGCCGACCGCGGAGAGAAGGACGCCGCCTACATCCGCAGGGTGATTGCGGCACAGCGCAGACTCGAGCTGGTCAGCAGAGGGGTGCTGCTGTTCTCCGTCTTCCCGCCGGCATGGCTGCTCGGCACCGCCGGCCTGTCCGTGGCGAAGATCATGGACAACATGGAGATCGGCCACAACGTCCTGCACGGCCAGTGGGACTGGATGCGGGACCCGAAGATCCACTCCACCACCTGGGAGTGGGATCACGTCTCGCCGTCCGACCAGTGGAAACACTCGCACAACGAGCTGCATCACACGTACACCAACGTGATCGGCAAGGACAACGACCTCGGCTACGGCATCATGCGCGTCGACGAGGACCAGAGGTGGCACCCGTTCCACCTCGGTCAGCCGCTGTGGAACTTCCTCAACGCCTGCTTCTTCGAGTACGGCATCGCTGCGTACGACCTGGAGCTCGGCAAGAACCTGAACAAGCGGCGCCGCAAGAACCCGGAGTTCCGCGCACGCGCCAAGGCCGTGGGCCGCAAGATCCGCAAGCAGGTACTCAAGGACTACGTGATCCACCCGCTGCTGTCGGGCCCCTCGTTCCTCCCCACGCTCGCCGCGACGTTCACCGCGAACCTGGTCCGCAACATCTGGTCCCACTCCGTGATCATGTGCGGGCACTTCCCCGAAGGCGTACAGGTCTTCGAACGCCGGTCGATCAAGGGAGAAACACGCGGCCAGTGGTACCTGCGCCAGATGATGGGCTCAGCGAACATCAGCGGCAGCAAAGCCATGCACTTCATGACCGGCAACCTGTCCCACCAGATCGAACACCACCTGTTCCCGGACCTGCCGAGCAACCGGTACGCCGAGGTCGCGGTGAAAGTGCACGCACTGTTCGAGAAGTACGAACTGCAATACGTCACCGGACCGCTCCCCAGACAAGTGCTCTCCGCGTGGCACAAGGTCTTCCGGCTCTCCCTGCCGAACAAGAAGCCCAACGTCAAAGCACCCAGCCATGAGCAGAAACTCATCACCGCCTGACACCCACGAACACCGGCCCCACTCCCCCGCCCCCCCCCCGGCCGCAGGCTCCAGAACCACCCACCCACCGGCAAGGCGTGCTCGACGCGGGCTCGGACCTGCTTGTTGTGGGACTTGTTGTGTTCCTCCTTCCAGGCCGGAAGTTCGCTCTGGCCGCGCAGCCGACGGTGCGGACTGACCCGTCCAGTGCCCGGGTAGCCGCCGTCGGCGATCGTGAGGGTCTTGCCGACGGATGCTTTGGCCCCTGATTCTTCCCCTGCCTTGCAGTCGTTGCGGTTCCCGGCGAGCGGCGGTCGGCCGACCACGACAACCAGGCGGGTGTCGGCGTCGATGACGACCGGGCGGTTGGTGGAGTATCAGTACTCTTCGAAACCGCACGGCAATGCTGGGGTCCCCGGGTGAGGACCACCTTGCCTCGTGCGCCAATAGGCCGTGACCAGCAGTGCCCTGCCCTCCAGCGGAAGGCTCCACGGCCGCCCCTTGCGGACCGCCACATCTGGAGACTGCGATCTTGAAGTTCCAGAGGAAGAGCACCAGGCGGGAAGCAAGTACACGAAGCGGAACACCGAGGAGTTCCGGCGGGACGCGCGAACAACAGCAGACGAACGAGATCCTGAAAGGTACGACGGCCTGCTTCGTGAAGGAGGACGACCGGTGAGTGAGCTGTACCGGTCGATCCATGCGGAGAAGGCGACCTCTCCGACCGACCTGCTCTGCCGGGCGTTGAAGGCCTGCACGAGTGCGTCAGGCATCCGCGAGAAGGGGGTCGTACCCGGTGTTCCTTCGGCGGCCGGACATGAAAGAGAGGAAGTCGCCCACGAAGGCACTGCGGTCGTAGGTGCCGTCGGTGATGGTGAGGTCGCGGTGGAAGGCGGTGCGGAAAAGCGCCCGGTGTTCGTCCGCGTCGACGGTCCCGCTGCCGTCCTTGTCGGTGACGTCGAAGAGCACCTCGGCGACGCGGATGAGCGCGGGACCGGCGAGGGAGGGGACGGCGGCGGCGTACTCGTCGGCGCTGACACGGCCGTCACCGTCCGTGTCGAGGGCGGCCTGGAGCTCGCGCCACCAGGCGGCGAAGGCGTCGTAGAGCCGGGTCTCCTCGGGTTCATCCAGGTCAAGGCGGGTGGCCAGTTCGCGTGCCATGGCGGCCAGGTCAGGCCAGTCGAGGTGGCCGTCGCCGGTCTGGTCCAGCACCTGGCGGAAGAACTCCTCCGCCGAGCGCCGGCCCTCTGCCGCCTCCGAGGTAGGCGGAACCGGGTCGGGGTCCGTGTCACCGCTCAGTGGCGTGAGGAGGCGGAGCAGGGCCGACGCCCGCTTCATGCGGGCGCGCAGCGCGGTCGCGGTCCGGGCGCGGGGGTCATCGCTGTCGGGCGACAGGGAGAGGGTCTCGATGATGGATTCGGCGTCGATCCAGTCCTCCGGCAGGAAACGAGTGAGCCCGGCGGCGAGGTAGGCACCCTGCATGAGGGTCGGGGCGCCGGGCATCTCGGGCAAGCCGGCCTTGCGCCGGTACGGCTCGGGAAGCGAGGCGACGGTGATCGCGCCGAGGAGTGGACCGACGACGGCCCGGCCAGCCGCCCACAGTGTCGGCGCGCCGCCGAGCAGCGCCGGGGCGGGCAGATGGTCGAAGAGTCGGTAGAGGATGATGCGGGCTGCCTCGGTGTTCTCCAGTTCGTCCTCGACGACCCTGTCGAAGTACCGCCAGAAGTCGTTCAGGTCTTCGGGGAGTTCCCCGGCGTCACCGTCGAGTGCGGCGAGGAAGTCGCGGTACTCGGCGTACATGCGCTCCATGGTGCCTTGGTCGAGCGGCTGACCGCTCAGTCGGCACATGGTGACGGCGCTCTCGTAGAGGGTGGCGACCACCCAGGCGCGGGTCGCTCGGTCCATGGCGTCGTAGGAGCGGCCGCGGGTGTCGGAGCCGCTCATGCGGGCGTGCAGCCTGTTGAGCCGGGCGGCCTCCCGTTCGCGTACCGCTGGGTCGGCGTCGAACATGCGCCGCATGCTGAGGAAGGTGTTGCGCAGCCGGCGCCAGGGGTGGGCGACGAAGGTGGAGTTGTCGGCGAGGGCGGCGCCCACCTGCGGGTGGGCGGCTTCCAGCACGGTGGCGCGGATGATGGCCAGCGCCCAGCGCGGGTCGTCGAAGAAGGCGCGGAACTGCGGTTCCGAGGCGAACAGGGGTGTCTCGTCGGCTGTTCCCGTGGTTCCGGTCGTCATGCCGGGTCTCCGTTCGTCTGGGGCGGGACGCCGCCGAAGCGGCGGTCGCGGCGCCGGTAGGTGTGCAGGCAGGTGAGGAAGTCAGGGGCCCGGAAGTCCGGCCAGAGCACGTCGGGGAAGACCCACTCCGCGTAGGCGACCTGCCAGAGCATGAAGTTGGAGATGCGCTGCTCGCCGGAGGTGCGGATGACGAGGTCCACGTCAGGGGTGTCGGGGAACGGCAGATGGTCCGCGAAGAGCCGCTCGGTCACCTCGTCGGCTTGTATCCCGTTGCGGATCAGCGACCTGGCGGCCTCGACGATGTCTCGGCGTCCGCCGTGGTCGAAGGCGACGGTGAGCGTCATCCCCTGGTTGCCGGCGGTCAGCGTCGCCAGATCGTCGAAATCCTGGGCCAGCTCCCGGGGAAGGCGCGGGTCGGCGGCCCCGAGGAAGCGGCAGCGGATACCGCGGGCGAGAAGCAGCGGTGCGTGCTTGCGCACGACCCGGCGGACCAGCCGCATCAGGTAGTCGACCTCGGTGCCGGGGCGGTTCCAGTTCTCGGTGGAGAAGGCGTACAGGCTGAGCCACTCGACTCCGGCCGCCCGGGCCGCCTCGATGATGTCGATGACGGTGGCCTCGGCAGCCCGATGGCCCGCCGTTCGTGGCAGCGAACGCCGTTGCGCCCAACGGCCGTTGCCGTCCATCACGCAGGCTACGTGCCGCGGCACCGCAGGCGCCGGCCCGTCGTCGCGCCGCTGATCGTTGCCGTACGGTCGCGCACCCGGCCCGCCCCCCGTTGCCGTGCGTGCGCGAGGGGCGCCGTGATCCGTCACGCCCGGCCCCGTGTCGCCCGGAGCGGCACGGTCGGCCCTGTCCTGCTCGGTCACACCCACCCCGTATCGCCCGTACGCACGCCCCACCGGAGCGTTCCCTCCCAAAAGTCTGACGGCACGGCCGGGTCCTGACCGGCCGAACGGCGAGCCGTCACCCTTGACTCACACGTCCGGTTCTCTTCGGCATCGGCAGCTTCCTCCCACGGCCACGATCGACCACCTCATCCGCCTTCGCCCTCCGTCTCCGTCGCTGCCATCGGCTGGGCCGGGCCCTTCTCCTGAAGATGAAGCCGCAGGCCCCCGGCAGGCCGCGACGCAGTGCTCGCGAGCGGAGGCACGGTTCTCACCCTCAGCGCCTCGCACGGGCCGCTGCCGCTGAACAAGGACGTCGAACCCCACCGCTGCACCCGGAGGGACCCGGGCTCCGTCACCGTGGCAGAGCCGCGCGCCCAAGCGGCCCGGGCTGTGCCTGGCCGACGCGACCGATGTCGTCCTGCTCACCCCGGCGTCCGCGGCAAGGCCCAGGAGGGTCCGGGTCGCCTGGACATCGTGCCGTTCGTGTACCGGTAAATCCCCACACCCGGCCAGCCGCCGACGCAACCCTGCGCCCCGTGCCCAGGAGCAACAGCTTCAGCCCTGCCGGACCGCCCTCCGGTAGGCCGAGGGGGTGGTCGCGAACAGATCGGCGAAGGCCTGCCGCAGCGTCTCGGTGGTTCGCAGTCCGCACCGGCGGGCGACGGCGGTGAGCGGCAGGTTGGTGGCGGCCAGCAGCTGGGCAGCGGCTTCGGCGCGCACCGCGCGTACGTGCCGTGCGGGTGTGGTGCCAAGTTCCGCGGCGAACAGCCGGGTGAGGTGGCGCGGGCTCACCCCGGCGAATCGTGCCAGCGCGGCAGCGTCGAGGTCGGCGTCCGGGTGGGCGGTGATGTGTTCGCAGACCTGCCGGACCAGCCGGTGGTCGGGCGGAGGCGCCGCCACGTGCATGCTCACCTGCGCCTGGTTGCCCGGCCGCTGCAGGTACGCGACAAGCAGCCGGGCCACCTCGCGGGCCAGCGCCGGACCGTGGTCCTGCTCCACGAGGGCGAGCGTGAGGTCGATCGCGCTCGTGACGCCCGCCGAGGTATGGACATTGCCGTCGGAGACGAACAACGCTGCGGGGGCCACGGTGACGGCCGGGTACCGGGCGGCCAGCTCCGCCGCCCATGCCCAGTGCGTGGTCGCCCGGCGCCGGTCCAGCAGGCCTGCCGCGGCCAGCAGGGTGGCGCCCGTGCACACCGAGACCACCCGGCGGCTGAGCCCGGCCAGCCGGCGCAGGTGGACGAGCAGCCGGGCGTCCTCGGCAGCGTTCCGATGCCCCGGCCCGCCCGCCACCACCACGCTGTCCAGCCGGCCGCCTACCCGCTCGAGGGCGTCGGCGGCGAGGGTGAGGCCGCAGCTCGTCCGCACCGGCAGGCCTCCGAGCGAGACCAGCTCGACCCGGTATCCGGGTTCCGCGCCCCAGCGCGTGGCCGTTTCGAACACGCCTGTCGGACAGGAGATGTCGAGCAGTTCGGTATCCGGGTAACCGATCACGACCACACGGCGCATCAGCGACTCCTGGCGTCCGGAAGACATGGATCACAGGATTCCAGACAGGGTCCGCGCGACGGCCGCCCGCCCCGGCAAAGCTGGTGGCATGACAACGACCAGGACCATTGCGTTCGTGCTCTACCCCGGCCTGACCGCCCTCGACTTCGTCGGACCGCTCCAGGTCATCAGCGGCTTGCAGGAACTCGGACTCGGCTTCGAGACCGTCACGGTGGCAGCGGCCCGCCAACCGCTGCCGACGGACAGCCCGGTGTGCGTAACGGCCTCCCACACTTTCGAACAGGTGCCCGCGCCGTACGGCCTGGTCGTCCCGGGCGGCGGTGCCCCCACCTTCGCCGCCCTCGCGGACGAACAGCTGACCGGCTACGTCCGGCAGGCGGCCGGCGGCGCAGAGGTGGTGGCCTCGGTCTGCACCGGCTCGCTGATCCTCGGGGCCGGCGGTCTGCTCGAGGGCCGGGAGGCGGTCACCCACTGGGCCGCCATGCCGATCCTGCGCGCCTTCGGCGCGACACCCGTGTCCCGGCGCTGGGTCGCGGACGGGCGCGTGCTCACGGCCGCCGGAGTGGCGGCGGGCATCGACATGGCCCTGCACCTGGTGACCGAACTGGTGGGCGAGGATGCCGCCCGGATGATCCAGGCCGCCATCGAGTACGACCCGCAGCCGCCGCTCGGCCCGATCGACTGGGACCGCGTGGACCGCGCGTTCATGGAGTCCGTGATCAGGTCGGCGGCCGAGAAGGGCCTGGCAGACCATCCGGAGTTGCTCGCCCGCCTCGCTACGGCCGACGGGACCCGGAGCGTGTCCCCCTGAGGCTGAGGGCCCGGTCTTCCATGTCTCGCGCTCGACGGCCGGCCGTCACCGCTCCTTGAGCACCGCCGCCACGACCGGCCCCGCCGCATGGCCGCCGTGGCCGCCGTGGCCGCCGTGGCCGCTCTGACGATTGGTTGAGCCTCTCGGATGCCGGCCAGGCCGGAGGTGCGGTGTCACCGCCTGGCCGGCGATCCTCTGCAGGACGCGAGAACCCGGCAACGGCCCTGCCCCAGCCGCCCACACGAACTGGGCCGGTTCTTCAGGCTGCTTGGGGCAGCGTTCGGCCAATGGCGGACGCGCGTGGAGCCCGGTCCTTGCCTTCTTCAAGGAGGGCTTCAGCGCGGATGGCGTCGGAGTGTTCGGTGCAGGCGGCCTGCCGGCGTGTGGCTGCGGCGGCTTGCCGGTCGGGGGGACGGGGGCTCTGATGCGCGGGAGGGGCGCCCCTTACGTCATTCGTCAAGCGAGGCGTGGGGGTCTGGGTGCGTAGAAGGTGCCGTCGCGGAGCATCGCGAAGGGCACGTTGACTCGACCCGCGCACAGGACCAGATCCTCAGCGAGGTGGCGGCCCGGCCACAGGCAGGAGCGCGGGGAGTGCAGCTCGAAGACGCGTCGGCGCTCCATGCCGGGATGCTGGAACCGGATGTGCAGGAGGGCGGCGGTGCTGAGGGACAGCAGGGTCCCGGGCACACCAGATGTTCCGCCCGACGCGTCGGCACCGTTGTCCGGTCCGTCCACACGCTGCTGGCCTGCCACTGTCGTGGATGAAGGAGGTTCACTGAGGCGGAGTCGGCTGGGTGAGGTTCACCGGGTTGCCGTCGGGGTCCTGGATGTGGGCGACGCGCTGCCCCCACGGCATGTCGTTGGGGCCGCCGCTGACCGAGCCGCCCAGCGCCTCCACCCGGCCGAGCGTCTCGTCGACGTCGTCGACACCGATGCTGAGCAGAATCCGCGGCCCCGCTCCGGTCCCCGCCTCCTCCTTGGCCACCAGTCCGAGGTCGGTGTCGCCGATACGCAGGCCGAGGTAGAACGCCGGGCCTTCCTCCGGTACCCGGAAGATCTCCTCAGCGCCGAACAACTTCGCGTAGAAGCCGAGCAGAACGTCCTGGTCAGCGGTCAGGATGACGGGCTGGATGGTGGACATGGCACTCCTGTCGAGAACGGCCGGGGTCGCTGGGTAGACCGTGCGAGGACGGTGAACTCATCGGCGACCGCCCCGCCGGACGATCTACACCCCAGACAGCCGCCCCCTGCCCGCAAGAGCACCCCGAGACGAGGTCACGCCACCACGTCGGCCGGTCACTTCAGTCTCCGATGAACCCGGTCGCCGATCCGAACAGACCCGATGGCCGTGACACCGCTCTGACCTGCGCCCGCCCGCGGAACACCGAGCGGCCGGGCGTGCCGTCGGGCGCTCGTGGACCGTGCCGAGCGGCACATCCCCGTAGTGCCCCACCACCAGGTCCAGTCCGGCCGGTCACGGTCCCGGGGAGGCGGCGCCGCGCTCGTCGTGGACGGTGAGCGGGGCGGCCTGGGTGCGGGCGGAGGAGGAGCCGGTCTCGATGGCGTACTCGCCTGCCTCCACCTCGCGCTTTCCCGAGCGGGAGACCGAGGCCAGCGTCCGGGCGTCGACGGTGAAGGAGACCTCGGACGTCTCCCCGGGGGCGAGCTGGGTGTGGCGGAAGCCGCGCAGTTCGCGTACCCGGGGCCAGGAGGTGCCGCCGAGCACGCGGCGGACGTAGAGCTGGACGGTCTCGCGGACCGGCCGGTCGCCGGTGTTGCGTACCTCGACCGAGCACACCAGCGGGGGCGTGCCGCCCGCCTCATCGGCCTCGGCGAACTCCGCGAGCGTGGCGGCCGGGCGTGTGAGGCGTGGCGTGCCGTACTCGACCGTGGTGTAGGAGAGGCCGTGTCCGAAGGGGTGGCGGGCGGTGGCCGGCTGGTCGACGTAGCCGCGGTAGCCGTGGTCCTTCGCGTTGTAGAAGACCGGGAGTTGGGCGGCGGTGCGGGGTACCGACACCGGGAGGCGGCCGGTCGGTTCCGCCGTGCCGAGCAGGACATCGGCCACCGCCTGGCCGCCCCAGGGGCCCGGGTACCAGGCGCTGAGCACCGCCGCCGCGCGCCCGGTCAGGTCCGGCAGGGCGTGCGGGCGTCCCTGGACCAGGACGACCACCACGGGTACGCCGGTGGCCGTGATCGTGTCGAGCAGCGCCGACTGGCCCTCCGGGAGCGCGAGTTCGGCCAGGTCCACGCCTTCGCCGCAGGTCATTCCGTCGGGGTCGCCGGTGACCTGGGCGGCGCCGTTGGCGTCGAAGTGCGTCTCGGCGGCGCGGGCGCTCGACCCGCCGAGAACGAGGACCGCGACGTCCGCGTCCGCCGCGAGGGCCACCGCTGCCGGGAGGGCCGACCGGTCCGCGCCGACGAGATCGCAGCCGCGGGCGTAGGTGATCTCCGTACCTGCGGGGGCGGCTGCCCGCAGTCCCGCGAGGAGGCTGAGGCCCACGCCGGGGCGCTGGGGCGCGGTGTAGTCACCGAGCTGCTGCGGTACGGAATCGGCGTTCGGGCCGAGCACCGCGACCCGCGCCCGCCCCGGCAGCGGCAGGGTCACCCCGTCGTGGGCAAGGAGCGTGACCGACTCCTGGGCCAGGCGCCGGCTCAGCTCACGCGGTGCGGCGACGTGGGGTCGCTCGCCGGTGTACGGCTGCTCGAACAGACCGAGCCGGAATTTCAGCGCGAGGACCCGCCCCACCGCCGCGTCCAGCGCGCTCTCCTCGACCAGCCCCCGGTCGACCGCCTCCGCCAGGCGCGGGAAGCAGTCGTCCCACAGGCTCAGGTCGCAGCCCGCCGACAGGGCCGTCGCCGCGGCCGTGACCGGGTTCCCTGCCAGGCGCACCAGCCGGTCCAGGGCCAGCCCGTCGGCCATCACCACCCCGTCGAACCCCCATTCCTCCCGCAGGATGCCGGTCAGCAGGTCGCGGCTGGCGGCGCAGGGCAGCCCGTCGAACTCGTTGTACGCGGCCATCACGCCGGCTGCCCCGGCCCGTACCCCCGCCAGCGCGGCTTCGAGGTGGATCTCGTGGAGTTCCCGGATGCCCAGTTCGGTCGCCGCGCTGTTGCGGCCGCCGATCGTCGCGCCCTGGCCCGCGAAGTGTTTGAGCACGACGGCCGCGCGGTCGGGCGCGATCCGCTCGGCCGGTGGTCCCTGTGCGCCGCGCACCAGTGCTTCGGTGAACCGTGCTGCCAGGTACGGGTCCTCGCCGAAGCACTCCTCCGCCCTCCCCCAGCGTGGGTCGCGCACCAGGTCGAGTGCGGAGACGAGCGCCACGTGGCCGCCCCTGGCCCGTAGCTCGGCGGCGGCCGAGGCGACGGCCTCCTCGTAGAGCTGCGGGTTCCAGGTGGCGCCGACGGCGAGGTTCACCGGCAGCAGGGTGCCGTCCAGTGCCTGGTGGCCGTGGGGCATCTCCTCGACCATGAGGACCGGGATGCCCAGGCGGGTGTTGTCGATGACGTGGCGCTGGACGGTGTCGGAGACGTGGGCGCCGTCCGCCGCGCCGATGCCCGTTTCGGCCGTCACGCCCGACCAGGGGTCGGCGCGTTGCAGGCCGTAGAGCGCGCCCATCCCGTCGAACGCCGCGACCTCGGTGCGGAACGCCTCGGTGAGCCGGTACCCGGACGGGGTGCGCTCGTAGGCGTGCCAGCCGTACATCCGCTGGTTGACCTGTCCGACCTTCTCGGTGAGGGTCATTCGCGCGAGGAGGTCGCGTACCCGGGCGGTGACGGGGGCGGTGGGGTCGCGGTAGAGGGGGTCGGCCATGGCTGGGTCTCCTGACCTCACGGCGTGACGGGGGGGGGAAGAGGGGGCGAGGGGTCAGCGCTGTTCCAGGACGCGCACCCCGTACGGCGGCAGGGTCACGTCCCGCACCGGGTCGCCGTCGTCCAGGCTGTGCAGGGTGCCGTCGGCGGACGGCCGGACGGTCAGTTCCGTGCCGGACTGGCTGACCAGCCAGACGAAGCGGCGGCCGTCCTCGTGCACGAGGGTGTCCGCGGCGACGTGCGGGCTGTCCACCGTGACGGGCCGTGCCGCTCCGGCGATCTCGGCGAGCGCGGCGTAGAGGCGGTGTGTCTGCTCGGGGTTGACGCGGGCGGTGCGGGCCGCCATGTGTTCGAGCGGGTACGTGGCGAGGACGGTGCGGCCCCGCCCGGTGTCGTGGCGTAGCAGGGCCGGGCGGCCGTGGGCGTCGGTGGCGACCACGCGGGCGCCGTCGGGGACCACGGGCAGGTAGGCGCGGCTGTCCTCGTTGCCGGCGACGGGGAAGGTCAGGGTCTCGCCCGCCTTGATGGTCCCGAACTCCTCGGTGAAGGTCATCTCCAGTACGTCGTCCTCGATCGGCTCGGCGACGCCGTAGGAGAGCTGGAGTTCGACGCCGAACAGGCCGTCCAGGTCGTCGAACCAGGGGCCGCGCGTGCCGGGGTGTTCGCCCGAGCAGAACGAAAGGTAGACCGTGGCTCCTTCGCGGGCCCTGCGTTCCAGGGCGCGGCGGGTGCGGGTGGTGAGCTGGCGGGTCGAGGGCAGCAGGTAGAGCGCGGCGTCCTCGGCGAGCCCGTCGGCCTCGCGGGTGAGGGCGACGGGCAGGTCGGCGCCGCGGGCCGCGACGTATCCCTGGTGGAGGGAGGTGAAGATCAGCGGGCGGTCGGCGGGGCGGCTGTAGGGGTAGCCACGTTCGAGGAAGGCGGGGACGACCAGGGCGGCGTCGGCGTCGGTGCGGCGGCAGTGGGCGAAGTCGACGCGTTCCAGCACCTCGGCGAAGCCGGCGAGTTCCCGCAGCGGCTCCTTGGGGCGTCCTTCGCTGTCGGTGATGCCGAAGTGCATCTCGAAGGGGTGGTGGTCGTAGGGCGAGCGGTCCCACAGGGCGTCGTAGTCGGTGTTGTTCCAGGCGATCCAGCCGGTGGCGCCGGCGAGCAGGGAGTTGTGCAGGGTCTGGCGGTAGAAGATGCCGGCGTTGGCGGCGGAGACGGTGTCGGTGGAGAGGCCGAACTCCTCCAGGACGACCGGCTGGCCGGTGACGGCGGCGAGTTCGCACTCGAAGGCGGCGCGGTAGTGCTGGCGGGGCCGGTCGGTGTCGGAGCGGTAGACGTGCGGGCCGACGAAGTCGACGTACTCGGCCGTGTCGCGGAGCGAGAAGCCGTTGTCGCGGCCGGTGACCTCGATGCCCCAGGCGCCGTCGCCGAGCGAGACGGGCTGGGTGCCGCCCGCGGCGCGGACGGCGTCGCACATGAACTGGGCCCAGGCGGTGACCACGTCGCCGGAGGGCGGGTTCTCCTGGTAGATCCGGCCGTAGCCGGGCATCTCGTTGGTGATGAGCCAGCCGGTGACGGCCGGGTGGTCCTTGAAGCGCCGGGTCATCTGGGAGACGAACCAGGCCTGCCGTCCGACCAGCCAGACGTCCTCGTACAGGTCCCGGCCCCCGCGCCAGACGGGGTCCCAGTTCTCGCCGGACATGTGGCCGACGATGAAGGTCGGGACGGTTCCCATTCCCGCTTCGGTGTGGGCGTCGAGGAAGTCCCGGAAGCGGTCGCAGAGTTCCTCGTCGATGCGGAAGGGCTCGGGGTGGAAGTCGGGCCAGTAGAAGAAGGAGCGGGTCATCGTCAGGCCGTGCTCGCGCAGGACGGCCAGTTCCTCGCGCACGGTCTTCGGGTCGTAGTCGCGCCACATCAGGGGGCCGCCGGTGCGGGACCAGAAGTTGGCGCCGAGCCAGGGCAGTACGGCGTGGTCATGGGTGAGCTGGGCGCTGTGGCGTCGCATGATCCTTCTCGGATGCTTTCGGTGTACACGTTCGGTGGGTCGGTGGGGCTAGGGGCGCGGCGGCCCGCGGGTGGTGCGGGAGGTGGGGGTCATGGCCGGCCGGCGGGGGCGGGGCCGGTGGACTCCCGGACGACCAGGCGGGGCCGGCCGTCGAGGAGGGGGGCCGGGACTTCTTCGCCGCAGCCGGCGAGGAGGGTGAGGGCGGCGGCCGCGCCGACTCGCTGGACCTGCTGGTCCACCGTGGTGAGGCGGGGGTGCAGCCACCGGCCGAGCGGCAGGTTGTCGTAGCCGACCACGGAGACGTCCTCGGGGACGCGCAGTCCGGCGCGCTGGGCCGCGCCCATGCCGCAGACGGCCATGGAGTCGTTGGGGAAGACCAGGGCGGTCGGCCGGTCCGGGCGGGCGAGGAGTTCGGTGGTGACGGTGACGGCGGCCTCCTCGGTGAAGTCGGTGTGCCGTACGGCCAGGGGGCGCAGCCCCGCCTCGGCCAGGGCGCTCTCGAACGCCGCGCGCCGCAGGCCGGAGTGGAGGAGGTCGGCGGGGCCGGCGACGTAGGCGATGCGCCGGTGTCCGTGGTTCAGCAGGTGGGTGACGGCTTCCCGGACGCCCGCGTCCTGCTGTCCGAGGCCGACCCCGGGCACGGGTGCGGCGGGGTCCGGCGCGCCGAGCAGGACGGCGGGCAGGCCGAGGCCTTCGAGGAGTCCGGGGCGCGGGTCGTCGGCGCGGGCGTCGGTCAGGACGGCGCCGTCGATGCGGCCTTCGGCGGCGAGCCGTTCGTACAGTGCGCTCTCCTCGGCCATGTCGGGGACCAGGTGGAGCAGCAGGCCGTAGCCCCGGGGGGCCAGTTGGCCCTCCAGGCCGGTGATGAGTTCGCTGAAGTGGGGGTCGGCGCCCAGGACGTCGGTCGGGCGGCGCACCACGAGCGCGATCGTCCGGGTCCTGGCCCTGCGCAGCGCGGTCGCCGGGGCGCTCGGTGACCAGCCCAGTTCGGCTGCGGCGGCCAGGACCCGGCGGCGGGTCGCCTCCGATATCCGGCCTGTGTCGTTGACCGCCTGGGAGACCGTGGCGGTGGAGACTCCCGCCGCCGCGGCCACCGCCTTGATGGTCGGCCGTGTCCCGTTGCCGGGCGCGCTTCGGCCCGGTCGCCCCTCGAGACGTTCCTTCACATCTTCACCGCCCCACTGACGAGTGCCTGTTGCATACGTTTCTGCAGCACGGTGTACACCGCCCAGACGGGGACCAGGGTGAGGACCGTGCCCGCGGTCAGGATGCCGTAGTCGGTGCCGGTGAGGGACTTGAGTGTGGGCAGGGCGACCTGCACGGTGCGCAGGCCGGGGTCGGGACCGATGATGACGAGTGAGTAGAGGTACTCGTTCCAGAAGGTCAGGAAGTTCAGCAGCAGGATCGTCGCGATGCCCGGCATGCACATCGGGGTGTAGACGTGGCGCAGGACGGCGAAGGTGGAGGCGCCGTCCATCCGGGCCGCCTCCTCCATCTCGCGCGGGATGGTCCGCATGAACTGCACCAGGATCACCACCGACAGCGGCATCGCCGTGGCGGGCAGGAACAGCACCATGAAGGCCCGGGTGTGGAAGAGGCCGGTGGAGGCGGCGAGCAGGAACGTGGGGAAGAGCGCGGCGAAGGTCGGCACGAGGAAGCCGAGGGAGAAGACGCGTTCCACGAATGCCCCGAGCCGTCCGTCCGAGCGGGCGAGGGCGAAGGCCGCCGGGATCGCGAGGCCCAGGGTCAGTGCGAGGGCGAGCGCCGTCACGAGGACGGAGTTGACGACCGCGGCTCCCAGGTCGGCGGAGGTGAACGCCTCGGTGAAGTTGTGCGGGGAGAGCGAGGTCGGCAGGGCGAAGGGGGAGCCGAATATCTGGTCGTTGGTCTTGAAGGCCGAGACCAGCAGGTAGTAGAGGGGGACGAGGAGCAGCGCCGCGTACAGCCAGGCGAGGAGGTGGGCGGGCAGCCAGGACCTTCCGAACTTCATGGGACCGCTCCGATCAGTAGTTCTGGCGGAAGACGCGACGGATGGTCAGCAGCCCGGCCAGGCCGGCCAGGAACAGGAAGACGCCCACGGTCTGGCTGTAGCCCAGGTCGGCCGCGATGAACGCCTTCTGGTAGACGAGGAAGGAGAGGGTGGTCGAGGAGGAGCCCGGGCCGCCCTGGGTGAGCAGCAGGACGTTCTGCGCGGAGCCGAACAGGGTCCACAGGAACTGGAGCATCGTCACGACGCCGACGAAGTCGCGGATCATCGGGAAGTGGATGCGCCACATGGCCCGCCAGTGTCCGGCTCCGTCGAGCTGCGCCGCCTCGCCGACCTCGTCCGGCACGCTGCCGAGCCGGGCGGCGAAGAGGACGGCGGTGAAGCCGATGCCGCTCCACACGTCCAGCACGATCAGGCAGGCGAGGGCGGTGGAGGGCGAGGCGAGCCAGGCGTCGGTCAGTGAGCCGAGGCCGGCCTTGTCCAGGGCTCCGTTGAACAGGCCGTCGGGCGAGAGGACGGCGTAGAAGACCATCGCCTTGGCGGGGGTGGAGATCAGGCCGGGGATGAAGAGGAGGTAGCGCAGGAACCGGTGGCCCGGTGGGCGCTGCGCGACGTAGTAGCCCAGCATGTAGGCGCCGACGATCATCACGGGCAGGGCGACGGCCAGCTGGATGCCGGTGTTGACGAGGGCGTCGGTGAAGACCGGGTCGGCCAGGACGGTGCGGACGTTGCCGAGTCCGGCGAAGGAGACCGGCTGGAGCATGCCGGGCCAGTGCAGGGCGGCGATGACGAAGATGGCGACCAGCGGGCCGACCATGAAGAGCAGGTACCAGGCCAGCGCCGGGACGGCGAGGATGACTCCGCCCTGCTTGCGGCGGGGTGTGCGGCCGGGGGTCTGCGGAGCGCTCCGGGTGGCGGGGGCGCCGGGTGGGGCGGAGGAGAGCAACGTCATGGGGAATCCCCTCGGGACTCGGGCGCGCGGGGTCAGCCCGTGCGGTAGGCGGATTCGAGGGCGGAGCGCACGGTGGCCGCGCCGGTGCCGCGGGTGAAGGCGGTGCTGGTGGCCGTGATCAGCGGCTGGGTGGCGGTCGGCGGGACGTACAGGTCGGGCAGGAGCACCTGGCCGACCTGGTCGCCGAGCCGCTGCGCGGCGGCCACCAGGGGGGAAGTCCTTGCTGACGGTGTCGGTCCGCAGGGCCATGTCCCGGCCGCTCTCGGTGATGAAGCGCGAGACGGACTCGGGCCGGTACATGAACCGCAGGAACTTCTCGACCGCGGAGATCTTCTTCGCCCCGTTGGGGCTGATCCAGAAGCCGATGAGGGTGTACGACCGCATGATGGTGGGCTGGGCGTGGGCGGCTCCCGGAGCCAGCGGCCAGCCGCCGACCTCGCTGTGCGCGGCGGTCCGCTCGGGGACCTTGGCCAGCGCGGAGGACATCGCGGACTGGATCGCGGCGGCCTCGGTGTTGTACTGCGTGGTCATGGTGTCCGAGGTGAGTCCTTGTGCCTTGTCGGCGAAGACGCCGGCATCCCGCAGCTCGACGAAGTAGTCGATGCCCTCGCGCACCCGGCGGCCGCCGAAGTCGCCGCTCGCGTAGACCTTGCGGGCTTCCTCGGGGGTGAGGAAGGTCTGGATGATCTGGGCGAGGAGCTTCTGCCCGGTCCAGTCGTTGCCGCCGACGGTCACGGGGGCGATGCCCTTGGCGCGCAGTTTGCGGGCCGCGCCGATGAGCTGGTCGCCGGTGGTGGGGACGGAACCGGTGCCGGCCCGCTCCAGCAGGCTGGTGTTGAAGGCGACGGGCCAGTTGGCGGCGAAGTAGGGGAAGGCGCGCAGCCGCCCCTCGTCGTCGGTCCACTCCTTCAGTGCGGCGGGCAGCACCCGCTCGCGCAGGCCCCAGTCGTCCAGGTATCCCTTGACGTCGAGGGTCGCCCCGAGCTCGGTCCAGGCCAGCGTCTTGTCGTAGAGGTTGACCATGACGACGTCCGGTTCCTTGCGGGCCAGCCGCGAGGTCTCGTACACCTGCGGGAGGTCGTCGCCGTTGACCAGGTTCTTGATCCGCAGGCCGGGGTGTTCCGCGTGGAACTCCTTGACCAGCGCCCGGTAGGTGGGCGACCCCGGCGCGGTGGTGCCGAGCTGGGTGTGGACGACGAGGGTCCCCGGATCGGAATCGGCCGAGGCGAGGGAGGAACACCCGGCCAGGGCGGGGAAGGCGGTGGCAGCGGCGAGGCCGGAGCCTGCGGCGAGGAAGCCGCGCCGACTCAGAGGTGAGCGCACAGCGAGATGTCTCCAACCAAGGGGCGACGACGCTGGTTAATCGATATACCAGCAGGTTGCGAGAAACCTAGAGAGCCGTGACGCATCGGTCAACCCCCGGTTGCGGAGGATGGATCTCCCGGCATTCGGGGCCTGTGGGACATCGGGCAACCGGGGGTGGGGCCGGACGGCGGGCTCAGGGGGTCACGTACGTCCCGCACTTGATCGCGACCCAGGCGCGCTTGCCCTGGTGCTTCACGGGGAGCCAGCTCTTGTAGGACTTGCCGCCCGACTGGCAGGTGTAGCTGCCGCCCGCCGTGATGCCGCCGCACTTGTTCAGCCAGCAGGGGACGGAGTCGTGGCCGCCCTTGCCCGGGCAGTTGCCGTTGCGGTTGCGGAGCGTGCGGAGCACGGTCGCGGAGGACTTGGTGGCGGAGCGGACGTTCAGCTTGCAGTGCAGCATGGTCGGGGCGGCGTAGCCGCTGCCGGCGGCCACCGCCTTGGGGGCCGGGGCGGGTGCCGCGGTGGCGGTGGCCGCGGCACCCGCGAGGGCGATCGAGAGGGCGGCGAAGAGGGAGAGCGGACGGGCGACGCGCATGGCCCATTCCTTTCGGGTCGGGAGTGTCCTCCCGTGCGCGAGGGTGCCGGTCCCCGGTTCCCCGTCGGCGGAGGGGCCCCGGCGGCCGGCGGCGATCCCCTCGGCCGAGAGGCGTTCCTGGCGAACGCCCCGCATCCTCCCCCGGCTGCGGCGTCCGCGCCTGGCGGACCCGTCGCTCTCCAACTCCCGCTCTGCGTAATCCACTCGGGAGAGTGAGGCTGTCGGCTCAGCTCCCGGCCAGGGCGGTGAGGACCGTCGCCGTGAGGGCGGCGCGTTCCACCATGCCGTTGACGGAGGTGTTCTCGGAGCGGGCGTGTGCCCCGGAGCCGACCGCCCCGATGCCGTCCAGCACGGGGACGCCGGCGGCGACGACGAAGTTGCCGTCACTGGCGCCGCCCACCGCCGCCTCGCGCAGGTCGAGGCCGAGCGTGGCCGCGCACCTCTGGGCGAGGCCCGCCAACTCCGCCACCTGGTCGGTGCGTTCGAAGACGGGGCGGTTCCAGCCGCCGGAGACCTCGACGGTCGTGCGCGGGTCGACGGGCCGCAGTGCGGCCAGCGCGGCGCCGATCCGCTCCTGCTCGGCGGCGGTGGCCACCCGGACGTCGAGGCGGGCGGTCGCCCGGCCGGCCGTCACGTTGCTGCGCGTACCGCCCTCGATCACCCCGGCGTTGAGCGAGGTGCCCGCCGCGAGGTCGCGCAGTCCGGTGAGGCGGAGGATCTGGTGGGCCAGTTCCTCGGTGGCGCTGGCGCCGGCCTGCGGGTCGAGTCCGGCGTGCGCCTCCTGGCCGGTGACGGTCACGGTGAAGAGGCCGACCCCCTTGCGGGCCGTCTTGACCGCACCGTCGGCTGCCGCCTCGAAGACCAGGGCGGCCCGGCTCTCCCGCGCCTCGGCGACGAGGTCGTCGCTGGAGGCGAGGCTGCCCGTCTCCTCGTCGCCGTTGAGCAGGAGGGTGCAGGCCGGGCGGGCCAGACCGAGCGCGTCCAGCGCCTTCAGCGCCCACACCGCCTGGACCAGGCCCGCCTTCATGTCGAAGACGCCGGGTCCGGTGATCCGGTCGCCGTCGCGCCGGAAGGGCCATTGGTCGAGGGTGCCGGTGGGCCAGACCGTGTCGTAGTGGCCGAGCAGCAGGACGGGGCGGGCGCCCGTGCCCGGGTAGCGGCGGATCATGAGGTCGCCTGCCTCCGCGCGGGGCCGTATCTCCTCGTGCGCCGGGGCGCCGAGGGCGTTGTCGAGCCAGTGGCGCACCCAGGCGAGGCAGGCGTCGAGGGCTTCGAGGTCGTCGCTGGCGCTCTCCTGGGAGGTGTACTCGGCCAGGTCGGCTACCATCTCCTCGCGGTGGGCCGCAAGCCAGTCCCGTACGGCGGCCGCCTGGTCCCGGCCGGGGGCGGCCGTGTCGGCGAACTCGCGCCGGCTGCCGGAGGCGAGTTGGTCCAGGGCGTCGAGGCGGGCCTCGGCCATGAGGCCGGGGTCGCGCTCCAGCTCGCGCAGCTGGGCGATGACGGCGCGCAGGACCGGGGTGGCGACGCCGTGGCGTCCGGCCTCGGCGAAGACCTCGGCGTAGTGGGTGGTCACCTCGACGGGGCGGCGGCGGACGGCCAGGTCGCGCCAGATGCCGCTGCGGTCCTTGGCCTGGGTGCGCAGCCAGGCGGTGAGGCGGGCGGTGGCGGCGCGGCGGGTCTCCTCGGCCGCGTCCCGGCGGAACGCGTGCGGCTCGAAGGCGTCGAACGCCTCCAGGGTGACGCCGAGCGCGTCGGCCACGGCGAAGACCTCGGCGGCGACGGCGTCCATCGTCGCGGGGTGACGGTCGATCAGCTCGGCCATCGCGGCGTCGGCCAGCGCGGTGGCGGCCAGCATGGCGCCGAAGCCGGCCTTGGCCCAGAGGTATCCCTCGACGTTGTCGCTGGCCAGGGCCGGTCCCCAGCTCTGCAGGTCGGCGACGAGGGAGTCGACGCGGTCGGAGACGGGGGCGCCGTGGCACTCGCCGATCACCAGGGCCCCGGCGCCGCCGTCCATGATCACGCCGGGTTCGGTCACGTCGGCGAAGATGTTGACGAAGGCGGCGACGGTGCGTCCGGCGCCGATCCGCCGGGCGATCAGTTCCTCGTTGAAGCCGTTCTGGAGCGAGACGACCCAGCCGTCCGGGGCGAGCCGGGGCTCGATCCAGTCCAGGGCCGCGCCGGTGGCCTGCGCCTTGACGGCCAGCAGGACGCGGCCGAGGGTGGCGTCGCACGCGTCGGGGGTGACCGCCTCGACGTGTACGCTCTCGCGCTGCTCGCCCCGGGCGACGGTCAGTCCGTGCTCGCGGACTGCGGCGACGTGGGCGGCGTCGGTGTCGACGAGGCGGACCCGGTGGCCCGCCCGGGCGAGGCTGAAGGCGAGCGTTCCGCCGATGGCCCCGCCTCCGACCACGGTGTAGGTGTCGGTGCTGCTCATGCGGGGTGTCCCTTCGTGGCGTCGGCGGGTGCGGGCGTGGCGGCGGGCCAGATGCGGGGCAGGTGGAGGGCGCCGGTGCTGGAGCCGCCGTCGACGCGCAGGATCTCGCCGGTGATCCAGGCGGCCTCGGGGCCGGCGATCCAGCAGACCGCGCGGGCGATGTCCTCGGGGCTGCCCGGCCGGCCGAGGGGGTTGGCCCCGATGGCGGCGGCGTACTCCTCGGAGACCGGGTTGCAGGCGCTGTCGACGGGGACGAATCCGGGGCTGACGGCGTTGACCCGGATGCCGTGGGCGCCCAGTTCGAGGGCGGCGGCGCGGGTCGCCATCTCCAGGGCGGCCTTGGAGCTGGCGTAGGGGCCGCCGCCGGGGCGGGCGCGCAGGGCCGAGCCGGAGGAGATGTTGACGACCGTGCCGCCCTCGCCGCGTTCGGTGGCCAGGCGTGCGTAGGCGGCGGTGGCGAGGACGGGGGCGCGCAGGTTGACGGCGAAGAGCCGGTCCCACGCCTCGGCGGTCAGCTCGGCCATGTCGAGGGACGGGTAGACGCCGGCGGCGTTGACCAGCACGTCCACCGGTCCCTGGTCGGCCCAGGCCCGGCGGACCAGCTCGGCCGGGGCGTCGGGGGCGGTGAGGTCGGCGGTCAGCACCCCGGTGGCGGTGGGGAGGTGGGCGGCGAGGTCGTCGAGCGGGGCGCGCTCGCGGTCGGCGAGGGTGAGGGTGGCGCCCTGCGCCGCGAACCGCGTGGCGATCGCCCGGCCGATGCCGCCGGCCGCGCCCGTGACGAGGACGTGGCGCATCAGTGGAACTCCTTGTTCTTGGTCTCGGGCATCGTCACGTAGACGAGGAAGGAGACGAGCGAGGCGCCGGCGACGTACAGCCACAGGAGGTCGCTGTGGCCGCTCTCGTGCATCCAGGTGGTGAGGTACGGGGCGGTGCCGCCGAAGAGGGCGACGGCCAGTGCGTAGGGCAGGGCGATCCCGGTGGCCCGGATCTCGGCGGGGAACTGCTCGGCCATGATGACGGCGCAGTTGGCGGAGTAGCCGAGGATCAGCAGCATGCCGGTCAGCTGCACCAGGAAGAGGCTGAGGAAGCTGTTGTCCAGCAGGTGCAGCAGCGGCCAGGCCAGCACCACGAACCCGCCGGCGAAGGCGGCCATGGTGGGCTTGCGGCCGAGCCGGTCGGAGAGCAGGCCGACGAAGGGCAGCAGCACGACGAAGACGACCAGGCACAGCGTCTGGGAGAGCAGCGCGGTGCTGAGCGGGATGCCGGTGGTGAGGTTGGCGTAGGTCGGGAGGTAGTTGACCCAGATGTAGTAGGTGAGGGTGCCGGCGATGGTGATGCCGGCGACCCGCAGGGCGGCGCCGGGGTGTTCGACGAACATCGCCTTCAGCGGGTTGGAGCGGGTGCGGCCCGAGCCCTGGGCGCGGGTGAAGGAGTCGGTGTCCTCGACCGAGACCCGCAGCCAGAGGCCGACCAGGCCGAGGAGTCCGCCGATGACGAAGGCGATGCGCCATCCCCAGGAGTGCAGGGTCTCGTCGCTGAGCAGGGAGGTGGTGAGCGTGCCCAGCAGGGAGGCGATCAGGACGCCGCCGGCGACGGAGACCTGCTGCCACGACCCGGCGAAGGCGCGGCGGCCCCGGGCGGCGGACTCGACGAGGAAGGCCGAGGAGGAGCCGAACTCGCCGCCGGCGGAGAAGCCCTGGACCAGCCGGGCGAGGAGCAGCACCAGCGGGGCGAGCACCCCGATGGTCTCGTAGCTGGGGGTCAGGGCGATGACGAAGGCGGCGCCGGCCATCAGGCCGACCGTCAGGGTCATGCCCTTCTTGCGGCCGTGGCGGTCGGCGTAGACGCCGAGGACGGCCGCGCCGACGGGCCGCATGACGAAGCCCACGGCGAAGACGGCCAGGGTGGAGAGGAGAGCGACGGCTTCGTTGCCGGAGGGGAAGAACTCGTCGGCGATGATCTTGGCGAAGATCGAGTAGAGGGCCCAGTCGACCCATTCGACGGTGTTGCCGATGGTCCCGGCGACGATGGCCTTGCGCTGCTTGCCGGTGAGTTTGTGCGCGGGACCCGGGGCGGGGGGTGTACGGGGTTCGGTGCTCATGGGGTGTGCTCCGGGGTCTCGTGGGCGGCAGGGGCGGTCCGGACGGTCCGGGCCAGGTCCGCGTGGGTGGCGTACCAGACGCCGGGGTGGGCGCAGATGTGGTCGAGCAGTTCGCGCAGGACGGTCAGGCGCGAGCGGTGGCCGATGACGTGCGGGTGGAGGGTGAGCTGGAAGACGCCGCCGGAGCGGTAGGCCGCGTCGAACTCGTCGCGCCAGATCTCCAGCACGTCCCGGGGGCGGCTGTGCGGGCGGACGGCGCCGTAGCGGTCCATGGTGAAGTAGGGCGCGTCGTCGCGGATCCAGTCGACGGGGATCTCCACGAGCCCGGTGGGCCTGCCCTCGGCGAGGATCTCGTAGGGCTCGTCGTCGGCCATGAGTGAGGAGTCGTAGGCGAAGCCGAGGTCGAGGATGGTCCGCAGGGTCGAGTCGGAGAAGTCCCAGGACGGGGTGCGGATGCCGGTGGGCCGCTCCCCCGTGATCTCCGTGAGGGTCTCCAGCGCCCGGCGTACCAGTTCCTTCTCGTCGTCGGCCGTGAGCAGCGTGTTGCGTTCGTGGATCCAGCCGTGGACGGCGATCTCGTGGCCGTCGCGGGTGTAGGCCCGGGCCTCCTCGGGGTGGAGCAGCGCGGAGACGGCGGGCATGAAGAAGGTGGCCGGTACGCCGAAGCGGGCGAGGAGTTCCAGGACGCGTGGTGCGCCGACCCGGGCGCCGTACTCTCCCTGGGCGAGCAGGCCGGGGCTGGTCTGCCCGTCCCTGAGCGGGATCGTCTCGTGGTCGGAGTCGAAGGACAGGGCGACGGCGGCGCGGGCGCCGTCCGGCCAGCGCTCCGGCCGCAGCGGGCGCCCGGCGCGGACCGCGTCGACGTGGCGGCGCCAGGTCGTCTCGGGCCACTGCCAGCTCGGGGTGGTGGTCGCCGGTTCGTCGGTGGACATGGGGGTCTCCGGGGTGGGCTCAGGGGGTGCGCTCGGTGTGCGGGTACGGCTGGGGAGGCCGTCGGCGTACGCCGGACGTGCCGATGCGCGGGTGCGCGGGGGTGCCGAAGCGCGGATGCGGATGTGCAGATGTGCGGGACGGGTACGGCGGCCGCGCGGGCGGCGGTCGTACGAGGGCGCCCGGCGGGCGGGTCAGGCGGCCTGGTCCAGGCGGGTCCAGGCGCCCTTCAGGGTGGCGAGGTGGACGGTGACGTCCGAGGCGTTGAGCCCCGGCAGCGCGCCGATGACCTCACCGGTGTAGCGGTACAGATCGGTGCGGCGGGGCAGGACCATGTGCCCCACCAGGTTGAACCGGCCGGTGGCGGCGGCCAGGAACTTGGTGCCGGGGTGCCGGGCGAGTTGCCGGCCCGCGGCGTCGAGCTGGTCCGGCTCGATGGAGAGCCAGACCATGAATTCGGCCTGGTAGCCGAGGAGCGCGGGTTCGACCAGGGTGCGGAAGTGCAGGGCTCCTCGCGCCACGAGCCGCTCCAGCGCCCTGGAGACGCTGGACTCGCTGCGGTCCAGCCGGCGCGCCAGGGCGCTGACCGGCAGCCTGCCGTCCTGGGCGAGGCCGTCGGTGACGGCCTGTTCGAGGGTGGAGAGCGCTTGTGGCGCCCGGTCCCAGTCGTCACGGTCGCACGACGGTGCGAGCGTGGCGGGCCGCAGGTCGGCGACGGCCTCGGGGGGCAGCAGGCCGGTGTCCCACATCGCGGCCGAGGTGAAGCTGCGGATGACGGCGACACACTCGGTGCTGGTGATCAGGTGGGCACCGGGCAGGTCGGTGAAGAGCAGCCTCATCAGCTCCTCGTTGTCCCGGGCGACGAAGTCGACGATCAGGTCGGCCGTGCCGGTGACGACGGCGAGGAACCGCGTCTCCGGGCAGGCGGCCAGCAGCTCGGCGAGTTCGAGGCCCTTGCCCGGTTTGGCGTGCACCCGTACCAGCATGGAGGAGCCGCTTCCGGTGCGGTCCAGTTCCACCGCGCCGACCACGTGGACGAGCCGCCGCTCGCGCAGCGCCTGGTAGCGCCGCTGCGCGGTGGTCTCGCTGGCTCCCACCCAGCGGGAGACGGAGTTCCACGAGGCACGGCCGTTGAGCTGGAGCGCGGCGATGACGCGGCGGTCCAGCTCGTCGATCATGCCGGCGTGGGCGCGGGGTCTCATGGCAGGGACGTTAATCACCGGTCGCCAGACGCGTCAACGGTGGAATCCTGCACGACCCTCGCCCGACCAGGGGATCTTCCGCGTGGAGAAGGTTTCGGGGAGGGAAATTCCGCAGATCGGCCCCGCTCCCCCGGGGCGGCTCCGGGGTGCAGGATCGCCCCGCGCGCACGGGGGATTTTCCTGTCGGCCCTCGCGGGTTGCCGGACGGGGCCTTCGCGGGCCCCGTCCGGCGGGTGCCGTCAGGCCGCGTACCCCTTGGGCGGGATCAGCGAGGCGAGCTGGTCGAAGGAGAGCCAGTAGATCTGGTTGCCGCCGAAGGAGGCGGGGTCGGCGATGAGGACGGTGCGGTTGACGTCGTCGTAGCCGATGACGGTGAAGTAGTGGTAGATCGTCTCGCCGGGCGGGTAGCCGGGGGGCTGGTTGCCGGGCGGGGCGACGATGTTGGTGACCAGCGGGTAGTTGTTGTCGATGTCGAGGACGATGTCCCGCCAGAGCAGGTCCTTCTGGGCCTGGGTCGGCGGGTCGTTCGGCATCTCCTTGGTCTCGTACCAGCCGGTGCCGACGTGGGCGTTGAGGACGCGGGTGACCTGGCCGATGTGGTCGGTGCCCCCGGTGTGGGTGCCGAGTTCGGCGGCGAGGGCGCTCTGGCTCGGCGGGGCGAGCCGGGCGGAGAGGGCGATGCGGGTGGCGGCGGGGCCGCACCAGTAGCCGGTCTCCTGCACCTGGTAGTCGACCTCCAGGGTGCGGACCGTGCTGGTGCGGACGGCGTCGGCGTGCAGCCGGGTCCCGGGCTCGTTCATCCCGCTGACGACGGCGGTCCCGGCGGCCGAACCATGCTCCAGTACGGCGACTGGGCCCGGCCCGGTGGCGGCCTGGGCGGCGCCGGGGGCGAGCAGGCAGCCGGCGGCGGCGAGGGCGACGGCGGTGGCGGCGAATCTCTTGCGCATGGGCAGCTCCTGATGCTGACCGGCCGGGCCTGGCACAAGGGCCGGGCCCGGCCGTGGGGGGATCGTGCTTCGGGTGGCGGGGAGGGGCCCGGTCAGGGAATCGGCGGCACCGTCGGGCTCTCGCGGGCGAGCAGGTCGCGGGCGAAGCCCTCCCACTGCGCGTACCGGTCCGGGTAGGCCGACCGCTGTACGGCCTGGCAGACGTCGCCGGGCGCCATGGTCTCCCAGCCGGCGATCTGGATCAGGCCGGGGTTGCTGCCGAAGGGGGCGACTCCGTAGAACGACTTCGACGAGGTGGGGACGTCGGTGATCTGCTCGGGCGTGCCCCAGCCGGTGCTCGGGCGCTGCTGGAATATGCCGAGCGAGTCGTGGTCGACGGGCACCGTGTAGTTGACGAACTTCGACTCCTGCATGGCCGTCATGAGCGCGATGACCTGGCCCTGTTCGGGGATGTTCGCGCCCTTGCCGACACCGATGACGGTGCGGGCGTTGGCCAGTTCCTCCGGACCGAGGTCCTGCGCGGTGCGGAAGGTCCGGCGCAGCTCCAAGTCCGGCGCCTGCTGGAGCGCCTTCGCGGTCGCGCCGTCGACCGACCCGGTCCGGGGCAGGCCGTGCCGGGCCTGGAACCACTCCAGGCCCTGGCCGGGCGCGGCCGTGGAGGCGACGGGCGATTCGGCGGCCTGGACACTGCCGGGCGCGGAGAGAACCGCGCCGGCGGCGACCGCGACAGCGGCCAGCACGGCGCGGGGGGAGAGAGAACGGGAAGTGCGCAACGCCACTCCTTGGAGTAGGACGCCGGGCCGGCGGTACGCGCGTGCGCCCGTGCTGTGCCGGTCGTGGCCGGCCGGCGCCCGGGTGCTCGCGTGGGGCGTACCGCTCCGTCGCTCGGGGCGAGGGCCCGGACGCGTGTTGGTGGGGGGATGCGTGTGGCAACAGCCCCGCCAGCTTCGACGCGCGGGCGAGCTCGGCACAAGAGACGGAAGCCCTGGCTTACCACCGGCGGAACAACTCGGCACGAAGGCCGTCGAGTCGCGGCACTCGACGGGGGTGGCTGCGCCGCGACCGCGTGCCGCTGCGGGCTGCCCCGGCGGCGCGCCGGGTCCGGGAGAGGACCTCGTACGAGGGGATGAGCGGGCCTTTCCCGCCGGAAGCCTCCTCCCGGACCCGGCGTTCACGTGCCGGGGGCGACGGCGTCAGGCCCTCTTCGTGGGCTCGCCCTTCGTGCCGGGGGCCGCTGTCAGGATGCGGTCGGGGCGCAGGGGCAGGTGGCGGTGGCGGGTGCCGGTGGCGTGCCAGACGGCGTTGGTGAGGGCCGCGGCCGCGCCGACGATGCCGATCTCGCCGATGCCCTTGATGCCGACCGGGTCGTCGGGGTCGTGGTCGTCGACCCAGTCCGCCTCGAGGTGGGGGACGTCGGCGTGGGTGGCAACGTGGTAGCCGGCGAGGTCGGGGGCGTAGTGGGCGCCGGTGTGGTGGTCGCGGACCGCCTCCTCGTGCAGGGCCATGGAGATGCCCCAGGTCATGCCGCCGAGGAGCTGGCCCCGGGCGGTGAGGGGGTTGACGATGCGGCCGGCGGCGAAGATGCCCAGCATGCGGCGTACCCGGATCTCGCCGGTGGCGGTGTCGACGGCGACCTCGGCGAACTGGGCGCCGAAGGAGTGCCGTTCCTTGCGGCTCAGTGCGCCCAGGGCCGCGGTGGTGTCGGACCGTACCGTGATGCCGTCCGGGGGGACGGCCGTGCCGGGGATCAGGCGTTCGCGCAGGTCCTGGGCGGCGGCGGTGATCGCCCAGGCCCAGGAGCGGGTGCCCATGGAGCCGCCGGCGATCATCGCCGGGCCGAAGTCGCTGTCGCCGATCCGGACGCGGACGTGTTCGGGGGTGGTGTCCAGGGCGTCGGCCGCGATCAGGGTGAGGGCGGTGCGGGCGCCGGTGCCGATGTCGGCGGCGGCGATCCGCACGGTGAAGGAGCCGTCGGGCTCGGCGGTGATCTGCGCGGTGGAGGGGGCGGCGCCCGCGCCGAAGGACGCGGCCGCGGTGCCGGTGCCCAGGAGCCAGCGGCCCTCGCGGCGCAGGCCGGGCCGGGGGTCGCGGTCCTGCCAGCCGAACCTGCGGGCGCCCTCCCGGAAGCAGGCGGCCAGGTTGCGGCTGCTGAAGGGGAGTCCGGAGACGGGGCCGGCGTCGGGTTCGTTGCGCAGGCGCAGCTCGATGGGGTCGGTGCCGGTGCGCTCGGCCAGTTCGTCCAGGGCGACCTCGATCGCGAAGGAGCCGGAGGCTTCGCCCGGTGCGCGCATCCAGGTCGGTGAGGGCACGTCGAGGCGTACCAGTCGGTGGGCGGTGCGGTGGGCGGGGGCGTCGTACATCACGCGGGCCACGCCCGCGCTGGGCTCCAGGAACTCGTAGACCTGGGAGGTCTGGTTGAGGGAGCGGTGTTCCAGGGCCCTCAGCCGTCCGTCCGCCCCGGCGCCGAGGCGGACGCGCTGGATGGTGGGGCTGCGGTAGCCGGCCAGGGAGAAGAGCTGGCGGCGGGAGAGGACGACGCGTACCGGGCGGTCCAGGGCGGTGGCGGCCATGACGGCGCCGACCTGGTGGGCGCGGAGGCCCTTGCTGCCGAAGCCGCCGCCGATGTGTTCGGAGCGGACGCGGACGGCGGCCGGGTCGAGGGAGAAGAGGGTGGCCAGTTCGCCCTGGACCCAGCCGGCTCCCTGGTTGGAGTCGACGACCTCCAGCCGGCCGTCGTCCCAGCGGGCGGTCGCCGCGTGGGGCTCCATCATGCTGTGCTGCTCTTCGGGGGTGGTGTACTCCTCGTCGACGACGACGGCGGAGGCGGCGAGTTCCGCCTCCAGGTCGCCCTTGGAGGTCTCGGCCGGCATCCCGCCCTCGGGGACGTAGGCGTCGGGGTGGTCGGCGGTGAGCGCGGTGTCGTGCGGTTCCTCCTCGTAGGTCACCGTGAGGGCCTCGGCCGCTTCGCGGGCCTGCTCGGGTGTCCCGGCCACGACCAGGGCGACGGGCCAGCCGGCGAACGGCACCCGGTCGTGCTGGAAGAGGCAGGCGGCGGGGTCCGGCGGGACGCCGAGCAGCCCGACGTAGTCGGTGTGCAGGCGGGGGGCGTTGCCGTGGTGGAGGACGGTGAGGACGCCCGGCATGTCGAGGACGGGGGCGGTGTGGATCTCGCGGATGCGGCCACGGGTGATCGTGGACAGCACCAGCCAGCCGTGGGCCAGGCCGGTGAAGGGGATCTCCGCGGCGTAGCGGGCGGCGCCGGTGACCTTGTCGCGGCCCTCGACGCGGGTGCGGGCGGTGCCGACGGACCGGTGGGCGGGTGGGGTGGTCGTCACCGGGTGGCCTCCTCGGCGAGTTCGGTCAGGACGGAGACGACGAGGTTGCGCATCAGGGGCACCTTGTATCCGTTGCGGGGCAGCGGGCGGGCCGCCGCCAGCTCGGCGTCGGCGGCCTCGGCGAAGGTGGCGCCGCCGGCCGGTGCCCCGGTCAGGACGGCCTCGGCGGCGTGGGCGCGCCAGGGCCGGGAGGCGACGGCGCCCAGCGCCAGCCGGGCCTCTGCGACGCGGCCGTCCTCGACGGTGAGCCGGGCGGCGACGGAGCCGATGGCGAAGGCGTACGAGGCGCGTTCGCGGACCTTGCGGTAGCGGGAGCGGGCTCCTGCGGGCGGGGGCGGGAGGATGAGGTGGGTGATGAGCGCGCCCGGGGGAAGGGCGGTCTCGCGGTGCGGGGTGTCGCCCACGGGGAGGTAGAAGTCGGTGATCGGTTTCTCTTCGGGCCCCTCCCCCGTCTCGTACCCGACGACGGCGTCCAGTGCGGTGAGGGCGACGCCCATGTCGGAGGGGTGGACGGCGACACAGTGGTCGGAGGCGCCGAGGACGGCGTGCTGGTGGTGCTCGCCGGTGACGGCGGGGCAGCCGCTGCCGGGGACGCGCTTGTTGCAGGGCCCGCTGACGTCGGTGAAGTAGCCGCAGCGGGTGCGCTGGAGGAGGTTCCCGCCGACCGTGGCCATGTTGCGCAGCTGCCCGGAGGCTCCGGCCAGTACGGCCTGGGCGAGTGCGGGGTGGTGGCGGCGGACGTCGGGGTGGGCGGCGAGGTCGCTGTTGGTGACGGTGGCGCCGATGCGCAGGCCGCCTTCGGCGGTGGGCTCGATGCCGTCCAGGGGGAGTTCGCGGACGTCGACGAGGCGGGTGGGCCGCTCGACGCCGGTCTTCATCAGGTCGACGAGGTTGGTGCCACCGCCGAGGAACCGTGCGTCGGGGTCGGCGGCGAGCAGGGTGAGGGCGTGCTGGACGTCGTGGGCGCGGCGGTAGTCGAACTCCCTCATGCGGCCCCTTCCTCGGTGGTGGGGGCCGGGCGGCGGCCGTGGGTCGTGGCGGCGTGGGCGACGGCCTGGACGATGGAGACGTAGGCGCCGCAGCGGCACAGGTTGCCGCTCAGCCGTTCGCGGATCTCGTCGGGTGTCAGCGGTGCGGGGGTGGCGTCGGGGTCCACGTCGGGGGTGACGGCGCTGGGCCAGCCCGCGGCGTGTTCCTCGATGAGGGCGATGGCGGAGCAGATCTGGCCGGGGGTGCAGTAGCCGCACTGGTAGCCGTCGAGGTCGAGGAACGCCTGCTGGACGGGGTGGAGGTCGTCGCCGTCGGCCAGGCCCTCGACGGTGGTGACCTCGCGGTCCTGGGCGGTGACGGCGAGGGTGAGGCAGGAGACGACGCGCCGCCGGTCGACGAGGACCGTGCAGGCGCCGCACTGGCCCTGGTCGCAGCCCTTCTTGGTGCCGGTGAGGTCGAGGCGCTCGCGCAGGGCGTCGAGGAGGGTGGTGCGGTGGTCGACGGAGAGGTGGTGCTTCTCGCCGTTGATGTGCAGGGTGATCGCGCTGGATGTCGGCGACGGTTCTGGGGCCATGATCAGCCTTCTCCGGTGTTCGAGGACAGGAATCAGGGCTCGGGTGCGGGCGTAGGGTGACGGCCGGCGGCATGCGGCGCTAAGGTGAACCTAACCGGACAGGTGTCCGCTCACTCCGGTGAACGTAACGGACAGCTGTCCGCTCAACAAGGACGGGATTCGGCCAGGAACCCGCGAGGAGGACGCGTGCCCGGAGCGAGCAACGGCACTCCCCGGCGTTCGGACGCCCGGGCCAACCGCGCACGCATCCTCCAGGTGGCCGCGGCGGAACTGACCCGGTGCGCGGACGCCCCGCTCAGCGCGATCGCCAGGAAGGCGGGCGTCGGACAGGGCACCTTCTACCGCAACTTCCCGCACCGCGAGGCGCTCGTGCTGGAGGTCTACCGCCACGAGATGCAGCAGGTCGCCGACGCGGCAGACGCCCTGCTCGCCGCCCGGGAGCCGGAGCAGGCGCTGCGTGAGTGGATGGACCGCCTGGCCCGGTTCGCCCTGACCAAGGCCGGTCTCGCGGACGCCATCCGGCTCGTCACCAGCACGCCCGGGGCCCCCGCGAAACCGGGGCCCACGCCCGTGATGGACGCGGCCGGGGTCCTGCTGCGCGCCAACGAGGAGGCGGGCACCATCCGCCCCGGGGTGACCCCGGACGACTTCTTCCTCGCCGTCGCCGGTCTGTGGCAGATCGACCCCCGGGAGAACTGGCAGCCACGGGCCACCCGCCTGTTGGACCTCGTCATGGACGGGCTCCGCGCGGGGGCACCCGGCCGCTGAGCGGATGGCCGGAACCCGCTCACACGCCGAGACCGGCGTCCCGCGCCAGCAATGCCGCCTGTACCCGGTTCTCGCACTCCAGCTTGGCGAGGATGCGGCTGACGTACGCCTTGACCGTGGCTTCGCTCATGTGGATGCGCTGCCCCGCGTCCGCGTTGGACAGGCCCTCGCCCAGCAGGGCCAGCACCTCCAGCTCCCGTTCCGTCAGCTTCTCCAGCCGCCGCCGGGCCTGCTCCTCGCGCTGCGCGGCGCCGCCGGAGGCCAGGGAGTCCACCACGTGCCGGGTGGCGCCGGGCGACAGGTACGCCTCGCCGGCCGCCGCCGCGCGTACGGCCCGCATGAGTTCCGCGGGCGCCGAGTCCTTCAGGAGGAAGCCCGCGCTGCCCCCGCTCAGGGCGCGCAGCACGTTCTGCCGTTCGCCGAAGGTCGTCAGGATCAGGACCCTCACCCGGGGCGCCGCCCGCCGGAGTTCGGCCAGGGCGGTCAGCCCGTCCATGACCGGCATCTGGAGGTCGAGCAGCGCCACGTCGACCTGGTGGGTCCGGGCGAGCTCGACCGCCTCGCGGCCGTCCGCGGCCTCGGCGACGACCTCGATGTCCTCGGCCGAGGAGAGGATCATCCGGATGCCCGCCCGGATCAGCGGCTCGTCATCCGTCACCAGAACCCTGATCACGACTCTCCCCCACGGTCCGTGCCGTGCGCCGTCTCTGCGAGCATCGGACCATCATCCCCGATCGCGTGTTCGCCTCGACGCCGGCCGCCGGAGTTCCTCAGCTCTCGACCTCGAAGGACTTCTTCTCCACCAGTACGCCGTCCCTGAAGCAGAAGCGGAACACCGGTTCCGCGTCCCAGGTGGTCCCGAACTCCGTGGAGAGCAGGGTGAGGCACCGGGCTCCCTCGGGTACGGGCGGTGCCCCCCTCTCCACGTCGCTGGTCAGGAAGGAGTTCCCGTGGGGAAGCCGCTCCCGGACCTCGGCCTCGGACTGGCCGACCTTCACCGCGTCGTACTGCTTCGGTTCGATCATGGCGTCGTCGGCCTCGCGGAAGAGGAAGACACCGCCGACGATCAGCGCGGCCAGCAGCACGAGGGCGACCAGCACCGCCACTCCGCAGCCGATGGCTATGCCGCTGCCCCTCTTGTTCCTGCTCATTGCCTTGGCCAGCTCCTTCGGAAGACCCTGTCCTTCGATGACGGGGTCAATCTCGCCGAAGGGACCGGCCGGACGCTGCGCCCGAAAGTCGTCGGGGGCGGCGACGAACGTCGCCTGGCTGCCGCCCTGCGAGGTGTACGGGAGGACGCCCGCCAGGCGGAAGCCGCCGTCGGCCGTGCGGCCCGCGTGCACCATGCCGCCGACGAGCCGGGCCCGCTCCTCCAGCCCGGTCAGGCCCTGGCCGCCGCCTGCCACACTGCCGGGCACCGGTGCGGCGGCCGGGCTGTTGGTGACCTCGACGACCAGCGAGTCCTCCTCGTACCGCAGGGCGACGGTGATCGAGGCGCCCGGGGCGTGCTTGTGGGCGTTGGTCAGGCCCTCCTGGACCAGGCGGTAGGCGGCGTGGTCGGCGGTGGGGGCGAGCGGGCGCATCTCGCCCGAGCGCCGGAGTTCCATCGTCACCCCCGCCCTGCGGGAGGTCTCCACCAGGCTGTCGATGCCGGCCACCCCTCGGGACGGCGCCCCGGGGTGCCCGGCCTCCGGCGCCGTGGCCGGGTCCGCGCCCTCGGGGCCGGGTGCCTCGGTGCCGTCCCGCAGCAGCCCCACCACGTCGCGCAGTTCGTGCATCGCGGCCACGGACGCCTCACGCAGCACGCCGACGGCCTCGCGCTGCCGTCCGGTCAGCTCCCGGTCGACCTCCAGGGCGCCGGTGTGGACCGCGATCAGCGCGAGCTGGTGGCCGAGGCTGTCGTGCATGTCCTGCGCGATGCGCTGGCGCTCACGGATCCTGGCGTGCCCGGCTATCATCGCGCGCTCGCGGATGAGCTGGGAGTTGTACTCGTAGAGGGTGTCGGTCAGGGTGCGGCGCTGCGACCAGTACCGTCCGGCGAGGCCGGGCACGACGAGTGAGACCAGCAGCCACAGGCCGCTGAAGAGCAGGATCGAGGGCGACAGGAGCGACTGCTCCCGCAGGACGGACAGCCCCAGGGACAGCGTGTAGGCGATCGCGAAGACCCCGGCCGCGCGTCCGAGGCCGCCGATCCGGCGGCCCGCCGACCAGGCGGCGACCAGTACGAGCGCCCCCGCCCCCGGGAGCAGCGCGGAGCCGGCCGCGGCCACCAGCAGCACGGTCGCGGGCAGCACCCGGCGCAGCGGTGTCAGCAGCCCGACGGCCAGCGCGACGCCGGCGGTCTCGGCCACGCCGCGTTGTCCCAGCAGCTCGAAGGCGAGCGCCGGCAGCACCAGGAACAGGGCCAGCGACGCCTCCCCCGCGATGCGCCGGGGCGGCCACATCCCGGGGGCGGTCAGGGCCCGCCACAGCGCGGCCGGCCGGGAGGCCAGGGGCGGCCTCACCGGCGGCGCGGGGTGTACGGATGCTGCGGGGGGCATGGGGTCCACACGAGTCACACCCCCACGCTAGGCCCCGCCCGCCGGACGCCGCAGTGGCCCTTCGTCGCCCGGGCCCGCGACGAAAGTCGGTCGCGGGCCCGGGCGTGCTGTCCACGGCCCTACGCGCCGCCCCGGCTCCCCCAGCTGTACACGGGATCGGTGCCGTCCCGTCGAGACGCGACCCAGTCCGGATTCAGCCTGTCGACGACGGGGACGACGCGCGACTCGTCGAAGACGACGACCCGGTCGGCGATGCCCCAGGAGCCGTCCCGCCGCTCGAACCGGTCGACGTACCGGCAGCGGATGACCGCCAGCTCCTGCTCCCCGCCGGGTTCGGCGGGTTTCTGCCGCAGGAAGCACAGGCAGTACGACTCGACGTCGGCGCTGTCCTGGCCGGTGAACTCCACCAGCACGTTGGAGATGAAGTGCTGGGAGGAGTCGATGGTGCGGTGCCGGGTGCGGATGTCCTCGACGAGCCCGGCGGCGTCGCCGGTGTACCCGCCGTGCACGTCGACCGCGTCGTCGAAGTAGCAGGCGGCGATGGCGTCGTGGTCCAGGCGGTCCACCGCCCTGGCGTACCGGAACAGGACGTCCTGGATCTCGAACCGGTCGTCGGCGCGGCTCATACGGGCTCCTCCTCGTGGCGGGGCGACAGCGCGGCGGCGCGGGCGGCCGCCTCCTGGCCGGCGACCCGGCCGAGGACCAGCGCGTGGGCCACGGAGTTGCCGCCGCCGACGTAGCGCTCGCCGAGGATTCCGCCGGCGGCCTCGCCCGCCGCGTAGAGCCCCGGCAGGGCCCGGCCGTCGGTGCCGAGCACGCGGGTGCGGGCGTCCACCTCCAGGCCGGTGTGGGTGCAGACCAGTTCGGCGGGGAGCATCCGTACCGCGTGGAAGGGGCCGGTCGCGATCGGGGCGAGGTGCGGGTCGACGCCCTTGGCCGCGAGGGACTCGTGGCGCAGGAAGTCCTCGTCGGTGCCGTCGGCGAACAGGGTGTTGAAGCGGGCGACGCTCGCGGTCAGGTGGTCGGCGGGCACGTCCATCAGGGCCGCCAGTTCCTCCAGGGTGTCGGCGCGCAGGACGACGCCCTTGGCGGCCTCCTCCAGGACGCGGTCGGCGTCCCAGTCGGCGTAGCCGGGCGGCAGCGAGGCGCGGGCCTCGTCGTCGAAGACGGACCAGACCCAGCCGCCGTGGTCCTTGAGGATGCCGGGGCTGACGGCGTACGGGGCGTCCTCGTCCATGCAGCGCCGCCCGTCGGGTCCGACGTGGATGCGGGAGGCGGGCGGGAATCCGCTCTGCCAGTGGTGGTACCGCTGGAACTCGGCGGTCACCAGGAGCAGCCCCCAGCCCTGGCCGAAGAGGGCGAGGCCGTGCCGTTCGGCGAGGCCGACGTGGTCGCCCCGGGCGCCGGGCGCGGCCACCACGAAGAGGGCGTCGCCCGCGGTCCCGGCGTCGGGGAGGAACCGGCGGACCAGGTCCGGGTCGGCCGCGAGGCCGCCGCTGGCGACGACGACGGCCGGTGCGGTGGCCTCCTCGCCCTCCAGGACGACACCGTGGACGGCGCCCTCCCGGACGACCAGGTCCTCCACCCTGCTGCCGAGGGCCAGGTCGACGTGGAGCCGTGCGCGGGCCCTGTCGAGCACCTGGACCAGTCCGTAGCCCTGGTCCTTGGGGACGTGGCCGCGCCAGACGTCCTCCACGCCGGCCCGGGTCAGCCCGGGTTCGTGGGCGCTGCGGGAGACCTGGGCGGGTATCTCGACCCCCAGGCCGAGCAGCCACTCGACGGTGCCGCTGGACTGCTCGCAGAACATCCGGACGGGGCCGGGCCGGACCCGCCAGCCGTTCAGGTCCATGTAGTGCTGGAACATGCGCAGCGGCGAGTCGTCGACGCCGAGGCTCTCCTGGACGCTGGTGGCCGAGGCGGTCAGCAGTCCGGCGGAGAGCTGGGTGGAGCCGCCGATCTCGTCCTCGGCCTCCAGCAGCAGCACGCGTGCTCCCGCCTCGGCCGCCGAGACGGAGGCGGCCAGTCCCGCGCCGCCCGCGCCGACCACGATGACGTCGTAGTCGTATGCCGTGTCGTGGGGCTCAGACATGCTGCGAACCGCCGTCCACGGGGATGCTGACGCCCGTGATGTACCGGGCGCTGTCCGAGAGGAGGAAGTAGAGGGCGGCGAAGACCTCCATGGGGGCGCCGATCCGGCGCAGCGGGACGGTGGTGAGCGCGCGGTCCATCGCCGCCTGGTCCTCGCGGATCCAGCGGGTCATCTCGGTGTCGATGTAGCCGGGGGCGATGGAGTTGACGCGGATGTTGTCGGGGCCGAGTTCGACGGCCATGCAGGTGGTGAGGTGCCGCACGGCGGCCTTCGAGGAGTTGTAGGTGGCCCGGGTGGGCCGTGCGCGGACGGCGGCGACCGAGGACATGTTGACGATGGCGCCGCCGCCGACGGTCCGGAAGTGGCGGGCGGCCGCCTGCCCGCCGTAGACGACGCCGTTGACGTTGACGCCGTAGGTGAGGGCGAGCTGCTGGGGGGTGATGTCGGTGAAGGCGGCCTGGGGGAAGACGCCGGCGTTGTTGACCCAGAGGTCGAGGCGGCCGAACTCGCGCAGGGCGGTGGCCACCAGCGCGTCGCCGGCGGCCGGGTCGGTGACGTCGGCGCCGACGCCGACCACGCGGCCCGCGCCGCTGGTTCCGGCGAGGCGGGCGTTGATCTGCTCGGCGACGGAGGCCATCTCCTCCTGGTCGAGGTCGCCGCCGACGCCGTTGACGCCTCGGCGGGCCAGTTCCTCCAGGAAGAGCGCGCCCATGCCCCGGCCGGCGCCGGTCACGACGACGGTGCGGCCCACCAGTTCGGGGTTGATGGCGGGGAGGACGTCGTGGTTGACGCGGCCGGGGTTGTCGTCGGATGCCTGGGTGGTGGTCATGGGGATTCCTTCAGGTGGGGTGGGGTGGGTGGCGGGCCGGGGCCGGTTCCGGGCGGGTCCGGCCGGCCGGTTCACGGCTTGCCGGCCAGGCCCGCGAGGATGCGGTGGTAGAGCCCGCCGGAGGTCAGTCCGCCGTCGACGACGACTTCCTCGCCCGTGATGTACGTGGCGTCGTCGGAGAGGAGGAACGCGACGACGCGTGCGATCTCCTGGGGTGTCGCCAGCCGTCCCGCGGGCACCGACCGCAGGCTCTCGTCCACGAAGGTGGTGTCGGGGGCCTGGTGGAGCAGGGGGGTGGAGGTGAGGCCGGGGTGCAGCGAGTTGACGCGGACGCCGTGCGCGGCGAGTTCGAGTGCGCCGACCTTCGACAGGCCGCGGACGCCCCATTTGCTGGTGCCGTAGGTGGCGGAGAAGTAGCCGACCATCCCGGCGACGGAGGAGACGTTCACGACTGCGGCGCCGCCGTCCCCGGCGCCTCGGGCGAGGGCGGGGGTGAGGGTCTTGAGGCCGTAGAAGACGCTGGAGAGGTTGATGTCCATGACGCGCCGCCACTCGTCGATGCCGGTGTCGGCGATGCCCGCGCGCAGGCTGACGCCGGCGTTGTTGACCAGGCCGTGCAGCGGTCCTGCCTGCTCGACCTGGGCGGCCAGCGCCTGCCAGGAGTCGGGGTCGGCGACGTCCAGGTGTACGGCCTGGCCGGACCCGCCGGCTTCCGTGAGCGCGGGGACGAGGGCCTCGGCGGCGGCCAGGTCGATGTCGGCGGCCCAGAGGTGCGCGCCCTCCGCGGCCAGCGCCAGGCAGTCGGCGCTTCCCAGGCCGCCGGCCGCGCCGGTGACCAGGACGGAGCGGCCTGCGAACCTGCGCGGGCCGGTCTGTGCGGGGCTCACAGTTCCAGCTCCTTTCCGCGCGTCTCCTTGAGGAAGAAGGTGGCGACGAAGGTCATCAGGGCGGTGGCGATGAGGTAGCCGGCCGGGGCCAGGTTGTTGTCGGTGGTGCTGATGAGCAGGGTGGCGATGAAGGGCGCGGTGCCGCCGAGCGCCATGTTGGTGACGTTGTTGCTCATCGCGATGCCGCTGTAGCGGTAGCGGGCCCGGAAGATCTCGGCGTAGGCGGCGAACGAGACGCCGTTGACCAGGCCGATGAAGAAGGTCAGCGAGCACTGGGCGAGGACGGCGGCCAGCGGGCTGCCGTCGCGCATCACCATGAAGGCCGGCAGGGAGATGACCGCGGTGACGCCGCTGCCGAAGAAGAACACGGGCCTGCGGCCGATACGGTCGCCGACGTATCCGGCGATGGGGAGGCTGATCACCGCGGCGATCATGGCGATGCAGGTGGAGGTGAAGGCGAAGTCGGCCGAGCGTCCGCCTTCGGTCTGCAGGTAGCTGGCGGCGTAGACGCCGGCCACGTAGTAGCCGCCGACGATCAGCGCGCCGAGGAAGATGACCAGCACGATCTGGCGCCAGGCGTGGGTGAACACGTCGGCGATCGGGTACTTGGCGACCTCGACCGAGTCGCTCTCCTGGACGGCCTCGAACTGCTCGGTCTCGGGCAGCTGGCTGCGGATGTAGAGGCCGATGAGGCCGATCACCGCGCTGAGCAGGAAGGGGATGCGCCAGGCCCAGTCGTGCAGGGTCTCCGCGCTGACGGCCGAGGTCAGCAGCAGGGCGACCAGCGAGGCGACGAGCGAGCCGAGGTAGGTGCCGGTGTTGACGAACGAGGTGTGGAACGCCCGTCGGTGCGCCGGGGCGTGCTCGGAGACGAAGGCGTTGGCGCCGCCGAGTTCCCCGCCGGCCGCGAAGCCCTGGAGGCAGCGGCACAGCACCAGCAGGACGGTCGCCCAGATGCCGAGGGTGGCGTACGAGGGGATCAGTCCGATGCCGGTGGTGGCGACCGCCATCAGCAGGATGGTCCAGGTGAGCGCCTTCTTGCGGCCGTACTTGTCGCCCATGTGGCCGAAGAGGATGCCGCCGGGCGCGCGGAGGAAGAAGGCGACGGCGAAGGCGGCGAAGGTGGAGAGCAGCGCCGTGTTCGGGTCGCTCTCGACGAAGAAGTGCGCCGAGAGCAGGGTGGCCATGTAGCCGTAGATACCGAAGTCGTAGTACTCGACGACGGTGCCGAGGATCGCCGCCCGGATGACTTTCAGTGTGGCGACGGGGTTCTCGCCGACCTTGGGCGACGCCTCCCCTGACGGGTTCGACGGTGTCGGTTCGGCTCTCAGGTCTGCCATGGATCGGTCCTTAGAACGCGCGGAAGCTTGAGTGGGAGCGCCGGATGTCATCGGCGACCGTGGGAGCGCAGGGCGCGGCCGGATGGATCGGGCGGTGTCGGGGTGGCGGGCGGGTACCGGTGCCACGGCCAGAGGTGTGCGCGGGCGCGGCCGGGGCGTCAGGCCCGGGGGGCGGCCGGTGTGCCGTCTCGGTGGACGACGCGGGCGGCGATCCGCCAGCCGTTGCCGTCGTGGACGACCCGGTCGGTGAGGGTGGTGAACCGCTCGGTGTGCGGGGTGCCGCCCTCGGGTGTCGCGACGATCTGCAGATAGGCCTGGATCTGGAGTGTCCCGGCTCCGTCGTCGCCGGTCAGGGCGACGTTGCTGACCACGTGCCGGCGTGTCACCCGCCCGGCGGCGCAGTCGGCGGCGAACCGTTCCGCGAACGCGGTCAGTGCGGTGGTGCCGGTCACCGGGGCCGGATAGGTGGGTGAGGTGAAGCTGCCGTCCGCGGTGAAGGTCGCCGCCCAGTCGGCGGCGCGGCCACCGTCGATGAGGTGGCTCTGGAGGTGGTAGAGCTGGTGGATTTCGGCCAGCCGGGCACCGGGGGCAGGCGGGGGCGCGTGAGGATGCATACGGAGATCCGTTCGGCTCGTGTCCTTCTCCGGCGGTCGTCCGGCCGCTGAAGAGGAGAGCTTGCGACACACCGAGGCTGTGTGCGATATTCGCACCACCTGTGCGATTAATGGGAGCATAGGGAGCTGGCTGAAACCCGTCAAGGGATGAATTCGTGACTTCACCTCCGCCGACCCGGTCGGTCCCCGAACTCGACGCGGGCATGTCCAAGACGCTCCACCACGGACTGCTGCTGCTCAGAGTCGTCTCGGAGCACCCGCAGGGCCTGACCGTCAGTGAGCTGGCGGACGCCATCTCGGTCCACCGCACCGTCGCGCACCGTCTGGTGCGCACGCTGGAGGCGCACCAGTTGTGCCGCCGCGACCATCAGCGCCGGATCGTCCTGGGCACCGGGCTGGTCTCACTGGCCGAACCGGTCCAGCAGGACCTGCGCGCACTGGCCCGTCCGGTCCTGGACGAGCTGGCCGAGAGCACCCGGGCCACCGCGCACCTGCTGGTCCGGGAGGGCGACACCAAGATGCGCGCGCTGATGGTGGTGGAACCGCGCGGCGCGCTGGTCCACGTCTCCTTCCGGCCGGGGCAGACCCACTCCATCGAGCAGGGCTCCGGCGGTGTCGCCGTGCTCGCCCACGGTCCCTACCGCGAGGGGGAGCGCCCCGAGGTCACCGAGGCCCGCGCCCAGGGGTACGCGGTCACCACCGGCGAGGTCATCCCCGCCGTCACCGGCGTCTCCGCCGCCGTACCCTCGGCCGACGGGACGGCGGCGGCCAGCATCGGCGTCTCGGTCTTCGAGTACACCGACCTCGGGCAGCTCGGCACCCTGGTCTCCCGCGCGGCGAGGAGCCTGGGCGAACTGCTCGACTGAGGACCCTCTCCGCCGGGGACGAACGGCGAACGCCGGGGCCAGGGCCCCGGCGTTCGCCGTTCCGTCGGGCCGTCGCTCAGGCGCGGCCGAGCCGGGCGAGCCGTGCGGCCGCCTCACGCACCAGCTCGCCGAGACGGTCGACGTCGACCTCCCCCATGGCGACCGTGCCGACGGAGGCACCGAGCAGGTGCGGCACCTCGAAGCCCGCTGCCACCCCGACGGCTCCCTGCTGAAGCTCTCCGGCGGTGACGCTGTACCCGGCCTCCCGCGCCTGCCGCACGGCCGCCGAGTCACCCTCCGCCGCCGGCTGGAGCGCGAGGATGGCGATGCCGTTGGCCCCCTTGTCCAGCGGGTGACCGGCTCCGATGCGGTAGCTGACCTGGAAGATCGTCTGCCGGGCGGGTTCCGCGGACAGCACGGGGACGCACGCGTCATCCCCCTGGGCCAGGGAGAGGAAGGCGGCCACCCCGGCGGCGTCGGCGAGTTCCTGGAGGACGGGTCCGGCGGCGCGGACCAGCTGGGGCTGGAATCGGCCGGCGAAGACGACCGCACCGGCCCCCAGACGGACCCTCTTCCCCACGCCCCGGGTCACCAGCGCGTGCTGCTCCAGCGTGTCGACGATGCGGTAGGCGGTCGCCCGGTCGGTGCCGAGCCGCGTCGCGATCTCGGCGACCGTGAGCCCCTCGGGCGCGAGGGAGACGAGGCTCAGGGCACGCAGGCCACGGTCCAGACTCTGCAAGGTGGCCACGGGGGCTTCCTCCTGTGTTTGCTCCGCGGGTGGTGACGCACCGCGCCTCCGGGCGCCGGTGCGGCCCCTCGAAGGTTAGCCACCATGGCGGCGCGGCCCGCCGACGGCTCCCGGCCTCCGCCGGCCGCCGGGCCACGGAGACACGGCTCCCACCTCGGCCGACGCGCGCCACGGCGGCTCTTGACCACACCCGGGACGCGAACTATGTTGCACCCAGGTTGCGGACACCGCACAGAAGTGTGCGCCAGGCGCACACATGGTCGGAGCGACGACGACACCTCCAGGACGAAGCCGCCGGGCGCGTCCCCGGACGCCGGAGCCCGCGCCCACCGCCCGGCGCGGGCCGCGCCTTCCCCGCGGCCGACTCCCGACCCGGCGCCTTCGGCGTCCGGCTCCGGGTACCGACCGCCGGGGGCGAACCGCCGACAGGAGAGGGACAGGCATGCCGTACTACCGCGTGGCGGGGAACATCCCGCCCAAGCGCCACACTCAGCACCGGGCACCCGACGGGTCGCTGTACTTCGAGGAGCTGATGGGCGAGGAGGGCTTCTCCTCCGACTCCTCGCTGCTCTACCACGTGAACATCCCGTCCTCGATCGCGGCGTACCGGGTCTGGGAACTGCCGGACCAGTCGCTCGTCCCCAATCACCCCCTGACGCCCCGCCACCTCTCCACGCACGACCTGTTCGGCGAGGGCGTCCCGGGGACCGACGCGGTGACGGGCCGGAGGCTGCTGCTCGGCAACGCCGACGTCCGGCTCTCCTACGTCGTCGCCGACACCACCAGCCCGTACTACCGCAACGCGATCGGCGACGAGTGCCTCTACGTGGAGGCCGGCACGGCCCGGGTCGAGACGGTCTTCGGTGATCTGCCGGTGGGCGAAGGCGACTACGTCGTCATCCCCCGCGCCACGACCTACCGGATCGTCCCGGACGGTCCGGTACGGGTGTACGCCATCGAGGCCAACTCCCACATCACCCCCGCCAAGCGCTACCTCTCCCGTTTCGGCCAGCTCCTGGAGCACGCCCCCTTCTGCGAGCGGGACCTCCGTGGCCCCGTGGACCTCAGGGTCGTGGACGAGCGGGACGTCGAGGTGTACATCAAGCACCGGGGCAACGGCCCGGGCGGCATCGCGGGCACCGTGCACACGCTGCCGCACCACCCCTTCGACGTGGTCGGCTGGGACGGCTGCCTCTACCCGTACGTCTTCAGCATCCGCGACTTCGAGCCGCTGACCGGCCGGGTCCACCAGCCGCCGCCGGCCCACCAGGTGTTCGAGGGGCACAACTTCGTCATCTGCAACTTCGTGCCGCGCAAGGTCGACTACCACCCCCTCGCCATCCCGGTGCCGTACTACCACTCGAACGTGGACTCGGACGAGGTGATGTTCTACTGCGGCGGGGACTACGAGGCCCGCAAGGGCTCGGGGATCGGGCAGGGTTCGATCAGCCTGCACCCCGGCGGCCACCCGCACGGGCCGCAGCCCGGCGCCTACGAGCGGTCCGTGGGAGCGGAGTTCTTCGACGAGCTGGCCGTCATGGTCGACACCTTCCGGCCGCTGGAACTCGGTGAGGCGGCCCGCGCCTGCGACGACGGCGTCTACGCCTACTCCTGGGCCAAGGGCGGCAAGGAGGCCGGGAAGTGACGGCCACCGTACCGCCCGGCGCCGGGCCGGTCCCGGCGGAGCTGTTCGCCGCGTTCTGCGACGACGCCGCGGTGTTCCCGCCCGGCGAGCTGCCGTTGGACCGGGCCGTCCCCGCCCACCTCCGGCACGTCACCGCCGCCCACGCGCCGCTCGTCGGACCTCTCGTGGTGCCGCAGGCCCGGCTGCCCGAACTGGCCGGGCTGACGGCGGGCCTCGGGAGAGACTCCCTGGACCTCGCGGTCACGGTCCCCTCCCCCGAGGCGGCGGGGCAGGCACTGGCGTCGGTCACCGCGCTGCCCGCGGCCCGGCCGCGCTGCCTGGAGGTCGCCGTTCCCGAGGACGTGCCCACCGCGGAGATCGTGCCCCGGCTCTCCACGGCCCTGAAGGGCGCGGACGACCGCACCGGGGTGACCGTGTACGTGGAGGTGCCGCGCGACCGACGCCGGGCCGGACTCATCGCGGCGCTGGCCGACTCCCCCTTCCTGGCGAAGTTCCGCACCGGCGGGGTACGGGCCGAGCTGTACCCCGACGAGCGGGAGCTGGCGCGCGCCGTGCTCCTCGCGGTAGGAGCCCAGGTCCCGTTCAAGGCCACGGCGGGGCTGCATCACTCGGTGCGCAACACCGACCCGCGAACCGGCTTCGAGCAGCACGGACACCTCAACCTGCTGGCGGCCACCGGCGCCGCGCTCAACGGCGCCGGTGAAGAGGAGGTCGTCGCGGTCCTGGCCGAACGCGACGCGACCACGGTCGCCGGGCTCGTCCGCGCCCTCTCCCCGGAAGTCCGGACGGCCTTCCGCTCTTTCGGCACCTGTTCCCTCGCGGAGCCGGTCGGTGAGCTCGCGGCTCTCGGCCTGCTCGACCCGGATCTGACCAAGGACCTCCTGTGACCGCATCCCCCACCCTCCGCCTCGACGTGCCCCCGGACGACCTGTTCGGCCTCCACAACCTGCCGTACGGGGTCTACTCGCTGCCCGGCCGCGCCCCGCGCGTCGGGACCCGCTACGGCGAGCACGTCGTCGACCTCGCGACGCTCCTCGGCGACGAGGTGTTCGCGGGCCCGTCGCTCAATCCCTTCATGGCCCAGGGCCACGACCGCTGGGTCCAGGTGCGGTCCGCGATCGCCGCCGCGCTGCGCGGGGAGGTCCCCCGCGAAGCAGTGCACTCCGCCGCCGAGGTGACCCTCCACCTGCCGTTCGACGTGGCCGACTACGTCGACTTCTACGCGTCGGAGCACCACGCCGCCAACCTCGGCCGGCTGTTCCGTCCGGACAACCCCGAGCCCCTCATGCCGAACTGGAAGCACCTCCCGGTCGGCTACCACGGCCGGGCCGCCTCCGTCGTGGTCTCCGGGACCGACATCGTCCGCCCCGCCGGACAGCGCAAGGGCCCCAGCGACCCGGCACCGGTCTTCGGACCCTCGGTGCGCCTCGACATCGAGGCCGAACTGGGCTTCGTGGTGGGCACCGGCAACGCGCTCGGTGAGCCCGTCGCGGCCGGGCAGGCGGAGCGGCACCTCTTCGGCGTCGTCCTCTTCAACGACTGGTCCGCCCGCGACATCCAGGCGTGGGAGTACGTGCCGCTCGGCCCCAACCTGGGCAAGTCGTTCGCCTCGACCGTCTCCCCGTGGGTCGTGCCGCTGCTGGCCCTGACGGAGGCCAGGGTACGCACCCCCGTCCAGGAACCGGAGGTCCTCCCCTACCTCGCGCTCGACGTGCCCTGGGGCCTGGACATCGACCTGGAGGTCGAGTGGAACGGCGAGGTCGTCTCCCGGCCGCCCTACTCGGCGATGTACTGGTCGCCCGCGCAGATGCTGGCCCATCTCACGGTCAACGGCGCACCCACCCGTACCGGCGACCTGTTCGCCTCGGGCACCGTCTCGGGGCCGGCCAAGGATCAGCGCGGTGCCTTCATCGAGCTGACCTGGGGCGGAGCGGAGCCGGTGACGGTCGCCGGGGAGCGGCGGACCTTCCTGGAGGACGGGGACGAGGTGGTGCTGCGCGCCACCGCCCCCGGGCCGGGCGGCACCCGTATCGGTTTCGGTGAGGCGCGCGGGCGCGTCCTCCCCGCGCGCCACGGCGGGGAGGTCTGATGGACAAGGTGGTCACCTCCGCCGACCGGGCGGTCGAGGACCTCGGCTCCGGAGCGACGCTGGCGGTGGGCGGCTTCGGCCTGTGCGGCATACCCGCCGTGCTGATCGACGCCGTGCTCCGCTCGGGCGCCGACCGGCTCCAGGTCGTCTCCAACAACGCCGGTGTCGACGACTGGGGGCTGGGTCTGCTGCTGAACGCGGGCCGCGTCCGCCGCATCGTCGCCTCCTACGTCGGCGAGAACAAGGAGTTCGCCCGGCAGTACCTCGCCGGGGAGCTGGAGGTCGAGCTGACGCCCCAGGGCACGCTGGCCGAGCGGCTGCGGGCCGGCGGCTCCGGCATACCCGCGTTCTTCACCGCCACCGGCGTCGGCACCCAGGTGGCCGAGGGCGGCCTGCCCTGGAAGTACGACGGCGCGGGCGGCGTCGAGATCGCCTCCCCTCCCAAGCAGACCCAGGAGTTCGAGGGCCGCGCCTACGTGCTGGAGCACGCCGTCGTGGCGGACTTCGCCCTGGTCCGGGCGGCCAAGGGCGACCGGCACGGCAACCTCGTCTTCGACAAGGCCGCCCGGAACTTCAACCCCCTGGCCGCGATGGCGGGCCGGATCTGCGTCGCGGAGGTCGAGGAACTGGTCGAACCCGGCGCGCTCGATCCCGACCAGGTGCACCTGCCCGGCGTCTACGTGCACCGCGTCCTCGCGCTCTCGCCCGAGCAGGCCGCCGACAAGCGGATCGAGAAGAGGATGGTGCGATGAGCTGGAGCCGTGAGCAGATGGCGGCCCGCGCGGCGGCGGAGCTGTCCGACGGGGACTACGTCAACCTCGGCATCGGTCTGCCGACGCTGGTGCCCAACCACATCCCGGCCGGCGTGGAACTGGTGCTCCAGTCCGAGAACGGCATCCTCGGCACCGGCCCCTACCCGGCCGAGGGCCAGGTCGATCCGGACCTGATCAACGCGGGCAAGGAGACCGTCACCGTTCGCCCCGGTGCCTCGTTCTTCGACTCCGCGACCAGCTTCGGCATGATCCGGGGCGGCAAGATCGACGCCGCGATTCTGGGCGCCATGCAGGTGTCGGCGCGGGGCGACATCGCGAACTGGATGATCCCCGGGAAGATGGTCAAGGGGATGGGCGGCGCGATGGACCTGGTGCACGGCGCCAGGAGGGTGGTCGTCCTGATGGAGCATGTGGCCAGGGACGGCAGCTTCAAGATCGTCGACGAGTGTTCCCTGCCCCTCACCGGCAAGGGCGTCGTCGACCGGATCATCACCGACCTGTGCGTCCTGGACGTCACCGCCGAGGGCCTGCGCCTGATCGAACTGGCACCGGACGTCTCCGTCGAGGACCTTCGGGCCCGGACGCAGGCGGAGATCCACTGCGGGTAGCGAACTCTCCGACCGGCATCAAAAGGTGCGGCCCCGTCATGAGCTGACGGGGCCGCACCCGTTGCCGTGCGGCGACACGGCTCAGGCGCCGGCGGGCTTCTGCCAGGCGCGGCGTAGCGCCGGCTCCACGTGCTGCCCGCCGAGGAAGTGGGTCTCGGTGCCGGGTAGCGTGGGGAGTTCCGCCCAGTGCGTCACGCTGTCGTCGCTGTCCCGGTCGTAGGGGAGGCGGACGACCTCGTCGGAGTCGACGAAGCAGTGGTGGCGGGTGACGCCGTCCCGCGTCTCGTACCAGTCGGTGTAGTACATCGGTCTCACCAGCCAGAACTCCTCGCCCGACGCCCTGTCACCGTCGTCGCCCTCCGCCGGGTACCGCCCGGTGATCGCCGCCGCGACCGGCATCCCGATCTCGGGGAACCTCTCCCGTACGTCGACCCAGGTCACTGAGGTCTGCAGAGCCACCATCTCCTCCTCGTCCCCGCTCGTCCCGAACGTCACCCGGGAAGACCGCCCGCCGCCCACGAAGGTTGACGCCGCTTCGGCCATCGCGGCCGAAAAGAAGTCTTGCGCGATCCCTTGACCGGTGCCGAACACGGGTTCACAGTACTCGCTAATGCGCATTACTAATACGCATTAGCGATCCGGAGGAACACCGTGGAAGAAGCCAGGAAGCGGGCTCGCCGGGGGCGGACGCCCTCCCCCGCCGGTCGTACGTCACGGCCGCGCCAGGCCGAGGTGGCACGGCTGGCCGGGGTCTCGCAGGCGACCGTCTCGCTGGTGCTGGGGGCCCGCAAGCAGGGCGTGGCGATCTCCGAGGAGACGCGGCAGAAGGTGCTCGACGCGGTACGGGCCCTGGGCTACGTCCCGGACCCGGCGGCCAGCCGGCTGGCCGCCGCGCGGAACAACCTGCTCGGGGTCTTCAGCTTCACCTCGACCTTCCCGACCGACGTGCAGCACTCGTACTACCCGTTCCTGGTCGGCGTCGAGCAGGAGGCGGCGGCCCGCGGCTTCGACCTCGTGCTCTTCACCGGCTCCAGCACGGGCGGCGCCGGCGCGGCCGGGCCCCAGGCCCTCAACCGGGTGCGGCTGGCCGACGGTTGTCTCTTCCTGGGACGCCACGCCCCCGCCGACGAGCTGCTGCGGCTGGTCGCCGACGGCTTCCCCGTCGTCCACCTCGGGCGGCGGGACGAGCTGGAGGGGCTGGCCTGGGTCGGCGCGGACTACATCAGCGCCAGCCGGACGGTCGTGGCACGGCTCGCCGCGCTCGGGCACCGGAACATCGTGCTCGTACGCGAGGACGACGACGCCCCGGCCTCCACCGACCGCGAGCACGGCTTCCTCAAGGGGCTGGAGGAGGCGGGGCTGTCCGGTGGGCCCGCCGCCGTCTTCCGTTCCGCCGATCCCCGGCGCGAGCTGACCGCCGAGCGGCTGCGGGGCTGGCTCGACGAGGGCGTGACCGCCTTCGTCGCGGAGGAGACCGACACCGGCGACGCCTGGCGCGCCCTGTGCGACGCCGCTCGCGACGCGGGCGTCGACTGCCCCCGCGACGCCTCCCTCGCCCTCCTCGGCAGCCCGCCGCCGGACCTGGCGGGCGATCCGGTCCCCACCGGCTTCGACGTGCCCCGGCCCCAGCTCGGTGCGGCCGCCGTCCGGCTGCTCGCCGCGCTGGTGGCCGGGGAGGAGGCCACCGAACCCCTGGTGGCCTGCGCCTTCCGTACCGGCGCGACGGCGGGCCCGGCCCCCGGACACCCCTGACCGGCCACTCCGCCCGGGTGAGGAGCGGGCGGCGCACCGACGCGACACCTACGCACAGCACTTCAAGGAGAACCGTGACATCCCAACCCGAGATCCTCGTCGTGGGAGCCGGACTCGGCGGCGTGGCCGCCGCCCTCGCCGCCTGCCGGGCGGGACGCACCGTCGTCCTCACCGAGGAGACGGACTGGATAGGCGGCCAGCTCACCTCGCAGGCGGTCCCGCCCGACGAGCACCCGTGGGTCGAGGAGTTCGGCACCACCGCCTCGTACCGCAGGATGCGCGAGGCCGTCCGGGACTACTACCGGCAGTGGTACCCGATGCGCTCCGAGGCCCTGGCCCTGCGCAACCTCAACCCGGGCGCGGGACGGGTCAGCAAGCTCTGCCACGAGCCGCGGGTGGCGCTCGCGGTCCTGGAGGCCATGATCGCGCCCTACCGTTCCGCCGGTCTGCTGACGCTGCTGACCGAGCACCGGCCGGTCGCCGCCGAGGCGGGCGACGACGACACCGTGCGGTCGGTGACGGTGGCGGACATCCGCTCCGGCGACCGGCGCACCTTCCGGCCTCGGTACGTCGTCGACGCCACCGAGACCGGCGAACTGCTGGAGCTGGCCGGGGTGGAGCACGTGACCGGCGCCGAGGCACGGAGCGAGTTCGGCGAACCGCACGCCCCCGAGGAGGCCCAGCCCCTCAACCAGCAAGGCATCACGGTGTGTTTCGCGCTCTCGCACCACGAGGGCGAGGACCACACCATCGAGCGCCCGGCCGACTACGACTTCTGGCGGTCCTACCGGCCGGAGTTCTGGCCCGGGCCGCTGCTCGGCTTCCTCGCCCCCGATCCGCGCAGCCTTCAGGCGGTGCCGCGCACCTTCGTCCCCAACCCGGAGCTGGACCCGCTGGACGTCGACGCCGACCAGTCCGCCGACGCCGGCGACAAGGAGCTGTTCGGGTTCCGGCGCATCCTCGCCCGCAAGCTGCACAGGCCCGGCGCCTTCGACTCCGACATCACGCTGGTCAACTGGCCGCTGAACGACTACTGGCTGAAGCCGCTGATCGGCGGCGGTGAACAGACCTCGGCCGAGGCACTGGCGGAGGCACGCCAGCTCTCGCTGTCGGTCCTGTACTGGCTCCAGACCGAGGCGCCCCGCGCCGACGGCGGCCGGGGCTTCCCGGGGCTGCGGCTGCGCCCGGACGTCACCGGCACCCCGGACGGCCTGGCCAAGGCGCCGTACGTGCGCGAGTCGCGCCGGATCAAGGCGGTCACCACCGTCACCGAGCACGACGTCTCGATCGACCTCGTCGGCCCGTACGGCGGCACCCGGTACCGGGACTCCGTGGGCGTCGGCAACTACCGCATCGACCTGCATCCCTCGACCGGCGGCGACAACTACGTCGACATCGGCTCGGTGCCCTTCGAGATCCCGCTCGGCGCGCTCGTCCCGCGCCGCGTCCGCAACCTGCTGCCGGCCGGGAAGAACATCGGGACGACCCACATCACCAACGGCTGCTACCGGCTCCACCCGGTGGAATGGAACATCGGCGAGGTCGCCGGTGCCCTGGCCGCCCACTGCGTCGCCGAGGACGTGGAACCGCGTCAGGTCCAGGCCGAGGACAAGCGGTTCGAGGTCTTCGCCGCCCTGCTGGACCGCGACGGCGTGCAGCGCCACTGGCCGGACGTGCGCGGCTACTGAACCCGCCGCACCACGGCAACACCCCGCTTCACCGCACGGCCCACCGGGGCGGGCGCGGAGCGCCGGGCGGGCACAGCTCCACCTGTGCCCGCCCGGCCCGGGGCCGGGTCTCTCACGAGACCCGCACCCACCGCCCTCGCCCTGCCATCCGCACAAGGAGGTGCCCAGCCATGAACACCCACCGCATCCGCGTCGGCATAGACGTGGGCGGAACCTTCACCGACGCCGTGGCCGTAGACGCCACCAGCCTCGACCTGCTGGGGCAGGTGAAAGTACCGACCAGCCACCACCACGAGGACGGTGTCGCGCACGGCATCGTCGAAGCTCTCGGCCGTCTGCTGGAACAGACCGGCCACACACCCGAGGACGTGACCTTCCTCGCCCACGGCACGACACAGGCTACCAACGCCCTGCTGGAGGGCGATGTGGCCACCGTCGGCCTGATCGGCGTCGGCACCGGCCCCGGCGGGGCACTGACCCGCAGGCTGGCGGCCTTCCGCAAGCTGGAACTGACGCCCGGCAAGCGGCTGCCGCTCGCCTACGCCCACGTGGACGACCCGGACGACACGGCCGCCGTGGCGGCGGCGCTCGACGCGGTCACCCGGGAGGGGGCGCAGGTCGTCGTCGCCAGCCAGCCGTTCAGCGTGGACCGGCCGGAGGGCGAGGACGCGGTCGCGGCCGCCGCCCGGGCGCGCGGCCTGCCGACGACGGCGGCGCACGAGATCACCTCTCTCTACGGGCTCCACAAGCGCACCCGGACCGCTGTGGTGAACGCGGCGATCCTGCCGCGCATGCTCGCCACCGCCGACCTGGTCGACGCCTCCATCACCAAGGCGGGCGTGAGCGCCCCGCTGATGGTGATGCGCTGCGACGGCGGTGTGATGTCGCTGGACGAGATGCGCCGCAGACCGCTGCTGACGGTGCTCTCGGGCCCGGCGGCGGGCGTCGCCGGGGCCCTGATGCAGGAACGCGTCAGCGAGGGACTCTTCCTGGAGACCGGCGGCACCTCCACCGACATCAGCGTGGTCCGGCGCGGCAAGGTCGCCGTCCGGCACGCGACGATGCTGGGCCGCCCGTCGTACCTCTCGGCGCTGGACGTGCGGACCGTCGGCGTCGGCGGGGGTTCGATGGTCCGTGTCGACGGCCGGAAGGTCGTCGGCGTGGGACCGCGCAGCGCGCACATCGCGGGGCTCCCCTACGCCTGCTTCGCCGAGCCGGAGGAGCTGCGCGACGCCCGGCTGACCCTGATCCGGCCGATGGCGGACGACCCGGCCGACTACGCGGTGCTCGACGCCGCCGGAGGCCGCTACGCGATCACCATGACCTGCGCGGCCAACGCGCTGGGCCGGGTGCCCGAAGGGGACTTCGCCCGCTGCGACCCGGCGGCGGCCGAGGCGGCGCTCGCTCCGCTGGCCGCCGTCCTCGGCACCGACGTCGCCACGGCGGCGGCGCGGCTGCTGGACGCGGGGACGGACCAGGTGCGGGCGGTGGCCGAGGAGATGATGCGCGACTACCGCCTCGACAAGGACACCGCCCTCCTCGTCGGCGGGGGCGGCGGCGCGGCCACGGTCACCCCGCACCTGGCGGCCGTCACCGGCCTGCCGGGCAGGATCGCCCGCCACAACGAGGTGATCAGCCCCATCGGCGTGGCCCTGGCCCTCATCAGGGAACAGGTCGAGCGCATCGTCCCCGGCGCCGGCCAGGAGCAGATCCTCGCCGTACGCGCGGAGGCGGAGGCCGCCGTCATCGCGCAGGGGGCCGCCGCCGAGGGGGTGGAGGTGGAGGTCACGGTCGACCCGCAGACCCACACCGTCCGGGCGGTGGCGACCGGCGCCACCGAACTGCGCACCCAGGACCGCGCCCACCGGGCCGGTGAGGCGGACCGGCTGCGGGCCGCCGCCGAGAGCCTGCACGCCGACCCCGCCGCGGTGCGCGTGCTCGCGGGGACGCCCGCGCACACGGTGTACGGGACCGAGGTGCACCGTCGTTTCCGCGCGGACCGGCACCCGGTGCGGGTGGTGGACGCCGACGGCGTGGTCCGGCTGCACGCGCCGGACGCCCGGGTCGCGGAGACCACCGTGGGCCAGGCCCCGGAGACGCTGGCGCGGCTGGTGAAGGAGGCCACGTCGTACGGGGACGGCGGGATCCGCGCGCCCGCGCTGCGGCTGCTGCTCGGCTCGCGCATCGCCGACCTGTCCGGTGTGCTCGACCCGGACCCGCTGCTGGCGCTCGCCCGCAGCGAGTTGCGGGCGCGGGCCGCGGACGAGCCGGTCGTCGCCGTGGTGGAGGTGCGCGCATGAGCGCCGTCCTTCCGGACCGGCCGGGCCTGGCGGCCGCCGGGGAGCTGGCGGAGCTGGACGACGTCGAGTTCGGCGTCCGGCTGCTCGTGAACACGCCGACGCACGCGGGACGCGATGCGGAGCTGCTGCGTCACTGGGCCCGTACGGCCGACGCGTTCGGCGCGGCCCTGCCGCCGGTCAAGGCGTCGGCACGGATCGTGGAGAGCGAGGACGGGCTGGCGCGCGGGCTGCTGGCCCGTTACTCCTCGCGGCCGGTGCCCACCGTGGAGCTGTTCACCGACACGCTGGCCCTCGCCGAGGAGCTGGTCGACCGGCTCGGGTGGCGGCACTGGTACCCGGCCGGGTCGGTGCGGGCGGCGGCCGTCGCGCACGAGGCGGTGCACCAACAGCTGCACCACGGCCCGGCGAAGAAGTCGCTCAAGCGGGCTCTGGGCCACGTGGTGCTGCGCGCCGGGCGCCACACCGTCCACGGCCACGTCGCCGGCGCCGACGAGATCGCCGCCCACAGCCACGCCCGCGCCGTCTGCGGACTGGGCCGCAGCCCTCTGCTGCTGACGGCGGCCCTGGCTCTCGCCGTCGAACCGCCCCCCGGCCGCCCGCAGGGTTCCCCGCACGGAAGAAAGAAGTAACGCCATGGGCGTCGTCATCCTTCTCGTCATGGCGGCCGGTGTCGCCGCGATGCTCACCCGTAAACTGCCCACCGCCTTCGCGCTCGTCCTCCTCGGCGTCGTCATCGCCTTCGTCGCCGGCGCACCGCTGACCGGTGAGAACAGCGTTCTGGACACGGTGCTCCAGGAGGGCGCGCCGGCCCTCGCGGCCACGATGATCGCGATCCTGCTCGGCTCCTGGCTGGGCCGGCTCCTGGACGAGACCGGCATCGCGGGGACGCTGGTGCGCAAGATCGTGGAGTTCGGCGGTGACCGCCCGGTCGTGGTCGCCCTCGGCGTCCTCGCGGTCTCCACCCTCGTCGGTACGGTCACCGGGTCCGCGCCCGCCGCGATGCTCGCCGGCATCATCGGCATCCCCGCCATGATCGCCGTCGGCATCCCCAAGGTGACCGCCGCCGGGACGATCCTGATGGGCATCGCCGCCGGCATGCCGTTCGAGCTGCCGATCTGGCAGTTCTTCTCCACCGCGCTCGAACTGCCGGTGCCGACGGTGCGCGGGTTCATGCTGAAGCTCTTCCCGTTCGCGCTGGCCGCCGCCGTCCTCTTCGTGCTCGTGGAGACCCGCAGGCGGGGCGTGGAGCACGCCTGGTCCCTCAAGTCGGCCTCCGCGAAGCCCGCCTCGCGCCGTGAGCAGCTCGGCGACGCGCCCTGGTACGCGCTCCTGACCCCGGTCGTGCCGCTGGTCCTCGCCCTGGGCCTGGAGGTGGCGATCCTCCCCTCGATGCTGGCGGGTGTGCTGTTCGCCCTGGTCACGACGACCAAGCCGCGCGACATGAACAAGCGGCTGCTGCGCACGCTGTACGGCTCCTTCGAGGTCGCGGCCGCGCCGATCGTCCTGTTCGTCGCCATCGGCATCCTGCTCGCCGCGGTGAAGCTGCCCGGCGCGGTCGAGTCGCTGGAGCCGCTGGTCAAGGCCGTCAGCCCGCAGAACCCGGTGCTGTTCGTGCTGGTCTTCACCCTGCTCGTACCGCTCTGCCTCTACCGGGGGCCGCTGAACGTCTACGGCCTCGGCGCGGGCATCGCCGGCGTCCTCATCGCCGCCGGCATCTACCCGGCCGTGGCCGTGCTCGGCCTCGCCACCTCCTACAACCAGGTGTTCGGCGTCGCCGACCCCACCAGCACCCAGACCGTGTGGAGCGCGCAGTACGCCGGGACCACCCCGCAGCAGGTGATGCTGCGGACCCTGCCCTACGTGTGGGCCGTGGCCCTCGGCGGTCTCTGCGTCACCGCCGCCACCTACCTGTGAACGTCGACCTCTTCGGGACGGAGAAGGACATGACACAGCACCAGAACACCGGGGACGGCCCGGCCCTGCCCGGCCGCCGCATCTTCCTGCGCGGCGCGGTGGCCGGGACGGCGGCCGCCGCCGGGCTCGGCATGAGCGGCGCGTGGGCGGGCAGCGCCGCCGCGGCCCCCGGCGGCTTCCCGGACTACCGCCACCTCAAGCCGCTCCTCACGCCCTCGCAGCTGAAGTACAACCCCACCGGCGAGATCATCTTCCCGTGCATCCGGGGCGTCTACGACCGGCTCTCCTCCCCGCTGGGGCGCTACTACCTCTACTACGCGCCGCACGACGCGCCCGGCGGCATCTGCCTGGCCTACGGCGACTCTCTGGAGGGGCCGTTCACGGAGTACCACGCCAACCCGCTGGTCACCAACGACTGGCAGCCCCACTACAAGGTCAGCCACGTCTCCTCGCCGCACGTCCTGTGGAACGAGGACGTGCGCGAGCTGTGGCTGTACTTCCACGGCGAGAACCACACGACCCGCCTCGCCCGCTCCAAGGACGGCATCACCTTCACCTACGACCGCACCGTCCTCACCAAGGACATGCTTCCCGCGGGCACCAACGAGACCTCCTACGCCCGCGTCTTCCGCCACGACCTGCCCGCACGCGGCGCCCGGTACGTGATGCTGTTCATGATCAACAACCAGTCGAACCACCGGGACATCGGCTGGGGCTGGTCCGCCGACGGCCGCGTCTGGAGCTTCGCCCAGCAGCCGCTGATCCGTCACTCGGACGTGGGCGTGAACAACCTCAGCGGCCCCCACCTGCTGACCCGGGGAGGCAGCGCCTACGTCGTCTACCACACCGGTAAGGAGAACGGCGGGAACATGCTGATCAGCGAGGTCGGCAACGACTTCTCCCGCCGCGCCCACCTCGGCGTCTTCTACGACTCCGGCAGCGCCGCCCCGGAGAACGGCCGCGCCGCCTCCCCCAGTTTCGGCACCGACCGGGGTGTGCCGTACATGGTCTACGAGGCGGGGGAACGGCTCGCCGGCTCCCTCGCGGTCGCCCGCGGCTGACGGCACCGGCCGGGGCACGCCGGTCCGCCGCCGGCGTGCCCAGGCCACCGCTCCGTTCGAGAAAGGCCACGCCCATGTCCCTGGACCCCCGCCTCGACCCGGAGATCTCGGCGGCCCTTGCCGCCGGCCCGCCCCGGCCCACCCTCCTCGACCGGCTGAGCCGTGCGAGTCTGGCCGAACTGCGCGCCGCCCGCGCGGAGTCCGACGCCACGCGCCCCGTCGAGGGCGTCCGCGTCCGCGACCACCGGCTGCCGGGGCCCGAGGCGCTGCGGGTGCGGATCTACCGGCCGGAGGCCAACGCTCCGGTGCCCGCGCCGTGCCTGGTCTGGTTCCACGGCGGGGGCATGGTGCTCGGCACACCGGAGGCGGACGACGCCCGGGTCTCCGCCTACGCGCGGGAGGTGGGGTGCGTGGTGGTGTCCGTGGAGTACCGGCTGGCGCCCGAGCACCCCCACCCCGTGCCCGTCGAGGACTGCTACCGCGCGCTGCGGTGGACGGCGGGGCGGGCGCGGGCACTCGGCATCGACCCGCACCGCCTCGCGGTGGGCGGGATCAGCGCGGGCGGTGGCCTCGCCGCCGCCACCGCCCTGCTCGCCCGGGACCGCGGCGGCCCCGCGCTCGCCTTCCAGCTCCTGCTCTGCCCGATGCTGGACGACCGGAACACCACGCCCTCCAGCAGGGAGTTCAGCCGGGCGGTCGCCTGGCCGCGCGCCGACAACCTCTTCGGCTGGTCCGCGTTGCTGGGCCCGCTCGCCGGTACCGAGGCGGTCCCGCCGTACGCCGCGCCGGCCCGCGCGGCCGACCTGTCCGGGCTCCCCGCCGCTTACGTGGACGTCGGTGAGCTGGAGGTCTTCCGCGACGAGTGCGCGCGGTACGCGCTGCGGCTGGCCGAGGCGGGCGTACCGGCCGAGTTCCGCCTGTGGCCCGGCGCCTTCCACGGCTTCGACGGGGCCCTCCCCCGGGTCGCGCTCTCCCGCCGGGCGGCGGCCGAGCAGGTGGCGGTGTTGCGGCGGGCGCTGGGCGGCCGCTGAGAGCGGGAGCCCGGACCCGTTCGCCGCGCGTGCCCGCCGGGCCCCGGGGGCCGGGCGGGCACGGGGAGGTCACCCGGGAGTGCGCGTGCCGGGCAGGAGCGCCACCACGTCGATCTCCACGAGGATGTCCATCAGGTCGGAGCCGACGGTGGTCCGCACGGGGCAGGGTTCCTCGAAGAACTCCTGGTAGGCGGCGTCGTAGGCGGCGAAGTCCCGCTTGAGGTGCTGGAGGTGCGCCGTGACCTTGACGGCGTCCCGGAGGGAGAGCCCGTGTTCGGCGAGGACCGCGCCGACGTTGCGCAGCACCTGCCGGGTCTGGTCCGCGACGCCTTCCGGAATCTCGCCGGTGCCGGGGTCCTGGGGTCCGAAACCGGCGGTGAACAGGAAGCCGCCCGCCACCACCCCCTGCGAGTAGGCGCCCGCGGGGCGGGGCGCTCCGCCGGTACGGACGGCCTGTATGCCGTGGTGCTCGCTCATCCGGTCAGGTCCCCCTCGCGCTCGTTGACTCCGGCGTAGTGGCGGAGCTTGTCCTCGTCGACGCGCACGCCGAGCCCCGGTCCCGAGGGCACGCGCAGCCGGCCGTTCTCCAGGTGCAGCGGCTCGATGATGTCGTCGGCGTGCAGGTAGTACATGCTGTCGATGGCCCGGGAGAGGACCGGGGTGCTGGCCACCACCGCCAGGTGGGCGGCGGTGGCGATGCCGAGTTCGCCGCCGCTGTGCAGGTTCATGCCGAGGCCGAAGGTCTCGCAGTGCGCGGCGAGCGCCTTGGTCGCGGCTATGCCGCCCCACTTGTAGACGTCACCGTGGATGACGTCCACCGCGTTCAGCCGCACCGCCGGGGCGAACTCCTCGAAGCGGACGACGCACATGTTGGTGCAGAGCGGGATGCGGACCTTGGCCTTCACCTGGCTCATGCCCTCGATGCCGGTGCACGGGTCCTCCAGGTACTCGAGGTCCAGTTCCTCCAGGGCGATGCCGGCGCGGACCGAGTCGGGGACGGACCAGGCGGCGTTCGGGTCGACGCGCAGGTTGACCTCGGGCAGGGCGGCGCGGACGGCTCGCAGGATGGCGACGTCGCCCTCCCAGTCGCGGGTGCCCTTGAGCTTGACGGCGGTGAATCCGCCCTCGGTGACGACGCGTACCGCGTGCTCGGCCATGGCGGCGGGCAGGCCGGCGGAGGTCGCGCCGGGGGCGTCGGCGCGGGTGATCAGCGCGGTGAGGGGGACCTCGTCCCGTACGGCGCCGCCGAGCAGGTCGGTGACGGACTGGCCGGTGGCCTTGCCCATCGCGTCCCAGCAGGCGACGTCGACGGCGGCTGTCGCCGCGTAGCCCAGGTAGCCGTAGAAGAAGGGGACCATGTGCTGCTTGCGGAAGAAGCTCTCGCGGGCGAAGGGGCTGGTCCCGATCAGGTCCGGGATCATCTGCCGGACGATCGCGGCGACCGGGGCGCCCCACATCGTCTCGCCCCAGCCCTCCGTGCCGGCGTCGGTGCGGATGCGCACCACGGTGCGGGTCTCGCCGGTCTTGGTCTCGAAGGAACTGGTGAAGGGGTTGACGAGTGGCAGGTTGACGACCCACACGTCGACGTCGGTGATCTTCATATCTTCTCCTCGGTTCGTGGGGATGACCTGGTGGCCTGGTCGAAGGCGTGGATCGCGCGGGCCAGCCCCCGGGCCCGGCCGTCCAGGAGCCGGCTGCCCCGGTCGGGGTCGGCGCCGGAGGCGTCGTCGGTGGAGCCGTCGACCCGCTCCCACTCGCCGTGGCGCTCGACGGTCAGGCCGGGGTGCGGCGGGTGGTCGAAGAGGGGCGGGGGCTCCACCGGGGTCCGGGCGGGCACGGGTGTGCGCACCAGGCCGGGGTGGGCGGCCAGCATGAGGGAGGTCTCGAACCAGCCGGCGTGGCCGGGGGTGACCTCCGCCTCCCGTCCGGTCCCGGGGTCGCCGTCGGTGACGGTCCAGTACGAGCAGGCGGCGGCGGACACCTCGGCGCGTAGTGCGAGGCGCTTCACGGCGAGCCGCATGATCTCGTCGTTGCCGCCGTGGCCGTTGACCACCATGATCCGGTGGTAGCCGCTGGTCACGAGGGAGTCGAGGACGTCGTCCAGCACCGCGCCGAGGGTCTGCGCGGAGAGCGAGACGGCGGCGGCGAAGAGGTGGTGCGGGCTGTGCCCGAAGGGCAGCGCGGGCAGCCGTACCACCTCGGGCGCCGGGGTTTCGCGGTCGAGGAGGGCCAGGGCCCGGTCCACGACCGCCTCGACCAGCAGGGTGTCGGTACCCATCGGCAGGTGCGCGGCGTGCTGCTCCTGCGAACCGATGGGCAGCAGGGCGATGCCGTTCTCTCCGGCGCGGCGTACCTCGCGCCAGGTGAGTTCGGTCAGTCTCGATTGGCTCACGGTGCTACCTCTCCGAAACAGGGCCGTGGCAGAGTCGGCTCATGGTCCACAAAAGTTCTCTGTTGCGACTGGTCCCCGAGGCCGCGCCGCAACCCTCCACTCCCCCGGCGCCACGGCGGCTGGGCGCCGTCGAGCTGGTTCCCGGGCTGGTCAGGGCCGCCGTGGTCTCCATGACGGGGCAGGTGCTGGACCGCACCGAGGTGGCGTTCGACGCGGCCGGGGCGACGGGCGAGGACATCGGCCGGGCGCTGGCCGCCGCCGCCGAGCTCCTCGCCGCCCACGACCTCCAGGGCGTCGGGGTGGCCGCCGCGGGGCTCGTGGACCCCCTGGCCGGGCTGATCCTGGAGGTCAACGACGTGCCGGCGCTGCACGGCTATCCGGTCGCGGAGCGGCTCGGCGCGCTCACCGGGACCGTGGTGCGGGTGGAGCAGCGGGCGAGGCTGCAGGTGCTCGGCGACCGCTGGTTCGGCGCGGGCCGGGGCCGGCGTACCTTCGCCTCGGTCTCGACCGGCGAGGTGCTGGGCGTGGGCGTCCTCTACGACGGCGAGGTGATGGCGCCGCCCGGCGGGCGCAGCGGCGCGCACATGACCGTGTCGGCCAGCGGTGAGCGCTGTACGTGCGGGAGCCGGGGCTGCTGGAAGACGCTTGCCACGACCGGCTGGCTGCGCTCGCGGACGCGTGCCGCGGGGCTCGCGCAGGCGTCTCTGGAGGAGCTGGTGCGGAGCGAGGACGCCCTTGCCGGGCAGGTGGTGGAGGAGTACGCGCACAATCTCGCCCTGGGGCTGGTGAACGTGCAGCAGCTCTTCGCGCCGGGCCTGTTCATCCTGCACGGTGAGGCGCGGGAGGGCGGTGAGCGTTTCCGCACCCTGGTGGAGGAGCGGCTGCGCGAGGCGGTCGCCTTCGCCGGCGCCGAGCAGCCGCGGGTCCTGGTCGGTACGGCCGCCGTCGACGACGTGGCGCTGCTCGGCGGGGCAGGGCTCGTGCTGTCCCGTCTGTAGCGGGCCGCGGGTCATCGGCCGGCCTCGCCGGTCTGGGCGGCGGCGCGCCGTGCGGCCCGGCGGCCCTCGCGCGGGTCGAGCACCGGTACGGCGTCCAGCAGCCGGCGCGTGTAGGGGTGCTGCGGCGTGCGCAGTACGGTCGTAGCCTCCCCCACCTCGACCAGGCTTCCCCGGCTCATGACCGCGACCCGGTCCGCGACCTGCGCCACCACGGCGAGGTTGTGCGAGACGAACACGTAGGTCAGGCCGAGCTGTCGCTGGAGGTCGGCCAGCAGGTCGAGGACGGTCGCCTGGACGGAGACGTCGAGGGCGCTGGTGGGCTCGTCGAGCACGAGCAGGCGGGGGCGGAGCGCGAGGGCGCGGGCGATGGAGACGCGCTGGCGCTGGCCGCCCGAGAACTCGTGCGGGTAGCGGTCCTGGATGGCGGCGTCCAGGCCGACGGCTTCGAGGAGTTCGCCCACCCGTTCCCGGTTGCGGGCGCGGGCGCGCCGGCCGCGGGCCTCGGGCTCGTGGGTGACGAGGGGCTCGGCGACGATGTCGGTGATGCGCATGCGGGGGTTCATGCTGGAGTAGGGGTCCTGGAGGACGACCTGCATCTGCCGGCGTACGGCACGTAGTTGGGACGCGGTGAGGGTGGCGAGGTCCTGTCCGTCGAAGCGGACGCTGCCGGCGGTGGGGTCGAGGAGTCCGAGCAGCATGCGGGTGAGGGTGGTCTTGCCGCAGCCCGACTCTCCGACCAGCGCCAGAGTCTCGCCCTCGTGTACCCGGAGCGAGACTCCGGCGACGGCGACGTTGGTGTGCCGGGTGCCGAACTCCTTGCGCAGTCCGTCCAGTTCGAGAAGGGGCTGCCCGGTCTCGGGTGCGGTTGTCGCGGTGGTCATGCCGCCTCCAGTCGCGGGGTGGCTGCCAGGAGCCTGCGGGTGTAGGCGTCGGCGGGACGGTCGAAGACGTCGAGGACGTCGCCGGTCTCGACGACCCGGCCCTTGTTCATGACCGCGACCCGGTCGGCGGTCTCGGCGACCACGGCGAGGTCGTGGGTGATCAGGACGACGGCCATGTCGTGCTTGTCCTGGAGGCTGACGAGGAGGTCCAGGATCTGGCGCTGCACGGTGACGTCGAGGGCGGTGGTCGGTTCGTCGGCGATCACCACGCGGGGGCGGGTCACCAGCGCGGTCGCGATCATCACGCGCTGGCGCAGGCCGCCGGAGAGTTCGTGCGGGTACTGGCGGTAGCGCACCTCCGGGTCGGGGATGCCGACCTCGTCCAGGGCGGCCAGGGCGGCCTTTCTGGCCTCGGCGCGGGACTGGCCGGTGTGGAGGCGGAGCACCTCGGCCACCTGGGTGCCGACGCGCTGGAGCGGGTCCAGGCAGGTCATCGGGTCCTGGAAGACCATGGCGATGTCCCGGCCGCGTACCCGGCCCAGCTCCTTCTCGGAGAGTGTCAGCAGGTCGCGGCCGTCGAAGCGGATCTGGCCGCCGGTGTAGACGCAGGGCGGGCTCGGGTTGAGGCGCAGCACGGAGAGGGCGGTGGCGCTCTTGCCGCTGCCGGACTCCCCCACGACGGCGAGGGTCTCGCCGGCGTGCACGTGCAGGGAGACGTCCTGGACGGCGTGGACGACGGAGCTCTCCAGGCGGAAGTCGACGCTGAGGCGGTCGATCTCCAGCAGCGGCCGCGCGTCGGCGGGGTGCGGGTCGGTGGTCGCTCGTTCGGTGGTCATCGGCGGTAGGCCTTCGGGTCCGCGACGTCCCGCAGGGCGTCGCCGGTGATGTTGATGGCGAGGGAGGTGAGCATCAGCGCGATGCCGGGGAAGACGGCGACCCACCAGGAGGTGCCCAGGTAGAGCTGGCCGTCGGCGAGCATGGCGCCCCAGGTGACCGTCTCCTTGGGGACACCGAGGCCGAGGTAGCTCAGGGAGGCCTCGGCGACGATGGCGGCGGCGACGTGCAAGGTGCCGATGGTGGCCAGCGGCGCCATGACGTTGGGCAGCAGGTGGCGGCGCATGATGGTGACGTCGGTGACGCCGATCGCGCGAGCCTCGGTGATGAAGTCCCGGGTGCGCAGCGACATCACCTCGGAGCGCACGACCCGGGCGTAGGAGACCCAGCCGGTGAAGCCGAGCACCAGGACCACCAGCCACAGGCCGGAGCCGAGGAAGCCCACGACGGCCAGGGCCAGCAGCAGCGAGGGGAAGGCGAGCTGGACGTCCGCCAGGCGCATGAGGGTGCGGTCGGCCCAGCCGCCGAAGTAGCCGGCGGCCAGGCCCACGGCGGTGCCGATCACGCCGGCCAGCAGCGCGGCTCCGGCGCCGACGAGCAGGGAGACGCGGGCGCCGTGGATGACGCGCGAGAGCATGTCGCGGCCGAGCTGGTCGGTGCCGAGCAGGTGGGCGCCGGTGCCGCCGTCCTGCCAGGCCGGGGGCCGCAGCCGGATCAGCAGGTCCTGCGTGTTGGGGTCGTAGGGGGCGATCAGCGGGGCGAACAGGGCGGCGACGAGCAGCAGGGCGAGGACGGCCAGGGCCAGTACGGCGAGCTTGTTGCGCAGCAGGGCGCGCAGGACGACGGAGCGCGGGCCGCCGGGGGGTTTCTTCGCCGGGGCCCGGTCGGCCGCGGCGGGGGGTATGACGGTCATCGTGACGTCCTCACCCTCGGGTCGAGGAAGCTGTAGGAGAGGTCGACGAGCAGGTTCACCACGACGAAAGTGGCGGCGAAGAAGAGGACGGTGGCCTGGACGAGGGGGAAGTCGCGGTTGGAGATCGCCTCGATGGTGAGCTGTCCGACGCCCGGCCAGGAGAAGACGCGTTCGGTGAGGATCGCGCCGCCGAGCAGGTTGCCCACTTCGAGGCCGATGACGGTCACCACCGGCAGGGACGCGTTGCGCAGCCCGTGCCGGAGCACCAGCTGGAACGGCCCGAAGCCCTTGGCGCGGGCGCTGCGGATGTGGTCGGAGGAGAGGACGTCGATCAGCGAGGAGCGCAGCAGGCGGGCGACGACGGCGACGGAGTACACGGCGAGGGTGACGGCGGGCAGGATCAGGTTGGCGAGGGTGCCGTACCCGGAGGCGGGCAGGATCCTGAGCCAGACGGCGAAGACCAGGATGAGCAGGATGCCGACCCAGAAGGGCGGGGCGGACTGGCCGAGCAGGACGCCGGTCATCACGGTGTGGTCGGTGCCCCGGCCGCGGCGCATGGCGGCGAGGATGCCGGCCGGGATCGCCACCACGAGGGTCACGGCGAGGGCGGCGGCGGCCAGTTCGACGGTGGCCGGGAGCCGGTCGGCGAGGATCTCGCCGACGGGCTGTCCGTAGACGAGGGAGTCACCGAAGTCGAACCGGATCAGTCCCCGGAGGTAGTCGAGGTACTGGGCGAAGAGGGGCTGGTCCAGGCCGAGCGAGTGGCGCAGCACCTGCTCCTGTTCGGCGGTGGCGTCCGGCGGCAGCAGGATCTTCACGGGGTCGCCGGAGAGGCGTACGAGGAAGAAGGCGACGGTCGCCGTGCAGAGGAGGACGAACAGGGCGGTGGCGAGGCGCCGGGCGACTCCGCGCAGCGCCCCCGCCCGGTCGGCTCGGCGCGCGGGTGTCTGCGTCGGGGTGGGTGGTGTGTCGAGGGTGGTGGCGCTCATCGGGACACCTCCGCGCTCTCCATGGCGAGGACGCCCGCCGATCCGGGGGTCCAGCGGGGCCGCTCGTTGCGGGCGAAGATGTTGTCGATCTGGTAGAGGAAGACGAACGGGGCCTCCTCGCGCATCAGGCGTTGGAGGTCGGAGAAGGCCCGCTCGCGCTCGGCCGGGTCCTCGGACAGTTCCTCGATGTCGACGAGCCGGTCGGCCTCCTTGGAGTGCCAGCGGCTCTGGCGGCGGTCGCTGCGCACGTTGGACTGGACCATGCTGGCTCCGTCCATCGTCCAGACGGTGCTGGCGGCGAGGTAGACGGGGCCGAGGGCGCCCCGGTTGTCGGAGGTGAGCCGGGCGGAGTAGGTGCCGGGGTCGATCAGGTTGACGCGGGCGTCCACCCCTGCCCTGGCGAGCAGTCCCGACAGGGCCTCCGCGACGTTGGCGTCGACGTTGGAGGCGGTGAGTGTGGTCGAGAAGCCCTGGGGGAAGCCGGCTTCGGCGAGCAGCTCGCGCGCCGTGCTGACCGAGCGGGTGAAGGGCTTGACGGTGGGGTCGAATCCGAAGGCGCCGCGCGGGACGAGGGCGGGGGTCTCGGTGGCCTTGCCGCCGAGGACGGCCTTGATCAGCAGAGGGACGTCGACCGCGTGGTTGAGCGCCCGGCGTACGCGACTGTCCTGGAGCGGTCCGCGTTCCAGGGTGTTCAGGGAGAGGTAGGCGGTGCGGATGCCGGTGTGACCGTCGAGTGAGACGCCGCCGTAGCCGTCGAGTTGCTGGGCGGCGTCCGGCGTGAGCCCGGCGACGAGGTCGACGCCTCCGCTCTGGAGAGCGGCCAGGGAGGACGAGGGGTTGGGCGCGGGGCTGAAGACCACCCCGTCGACGGCCGGGCGTCCGTTCCAGTGGTCGTCGTAGGCGCGCAGGCGCAGTTCGTGGTCGCGCTGCCAGCCGGCGAAGGTGAAGGGGCCGGTGCCCACCGGGTCCGCGGCGAACTGGGCGTCGCCCACCTCGGCGAGGTGGCGCGGTGGCACCACCACGCCGCCGAATAGGGAGAGTTTGGCGGGCAGGATGGGGTCGTGCACGGTGGTGTGCAGGTCCACGGTGAGCCGGTCGACGACCGTGACGCCCTCGACGAAGCGCAGTTCGACGATGGGCGACTTGGTGGCCGGGTCGAGCAGGCGCTCGATGCTGAAGGCGACGGCCCGCGCGTCACACGTCTCCCCGTTGTGGAAGGTCACCCCCGGGCGGAGCGTGAACCGCCACGTCCGCGCGTCGGTCGCCTTCCAGGAGAGGGCGAGCCTGGGGTGCAGCTTGTTGTCCCGGCCGCGGGTGGTGAGGGTGTCGAACATGTTGATCAGGACGTTCATCGAGACCATGTCGCCCTGCTTCTGCGGGTCCAGCGTCTTGGGGTCGCCCGGCTGGGAGACCCGCAGGACGTTGCCGGCCCGGTCCGCGCCGGTGGTCGTGGAGCAGGCGCCGAGGAGCGCCGGAGCGCTGAGCGCGCCGAGCAGCAGGCCCCCGGTCCGCAGGACGTGACGGCGGCTGGGGCCGCTGTGGCCGGTGAGGCTCTCGCGCAGAGATCGTTCCATTGAAAAACACCTCCGTTCCGTCAGATGGAATGCGGTTGGGTTAAGCTAAGCGACATGGTGAAAGCGGTCAACACCCGGTCGGTGGACCAGGAACTCGTGAAAGGCCCTGTCGACAAGGCGATGGAGGTGCTGGAAGCCCTCGTCCTCCCAGGCGGTCCGCACCGGTTGGGGGACATCGCGCGCCGCACCGGGCTGACCAAACCCACCGTCCACCGGCACCTCAGAACGATGACCGAGTACGGCTTCGCGGAACCCGCCGAGGGCGGCAGCTACCGCCCCGGTCCCCGCCTGCTGGGTCTGGCCGCGGCGGCCCTGAACGACAGCCGCGCCATCGAGCTGATCCGCCCCGTCCTCGCCGACCTCCGCGCCCGCACCGGCCATGTCGCCTTCTACGCCGTGCGGCACGCCGGCGACGCCGTGTACCTGGAGCAGTCGGAGCCGGCCCGGGAGTACCGGGTGAGCACCCGGCCCGGCCACAGCACCCCGCTCCACGCCTGCGGCGTGGGGCTCGCCATGCTGTCGGCCCTGCCCGCGGAGGAGGCCGAAGCCGTCCTCGGCGTACCGGAGCTGGAGGCCCGTACCCCGCAGGCACCCACCGACCCGGCGGCGTTGCGAGCCGTGCTGGCGCGGGCGGCGCTGTGCGGGTACGCCGTGGACGACGAGTACGACGAGCCGGACGTACGGTCGGTCGCGGCCCCCGTTGTGGACGCCCGGGGGGAGGTCGTGGGCGCGATCGGCATCTCCGGCCTGACCTTCACCCTCGACCCCGAGAGCACGCAGGTGTACGGGCCGATGGTGCGGGCCGCCGCGCGTACCGTCTCCACCCAACTCGGCGCCCGCACACCGGTGCTCGGCGCGGTGCCGGCCGAGGGGCGGGGGAAGCGGTCATGAGCGCACTGGCCGAACTCCTCGCCGGCGCACGGGAGCAGCGGGTCTTCTCGGGCGCCGCCTGGTCCGTCGGGGACGCCCGGGGGCCGCTGGACCGGGGCTGGACCGGAACCCGCAGCTGGGAGGGCCCGCCGCTGGACGGCACCGACGTGTGGGACCTCGCCTCGGTGACGAAGCCGGTCGCGGGACTCGTGGTCATGGCCCTCGTCGAACGGGGCGCGCTGGACCTCGACTCCACCGTCGGCGCCCACCTCGCGGAGTACCGGGGCGGCGACAAGGCGGAGCTGACGGTGCGCCAGCTTCTCACGCACACCTCGGGCATACCGGGACAGGTGCCGCTCTACCGCGACCACCCCACCCGCGCCTCCCTGCTGGAGGCCGTACGCCTGCTGCCCCTGACCGCGAAGCCCGGCACCCGTGTCCAGTACTCCTCGCAGGGGCTCATCATCCTGGGCCTGATCGCCGAGGCGGCGGCCGGCCGGCCGCTCGACGTTCTGGTGGAGGAGCTGGTCTGCGCCCCGCTCGGCCTGCGGGACACGGTCTTCCGGCCGGACGCCGGGCGCCGGGCCCGCGCGGTGGCCACCGAGTACTGCCCCTGGCGGGGGCGGCTCGTGGTGGGCGAGGTCCACGACGAGAACGCGGTCGTCCTCGGCGGGGTGGGCGGACACGCGGGGCTGTTCTCGACCCTCACGGACATGGAAAGGCTGGGCACCGCGCTCGCGGCCTGCGGCCGGGGCCTGCTGCGGCCGGACACCTTCGCCCTGATGACGGCCGCCCACACGGACCACCTGAACGAACGGCGCGCACTGGCCTGGCAGGGCCGCGACCCGGCCGGCTCCCCCGCCGGACAGGCCTTCGGCCCGAAGTCGTACGGCCACACGGGCTTCACCGGCACCAGTCTCTGGGTCGACCCGGAAACCGGCCGCTACGCCGTCCTGCTCACCAACCGGGTCCACCCGACACGGACCGGCGAGTCGGTCACCGGCGTGCGCCGGGCCTTCCACGACGCCGCCGCGGCACTCCGGGCGGACGACCGGCCTCCGTCGCGTACCTAGGTGTCCAGGGCGTGCCTCTCACCTCGCCCGGCACCGCCCGGATCTGACGGCCGTTCGGCCCGAACGGCCCGTGCCGTAGGCTGCCGTCCGGCCGGGAAGCAGCACGGGGGGAGCGGGAAACTGCAGGTCGAGGCGGAGATACGGGGACGGCGGCGGATACCCGGGAAGCGGGCGTTCGCGGTCGGGGTGGTGGTGCTCGCGCTGCTCGCGGGCGCCGGGTGGCTGGCCAAGCCGCTGTGGCAGCCGTGGTGGTACGCGGCGACCTTGTGCGGGGGCAGCCTCTCCGGCGGGGAACTCGCCGGACTCCTGCCGGCCGAGCAGCTCCGGGCGAGCGAGGACACCTTCGGCTCGGGGCGGACCCGGCTGACGTGCGGGGTCGACGAGAGCGACGGCCGGCACTTCGTCCTCGACGTCGAGGCGGAGATCGACACCGGCGCGCCGCTGGGGCCGCTGGGGATGGAGTTCACGGTCCCGAGGGATGTCCAGGACGTGTACCCCGCCTCGGTTCCGGGGTTCTACGGGAAGTTCGGTCCGGTGATCGTCCAGGAGTGCCCGGAGCTGGGGCGGGACTCCGAGGGGCGCAAGCAGCGCCTCGTCACCAAGGTGTACACGCACGGCGTCGAGAGCGACGCCTCGCCGGAGTCGTTGCGTACCGCCGTGCGGATCGCCAACACCGCCGACGCCGAGACCGGGTGCGGCGCCGGTCCGCTGCCGCTGCCGGAGCGGGTCGAACCGCCCCGGGAGCTGTCCCCTGGCCGTGCCAAGGGGACGATGTGTGGCTGGCTCGCCGGCCGGAACCTGCCGAGGAGCCCGTCCGGCAAGGCGTGGAAGGTACTCGCGCCGACGGCCCCGGACGCCTCGATCACCCGGTGTGCGCTGGTCGACTCCGGGACGGGAGAGACGGCTCTCCACCTCTCGGGCTGGTACGGCGACTGGGCGGAGGAGCCCTTCGAGCGGCTGCTGTCGGCCAACGTCGAGATCCCCGAGGACCTCAGCCCCCACGACGCCCTGCTCGGCCCGGACTTCGGGCGTGCCAGGGCCCGGTGCGCCGGAGAACCCGCCAGCTTCCTCGCCACCAGCTACACCCGGAACAACGACGGACCGGCCCTGCCGATGAGCCAGGTGCGGCACCTCCTCGGCGCGTTCACGGCCGACCAGGCCGAACGCCGCGACTGCACCGGGGTGGAACTTCCCGGCCCGAAGGTCCATCCGGACGGGGACTGAACGGACCTCGGCAGGGGCCCGCCGGGGCTGATCGTCGCCGCTGACGGACCGGTTCCGGTTGCGGTTCTTGTCCAGGTGGCGGACGAGTTCGGCCGCGCCCAGGGTCAGCCGGGAGACGACGCGTACCCAGCGGGGGCCGCCGCGGGCCGCCCAGACCACGCAGACGCAGCCCCCGACGGCGAGTGCCAGGACGACGAGCAGCAGACCGCGCATGTTCCCCACCTCCGGGTGTGCCCGTGCGTCAGTGGTCCAGGAGCACGCGGCGGGACTCCCCCGGTGCCAGTTCGAAGCTGTCCTGGGGCAGGGTGATGGTGATCGGGAAGCGGTCGGAGGCGGGGACCGCGATGTCCAGGGTTCCTGGGCTGGCCTGGATGTGGACGCCCCAGTGGCCCTGGTAGCGCAGGGAGAAGCGGTAGTGGGACAGCTCGGGGAGGGGGACGGGGTCCAGGGCCAGGCCGCCCGGGCGGGTCTCCAGGCCGGTGAGGCCGCTCTGGACCAGGTCGAGGGTGCCGGCCATGGCGCCGAGGTGGATGCCCTCGCCGGTGGTGCCGCCCTGGAGGTCGGCGATGTCGCCGCGCAGGGCCTCCAGGACGAAGGTCCAGGCGTCGGTGCGGCGTACCCGGGCCAGGACCCAGCCGTGGACCAGGCCGCTGAGGGTCGAGCCGTGGCTGGTGCGGCGCAGGTAGTACTCGACGGTGCGGCCCCAGAGGGCGTCGTCGAAGGTGTAGCCGAGGCGGGCGAAGAGTTCGGCCAGCTCGGAGGGGGAGAAGAGGTAGCCGAGCATGAGGACGTCGGCCTGTTTCGACGCCTGGTAGCGGTCGACGGTGTCGCCCTCGGCCTCCAGGATGCGGTCGAGGCGGCGGATGTCCCCGTACTTGGCGCGGTAGCCGTCCCAGTCGAGCTCCTGGAGCTCGCCGTATCCGTCGAACTGGCTGATGACCCCGGAGTGGAAGGGGATGTGGAGGTTGCGGGAGACCTCCTCCCAGTGCTCCTCCTCCTCGGCGTCGAAGCCGGTGTGCAGGGCCAGTTCGGCGCGGCGGGGGGCGGGGAGGTTGCGGAGGAGTTCCAGGGCGCGGGTGATGACCCAGGTGGCGGTGATGTTGGTGTACGCGTTGTCGTCGAGGCCGGGGCGTTCAGCTCCGGGGTACGCCTCGTGGTACTCGTCGGGGCCCATGACGCCGAGGATGCGGTAGCGGCTCAGGTCGGGGTCCCAGGTGGCGGAACGGACCCAGAACCGGGCGATCTGGAGCAGCATCTCGGCGCCCTTGGTGTGGTGGAAGTGGGCGTCGCCGGAGGCCTCGTAGTACTTGATGACGTTGTAGGCGATGGCGGAGCCGACGTGGCGCTGGAGGTGGGAGTGGTCCTCCAGCCAGCGTCCGGAGCGGGGGTTGAGGTGGAGCTGCTGGGTCTCCTCGCGGCCGTCGCTGCCGCTCTGCCAGGGGTACATGGCCCCGGCGAGGCCGATCGCCTCGGCGGCCGCGACGGCGTGTTCCAGCCGGCGGTGGCGGTAGGTCAGCAGGGCGCGGGAGACCTCGGGGAAGTGGAGGTTGAGGTAGCGCAGGACGAAGAGCTCGTCCCAGAAGATGTGGCCGCGGTACGCCTCGCCGTGCAGGCCCCGGGCGGGTACGCCGGCGTCGAGTTCGGCGGTGTGCGGGGAGAGGGTCTGCAGGACCTGGAAGAGGTGCAGGCGGAGGATGAGGCCGGCCTTGTTGGGCACGTCCAGTTCGGCGCGGCGCCACAGGTCGCGCCAGGCGGCACGCTGGTCGGCGACGAGCTGGTCGAAGGCGGGGGCGGTGCGGGCGTGCTCCACGGCGGCGTCGCGGGGGTCGGCGATGGCCCGGTCGTGGCCGGTGTACAGGGCGACGATCTTGTCGACGACCTGGCTGTGGCCGGAGCGCAGGTCCAGGCGGAAGCGGCGGACGCTGCGGCCCTCGGTGTCGGCGTGCTCGACCTGCGTGCCGGGCGGCAGGGCGTAGCGGGCGGCGAGGGCGATCTCGATGTCGGAGTTGGTGGTGGAGCAGGTCAGCCAGGCGACGTCGCCGGAGTTCCCGGCGCCGGTGCGCAGGGCGGTGAGGTGCCGGCCGTCGAGGTCGCGGTAACGGGCGACGCCGGAGTTGGTGACGGTGCCGTCGAGGGCCGCCTCGACCTCGACCTCACCCTCCCAGTTCTCGGCGGTCAGCTCGGTGCGCAGGGCGGCGAGGTGCGGGTTCTCCATGCTGACCAGGCGGGTCTGGCGGACGAGCAGGAGGCGGCCGTCGGGGTCCTCGTAGCGGGTGCGGCGTTCCAGGACGCCGGCGTCGAGGCGGAGGGTCTGGCTGTGCTCGACGACGCGTGCCGTGCCGGGGGTGAACCAGGTGCTGTTCTCCCCGTCGACGCGGCGCACGCGGAGCGGGAGCCAGTTGGGCAGGTTGACCATGTCCTCGTTCTCGACGTCGCGGCCTGAGACGTGCGAGGTGAGGCGGTTGAAGACGCCGGCGGCGTAGGTGCCGGGGTAGTGGATGTCGTCGGCGTCGCACTCGGGAAAGGCGCCGCGGGTGGCGAAGTAGCCGTTGCCGAGGGTGCAGAGGGATTCCCTGAGCTGTTCGTCGGCGGGGACCCACTCGTCGTACTCCCAGGTCCAGGACGTCATGATGCCTCCTCGCGCGGGCTGTCGGCGGTGTGGGCGGGGTGCGGCGGCGGGGCGTCGGGGGCCAGGAGTTCGGCGAGGTCGCGGACGACGGTGTCGGCGCCGTGTTCGCGCAGGGCGGGGCCGTGGGTGCCGTCGTCCAGGCGGTCGACGCCGATGACGGTGGCGAAGCCGCCGCGGTGGCCCGCCTCGACTCCGGCGAGGGCGTCCTCGACGACGGCGGTCCGTGCGGGGGGCCGCTCCAGCCGTTCGGCGGCGTGCAGGAAGAGGGCCGGGTCGGGCTTGCCGGGCAGCCCGAGGCGGCGGGATTCGCCGCCGTCGACGATGGCGGCGAAGAGATCGGCGACGCCGGCCCGCCGGAGGAGTTCGGTGGCGTGCCGGGACGAGGAGGCTGCCGCGAGGGGGACGCCGTCGCGGTGCAGGGCGTGCAGCAGCCGGACGGTGCCGGGGTAGGGCTCGATGTCCCCGGAGCGCAGGTGGCCGACGAAGACCTTCTCCTTGGCGGCGGCCACCTCCTCGACGGCGTCGGGGCCGGTGTCCAGGCCCCGGGAGGCGAGGAAGGAGGCGGCGCCGTCGAGGCGGGGCTTGCCGTCGACGTAGCGCAGGTAGTCCGTCTCGGCGTCGAAGGGGCGGCGCTGGTCCGGGTCGGCGGGCGGGTGGGCGCGGAGGTAGGCGTCGAAGGCGGCCTTCCAGGCGGTGGCGTGGACGCGGGCCGAGTCGGTCACCACCCCGTCGACGTCGAAGACCACGGCGTCCGCGTCTCGCAGGGGTGGCAGCACGTCGGTCTCGGCCATCAGGTGTCCTCCGCATCGCGGTTCCGGAGGATCAGCCTCGCCCGCGTGCGGAGGGCGGGCCACTCGGGGAGCGGCCGCGCGGTGCGGTGGCGGGTCCGTTCGGGTGAGTTGCGGGCGGGTACGCGGGTGCGGGCGGGGCGGGGTGGTCCGACGATGGGGGGCATGGTGCTGGAGGAGCTGGCCGAGGTGTCGGCGCGGGTCGCGGCGACGTCGTCGCGGTCGCGGAAGACGGAGCTGCTGGCGGAGCTGTTCGCGCGGACCGAGCCCGCGGAGCTGCCGGTGGTGATCGCGTATCTGTCGGGGCGGCTGCCGCAGGGCCGGCTGGGCGTGGGGTGGCGGGTGCTGCGGGAGCCGGTGGCTCCGGCGGAGCGGGCCTCGCTGACGGTGGGGCAGGTGGACGCGGCGTTCACCGAGCTGGCGGCGGTGAAGGGGGCGGGGTCGCAGGCCGGGCGGCGGCGGCTGGTGGAGGGGCTCTGGGGTGCGGCGACCGAGGCGGAGCAGCGGTTCCTGTACGGGCTGGTGACGGGTGAGGTACGACAGGGGGCGCTGGACGCGGTGGCGGTGGAGGCGGTGGCGCGGGCGTCGGGGGTGCCGGTGGCCGGGGTGCGGCGCGCGGTGATGCTGAGCGGGTCGCTGGAGGAGGTCGCGGCGGCGGTGCTGGCGGGCGGCGAGGAGGCCCTGTCGGGGTTCGGGCTGGTGGTGGGCCGTCCGGTGCAGCCGATGCTGGCGTCCTCGTCCGGGTCGGTCGCGGAGGCGGTGGCGGCGCTGGGACCGTGCGCGGTGGAGGAGAAGCTCGACGGCATCCGGGTGCAGGTGCACCGGGTCGGGGAGCGGGTGTCGGTCTACACGCGGACGCTGGACGACATCACGGTGCGGCTGCCGGAGGTGGTGGAGCTGGCGCGGACGCTGCCGGCGGAGAGGTTCGTCCTGGACGGGGAGGTGCTGGCGCTCGACGGGGAGGGGCGGCCGCGGTCGTTCCAGGAGACGGCGGGCCGGGTGGGGTCGCGGCTGGACGTGGGGACGGCGGCCGAGACGCTGCCGGTGTCGGTGGCCTTCTTCGACGTACTGGCGGTCGAGGGGCGGGAGTTGCTCGATCTGGGGTATGCCGAGCGGGCTGGGTCGCTGGCGGCGCTGGTGCCGGAGGTGGCGCGGGTGCGGCGGTCGGTGGTGGCCGATCCGGAGGCCGGGGGCGCGGTGGAGGGGGCGGAGGGGTTTCTGGCGGAGGCGCTGGCTCGCGGGCACGAGGGGGTGGTGGTGAAGGGGCTGGACTCGGTGTACGCGGCGGGGCGGCGGGGTGCCGCCTGGCGGAAGGTGAAGCCGGTGCGGACGGCGGATCTGGTGGTGCTGGGCGCGGAGTGGGGCCACGGGCGGCGCGCGGGGAAGCTGTCGAACCTGCATCTGGGGGCGCGGGAGCCGGACGGTTCGCTGGTGATGCTCGGCAAGACGTTCAAGGGGATGACGGACGAGGTGCTGGCCTGGCAGACGGAGCGGCTGGGCGAGCTGGCGGAGAGCGACGACGGGCACGTGGTGAAGGTCCGGCCGGAGCTGGTGGTCGAGGTGGCGTTCGACGGGCTCCAGCGCTCCTCGCGGTACGCGGCCGGGGTGACGCTGCGGTTCGCGCGGCTGGTGCGGTACCGGGAGGACAAGCCGGTGGACCAGGCGGACTCGGTGGCCTCGGTGCGGGCGGCGGCCGGGTGGGACGGGTGAACCGGTGTCCGTGACGGGCGCCGCCCCTCCCCCGCGGCGGACGGCGGGTGGCGAACGGGGCGGCGCGGGGCGGCCCGGCGCCGGTCAGCCGGTGGTCGTCGGCGTGCGGGTCGCGCCCGGCACGGTCGCGGGGGCGCGGACGCCCCGGAAGACGGTCGTGCGGCGCAGGACGAAGCCCATCTGCTCGTAGAGGCGGATCGCGCCGGTGTTGGAGGCGGAGCCGTGCAGGCAGGGGATCTCACCCCGGTCGCGGATGCCGGCGGCGACGGCGTCGACGAGGCGGCGGGCGAGGCCCTGGCCGCGGTGGGCGGGGTCGGTGCAGACGGCGCTGATCTCGGTCCAGCCCGGCGGGTGGAGGCGTTCGCCGGCCATGGCGACGAGGACACCCTCGCGGCGGATGCCGAGATAGGTGCCGAGTTCGTGGGTGCGGTCCAGGAAAGGACCGGGGCGGGTGCGGGCGACGAGGTCGAGCATCTCGGGGACGTCGGCGGGGCCGAGACGGACGGCCTCCTCGTCGTGGGCGCCCTGGACGGCCTCGCCGGTCATCTGGACGCCGGGGATGCTGAAGGTCGCCTCCCAGCCCGGGGGCAGGGCGGGGTCGATGGCGGCGAGGGCGAGTTCGCCGCCGGGTCCGGCGAGGGCGGCGAGGTCGGCCCAGTCCTCGGGCCCGGCGTCGTCGGGGAGGGCCAGCCACGGGGAGACGTCGACGGGGTAGCGGGCGACGCGGCCACGCCGTTCGGCGAAGTGGGCGTGGGGGCCGTTGAGGGAGGAGTGGCCGGGGTTGTCCAGGGGGTGGGGGGCCGGGGTGGTGGTCATGCGGTGTGCTCCCGGGTGGCGTGGGGGCGCTCCGGGGTGGCGGGGTGTGCCGTGGGCATGGGGTGTCGTCCTGTCCTTCCGCTGACGTGCTGGGCCGCCGCCCCGCCGGGGCGCGGCGCGGACGGGGGCGGGGCGCAGGCGGAGTGAGGCTCCGGTCGCCTTCGATGATCGCGCACGTGCCGGGTGGGCGGCGAGTGAGTTCATGGGGTGGACACGCGGCGTTGACGTGCGGGGCCCGGTTGACAGGGGACGGCGGGCGCTGGACGCTTGAGCCTCACGGGAGAGCGCTCTCCCATCGATGTGGGGGCGGTGGCGGATGCTGACGGACCACGAGGCGGCGCGGCTGGTGGAGAAGCTCGGCCTGGAGCGGAAGGTCCGGCTGCTGACCGGCGCCGACACCTGGCGGACCGGCGCGGAGACGGCGCTCGGGCTCCGGGCGATGACGCTGTCGGACGGTCCGGCCGGGGTCCGCGGTACGGCCTGGGACGAGCGGCTGACCTCGCTCCTGCTGCCGTCGCCGACGGCGCTGGCGGCGCTCTGGGACGAGGCGCTGGTCGGCGAGGTGGGGGCGGTGCTGGCGGCCGAGGCGCGGCGCAAGGGGGTCGACGTGGTGCTGGCGCCGACGCTGAACCTGCACCGCTCGCCGCTGGGCGGCAGGCATTTCGAGTGCTTCTCGGAGGACCCGTGGCTGGCCGGGATCGTGGGCGCGGCCCTGGTCCGGGGCGTACAGGGAGGCGGGGTGGCCGCCACCGCCAAGCACTTCGTGGCCAACGACGCGGAGACCGAGCGGCTGACGGTGGACGTACGGGTCGGCGAGCGGGCGCTGCGGGAGGTGTACCTGGCGCCGTTCGAGGCGGCCGTCGAGGCCGGCGTGTGGGTGGTGATGTCGGCGTACAACCGGGTCGGCGGGGTGGCGATGGCGGCGAACGGGCTGCTGCGGGAGCCGCTGAAGGCGGAGTGGGGTTTCGACGGGGTGGTGGTGTCGGACTGGGGGGCGGTGCGGGAGCCGCTGGAAGGGGCGGCGGGCGGACTGGACCTGGTGATGCCGGGGCCGGACGGGCCGTGGGGGGAGGCGCTGGTGGCGGCGGTGCGGGAGGGCCTGGTGCCGGAGTCGGCGGTGGACGAGAAGGTGACGCGGCTGCTGCGGCTGGCCTCGCGGGTCGGGGCGCTGGAGGACTCCGCGCCGTCGGCGCCGCCCCCTCCCCCGCCCGGCGCCCGGGCGGTGGCGCGGCGGGTGGCGGCCTCCTCGGCGGTCCTGCTGCGCAACGACGGGACGCTGCCGCTGCGCCCCGGACGGCTGCGCACGGTGGCGGTGATCGGGCCGCACGCGGTACGCCCCCGGGTGCAGGGCGGCGGCAGCGCGGAGGTCTTCCCGGAGCGGGTGGTGTCCCCGCTGGAGGGGCTGCGCGCGGCGCTGCCCGGGGTGCGCGTCGTGGCGGTGCCGGGGCCGGGGGTGCTGGAGGAGCCGGTTCCGCTCGACCCGCCGCTGGCCCGCCGTCCGGGGACGGACGAACCGGGCGTGCGGGTACGGATGCTGGACGCGGCCGGTGGCGAGCTGTACGAGGAGCACCGGCTCTCGGGCCGCATCCTGGAGCCACGCCTGGTCGCGGGGGCCCACACGGTGGAGGTGGCGGCCCGGCTGGTGCCGGAGGAGGCGGGGGTGTGGACCTTCGGGGTCGCAGGGTGGGGCCGGATGTCGCTGACGGTGGACGGCCGGGCCGTGGTGGAGGGGGTGTTCGCCCGTGACACGGACGACCCGACGGCGGTGCACGTCAAGCCGCCGCTGCGGACGGGTCGGGTGCGGCTGGCTGCGGGGCGCCCGGTGGAGGTGGTGGCCCGCCGGGAGCTGGGCGGGGACGACGGGCGGGCGGTCATGCTGTGCGCGGCACCGCCGGAGGGGGACCCCGCCGAGGCGGTGGCAGCGGCGGCGCGGGCCGCGGCGGCGGCCGACGTGGCGGTGCTGGTGGCCGGGACGACGGAGGAGAGCGAGTCGGAGGGCCGGGACCGCAGCACGCTGGCGCTGCCGGGCAGTCAGGACGCGCTGGTGCGCGCGGTGCTGGGCGCCCAGCCACGCACGGTGGTCTGCGTCAACGCGGGCGGCCCGGTGGAACTGCCCTGGCGCGGAGCGGCTCCGGCGCTCCTGCTGACCTGGTTCGGGGGCCAGGAGGCGGGCGCCGGGCTCGCCGACGTACTGACCGGTGCGGCGGAGCCGGGGGGCCGGCTGCCCACGACCTGGCCCGCGTCGCTGGAGGGGACCCCGGTGCGCGAGACCCGGCCGACGGGCGGCCGCCTGGTGTACGAGGAGGGGCTGCACCTCGGCCACCGCGCCTGGCTGCGCGCGGGGACGGAGCCCGCGTTCTGGTTCGGCCACGGACTCGGGTACACGCGGTGGGCGTACGAGTCGATGGAGGCCGGCCCGGCCGGGGACGACGGCGCGTTCACGGTACGGGTGCGGGTGCGCAACACCGGGGAGCGGCCGGGCCGGGAGGTCGTGCAGGTGTATCTGGAGCGGCCGGAGTCGGCGCTGGAGCGGCCGGTGCGGTGGCTGGCCGGGTACGCGGCGGTGGAGGCGGAGCCCGGTGCGGCGGTGGAGGCGGTGGTGCAGGTGGGGACGCGCGCCGTGGAGCACTGGTCGGTGGAGGAGCACGGATGGCGGCGCGAGCCCGGGGTGTTCACGGTGCGGGCGGGGCGTTCGGCGGGGGACCTCCGGCTGACGGGGACGGTGGAGACCCGCTGACGGTACGTCCGGAGCCGTCCGGGGAGGGCGCCGACGAGCTGCCCTGAGAGCGCTCTCCCCCTGTTGTACAGTGCGTTCATGAGCCAAGATGCGCAAGTGTCCTCCTCGTCGGCGCCGACGCTGGAGGACGTGGCGCGGGTCGCCGGGGTGTCGCGGGCGACGGTCTCGCGCGTGGTCAACGGGGTGCGGAACGTCGACCCGGCCATCCAGGAGGCGGTCCGCGCGGCGGTGACTGCGACGGGGTACCGGCCCAACCGTGCGGCCCGGTCGCTGGTGACGCGGAGGGCCGAGACGATCGCCCTGGTGGTCTCCGGGGCGGGCGGGGACTCGCCCGAGGAGCAGGACGCCTTCGCGGCCCGGGCGTTCGGGGACCCGTTCTTCGGGCGGGTGGTGAGCGGGGTGATCGGCTATCTGCGTCCGCACGGCATGCACCCGGTGCTGATGTTCGCCGAGACGGCGGCGGCGCGGGCCGAGGTGGTGGCGTATCTGCGGCAGGGCAGTGCGGACGGGGCGCTGGTGGTGTCGACGCACGCGGAGGACCCGCTGCCGCCGATGCTGGCGGAGGCGGGGCTCGCCGCGGTGCTCTTCGCCCGTCCGGCGCGTCCGGTGCCGCTGAGCTACGTGGACCTGGACCACCGGGACGGGGGCCGGCTGGCGGCGGAGCGGCTGCTCGGGCTGGGCAGGCGGCGCCCGGCGACGATCGCGGGGCCGCTGGACGTACCGGCGGGGCAGGAGCGGCTGGCCGGGTTCCGGGACGCGATGGCGCGGGGAGGCCAACCGTACGTGCCGGTGGCCGAGGGGGGATTCACGGCGCGGAGCGGGGCGGAGGCGATGGCGCGGCTGCTGGCGGACCATCCGGACCTCGACGCGGTCTTCGCCGCCAACGACCTGATGGCGGAGGGGGCGTGCCGGGTCCTGCTGGAGCAGGGGCGGCGGGTGCCGGAGGACGTGGCGGTGGTGGGGTTCGACGACAGTCCGGCGGCGACGGCGTGCCGGCCGCCGCTGACGACGGTGCGCCAGCCGGTGGAGGACATGGCGGCGGAGATGGCGCGGCTGCTGCGGCAGCGCATCGAGGCCCCGGGGACCCCGGTGACCTCGGCGGTCTTCGATCCGGAGCTGGTGGTGCGGGAGTCTGCCTGACGCCCCTGCCGCCCGCACCGACGAGAGGGAGGGCCGGTGCGGGCGGCGAGGAGGAACGGGGCGCGGCCCGGGTCCCGGGTCAGGACTCCGGGGCCCGGGCCGCTGTCGGTGGATCCGCCGTCAGGAGGTGTAGACGCCGAACTCGTGGAGCGAGTAGCCCCAGCCGGTGCCGCGTTCGGTGCCGTGCATCCGCACGTACCGTCCGGTGGCCTCGACCTCGATGTCGTCGATGCCGCCGTTGCCGTCGGTGACCTCGTGGACGGTGGTCCAGTTCTCGCCGTCGTCGGAGACCTGGATCGTGTACGCCTTGGCGTACGAGGCTTCCCACAGGAGCTGGACGTGGTGGAAGGCGGTGCGCTCGCCGAGGTCGACGCTGAGCCACTGGGGGTCGGCCCAGTCACTGGCCCAGCGGCTGGTGGCGTTGCCGTCCACCGCGTTGGAGGCGGGGCACGGGCAGTCGCCGTACGACTCCTGGAAGGAGGAGGCGGTGGCCTCCTTGCCGAGGGCGACGTTGGTGCCGTCGACGGGCGGGGCGACGATGCCGAGCGAACGGGTCTCGATGCCGATGTTGCCGTGGCCGTCGCGGACCTTGACGTACAGCTTCCAGACGCCGGGCCGGTCGGGGGTGGTGACGGTGAGCCGGCCGTTGCCGTGGTCGGTGGTCTCCAGCGGGATCAGGGCCTTGTTCTCGTCGATGTACATGCTGCTGGCGTACGCCTGGTACTCCAGCGCGTCGCCGTCGGGGTCGGTGGCCGGGGCCTCGACGGTCAGTTCGCGGCCGCCGGGGACGGCGGTGGCGTCGCCGTCGACGTCGAGGGCGGAGACGACCGGCGGGGTGTTGTCGCCGGAGGTGTCGCCGCCGTAGGCGCGCTTGACGGCGTAGTAGGAGAGGCGCTTCTCGCCGCCGGGCAGCAGGTTGAACCAGACGCCGCCGAAGTCGTCCTCCTCGCCGTAGTGGAAGAGGGTCGCGCCGAGGGCGACGCCGTCGTGGCCGGTGACGCAGTTCCAGGCGTCGGTGTACCCCTCGGCCTTCTCCTGGTCGGTGGGCTCCTCGGGCCGGCCGTTGGCGTCGTCGGGGACCTCCCACTCCCCCGCCGGGCCGGCCTCGGTGACGATGTAGGGCTTGTCGTAGCCGCCCTGCTCCCAGGCGGAGCGGACGCCGCAGACGTCCTTGTAGGCGTTGACGGCGTACAGGTCGAGGTCGGGAGCGTTGCGCTGGTAGTAGGGCCAGGCGCCGGTCCAGGCGTCGGTGGAGGTGACGGGGTGGTTCGGGTCGACCTCGTGGATCTTCCGGGCGACGTCGTTGACGAAGCTGGTGTAGGCGTCGCGCTGCTTCTCCAGGGTGTCGCCGCTGTAGCAGTTCTGGAGGCCGAGGACGGACTCGTTGCCCACGTTCCACATCAGCACACCGGGGTGGCTCTTGTAGGTGTCGACCCACTTGGGGAACTCGGTGAGCATCTCGTTCTTGTACGCGGTGTCGGTGAGGTAGTCGACGCAGCCGCCGGAGCCGGGGCCGCCGCCGGGCTGGAGCCAGAAGCCGGCGATGACGCGCAGGCCGTTGTCGGCGGCGGCGTCCAGAAGGGGCTTGCTGCTGGCGTCGGTGCCCCAGGTGCGGATGGTGTTGACGCCCATCGAGGCGACGTCGGGCAGCTTCTCGGCGGCCTCGGCGGCGGGCGGTCCCCAGGTGAGGCCCTTGACCTGGTAGGGGGCGCCGTTGACGGTCAGCTGCCAGTCGCCCTGGCTCCCGGTGACGGCGACCACGTCGTCGGCGGCGGCCGCCTGCTGGGCGGGGACGGTGAGCAGGCCGACGGCGAGCAGGCCGGCTCCGGCGGGGGCGGCCAGGCGGCGCAGCGGGGAGGCGGCGCGGCGGGGGCGCCGTGGCACGGCCGGCTCGGGGGTGGGGGGCATGCGGGTCCTCCTGGGACGGGGCGTGGTGCGGGTGTGCCCGGTGGGGGCGGCGGGCTCGGTGCCCGCCGCCGTGGGTGGGGGACGGTGGCGCGGCGGCCCTGCGGGAGAGCGCTCCACCGGGTGGGCGCGGGCGTTCCCTGCGGGGAGCGCCCGGCACGGTCGGGTCAGGCGGGGAGTTCGTAGTTCTCGTCGAGGACGGCGCCCTGGTCGGGCTTGGTCTCGTCGTAGCCGCGGGCGTCGCACTGGAGGCCGCCGACGACGCAGTGGTCGACCAGGGCCTTCAGGGTCGGCTCGTCCCAGGCGTTGAAGAAGTCGTAGTGGAAGGAGTAGCCCTCCCCACTGGCGAGTTCGACGTCGGTGAGGTCGCCGTTGACCGGGAAGGCCATCTTGAACTCGATCATCGGCAGCGCGACCGGGTGGCTGGTGGGGCAGACGTTGTTGTTGGTGCCGGCCTTCACCACCGGGTAGGCCATGTGGGCCTGGTGGTCGGGGGTGTCCAGGTGCTTCCCGTCCCAGCAGCTCGGGGCCTGGAAGCGGATGTCGAGCTGGCTGTAGCTCGGGCAGTGGTCGGGGATGTTGTCGTTGAAGTAGCTCTCGCCGCACTCCCAGCCCTCGACGTAGCCGGGGTGGTCACGGAACTCCTCCTGGCTCTGCATCGGGCTGCCGACGACGTAGCGCAGCCCGGTCGGGAAGGGGCGGACGCTGGTGTAGTCGGTGACGCCGGCCTTGTAGTAGATGGTCTGCGGGCCGACGGGCAGCTTGGGCTCGCCTGCCTGGAGCAGGGTCGGCATCCAGTACGCGGACCGGTCGCCCGGCGCCTTGCAGGCGGTGTTGCCCGCCTGGAGCGAGGCGGTGGTGGAGTGGGCGTCGGTGGTGTCGTTGCCCATGAAGGTGTGGTCGTGGGACTTGCCGGGCTGGCCCGGGAAGACGATCGGGTCGTCGGGGGCGGTGTGGGTGACCGAGCAGTTGGCCTGGAACTCGTGGAAGTACCGGTGCGGCGGTTCGGCGTCGGAGGGTTCCACTCCGGTGACCGGCGGCACGGCCGGGATGTAGCCGTCGCCGTCGGGGTCGTCGCCTCCGGCGCGGGCCTGGCCCTGGACGTGACCGGCGTGGCCCGCGTGACCGGCCTGCGCGGTGACCGCCGTCGGGGCGCCGGCGCCCTGGGTGACCGCGGCGGCGGCGCCGGCGGCGCCGAGCGAGGCGGCCACCAGCAGGGCCGACAGGAGCAGGGGGCCGGCGCGGCCGGAGCGGCGGCCCTGGGCGCCTTCCGGGGTGGCCGTCCGGGCGCGCGACAGGAACCTGGGGCGGCGGGGGTGGGGGGCTGCCCTCTTTTCCATCTCAACCTCCGTGGGTTGTCGGGAGAGCGCTCTCCCGACGGAGTTTCCAGCGCGCGTAACGTGCTGTCAACACTTCGCACACGGCACCGCGCTCCGGCCGCGGTAGCGACCCCGGAGTGCCCCGCCACAGTCAACGCGCGTATAAAACGGCCGACTTGGGCATCGGGACAGTGATTGTCATGGCGCGATCACGCCACTACGCTGGCGCCTCCGCGAGCCGCCGGGCGGCCCCACCCGTCCGGCCGCCGCCGCCCCTGGACCGAGGAGCCCAGTTGCCGTACGCCCATCCCCCGTCCGCCGCGCGGCCCGGTGTGTCCACCGGTGCCGCCCCCACCGCGGCCGGTACAACGTCCGGACCAGAGTCGTCCGGAAGACGAGAGGGAACCCCCCACATGAGCGCAGGTCAGCACCACCGTCGCAGCGTTCCCGGCCGGCGCGGCCGCCTGGCGGCGCTCGCCGCCTTCACCGTGCTGGCCTCGGGAGCGCTGACCGGCGTCGCCCCGGCCGCCTTCGCCGCCGGGGACGGCCGGCCGTTCAACGACGCCCTCGACCACGCCGCCGAGAGCTACGACGTGCCGCGCGACCTGCTGGCCGCCGTCGGCTACGGCGAGAGCCGCCTCGACGGGCACGACGGGCAGCCCAGCCAGGCCAACGGCTTCGGCGTCATGCACCTGGTCAGCAACCCGGACCAGCGCACCCTGGAGGAGGCCGCCCGGCTCACCGGCCGCTCACCCGCCGAGCTGCGCCGCGACACCGACTCCAACCTCCTCGGCGGCGCCGCCGTGCTGCGGGCCCGCGCCGACGCCCTCGGGCTGAGCGCGGCCGAGCGGGACGACATCGACGCCTGGTACGGGGCCGTCGCGAAGTACAGCGGCGCCGAGGCCGCCACCGCCCGGCTCTACGCCGACACCGTCTATCGCTTCCTCGCCGACGGCCTGCACACCTCGGTCGACGGCGAGCAGGTCGAGGTGGCCGCCCGCGACGTGGCCCCCGAGATCCCCGAGGCGCCGGAGGTCGGCCCCGCCGCCGTCAGCCAGGACTACCCCTCGGCCCGCTGGGTCCCGGCCGCCGCGGGCAACTTCGCCTCGGGCCGCTCCGCCGCGATCAGCCAGGTCGTCGTGCACGTCACGCAGGGCTCGTACGCCGGGTCGATCAGCTGGTTCCAGAACCCGACGGCCCAGGTCAGCGCGCACTACGTGATCCGGTCCTCGGACGGCGAGGTCACCCAGATGGTCAAGGACGCGGACACCGCGTACCACGCGCGCAGCGCCAACGCCTCGTCGCTGGGCATCGAGCACGAGGGGTTCGTGGACGACCCGGCGTGGTTCACCGAGGCGATGTACCGCTCCTCGGCGGCGCTCACCGCGTACCTCTGCGAGCAGTACGGCATCCCGAAGGACCGCTCGCACATCGTCGGCCACGTCGAGGTGCCGGGCAACGACCACACCGACCCCGGGCCGAACTGGGACTGGGCGCACTACATGGAGCTGGTCGGCGGGGAGAGCGGGGCGGTCGACGAGCTGACCTTCGCCTCCTACGCGACCCAGCTCAGCGGGTCCAGCGGCCCGCAGGTCAAGGCGGTGCAGCGGCTGCTGACGGACCTGGAGTACACGCCGGGCGCGGTCGACGGGGCCTTCGGCTCGGCGACCCAGGCGGCGGTCCGCGCCTTCCAGCAGGACAAGGGCCTGGAGGCCGACGGGATCGTGGGCAAGGCCACCTGGACGGCGCTGCTGTCGGCGGGGAGCACGCCGACGCTGCGCTCCGGCTCCTCCGGTGAGGCCGTGAGCCGGCTCCAGCGGGCGCTGACGGCGGCCTCGGGCAAGACCGTCGCGGTCGACGGCAGCTTCGGTTCCGGTACGGCCGAGGCGGTCCGCGCCTACCAGAGCGCGCGCTCGCTGGAGGCGGACGGCGTCGTCGGGGCCGCCACCTGGAAGGCGCTCCAGTCCGGACGCTGACCGGCGGCCCGGCGCGTGTGCGGCCCGGGGGTGGGGAATCTCTCCACCCCCGGGCCGCGATCATGTGAGATTCGTCCGTGCGGGTGCGGCGACGGCGGGCGGAGAATGGGGAGGTTCCGTTCTTCAGGGAGGTGCCACAGCGTGGCGAACGCACCAGTCGACCGCATACCGGCCGCGAAGGTCATCACCGACCCGGCCGCCCTCGGCCGCTACCAGCACGACGAGGCCGAGTGGGCGCCGTACGGCATGCCGCTCGCCGTGGTGCGTCCCCGGTCCGCCGAGGAGGTCCGCGACGTGGTGCGGTTCTGCCTCGCACACGAGGTGCCGGTGATCGCCCGGGGCGCGGGCACCGGCCTGTCGGGCGGCGCCAACGCCGTGGACGGCGCGGTGATCCTCTCCTTCGAGGACATGAACCAGGTGCTGCGCATCGACACGGACGAGCGGTACGCCGTGGTGCAGCCCGGCGTCGTCAACGACGACCTGCGGGCGGCCTGCGCCGGGCAGGGCCTGTGGTACCCGCCGGACCCGGCCAGCTCCCCGTGGTCGACGATCGGCGGGAACGTCGCCACCAACGCCGGCGGCATGTGCTGCGTGAAGTACGGCGTGACCCGGGACTACGTCCTGGAGCTGGAGATGGTCAACGGCCGGGGCGAGCTGGTCCGGGTGGGCCGCAGGACCGCCAAGGGCGTCGCCGGGTACGACCTGGCCGGGCTGATGGTCGGCTCCGAGGGGACGCTCGGCGTCATCACCGAGATCACGGTGCGGCTGCGGCCCTCGCGTCCCCTGGAGCGGACGGTCGCCGGGTACTTCGACTCGGTGGTGGACGCCGGTGCGGCGGTCAGCGCGGTGACGGCGGCCGGGATCATCCCCTCGGCGCTGGAGCTGGTCGACCGGCACTGCCTGGCGGCGGTCGACGCGTGGAAGAACATGGGGCTCTCCGCCGACGCGAACGTGGTGCTGCTGGGCCGGATCGACACCCCCGGCGCGGAGGGCGACGCCGAGGCGGAGCGGATGCGGGAGTGCTTCGAGAAGGCAGGCGCCGGCTGGGCGGTGGTCTCCACCGACCAGCAGGAGGCGGACGCGCTGTTCCAGGCGCGGCGGCTGGCCTACCCGGCGCTGGAGCGGCTCGGCCCGCTGCTGACCGAGGACGTCTGCGTGCCCCGGATGGCGCTGCCGGAGATGCTCCGCCGCATCGAGGAGATCTCCCAGCGGCACGACATCCACGTGGCCAACGTGGCGCACGCCGGGGACGGCAACCTCCACCCGCTGATCATCACCAAGGCCGGGGACGAGGCGGCGAAGGCCCGGGCGCAGCTGGTCTTCGACGAGATCCTGGACGAGGCCATCGCGCTGGGCGGCACCGTGACCGGTGAGCACGGCGTGGGGCTGCTGAAGATGGCCGGGATGGACAAGGAGCTGGGCGAGGCGGTGCTGGGCATGCACCACGCGGTGAAGTCCGCGCTCGACCCGGCGGGCATCTTCAACCCGGGCAAGGTGGTGGCCGTCCGCCAGAAGTGAGCGGAGGCGGTGCGTACGGGGGTCCGCGGGGGACCGGTCAGTCCTCCCCGCGGACCCCCTGCGCCGTGCCGGGGTCCGGTTCGGTGCCGGGGGTGGCCAGGCGGTGGCTGAGGCGGTGCAGACGCAGGGCCCACTGGACCTCGACGGCGCGGCCGGGCTCCTTCCACCCCTCGCCGAGGACGGTGCTGATCCGGGCGAGCCGCTGGTAGAGGGTGTTGGGGTGGATGTGGAGGGCCTCGGCGGTGGCGGTGTGCCGGGAGGTGTGGGTGAGGTAGGCGTCGAGGGTCTCGGTGAGCCGGGTGCCGTGGGCACGGTCGTGGTCGGCGAGGGGGCCGATGGTGGCGGCGACGAAGCGGTCCAGGGTGCCGTCGCCGGCGTTGCTGAAGAGTGCCTCGTAGATGCCGAGTCCGTCGCTGTCGGCGGCGGCGCCGGTGCGGCCGAGGGCGTGCAGGAGGCGCAGGCCCGAGCGGGCGCGGCGGTGGGCGGCGCGGATGGTGGCGATGGTGCCGTCCGCGGGGGCGGCGACGGCGGTGACGGGTTCGGGGGCGACGCGGTCGCGGGCGTCGGCGGGGGTGGTGGGGAGCAGGGCGACGCCGAGGCCGCCGTACTCGACGGACCAGCCCTGGTGGTGGCGGGCGGCGCGGGCGGCGGCCGGTCCGGCCTGCGGGCCGTCGAGGACCAGGACGGTACGGACGGCGGCGGGGTCGATGCCGCCGGAGCGGGCGCGGCGCAGCAGGACGGCGTCGTCGGTGGTGCCGTCGAGGAGGGCGGTGAGGTACTCGCCCCGGACGCGGCGTTCGGCTTCGGTGGCGGCGCGTTCGGAGGCGAGGACGAGGCCGATGACGGTGGCGCCGGTCTCCAGGGAGCGCACGGTGTTGGCGTCGAAGGGCTGGTGGCGGCGGGCGACGACGCAGCCGGCGTACTCGTCGGCGACGACGACGGGGGCCAGCGCCCAGTGGCCGTCGGGGGTGTCGCGCAGCCGGGTGGCGCGGTCGGCGGGGCCGGTGAAGCAGGAGGCGGGCGGGCCGGTGTCGGCGGTCAGGACGGTGGCGAGGGCCTCCGGGGCGGGCTCGGTGGCCCCCGTGGGCAGGGCGGTGTCGTGGGCGTCGAGGACGGTGATGCCGGCGCCGAGGGCGTCGCGGAGCGCGTCGGTGACGGCGTGGAGGCCGGCGCCGCCGAGGACGATGTGGGTGAGCCGCTGATGGAGGGCGACGGCGCGGCGGTCGGCCTCGGCGCGGCGGCGCAGTTCGGCGGTGGTGCGCTGGTGGCGGTCGAAGAGTTCGGCGTTGTGCAGGGCGAGGGCGGCGTGTGCGGCGAGCGCGGTGAGCAGCGTCGTCTGGTGGTCGGTCCAGGTGCGGGGGACGCGCTGGGCGACGAGGAGGACGCCGATGGTCTCCTCGCCGACGCGCAGCGGGACGCCGAGGATGCCGCGGAGCTGTTCACCGGCGGCCGCGGCGTCGACGGTGGCGGCGTGGGTGAGGTGGTCGTCGTGGAGGTAGTCGGCGCACCAGTGGGGCTGTCCGGTACGGACGACGAGGCCGCCGAGGCCGACGCCGCGGGCGAGTTCGACGCCGCGCAGGGCGGAGCCGATGGAGCCGTCGACGACTTCGATGCGCAGGGCCGCGTCGTCCTGGGCGAGCATGATGTACGAGAGGTCGGTGCCGAGCAGGCGGCGGGCCTGGGCGGCGACCTCGTCGAGGACGTCCTGGGGTGCGTGCAGGGCGGCGAGGCGGCGGGCCAGGTCGTTGAGGACGGCGGTCTCGGCGGCCTGCCGGGTGCGCGCCTCCAGGAGGGCGTGGACGTGCAGGGCGCGCCGCGCCTCGGCCTCGACGGCCGGGTGGGTCTCGGGCTCCTGGGCCGCGACGAGGCGGTGGCGGCACTCCTCCAGGGCGGCGAGCGGGGCGCCTTCGGCGAGCAGCTTCAGCCAGGGGCTGGCGGTGGCGTGCGGCGGGGCGGTGCCGGCGGGGTCCGGCATGGGGGTCCCTTCCGTGGCCGGGCGGCTGCCCGGCCGGTCGTGCGGTGTGTCCGGGGTGGCGGGCCGGACACGGCTGGTGCTGGGGGGACCTTACGCGGCGGTGGGACGGGCGGCGGGGATCAGGGGGGTGCGCCGAAGCGGGGGTGGGCGGCGAGCCAGGCGCGGTAGCTCTCGCTGCGGCCGGCCGCCTCGCGGTAGGCGGCGCGGGCGTGGCCGAGGACGGCGGCCGCGGCGCCGGCAGCGGGTGAGCCGGGGTGGTGGCCCAGGAGGTGGCGCCAGCTGAGCGGGGCACCGGCGAGGGGGCGGGTGACGAGGCCGGGGGTGGGCGGGAAGGTGGCGCGGCACAGGCCGACGGCACGGCCGACCTGGACGAGGTGGACGCAGGAGGCGGTGTCGGTCTCGAAGACGGAGAGCGGGGTGAATCCGGCGCGGGCGCAGGCGGCGGTGAAGCAGTCGGCGAAGCAGCCGTCGCCGGGGACGTCGGTCCACGCCTCGTGGGAGAGGCGGGCGAGGGGGATCTCGTCCTCGCCCGCGAGGGGGTGGCCCTCGGGGAGCATGACGAAGACCGGGTCGACGCCGACGGTCTGCCAGACGAGTTCCGTCTCGCGGGGCGGGGCGCTCTCGCCGCAGACGCCGACAAGGGCGTGGTCGAGGCGTCCGGCGGCGAGCAGGGAGCTGATCGCGTCGACCGACCAGGAGGTGTGGGTGGAGACGGGGGCGGCGGGCTCGGCGGCGGCGAGGCGGTCGACGAGGGCGCCGAGGAGCGGTCCGTGGGTGGCGCCGAGGCGGAAGCGGCGGACCCGGTTCCAGGAGTTGGCGAAGCGGACGGCGTCCTCCTGGAGCTGGCGCATGGCCGGCAGGACGACGCGGGCGCGTTCCAGGACGAGTTCGCCGAGCAGGGTGGGGCGGGCGCCGGTGTGGTCGCGGTCGAAGAGGGGGCCGCCGAGGGCCTTCTCGATACGCCGCAGCTGGCTGGAGAGGGCGGGCTGGGCGAGGCCGAGGGCGGCGGCCGCGCGGGTGAGACTGCCTTCGTCGGCGATGGCCCGTACGGTCCGCAGGTGACGCAACTCCAGGTCCATACCAGGAAGTTAGGGGCGGGCGGCGGTGGCGGCAATACGGCGAGGGGCTTCCGGCATATGCCAGGAGCACCATCGCGTCGAGTATTGCCGAATCCCTCACAGGCCACCGGGCGCTGTGCGACAGTCGTACCCGGCCCAGCGTCAGTCACCGCCGTACCGCCCTCGTATCGGAGTACGTATGTCCTCGCGCTCCCCGGTCTCCCCCGCAGCCGAGCCGTCGGTACGCGGCTCCGTGCGGGCGCTGATCGACGGGACGCGGCGGGTGCGGGGCGCGCTCGACGCCGTGCGGCAGGGCGCGGAGGGCGGCGAGCCCGACCCGCCGCGCCGCCGCGCGCTCTACGACCTGGCGCTGCGCCAGCTGGACGACGTGGGCGGGCATCTCGGGCGGCTCAGCGAGGGCTGGCCCGGGGCGGAGCCGCCGGCGGCGCCGGGCGGCCCGGAGGCCACCGAGGGCAGCGCCGAGTGGGACCTGCTCACCGACGAGGTCTGCTGGTCGCCGGAGCTGTACCGCGTGCTCGGCCGCGAGGCGGGCTCCCGCGCCCTCTCGCTGGACGAACTCCCCTCCCTCCTGCTCCCCGAGGACCAGCCGCTGCTGACCGCGATGGTCACCGACTGCCTGATCGACGGCCGGCCGATGGACGGCGCCTTCCGCGTGGTCCGGGGCGACGGCACCGTCCGCACCCTGCACATGAACGGGGCCCCGGTCCTCGACGAGCACGGCTCCACCGCCTCCCTGCGCGCGGTGCTCCGCGACGTCACCGCCGCCGGGACCCCGGTCGGCCGCACCGGCGCCACCCCTCCCCCGCCCTCCGCGCCGGCCGGTCCGGCGGCCCGCACCACGACGGCCGTACGCGAGCTGCCGCCGGGCCCCGACGCGGCGGCGGACAGGACGTGGTGCGACACGCTGACCCTGCCGGACGGCCGCACGCTGCTCGCGCTGGGCGAGCGTCCACCCGGGCTCAGCCGCGACCTGCTGGTGGGCACGGTGCGCGGGCTGGTCGCGGGCGGCGAGACGCCGCAGGACGCGCTGGAGCTGGCGGCGGCGCTGCTGCCGGGAGCGGACCCGGTCGGCCGCGCGCTGTGCTGCGTGCACGACCCGGTGACCGGCGCCCTGGACTGGGGCCGCACCGACGGCCATCCCGCGCCGCTGCTCCGGCACGAGGGCGTAGTCCTTCCGCTGGACCACGGCGGCCCCGGGGAACACCTGCTCCCCGGCGACCTGCTCCTCCTGCACACCACCGGAACCGGCCACGACAACTCCACCGACCTGCTGCTTGCGCTCCCTCTCCCCCTGGACGGGCACCTCGACGCCGACGCCTGTGCCGATCTCGCGGCCGACGCGCTCGCCGGCGCCGCCGGACCGTCCGAGGACGGGCAGCGCGGAGCGGCACGGGTGATCGCCGTCCGGGTCGGCTCCGGTGCGGGGCAGGCCGGGCACGGCTGAACAGCGGTACGCCGCAGGCGTGTCCGGGCACCCGTGGGAGCCGGGGCACCGGTGAGGACCGTCCGTCCACCACGCCTCACGGGCGTGCGGAGTGACGGGGTGTCGTCAGGGTGGCGCGGGAAGCGGGACGGTCAGGCCGGGGCCGCGCGCCAGCCGCCGGAGGACTTGCCCTCGCCCGGCATCACCATCTTGATCTCCTCGCGCAGGCTCTCGATCTTCGGGTAGCCCGCGTAGTGCGCGGTGAGCCGGTACATCTCCCGCAGCCGGTCCCAGGTGCGGTGCGAGGAGTTGTCGGACATCGAGGCCAGGGCGAGACGCGCGTACCGGTCGGCCTGTTCCGGGTCGTCGGCGATGAAGCAGGCGGAGGCGAGCGAGAGGTGGTCGAAGATCTTCGACCGCTCCCGCTGGTCCTGGCGGAGCTCCAGGGCGATCTTGGCGTGGTGCTCGGCCTGCTTCGCCGCCGCCGGCTCGTGCTCGGCGAGGGTGCGGTAGGCGAGTGCCTGCATGCCGTGCAGGTCGGCCTTGTCGAACATCTGCATCCAGTTGGGCGGTTCGGCGTCGCCGCGGTCGGAGACGAAGAGCGTCTCGGCCTCGCCGAGGGTGCGGCGCATGGCCTGCCCCCGGCCCATCGCCGCCTGCGCCCACGCCTCGATGGTGCGGAACATGGCGCGGGTGCGGGGCAGCGCCTCCTCGCCGGAGCCGGTCTTGGCCAGCTTCATCAGGTCGAGCGCCTCGTCCGGGCGGCCGAGGTGGACCATCTGGCGGGCGGCGCGCGAGAGCGCCTCGCCGGCGCGCGGGCGGTCACCGCCCTCGCGGGCGGCGTGGGTGGCGATGACGAAGTACTTCTGCGCGGTGGGCTCCAGGCCCACGTCGTGGGACATCCAGCCGGCCAGGACGGCGAGGTTGGCGGCCACGCCCCACAGGCGGCGCTGGAGGTGCTCGGGGTGGCGGTAGGAGAGCATGCCCCCCACCTCGTTGAGCTGGCCGACCACGGCCTTGCGCTGGAGGCCGCCGCCCCGGGAGGCGTCCCAGGCGCGGAAGATGTCGACGGAGTGTTCCAGCTCCTCGACCTCCTGCGAGCCGACCGGGGCCGCCTCGTAGCGGTCGAAGCCCGCCTGGTCCCCGTAGCCGCCCCGCGGCCCCGGGAGGGTGGCGGGGGGTGCGGGGTCGGCCTTGAGCCAGTCGTACATGGCGGTGGTGAGCACGGAGCCCGCGGTGAGCGCGGCGCTCGCGCCCATCAAGCCTCGTCGGTTGAGCATGAGGTCCATTCCCGTGAATTCGGTGAGGACCGCAGCCGTTCGCTCGGGCGCCCATGGCACGCCGTCGGAGCGCTCGCCGCTCCCGCCCGGCCGCCGTTTCCCCGTGCGCCCGCGTCGAACCAGACCGAGATCCTCGATGGTCACGACACGGCCGAGTTGCTCGGTGAACAGCGCCGCCAGCACCGTGGGCACCGGATCGCGCGGGATCTCTCCCATGTCGATCCAGCGCCGGACCCGCGAGGTGTCGGTCGCCAGCTGGGGGTGGCCCATGGCCGCCGCCTGCCGGTTCACGAGCCGGGCGAGTTCCCCCTTGGACCAGCCGGTCAGGCCGAAGTGGTCCGCAAGGCGGGTGTTGGGTTGTCCGCTCACGTCAAGCCCCCAGGTTCTCGGCTGAGTTGACAGTAACCCCCTGTCAGTTGCTGAGCGACTATTCGCCAGGGTTCGCCAGGGTGCGCCAGATGGTGTGCCACCGGCTGGCGGGTGTCAGGTAGATATGCGCCTCCCCGACCCGGTGGCCGTCCCCGCACTCCCCAGGGTGCGGCCCGGTGGCCGGGCCGGGTGGGTGCGTCACTCACAGGCACACGAAGGGATCTGTCAGGCTCATGTACGCAGCATCGTCCTCCGTGTCCGCCCCGTCCCGGCCGCCGCTCGGCACCCGCCCCCCTCGGGCGAGGGAAGCCACTCCCCCGGGCAGCGGCCCGTACCTCGACCCCGCGCGCCCTGCGGCCACAGCGCTCGCCTCCGGTCGGACCCGACGCGTAGCGGGGCTCGGCACACCACAGCTCAGCGGAAGGCTGGACCTGTCCGGTCCGCAGGGAGCGCAGTTGCGGGCGGCCGTCGCCGCCGTGCACCGCGTCTGTCCGGAGTTCCACCCGGTCCAGGTGCTGCGGCGCAGCCCGCGTTCCGTCCTGCTGGTCGGGACGAGCGGGCGCACCACCGCGGTCGCCAAGTGTTTAGTGGACCAGTCGGCCGAACGGGCGGAGCGGATCAGGCACGAGATAGCGACGTACCGTTCGTTCGTCCGGCACCGTCCGCCGGTGCGGGCCCCGCGGCTGGTCGCGGCCGACCCGGACAACGGGACGCTGGTGATCGAGCGGATGGCGGGCCGGGCGGCGGCGCTCCAGCGCCACCCGGTCGAGGCGCCGCCCGCGGCCGACCTGCGGGCCGTGCTCGGCGCGGTGCGCCGGCTCAACCAGTGGCGTCCCCCGACGGGCATGTTCGGCGCCCCGCTGGACTACGCGGAGCGGATCTCCCGCTTCCACGCCCTGGGGCTGCTCACCGACCGTGACCTCGGCGACCTCCAGAAGCTGCTGCACGGCATCGCCCGCTCCGGGGGCCGCGTCGCCACCCGCGAGTTCTGCCACGGCGACGCCCTGCTCTCCAACGTCCTCCTCTCCCCCGCCGGTCCCGTCCTGGTCGACTGGGAGCAGGCCGGCTGGTACCTGCCCGGGTACGACCTGGCGACCCTGTGGGCGGTGGTCGGGGAGGCCCCGATGGCACGTCAGCAGATCAGCCACCTCGCCCAGAGCAGCGGCCCGGCGGCGCGCGACGCCTTCCTGGTCAACCTCATGCTGGTGCTGACCCGGGAGATCCGGGCGTGCGAGGCGGCGGTCCAGCGGAGCATGCGGGACACCCCGGCGGGACCGGCCCGGGCGGGCGCCGCTCCGGCCGGCGAGGAGCAGCGCCTGCTGCTGCGCCGGCTGCACGACGACTGGGCGATGGTCCGCCGCGCGGTCCGCGCGGCGGTGGGCACGCGCTGAGGCCCGGCCCGAAGACAGCGGTGCGGCCCGCCCCATCCCAGGGGCGGGCCGCACCGCTGTCCGCTCTGAAGACGTCGTTGCATTCGGTGGGATCGATAGTCTGTGTCGATGGAGAACACGGTCGAGACCGCTTGCCGGATCTGCGGCCTGGATGACGGGGAGTCTCTCTACGAGGACGGGTTCCCTCGGTACGTCATCTGCGAGTGCTGCTACAACGAATCCGGCATCGGTGACGACACCGTGACGCAAGTCCGCGAACTCCGCGGCTACTGGGTCGGTCACGGCGCTCAGTGGCACAAGCCGCAGTCGAGGCCGGCCGACTGGGATCTGCTGAGCCAACTGGCCAACATACCGCCAAAATGGCGCTGACTCGGGCGGCCGACCGTCACCTCACCTCACCTCACCTCACCTGGTGATTCGGCGGGAGCAGATGAGGGTTTCGATGCCTCTGCGGGCGATGCGGGGCACGATGTTGCGGGCGCGGAGCCGTCTCCGCAGGTGTTCGTAGTCGTATCCCTTGTCGGCGTGGAGCTTGGCAGGTCTACCCGTGCCGCCGCCGGCCACCACCCTGCGGGCCGCCCGGGGCCACCGGCACCACCCGCAGGAACAACTCCCACGACCTGTCCGGGATCAGACGCTCCGTGATCGTCACACACGGACACCTCCGACCACGCCGAATGCAACGTCCTCTGAGGCGGTGACGGCAGAGGTGTACTCCTGTGACGCGCCCCAGGCCCGGATGGCGAGGGTCGCGAAAGGGGCCGTGAGGGTGGTGGCGCGGGCGCGCCGGTCGCCAAATTTCCGCACCTCAGGCGCTGTTGACGGATCATCGTCAAGCCGGTACCACTGGTCCACGCCCGCCTCGGTGATCACGTACGCGCCCTGGTGCGGGCTCCCGCTGTTCCGCGCGTCCGGGCGGCGCGCGGCCCCGTCCCAGGAGGCCCTGTGCGAAGAAACGTCCCTGCTCTCTCCGGCACGGGCGGGCGCAGAGCCCGCAGGACGGGGGTGACGGCGCTGGCCAGCGCCGCGCTGGTGCTGCCCCTGCTGGGCGCGGCCCCCGGCCCCGCCCCGGCACAGGCGGACACCGGGCTCCAGGGGGCGTTCGCGGCGGCGGCCCGGGAGTACCGGGTGCCCGAGAGCGTCCTGCTGGGTGTGGCCTACCTCCAGTCGCGGTGGGACACGCACGGCGGGGCGCCGAGCGTGACCGGCGGGTACGGGCCGATGCACCTGACCGACGCCCGCACGGCGCTGGCCCGGTCGACGGGCCACCACGGGGAGCACGGCGAGGACGCGCGGGGCGACGAGTCCCGGCCGGCCCGCACCCCGGAGCCGGTCCTGCCGTCGGCCGGCGAGGAGCTGCCGGAGCGGCTGACGACGCTGCGTCAGGCGGCGCGGCTGAGCGGGCTGCCGGCCGAGCGGCTGCGCAGCGATCCGGCGGCCAACATCCGCGGCGGTGCCGCGCTGCTGGCCGAGGCGCAGCGGGAGCGCGGAGCGGCCCCCGGCGGCGACGCGGCCGACTGGTACGGCGCGGTGGCTGCGTTCTCCGGCGCGGAGGACCGGGCGACCGCCACCGCCTACGCCGACGAGGTCTTCTCGGTACTGCGCTCCGGTGAGGCACGGACCACCGACAGCGGCGTCCGGGTGGTCCTGGCGCCGCAGCCCTCAGCGGTGGCGGACGCCTCCCAGACGGCCGGCCTCGGGCTGCGCGAGAGCGGCGCGAAGGGCTCGGTGGAGTGTCCGCGCACCGTCTCCTGCGAGTGGCTGCCCGCTCCGTACGAGGAGTTCGGGGAGGGCGACTACGGCAACCACGACAAGGCGGACCGGCCGCGCAGCGCGCGGATCGACTCGATCGTCATCCACGACACGGAGGCGACCTGGGACACCACGCTGGAACTGGTGCAGGACCCGGAGTACGTGTCCTGGCACTACTCGCTGCGCTCCACCGACGGCCACATCGCCCAGCACCTGCGGACCAAGGATGTCGGCTGGCACGCGGGCAACTGGTACACCAACGCCAAGTCGATCGGGCTGGAGCACGAGGGGTTCCTCGCCGACCCGGACGCCTGGTACACGGAGGCGATGTACCGGACCTCGGCGCGCCTCGTCTCCCACCTGGCGAAGAAGTACGGCATCCCGCTGGACCGGCAGCACATCCTCGGCCACGACACGGTTCCGGGCACGACTCCGGCGACGATCCCGGGCATGCACACCGACCCGGGCCCGTACTGGGACTGGCAGCACTACTTCGCCCTGCTCGGTGCGCCACTGAAGGCGTCGGCGGGGAAGAACGCCGAGCTGGTCACGATCGCGCCCGAGTACCGGAAGAACCGTCCGGAGTTCACCGGGTGCGAGAAGGCGGGCGAGCCGTGCGCGCCGCACGGCTCCAGCGCGGTGCGGGTGTACACGGAGCCGCGTGAGGACGCGCCGCTGGTCCAGGACATCGGGCTGCGCCCGGACGGCTCGCCCTCCACCATCGACGTGAACGACCTGGGCTCGCGGGTCTCGGCCGGGCAGAGCTACGCGGTGGCCGAGCGGCGCGGCGAGTGGACCGCGATCTGGTACCTCGGGCAGAAGGCGTGGTTCAAGAACCCGCGCAAGGCACCGGTGGCGGTCCCCGCCTCGGGCCGCGTGCTGACGCCGAGGCCGGGCCTGACGGAGGTCCCGGTCTACGGCAGGGCGTACCCGGAGAAGGAGGCGTACCCGGCGGGCGTCACCCCGCAGGAGATCGTGCCGCTGCCGTACCGGATCGCGGCGGGCCAGCGGTACGCCACCGGCGGCCAGGTACCGGGCGAGTACTACTCCGCGCCCACCTTCGACACCTCCGGGCACACGGTGGTGCGGGGGAAGCTGCGGTACTACGAGATCCAGTACGGGCACCGGGTCGGCTATGTGCGGGCCGACGACGTGGTGGTGCGTACGGCCAAGCGCTGAGGCCGTGAACGACTCCGGCCGGGGACCGCTGAGGCGGTTCCCGGCCGGTATGGTGTGCGCGGTGCGGTGCTCAGCCCTGCTGGAAGAGTTCGGCGGGCAGCGGCTTGAGGAGGGCGTACAGGTCGTCGGTGATGGGGCGGTCCCAGGCGGCGACGGTGACCAGGACGTTGTCGCTGCGGTCGAACTGGACGCAGGAGACGCGGCTCTCCGAGAGCTTGACGCGGCGGACGATCAGGAGGTTGTCGCCCTGCATCACGGGGACGTCCTCGGTGCCGACGACCTCGACCTCCTCGTCGTTGCCGAGGGCGAGGAGGAGCTGGGACACCTCGAAGGGAGGCTGCTTGTCGGCGAGGTCGCGGGCGGGCGAGCCCTCCGGGAGGTTGCCGATGACCATCGCGGGTCCCCGGCCGCCGAACAGGTCGTAGCGCAGGAAGACGCCCTGGCAGGAGCCGTCGGGCGCGGGCAGCAGCCCCGCGCCGAGATTGCCCGGCCAGTCCTCGGGGTCCATGGCCAGGACGTCGAAGTCCGGGCCCGCTGGTGTGGCGGCGCTGCGGCGGCGGAGGAAGGACATGCCGCCATGGTACGTGCACGGCGGTGCCGCGCGGCGGGCGGTACCGGTGCGGAAGGGGGCCGTTCAGCGAGGGGTGACCGGGGCCGGGCCCGCGCCCGCCGGGGGCGCGGGCCCGTGGATCAGGCGGCGTCCTCGCCGGTGGCCGCGGCGGCCTCGGCCAGTTCCTGCGCGGTGGGAACGACGGCGACGGGGGCGGGGGCGTGCAGGAGGACGGCGTGGGTGACCGAGCCGAGCATCCGCACGGGCGAGAAGGCGCGGGGGCGGTGGCGGCCGACGACGACCAGGTCGGCGCCGCGGGCGGCGGCGACCAGATGGCCGGCGGCGTCGCCCGGGGAGACCTCGGCCTCCACCGTGACCTGCGGATAGGTGTCCTTCAGGGTGGCGACGCGCTCGGCGACGAGCTGGCGGCACTCGGCCTCGGCGGCCTCCTGGTCGGCGGCGGAGGGCAGGTACTCCCCCGCGGCGGCCCAGGCGACGACGGGCCAGGGGTAGGCGCAGACGACGTGGAGCCGGGCGGAGCGGATGGCGGCCTCGCGGTAGGCGAAGGCGAGGGCCGGGTCGGGGGCGGCGTCGGCGGTGAGCGGGAACTCGGCGGACATGCCGAGGACGACGCGGGGGCCGGGGGCCGGTTCGGGGGCGTCGGTGTGGACGTCACGGCCGGGGCGGGGCACGACGACGACGGGGCTGTCGGCGTCGCGGGCGCAGGCCATGCCGTTGGAGCCGAGGAGGAGGCTGGCGAAGCCGCCGCGGCCGCGTGAGCCGAGGACAAGGAGCTGGGCCTCGGCTCCCAGCTCGGGGAGGATCGAGGCGGCGGTGGAGTCGAGCGTGGTGAAGGAGAGCTCCGGCAGTCCGGGGCGGCCGGTGAGGGCCTGGCGCGTCTCGACGATGACGGAGCTGTCGGGGGCGGCGGCCCCGGCGGGGGGTTCGGCGCCGCGCGGTGTGGCGGTGCGGACGGCGTGGACGATGCGCAGGGGGGCCTCCCGCAGGCGGGCCTCCTCCAGGGCCCATTCCAGGGCGCGGGTGCTGTCGTCCGATCCGTCGACGGCCGCGATGACGGGCAGGGTGCTCATGGTTCTCTCGCCTCCGGGGCGCAGCGGTGGTGCGGCTGGTTCCGCTGCCAGCTTCGCTCAGCCGGGGGCCGGAAGGCAGGGTCCTTGGTCCCGTGTCGCGGCCGGTCGGCCCCTGTCGGCGGTCAGCCGAGGCGGTCGCGGAGTTCGCGTTTGAGGATCTTGCCGCTGGCGTTGCGCGGGAGGGAGTCGGTGAAGACGATCCGTTTGGGTGTCTGGAAGGAGGCGAGCTGTTCGCGGGTGTGGGCGAGGAGTTCGGCCTCGGTGGTGTCGGCGCGGGTGACGACGACGGCGGTGACGGCCTCGATCCACTTGTCGTCGGGGAGGCCGACGACGGCGGTCTCGGCGACGGCGGGGTGGGTGTAGAGGGCGTCCTCGACCTGGCGGGAGGCGACGAGGACTCCGCCGGAGTTGATGACGTCCTTGAGCCGGTCGACGACGGTGAAGTAGCCCTCCTCGTCGCGGACGGCGAGGTCGCCGGAGTGGAACCAGCCGCCGCGGAACGCCTCGGCGCTCTCCTCGGGCAGGCCCCAGTAGCCGTCGCAGAGCTGCGGGGAGCGGTAGACGATCTCGCCGGGGGTGCCGTCGGGGACCTCCTGGCCCTCCTCGTCGACGACGCGGGCCTCGACGAAGAGGACGGGCCGGCCGCAGGAGTCGAGGCGGCCCTCGTGCTCGTCGGGGCCGAGGACCAGGGCGAGCGGGCCGATCTCGCTCTGCCCGAAGCAGTTGAAGAAGGCGAGTTCCGGCAGGCGGGCGCGGAGCCGCTCCAGCACTGGGACCGGCATGATCGAGGCGCCGTAGAACGCCTTGCGCAGGGCGGTCAGGTCCCGGGTGGCGAACGAGGGGTGCTGGGAGAGGGCGATCCAGACCGTGGGCGGGGCGAAGAGGGAGTCGGCGCGGCCCGCCTCCACGAGGGAGAGCACGGTCTCGGGATCGGGTCCGTCGAGGACGGTGTTGTCGGCGCCGACGGCGAGGTAGGGCAGCAGGAAGACGTGCATCTGCGCCGAGTGGTAGAGCGGCAGGGTGTGCAGCGGGCGGTCCTGGGCGCTCAGGCCGAGGGTGTGCAGGGCGCTGGTGTAGGCGTGGACCAGGGCGCGGTGGCTCATCATGGCGCCCTTGGGCAGGGCGGTGGTGCCGGAGGTGTAGAGGAGCTGGGCCGTGGAGCCGGGCGCGGGCTCGGGGCCGTCGTACGGGGGCGCGTCGGCGAGGAGGGCGAGGAGGGAGTCGTCGGTGTCGCGCAGCGGCAGCACGTCGGTGCCGTCCGGGAGGTGCCCGGCGAGGGCGGGGTCGGCGAGGACGAGGCTGCTGCCGGAGCTGGTGAGGATGTGGCCGAGGCCGGCGCCGGTGAGGTTCTGGTTGACGGGCACGTGGATCAGGCCGGCGCGGGAGCAGGCGAGGAAGCCGATGAGGTACGCGTCGGAGTTGTGGCCGTAGGCGGCGACGCGGTCGCCGGGGGTCAGGCCGCGGGCGGCCAGGACGTGGGCGGCGGCCGACACGGCCTCGTCCAGCTCGGCGTAGCTCCAGACGCGGCCGGCGTAGCGCAGGGCGGTGGCGCGCGGGGTGCGGCGGGCGCTGCGGCGCAGCACTCCGTCGACGGTGTTGCCTCGGGGTGCCGTCATGGCGTGATCCTCGGCCCGGCCGGGCGGGTGGGTCAAGAGTGGTGCGGCGGCCGGGTGCGGCGCGTCCCGTCGGCGGGTCCGGGGCGCGCCGCGCCGGTCAGCTGTCGGCGGGCACGTCGCGGATGACGGCGACCGGGCAGTCGGCGTGGTGGAGCAGGGCCTGGCTGGTGGAGCCGAGCAGGAGTCCGGCGAAGCCGCCGCGGCCCCGGGCGCCGACGACGACGAGCTGGGCGGAGCGGCTGGCCTCGATGAGGGCGGGCCGGGTGCGGGAGCGGAGCAGGCGGCGTTCGACCTGGACCTGCGGGTAGCGGGCCTGCCAGCCTGCGAGGGCCTCGGCGAGGAGGCGCTGCTCGTCGTCCTGGAGGCGGTCGAGGTCGGTGACGAGGGGCATGGGCTCGCCGGGGTTGCGGTGGGCGGGCTGGGTCCAGTTGCTCCAGGCGTGCAGGGCGACCAGCGGTGCGGCGCGGCGGGCGGCGGTGGCGAAGGCGAAGCCGACGGCGCCGTCGGCCTGCGGGGAGCCGTCGAGACCGAGGACGACGGGGCCCTGGGGGTCGGGGCGGCCGCGCAGGACGAGGACGGGGCTCTCGCCGTGGGCGGCGAGGTGGACGGCGGTGGAGCCGAGGAGGAGGCTGCTGAAGCCGCCGAGGCCGCGGCTGGCGACGACGGTGAGGACGGCGTCGCGGGACTCGGCGGCGAGGACGGAAAGGGCTTCGCCGGTGATGAGTTCGGGGTCGGTCTCCAGGCCGGGCACGGTGGCCTCGGCGCGGGCGACGGCCTCGTCGAGGAAGGTCCTGGCCTGGTTGAGGAGGCCGCCTTCGGTGGGGCCGAGCGCGGAGGCGGTGAGCTGGACGTGGAGCATCGGCCAGATGAAGGCGTGGACGATGCGCAGCGGGCAGCCCCGGTCGGCCGCCTCGCGGGCGGCGGCGGCGACCGCGTCGAGGCTCTCGTCGGAACCGTCGATGCCGACGAGTACGGGCCTGGTCATGCGGTGCTCCTGTGCGCGAGGGGTCCGGTGGGGCGGGGTGCGGCGGGCTGGGCCATGGGGTCCTCCTTGGTTCCAGCTTTGCCCGCACGCGGGCGCGGGGCCTGGGCCGCTGGTCCCGTAGGGGCAGGACCTTCGTCCTTTCGGGGGGTTGTGGGGTGGGCCGGTTGCCGGGCGGGGCGCGGCGGAGGGGCCCGGAGCGACGGGGGCGGGGAGGGTTGACACGGACCCGTCATGACATGAAAGTTTCACGGGTCGAACGTCATCTCGAAAGATTCTTTCAGGGGGTGCGGTTCATGGACGGGCAGCCGGTGGACGGCGGGCGGCGGGCGGACGGGATCTCCCGGCGCCGCCTGGGGACGGCGGCGCTGGCGCTCGGCGGGGCGCTGGCACTGGTGCCGTTCCCCGCGGGGCCGGCGGCGGCCGTGCCCGGGGCGGCCGGGCGTACGCCGGGCGGGACGACGCTGCGGCACGGCAGCGCCCGGCAGGCGGGGCTGCTCCCGGGGCAGCTGCGCCAGCTCGTCACCGACGCGGAACGGTTCCTGGAGCCGTCCCCGGCGCACCCCTGGTACGCGGGGGCGGTGCTGCTGGCCGGGCGCGGCGGGACGGTGGCGCTGCACGAGCCCGTCGGGCACGCGGTGCGCTACGAGCGGTACGACGAGGCGAGCGACACCGGCGTGGAGTTCCCGCCCGAGCGGCGCATCCTGATGGCCGAGGACACCGTGTTCGACCTGGCGTCGGTCTCGAAGCTCTTCACCTCGCTGCTGGCGGTGGGCCGGATCGAGCGCGGGGAGCTGGACCTGGAGGCACCGGTCGCCTCGTACCTCCCCGCGTTCGCGGGCGGCGGCAAGGGCGCGGTGACGGTGGTGCAGCTGCTGACGCACACCTCGGGGTTCCCGTCGTGGATCCCGCTGTACCAGGAGCCGACGCACGAGGCGCGGCTGGCGCGGATCTGGGCACAGGAGCTGGTGGCGGAGCCGGGTACCGCGTACCTCTACTCGGACCTGAACCTGATCACGCTGCAGCTGCTGCTGGAGGAGGTGACGGGGACACCGCTGGACGTGCTGCTGCGCGAGGAGATCACCGGGCCGCTCGGGATGACCCGGACCCGGTACAACCCGCCCGCCTCGTGGCGGCCGAGGATCGCGGCGACGGAGGACTCCCGGCTGCCCTGGTCGGGGCTGGACCGGGGGCTGGTCTGGGGCGAGGTGCACGACGAGAACGCCTTCGCCATGGGCGGGGTGGCGGGGCACGCCGGGGTCTTCTCCTGCGCCTGGGACCTGGCGGTGCTGGGGCGGACGCTGCTGAACGGGGGTGTGTACGGGGGGCGGCGGATTCTGCGCGAGGAGTCGGTGGAGCTGATGTTCCGGGACTTCACCCCGGAGTTCCCCGGTGACGCCCACGGCCTGGGTTTCGAGCTGTACCAGCACTGGTACATGGGGGCGATGGCGACGCCGAGGTCGGCGGGGCACACCGGGTTCACCGGGACCAGCCTGGTGCTGGACCCGAGTACCGACTCGTTCCTGGTGGTGCTCGGCAACTCGGTCCATCCGGTGCGTTCCTGGCGCTCCGGGAGCGCCCCCCGGGTCGCGGCGGCCGACCGGATGGCGCGCGCCGTTCCGGTGCGGCCGCGCGAGGGCGGGACGGCCTGGTTCTCGCAGATGGCCTCGGACACCACGGCGACGCTCACCCTGCCCCCGCTGAAGGTCCCGGGCGGCGGGGCCCGGCTGAGCTGCGCCCTGTGGTGGGACACCGAGCCGGGCGCCGACCCGCTGGTGCTGGAGGCCGCGGCGGACGGGGAGGCGTGGCGGCCGGTGCCGTTCACCACCCGCCGCCCGGGCGGGGAGCCGGCCGAGCACCCCGAGGGGACGGCGGGCGGCTACTCGGGCCGGGTCTGGCACGAGCTGCGCGCCGGACTGGAGCCGTGGAGCGGCCGGCGGGTACGGCTGCGCTGGCGGTACACGACCGACCGGCTGTACGTGGGGCGCGGGGTCTACGTGGACGCGGTGCGGGTGACCGGGGGCCGCCGCGCGCTCTTCGACGAGCGGCGGGTCCGGGACGCGGCGCGGATCGAGGCGGACGGCTGGGTCCGCTCCGCGGACTGACCGCGCCCCGCCCCCGGGTTCCTGCCGTCAGCTCTTGACGGCCCGCAGGACGACGAACTTCGGGTCGGAGGCGGCGGTGACGCAGTTGCCGAAGAGGCGCCGCAGCTGCCGGTGGTGGCCGAGGTGGCGGTTGGCGACGACCCAGAGTTCACCGCCGGGCCGCAGCACGCGCCGGGCCCCGGCGAACATCCGCCGGGCGGTGGCGTCGGTGACGGCCTGGTGGGAGTGGAAGGGCGGGTTGGTCAGCACCAGGTCGACGGAGGAGGCGGCGACGGCGTCCGGGTCGTCGAGGCCGTCGGTGACCAGGAAGGTGCCTCGCTCCGGGTCGGGGGCGTTGTCGCGGAAGGTCTGCTCCGCCGAGGCGACGGCCTGGTGGGACTCGTCCACGAAGACGATCTCCGCCTCGGGGCTGGTACGGGCGACGGCGGTGCCGACGACGCCGTTGCCGCAGCCGAGGTCGACCACCCGGGCGGGCCCCTCGGGCACCGGGAGCTGCCCGAGGAAGAAGCGGGTGCCGACGTCGAGACGGTCGGCGCAGAAGATCCCGGCGTGGTTGGTCACGGTGCGGCCGGACATGGGGCCGATCCCGTCGGGCAGCGCGTACCGCAGCGGCCAGGGGCTCGGGGCGGGGCGGTCGCGGCGGGCCACGGTGGCGTGGATGAGCCGGGCCTTCTGCTCGGCCAGGGAGGTGCGGGTGGGGCCGACGATCCGCTCGAAGAGGCGCAGGGTGGAGGTGTGGATCTCCTTGACCATGCCGGTGCCGACGACGAGGGTGCCGGGGTGCAGGGCCGGGGCGAGGCGGTGGAGCTGGTCCTCCAGGAGGGCGAGGCTCTTGGGGACACGGACCAGGAGGACGTCGATCCGCTCCGGCGGGGTGTCCCGGGTGGTGAGCAGGCGCACTCCGGCCGCCCCGGGGTCCCCCAGGCCGGCCCGGGCGAGGTTGGCGCGGGTGGCGGAGCGGGCGAGGTGGGAGTCGCTGATCTGGACCGGCCGGTGGGCGGCGAGGGCGGTGGTGAGGGCTCCCCAGCGGTCGAGGGCGACCACGAGCGCGCCGTCCCCGGTGCCGGTCGGGACGCCGGTCTCCGCGAGGTGGCGCAGGAGGTAGGCGTCGGCGGCGTCCCAGGCGCGGAGCTGGTCGCGGGGGTCCTCGGGGAAGCGGGTGAGGTCGTGCGTGCCCCACGCTGTGGTCAGACGGTTCATCGTCCGTCCAGGCTAGTACCTCGGCGGGCGGGCTCCGCACGTGCGGGGGCTGGGCCCGCGGCGGGGGCGGCCGTAAGCTCCGGGCCCATGGACGATCAAGGAAGTCCCGAGGAGCCGGGCCTGTTCTCGACCATGTCGACGCTGCGGGCGATGCGCCGCCTGAAGCCCGACCCGGTCCCCGACGAGCTGCTGGAGCGGCTGGTACAGGCGGCGGTGTGGGGTCCGAGCGGTTCCAACGCGCAGGGCTACCAGTACGTGGTGGTGACCGACCCGGCGGTGATGGCGCGGCTGGCGCCGCTGTGGGAGCGGTGCGTGGACGCGTACATGGCGACGGCGGGCGGTGCGGTGCCCGAGGGCATGGACCCGGCGGCCTACGAGCGGATGGTGGCCGCCATCCGTCACCAGCGGGACCATTTCGCCGAGACGCCGGCGCTGATCATTCCCTGCTACCGGTATCCGGCGCCGAAGCCGGACCTGGCCGGGCTGAGGCGGTCGGCGGCGGCGCTGGGGGCGGCGGCCTCGCTGCGGCTGACGCGCGGGCAGAAGCGGATCATGTCGCTGACCGAGGCGTCGAGCGTCTATCCGGGCGTGCAGAACCTGCTGCTGGCGGCGCGCGGGCTGGGCCTGGCGGCCAACATCACCATCTGGCACCTGATGCTGGAGCAGGAGTGGAAGCGGGCGCTGGCGATCCCGAAGGACGTGAAGACCTTCGCGGTGATCCCGGTGGGGTGGCCGCTCGGACGGTTCGGGCCGGTGCGCCGCCGTCCGGTGGAGAAGGTGATCCGCCGCGACGGGTGGTGAGGGTGGCACGGGCGGGTGGTGACGGGCGGTCAGGACAGCTCCGGCGCACCTCACTCGACACTTGACCTGCACATGATGGATACAGGGTGTTCATACGGCGCGGCGGGCGCTGTGGAAGGCTCCGGCAGACCGGAGAGCTTCACACGCCCACCGCCCGGCCCCTCCCCCACTCCGGCGGCCGAGCGGTGTCCGTACCGAGAGGACACCCCACATGTCCCGTCGTCACTTTCGTGGCCGTCGCCCCCTGCTGGCGGCACTGGCGGCCGGCGCGCTGATCGGCACGCTCGGCGCCGCCGGGCCGGTGACCGGCGATCCCGCCGCCGCGCCCGTCGCGGCCGCCTCCGCCGCCGTCCTGGACGACACGTACTACCAGGACGCGCTCGGCAAGTCGGGCGAGGAACTGAAATCGGCGCTGCACACCATCATCAGCGACCAGACCAAGCTGTCGTACAGCCAGGTCTGGGACGCGCTGAAGGACACCGACGAGGACCCCGCGAACTCCTCGAACGTGGTCCTCCTCTACACCGGCCGCTCGCAGTCCAAGGACAGCAACGGCGGCGGCAGCGGCCAGTGGAACCGGGAGCACGTCTGGGCCAAGTCCCACGGCGACTTCGGTACCTCCACCGGTCCCGGCACCGACATCCACCACCTGCGTCCCACGGACGTCCAGGTCAACTCCACCCGGGGCAACAAGGACTTCGACGAGGGCGGCTCGGAGCTCTCCGACGCGCCCGGCAACTTCACCGACGACGACTCCTTCGAGCCCCGCGACGAGGTCAAGGGCGACGTGGCCCGCATGATCCTCTACATGGCGGTGCGGTACGAGGGCAACGACTCCTTCGCCGATCTGGAGCCCAACGACCAGGTCGACAACGGCTCGCAGCCGTACATGGGCAAGCTGTCGGTGCTCAAGCAGTGGAGCCAGGAGGACCCGCCGGACAGCTTCGAGCAGCGGCGCAACGACGTGATCTTCGAGCAGTACCAGCACAACCGGAACCCGTTCATCGACCACCCGGAGTGGGTCGGCGAGATCTGGTAGACCCCCGCGACACCCCTGCTGAGCCCCGCCCGCGACCGGGCGGGGCTCAGCGCTCTCCCCAGCCCTGCCACGGCGCGGCCGGCTCACGGTGCGCGGTGTCCAGCGGGCGGGTGCGCCGGGCGAGGGCGCGCAACCAGCCGAGGGCGACGAGGGTGACGACCATCCAGCCGCCCCACTGGAGCCCGGTGATGAAGCCGACCTGGGCCGAGGTGGGCCGGGGCACGTACCCCGTCTCCAGCAGATGCCACTGCCAGTCGGTGCCGGTGAAGAGCAGGGCGAGGGCGGCGGCGAGGGAGTGCATGGCGTCCCACAGGGCGTGCAGCACGGAGAGGCCGAGCCAGGCCGCGACCACCGAGCCGGTCAGCCGCAGCCGCCCGGAGCGGGCCGAGGCGGCGAAGAGCACCCCGCCGGCGATGGCCGTCCACAGGCCGTGGCCGAAGGGGGCGAGCAGCCCGCGCAGGATCTCCGTCTGCACGAGGTCGGTCAGCGACAGGCCCTTCACGGTGAGCAGCGCGGTCAGCGCGTAGCCGGAGGACTCCAGGGCGGCGAAGCCGAAGCCGACGGCGGCGCCGAGGACCATGCCGTCGCGCGGCCGGTGCGGGCGCAGCCGGGCCGCCATCAGCCAGAGCGCGGCGATCTTCACGCCCTCCTCGATGAGGCCGACGCCCAGCCACATCCACGGCGAGGGGCGCAGCAGGGACGACTCCAGCACGGAGGCGCCCAGCACGCCGAGGGTCCCGCCGACCAGGAAGGCCGCCATGAGGCGCTGCGGGGTCAGGACGCCGTCGGGGCGGACCCGGTCGAAGGCCCAGGCGACGAAGGTGACCGGCACCAGGAAGCTGCCGAGGAGCACCAGGGTGGGGACGAGGTTGGCGTTGCGGGTGGAGAAGGTGACGGCGACGGTCAGCAGCCACAGCAGCAGGCCGATGACGAAGATGGCCAGCCACGGCCGGGGGCCGTAACGGGCGCGGGGCGGCCCGGCGGGGTGCTGGTCCGGCGCCATGGGCTCCCCTTCGCCGCTCGGTTGCTCCGTCGAGCCTCCGGGCGGTGGGGGGAGTCCGCCAGCGGGCCGCGTCCGGCGGGGTGAGCCGGTGGGCCGGTCAGGGGGGAGGCGCGCTGCCGGCCCGTTCGGCACGGGTACCGGTACGGTCTCCGCCACCGCGCCGGAACCGCTCCCGCAGTCCGGAGAGGCGCCCCTCGCCGGCGGCGGGCGGCTTCTTGTCCGGGGCCGGTGCCGGCTTCGCGGGTGCGGGCTTCGCGGGTGCGGGCTTGGCCTGCTCGGGCGCGGGGGGTGCGGGTCGGGCCGCCGCCCGGTCCTCGGGGGTGTCGGCGAGCCGGTGGTAGCGGCGGCCGATGCGGCGGCCGAGGAGCAGGTAGGCGAGGAGGGCGCCGCTCGTGTTGAGGATGACGTCGTCGATGTCGAAGGCGCGGCCCTCCACCACGGAGCCCTGTGCCAGCTCCACCAGGACCATGACGACGGCGGTCAGTCCGACCACCCGTAGCAGCCGCATCCGGCGGGCGACCAGGACCGGCAGCAGCAGGCCGAAGGGGAAGCCGAGGAGGAGGTTGCCGCCGGCCTGCTTGAGCCCGGCGAGGAAGGTGTAGTCCTCGGCGTAGCTGCGCAGGGAGTTGCCGGGGGTGAGGTTGGCGTGGATGAGGTCCGCGGAGGCCGGTGACGGGGTCAGCGTCACCTGGGCGAGGAAGATCGAGAAGACCACCATGGCGACGAAGGCCACCATGAGGATCAGCGCGCGCACCATGGCGCGGACCCAGCCGGGGCGGCGGGGACGGGGGTCCTGCACTCTCGTTGTCATGGACACCGGATGCCCCGCCGTGCCCCGGTCATACGCGCCGGTCGGGGCGGGGTGATGCACTCCCCGGCGGGTGGTGCCGGTGGGGCGGGAGTACGTTGGACGGTGGGCGTCGCGCCGTCCGGCGGCGGGCGTCCGCCGTACCGCGAGAAAGGCCCCTGACCATGGACACCATGCGCGCCGCGCGCCTGCACGTTCCCTCCCGCACCCTCACCGTCGAGGACGTTCCGAAGCCCGCTCCCGGCCCGGGTCAGGTCCGGGTGAAGGTCGAGGCGGCGGGGGTCTGCCTGTCGGACGTGCACCTGATCGACGGCACGCTCAGTCCGCTGTACCTCGAAGGCGAGACGGTGACACTGGGCCACGAGGTGGCGGGCACGGTCGACGCGGTCGGCGAGGGCGTGACCGGCTGGCAGCCGGGGGCCCGCGTGGTGCTCCAGGCCGGTGAGTCGAGCGACGGCACGACCTACACCCGCGGCGTCGACTACGACGGCGGCTGGGCCGAGTACGCCCTGGCCACCGCGACCACGCTGGTCCCCCTCCCCGACGCCATCCCCTTCGACCAGGCGTCGATCATCCCGGACGCGGTGTCGACGCCCTGGGCGGCGATCACCGGCACCGGTGACGTGCGGCCCGGCGAGGCGGTCGGGGTGTGGGGCGTCGGCGGGCTCGGCGCGCACGGCGTGCAGCTGCTGCGGGCGATCGGGGCGTACCCGGTGGTGGCCGTCGACCCGGCACCCGCCGCCCGCGAGCGGGCGCTGGCCTTCGGCGCCGACGCGGCACTCGACGCGGCCGACCCGGAGCTGAGGGCCAAGGTGCTGGCGCTGACCGGCGGTACCGGGCTGGCGGCCGCCTTCGACTTCGCGGGCGTGCCGGCCGTGCGCGAACAGGCGCTGACGGTGCTCGGCCCGAAGGGGCGGCTGGTGCTGGTCGGGCTCACCGCCCACCCGCTCACCGTGGCGAACGGCACGCTCTTCAGCTATCTCCAGCAGCAGATCCGCGGCCACTACGGGTCGGACGAGCACCATGTGCCGCAGCTGGTGGCGCTGACCGGCGGCGGCCGGCTCGACTTCTCCCGCTCGGTCTCCGGGGTGCTGCCGCTGGAAGAGGCGGCCGAGGCGGTCCGGCGCACGGAGACCAAGGAGGGCGACCCGGTCCGGCTGGTCCTGCGCCCCTGACGGGCTCCGCCGGGGCTTTCCGACGCCGCGTCAGCACGCTCCCCCGGGGGCCCGCGCGGGCCGGTCCGTAAGGGAGCCGTATGGGAGGGGGACGGGCCGGTCGGGGACCGGCCGGCCCCGTGTACTGTTCTCAGCGCAGTCGGCCCTCTGTCGGCCGTCTTCGCCCAGCCCACGGACCGGATACGGAGACTTCAGATGCTGGCCAGGGAACGGCAGCCGAGCCAGGCTCAACAGCGCGGCGGCGGACGTACCGAGCCTCGCGCGACCGGTCGCGGCGAGGGTCCCCTCGACCCGTACCGGCCGTCCATGTACTTCTACTGCGGCAACGAGCACGCGGTGGTCGACGCCGCGCTGCGCGTGCTGGACGAGCGGGTGCTGACCCCGGTCCGGCGGGCCGCCGGCGCCGAGGGCGCGGGGACCGAGGGAGTCCTGGCCGTCTTCCTCGACGCGGCCCGCGACGTCTGGCAGGACCAGGGTCAACTGCTCGTGGCGGCCTGCGAGTTCATCGGCGAGGACGACGAGACCCGGGACGACTGGCGCGCCGCCTCCGTCGCGCTCGGCGACGCGCTCGCCCCCGTCGTCCTGCGCGACCGGGAGCGCGGCGCGCTGCCGGCGGCGGGCGACGCCCACGCGCTGGTGGTCGCCCTGTGGTGGACGGTGGAGCGCACCTACTACATGGCGTACAGCGCCGGGCCCGTGCCGCCGGAGGTCACCGGTGCCACCGCCATGCTCGGCCTGCTGACCCGCCGCACGCTCGGCCTCGCCGACGCTTGAGGCCCCCGCACTCCGCTCCGCGGCCCGCACGGAATCCGTGCGGGCCGCGGGCGTCCCTCCTCCCCGCCACGCCCTTCGCCCCGCCGGTCACCCGGCCACCGGGCGCCGATGGCGGGGCAAAGAACCCCAAGGTACGTTTTCCGCCATGCCCCCTTCCTCCCCGTCCGCGTCCGCACCCTCGCAGACGGGACCCCGGGACGCCGGTGACGACGGGCTGATCAAGGTCCGGGACGCGGCGGAGCACAACCTGCGCCACGTCGACGTGGACGTGCCCCGCGACCGCGTCGTGGCCTTCACCGGGGTCTCCGGCTCCGGCAAGTCCTCGCTCGCCTTCGCGACCCTCTACGCCGAGGCCCAGCAGCGCTACCTCGAATCGGTCGCGCCGTACGCCCGGCGCCTGATCGACCAGGGCTCCGCCCCGAAGGTCGGCTCGATCACCGGTCTGCCGCCGGCGGTGGCCCTGCGCCAGCAGCACAGCGGCGGGAGCACCCGTTCGACGGTGGGCACGGTGAGCCGCGTCTCCAACGTGCTGCGGATGCTGTACTCCCGGGCGGGCACCTACCCGGCCGGGCGGACCCCCGAGGACCTGGCGGGGACCTTCCCGCGCGACGCGGCGCCCCTGGACTCCGACAGCTTCTCGCCGAACACGGCGGTCGGCGCCTGCCCCACCTGCTCGGGCCTGGGGCGGCTGCACAGCGTCGACGACTCCAAGCTGGTGGGCGACGACTCGCTGAGCATCCGGGAAGGCGCCGTCGCCGCCTGGCCGGGGGCGTGGCAGGGCAAGAACTACCGCGACATCCTCGCCGAACTCGGCATCGACATCGACGCGCCCTTCCACACCCTCCCCGCCGAGCGCCGCGAGTGGCTGCTGACCACGGACGAACAGCCCACGGTCACCGTGCACCCGGTGCGCGACGCCCACCGCGTCGCCCGCAGCTACCAGGGCACCTACATGAGCCCCCGCAGGTGGGTGAACCACACCTTCGCCACCTCCAAGGCCGCGCACCTGCGGGCGAAGGCCGCCTCGTTCATGACCGAGGAACTCTGCCCCAACTGCCACGGCAAACGCCTCAAGCCGGAGGCCCTGGAGGTGACCGTCGCGGGGCAGGACATCGCGTACGCCACCTCGCTGCCGCTCGCCCAGCTCTCGGCCTTCCTGGACGCCGCCCTCGACCACCCCGACACACGGGCCCTTCCGGCCGAGCGCCGGCAGGCCGGGCACGCGCTGATCGCCGGCCTCCAGGAGCAGCTGTCCACCCTGACCGACCTGGGCCTCGGCTACCTGGCGACGGCACGCACCACCTCCACCCTCTCCGGCGGCGAACTCCAGCGGCTGCACATGGCCACCCAGCTCCGCAGCGGCCTCTTCGGCGTGCTGTACGTCCTGGACGAGCCCTCGGCCGGGCTGCACGCCTCGGACACGGAGCTGCTGCTCACGGCTCTGCGGCGGCTGCGGGGCGGCGGCAACAGCGTCTTCGTGGTGGAGCACAACGCGCAGGTGCTCGCCGCGGCCGACTGGATCGTCGACATGGGGCCGGGCGCCGGGCGGCACGGCGGGCGGGTCCTGCACAACGGGCCCGCGCGGGAGCTGTCGGGGGCGCCCGGCTCGGTGACCGCCCGGTACCTCTCGGCCGAGGCACCGGCCGCCCCCGGCCCCGAGGAGCCCCGGACGCCGCGGGCGTGGCTGCGGCTCGGCGGCGTCACCGGCAACAACCTCCACGACCTGGACGCCGAGTTCCCGCTCGCCACCCTGACGGCGGTCACCGGCGTCTCCGGCTCCGGCAAGTCGACCCTCGTACGGCGCGCCCTGGCGGAGACGGTCCGCGAGCACCTGCACGGTGACGGGGCGGAGGCGGACCGGCCGGCGACGGAGGCGGCCGAAGAGGAGGAGGACTCCATCCCGGCCTGGGCGCTGACGGAGGACCGCGTGACGGTGCGTTCCTCGTCGGGGCTGGAGCAGGTGGACCGCCTGGTCGTGGTGGACCAGAAGCCCATCGGCCGTACCCCGCGCTCCAACCTGGCCACGTACACGGGCCTGTTCGACAGCGTCCGCAAGCTGTACGCCGCCCAGCCGACGGCACGGGAACTCGGGTACACCGCGAGCCGGTTCTCCTTCAACGTGCCGCAGGGGCGCTGCCCGCACTGTCTGGGCGACGGCGTGGTCAGCGTCGAACTCCTCTTCCTGCCCACGGAGACCTCCCCCTGCCCGGTCTGCCACGGCGCCCGCTACAACCCCGGCACGCTGCTGGTCCGCCACCGCGAGCGGACCATCGCCGACGTGCTGGCGATGAGCGTGGAGGAGGCGCGGGAGTTCCTCCACGACGTACAGCCCGCGGCCCGCATTCTCGCCCTGCTCTCCGACATCGGCCTGGGCTATCTGACGCTGGGCCAGAGCGCCACCACCCTCTCCGGCGGCGAGGCCCAGCGCATCAAGCTGGTGAGCGAGCTGCACCGGGCGCCGCGCGGACACAGCCTGTACCTGCTGGACGAGCCGACCTCGGGTCTGCACCCGGCCGACGTCGACCTCCTCGTCGGCCATCTCCAGCGCCTGGTGGACGACGGCAACACGGTCGTCGTGGCCGAGCACGACCTGCGTACGGTCGCCGCCGCCGACTGGCTCATGGACCTCGGCCCGGGCGCGGGCGACGAGGGCGGCCGGATCGTCGCGCGGGGGCGCCCCGAGGACGTCGCCCGCCAGGGCGGCACCGCGACCGCCGACCATCTGGCGCGGTACCTGGCGAGCCGGGCGGGCGGACGGCGCCCGGAGAACGCCTGAGCCGGACGTCGGGCGCCCGTATCGTCAGCGTGTCCCGCCGTCGCGGCCGCCAGGACGACAGCTGATCGGCAGCGCCTCTCCCCCGCGTGAACGGGTCGTACCCGGCGACGCGCGCCCGGCCACCGGTGTATCGGGCCCTTGCGTCACTAGCATCGCCCGCATGGAACGCATCGCCTTTCTCGGTCTCGGTTCGATGGGCACACCGATGGCCCGCCGCCTGCTGGCGGCCGGACATCCCCTGACGGTCTGGAACCGGACCGCGTCCCGGGCCGAACCACTACGGGCCGAGGGCGCGCAGGTCGCCCTCTCCCCCGCCGAGGCGGTCCTCGGCACCGGCATCGTCGTCACCATGCTCGCCGGGCCCGAGGCGCTGGACGCCGTCGCCGAGGAGGTGCTGTCGGCGCTGGGCCGCGGCACGGTGTGGGCCGAGATGTCGACGGTGGGCCCAGACGCCGTGGCCGCCCTGCGCGAGCGGCTTCCCCAAGGCGTGACGCTGGTCGACGCGCCGGTCATGGGGAGCGTCGACGCGGCCGCCTCCGGCTCGCTCCAGGTGCTGGCGGGCGGTGAGGTGGACGGGCCGGTCGCGGAGGTGCTGGAGCGTTTCGGCTCGGTGCGCCGCTGCGGGCCCCCGGGGTCGGGGGCCGCGCTCAAGGTGGTCCTCATCAACGCGATGATCGGCGGCGTCGCGGTCGTCGCGGAGTCCCTGCGCCTCGCGGACGCCCTCGGCGTCGACCCGGCCGGGGCGCGGGAGGCGCTGGCCGCCGGGCCGATGGGCGGCGCGGTCCGGCGGACCCTGTCCGACTCCGCCCACTACACCCTGGACCTGGCCGCCAAGGACGTGGACCTCGCCGTCGGCGCCGCCGGTCTGCCCGTGCTCCGGGCGGTCGGCGAGGAGCTGCGCTCCCGGGACGACCTGGCGGGCCGGGATCTGTCGGCCCTGCGCGAGCCGCGCCCGTAGTCCTCCCTCACCCCGCCACCCGCTCCCCCGGCGGCCCCGTGGCGCCGGCCGGCGCCGCCTGGGTGAGGGCGCGTTCGGCCTCGTCCAGAGCGGTGCGGGCGGCGGCGATGCGGGCGCGGAGCAGCGGGAGCGGAAGGGGTTCGACGGGCACCACAGGGACGACGGCGGGGACGGAGGGCGGCCGGGGCGGCTCGCCGTCCGCCTCGGCCTCGCGGCGGGCCTCGTCGAGGGAGCCGATGACGACGCCGATCAGAAGGTTGACCAGGAGGAACGAGCCGAAGAGGACGAACGAGGCGAAGTACACGATCGTCCAGCGGGAGATCTCCAGGCCGGTGCGGACGGCGTCGCCGAGGCCGTCCAGGGTGATGAGGAGGAAGAGGGTGAGCGCGGCCCGGCCGAGCGAGCCGAAGTGTTCGGGGTCGTCGTCGGCGAAGAAGGTCCAGCCGACCATCGCGTAGACGTAGAGGAGCAGGCCGCCGACGAGGAGGAAGCTCAGGGTGCCGGGGAGGCTCTTGCCGACGGCGACGATGACGACGCGGAGCTGGGGCAGGAAGCGGGCGGCGCGCAGGACGCGGGCGAGCCGCAGCAGCCGCAGCACGGTGGTGTTCTCGCGGAAGAAGGGCAGGAACGCGCCCGTGACCACGGCGAGGTCGAAGAGGTTCCAGGGGTCGCGGAAGAAGGCGGCGGGGCGGTCGGCGTGGGCGGCCAGGCGCAGCAGGATCTCGGCGGTGAAGGCGGCGAGGAAGAGGTACTCGGCGGTCTTGAGGAGCGGCAGCCAGGCGGCGACGACCCCGCTGTAGGTCTCGGCGCCGAGCAGGACCGCGTTGGCGGCGATGAGGACGAAGACGGCGCGGGTGAAGTGCGGCGAGTCGACGGCGCGCGAGGCGCGGGCCGCCAGTCGGGTCGTTAAACGGGTGGTCCGCGCGTCAGCCATCGGCTGTCTCTCCTGTCGTGCCCGGGACCCCGTCGTCCCGGCACGGGTGCGCCGGCGGAGGCTCCCGCCGAAGTGGATCTTACGAGTCCGCGCGGCCGGCCCGGCGGGTTCCGGCCGGGCGGGATCGGCGGGGGCGCGACGAGGGAAGAATGCGGCCATGAGGACAGGGGCGGGGAGGCGGGCCGGGGGCGGCGGGCGCGGGCCGTCGGCGGCGGTGGCGACGCCGGTGGCGCTCTCGCTGGGGCTGCTGGTCGTCGCGGGCTGCCTGCTGGGCTGGTACGTGCCGGGGGTGCTGGCCACCGAGGCGGCGTACCGCTCGGCGTCGTTCTGCGCGGGGCCCCCGGAGCCGGAGGGGACGCGGGAGTGCCTGGACGCGGTGCCGGGGACGGTGGTCGCCAAGGAGCCCGGGGGCGGGCGGGGCCCGCGGCTGCCGGGGCTGCGGTGGGCGGCTGACGGGGGCTCGCAGGAGGCGTGGGTGCGGCTGGAGAAGGAGGGTGCGCTCTTCGACTCGCTGGCGCCGGGTGACCGGGTGCGGGTGGTGCGCTGGCGGGGCGAGGAACGCGCCGTGGTGGCGGGCCCGTTGCGGCAGGAGACCTCGGCGACGCCGGTCGACGGGCACCGGCTGCCGTACGCGGTCGGGCTCGGACTGGTGCCGCTGGGCGGCGTGTTCGGCTGGGTGGCGTACGGATGGGCGCGGCGGCCGGAGGGGGCGGCGCGGACCTCGTGGCCGGTGTCGGTGCCGATGGGCTGCGGGCTGGTGCTGGGGGCCGTGGGGTTCTTCGGGCCGATGGTGACGGACGGTCTGCTCGACGCGCTGCTGCTGAGCGTGGGGGTGGCGGTGCCGGTGCTCGCGGCCGGGGTGTGGCTGCTGCGGTGGCGGCAGGCCCGGCCGTCGGCACCGCCCGGGATCCTGCCGAGGCTGCCCGGGCGGGAGCGGTCGTTCCCCGGGGTCGTGGTGGGCGCGGTGCCGTACGGGATGACGGGTTTCGGGACGCTGGTGGCGGGGCCGGAGGGGCTGGCGGTGGCGGCGGGCGCGGAGCCGGGGGCGGCTCGCCTGCCGGTGCCGCGCTCGGTGGCGGTGGTGCGGGTGCGGCCCCGGGCGGGAGAGGCGGGTGACTGGGTGGTGGAGTGCCGGGACGGGGACCGGGAGGTGCGCGTGGTGACCGCCAAGGAGGATCTGCCGTGGATACTGGGCGCGCTGCAGTGAGCCGGGCGGACCGTCCCGCGCGGGCGGGCCGCCGCTTGTAGGCTCGGGGGTTTGTGCCGCCGTCGACCTCCGGGAGTGCCGCCGTGTCCGTTTCTCCTCCGCCCCCGTCCGCCGAGGCCGAGCCGCACGACTGCGGGATGCTCGACGTGGGCGACGGGCACCGGATCTACTGGGAGGTGCGCGGCGATCCGCGCGGCAAGCCCGCGGTGGTGGTGCACGGCGGGCCCGGTTCGGGGTGTTCGCCCCGGGCGCCGCGCGCCTTCGACCTCGGCCGGTACCGCGTCGTCCTCTTCGACCAGCGCAACTGCGGGCGCAGCACCCCGCACGCCGCCGACCCCTCGGTCTCGCTGCTCCACAACACCACCGACCACCTGGTCGCCGACATGGAGCGGCTCCGGCACCACCTGGGCATCGGCCGGTGGCTGCTGTACGGCGGTTCCTGGGGCTCCACGCTGCTCCTCGCCTACGCCGAGCGGCATCCCGAGCGGGTGACCGAGATCGTCGTCCCGTCGGTGACGACGACCCGCCGCAGCGAGATCGACTGGCTCTACCGGGGGGTGGGGCGGTTCTTCCCGGAGGCGTGGGACCGGTTCGTGACCGGCTCCGGCACCGGGCCCGACGGGGACCTGGTGGGGGCGTACGCGCGGCTGGTGGAGGACCCCGATCCGGTGGTCCGGACGCGGGCGGTGGCGGACTGGCTGGCCTGGGAGGACGCCGTGGTCTCGGCGGAGGGGATGGGGGCGCCGTACGCGGCACGGCCCTCCGCCGGGCAGACGGCGATGGTGCGCATCTGCGCCTGGTACTTCTCCCACGGCGCCTGGCTGGAGGAGGGCGCGCTGATCCGCGACGCACACCGGCTCGGCACTCTCCCCGGTGAACTGGTGCACGGGCGGCTGGACCTGGGCGGGCCGGTGCACACCGCGTGGGAGCTGGCCCGGAACTGGCCCGGGGCGCGGCTGTCGGTGGTGGAGTCGGCCGGGCACCTGGGCGGCGCCGAGACGCTGCGGCTGGTGCGGGCCGCCACGGACCGCTTCGCGGCCTGACGCCGCCCGAGGACGTAGAGTGCGGGCCGCCGCGCGGACGGTCCGCGGGGCCGGGCGGGAGGCGGACGGATGGCGGGCGACGGGCGGGGACGGACACTGCGGCTGCGGGAGACCGGGCGGGCGGTGGGGCGGATGGCGCCGGGGCCGCTCAACGCGGTCACCGACGTGCCGGGGCTGCTGGTGGGCCAGACGACGCTGGACGACGACGAGCGGGGTGTGTACTCGGGGGTGACGGCGCTGGTGCCGGTGGCGCTGGAGGAGGCGCGTGCGGTCCCGGCCGGGTTCCACATGGTCAACGGGTACGGGAAGTTCGTCGGCGCGACGCAGCTGATGGAGCTGGCGGAGCTGGAGACGCCGGTGCTGCTCACCTCCACCCTGTCGGCGTTCCGCGCGGCGGACGCCCTGGTGGGGTGGGTGCTGGACCGGTCGGCGACACCGGTGACCTCGCTCAACCCGGTGGTCGGCGAGATCAACGACTCCTGGCTGTCGGCGGAGCGGCGCCCCGTGACGGAGGCACACGTACGGGCGGCGCTGGACGGCGCCGACGCCGGCCCGGTGGCGATGGGCAACACCGGGGGCGGCACCGGGGCGTGCGCGCTGGGCTTCAAGGCGGGCATCGGCTCGGCCTCGCGGGTGGTGCCGCTGGAGGGCGGTCCGGCCACGGTGGGGGTACTGGTGCAGGCCAACATGGACGGCGACCTGCGGGTGGCCGGGCGGACGGTGCTGCCCGGGGAACTGGGTCTGGAGCGGGCGGGGTACACCTCGCCACGCGGGTCGTGCGTGGTGGTCGTGGCGCTGGACGTGCCGTGCACCGGAAGGCAGCTGGAGCGGATCGCTGCGCGCGGGGTGCTGGCGCTGGGCCGGGTAGGGGCGGCGTACAGCCACGGCAGCGGCGACTACGGTCTGGCTTTCTCCACGCGGGTCGCCGACGCGCCGGTGATGCTCTCCCCCGCCGATCTGAACCTCGTCTTCACGGCGGTGCTGGACAGTGTGGAGGAGGCGGTGGTCGACGCCCTGCTGGCGGCGCGGACGGTACGGACCCCGGGAGGCCGCACCGCCCACGCCCTGCCGCACGCGGTGCTGCTGGACTGAGCGGGCGGGCCTCCGCCGGGTCCGGCTACGTCCCGGGCACCACCCCTGTCAGGTGCGCCAGCCCCGGATCGGCCAGGGGCCGCAGGGCGAGGCGGATCAGGGCCAGCGGGTGGTCGTCGCCGGCGGGGCGGTTGGCCTTGAGGGTGCCGCAGGCCCGGCACCGGTGGATCAGCAGCCACTCCCCGTCGTCGCGGACGGCGAGGGTGAGGGCGTCCATCGGGGCCCGGCACTCCTCGCCCCGGTCGCCGGGGGCGCGGCCGTCGACGTGACGGCTGGTCAGGCAGTACGGGCAGTGGTTGCGGTGGGCGGTGCCCAGGGCGCGTACGGGCACGTCCCGGCGGCAGCCGAGGCAGCGGAAGGCGTCGCCCCGGTGGCCGCGGGGGCCGTGCAGGACGTCCTTGGGGCGCTGGGCGCGGCGGCCGGTACGCGGCTCCTGGCGGGCGCGGTGTCTGCGAGGCATCGGGCGCGCCCTCAGATCCGGCCGAGGAGGCCGAGCGGGAACGGCGGCTGGGCGAGTGGCCGCACCGCCAGCGCCATCAGCGCCACCTGGTGGTCGTCGGCGCGGACGGGCGCCGAGGTGAGGGTGGCGCAGGCGGTGCAGCGGTGGATGAGCCGCCAGTCGCCGGGCCCGTGGACGGCGACGGCCAGCGGGGCCATGGGGGCGCCGCAGGGGTCGGCGGAGTCCCGGTGCCGGGTGTGCAGGCACTGGGGGCAGTGGTCGCGCGGGCCGCCGGCCGACGAGGTGCCGCAGGACGGGCAGTCGAAGGCGGTGGTGGGGTCGGTGCGGTCGGTGGTGAGGTGGTCGGACACCCGGATACTCCTGGCCGGTGCGGGGATGGTCGCGGGAACGGCGGGAGCAGGCCGAGCGGGCCTCGGAAGCCTGGTTCAGGGGGCGGGAATCCGGTCGGCGGACGGGGTGTCCGCATCACGGTGAGGCGCGCTCGGCGCGGGCCGGTTCATCAACACCTGCTCGTATCGGGCCAGGGGCGCGGCCGCGGAAGGGGGCCGCACGTCGGGGACAGCGGTGAACGTAGCAACGGGGACGCGGAGGCCGCCACCGGATTTACGGGGGCTGCGGCGTCGGCGGTTCAGTGGGCCGGTGGGCCGTCGAGCAGGGCGAGGACGGGGCCGGCCGCGAGGCCCAGGGCGAGCGAGGCGGCGGCCGCGGTGTGTGCGGTGCCGCGGGCGAGGCGGTCCTCGCCGCCGGTGGGCGGGGCGGCGCCGGGGGTGAAGGCGGGGGCGAGCCAGCGCAGGTAGTAGAAGAGCGAGACGACGGTGTTGGCGGCGGCGAGGACGGCGAGCCAGCCGTACCCGGCGTCGAACAGGGCGGTGAACGCCTGGAGTTTGCCGAGGAAGACGGCGGTGGGCGGGGTGCCGACCAGCCCCAGCAGGCAGACGGCGAGGCTCACGGCGAGCAGCGGGCGGTGGCCGACCAGGCCGCGCCAGCGGTCGGTGGTGGTGGCGCGCGGCAGGGCGCAGACGACGGCGAAGGCGCCGAGGTTGGTGAGGGCGTAGGCGGCGACGTAGTAGAGGAAGGCGGGCTGGGCGAGGGCGGTGCGGCCGGCGACGGCGACGGGCATCAGGAGGTAACCGACCTGGCTGACGGCCGAGTAGGCGAGCAGGCGGCGGACGTCGCGCTGGAGGAGGGCGGCGAGGTTGCCGAGGGTCATGGAGGCGGCGGCGAGGGTGGCGAGGAGGGCGGGCCAGGGGACGGCGCTCCCGGCGAGGGGGACGGCGCCGAGGCGGAAGAGGGCGGTGAGCGCCCCGGCCTTGGGGAGGGTGGTGAGCAGGGCGGCGACGGGCGGGGCGCTGCCCTGGACGGCGTCGGGCACCCAGAAGTGGGCGGGGACGGCACCGGACTTGAAGAGCAGGCCGCCGAGGACACCGAGGGTCCCGGCGGTGAGCAGCGCGGCGGGGGCCGCCTCGGCGTGGGCGAGCCGGGGGTAGGCGGTGGTGCCGGTGGCGGCGTACAGGAGGGTGGTGCCGGTGAGCAGGACGACGCCGCCGATGGCGCCGAGCACGTAGTACTTGAGGGCTGCTTCGGTGCCGGGGCCGTCCTTGGCGAAGCCGGCGAGGGCGTAGGCGGGGATGCCGGCGAGCAGGTAGGCGGCGGCGAGCAGCAGGATGTCCTGGGCGCCGGCGAGGACGAGGGAGCCGGCGGCGGTGAGCAGGACGAGGACGTGGTACTCGCTCTCGCGGGGATGGCCGCCGAGGGGGCGAAGGCTGAGGACGGTGACCAGGAGGGTGGCGCCGGTGAGGACGAGGCGGGCGGTGGTGGTGAGGGGGTCGAGGGCGTAGGCGCCGTCGAAGGCGGTGGTGGCGGGGCCGGGCGCGGCGACGACGGCGGCCGCGGCGGCCGCCAGGCACGCGAGGGCACAGAGCAGGACGACGGCCCACTGGCGGCGGCGCGGCAGCCAGGAGCCGAGCAGCAGTCCGGCCACGGCCGCCCCGGCAAGGAGGAGTTCGGGCAGCAGGTCGAGCGGGTTCTCGTCCATCCCCTTCATCGGGCCAGCCATTCCAGGACGAGGCCGGAGGCGGGTTCGACGGTGTCGAGGAGGGGGCGGGGGGCGAGGCCGAGGAGGGTGGCGAGGGCGAGCAGCGGCAGGACCGCGGCGGCCTCGCGGCGGCGCAGGTCGGGGAAGGCGCGGGGGCTGCCGGGGGCCGGGGGCAGCCTCAGCGGGCCGAGGAAGACCTGCTGGTAGGCGCGGAGGAGGAGGGCGGCGGTGAGGAGGATGCCGAGGACGGAGAGGCAGGTGGCGACGGGGCGCGGGCCGAGGCTGCCGGTGAAGATCTGGAACTCGGCGACGAAGCCGGAGAAGCCCGGCAGGCCGAGGGAGGCGAAGAAGGCGACGGCGGTGGCGGCGGCGAGGACGGGCGCGCGGGCCGCGACGCCGGAGTAGGCGGCCAGGTCGTAGGTGCGGCCGCGTTCGTGGAGGGCCCCCGCGAGGAGGAAGAGGGCGCCGGTGAGCAGGCCGTGACTGACCATCTGGGTGACGGCGCCGCTCACCGCGAGGGCACGGGCGTCCTCGTCGCCGGGGGCGGTCGCGGTGGCGGCGGCGCCGAGGGCCAGCACGATGTATCCCATGTGGGTGACCGAGGTGTAGGCGATCATCCGCTTCAGGTCGGTCTGGGCGAGCGCGACCAGCGCCCCGTAGAGCACGGAGACGACGCCGAGGACGACCACCACCAGGGCGTACCGGCGCCAGGCTTCCGAGAGCACCGGCATGGCGATGCGCAGGAAGCCGTAGGTGCCCATCTTCAGCAGGACCCCGGCGAGGATCGCGGACCCGGCGGCGGGGGCCTGGGTGTGGGCGAGGGGGAGCCAGGTGTGGAAGGGGACGGTCGGGGTCTTGACGGCCAGTCCGGTGCCGAGGGCGAGGAGGACGAGGCCGGCGGCGACGGGCCGGCCGGCGAGCGGGTCGGCGCGGGTCAGGTCGGTCATGTCGAAGGTGTGCGGGGAGGCGGCGAGGTAGAGGCCGATGAAGCCGAGGAGGAGGGCGAGGGAGCCGAGGAAGGTGTAGAGGAAGAAGGTCAGCGCGGCGCGGGCGGCCTGGTCGCGGCCCCAGCCGGCGATGACGAAGTACATGGCGACGATGGACAGGTCGAAGAAGACGAAGAAGAGGATCAGGTCGAGGGAGACGAAGACGCCGAGGCAGGTGGTCTGAAGGAGCAGGAAGAGCGCGGCGTGGGCCCGCACCCGGCGCCGTTCACGCCACGAGTAGAGGGCGCAGGCCAGGAAGAGGACGCAGGTCAGCACGGTCAGCGGCAGCGAGAGCCCGTCGACGCCGACGTGGTAGCCGACGCCCGCCGAGGGCATCCACCGCACCCGCGTCTCGTACGCGTAGCCGCCGCCCGTGCCGTGCGCGGCCCACAGGGCGGCGGTGAAGGCGAGGAGCAGCGCGCTGGTCACGGTCCAGGCGGTGCGGTGGACGGCGTCGGGCACGGTGCGGGGCAGGGCGAGCAGCACGAGGGCGACGGCGGCGGGGGCGAACACCAGGACCGTGAGCACGGCGGGGCCTTTCTGTCGGGGCGGACCTGGTCCGCCGCTTCACCGGGCTCACCGGACGAGGACGAAGACGACGGCGAGGGCGGTGAACGCGGCGACGGCCTGCGCCAGGTACTGGTGGAGCTGCCCGGTCTGCGGCCGCCGCGCCTCCCGGCCGGCTCCGCGGACGGCCGCCGCCAGCACGGCGACCGCGCCGGTGAGGCCCCGTTCGGCGACCCGGTCGGTACGGCGGGCCAGGGCGAGGGTGCCGTACGCGGCGGCGTCCACGGCGCGTTCCAGGACCCGGGTGTCGAAGGCGGCGGCGAGGCGGGCGGCGGCCAGGACGGGCCGGACGACCAGGATGTGGGCGGCGCGCTCCAGGCCGAGCCAGTCCGGGAAGGGGCCGGGCAGCCGCAGCCGGGGGCCGCCGGCCGACCAGGCCCACGCGGCGGCTCCGAGGGCGAGCCCGCCGGAGAGGGCGGCTTCCCAGAGGTGGGGCGCGGGGTGGACGCCGGTGGCGACGGTGCGTTCCAGGGCGGTGCGCAGGGGCGGCAGGGCGAGCGGGGTGAGGGCGGCGCAGGCCAGGGCGAGGAGGGTGAGCGGGGCGAGGAGTGCGGGGCGGGCGGGGGGCGCGGTCGTGGCGGGTGCGGGGCGCCAGACGTACCAGAGGGCTTTGGTGCTGTAGACGGCGGCGAGGGTGGCGGCGGTGAGGCCGGTGGCGTAGAGCCAGGGGTCGCGGGTGAGGGCGGCGGGGAGGAGGAGGTCCTTGGCGGCCCAGAGGGCGAGCGGGGGGAAGCCGGCGAGGCAGAGGGCGCCGGTGGTGAAGAGGAGGCCGAGAGAGCGGGGGCTGCGGGCGGCTCCCGTGAGGCCGGGGAGCAGGCGGGTGCCGTGGGTGGTGAGCCAGGCGCCGGCGAGGAGGAAGAGGAGGCTCTTGGCGGCGGCGTGGGCGAGGAGCTGCAGGGTGCCGCCGGTGGTGGCGCCCGCTCCGGCGGCCAGCACCATGAAGCCGAGCTGGGCGCAGGTGGAGGCGGCGAGGAGCTGTTTGAGGTCGCGTTGGGCGACGGCGACCAGGCCGAGGACGAGGGCGGTGGCGGCCCCGGTCCAGGCGGTCAGCCCGGCGCCCCAGGCGGTGGCGGCCAGCAGCGGGCCGGTGCGCAGCAGCAGGTAGGCCCCGGCGGCGACCATGGTGGCCGAGTGGAGGAGGGCGGAGACGGGGGCGGGGCCGCGCATGGCGCCGGAGAGCCAGAAGCTGAAGGGGAGCTGGGCGGACTTGCCGAGCGCGGCGAGGATGATGCCGGCGGCGGTGAGGGAGCGCCAGGGTTCGGCGGTGCGGGCGAGGTCGTCGAGGGCGAGGGGCGCGGCTCCTCCGGCGAGGGCGGCGCCGGCCGCGACGTAGAGGCCGAGGTCGCCCGTGCGGGTGGTGAGGAAGGCGGTGGTGGCGGCGCCGGTGGCCGCGCGGTCGCGCCAGGTGTGGCCGATGAGCGCCCAGGAGGTGGCGCCCATGACCTCCCAGCCCATGAGCAGGAGGGGCAGGGTGGCGGCGGTGACGGTGGTCAGCATGGCGCCGGTGAACAGCAGCATGAGGCCGGTGGAGCGGGCGGCGGAGTCCGTCGGCCCGAGTCCGGCGCGGGCGGCGAGCAGGACGAGGGCGGCGACGGCGGCGACCGTGACGGCGAGCGGTGCGGAGAGGCCGTCGACGGCGAGGCGTACCGGCAGTCCGGGCAGGAAGGGCGCGGCCGCCTCGGGTCCGGTCCGGGCCGCGACGGCGGTGAGAGCGCAGGTGGCCAGGGCGAGGGCGGCTCCGGCGGTGGGGGCGGCACGGTCGGCGCGGTGTCCGGCGAGGAGCAGGGCCGCGCCGCCGGTGAGCGGCAGCGCCGGGAGGAGCCAGGGCAGGGCGCTCACCCGCGCAGCTCCGCCGCCTGGTCGGTGAGGTCCTTCTCGCCGGTGCGGAACAGGGCGGTGACCACGGCGAAGCCGACCGCCATCTCCAGGGCCATGGCGGTGACCGCGAGGATGACGACGACCTGCCCGTCGGCGTTGGCGGGGGCGAGGTGGCGCCAGGCGGCCGCGGCGGCGAGGATCACGGCGCCGATCATCAGCTCCAGCCCCATCATCAGCATCACCACGGACTGCTGGGTCAACACCCCGAAGAGGCCGGTGCAGAACAGGGCGGCGGCGAGCAGCATGAGGAGGGAGAGGGTCATCGGCCGACACCTCCGCGGGCGGGGTCGTCGGGCCGGGCGGCGCGCAGGTCGTCGCCCCACCGGTCGTAACGACCGCGCCGGGTGGCAAGGACGACGGTCGCGACGATGGTGGCGAAGAGGGCGGTCCCGAGCGTCATCATGGTGAGTATCTGGGGACCCATCAGGGACATGCCCAGCTCGAAGGTGGGGTCGGCGGGCGGGCGGCCGGTGGCCCGGGGCCAGTCGGCGGTGAGGACGCCGGTGGCGAGGAGGGCGAAGAGGGCGGCGCAGAGCGCGGCGGCGGCGCGGGTGTTGTGGAGCATGGCCATGGGCATCAGCCCGGCCGGGTTCATCATGAACATGATCATGAACACGGCCATCACCGCCATCTCGATCGTCATCATCAGCACGATGACGACCCCGAGGTACTGAAGGCCGAGCAGCAGCACCTCACCGGCGACGCAGAGCAGCGAGGCGAGCAGGGCGAAGGTGGCGCGGGCCATCGAGTCGAACCGGAAGACCAGGACACCGGCCGTGACCGCGCACAGGGCCAGCACCCAGGCCAGGACGGCGCTCAGCACGGCACTCCCCCGCTCCCCCGCCTCACGGCAGCACCACCACGGCGACGACCAGCGCCTGGAGGACCGCGAGCGGCGTCAGCACCACCCAGGACAGCTCCGTGTACCGGTCCATCCGCACCCCCGGCAGCCGGCGGCGCAGCCACAGCAGCAGGGCGAGGACCGCGCCGGTCTTCACCAGGGTCCAGGCCCAGCCGGGCAGCAGCGGGCCGTGGCCGCCGCCGAGGAAGAGGGGGACGGCCATCGCGGCGGAGGTGAGCAGCAGCAGGCGGCGCCCGCCGAGGAGCAGGAGGCGCCCCACGCCGGTCAGTTCGGTGGCCACCCCACCGGCGAGGTCGCGTCCGGCGGGCTGGCCGAAGGGGCCCCAGAAGGACATGGCGGCCGCGCTCAGCAGGTAGAGCGCGAAGGCGGCCGGCATCCACACGGCGAACCACAGGCCCCGCTGGGCGTCGGCGATCTCGGTGACGCGGAGCGAGCCCGCGCCGAGCGCGGCGGTGGTGAGGGCGAGCATGTGCGGGATCTCGTAGGCGAGGCCCTGGGCGAGGAAGCGGTAGCCGCCGACGAGGGAGAGGGTGGAGTTGGGCCCCCAGCCGGTGAGCCAGACCGCCGCCCAGGCCAGCGCCTCCATGGCGTTGAACCAGACCACGCCGTCGCCGAGGTCGCTCACCGGGGTGGCGCCGAGCGGCACGACGGCGGCGGCGAGGACGGCGGCGAGGGGCAGCAGCACGGTGCCGGTGCGGGTGGCGAGGGCGTCGGCGGCGCGGGTGCGGCGCGGCTGCTGGACGAGGAGCCGCAGCACTTCGCGGACGGGGGCGACGGAGCGGCCGTCGGCGCAGGCCACGGCGAGGGCGGCCGGGGCGAGGAGCAGCGGGAGCGCGGCGGCGGCCCACAGGGGCGCGGAGTCAGCCACGGGCCACCTCCCCGGCGGCCACGGGAAGGAGTTCGTCCGGGTCCGGGTCGAGGCTGGCGAGGGTGAGCCGGGCGGCGGCGAGTTCCGCGCCGTGCAGCAGGGAGGGCAGGACGTCGAGCAGGGCGCGGGAAGGCGGCTGCTCCCCCGTCAGCTCCCCGCGCGGGCCGTACGGGTCGCCGGGCGGCAGCGGCCGGGGGTCCTCGCAGGCCTCGGCGGCCCGCACGGCCTCGGCCAGCCACTGCACGGTCCGGCGCCAGACGTCGCCGTCGGCCTCCAGGGCCGGACCGCCGACGCCTGCCGCCAGGGCCCGCTCACGGGGCAGCACACCGATGCCCGAGGTGAGCCACCGCAGGGTCCGGGAGCGGCCCACCCGCCGGGCCAGGCGCCGTGCCGGGTACGCCAGTTCGGCGGCGGGCGCGTCGGCGAGGGCGGCGTCGCGCAGGCGGCGGGCGCGGGTGGCGGCGTCCGGCCAGTCGGCCACGGCGAGGAGACGGCCGAGGCTGTCGAGGTGGGCGGCGCACCGGCGGCGGGCGGCCTCACCCCGGGTCACCGGGGCCCCGGCGGCCGCCCGGCGCCAGGGTTCGTCCCAGAACGCGGGCCGGGGCTCGGGCGCGGCCGGGACCAGCTCGACGCCGGTCACCTCCTGCACCACGTCGCCCTGGAGCGCGAGCCGCACCACCAGCCCGGCCGGCCAGTCGGGCAGCACCGGCCCGAAGGGCACGTGCAGGCGGTCCAGCCTCAACCCGTCGCGGTCGTCGGCACGGTCGGCCAGGGGGAGGCCGGAGATGAGCATCGGGCTGTCGTGGGAGTGCGCCGCCATGTGATCGGCGTGGGCGTGGTCGAGGTGGCCGGGATCGGTCACGGGGCTCGCGTGGTGCGGGCGGGGTCCTCCTGCGGCCGTCCCCGTACGCGGTCCGCCCCGCAGCAGCGCCGCGTGCCCCGCGTCCAGGACCGCTCCCGCGTCGGCCGCCTCCTCGACCCGGACCAGGGCGCGCGGCTCGGACAGCGCCTGCCAGGTTCCCTCCAGCCAGGCCGGCTCGTCCTCGCCCGGGCGGCCGACGACGACGAGCAGGTCGGCGGCGGCCGGGGAGAGGACGCGGGGCCAGCGGCGGGCCCGCAGTTCACGCTCGACGGCGAGCCGGGCGCGGGTCGCTCCGGGCAGGACGGCGGTCAGTACGGCGGGGCGGGCCAGCGCGGCCCGCAGCAGCGCGCTCCTCAGCTCCACCGGAACGCGCCCTCCCGCCAGGCGTAGGCGACGGCCGCCAGCAGGATGCCGAGGAAGAGGAACATCTCGACCACCGCCGGAGTGCCCATCTCCCCCACCACGCGCACCCACGGGTACATGAAGAGCATCTCCATGTCGAAAGCGAGGAAGACCAGGGAGACCGGGTACCAGCGGACGTGGAAGCGGCTCGCCGGATGCTCGGCGGGGGCGAGTCCGCCGCTGAACGGCGGCAGGGCCCGGGCGGGTTCGCGGCGTACCGCGCAGAGCCGACCGGCGCCGTGCAGGAGCAGGACGCCGAGCACGCAGACGGCGAGCAGCAGGAGCAAGGGCCGTCCTTCCGCACCTGCCACGCGCCCTCCTCCGCACCGCTGCCACCGGCCGTCCGGCCGCAGCCAGCATGCCAGCCGGACCTTCGCATCTCCGCCCAAAACGCCACAGCGTACGGAGTATGGCGGGGCAGGGCCGCCGACGCCGGGACGGCCTGGCCCCGTAGCCTCGGCGTGTCCCGACGCCGTTCCCCAGGAGGAACCATGTCCGCACCGTCCCGTTCCGCCCTGCTCCTCTCCGGACTGCTCGCCGCCGCGGGGGCCGCGCACTTCGTGGCGCCGAAGGGGTTCGACGCGATCGTGCCGAAGGCACTGCCGGGTGATCCCCGCCGGTGGACGCGGCTGAGCGGGGTCGCGGAGGTGGCGCTGGCGGCGGGCGTCGCGCACCCGCGTACGCGGCGGCTGGCGGCCGGGCTCACCGGGGCGTTCTTCGTCGCCGTCTTCCCCGCCAATCTCCAGATGGCGGCCGACTGGCGCGACCGGTCCGCCGTGCGGCGCGCGGTGGCCTACGGCCGCCTCCCCCTCCAGGTGCCGCTGGTGGCGTGGGCGGAGTCGGTCCGGCGCGGGGCGGGCCGCGCCTCCTGACGCCCGCTCACCTCTCCCGCCGCCCGCAGCCGGAGGATCATTCCGCCGAAACGTGCGGGCAGCGGACGTCTCGCCCCCACCGGTCCGCCGCCCCCTCTTGATGAGGGAGGGCCCGCTGTGCCATACAGGTCCAGACCAATAACTCCGGTGGAAGGCTGGCCTCGTGCGTGGAACTCCAGAACCCCGAGCTGCCACGGCCCGGCGCACCCTCCGGGGGCCGCTGCTGGTCGCGGCGGTGACGGTGGCGCTCGCCGGGTGTTCGCTGGGCGGCAGGACGGTGGAACCGGACCGCCCGCCGACCGCGCCGACCGGGGTGACCGCCGTGGCCAGCAGCGCGACCTCGGTCCATGTGATGTGGAACCAGTCCACCGACGACAAGGGCGTGCGCCGGTACGAGGTACTGCTCGGCGGCAAGAAGGTCAAGGAGGTCCCGGGCGAGCGGCACATGGTCGACATCACCGACCTGGCCCCCGGCACCGAACAGGTCTTCACCGTGCGCGCCCTGGACACCGAGGGCAAGAAGGGCCCGGCCAGCAAGCGCGTCTCGGTGACCACGCCCGAGCAGGGCAAGGAGGACATCCGGCCGCCGACCGCACCGGCCGAACTGACCGCCGAGGCCGGGGGCAGCCGTGCCGCCACCCTGACGTGGAAGGCCGCCGAGGACGACGACGCGGTCGCCTCGTACGACGTCTACCAGGGCGGTTCGAAGATCCACAGCGTCGGCGGGGAGGCCACCTCGGCCGTGCTGACGGGGCTGCGGCCGGGCACCTCCTACCGGTTCACCGTCAAGGCCCGGGACGCCGCCGGGAACACCTCGCCCGCCTCCCCCGAGGCACGCCTCACCACCACGGGGAAGGGGTCGCCGGAGGCCGGTGCGGCACCGACGGAGCTGACCGCCACCGCCCGGCGCACCGACGAGGGCCACTACATCGACCTCGCCTGGGTGGCGCCGAAGACCGGCGGCGAGGTGACCGAGTACCAGATCCGGCTGGACGGGAAGCAGGACACCAGCCTCGTCTGGGGCGGCAAGGTGCCCGAGGGGAAGGCGAAGTACACCTTCTTCGTCGGCAAGGAGGACGGGGTGGAGCACCGGGTGAAGCTGCGGGCCAAGCTGCCCGACGGCACCTGGGGCGGCTTCTCCCCGGAGCGGACCGTGGTGACCGGCGAGGAGTGAGGGCGGCGCCGCTTTCCGGAGGCCGTCCGCGATACGTCTTTCCGGCCCGCTCGTCTGGTGGCAGCGGAGCTGGGCAGCGTGTGGTGAATGCTGCGCCGCAGCGCGGGAGTGAAGACCCGTCAGGGGGCGGTGCCCGCCTGATCGGGGGCGCCCGCCAGTTCGTCCAGCGCGCCGGTGAGCCAGGTCGTCCAGAAGGTCTCCAGCTCGATCCCGGCCCGCAGGACGATGTGGCGCAGCCGGTCCTCGCGCGGCCGGTCCGGGGCGGGCGGGAAGTCGCGGCGCTCGATGGCGTCGTACTCGGCGAGCTGCGTGCGGTGCAGCTCCAGGTGGCGCCGGAGTTCGTCCTCCAGCCCCACCCCGCCGACCACGGCGGCGGCGCGCAGCCGCAGCAGCAGCGGGTCGCGGACGGTACGGGGGTCCTGGGGCTCGGCGGCCCAGCGGGCCAGCTCCTCGCGGCCGGCGGGAAGGACCTCGTACTCCTTGCGGCGGCCCCGGGCCGGCTTCTCGGAGGGGAGGGTGCGGATGAGCCCCTCGCCCTCCAGGCGGCCCAGCTCCCGGTAGATCTGCTGGTGGGTGGCGGACCAGAAGTAGCCGATCGACCTGTCGAAGCGGCGGGTCAGCTCCAGCCCCGAGGAGGGCTTCTCCAGCAGGGCCGTGAGGATCGCGTGCGGCAGGGACATGGGCCAATCCTAGGGAGTGCGCGGCCCGGTGCCCGCCCGCGAGCCGGCACCGGTCCCCGGGTCAGAGCGTCGCCGCGAGTTCGGTGCCCTGCTTGATGGCGCGCTTGGCGTCCAGTTCGGCGGCGACGTCGGCACCGCCGATCAGGTGCGGGGCGCGACCCGCCGCCAGCAGTTCCTCGTACAGGTCGCGGCGGGGTTCCTGGCCCGCGCACAGGACCACGGTGTCGACCGCGAGGACGCGCTGCTCGCCGTCGACGGTGAGGTGCAGCCCCTCGTCGTCGATGCGGTCGTAGGTGGCCCCGGCGACGGTGGTGACGCCCCGGTGGCGCAGCTCGGTGCGGTGGATCCAGCCGGTGGTCTTGCCGAGCCCGGCGCCGACCTTGCCGGTCTTGCGCTGGATCAGGTGGACGGTGCGCGGCGTGGCGGGACGTTCCGCCTCGCGCAGGCCGCCGGGGGTGGCGTACGTGGTGTCGACGCCCCAGTGGCGGAAGTAGGTGCCGGCGTCCAGGGAGGCGCCGTCCCCGCTGTCGGTGAGGTGGGCGGCGACGTCGAAGCCGATGCCGCCGGCGCCGATGACGGCGACGCGGCGGCCGACCGGGGCCCGGTCGCGGAGCACGTCGAGGTAGCCGACGACACTGGGGTGGTCCACGCCGGGGATGGCGGGCACGCGCGGCGTGACGCCGGTGGCGAGGACCACCTCGTCGTAGGTGTCCTCGGGGAGGTCGGCGGCGGTGACGGGCTTGCCGAGCCGGACGTCGACGCCGTGTTCGGCGAGCTGGACGCGGAAGTAACGGACCGTCTCGTCGAACTCCTCCTTGCCGGGGACACGGCGGGCGACGTTGAGCTGGCCGCCGGTCTCCTCGGCGGCGTCGAAGAGGGTGACGGCGTGGCCGCGCTCGGCGGCGGAGACGGCGCAGGCGAGGCCGGCGGGCCCGGCGCCGACGACGGCGACCCGTTTGCGCAGCCGGGTCGGGGCGAGCACCAGCTCGGTCTCGTGGCAGGCGCGCGGGTTGACCAGGCAGCTGCTGATGCGACCGCTGAAGGTGTGGTCGAGGCATGCCTGGTTGCAGCCGATGCAGGTGTTGATGGTGTCGGCGCGCCCGCGTGCGGCCTTGGCGACGAAGTCGGGATCGGCGAGGAAGGGCCGGGCCATGGAGACCATGTCGGCGCGGCCCTCGGCGAGGATCTGCTCGGCGGTCTCGGGGGTGTTGACGCGGTTGCCGGTGACGAGCGGGACGCTCACCGCGCCCATCAGTTCGCGGGTGACCCAGGTGAAGGCGGCGCGCGGGACCTGGGTGGCGATGGTGGGGACGCGGGCCTCGTGCCAGCCGATGCCGGTGTTGATGAGGGTGGCGCCGGCCTCCTCGATCAGCTTGGCGAGGGTGACGACCTCTTCCAGCGAGGAGCCGCCGGGGACGAGGTCGAGCATGGAGAGGCGGTAGATGAGGATGAAGTCCTCACCGACGCGTTCGCGGACCCGGCGGACGATCTCCAGGGGGAAGCGGACGCGGTTCTCGTAGGAGCCGCCCCAGCGGTCCTCGCGGTGGTTGGTGCGGGCGGCGATGAACTCGTTGACGAGGTAGCCCTCGGAGCCCATGATCTCGACGCCGTCGTACCCGGCGGAGCGGGCGAGGGCGGCGGCCCGGACGAAGTCCTCGATGGTCTCCTCGACCTCGTCGCCGGTGAGGGCGTGCGGCACGAAGGGGTTGATGGGGGCCTGGATCGCGCTGGGGGCGACGAGGTCCTGGTGGTAGGCGTAGCGGCCGAAGTGGAGGATCTGGAGGGCTATCCTGCCGCCCTCGCGGTGGACGGCGTCGGTGATCACCCGGTGCTCGGCCGCCTCGGCCTCGGTGGTGAGCCGGGCGCCGCCCTCGGCGGAGCGGCCCCGGTCGTTGGGGGCGATGCCGCCGGTGACCATGAGGCCGACGCCGCCCCGGGCGCGTGCGGCGTAGAACGCGGCCATCCGGTCGATGCCGCCGGGGGCCTCCTCCAGACCGGTGTGCATGGAGCCCATGAGCACGCGGTTGCGCAGGGTGGTGAACCCGAGATCCAGCGGGTTCAGCAGGTGCGGATAGTCACTGGCGCTGCTCATGGCGGCCCTCCGTACGGCGATGTCGTACGGACAGTTCTAGAGGACGGCCGCCCGGTTCTGCAACTAGTTGCAGAAGGGAGTGGCAACGGTCACGGGCTACGCGGGGTGAGCACCCTCACCCTCCCCGTCCTCGGGGGCGCGCGGGGCCTCGAACTCGTACTCCCCGGGCACCATGGAGTCGCCGCCCGCGACGTCGCCCTCACGGGCCTGGGCCACGTAGCCGAGCGGGAGTTCGTCGCCGTCGACGGTGACGGCCTCGACGGCGCCGGTGGCCGGGTCGATGTCGGCCTGGACGCCGGAGCCGGCGTACCGCGGGTAGCCGCTGGCGCCGAGTTCGCCGGTGGCCTCGACGCGGGTCTCGCGGAGCGGGGAGCCATGCTCCGGATGCCCTTCGGCGTCGGCGAGCTGGGGCTTGAGGACGACGGTGTACCAGCGGGGGTTCTCGCTCATCTCACTCATGGCGCGAGGCTAGTGGCCCGGCCCTCCGGGACCGGCGCGGCACGGAGAGCGGCACCCGCCCGACACCCGGAAGGGGGCGTGCCGACCGTCGCCCGGGGCAGGTGGGGCCGCACGGGAATCCGCGCGCCCTTGATACGGTGGGGGGTATAGGAGGAGGCCGTTCCGACCGGCCCTCTCCGCCCTCGGGCGCCCCGGCCCCGCACGGGCCGGGCACGACCCGCACCCCCACAGGGCAACCCCCGGCCAGGAGGGCGCGGGCCCGCACCGCGCAGCCCACCTTCCCCACCCGCTCCAGGAGGACGCTTCCGTGACCATCTCCCCCGCCGACCTCCACGCCCGCGAGGCGTCGAAGACGCTCGTGCTCGATGTCCGCGCGCCGGGCGAGTTCGCCGCCGGGCACCTGCCCGGCGCCGTGAACCTGCCGCTCGACAGCATCGCGGCGCTCCTGCCCGAACTGGCGGACGCCGCCGGGCGGCGTGAGCTGTTCGTGGTGTGCGCCACGGGCCGCCGCTCCGCCGACGCCCGCGAGCGGCTGTCCGACGCCGGCATCGCGGCCACCGGCGTCGAGGGCGGCACCGAGGGCTGGACCGCCGCCGGACTGCCGGTCGAGCAGGGCCCGGCCCCGGCCCGCGCGACATGGGCGATGGACCGGCAGGTCCGCTTCGCCGCCGGCTCGCTGGTCCTGGCCGGACTGGCTCTCGGCCGCCGCGCCCCGCGCGCCCGGCTGCTCTCCGCCGGGGTCGCGACCGGCCTGGTCTACTCCGGCCTGAGCAACACCTGTGGCATGGCGGCCCTGCTGGGCAAGCTGCCCTTCAACCGCCCCGAGCCGGCGGTCCTGGACACGGCCCGCGCGGCTCTGCGCACCTGACCGCCGCTCCCCGCCACCCACGCGAGAGCCCGCTCCCCCAGGGGGCGGGCTCCCGCCTTTCCCGGTGTCCCCGACCACCGCCGGCGGCCCGGTCTAGATTCACCGCATGAGCGAGCCCTCCCATCTCACCGCCGTCCGCGCGTCGTACGACACCGTCGCCTCCGCCTACGCCGACCTCGTCTCGGACCCCGCGGCACTGGACCCCTTGTCCCGCGCGACGCTGGTCGCGTTCGCCGAGATCGTCCGGGACTCCGGCCTCGGCCCCGTCGCGGATCTCGGATGCGGACCGGGTCACCTCACGGCGCGGCTGGCCTCGCTCGGGGTGCCCGCGTTCGGCGTCGACGTGTCGCCGGCCATGGTGGAGCTCGCCCACGCGGCCCATCCCGCCCTGTCCTTCTGCGTCGGCACCATGACGGCGCTGGGAATCGGCGACGGCACCCTCGGCGGCGTCCTGGCCCACTACGCAACCCACCACACACCGCCGGACCTCCTCCCCACGGTGTTCGCCGAGTTCCACCGCACCCTGGCACCCGGAGGCCACCTGCTCCTCGCCGGCCACGTGGGCGCCGGCACCCACCGCCGCCCGACGCACGCCTACGGCGGCCTTCCCGTGTCGTACACCTCGCACCGGCCGCCCCCGGACCACCTGGCGGCGCTGCTGCGGGAGGCCGGTTTCACGGTCATCGCCCAGCTCACCCAGGAGCCCGACGCGGAGCTGACCTGGAGGTCCGCCGGCTTCCTGGCCCGCAAGGAAGGCCCCGGGCCGGCCGCCTGAACACCCCCTCCCCCGAGGAGGCTTGACATCCCGGCCACCTAACGAGACGATACGTCTCGTTGCGCTTGAGGGTTCGGGCGCATCCCTCCACCCGACCGATCCAGGGAGTACGCATGACCCCGGCACCGACCGTCCCCCGCACCCACTGGGTCGAGCCCGCCCCCGGCGTCCGCCTCTGGGTCGAGGAGCACGGCGACCCACAGGCCCCCGTCCTGCTGCTGATCATGGGCGCCGCCAGTTCCGGCCTCGCCTGGCCCGACCCGCTCGTCCACGGCCTGGCCCAGCGCCATCGGGTGATCCGCTACGACCACCGCGACACCGGCAGGTCGACCTGGTCCTTCGCCGGGCGGCCGTACGCCATCGCCGACCTGGCGCGGGACGCGGTGGCGGTCCTCGACGCGCTCGGCGTGGAGCGCGCCCACGTGGCCGGCATGTCGCTGGGCGGCATCCTGGTCCAGCTGCTGGTCGCGGACCATCCCGGACGCCTGCTGAGCGCCACCGTCTTCGGCACCTGCGCGGCCAGCGAGGCGGGGTGGACGAGGGCCGACGGGACCGAGGCCACCCCGGCCGACCTGCCGCCCGTCGACCCGCGGCTGATCGAGGAGTGGTCGCGGCCCGTCGAGGAGCGGGACGAGGCGGCCGAGATCGAGCACCGGCTGCGCCACTGGAAGCTGCTGGGCGGCGACCGGATCCCCTTCGACGAGCCCTTCTTCCGCGACCAGGAGCAGCGCGTCATCCGCCACACGGGCCACCACAGCCCCAGCCGGGCCCATGCCCTGGCCGACCAGTCCGGTCTGGTGCGTACGGCGGAACTGGCCCGTAACGAGGTCCCGTTCCTCGTCCTCTCCGCCCCGGCCGACCCGGTCTACCCGCCGGACCACGCCACGCACCTGAGCCAGGTGGTGGGTGCCGCCCGGCTGGAGGAGATCCCGGGCATGGGGCACGCGCTGCCCCCGGCCGTCTGGCTCCCGCTGGCCCGCGCGATCGAGGACCACACGGCGCGCGCCGCGTCCTGAGAGACCGCCCGTTCAGCGCAGGCGGACGGGCAGGCGCCGGACGCTGTTGCCGACGAACCCGGCGGCCGGCGGCAGCGTCTCCTCCGGCTCGGCCAGGGTCAGCCCCGGGAACCGGCCGAAGAGGCGCTCCAGCGCGACGGTCGCCTCCAGCCGGGCGAGGGGCGCGCCGAGGCAGTAGTGCGGGCCGTGGCCCAGCGAGAGGTGGCGGGGTCCGGCCCGGGTGACGTCGAAGCGGTCGGCGTCGGGCCCGTGCGCGGCCCGGTCGCGGCCCGCCGCCGAGTAGCCGGCGAGCACCGGGAGACCGGCGGGGATGACCGTCGACCCGAGGGTGAGGTCGCGGGTGGCGTAGCGGAAGGGGAAGGCGCTGACCGGGCTGTCCCAGCGCAGGGTCTCCTCGACGGCCTGGGCCCAGGTGGCGCGCCCGTCCAGGACGAGGCGGAGCTGGTCGCGGTGGGCGCACAGGGCGCGGACGGCGTTGGTGACGAGGTTGAGGGTGGTCTCGTGGCCGGCGACCACCATGAGGAGCAGGGTCCCGATCACCTCGGCGTCGTCGAGCCGGCCCCCGCCCTCGTCGCGGGCGGCGATCAGGGCGCTGGTGAGGTCGTCGCCGGGGTCGGCGGCGCGGGCGGCGGCGACCTCGCCGAGCACCGCGAGCAGGGCGCGGTTGGCGGCCAGGGTCTGTTCGGGTCCGGCGCCGGTGGCGACCACACGTTCCGACAGGGCGTGCAGGCGCTCGTGGTGGGCCGGGTCGACCCCGAGGAGTTCGCCGATGACGGCCATCGGCAGGGGCAGGGCGAAGAGGCGGCGCAGGTCGGCGGTGCCGTCGGCCCGCGCCGCCTCCTCCACCTCGTCGAGGAGGGTGTCCACCAGCGTGGTGATCCGGGGGCGGAGCGCCTCGACGCGCGACGGGGTGAAGGCGGCGGCGACCGGGCCGCGCAGCCGGCGGTGGTCGGCGCCGTCCGCGGTGGTCATGCCGGGGACGGTGGCGAAGGTGCGCAGCGGCCAGCCGTCCGGGACGCCGCCCTCGCGCAGCGCGGTGAAGTGGCGGGGGTCCTTGGCGACGTCGGGGTGGGCGAGGAACTCCCGCAGTTCCGCGTGGCCGAGGACGGCCATGCCCGCGATCTCCCCCGGCAGCACCACCCGCGCGACCGGCCCCCGGGCGAGGAGCGCGGCGTTGTCGGCGTGCGGGCAGCCCCCGCCGGGTCTCATCCGGTAGGTGCCGGGGGCGGGCGGCGGGTCCTGGGCGGGAGCGGGATCGGTGGTCACCGTGTGCCTCTCGTCCGGCGGGCGCCGTCCGGGCCCGGCCTCGGGCACGTCGGCCGGCGGACGGTCCAGGACCCTCCACGGTACGCCGCCCGTCAGGCGGCCGTCAGCGGTTCACCGGGCCTGGCACGCGACGGCCCGCCCGGTGCGTGGGGGCACCGGGCGGGCCGTGACGGAGCGTCGTCAACCGGCTCAGCAGCTGAGGTTGTCGCCCGGCTCGACACCGAGGACGTCGGTGAACCTCTCGTAGAGGTCGATACGGCTCTGGACCTGGCCGGGATTTCCGCCGTTGCATTCGATGCTGCCGTTGATCGCGCGAATGGTCTCGCCGAATCCGGCGCCGTTCACGATCGCGTCGTGCGGGGTCATGCTGCCCGCCCCGGACTGCGTGTTCCAGAACCAGAGACCGGTTTTCCAGGCGACCGAGGCGTCATTCTGGACGAGATCGGGATTGTTCAGCAGATCGATTCCGAGGGCGTCGCCCGCGGCCTTGTAGTTGTAGTTCCAGCTGAGCTGGACCGGCCCGCGTCCGTAGTACTTGTCGTTTCCGGCGGGGCAGCCGAAGGGCTGGGTGGTGTCGCAGTAGTGCGGGTAGTTCGCCTCGTTCTGCTCGACGATGTGGACGAGGCCGCCCGTCTCGTGGCTGACGTTGGCGAGGAAGGCCGCGGCCTCCTGCTTGCGCGTGGTGTCGCTGCCGGTGCCGGTGAAGCCCGGGTAGGCGCTGAGCGCGTCGGTGAGGCCCGAGTAGCTGTAGAAGGAGTTCCGGTTCGGGAACATCGACTCGAACTGGCCCTCGCTGACGATGAAGTCGTCGGCGGCGGCGCGGGTGTCGGCCTGTGCGGTGGGCCCGAGGGCCAGCACGGAGAGCGTCAGCGCGGACGCGGCCGCGGTCAGCAGCCCGATCAGACGGGTACGCATGGGTCACTCCTTGGTCCGGCCGCCACCGCACCATCGGCGGCGGCCCGGGGATTCACGTGGGGGGAAGGAGAGCCCGCGGCGGCGCGAAGGGGCCGGTGCGGGCGGTACGGGGGTCCCCCACCGCGGCGGCCGGCTCGTCTCCGGCCGCCGCGTACGCCCATGGGGTCCCCGCCCTGGGGAGGCCCGGGCTCACGCCGTACGGCACGGGCCCGGGGTCCGGCGCGTCAGCTGACGTTGACGTCGATGCAGGCGTAGAAGGCGTTGCTGGTGTCGGCGACGTTCCACACCGCGAGCACCTTCTGCTGGCCCTTCAGCCCGCCGAAGTCCACCTGGTGCGTGACGGTGGCGCCGGGCTTGGCACCGCCGTCGTCGAACTCGGCGATCTTCTGGCCGCCCGCGTAGTACTCCCAGGTGCTGGTGGCGTGCTGCGCCGTCAGCTTCCACTGGAAGGAGGTGCTGGAGGAGACCGGGGTCACCGCCCAGCCCTTGGAGTCGTCGTCCAGCTCCGAGAAGCGGGAGTTGCCGCCGCTGCACGAGCTGAGCCCCTTGGGGCCTTCCACCGACTGCGGCTCGTACGAGATGTCGCCGCAGCTGACCGTTCCGGCGGCACACTGGGCCTGACGGCTCGGCGGGTCGGAGATGTAGCCGTGGGCGCTGGCCGTACCGGCCGGGAGGCTGAGCGCGAGGGCGGGGGCGACGATCGCACCGACGAATGCGGCGCGCTTCTTGAGACCACGCATGGAGAAACTCCTTCACTTCGTCCGGCTCCGCGCACCTGATTCGTGGGGGAATCCCTGGCGCGCTTCTCCGGCGACGGGTGTGGGGACCTGGAAGTGCAAGGCCGGTGGGAATTCCGCATTCACGCGCAGGCGTAACCGGCCCGCGCCGTACGGGAATTCTCACTTGGACTAGACCATACAGGCCGTCACGTACGCGTCAAGAGTGATGCGGAATCCACGGCTCTCCCGGGCCCGGCGGGGCCGTGCGTCAGATGCCGCAGGTCGGGGCGGACCAGTGGCGCGAGGCGCGGTGGTCGACGTGCGTGTGGTCGTTGTGGCCGGGGTAGCCCGGGCCGAGGATGCCCCGGAAGCCGTGGTTGCGGGCCTGCTTGGCGAGGGTGCACAGCGAGTGCGGGCCCGCGCCGAGGTCGGCGGAGTCGCCGTAGAGGTGGCGGCTGTTGGTCGCCCCGCCGACGGCGGAGTTGCACGACTTGGAGCGGAAGCCGCTGGTGACCCGGATCGGCTTGTCACCGAGGGCGTGGCGCAGCGCCTCCAGCTTCCACATGGTGCGCAGCGCGTTGGACTTGGCGGTGGCCGCGCTGACCGCCCCGCCCGACCAGGTGCTGTTGCACTTGTTCAGCTCGGCGTAGCTGAAGTGGACCGGGGTGCAGTCGTTGTCCTGGAGCGCGTAGATCTTGCTGTACGTCGCGGGTCCGGCGACGCCGTCCGAGGCGAGGCCGTAGGCGGACTGGAACCGCTTGAGGGCGGCCTTGGTGGCCGGGCCGAAGGAGCCGTCCACGGCGAGGACGGCGCCCTGGCCCGGGTAGCCGGAGAGCCGGATCTGGAGCTGGGTGACGTCCGCCCCGCTCGTCCCCTCGCGGAGCGTCCGGGACCAGGTGTAGCAGCCGTCGGCCTGCGCCGGAGCGGCGGTGACGACGGCCGTACCGGTCATGAATGTCAGGACCATGACACATCTGAGCAAGGTCTTGAGGATGCGTGACACCAGGTTCCTCCCGTGGCTGTGGCGACAGTCGGCACGAGCGTGACGGCGTCCGGACGATCCGTCAACGCACTCCGGGCCCACCGGCGGACCCACCGCGGACCCACCACGCGAACGCCGCGGGCCCGGCCTGCGCGACGCAGGCCGGGCCCGGGATGCGGCGCCGGTGCGCCGGCGGATCAGCCGCTGGTACGGGCGGCGTCCTGGGCGGCCGTCTCGGCGGGCGCGGCGTCGGAGACCGCCGCACCCGGGTCGGCCGCCGGCTCGGCGGGGACGTCCTGCGCGGCAGGCCCGGCGGGCGCCGCCGGGGCCGGGAGCGGGGCGGCCGGCTTGCGGGCGGGCGAGAAGCGGCGGGCGACCGGCTCGGTCCAGCGGGCGGCCAGCGGGCCGACGATGACCAGGATCAGCACGTAGGCGGTGGCGAGCGGGCCGATGCGCGGCTCGACGCCGACGGCGAGGCCGGCGATGACGATGGAGAACTCGCCGCGGGCGACCAGCGTGCCACCGGCGCGCCAGCGGCCGGCGGGCTTGATCCCGGCCCGGCGGGCGGCGTAGTAGCCGGTGCCGATCTTGGTGAGGGTGGTGACGACGGCGAGGATCAGCGCGGGCACGATGACCGGCGGGATCGCGGCCGGGTCGGTGCTCAGGCCGAAGAAGACGAAGAAGACGGCGGCGAACAGGTCGCGCAGCGGGGTGAGGAGGCTGCTCGCGCCCTCGGCGACCTCACCGGAGAGGGCGATGCCGACGAGGAAGGCGCCGACGGCGGCGGAGACCTGGAGTTCCTGGGCGATGCCGGCGACCAGCAGGGTCAGGCCCAGCACCACGAGGAGCAGCATCTCGGCGTTGTCCGAGGAGACCGCGCGGCTGATCAGACGGCCGTGCCGCAGGGCGACGTAGAGGACGGCGCCGACCGTGCCGAGCGAGATGAGCAGGGTGACGCTGCCGCCCGCGAAGCTGACGCCGGCCAGCAGGGCGGTCAGGATCGGCAGGTAGACCGCCATCGCCAGGTCCTCGATGACCAGGACGCCGAGGATGACCGGGGTCTCCCGGTTGCCGAGCCGGCCGAGGTCGCCGAGGACCTTGGCGATGACCCCGGAGGAGGAGATCCAGGTGACGCCTGCCAGGGCGACGGCGGCGACCGGCCCCCAGCCGAGCAGCAGCGCGGCGGCCGCGCCGGGCAGCGCGTTGAGGGCGAAGTCGACCGCGCCGGAGGGGTACTGCGTCTTGAGGTTGGTCACCAGCTCCGAGGCGCTGTACTCCAGGCCCAGCAGGAGCAGGAGCAGGATCACCCCGATCTCCGCCCCGGTGGCGACGAACTCCTCACTGGCCTGGAGGGGCAGGATCCCCCCGTGGCCGAAGGCGAGTCCGGCCAGGAGGTAGAGGGGGATCGGAGAGAAGCCCACCCGCCCCGCGAGGCGTCCGAGAATCCCGAGGGCGAGGATGATCGCCCCGAGTTCGATGAGCATGGCTGTGGTGTTGTGCACGGGCTTCTATCCTCCGGTGATCAGTTCGGCGACGGCGTCCACGCCTTCGCGGGTCCCGACGACGACGAGGCTGTCGCCGATCGCGAAGCGGAAGTCGGGGGTCGGCGAGGGCACGGCGGCGGTCCGGCGCAGCACGGCGACGATGGAGGCCCCGGTCCGGGTGCGGGCCTGGGTGTCGCCGAGGGTGCGGCCGGCGTACGGAGAGCGCTTGGTGACGGGGATGTGCTCGGTGACCAGGTCGATCTCCCGGTGCTGGAGATGGGCGACCGGGTCGGGGGTGAGCAGCGGGACCAGCGCGGCCGCCTCGTGGGGTTCGAGCGGGGCGGCGTCGCGGCAGTTGTCGTCGTCCTCGGGGTCGTGGAAGGCGAGGATGCGGCGGCCGTCGTGGTGGACGACGACGGAGAGGTGACGGCCCGCCTCCGTCTCCAGGTCGTAGCGGGTACCGACGCCGGGCAGGGCGGTGCGGCGGGTGTGGGCGGTGGGCTCCATGGCGGGCTCCAGATGAGGCGCGGGTGACGGATCGCGGAAGCGGCCGGCGTGTCCGGGCAGGAGGGCACGACGGCGTTTCCGAAGGGGATTGTGTATCACCCGCGGCGGTCAGAACACGTCAGCCCCGAATTCCTCGGACGGTGTCCGCATTCGGGGAACCTGGCGCACCGGACGGTGCGCGCGGTCAGCGGCGACGCCGCGTCAATAACCGGTACGGGGCGCCGGGTCGCCGCAGGATTCCGGGACGCTGTCGCGCGGCGCGTTGTCCACCCGGTGTGACCTGGGAGGACACGTGGCACGAGGGGCGCCGGAAGCGAGGGTCGGGGCAAGGCGGTGACTGGCGCACCCCATGGTCCCCCCTCGCCGTGCCGTGGAACAGGACCGTGAAATTCCCGGGGAATCAGGCCCTTGCGAAACGAGCAATCACCCACTCAACGGGGCGCAATGACTCGGTAAAGGATTGTAGCGCAGGGAAAAATTCCCAAAGGAAACAAATGGGGAGGAAATAGGAGAAAAGCAACGGGGAAATGCCACGAGTGGGGCACCGGTCCGGCCCCGGCCGGACGCCCCGTCACCTCGCGGCCCGGCCGCGGACTTCGGGCCTCACCCGGCCCGCGTGCGTCCGCCGGAAGGGTGACCTCCCGCCCGGGTCAGCGGGGGCTGAACAGACCCCGGGGGCGCGGCCGGTCGGGGTCGAAGAGGTGCACCGCGAGCCCGGCGACGACGAGCCCGGTGGCGAGCAGCAGGCCGTGCCCTATCCCGATGCCGACACCGAGGGCGGTCAGACCGGCCAGGAGCAGCAGCCACGCCCGGCCCCGGCGGTACTCACGGGGCGTGCACGGCTGCCCGGCGTCCATCGCCTCGCTGAAGCGGGGGTCCTGGGCGCGCAGGCCGTCCTCCAGTGCGCGCAGCTGCGCGTCGTGGGCCATGTCGTGTGCCATCGGTGCTCCTCCCCGCCTCGTCCCGGGCCGGTCCCGCCGCCGGGGGCGCCTGCCCGCGCCGCCCGGCTCCGCCCGGCCGCCGTCTCCGGCCCCGTGCGCCGTCACTCGCACCTCCGGGCCGCCGCCGGCCGGACCCCGCACCGCCCTGCCGGCGGCCGGATGCCTGGCCGGACCGCTCCCGGTCGAGCGGGAGCTGGTCCGGATTCCATGATCGTCCCGGCGGGGCCGGTGGACCATCGGGTCTGGCACCCATATGCGCAGGTCCCCAACGTGCAGGTGGTGCCGGTGGTACCCGCGGCGCGTGGGTGGCGCCCCCCATCACCGGCGGGGTGGGGCACTCTTCCGGGCGCGTGCGGGGGCCCGTGGCCCGGCCGGGGCGCGGACGGGCGATAGTGAGGGCACGAACCGGAAAGGTGCGAGCGACGTGACGCATGACAGGAACGAGGGGCGCCGGCCGGCCCTGTCGTTGTTCTGGCGGATCTTCCTGCTGAACGCGGCGGTACTGGTGGCGGCGGCCGCACTGCTGCTGCTGGGCCCGATCACCATCTCCACCCCGGTGCTGCTGACCGAGGCGCTGATCCTCACCGGCGGGATCGCCTTCATGCTCACCGCCAACGCGGCGATGCTGCGGATCGGCCTGGCGCCGCTCCAGCGGGTGACGCGGGCGATGACCACGATCGACCTGCTGCGGCCCGTCCCCCGCACCGAGGTGGTGGGGCACGGCGAGATCGCCGACCTGATCCGCACCTTCAACACCATGCTCGACCGGCTGGAGGCGGAACGCGCCGCCTCCAGCGCCCGCGCCCTCTCCGCCCAGGAGGACGAGCGGCGCCGGATCGCCCAGGAGCTGCACGACGAGGTGGGCCAGACGCTGACCGCCGTCCTGCTGGAGCTGAAGCGCGTCGCCGACCAGGCGCCGGAGCCGGTCCGCGACGAGCTGCGCACCGTGCAGGAGATCACCCGGGGCAGCCTGGACGAGATCCGGCGCATCGCCCGCCGGCTGCGGCCCGGTGTCCTGGAGGAGCTGGGGCTGGTCAGCGCCCTGAAGTCGCTGACGACCGAGACGCCGACGCCGGACGGGCTGGTCATCCGGCACCATCTGGAGCCCGACCTGCCCCAGCTCGGGCGGGAGGCCGAGCTGGTGGTCTACCGGGTCGCCCAGGAGGCGTTCACCAACACCGTCCGGCACGCCGGAGCCGCCCGGCTGGAACTGCGGCTGGCCAGGTCGCGGCGCGGGGTGGAGCTGCGTATCCGGGACGACGGCCGGGGCGTGGGTGACAGCCCCGAGGGCGCCGGGCTGCGCGGGATGCGCGAGCGCGCCCTGCTGATCGGCGCCGGGCTGGCGGTCGGACGTCCGCCGGGCGGCGGGACCGAGATCCGGCTGACCGTTCCCGCCTGCCTGCCGGCGCCCGCCGAGCCGGGCCCCGCGACCGTTCCCGCGGCCGTGGCCGCCGACCCGACCAGCCCCGCACGCCCCGACACCAGCGACGGAAGCCCCTGATCATGTCCGAGTCACCCAAGACCCGCATCCTGCTCGCCGACGACCACGCGCTGGTCCGCCGCGGCGTGCGGCTGATCCTCGACAGCGAACCCGACCTGACGGTGGTGGGCGAGGCGGGCGACGGCGCCGAGGCGATCGAGCTGGCCCGCGCCGAACAGCCGGACCTCGCCATCCTGGACATCGCCATGCCCCGGCTGACCGGTCTCCAGGCGGCCCGCGAGCTGACCCGGCTCCAGCCGCAGCTGCGCATCCTCATCCTCACCATGTACGACAACGAGCAGTACTTCTTCGAGGCGCTGAAGGCGGGCGCGGCGGGGTACGTGCTGAAGTCGGTGGCCGACCGCGACCTGGTGGAGGCGTGCCGCGCGGCCATGCGCGACGAGCCCTTCCTGTACCCCGGGGCGATCACCGCGCTGATCCGCAACTACCTGGAGCGGGCCAAGGACGGCGGGGAGCTGCCGCCGAAGGCCATCACCGACCGCGAGGAGGAGATCCTGAAACTCGTCGCCGAGGGCCACTCGTCGAAGGAGATCGCCGACATGCTGGTGATCAGCGTGAAGACGGTCGAACGCCACCGCGCCAACCTGCTGCACAAGCTCGGCCTGCGCGACCGGCTGGAGCTGACCCGGTACGCGATCAGAGCCGGCCTCATCGAACCCTGACCCCGGCCGGCCGAGAGGCGATACGTCCGCATTACCGTGGGTCCGGGCAGCGTCCTGCCGCCGCCCGGACCGTCCGACCCGAGGAGCACCCGCATGACGAGCCCGACCGAGACCCGACGCACCGAGCTGGTCGAGCAGCTCATGGAGCGGTACCCCCACGTACCACGGGAAGCGGTCATCAAGGAGGACCTGCTGCGCGGCGGCATGGCCTTCGACCCGTCCGCCCTCAGCGACAACGAGGGCGGCGAGGTCAAGCCGAAGTCGTACTTCATCTTCTCCTTCGACCACGGCACCCTCCCGGAGCTGGGCGAGGCCGCGCTGCGCCGCCCGCCGGAGGAGATCGTCCTGACCGGCGGCCCGTACGACCTGCGGCGCACCGTCGTCTCGGTCCGCGTCAACCCGTCGTCCCCGTACCGGGTGGCGGCCGACGCGGACGGCGTACTGGGCCTGTACCTGGACGGGCGGCGGATCGCCGACGTGGGCCTGCCGCCGATGCCGGACTACTACCGGCACAAGCTGGCCAACGGCAAGTCGGTGATGGAGGTGGCGCCCACCATCCAGTGGGGCTACCTGGTCTACCTGACGGTCTTCCGCGTCTGCCAGTACTTCGGCGCCAAGGAGGAGTGCCAGTACTGCGACATCAACCACAACTGGCGCCAGCACAAGGCGGCCGGCCGCCCCTACACCGGGGTCAAGCCGGTCGAGGAGGTGCTGGAGGCGCTGGAGATCATCGACAAGTACGACACGGCGCGCGCCTCGACCGCGTACACGCTGACCGGCGGTTCGATCACCTCGCAGGTCCAGGGGAAGGACGAGGCGGACTTCTACGGCCAGTACGCCAAGGCGATCGAGGACCGCTTCCCCGGCCGCTGGATCGGCAAGGTCGTCGCCCAGGCGCTGCCCCGCGAGGACGTGCAGCGCTTCTACGACTACGGCGTGCGGATCTACCACCCCAACTACGAGGTGTGGGACCGCAGGCTCTTCGAGCTGTACTGCCCGGGCAAGGAGCGCTACGTCGGCCGGGACGAGTGGCACCGCCGCATCCTGGAGTCGGCGGAGGTCTTCGGCGCGCGCAACGTCATCCCCAACTTCGTGGCGGGCGTGGAGATGGCCGAGCCCTTCGGCTTCACCGACGTCTCCGAGGCGATCGACTCGACCACCGAGGGGCTGCGGTACTTCATGTCGCGCGGCATCACCCCGCGCTTCACCACCTGGTGCCCCGAGCCCACCACCCCGCTGGGCAAGGCCCAGCCTCTGGGTGCGCCGCTGGAGTACCACATCCGGCTGCTGGACTCCTACCGCGCGACGATGGAGGAGTTCGGCCTCTCCTCCCCGCCCGGCTACGGCCCGGCCGGCGCGGGCCGCGCGGTCTTCTCGGTCAGCTCCTTCATGGACAGCCTTCGCCCGGGCTCGGAGGCCCCGGAGCCGGTGTCGGGCCGCAAGGGCTGACGGAGGCGGGGGCGGGCGGCCGACCGGGACCGCCCGCCCCCGCGCTCCACAGGGAGACAAACCGCCGAACCGGCCGCCCGGTCAGGGGTTCCTGACCGGGTGTCCGCTCATGACCGAGACGCGGTTGAACGCGTTGATGGTGATCGCGACCCAGATCACCGCCGAGATCTCGGCCTCGGTGAAGACACCGGCTGCCGCGGCGTGTGCCTCCTCGCGGGCGCGGGTGTCGGCCGGGGTGGTGGTCGCCTCGGCGAGGGCCAGGGCGGCTCGTTCCCTGGCGGTGAAGACCTCGGTGTCGCGCCAGGCCGCGAGGACGCCAAGCCGCAGGGTGGTCTCCCCGCCGCGCAGGGCGGCCTCGGTGTGGACCTTGAGGCAGTAGGCGCAGCCGTTGATCTGCGAGACGCGCAGGTTGACCAGCTCGATCAGGATCCGGTCGAGGCCGGCCTCCGCCGCCTCGACGCCCACCGCGCCGGAGGTCTTCACCAGGGCGCGGTACGCCTGGGGGCTCCGCTTGTCGACGAAGACCCGCCCTGTACCGCCGCCGGCCCGCGCGGCGGTCCCGTCGGTCACTGCCGTGCTGTCCTCCATGACTCCCTGCCTCGGTCGGTGTCGCTGCGGCGCCCGCTGTTCGCGTGGCGCCGGGGTTCCTTACTGTAACCTAGGTAATTGAAAACGAAACTACTTTGTGGGACCTACGGAGGTTGTCACCAGGTGAGCAGCGACCAGGTCCGGGCCCCCGGACCCCAGCCGGCCGGCAGCCGCGTCGAGGTCCTCACGCCCCGGGAAGTCCCTCTCGGCGGACCACGCGCGATGACCGTGCGCCGCACCCTGCCCCAGCGGGCGCGGACCCTCATCGGCGCCTGGTGCTTCGCCGACCACTACGGCCCCGACGACGTGGCGCGCACCGGCGGCATGGACGTGCCCCCGCACCCGCACACCGGCCTCCAGACCGTCAGCTGGCTCTTCACCGGGGAGATCGAGCACCGGGACAGCCTCGGCGTCCACGCGATGGTCCGCCCCGGCGAGCTGAACCTGATGACGGGCGGTCACGGCATCAGCCACTCGGAGGTGTCCACCCCCGGCACGCGGATCCTGCACGGTGTCCAGCTCTGGGTGGCCCTGCCCGGCGCCCACCGCCACGCACCCCGCGACTTCCGCCACCACGTCCCCGCCCCCGTCTCCCTCGACGGCGGCGAACTCCGCGTCTTCCTCGGCTCGCTCGCCGGCGAGACGTCCCCCGTCCCCACCTTCACTCCCCTGCTCGGCGCCGAACTGACCCTCTCCCCCGGCGCCCGCCTGAGCCTTCCGGCCGACACCGCCTTCGAGCACGGCGTCCTCGTCGACCAGGGCGAGGCCCACCTCGACGGCGTACCGCTGGGCCCGGCCGAACTCGGCTACCTCCCGCCCGGCGCCGCCACGCTGGAAATCCACAACCCCGGCCCTGGCCCTGCCCGGCTGGTCCTCCTGGGCGGCGAGCCCTTCGAGGAGGAGATCGTGATGTGGTGGAACTTCCTCGCCGGAAGTCACGAGGAGATCGTCCTCGCCCGGCAGGAGTGGGAGGACGCCTCCGAGCGGTTCGGCGCCGTCGACGGCCACGACGGTTTCCGCCTCCCGGCGCCCGGCCTGCCGAACGCCCGCCTCGCCCCGCGCCACAACCCCCGCGCTTCCCGGCCCGATTCCGTACCCACCAGCGAGAGGCCCGCCATGACCGACTCCGCCGCCCCCGTCGTCCGGCGCGACGACGCCCGTCACCGCTACGAGATCCTTGTCGCCGGCGAGGTCGCCGGGTTCACCGCCTACCGCGACCGCGACGGCCGCCGCGTCTTCTACCACACGGTCGTCGATGACGCCTACGCCGGACAGGGCCTCGCGGGGCAGCTCGTGACCCACGCCCTGACCGACGTCCGCGACAACGGCGGCCGCATCGTGCCGGTCTGCCCCTACGTCAAGAAGTTCCTCACCAAGCACGAGGAGTTCGCGGACCTCGCCGACCCGGTGACCCCGGAGATCCTCCAGTGGGTCCGCACGCTCGACGGGAACTGAGCACCCGGAGTTCACAGCCTCTCCCCCGCCCCCGGCGCACCGGGGGCGGGGGCCCGCACACCGCCTTCCGGATGGCACCCCCGGCGTGGTCGCGCCGGAAAACACCGTGGACCCGCTCCCGTACCGCAACCTGCTGGATGTCACCGGCGAGCGGAAGGGCGGAACCCGCATGTCCCTCCAGCGGCTGCCGTGCTGCGCCCCGGCCACCGGCGGCGGCGCCCCGCGCCCCCTCCACAGCCCCGTACCGGTGATCACGCAGTACGCGAGCGCGGACCTGATCGGCGCCATCGTGTACGAGGGGCACGACCCGGCGGCCGACCCCGCCTGGGCGACCACCGGCGCGCCGGACCGTGCGGCGTACGGGCACTGGTGCGGCCACATGTGCGGGATCGCCTGTCTGCGCATGGCGCTGCTCCACCGGGACGGGACGGCTCCCCCGCTGTTCCGGCTCCTCGACGGCGCCCGCCGCCACGGCGCCTACGTCCGCCAGGACGACGGCTCGGTCAAGGGGCTGATCTACGCGCCCTTCGCCCGGTACGCCGCAGCCGCGCACGGACTCGGCGCCGAGGTCGCGCCCGAGTTGCCGACGCGGCGGCTCGTGGAGCTGCTGGACACGGGCCGGATGGTCATGGCCTCCGTGTCCAAGGAGATCCGCCGGCCCGAAGCCGATCCCCCGAGCCGTGGGGGCCACCTCGTCCTGGCCGTCGGCCACCACGCGGGCCGCATCCACTTCCGTAACCCGTCCGGACACACCCCCGAGGCCCGGCGGGCAGTTCTGCCCGTGGAGCGGTTCGGGGCCTTCTTCGCCGGTCGCGGCGTGGCACTCGACCTCGATCCGCCGCTCGGACGACCGGCCTGAACAGGGAGAACACACCTTGCATCCGATGTCTTTGACCGCCGTCGCCGAAGCCGTGGGTGGCCGTCTCGCAGATGTCCTCGACCCCGCCGTCCAGGTCACCGAACCCGCCGTCTTCGACTCACGCGAGGCCGGGCCCGGCTCCCTCTTCGTCGCGCTGGCGGGCGAGCACGCGGACGGTCACGCCTTCGCGGAGTCCGCCCACAACAAGGGTGCCGTCGTCGCGCTGGTCAACCGGCCGGTCGGCGTACCGGCGATCGTCGTGGACGACGTACTCCGGGCGTTCGGCAGGCTTGCGCACACCCTGCTGACCGGGCCGCTGGCCGCCACCCGCGTCGTCGCCATCACCGGCTCGGCGGGCAAGACCAGCACCAAGGACTTCGTCTCGCAGGTGCTGCCCGGGTCCGTGGTCGCCACCCCGCAGTCCTTCAACAACGAGATCGGCCTGCCCCTGACCGTCACCATGGCCGACACGACCACCGACCACCTCGTCCTGGAGATGGGCGCCCGCCACATCGGGGACATCCGCGACCTCACCCTCCTCGCCCCGCCCGACATCAGCATCGTCACCAACGTCGGCACGGCGCACATCGGCGAGTTCGGCGGCCGGGACAACATCGCCGAGGCCAAGGGCGAGATCGTCGAAGCCCTCGCGCCGGGCGGCCTCGCCGTCCTGAACGCCGACGACGACTACGCGCAGCCGATGCGTGAGCGCGCCGGAGGCTCCGTGGTGACCTTCGGGCTGGGCGAGGACGCCGACATCCGCGCCACGGACCTCAGCACGGACGCGCACGGCCGCGCCTCCTTCACCCTCGTCACGCCGGAGGGCAGCGCCCCGGTCCGGCTCCAGTTCGTCGGCGGCGTCCAGGTGCACAACAGCCTGGCCGCGGCCGCCGTCGGCCGCGGAGCAGGCCTCACCCCCGAGGAGATCGCCGCCCGCCTCTCCCAGGCACTGCCGCGCTCGCGCTGGCGGATGGAGACCGTCACCCGCGCCGACGGCGTCACCGTCGTCAACGACGCCTACAACGCCAATCCCACCTCGATGCGGCACGCCTTGGAGGCCCTGGCCTCGATGGCCGGCGGGGTGGAGCAGCGGTCCGTGGCGGTGCTCGGGCGGATGAACGAGCTGGGGGACGACGCCCGAGCCGCGCACGAGGAGGTCGGGCGGTACGCCGCCGCACAGGGGCTCGACACGATCATCCTGGTGGGCGGCGACGAGGCCGCCTGGATGCGCGACGGCGTACGGGAGGCGGGCGGCCGGGCCACGTGGGTACCGGACCAGGAAGCCGCCCTCGGCCTGCTCCACTCGACGCTCCGGCCCGGTGACGTGGTCCTGGTGAAGGCGAGCCGCGGGGTCCAGCTTCAGCGGCTCGCGGAGGAGCTGCTGAACCCGGCGCCGCCGGCCTAGGGGGTGTCTGACAGGAGGATCTCGGTGATGCCCTCGCGGTAGGAGGTGACGACGAAGCCGGGGAAACGCGTCGCGAACTTCGAGGTGTCGAAGATGTTGTCACCCCGGTAGCGCGGCAACAGTTCCCGCACCTCCCCGAGCGGCCCGACGAAGCGCCCGCCGGCGGTGAAGAGGGCCAGGGGCAGCACGGTGTACCGGATGCGGCGTCCGGTGACCTCCTCGGCCACCTGGACCAGTCCGGCGTAGGTGAGGCGGTGCTGGTCGACGGGGAGGTGCCAGGTCTGGCCGTAGGCGTCCGGCGTGTTGCCGATCAGGGCCATGGCCCGGCTGGCGTCCGGCGTCCAGATCAGGGACCGGAGGGTCTTCGCGCTGACCGGGACGAGCGGCCGCTTGCCCGCCTTGATCCGGTCGAAGACCAGCGAGTTGGTCAGGCTCTTGGTCTTTCCCGGGCCGTAGAACTCCGGCGCCCGGCAGATGACGGCATCGACCCTCCCGGCCCTCATCGCCTCCAGCAGCATCGTCGCGATCCCGGCGCGCACCCTGCCCTTGCGGCCGTTCGGCTCGAAGCCCGTCGCCTCGGTCTGAGGCGTGGTCGTGCCCGGGTACATGTAGGTGTTGTCGAAGAAAACGAGCTTGGTGCCGTGCTTCGCGCAGGCGTCGATGACATTGCGCATCATGGTCGGGAACTGCCGCTCCCACAGCCCGGAGTCCATGGGCAGGCCCACGGTGAGGTAGGCGACCTCGCTGCCTTCGACGGCCCGGTCGGTGGCGTCGGGGTCCGTCAGGTCGGCGGTGACGAGCTGATCCGTGCCGTGGATCTTCCGGGGGCTGCGGCTGACGAGACGGATGTCGTGCGTGAAGCCGCGGTACAGCTCGCGGGCGAGTTCTTCACCGATCGGCCCGTTGGCGCCCAGAACCGTGTGCATGGGAGGTACCACTCTCTTGTGTCTGCTTGACGCCCGGACGGCGCTCGAGGATCTTCAGGCCCGTGGAAACGCGCCCCACAGTGGGCGAGGCCAGAGCCTCCGGGCACCCGGCCCTCAGCTCCGACAGGCACCTGAGCCACCACCGTACACCCGAATGTTTGCGCTGCTCACATCTTGGGATGCACCTCACAGAGCTGTGCTGCCGGCCCTGTGCCCCGCGCAGCGCCGCACACCCATCATTGCCCCGGGGTTCGCCGCCCGCACGGCGACACGGGGCCACCGGCGGCGGCCCCGGACGGGCGCCACGCGGGCACTCCTGGTCGCCGTGGTCATCGGGGCACTGGTGGCCGAGCGGGAGCAACCTCGTCGACCACCTCGCGGACGTGGGTCCGGCGGCACGGGCCTTCTGCATGGCGGGCCTGACGATCGACTGCGTCCTGCCACACCGAGCGGCAGTCGCTCGCCTGCTCGATGGAGATCGGCGTGCACCACAGCGCCGCCTCCATGGCCCTGGCGATCAGCGTGCCCGGCAGCGTCGGACTGGCGGTACCCGCCGCCGCCTACGGCGTGCTCACGCATCCCGTCGCCGCGCTCGCGGGGACTCGGCCTGAAGGACGCCCGACCCGCAGGTCAGGCCGTGACGAGTCCGAATTCGGCGCACCCCTGGCGGAGGGTGTCGACACCGAAGGCGGTGGTGGGCCCGACGACACCGGGGGTGACGCCGGAACCGGTCGCGAGCCGGCCTGCGGCCCAGGCGAGGAGTTCGCCGGTGAGGCTGTAGGGGTTGGGCCCGACCAGATGGACCTCGGCGAGCGGGTCGGCTCCCTGGGCCCCGGACGCGACGGCGACGACGTGGGACGGGATGCGCGCCCGCAGGGCCGCGTCGGGGCCGCCCGGCGGGCCGAGGAGGACCGGGCTGGTCAGCACGTCGGCGATCCTGTCGCCCGCCGGCAGGCGCTTGGCGGCACTGACCAGGGCCGAGTAGAGGGAGAGCGGACGGCTGAGGGCGGGGAACCAGCCGTTGTAGACGGTGACGGCCTCCAGCGTGGGGAACTCCTCCGGCAGGAACAGCACTTCGGTGCCGGAGACGAGGAACGCCGACCTGCTGCGGCCTCGCACGGTGAAGCGGCGGACGCGGGACGCGGTGCGTTCGTCGACCAACTGGTGGTGCTGGCGGCGCGGTGAGGGGAGGGTCAGGCCGTCCCGCATGGTGGTGCGCGTGCCCTGGCTGATCCCCCGCGCCAGCGGGCCGGAGGCGAAGTAGCCGATGTCGACAGCGTGTGCGGACGGCCCCGCCTCCTGCAGGGCGAGGGCGGCGGCGAGGACGCCGGGGACGTAGTCGTAGCCGAAGGCCGGCAGCATCACCGCGCCCACCTCCCGCGCCCGCTGGTGATGCCGGGCGTGCAGGGCGCGGACGAAGCCGACTTCGCCGGTGGAGTCGAGGTAGTGGGCGCCCGCGTCGGCGGCGGCCTGCGCGACGGGGAAGCCGTAGCGCTCGAAGGGGCCGACGGTGGTGATCAGTACGTCACCGTGGCCGAGGTGCTTCCTCAGGTCGTCGGGGCGCACGGCGTCGACGACCACATGGTCGAGTCCGCCGGAGTCTTCGGCCAGCGCCGTCAGCGCGGCCGGGTTGCGTCCGGCGATCGTCGGCCTGACGCCCTGGCGGAGCAGGGCCTCCAGGACGAGGCCACCGGTGTAGCCGGTGGCGCCGAGCAGAGTGATGCGGCTGGTCATCGCTTCCTTCCGGGGAGTGGCGGGTGGAGGTGCGGCGGACGGCTGCGGCGGAGAGCCCCGCCGGTCAGGCGGTTCGCGCCGCACCTTCGACGTCGGTGACGAGGCGTTCGGCGAGACGTTCGGAGGAGGGCGGGTTCTGTCCCGTGTACAGGTTGCGGTCGACCACCACGCACGGACGCAGCGGCAGCAACGCCTTGGTGTAGTCGGCGCCGCTCTCCCGCAGCCGGTCCTCCAGGAGCCACTTCGCCTTGCGGCCGAAGCTGTTGAACTTCTCCTCCAGGTTCGACAGGCCGGTCATCCGGTACCCGTCGAGCGGCCACGACCCGTCCGGGTTCTCCGCCGCGAACGTCGCCGCCGGAGCGTGGCACAGCAGCGCCAGCGGCTTGCCCGAGGCGAGCACCCGGGTGAGCAGGGCACCGGAGACCGGGTCCACCGACAGGTCCTCCATCGGCCCGTGCCCGCCAGGGTAGAACACCACGTCGAAGTCGTCCGGGTCGATCTCGTCCAGCGACCGGGGATCGTCCAACTCGCCCTGGATCTCGTCCAGGTACGCGGACACCTCGCGCAGCTTGGACGGCAGGCCGGCGGTCCTTGACATGCTCAGCCGGTCCAGCGTCGGCACCGTCCCGCCCGGCGTCGCGAGGGTGGTCTCCCACCCCGCCCGCGAAAAGATCTTGTGGGGCATCGCCAGTTCCTCGCCCCAGAACCCGGACGGATGCACCTGGCCGTCCCGCAACGTCCACCGGTCAGCCGCGGACACGACGAACAACACCCTGGTCATCACAGACCTCCCTCGTACCGAAACGGATCAGTCGTCCGGCCCACGAAGGGCCCGGACGCGAACGCTGCCCGCACGGGGCGCCCCAGCCGCCTTCTGGCAGCGTACGCCACATGTGACACAGCCTGCCAGTTGTGACATTGATTGATAGCCTTGCCGCATGAGGGAGAGCACCGCACCCGGCCTGCGCATGAAGACCCGCCGGGCCGTCACCGAAGCCCTGGCCGACACGGCCCTGGACCTTTTCGACCGCGCCGGCTTCGACCAGGTCACCGTGGCCGACATCGTGGCGGCGGCGGGCATCTCCCAGCGCAGCTTCTTCCGTTACTTCAGCAGCAAGGAGGACGTGGTCTTCGGGGACCGCATCCCCTCCGCCGAGGAGGTGCGCGGCGAACTGCTCCGGCACCTCGACGACCTGCCTCCGTGGGACGCCCTGCGGGCCACCTTCCGGACGGCGGCGCACCAGCTGGACGCCGACCAGGGCCACTGGAAGCGGGCGGCCCGCGTCATCTGCCGCAACCCCGGCCTGCGTGCGCGCTACCTGGAGAAGCACCTGGCCTGGACCGACGCCCTCGCGCCCGAGATCGTCTCCCGGACCACCCCCGAGGGCCCCGAGGCGGAACTCAGAGCCCACACGATGATCAACACCGCCCTGGGCTGTTTCGACGTGGCCCTGATGCGCTGGTCCGACAACGACACGGACCACCCCCTCACCGCCCTCGTCGACGACGTGTTCGGGTTCGTGCACTTCCCCCGCCCTTGACCCGCCTCCGGGGACGGACGTGACCTGCCGCAGCCAACCGGGCTTGCCGGCGCCCCCACGGGACTGACAGGTCCAGCCCCTTTCCTTCAGCGCAGACCGGCTGCCTTGAGGAGCTTGAGGCTCCGGGTGAGGAGGGTGGCCCAATTCTCGGGGTGGAGGCCGGCGGGCGGGGTGAAGCCCTGGATGCGCTGGTGGGCGACGGTCTGAGCTTCGGTGTACTTGAGGATGCCGTCGGCGCCGTGACGGCGGCCGAGCCCGGAGTCGCCCATGCCGCCCATCGGCGCGTCCACGCTGCCCCAGGCGGCGGCGAACGCCTCGTTGACGTTGACGGTTCCGGCGTGCACCCGGGCGGCGACGGCCCGGCCGCGTGCTCCGTTACGGCTCCACACGCTGGCGTTGAGGCCGTAGGAACTGGCGTTGGCAAGGGAGATCGCCTCCTCCTCGTCGCGGAAGGGGTGGATCGACACGACGGGGCCGAAGGTCTCGTGGTCGTACAGCGTCATGCCGGGGGTGACGTCGGTGAGGATGGTCGGCTCGTGGAAGAGGGGGCCGAGGTCGGGTCGCGCCCTGCCTCCGGCGAGGATCGTGGCGCCCTTGGTGGTGGCGTCGGCGATGTGGGTGGTGACGGTGTCCAGCTGGGCCGCAGTGGTGAGGCTGCCGACGTCGTAGCCGAAGTCGTAACCGGCGCCGATCCTCAGCTTCTTCGTGCGGGCGACGAAGGCGGCGACGAACTTGTCGCGGACGGACTCGGCGACATAGAGGCGTTCGACGGAGACGCAGAGCTGGCCGGCGGAGGGGAAGCAGGCGGCGACGGCGTCGGCGGCGGCCTTGTCGATGTCGGCGTCCGCGAGGACGATCATGGGGTTCTTGCCGCCGAGTTCGAGGGAGGCGCCGATCAGGCGTTTTCCCGCGTCGGCGGCGATCTGGCGGCCGGTGGCGGTGGAGCCGGTGAACATCATGTAGTCGGCGTTGTCCATCAGGGCGGCGCCGATGGAGCTGCCCCGGCCGATCACCATCTGCCATACGTCCCGGGGCAGCCCGGCCTCGTACATCAGCTCCACGGACCACAGGGCGGTCAGCCCGGTCTGGGTGTCGGGCTTCTGGACGACGGCGTTGCCGGCCATGAGGGCGGCGATGGTGTCGCCGGCGGCCATGCTGAGGGGGTAGTTCCAGGGAGAGATGACCGTGACGACGCCCTTGGGGTGGCGTAGTTCGGTGGTGTGGGTGAGCAGGGGGATGGCGCCGCGGCGGCGCTTGGGCCGGAGGTAGGTGGCGGCGGTGCGGGCGTAGTAGCGGGAGACGATGCCGATGTCGAGGATCTCCAGGAAGGCGTCGCGGCGGGTCTTGCCGTTCTCCGCCTGCATCAGGTCCAGCGCCTCGTCCTGACGGGCCAGGACCAGGTCGTGGTAGCGCAGCAGGATCTTCTTGCGCTCCGCGACGGGGGTGGCGGCCCACTGTCGCTGGGCGGTGCGGGCACGGGCGAACGCCGCCTCGACATCGGCGGGGGTGGAGACGGGCAGGTCCGCCAGCGGAGCGCCGGTGTAGGGGGCCGTGGTGGTGACCCTCGCGGCGTCCGGCGAGGCCGAGACCCGGGCCACCAGCCGCTCCAGGAGAGCCGGGGTGACGGTGGCGGGCAGGGACGGGCCGCGCGGGGCCTTCGGGGTGGCGGTTGCGGTGGTCATGTCAGGGCTCCTTCTCACGTACTCACTTGTTCCGGTACGGGACCGAGGTGGGGACCGGCATGTGCAGGGCGGCCTGACCTTCGGTCATCACGTCGAACTGGATCGTTCGCTTCGGCCTGAGCGAGCGCAGATCGTCGGACATGCGGCCTTCACCGAGTTGGAGGGAGACGCCCTTGGTGCTGCGCGTGGTACCGGCGTTCAGCACGTGGGTCTGGTTGAGGGTCGAGTGCCACCCGCCGTTGATCGTCGTGTACGAGGTGAGCGAAGTGACCCGCTCCCCGCTGGCCTGTGAGGTCTGCCGCGGGGTCGGCGCCTGGAGCGCCAGGTCGAGCCCACCGGAGTCGTTGGCGACACGCGCCGTCGTCCGCCGGTGATCGATCTCCACGTCGAGGCCGGTGACCCACTTGGGGAAGCCGTAGCCGTCGTGCCCACGGACCTGCGCGATCTCCGAACTCACCGGCAGCGACAGCACGTACGAGTGGAGGTCCTCGTTCTTCAGCCCGGTGACGAGGTCGAGGAAGCCGAGCCTGCCGTGGCGTGCGGGCCTGACCGCGATGCCGACGGCCGCCTCGGTGTAGAAATCGATGTCGCACACGTCGTACCGGAAGAACATCACCGAGACCAGCCCGAGGCCGGGCACCACCTCCAGCGGCGACAGCTCCCCGGGCAGGCGGGCCCGGATGGCGTCGGCCGGCGCGAGCATCGTCAGCCGTGCGCTGGAGAGGGCGTAGTAGAAGTTCGGTGTCAGGGTGGGGCCGACCGGGGAGTCGACCTTGGCCTTGGGCAGCGGACGGAAGAAGTCCACCCCGCTGACGCGCGGGTCACGGGCGATCGCGTCGAGGTCGGGCCGCATCCGGTACCGGTCGTACAGGCCCCCCTTCGGAACGGCGACCTCGCGGCCCCCCAGGTCGACCTTGACGGTGTCGGTGTCGGTGCGCTGCTGGTCTGCGGGCATGGAGGTTCCTCACACTCATGTAAGCGCCGTTCACATGACTATAGGATGCGATGTTTACAGCGTCAACAATGGGAGGGTCGAAGAGTGCTCCGGTGCGGTCGCGCCTACGCCACGCCAGGGCGCCGACGGGCAGTCAGCTCACGGCCCACCCAGGGGGCCGCACCGAACGGCAGAGCCCGCCGGCGGCGGAAGGCGGCTCGGGTGACGGGAGTGTGTCGACTCCGTCAAAGCGCGGGTGAGCAGGGGGGATGCGGGGGAAAGGTCAGGACCATGACAGACACCGTCACGGTTTCGGACCGCCCCGCCCAGCCCGTCCGCCAGCTCCTCGCCGCCTCCGTCGGCAATGCTGTCGAGTGGTACGACTGGTACGCCTACACCTTTCTGGCGACCTACATCGCCGCCCAGGTCTTTCCCGCCGACGCCGACGACTCGCTGGTGCCGTTGCTCTCCACCTTCGCCGTCTTCGCGGTGGGGTTCTTCATGCGGCCGGTGGGCGGTCTGTTGATGGGGGCCGTCGCCGACCGGCACGGGCGGCGGGCGGCGCTGACGGTGACGATTCTGCTGATGGGCGGGAGCAGTCTGCTGGTGGGGCTCACGCCCAGCTACGCCTCGGCGGGGTTGCTGGCGCCGGTGGTGCTGGTGGTCGCGCGGCTGCTGCAAGGGCTCTCCGTCGGCGGGGAGTTCGCCGCCTCGACCACGTTCCTGGTGGAGTCGGCCGGGCCGGGCAGGCGCGGCCTCTTCTCGAGTTTCCAGTACGTGTCGACCACCATCGGCCAGCTGGCCGCCTCGGGGGTCGCCGCGCTGCTCGTCTCCTCGCTGTCGGCGGGGCAGATGGAGGGCTGGGGGTGGCGGGTCCCCTTCGTCCTCGGTGCCGTGCTGAGCCTGGTCGGTTTCTGGATCCGGCAGGGTGCGCACGAGACCCGCAGCGAGGAGCAGCGACGCGCCCCCAAGCCCCGGCTGTTCGACGCCCTGCGCCACCACCCGCGCCAGTCCCTGCTGATCTGCGGGATCACGGCCGGCGGCACGCTCGCCTACTACACCTGGACCTCCTACCTGCCGACCTACGCCGAACTGAACGTCGGCATGGACAAGGCGGACGCCCTGCTCGTCGGTACCGTCTCGCTGGCTGTCTTCGCGCTGCTCCAGCCGGTGGGCGGGATGCTGTCCGACCGGTACGGGCGCAAGCCGCTGCTGCTCTTCTTCGGGCTCGGGTTCGCCCTGCTGTCGGTGGCGCTGCTGCGGTCGCTGACCGGGTCGGTGCTGTCGCTGCTGCTGGTGCAGCTGGCGGGGATGGTGCTGCTGACCGGGTTCACCTCGATCTCGGCCGCGGTCAACGCCGAGGTGTTCCCTGCGCGGGTGCGGGCGGCCGGGATCGGCTTCCCCTACTCGCTGACCGTCGCCCTGTTCGGCGGCACGGCCCCGTACATGGGGACGCTCTTCAAGGATCTCGGCCACCCGGGGCTGTTCCCCTGGTACGTGAGTGTGCTGTGCCTGATCTCGTCCGTGGTCTACCTGCGGCTGCCGGAGACCGCTCACCAGGAGCTGGACCGGTGAGCCGCCGCCGCTGCCTCGGGAGCGGCGCTTTCAGTCCGCGTACACCTCTGTCAGCCAGGGCCTGAGCACGGGCAGGACCGCGCCGGGCTGCATGGCGCCGGTGTGGTCGAGGCCGTCCAGGACCCGGACCTGCCAGCCCGCCGCCTCCAGACGGGCGCGGTCACGGGTCAGGGGGCCGGCCATGTCGACGGTCACGCCGCCCCATTCGGGTCCGTAGGGGATCACGTCCGCCGAGCCGGCGAAGCAGAGCCGGGGGCAGCCGATGCGGCTCTGCGCCGCCGCCTCGTCGAATCCGGTGAGGGACTGGTAGAGGCCGAGGAACTGGGCGGTCTGGGCGCCGTCCGCCGCGATCTCCACGCTGGACCAGTCGTACTCCCCTCCCTCGCCGGAGCCCGCGGGGTCCTTCGGGCGCCGGGCCATGGCGTGGGCGGCGGCGGTGACCTGGAGCATCTGCGCGTACGGGCCGCCGAGCGGCGGGAAGCCGCCCATGGCGAGGGCGGCGAGGCGGTCGGTGCGCAGGGCGAGCTGGAGTCCGGCGAGGGCGAGCCACGAGTAGCCGTAGTAGGCGAAGCGGCCGGCCCCGGCCGCGTCGGCGACGGCCAGGAGGTCGGCGGCGAGGTGGTCGGGGGTGAGGGCGGCGGCGGGGTGGTTCATACGGTGGCCCTCGTAGTCGAAGGCGATCACCTGGAAGGTGTCGCCGAGCCCGTCGGCCAGGGTGCGGCCCAGCGCCGGGTCCATGCCCCAGCGGCGCAGTTCCTCGGCGCGGGCACCCTCCTTGGGCACCGGGTCGACGGGGAGCAGGACGGCCGGTCCGCTCCCCTGGATCTCGTAGCCGACGCGTGTGCCGTCGTGCAGGGTCGCGCTGGGCATGGGGCCTCCCCTGGCCGGGCGTCCTTCGTGCGGACACGGAACGCCGATCTGATTCCGTACAGCGTAAGGAATTGCGGGCCAGACGATACCGTACGGCGTAAGAAGTCGTGCGCGATCGGCAGCGTGCGGCCTAAGGAGGTGGAAGCGTTGAGCATCATCGCCGGTCAGGGGGACGCGACTCGGTCGCTGGCGTTGCTGTGGGGCGAGGGGGAGGCCGGGGGCGAGCGGACGGCGCCGGGGCCGAAGCCCGCGCTGAGTGTGGCGGCGGTGGTCGCGGCGGCCGTCGAGGTGGCCGACGAGGGCGGGGTGGCGGCCCTGTCGATGCGGGCGGTCGCCGACCGGCTGGGCCGTTCGTCGATGGCGCTGTACACCTACGTGCCGGGCAAGGCGGAGCTGGTGGACCTGATGTACGACCGGGCCCACGCGGAGCTGCCCGGCGCGTACCCGCAGGACGACGGCTGGCGGGCGGCGGCGACCGCCTGGGCGGCCGATCTGCGCGCGCTCTACCTGCGCCATCCCTGGCTGCTCCAGGTCTCGTACGCGCGGCCGGTGCTGGGGCCCTGCGAGCAGCGGGTGATGGAGGCGCTGGCGGGCGTCCTCTTCGCGACGGGGCTGCCCGCGAGCACGCTGCGGGCGGCGGCGGCCGCCCTCTTCGACCTGGTGCGGGGCGGGGCGCGGACGCGGGCCGAGGCGCGGCTCGCGGCGGCGGCGACCGGGGTGGCGGACACCGAGTGGTGGGCGGAGCGCGCGGCACGGCTCGGCGAGGTGGCGCCGGACTTCGCGGAGCGGTTCCCGCTCTCGGTACGGCTCTCCGCCGGGGAGGCGGGCACGGACGGGGCGCCGGCCTCGTGGGAGGAGCGGATGGAGGCCACCCACGCGGCCGGGCTCGCGCTGCTGCTGGACGGTCTGGAGGCAGCGGCCGGGGGCCGGCCGGGCGGGGTCAGCCCGCGGTGACCGCCTCACGGCACTCCGGGTGGCCCCAGCTGCTGCCGTTCTTGGTGATCTTCTCGCCCGCCGCGTAGGGCCGGCCGCAGGCGCAGCGGCCGGGGAACTTGGCGCTGATGGCGCGTCCGGTGCCTCCGCTTCCGGTTCCGCTCTTGCGCGTACCGGTGCGGGCGCCGCCCTTGGACCTGGCCTTGGGGGCGGCGGCGCGGGAGGGGTCGGGCTGGGGCCAGGGCGAGCCGAGTTCGCTGCTCGCCGCCTCCTGGGAGGCGGCGACGTCGGTGGCGGCCTGGTCGGCGAGGGCGTTGAGGGCGTCGCCGCCGACCTGGTGGGCGGCGACGTGGACGAAGGTGACGTCCCGCCCGGCCAGCAGGGTGTCGATGGCGACCACCAGTTCCTGGTTGGCGACGGGCTTGCCCGCGCTGGTCCGCCAGCCGTTCCGCTTCCAGCCGGGCAGCCAGGTGGTGACCGCCTTCATCGCGTACTGCGAGTCCATCCGCACCTCCAGGGGGACGGACGGGTCGGTGGCCTTCAGGAGCTCTTCGAGGGCGGTCAGCTCGGCGACGTTGTTGGTCGCGGTGCCGAGTGGTCCGGCGGCCCAGCGCTCAGGGCTGCCGTGGGCGTCGGCGGCGACCCAGCCCCAGGCGGCCTTGCCCGGGTTTCCCTTGGAGGCTCCGTCACAGGCGGCGATGATGCGATCGTTCATGGCCCGCATCATGCCAGCGCGGGTACGGGGTACGTCCACTCCGGCCCCGGCCGGCCGGAGCGGACGTCCGCGCGGCGGGCGGTCAGCTCGCGGCGGCGAAGGGGACCTGGGCGGGAGCGGCGGCGGCCGGCGCGCCCGGGCGGGTCCACAGCCCGCGGGCGGCGAGCAGCGGCAGGACGCCCTCGCCGAACCAGTACGCCTCCTCCAGGTGCGGGTAGCCGGAGAGGATGAACTCGTCGATGCCGAGGCGGTGGTACTCCTCGATCCGCTCGGCGATCTCCTGGTGGCTGCCGACCAGTGCCGTCCCGGCGCCGCCCCGGACCAGCCCGATGCCGGCCCACAGGTTGGGGTGGATCTCCAGCCCGTCACGGCCGCCGCCGTGCAGGGCGAGCATCCGGCGCTGGCCCTCCGACTCGCTGCGGGCGAGCCCGGCCTGGACGGAGCGTACGGTCTCCTGGTCGAAGCCGGAGAGCAGCCGGGCGGCCTCGGCGCAGGCCTGCTCGGAGGTGTCGCGGGCGATGACGTGCAGCCGGATGCCGAAGCGGACGGTGCGGTTCTCCTTCTCGGCGAGCCGCCGGATCCAGGCGATCTTCTCGGCGACCTGGGCGGGCGGTTCGCCCCAGGTGAGGTAGACGTCGCTGTGGCGGGCCGCGATCTCGCCCGCGACCGGTGAGGAGCCGCCGAAGTAGACCTGCGGAACGGGGTCGGGGAGCTGGGTGAGGCGGGCACCCTCGACGGTCAGGTGACTGCCGTGGTGGTCGACGCTCTCGCCGTCCCAGAGGCGGCGGACGATGTCGAGGAACTCCCCGGTACGGGCGTAGCGGGCGTCCTTGTCGAGGAAGTCGCCGTAGGCGCGCTGCTCGGTGCTCTCGCCGCCGGTGACGACGTTGAGCAGCAGACGGCCGCCGGTGCGGCGCTGGAAGGTCGAGGCCATCTGCGCGGCGAGGATCGGGGAGACGAAGCCGGGGCGGAAGGCGACGAGGAACTTCAGGCGCTCGGTCTGCTGGCTGACCATGGCGGTGGTGAGCCAGGCGTCCTCGCACCAGGCGCCGGTGGGGGTGAGCGCCCCTTCGAAGCCGAGGTGCTCGGCGGCCCGGGCGATCTGGGAGAGGTAGGCGATCGTCGGCGGGCGGTCGCCGCCCGCCTCGTTGACGGGGGTGCCGTGGCCGCCGCCGACGACGTGGCGGCTGTCGCCGTTGGTCGGCAGGAACCAGTGGAAGGTCAGGGGCACGGAAGGCTCCGATCGGTGCGGTGGGGCGGGGGGGCGCGTCGGCGGCGGGCGGGCTTCGGAGCGGAGCGGGCGTCAGCTCGCGGCGGCGTACAGGGGGGTGCGCGGCAGGGTGGCGGCGAACTGGTCGAGGACGCGGCCGAGCGCCTCGGCGGAGCCGGGGGCGACGGTGACCGACCCGTCGGGGGCGACGGTGATGTCGCGGTCGAGGGTGAACCAGCCGGGCAGGATGTGGTCGGCGCCCATGGAGCTGAGGACCGGGCGGAGCGCGTAGTCGAGGGCGAGGACGTGGGCGGTGCTGCCGCCGGTGGCGAGCGGCAGCACGGTCTTGCCGCTCAGCCCGTACTGCGGGAAGAGGTCGAGGAGCGCCTTGAGCAGGCCGGAGTAGGCGGCCTTGTAGACGGGGGTGGCGACGATGACGCCGTCGGCGGCGGCGAGTTGCGCGGTGGCCTCGACGATGGCCGGGTGGGCGAAGTCGGCGCCGAGCAGGGGCTCGGCGGGCAGGGTGCGCACGTCGAGCGGGACGACCTGGTGTCCGGCGGCGGTGAGCTTGGCGTCGAGGTGGCGGGCGAGGCGGGCGGTGCGCGAGGTGGCGGAGGGACTGCCGGAGATGGACAGGACGGTAGCCATGGAGGGGCCCTTCGAACGGCGGGGAGGCGGTCGGCCGCGGGGCACGGGCAGGACGCGGGCACGGCGGACGCCACCTCCCCGGTACGCACGGCGGCCGCCCGGCCGCTCCAGGGCGGGACGGGCTGCGGCGTACAGCGTTCAGGGGCTCCCTCTGCGGGAGACGAGGCGGGGTTCCGGCGGGCGCGCGGCCCTTGGCGGGGCCGGGCGGCGGCGAGGGGTGGCGTCAGCCTCGGGGGCGACAGGCGGAGCTGGAGACACGCGCAAGGTCGACGTGGCGTCGCTGCGTGAGATCCGGTCGCGTGGGCATGCCATCGATCAAAGCAGCAGGCCGGGGGCGGGTCAAGAAGGGGACGGCGGGGTCTCGGATGACGGGACGGCCGGTGGGACGCGGCGCCGCCCGGGGACGGGAACGGGGGCGCGTCCGGCGGCGTGGCCGGGCGCGCCCCCGCGAGGGTGAGGCGGTGTCAGCAGTACAGGTTGGAGCCGGTGATGGTGCCGAGGATCTGCGCGAAGGAGGTGAACTTGTCGATGCGGCTCTGCACCTGGGCCGGGTTGCCGCCGTTGCACTCGATCGAGCCGTTGATCGAGCGGATGGTCTCGCCGAAGCCCCGGTTGTTGACGATGGCGTTGTGCGGGGTCATCGTGCCGGGGCCGGACTGGGTGTTCCAGTACCACAGGCCGGTCCGCCAGGCGACGGAGGCGTTCTGCTCGACCAGGTAGGGGTTGTTCAGCAGGTCGATGCCGAGGGCGTCACCGGCAGCCTTGTAGTTGAAGTTCCAGCTGAGCTGGATGGGGCCGCGGCCGTAGTAGGCGGCCTGGCCGGCCGGGCAGCCGTAGGGCTGGTTCCGGTCGCAGTAGTGGGGGTAGTTGGCCTCGTTGACTTCCTTGATGTGGACGAGGCCGCCCGTCTCGTGGCTGACGTTGGCGAGGAAGGCGGCGGCCTCGCGCTTCTTGACCTCGTCGCTGCCGGTGTTGGCGAAGGCCGGGTACGAGCTGAGGGCGGCGGTGAGCCCGCTGTAGGTGTAGAAGGAGTTCCGGTTCGGGAACATCTGGTTGAACTGGGCCTCGCTCACGACGAAGCCGCTGGGCTGCTCCCCGCCCCCGCCGCCACAGGCGCCCTGGTCGGCCCAGACGTCGGAGCTGCCGGGCCGTTCGTTCTGCGTCCACCACTTGGCGGTGTAGTTGCGCCCGTTGTACGAGGCGCTCTGGCCGCCGGTGTAGACGGCGGAGGCGTTCCAGGCGTTGGCGCAGGCGGCGGCCTGTGCGGTGGCCGCGGGGAGGACGACGAGCGCCGCGACGACCGCGCTCAGCGCGATCAACAGGCTCATGACACGTCTGATCACGTGATCACACTCCTTGAGTGCGGCGCGACATCGGCCGCGCGCCGCCGTGGATGCGGTCAGCTAAGCGAGAGTGATCTGAACCTGTCAAGGTCTAGACCAAGGGTGGCCGCAGGACGGCGAAATGTCGGCGGAATTCCGCACTCCTGTCCGGAACCGGTGGCGGTACCGCCCTCGCGCACCCCCTCATTCCCTACGCCCCGCCGCGACCACCACGACCGCCGCCGCCACCAGCACCGCCGGCAGGAAGAGCGCCACGTCCGGCACCGCCCGGCGCACCAGGACGGCCCCGCACGCCCCGGCGAAGAGGCAGGCCAGCCGGGCGACGGCCCACCCGTCCACACCCCCCGGCTGCCGCGCCGCGAACCCGGCCACCAGGGAGGTGAGCGTACTGGTGAAGAACGTGGTCGGGGCCCCTTCCCGGCCCAGCGAGAGCACGGTGGTCGCCTGCGCCCCCATCGCCGCCGACAAGGGGACCAGCAGCACCCCGGCCGCCACTCCCCCGGGATCGGGCCGGTCCGCGACCGTCCAGACGACCGCCACCGAGGCCAGCACCACCGCCTCCGCCCCCAGACACCACAAGACCCCCCGCGGCCAGACCCGCCGCCCGCCCCCACGCCCGGTCAGCGGCACCGCCAGCACCGTCCCCAGCAGATACCCGCCCAGCGCCAGCGCGGGCGCCCACGCCCCCTGACTCCGCTCCCCCGCCGCGGCCGCCCCCAGCAGCACGAGATTCCCCGTCATGATCCCGGCGAAGGCCCCACCGAGCGCGACGACGGCGAGGACGTCGGCGGCACCGGAGGCGAAGCTCAGCAGGAGGAGCGCGGAGCGGCCGTACCTGCGGGCACGGCCCGTCGCCGGCTCCCGGTCACGCACCCTCGGTTCCCGGCTCACCGCACATTCGCGTCCGAGTTCACCTCCGGGTCCCACCCCAGCTCCCGCAGCCCTCGTCGGATGGCCTCGCGGCGTGGTGGGTCGATGGCGCCCATCTTGAGGTCGGCGCGGGCGCGTTCGTCGACGGCGAGGGCGAGGGCGGCGTCGAGTTGGCCGGTGCGGCGCCAGGCGGCGCGGCGGCCCTCCTCGGCGCGGAGGTAGCTCTCCGTCTCGTCGTACTCGGAGGTGCCTTCGGTGGCCGCGCTGAGCTGGCCCTCCCACTCGGAGAGCTGGCGGGCCAGGTAGACGTCGACCGCCTCCCGGGCCATGGTGGCGTCCTCGGACTCCTGGGGTTCCTCGCCCTGCGTCACGTCGCTCATATCGGCACAGTAGACGGGCCGGGGTGGCCGGGCAGCTCGGAGCGGGCGCGGGAGGGACCGCAGGCCGTACGGGCGCCGCCCCGGAGCGCGGGGCTCCGGGGCGGCGGTGGTGTCGCGCGTGGGGTGCGGCGGGGTTACGGCAGGACGATCTTCCAGCTGTTGATGCGGCCGGTGTCCGAGCGGGCGGTGTCCTGGACGCGGAGCTTCCAGGTGCCGTTGGCGGTCTGCGCGGAGGCGTTGACGGTGTAGGTCTCCTGGACGTTGTCGGCCGAGTCCGAGGAGCTGGCGTTCTTCAGCCGGTAGGCGGTGCCGTTGGGGCCGACCAGGTCGATGACGAGGTCGCCGCGCCAGGTGTGGCTGATGTCGACGGTGACCTGGAGGGCGGCGGGGGCGTTGCCGGTGCGGCCGGTGACGGTGATGTCCGAGGTGACCGCGGCGCCGGCGTCGGGGATGGCGACGGCCGTGGTGTTCTCGAAGGTGGTGCCGCCGCTGCCGCCGCCGGAGCGGGCGCCGACCGCGACGCCGGCCCAGGCGTCCTGGACGGCCTTGTACTCGGCGCTGCTGGTGCCGTACAGCTCACCGGCGACGGCCAGGGTGCCGGTGCGGGCCCCGGCGTAGTTGGTCGTGGAGGTGAACTTGGTGGTGAGGGCCTTGAACCAGATCAGCGCGGCCTTGTCGCGGCCGATGCCGGTGACGGGCAGGCCGTCGGCGGTCGGCGAGTCGTAGCTGACGCCGTTGACCGTCTTGGCCCCGCTGCCCTCGGAGAGCAGGTAGAAGAAGTGGTTGGCCGGGCCCGAGGAGTAGTGGACGTCGACGGAGCCGATGCCGGAGTACCAGGAGTCCTTGGACTTGCCGTCGCGGGAGGGCTTGTCCATGTACCGCAGCGGGGTGCCGTTGCCGTTGATGTCGATCTTCTCGCCGATGAGGTAGTCGCCCTTGTCGGCGGCGTTGTTCTCGTGGAACTCGACGGCGGCGGCGAGGATGTCGCTGGTCGCCTCGTTGAGGCCGCCGGACTCGCCGGAGTAGACGAGCTTGGCGGTGACGGAGGTCAGGCCGTGGGTCATCTCGTGGGCGGCGACGTCGAGCGAGGTGAGCGGCTTGGCGTTGCCGGCGCCGTCGCCGTAGGTCATGCAGAAGCAGCTGTCCTGCCAGAAGGCGTTGACGTAGTTGTTGCCGTAGTGGACGCGGGAGTACGCGCCGACGCCGTCGCCCCGGATGCCGGAGCGGCCGTGGACGTCCTTGTAGTAGTCCCAGGTGGCCTGGGCGCCGTAGGCGGCGTCGGCGGCGGCGGTCTCGGTGTTGCTCGCCAGGCCGTTGCCCCAGACGTCGTCGGGGCCGGAGAAGAGGGTGCCGGTGCCCGAGGTGGAGCGGTTGAGGTTGTTGGTGCGGTGGTTGCCGCGCCCGGCGTCGGTCAGGTTCCAGGTGGAGCCGGACTTGGTGCTGCCGAGGGTGACGGTGCCGCTGTACTGGGTGTTGCCGGTGCCGTTCTCGACGGCCTGCCACTCGTGGAGCTTCTCGCCGGTGGCTGCGTCGGTGACGACGTGCAGTTCGTTGGGGGTGCCGTCGTGCTGGAGTCCGCCGACCACCGTCTCGAAGGCGAGGGCCGGCTTGCCGTCGGCGTTCCAGACCACCTGACGGGGGGCGCCGTCGGTGGCGGCCTTCTCCGCGTCGTGGGCCTCGGCGGCGTTCAGCGCCTGCTTCTTCGCGGCCGAGGGGGCGATCTCCGCCTTGGTGGCGATGCCCTTGAGGGCGTTGCGGGACGCCTTGGTCACCGTCGCGGGCGTGCCGTCGGGCTCGGCGGCGACGACCAGGTCACCGCCGAGCACGGGGAGTCCGGCCCAGGTGCGCTCGTAGCGGGTGTGCAGGGTGCCGTCGCGGTCCTTGACCACGTCGCGGACGAGCAGCTTCTCCTGTGCGCCGAGGCCGAGTTCGGCGGCGACGGAGGCGGTCTTCGCCTCGGCGGCGCGGATCAGGGCGGCGCGCTGGGCGGGGCTGAGGTCGGCCGGGAGGGCGCCGGTACGCGCCGCGGTGGGCTTGGCGGCCGGTGCGGGATCGGCCGCGGTCGCCGGGGCCGTGGTGGCGGTGACGGCGAGCAGCGCGGTGACGGCGGCGAGGGCGCCGCCGGCGACGGCGCGCCGGTGGGAGGTGGGTCTCAACACGGACTCCTTCTGCGTGACCGCGGGGTACGCGGTCCGGGGGTGACGGGGCGGCGGGTGGCCGTCCCGGGCAGAACGGAAAGCGGAGGAACACCGTGGGGGGAGGGCCGCGTGGCGGTGGTGCCGTGGGGTGCCGCGCGGTGGCCGAGGGGAAGATTCGCAGAGCCCGCCGCCCGTGTCAGGTGCGCGTCAAATGAATGGCCGGATCGCGTCCGCGCCGGAGAGCCCCCGGAAGGACGGCCGACCGTCGCGGGGAGACGTTCGGCTGAGTTGCCGCCGGAACACCGCCCCGCTCCCCCGCCGTCGGGGGCAGGTGCCGGAATAGTTCCGTCCATTTCCGGGTCGGCCGAAAACCGTCCCTCCCAGCCCTTACAGCCCTCCGCCCGCCGGAAAAAGTCCCGGGGCCGTGCAACCTCCCGCCTGCCGCCGGGGTGAGTAGGGCGAGGAACTCACCTCACCGTGCCGGGGAGCGCCGATGCCCCGGGACGGCGATCCACCGAGCAGATCCGGGAAGACCATGTCGAAGAGAACGCTCGTCCCCGCCGCCGCCCTGCTGCTGGCCGTCACCGGCCTGCTGGTCCCCGGGGCGGCCCACGCCGCCGACGCCCGCCCGGCGGCCACGGCCGAGAGCCGGTCCGCCGTCGTGGTCGCCCCCGGCGAGAAGCTGCGGCTGGGCCACGGCTACGCCATGACGCTCACCCGTGACGAGCGGTGCGTCGGTTCGGCGGACGGGCACATCTGCAAGAGCGTCACCGACGGCAACCAGCCGCCCGGCACGGTCAGCCTCCAGAGCTTCGGCGAGGCGCACGGCACGCTGTACTCGCCGCTCTACATCGGGCCCGGCCGCGCCGCCCGGATGACCGTCACCGGCGCCGGGCAGACCCTGGAGGCCCAGGTCGTCACCCTGGCCGGGCGCCCCGGTTACGCCACCGGGTACGTCTGGGGCGCCGCCGGAGAGCTGGACGAGCCGACCGTGACCGTCTACGACGCCGCCGGCCGTGTCCTCGCCCGGTACTGACCTCTCCTCGCCGGAGCACCCGGTGCGGCTCCCCGAACGGGCCGCACCGGGGCTTCGGCCTGCCCGCACGGAGTTGGCCCCGCCCGACTTCGAGACCTTCGCCGCCGCCCGCTGGCCCCGGCTGCTGAGGACCGCCTACCTGCTGACCGGGGATCACCACGAGGCGGAGGACCTGGTGCAGGTGACGCTGGCCAAGCTGTTCCCGGCGTGGCCCCGGGTGCGGGGCCTGGACGAGCCCGACGCCTACGTGCGGCGCGCGCTGGTCAACAACAACCTCAGCCGGTTCCGCAAGCGGCGGGTGGTGCAGCTGCTCACGCCCCGGCTGCCCGAGCGGGCGCAGGAGGGCGGCGCGGCCCGCACCGAGGAGCGCTCGCTGCTCCTGGAGGCGCTGGGCACTCTGCCGCCCCGGCAGCGCGCGGTGGTCGTGCTGCGGTACTGGGAGGACCTGAGCGAACAGCAGGCCGCCGAGGTGCTGGGCTGCTCCCCGGGCAACGTGAAGAGCCAGGCCAGCCGTGGCCTGCGCAAACTCCGCGACCATCCGGCGCTGGCGGAGTTCCAGCCGCGCCCCGGCCGGGAGGAGCCCGCCGATGAACGCCCCTGACCCGGGCCGGCCCGAGGACGACGCCGCCGCCTCGCTGCGGCGTGCCCTGCGGGCGACCGCCGGGGAGCTGGCGCCACCGCCCTACCCGGCGGAGCGCGTCCGCAGGCTGGGCCGCCGCCGGGTGCGCACCCGGCGTGCCCTGGTCGCGGTCCCGGCGGCGGTGGCGGCCGTACTGGCGGCGGTGGCGATCGCGCTGCCGCAGTGGCCCGGCGGGGAGGGACTCCCGGCGGCGGACTCCGCCGGGGGCGAGGCGCTCGGGCCCCGTGCGACGCCGTCGCTCGCCCCGGCCCAGCCGGCCGCGCCGTCCGCCCGGCCGTGGCCCTCCGTACGGACGGTGGGGGCGGGCGAGCCGGTGGAGATCGGGCGCGGGCAGGTGCTGACGCTCGGGGCGGACCAGGTCTGCCACCGTGACACGACCGAGCCCGGGGGCGGCGTGGAGGACACCTGCAAGAGCGTCAGCGACGGCAACCAGGCGGCCGGTTCGGTGAGCATCCAGAGCTCCGGCGCGCTGCTCCGGCCGCTGTACATCGGTCCGGGCCGCGCGGCCCGGATGACGGTGGAGGTGGACGGCGAGGTGCTCCGCGCCCAGGTGCTGACCCTGGAGGGCAACCCCGGGTACGCGGTGGGCTACGCCTGGGGATCCGGTGTCTCGTTCGACGGGCCGACGCCCAAGGTCCGGGTCAGCGACGCGGAGGGCAAGCTGCTGGCGGAGTTCCCCTGACGGGACCCCGCCCCCTGTACCGGCGGGCTCCGGAGCGGCGCGGGGGGCTGCTCCGGGGCCCGCTCTCTTTCCGCGTGGGTGGGGAGGGGCGAGGTCCGTTCCGCCCTCGTTCTCACGCGCCGTCCGCCGCTGTCCCGTCCCCCGCCGCCCGTCCCCGGCGCACCCGGAAGAGGGCGATGCCCCGGGCCGCGAGTACCGCCGTGGCTGCCAGGGCGGTTGTCGCGGACCAGAGGAAGAAGGCGGGCCAGACGTAGGTGATCTGCGCCAGGGTTCCCGCGCGGCCCATCAGGAGGCCGAAGAGGTCCGGGAGTCCGAGGAGGAGCAGGCCTGGGAGGAGGTACGGGGCGAGGCGCGCGGCCGGGCGCGGGAGGCCGCGCCAGGGGCGGCGGGCCCACCGTCCCGCGCGCAGGACGCCGCGTACCGCAAGCCCCAGGGCGAGCAGGGAGAGGAGGCCGAGGACCGGGTCGGCGGTGTCGGTGAAGGGGGCCCGGCCCGCCGGGGTCCTGCCTTCGGCGAGGTCGACCAGGCCGTCGACGAGGAGCGGGGCGTCGTCCCCGGAGACCATGCCGGTGTTGGTGACCACCGCGATCCCCACGCCGGAGGCGGGCAGCAGGGTGGCCATGGAGTTGTGGGTGAAGAGGCTGCCGGTGTGCTCGATCCGCAACGGCTGCCCCTGCTCCTCCCGCCGGTTCCAGCCCATCGCGTACGTCTGGCCGGGCGGCGGGGTGCGGGTGAGCCGGACCGCCTCGGCGGGGGCGGCGCGACGGCCGGTGGCGGAGGTCCCCTCGGTGTGCTGGGCGATGAGCCATTTCCCCAGGTCGTCTGCGGTACTGACGACGCCGAAGCCACCGGCGGTGAACAGGCGGGGATGGGCGCGTTCGATCGTCCGCCCGTAGGCGCGGACGTACCCCCGGGCGCCGTCGGGCATGTCGGCGGTGGTGTCGACGGTCCCGGTGCCGGTCATGCCGAGCGGCGCGAAGAGGCTCCGGCGCAGGTGTTCGGCGTACGGGGTGCCGGTGGCGGTCTCGACGAGGCGCGCGGCGACGGCGTAGTTGGTGTTGTGGTAGTGCCAGGCCGTGCCGGGGTCGGTGGCGAGCCGCGTGCCGTGGAGGGCGGCGACGGCGGCTTTCAGGGTGGACGGCTGCGGCAGGGCGAGATCGGGGTGGGTCGAGTCGGCCATCCCCGATGTCTGGTCGAGGAGTTGGCGTGGGGTGATCCGGGCGGCGCGGGCGTCGTCGGGGGCGAACTCGGGGAGCTGTTCGCGGACGGGCGCGTCGAGGTCGACGCGGCCTTCCTCGGCGAGGGTGGTCACCGCCAGCGCCGTCATCGCCTTGGAGAGGGAGGCGACCGGGACCGGGGTCCGGGCGGTCATCGGCTCTCCCGCCGCGGTGTGCCCGTACCCGGCGGCGAGGACGACGCGGTCGCCCCGGGTCACGGTGACCGTCGCTCCGGGGACTCCCGTACGGGCCAGATGGTCGCGGACGAAGCGGTCGGCGGTGGCCCGGTCGAGGACCGGCGCCTCACGCGGGGCGGCCTGGGCCGGGACCGGGACGAGAAGCGGCGCGGCGGACAGCAGGGCGGCTACGGCGGCCCGGAGAAGCGAACGCCTTCGCCGGGGCCGGAGTGGGGGCGTGGTCATGCCCGAGAGCCAACCGGCCGCAGGGGGCCGGGCGCAGTGGTGGCACTGGGACGGAAAAGGTGGTGCGGGCACTACCGACCCGGCGGCGCGGGCTCCGTACTGTCGGTCCATGCACGCGCGAACGGCCTGGCAGGCCCTGGCCCATCACCCTCTCGCCTTCCTCGCCACGCTCTGGCCGTGGCGTGCGCTGGCCTATCTGCTCTCCGGGGTGGGAGTCGGGGCGCTCACCCTGGTGGTGCTGGTGGCCGGACTGCTGACGGGGCTGGTGCTGCTGCCGCTCGGGGTGGGGGCCGTCGTACTGCTCGCCGTGGTCCTCGGCGGCGGCGTGGTCGCGCGGGTGGAGCGGTGGCGGCTGCGGCTGGTCGACCTCGACCCGGCGGCCACGGACCACCGGGCGCCGAACGCGCCCGGTGCGCGGGCGTGGCTGCGGACCCGGTTGCGGGACCGGCTGACCTGGCGGGAGCTGGGGTTCACGGCGGTCTCCATGACGGCGCTGTGGTGGATGGACCTGCTCGTCCTCGCCTTCGCCCTGGCCCTTCCGGTGCTGTGCGTGACGGCGCCGCTGGACGACCCCGGCGCCTGGCCCTGGGTGGTGATCGGCCTGGCGCTGCTGCCGGCGGCGCCGTACACCGTCACCGGCTGGGCCGGGGCGCGGGCGGCGCTGACCCGGCTGGTGCTCGCGCCGAGGGACGCCGAACTGACCGAGGTCCGTGCCTCACGGGCCCGGCTGGTCGGTGCCTTCGACGCCGAACGGCGCCGGATCGAGCGGGATCTGCACGACGGGGCGCAGCAGCGGCTGGTGTCGGTCAACGTGATGCTGGGGCTGGCCCGTCTCGACGCCGGGCCCGGCACACCGCTCGGCCGCCGGCTGGATCTCATACAGGGCGAGTTGACGACGGCCGTCGGTGAGCTGCGCGAGCTGAGCCGGGGTGTCCACCCTCGCGCCCTGACCGACCAGGGTCTCGCTGCGGCCCTCACCAACCTCACGGCCCGCTCGCCGCTCCCGGTCACCGTCGACGTGGCTCTTCCGGCCCCGCTGCCCGCGTCCGTCGCGAGCACCGCGTACTTCGTGGTCGCCGAGGCGCTGGCCAACGCGACCAAGCACAGCGGCGCGGGCCGCGCCGAGGTACGGGCCCGGCTGCGTACCGACACGCTGGTGCTGACCGTCCACGACGACGGGAGCGGGGGCGCGGACCCCGCCGGGCGGGGGCTGACGGGGCTCGCGGACCGGGTGGCGGCGGCGGACGGCATACTGCGGCTGTCCAGCCCGTCCGGCGGGCCCACCCTGCTCCACGTGGAGATGCCGTGTCACTGAAGGTCGTGGTCGCCGAGGACTCGGCGCTGATGCGGGAGGGCCTGGTGGGCGTGCTGACCCGCTTCGGCCACCAGGTGTGCGCGGCGGTGGGGGACGCGGACGCGCTCCTCGCGGCGGCCGGCGAGCACCGGCCCGACCTCGTCCTCACCGACATCCGCATGCCGCCCGGCCAGGGCGACGACGGGCTGCGCGCCGCCGTCGCCCTCCGCCGCGACCGCCCGGACCTCCCGGTCCTCGTCCTCAGCCAGTACCTGGAGCAGTCCTACGCCGCCCATCTGCTCGACCTCGGCGACCAGCGCGGCATCGGCTACCTGCTGAAGGACCGGGTGGCGGCGGTCACCGAGTTCGCCGACACCGTGGTCCGGGTGGCAGGCGGCGGCACGGTCCTGGACCCGGAGGTGGTACGGCAGTTGCTGCGACGCCGGCAGGACCCGCTGAGCGGTCTCACGCCCCGGGAGCGGGAGGTGCTGGCGCTGATGGCCGAGGGCCGGTCCAACGCGGCCATCGCCCGGGCCCTGCACGTCTCGGTGGCCGCCGTCAACAAGCACATCGGCAGCATCCTGCAACGCCTCGGCCTGCCGGTGGACGGTGACGCCCACCGGCGGGTCCTGGCGGTGCTGGCCTATCTGCGGAGCTGACCTCCCGGCAGATCAGGCGGGGGCCGCCAGCCGGTCGAGGCGGGCCCGGTGCGCGGCCGGCAGCCGGAGGCGCGCGGCGGCGGTGTTCTCCTCCAGGTGCGCCAGGTCGGCGGTGCCCGGGATCGGGAGGATCACCGGGGAGTGGCCGAGGAGCCAGGCGAGGGAGACCTGGGTGGCGGTGGCGCCGAGTTCGGCCGCGACCGAGGCCACCTCCGCGTGGGCGCCGGAGTCGCCCCAGGCGACCGGCCGCCACGGGAGGAAGGCGATGCCCGCCGACGCGCAGGCGGCGAGGACGGGTTCGTGCTCGCGGTCCAGCAGGTTGTACCGGTTCTGCACGCCCGCGATCTCGGTGGTCCGCCGCGCCTCGTCGAGTTCGCCGACGGTGACCTCGGAGAGCCCGATGTGGCCGATCTTGCCCTCCTCGCGCAGCTCCCGCAGGGCGCCGAGCTGGTCGGCGAGCGGGACCGAGGGGTCGATGCGGTGCAGTTGCAGGAAGCCGATGTGGTCGCGGCGCAGCCGCCGCAGCGCCTGCTCGACCTGGTCGCGCAGGGCCTCGGGGCGGGCGTCGTGGTCCCACTCCCCCGCCGCCGACCGGGCCATGCCCACCTTGGTCGCGATCAGCAGGTCGTCGGGGTAGGGGTGCAGGGCCTCGGCGAGCAGCTCCTCGTTGGCGCCGCCGCCGTACATGTGGGCCGTGTCGATGAGGGTGACGCCCAGTTCGACGGCGCGCCGGGCGACGGCCAGCGCGTTCTTCCGTTCAGGGCCGGGTTCCGTCGGCAGGTGCATCGCCCCGAACCCGAGCCTCCCGACCTCCAGCTCCCCGCCGATCCGCCACACGTCCGTCGCCATACGCCACTCCCCCGTCGGTGAAGTGGCCACGCTAGCAACGCGGTTGAGGAATGGTCCGTTCCTCAGTCCACCTCCAGGACGATCTTCCCGGTGGTCCGTCCGGTCTCGCCGAGCCGGTGGGCGGCGGCCGCCTCGGCCAGCGGGAAGGTCGCCTCGACGCGCGGGCGGAGGGCTCCCGCGGCGACCAGGTCGGCGACGGCGTTCATGCCGGCGTGGTCGGCCTCGACCAGCATCGTCGCGGTACGCACGCCCCGCTCGGCGGCGTGTGCCGCCTCCTCGGCCGAACCGCCGGAGAGCAGGGAGACCAGGGTGCCGCCGGGGCGCAGCAGGCCGACCGAGCGGGCGCGGGTCTCGCCGCCGAGGGGGTCGAGCACCATGTCGACGCCGTCGACCGCCTCGGCGACGTCGGTGGTGCGGTAGTCCACCACCTCGTCTGCGCCCAGTTCGCGCAGCAGGTCGTGCTTGGGGGCGCTGGCCGTGCCGATGACGTACGCGCCGTGCGCCTTGGCGATCTGTACGGCCACGTGCCCGACGCCGCCCGCCGCCGCGTGGATCAGGACGCGCTGTCCGGGGCCGATCCCGGCGGTGTCGATCAGTGCCTGGTAGGCGGTGAGGGAGACCAGCGGGAGCGCGCCCGCCTGGACGTGGTCGATCACCGTGGGCTTACGGGTGAAGGCGCGGGCGGGCCCGACGACGTACTCGGCGTGCGAGCCGGAGCCGTGCGGGTAGGGCAGCATGCCGAAGACCTCCTCGCCGGGTGCGAAGAGGGTCACCCCGTAGCCGACGGCCTCCACCACGCCGGAGACGTCCCAGCCGAGGACGAGCGGGAGCCGGTCGACGAAGCCCGCCTGCGCGCGGTGCTTCCAGTCGGTGGGATTGACCCCGGCGGCGCGCACGGCGACCAGGATCTCCCCCGGTCCGGGCTCGGGCCTCGGCACCCGGGTCTCGTGGAGGACCTCGGGGCCTCCGTAGCTCTCCTGGATGATGGCGCGCATCGTGCCTGGCTCCTGCGTCATGGGCCCAGCCTCCCGGACGGCCGCGTTCCGCACCACGCCGGGCCGGTGCGCGGGTGAACCGGTCAGCCCAGGGGCCGGGTCAGCAGCTCGGCGGCGTCCGCGACGAAGGCGGCCCGGCCCCGCTCCACCTGGCCGGTGCGCACCGGCCCGGGGCGGAGCAGCCGCCGGACGCCCGCCAGCAGGTCGTCCGGATCGTGGGCGTACGTGCTGAGTCCGGCGGCGGCCATGCTCCGCGCCCCGTCGCGGCCGTGGCCGGGCAGCGGCCGCCAGGCGAGAACGGGCACACCGGCGGCGAGGGCCTGAACAGCGGTCTGCCCGGCGGCGTTGTCGACGAGGAGCCGGGCGGCGCCCATCAGCCCCGCCATGTCGTCCGTCCAGCCGAGGGCGACGGCGCCGGGGACGCGGGCGGCCCGGCGTCGCAGCCGCTCGTCCCGGCCGCAGAGCAGGACGGGCCGGCAGCCGTGCGCGGCGAGGAGCCGGGCGGTGCGCACGGTCCGGGTGCCGACGCCCCACGCGCCGGTGGAGAGGAGGACCGGCGGCGGTCCCGGTTCAGGGGCGTACGGGTGGGGGCCGGCCACCCGGTGGAACTCCGGGGCGACGACGGGACCGGAGACGGCGGCCGGGCGGCCGGTGGCGGCGCGGGCGGCCTCCGCGCCCTGTGCGGTGAGGCAGACGTAGAGGTCGTTGCCGGGGTGCAGCCAGCCGCGGTGGACGGCGAAGTCGGTGACGAAGACCGAGGCGGGGACGGGCAGGACGCCTTCGGCGCGGAGCCTGCCGGTGATCTGCGCGGCGAGGTGGAAGGTGGGGACGAGCAGGTCCGGGCGGAAGGCGCGGACCCGGCGCAGCAGGCGGGCACGGGCCGTCGCGGCCAGGGGCGCGCTGCCGGGGCGGTGCCCGTCACCCGGGGAGAGGAAGAGGGCGTAGATGGCGGCGTACAGCGCGGGGGCGTGCCGCACCGTCCCCCGGTAGAAGGCGCGCAGGGCCGGACCCGTGCCGGGCGGCAGGAGGGTGAGGACGTCGCAGAGTTCGGTGGCGGCGCCCCGGGCGCGGAGCCGGCGGGCCAGTTCGCCGCTGACCGCGTCGTGCCCGGCGCCCATGCTCGCGCCGAGCAGCAGGACCCGCAGGCTTCCCATGCTCCTCCCCTCGCCCGGCCGGTGGACTCGTCCATCGCTTGCATGCCGCGTCCGGGCGGGGGCGCAATCGGCCCGTTCGGGTGACCCGGCGGCGGCGTGCCCCGGCGTTGGACGAGCGGTCCGCCCGCCGAGCACGGAAGCTGAGGGCAGGCGTGCCGCGAGGAAGGGGACTGGCATGGGCGAGGAGTGGGCGGCATGACGCGGCGTCCCGGACCCGGGTCCGTGACCCGGCGGACCGTGCTGGTCACGGGTGCCTCCTCGGGCATCGGCGCCGCGGTGGCCGAGTCCCTGCACACCGACGGCCGGTGGCGGCTGCTGCTCAGCGGCCGCGACGGGGAGCGGCTCGCGGCGGTCGCGGAGCGGACCGGCGGCGAGGCGATCCGCTCCGACCTGGCGGCCGAGGGCGGCTGCGAGCACCTGGCCGGCGAGGCCGTGGCCCGCGCCGGGCGCGTCGACGCGCTGGTGGCCGGGGCGGGGATCGGCTGGGCGGGTCCCTTCGTGACGATGCCGCCGGAGGAGATCGACCGGGTCCTGACCGTCAACCTCACCTCCACCCTGCGGCTGGTCCGGCTGCTGCTGCCCCCGATGGTGGCGCGCGGCACGGGCCGGCTGGTGCTGATCGGGTCGATGGCCGGCTGGGTCGGGGTGGGCGACGAGGCGGTCTACTCGGCGTCCAAGGGCGCCCTGCTGACCTTCGCGGACAGCCTGCGCCGGGAGCTGGCCGGGACCCGGGTGCGGGTCTCGGTGGTGTCGCCGGGCGCGGTGGACACGCCGTTCTTCGCCCGGCGCGGCACCCCGTACCACCGGCGCCGTCCGCGCCCGGTCTCCGCCGAACGGGTGGCGCGCGGGGTGCGGGAGGCGCTCGTGCGGGGCCGGGAGAACGTCCTGGTGCCGGGGTGGCTGGCGCTTCCGGCGCGGCTGCACGGGGCGGCGCCGGGGCTGTTCGGGGCCGTGGCCGACCGTGCCGACCCGCACCGCGGTGCCTGAGGCGGGGGCGCGCCGGTGACCGTTCTGACGGTGGTGCTGGCGCTCCTCGCAGCGCTCGGCAACGCGGCCGCCTCGGTGCTCCAGCGGCGCGGCACCACACAGGTGGACGGCGGCGGGGCGGCCGTCGCCCGGTGGTGGTCGTGGGCCACGCGGCTGCTCCGGCGCCGGGTGTGGCTGTGGGGCGCGGCGCTGCTCGCGGTCTCCGGGCTCTGCCAGGCGGCGGCGCTGGCGGCCGGGCCGCTCGCCGTGGTGCAGCCGGTGATGACCACCGAACTCCTCTTCACCATGGTCATCGGCAGTGCCGTCTTCCGCCGCCGCCCGGACGTCAGGACATGGTGGGCCTTTGTCGCGATGGCCGCCGGACTCGGGGCGTTCATGGCGCTGCTCTCCCCCACCGGCGGCGGTTCGACGGTGCCGGGGGCGCGGTGGCTGTGGTCGGGGGTGCTGCTGGCGGTCCTGACGCTGGTACTGACGCTGGTGGCCTGGCGGCTGCCGCCCGCACCGGCCGCCGCGGTCCTCGGCACCGCCACCGCGATCGGCTTCGCCGGTACCGCGGCCCTGGTCAAGGACGCCCTGGGACGGCTGCCGGACGGCGGCCTCGGAGCGCTGGCCACCACCTGGCAGGCGTACGCGGCGGTCGTCGTGGGGCTGGGGAGTTTCCTGCTGCTGCAACTCACGCTGCGGGCGGGGCCGCTGGTGGCCTCGCAGCCGGCGATGACGCTGGGCGACGCCTTCCTCAGCATGCTGCTGGGCCGGGTCCTCTTCGGCGAGGATCTGACGCTCGGGGTGCGGCTGGTGCCGGAACTGCTGGCGCTCGCGCTGCTGATCGCGGGCACCGTGCAGCTGGCCCGTTCTCCCCTGTTGACCTCGACCGACGGAAAGGAACGGCCGTGGTGAGCGCGCCGGGCGCGGCGGCCGGGGCGCTGGCCGGGGGTGCGCTGGCGGTCACCGCCTGGCACATCGGTCCGGCGGCGACCTGGCTGCCCGGTCTCCGTACGGCGTACTTTCCCGGGCTCGACGGACGGGGGGCGCCCGGCCGGGTGGCGCTGACCTTCGACGACGGGCCGGACCCGCTGAGCACCCCGCACTTCCTGCGGGCGCTGGAGGCGTTGCGTGTCCGGGCCACCTTCTTCGTCCTCGGCAGCAGGCTGGAGCGCGCTCCGGAACTGGGCCGGCGGATGGTGGCGGCCGGGCACGAAGTGGCGGTGCACGGCTGGGAGCACGACCGCCCGTGGCTGCCCCGGCCCGGCCGGGACGCGGCGGAACTGGCCCGGGCCGCGGCCGCGGTGCAGCGGATCACGGGGCGGCGGCCGCTCTGGTACCGGCCGCCGTACGGCATCCTCACCGGCGGCCGCTGGGCCGCCGCGCGCCGGACCGGGCTGCGCCCGGTGCTCTGGTCGGCGTGGGGCCGCGACTGGACCGCCTCCGCGACCCCGGACGGCGTCGTCGCCGAGGCCGCCGCCCGGCTGGGGCCCGGCGGCACGCTGCTGCTCCACGACTCGGACGCCTACGCGGCTCCGGACTCCTGGCGGGTGACCCTGGCGGCCCTGCCGCACCTGCTCGCGTACTGCCGGGGGCTCGGGCTGGAGGTGGGGCGGCTCGGGGACCACGGGCATCCGGGGAGCGGGGTCCCGTACGGGTTTCCGGGTCGCGCGGGGTGAGGGCGCCCGAGCGACCCGGAGCCGGTCTCCCGTTGCGCCGTCCCGCAGGACAGGGCGTATCAGGGGTGGCCATCATGGGCAGGCGATGCGGCGTACCGACGACGCGAGGAGTTCCGAGCAGGATGCAGATCTCTCTGGACGGCAGGACCGCCCTGGTCACCGGTTCCACCCAGGGCATCGGCGCGGCGATCGCCGCCGGCCTGGCGGAGGCGGGCGCACGGGTGGCGGTCAACGGGCGTGACGCCGTACGCACCGAGGAGGCGGTCGAGCGGCTGCGGAGCCGGGTGCCGGGCGGGGAACTGTTCTCCGCGCCCGGGGACCTGGCCACCGACGAGGGGCTGGCCGAGGTGCTGGACCGGCTGCCGCAGACCGACATCCTCGTCAACAGCCTCGGCATCTTCGGCGCGCGTCCCGCGCTGGAGATCGACGACGCGGAGTGGCGCCGCTACTTCGAGGTGAACGTCCTGACGGCCGTCCGGCTGATCCGCGCCTACCTGCCGAGTATGAAGGAGCGCGGCTGGGGCCGGGTCCTGAACATCGCCAGCGACTCGGCGGTGGTGATCCCGGCCGAGATGATCCAGTACGGCATGTCGAAGACCGCCCTCCTCGCCGTCTCCCGCGGTTTCGCCAAGGAGGCCGCCGGGACCGGCGTCACCGTCAACTCGGTGATCGCCGGCCCCACCCACACCGGCGGCGTGGAGGAGTTCGTCTACGACCTGGTCGGCAAGGACCTCCCCTGGGACGAGGCGCAGCGCGCCTTCATGCGCGAGTACCGCCCGCAGTCCCTCATCCAGCGGCTGATCGAGCCCGAGGAGATCGCCCACCTGGTCGTCTACCTCAGCTCCCCGCTGGCCTCCGCGACGACCGGCGGCGCCCTGAGGGTGGACGGCGGTTACGTGGACTCCATCCTGCCCTGAGCCGCCGCCTCCCCGAGCCCGCCGAAGCGGCGCTCGCGGCGGGCGTACGTCTCGACTGCCCGCCACAGGCCGGTGCGGTCGAGGTCGGGCCAGAGGGTGTCGAGGAAGACCAGTTCGGCGTAGGCGACCTGCCAGGGCAGGAAGTTGGAGAGGCGGTGGTCGCCGCCGGTCCGGATCAGCAGGTCGACGTCGGGCAGCGCGGGCCGGTGCAGGTAGCGGGCGAAGAGCGGTGCCGTGACGGCGGAGGGGTGGACGTCGCCACCGGCCACCTCACCGGCGAGCTTCCGGGCGGCAGCGGTGATCTCGGCCCGGCCGCCGTAGTTGACGCAGAGGGTCAGCGTCAGGCCCCGGCGGTGGGCTGTGCGCCGGACCGTGCTCTCCAGCGCGTCGAGGAGCCCGGCGGGCAGGCCCTCGGGCAGACCGGACCACCACAGCCGTACGTCGCGGGCGAAGACCTCCTCGCGGTCGGCGTCCGCGCCCTCGCCGAGGAGCCGGAGGATCTCCTCCACCTCGGCCGCCGGGCGCTTCCAGTTCTCGGTGGAGAGCCCGTAGAGGGTCAGGTGCGGGATGCCGAGTTCCAGGGCGCCGTAGACCACGTCCCGCAGCGCCGACTGGCCCGCCGCGTGGCCGCGCGGCCTGGGCAGGCCCCGTTCGGCGGCCCAGCGCCCGTTGCCGTCCATGATGATCGCCACGTGCCGGGGCACCCGGTCGCCCAGTCCGGCCGGCGGCCTCGCCCCGCCGGCGTGCGGGCGTGGCGGCAGCGGCGGTTCGGCCGGGCGCGGGCGCGGCACGACCGGGGTGAGGGGCGGCGGGGGCGCGGGGACGGGTGCGCCCTGCGGCGGTGTCAGGGCCGCACCGAGGTGCCGCCAGTTCAGCGCGGCGTGCAGCCGGCCGGTGTGCAGGACCAGGGCGCGGTGGAGGCGGCCGGTGCCCCGGCGGCCTCCGGAGCGCGGGCGGCCGCGTTCCAGGGCCCGCAGTTGGAGGCGCTGGAGACGGATGAGGGTGCGCCAGGAGGCGGCGAGGGCGGGGTGGCGGTCGGCGAGGCCGTCGGCGTCGTCCAGCCAGCCGTGCGCGGTGACGGCCAGCTCCCGTACCAGGGCGTGGAGTTGTGGCGTCGGGCGGCCTGTGCGCAGGTCGGCGAGGGTCACGCCGTGGGCGGCGAGGACCGGGAGGGGGAGGGCGACGCGGCCCAGGTGGGCGTCCTGGCGCAGGTCGCGCAGGGCGTCGACGAGGTTGAAGGCGTCGGTCCATCTCCGCAGTGCCTCGGCGTCGCGCGGGCCGAGGCGGGTCCCGGTGGCCTCGCCCAGCAGCGCCGCGAGGCGGGTGACGCCGACGGGGAAGCTGAGGGCGTGCCAGTAGGCGTGCCACTGCTCCCAGGAGGTGAAGCCGGGGCGTTCGGCGGCGTCCCGGCGGTAGGTGGCGAAGGAGGCCGGGAGTTGTCCGGTGGGCAGGTCCCAGGTGGTGACGGCGTGGGTCAGTGCCCGCCGCACCGGGTCGGTGCTGGTGCCCCGGGCGAGGTCCTCCTCCATCGCCCGCACCCAGGCGTCGATGCGTTCGGCGGCGTCGGCGCGGCCGCTGTCGGAGAGGTCGTCCAGGACCCGGCCGTGCCCGTACATCGCCCACAGCAGTGGGCGCAGGGGGGCGGGGACGAGCTGGGTGACGGCGTAGTCGGTCTGGCCGGAGCGGCGCACCAGGCGGCGGCAGGTCTCGTAACCGGCGCGCAGCTCCGGGTCGTTCACGCCCGCCCGCCGGTAGACGCGGTGGCGCAGCGGGGGCAGGCGCCAGGTGCGGTGCAGGGCGCCGAGGCGGCTGCGGGTGTGCAGGGTGAAGGCGGCCGTGCCGACGGCGGCGGTGGTCAGGGCCCACAGGAGGGCGAGGCCGAGGTGGGCCCAGGGCAGGTGGCGGGTGTCGGCGGCGACCACGGCGGACTGCATGGCGCCGTAGGTGGGCAGCCAGCGCAGGACGGGGCTGTCGGCGCCGGCGTTGGCGATCGGGTTCTGGAGGCTGACGTCGACGAAGCTGGCCATGATGACCAGGAACATCCCGGCCAGTTCACTGCGGAGCAGCGCGGCGAGCATGATGCCGGCGCCGCCGTAGGTGAGCGCGCCCGCGCCGAGGGCGGCGGCCAGCAGGACGGGCTGCTCGGGGCGCCAGAAGACGCAGATCCAGGCGGTGGCGTAGCCGGCGACGAGGAGGCAGGCGAGCAGCAGGGCCAGGTACTTGGCGAGGACCAGGCAGGCGCGCGGGTAGCCGGCGGTGACCAGGCGGTGGTCGAAGGCGGCGGAGCGGCGCGCGGCCAGGAACATCATGAAGCCGACGATCAGGGCCAGCGCGTGGACGGCGCCGGAGAGCTGGGTGAGGACGTTCCCGGCGACGGTGACGTCCTGGTCGGCGGCGCGCAGGAAGAACCGGACCGGCGCGGTGGGCATGGCGGTGTACGCGAGGCCGACCCAGACGGGGACGAAGAAAACGGCGAGCGCGAGGGCGAGCCGGTTGCGTACCTGTTCGAGGACGGCGTACCGCAGGGCCGTCGCGAGGCAGAGCCGAAGGCGCGTCATGCGCGGCCCCCGTCGTGGACAGGCGTGAGGCGGCCGCCGGCCAGCCGGTGCAGGGCGTCGAGGCGGTCGGCGTCGTGCGCCATGTGGGAGACGACCAGGACGGTGCGGCCCCGCTCGCAGAGGGAGCGGGCGATCTCCCAGAACCGCAGGTAGGTCTCCCAGTCGAAGCCCTGGTAGGGCTCGTCGAGCAGGAGGAGTTCGGGGTCGTGCATGAGGGCGACGGCGAGGTTGAGTTTCTGCCGGGTGCCGCCGCTGAGGGTGCCGGTCCGGTCCCGGGGCCCGGCGGCGAACCGCAGTTCCTCCAGGAGTTCCCAGGCGCGGGTGGACTTCGGCAGGCCGTAGGCGACCTGGAAGTACCGCAGGTGCTGGGCGACGGTGAGGGCGTGGTGCAGGACCACGGTCTGCGGGCAGTGGCCGACGGTGGCGGGCAGGCGCACCGTCCCCCGGTCGGCGCGCAGTTCACCGGCGAGGATGCGCAGCAGGGTGCTCTTGCCCGCGCCGTTCTCCCCGACCACGCCGATCAGCCGGCCGGGCGCGGCGTCCAGGTCGGCCCCTTTCAGGACGGTGCGCGGGCCGTAGCGTTTGTGGACGTCTCTGAGGCGCAGCACGGGTGTGGTCGTCGTCATGGCCGGTGAACGAGGACGGGCGGGGCTCCCGTACGGGTGGTGCGGAAGGGCGTGGGGGCGCGGGCGGTCAGTCGCGCTCGGGCACGCGCAGCGCGAGCAGGGCGGTGTCGTCGCTGGCCCAGCCGCCGTGGTGGCCGGCGAGGGCGCCGGTGATCCGGTCGACGGTGGCGGCGGCGTCCAGGCCGTGCGTGGCGGCCAGGGTGGCGTGCAGGTCGGCCTCGCCGAAGGGCTCGCGGGCGGCCTCGGGGGGTGCGCCGGGGGCGGGGCGGGCCTCGTAGGCGCCGTCGGAGTAGAGGAGCAGCAGGTCCCCGGGGCTCAGGCGGAAGCGGGTGTCGGCGAGGTCCACGTCCTCCATGACGCCCAGCAGGGTGCCGGGGCGGCCCATCTCGCGGACCCGGCCGTCGGCGCGGCGGATCAGGGGCCTGGGGTGGCCGGCGAGGCAGACGCGTCCGGCGGCGCCGGCGCTGTTGCGGCGGAAGGTGGCGTGGACGGCGGTCAGGAAGAGCGGGGCCTCCTGGGTGAGCATGGCGGTGTTGAGGCGGGTCAGCAGCCGTGCCGGGGAGAGGACCTCGCCGGCGTCGGCGCGCAGCGTGTAGCGGGCCATGGAGGTGACCTGGGCCGCCTCGACGCCCTTGCCGCAGACGTCGCCGAGGAAGGCGCCGTAGTAGGGGCCGGCGGCGTGGAAGAGGTCGTAGAAGTCGCCGCCGACGGTGACGTCGTGGTGGGCGCTGGCGGAGGCCGGGACGTAGGCGGCGGCCGCGTCGAGTCCGGGGACGGGACGCAGGGCGGGCGGGAGCAGCCCCCGCTGGAGGGTGTGGGCGAGGTCGGCGGAGAGGCGGTGGGCGTGCTGGGAGGCGGCGAGGCTCTGGCGCAGGTGGATCTCGGCGGAGGCGGAGCGGGAGAGGGTGGCGAGGGTCGCGCGGTCCGCCTCGGTCCAGGCGCGGGGCGACTCGTCGACGACGCAGAAGCTGCCGAGCACCTCGCCCTCGGGGCTGAGCAGGGGGTAGCCGGCCCAGGCGCCGATCCTCATCGGCCCGATGCCGGGGTGGTCGCGGGTGCGCGGGTCGTGCGCGGCGTCCTCGACCGTGAACGGGTCCCCGCCGAAGCCGACGAGGAAGTAGCAGAAGCTCTCCCGCACCGGGTTCTCCCGGCCGCCGGTGACGTCCACGCCGACGCAGGACTTCCAGTACGAGCGTTCCTCGTCGACCAGGGTGACGAAGGCGCGTCCGGCGCCGGTGATCCGGGCGGCGAGGGTGGCCAGGTCCTCGAAGACCGGCTCGGGGCCGGTGTCGAGCAGGCCGGTGCCGCGCACCGCCGCGAGGCGTGCGGGGTCGGAGAGCGCGGCGGGCAGTCCGTCGGCCCGCGCTCCCTGGGGAAACTCGGTCTCACCGGCCACCCGACCCCTGCCTTCCACGCCGCTGCGGCTCTAGGAAAAGGCTAGGTGTACCTGCGCGGGGCCACCACCGCGAGCGGGGTCGGGGGCAGCCGTCCCGGCGGGTCGCTCAGCCGGAGCCGTGGTCGTGCGGGGTGCTCGCCGGCGGGTCGGCGGGACGGGTGCGGCCGCCGTCGTGACCGCTGACCACCACGGCGAGGATGCCGGCGACGGCCGCGGCGGCCGCGAGGCGTCCGAGCGCGCGGGCGGTCCACTCCGGCAGTCTCGGCCCGCCGGGGCGGCCGGGGGCGCCGAGCCGTTCGGCGCGGCGGGCCGGGCGGGCGAGGCGCACCACGAGGAGGAGGGCGACGGGGATCTGGAGGAGCCAGAGCACGGTGCGCGGCCATTCGCCGTACCAGACGTTGGTGCCGTACAGCAGGGTGTGCCAGACGCTGAGCACGTAGACGGCGAGGACGAAGCGGTGCAGGCGGCGCCAGGTGCGGGGGCCGATGCGGTGGCGTACGTAGAAGAGCAGGCCGAGGGGGACGGCGAGGTAGAGGGCGGCCTGGCCGATGGGGATGGCGATCTGGCCGGTGCCCGAGTCGTACCAGCCGGGCACGAAGGAGTCGGCGAAGGCGGACCAGAGCCGGGTGAGCCAGGCGGGGCGGGTGTCGTGGCGGACCAGTTCCGCCGCGAACATCAGGGCGTGCGCGAACATCAGCGCGGTGGTGGTGAGGCTGGTGGTGCGGTGCCAGCGCTCCAGGGTGCGGCGAGGTGGCTGCCGGGCGGTCCGGGGGCCGGAGAGCACCAGGCCGAGCATGACGGTGCCCCACGCCCAGAGCAGCGCGGACCAGCCGAACGCCTGGCTGAGCAGGTACATCCAGTAGGCGCGCGGGTCGTCCATGAAGGGCATCACGGCGGCCGTCGAGGAGGTGCCCGCCTCCATGCGGTACCAGAGGAAGACGAAGACGGCGGCGGTGACGCCGACGGCGGCGGAGGCGTCGGGGACGGCGGCCCGCAGATCGCCCCTCAGGTGGGGCGTCCCCTCCCGCCGGCCGGCCACCTCGGGGGCCTGGTCCGGCTCCTGCGGTACGGGTGTGGCGGGGGGCTGCATGCGTCGGCCTTTCCTCGCGGCGGGCAACCGGCGTGACTCGCGTGCACAGTGTGGCGTCCCGGGCGCCGGGTGCCGAGAGCGGAACCGGCCGACATGATCAGGCCGCCGGGCCGGGCGGCGCGGGGTGCGCGACGCCCGGCCCGGCGGACCGGGGCTCAGTCGGTGGCGCCCGCCGCGAGGTCCTCGCGGACGGAGGTGAGGATCTGCGCCGCCTCGGACAGGCCGGCGCGCTCGCACCGGGCGGCGGCCTCGTCGAGCCGGGCCACCGCCGCCTGGGTGCGGCCGAGACCGTGGCTCTCGACCAGGGCGGCGATGCGGACGGCCTCGGCGCGCCGCTCCTCGCCGTCGGGGCCTCCGTCGGCGAAGGCGGCGACGGCCGCCTCGGCCTCGGGAAGGGCCTCGACGAAGCGGTCGGCCTGGGCCAGGACGCGGGCCCGCCGGTAGTGGATGCTGCCCCGGGCGAACCAGTGGACGAAGTCCTCGTCGTCCTCGGGGACGGCCGCGTACAGCGCGTCGGCGTCGGCGAGCCGGCGCAGCGCCTCCTCGGCCGCCTCGGCGCCGTGCGCGTCCATGGTCAGGCGCGCGAACTCGCAGGCCGTCTCCAGCAGCATCGGCGGGTTCGGCGCCTCGGCGTGCGCGGCGAAGGCCCGGTCGTAGGCGGTGCGCGCCGCCTCCCAGCGCCCGGCCAGGGCCAGCGAGGTGGCGGCCTCGGCGGCGACCAGGGTGAGGGTCTGCGCGCCGTCCTCCCAGCCGGCGACGGTGTCGGCCAGCCGCAGGAACTCCTCGGCGGCGGGCAGGTGTTCGTCCAGCGCGCGCAGGCCCCGGGCGAGGGTCAGGCGGGTCTGGGCGAGCAGCCGCTCGTCGAGTGCGGCCGCCGACTCGTCGCCCACGACGGACTCCAGGACGGCGACCGCGTCGGCCTGGCGGCCGGTGCGGGCGAGGAGGTCGGCGAGCTGGAGCCGGGCGTCGGCGGCGTCGTTCGGCTCGCCCTGGCGGTCGAAGCGGGTGGCCGCCTCGGAGAAGTGGCGTACGGCTCCGGCGACGTCTCCGGTGTGTGTCCCGGCGTGGCCGAGCAGCAGGTACGTGGGGGCCATGGGGAAGTGGGTGTCCTCGTACCGGACCGCCTCGGCGAGCGCCTGGTGGAGCAGTTCGGCGGCCTCCTCGGGCTTGCCGAGGCAGAGCAGGACCTGGGAGAGCAGGGCGCGGACGCGGGTACCGCGCCAGGGGCGGCCGGATGCCTCGATCTCCTTGAGGGCGGCGCGCAGTTCCGTCTCGGCCAGGGCGTGGTCGCCGAGCCGGGCGGCGACGTCACCGGCGAACATGCGGGCGGCGCCGCGCTGGTGGGGCACGCCGAGCCGGCCTGCCTCGCTGTCCAGGGTGGCGCGCAGCGCGTCGAACCGCTCGCGGTCGGGCGCGGGGATCTCCGGGGCCCCGTCCAGCGCCACGCGGTAGGCGGCGAAGACCTGGCAGTGCAGCACGGTGAGGTACTTCTCGGCGGTGGCCGAGCCTTCGGCGGGGCCGGTGGCGGGAAGCGGGCCGGGGTCGGCGCCGGTCTCGTCGTGGGCGGCGATCCGCTTCTCCAGGAGCTGTTCGGCCTCCCGCCGGCAGGCGTCGAGCGCGTCCCAGAACTCAGGGCCGGCCGACCGGGCGGCGCCGGAGTCCTCCCCGGCGTCCTCGCCGTCGGTGACCACGACGTCCCAGGAGAGGGCGCGGGTCCGGGCGACCAGGGCGTGCCAGGCCATGCCGGCCGCCTCGTACAGCTCGGCGGTCTCCTCCATCGCGGTCCGCGCGGCCCGGTCGCGGTCCTCGGCGTAGAGGGTGTGGGCGCGCTCTTCGGCGAGTTCGGCGCGGAGCCGCGCCGCGGGGCCGAGCGTGTCGTCGTGGGCGTACCCGTCGGCCTCCGCCAGCTCGGCCACCCTGTCCCACAGCGGGGTGTCGCCGGGGTGGCCGAGGGCGGCCATCCGGCGTGCCTCGCGGACCAGTTCGGTGAACTCCCCGGGGATCTCGCGGGCCGGGGCGGCGACCGGAGCGGGGGCCGGGACGGCGGCGGGGCCGGTGAGCGCGGTGCGCAGGCCGAGCGGCAGCGGCTCGTCGAGGAGCGGGCGCCGGCCCAGCCGCAGGCGGCGCGCGTCGCCGACGGCGGTGGTGCCGTTGCGGGTGTCGAAGGCGGCCGCCAGCCGGCCGGCCTCCTCGCGGACCTCGGCCAGCAGTTCGCCCGCCGTCCAGGTGCGGCCGGGCGGACCGCCGACCGGCGCGTCCGTGTGGCCCTCCTCGACGAGCAGGGCGAGCAGCACCTCGGTGCCGGTGAGGAAGTCGAGGCGGGCCAGCGGGGCGCCGGTGGCCTCGAACAGGGGGCGGTTCTCGGCGAGGATCTCCACGCCGCGCGCCGTGTTGCGGGAGAGCGCGCAGAACTCCAGGTGGAGGCCGACCTCCTCCTGCATCCCGGTGCGGCCGCGGACCTGCCGGTAGCCGGTGAGGTGGTGCGAGCGGGCCTCGTCCACCCGGCCGAGGCGCAGCAGCGGGAGCAGGGCGTTCGCCTGGCTCATCTGCGGTTCGTCGGAGCAGCTGACGGCGCCGTCCAGGACGGGGCGCCAGGTGTCGAGGGCGCCCGCGTCGTCCCCGGCGAAGACCTGGTGGAGCGCGTGGTGGCGGGTCTCGCACGCCTCGCAGTCGCTGAGGCGGGTGCGGGTCCGGGTGGCCCAGAGGTCGTAGGCGTCCGGGATGCCGGTGCCGGTGTGGCGGGCGACGTGGTAGCGCATGGCCGCCACCGGCTGGAGGCCGTGCCCGGCGTCCTCGTACCGCTCACGCATCCGGTCGACCCAGCCGTGGACGGTGGCCAGCGGCATGTCGGGGACCTGGAGGAGCGAGGTCGTCACCCACTTGAACCGCCAGTCGACCTGGTGGTCCTCCCACTCGCTGAAGGCGTCGGGGGTGGTCTCGCGCAGCTTCAGCAGCCGGGCGAAGACCACCGGCGACTTGCGGTGCTCGCCGGTGAACTCGTAGGCGGCCATCAGCTCCAGGAGCGCCGTGACCAGCAGGGCGGGGTCGTCGAACGCCTCGGCGGCCTCGGCCAGTTCCTCGGCGGTCACGGTGCGGTGCAGGCCGTGCGGGCGGCCGTCGTTCTCGCGCAGCGCGTCGAGCACCGCCTGCGGGGTGTCCAGCATTTACGCGTCCTTCCGGGGCTCGGCCGGGCCGGCCGGGTGCATGGCGTGGGTGAGCAGGCCGATGAAGGCCCGGTTGAGCAGGGCGCTCTCGCTCGCCCTCAGCGGGCGTCGGCTGAGCAGCAGGGCCTGGCCGTAGAGGGCTTCGGCGGCGGTGGTGGCGAGGCCGCGTTCGGTGATGGTGAGGGCCTGGCGCACCAGCGGGTTGAGGTGGTTGAGGACGAGCTGGGCGCGGGGTGTCTCGTCGCGCAGCGAGCCGAGGATGTCGGCCCACAGGCCGTCGCTCTCCGAGGCGAGCGAGGAGCGGGTCCGCTCGTGGCGGGCCTCGCGGTTGTCGAGGAGCAGGGCGGGCGCGGTGACCGGCTGGAAGTCGCGGAGGACCACGTCGCAGTCGTGGGCGCCGACGGTCTCGCGGGCCAGGGCGAGGAAGGCGGCGGCGCGCAGTTCCGCCGAGGGGTCGACGGCGTCGAGGTGGGCGGTGACGGTCGCCGGGTCGAGGTCGGTGACGCTGCTGCCGGGGCGGATCTCGGGGAGCCGGTGGACGAGGTCCCGGTCGTAGGTGTAGCCGCCGTTGACGACGCCGAGTCCGGCGGCCGAGGCGATGGGCGCGACCTGGCGGAACTCCTCGACGCTGCGGGTGACCAGGACGGTCGGGTGGTTGCGGGCGAACTCCTCCAGGGTGACGTTGCCGTCGGTGGTCTCGAAGGGCAGCCAGGGCAGGACGGTGCGCAGGAGTTCGTCGTCGTAGCGGGCGAGCGCCTTGACGGCGAGGTGGTGGGTGTCGATGAAGCGGTGGAGGAGGGCGGGGTCGCTGGCGGCGAGGCCGGTGAGCCAGTCGCGGATGCGCTGGCCGAGGGCGTCGCGGACGGCGGCCAGGGTGCCGTCCTCGTACAGCGCCTCGCGGGAGGCGGTGGGGCGCAGGCTGGTGGTGTCGACGACGCAGCGGACGAAGAAGGCCCAGTCGGGGAGGAGTTCGGGCGCCTTGTCGGTGAGGAGCATCCCCTTGAGGTGGACCCGGTGTCCGGCGCGCTGGGCGGGGCTGACCGCGGTGGGCAGGACGTAGGCGACGCCGCGCAGCCCGGCGGCGGGCAGGTCCAGCTCGATGGTGTCGAGCGGGGTGAAGTCGAAGGTGGTGCGGCAGTACGCGGTGAGCGCCTCCCGGCGGGCGAGCGGCGAGCCGTGCGGGCGCTCCCAGGGCGGGGTGTCGTTGACCCGGGTCGGCGTCCCTCGCGGGTCGACGACGGTGACCTCGTACTTCAGCAGGCCGCCGAAGTGCCGGGCGAGTTCGGTGACCCGCTCGGGGGCGGTCCACTCGGCGTTGTCGGCACGTGGGGTGAGGCGGACGGTGGTGCCCGGCTCGGGCATCGCGGAGGCCGGGAGGGTACGGATGGTGTAGCGGCCGTCCGAGTGGCCGCGCCATTCGACGGTGGGCGCGCCGGGGTCGGTGGCGTGGCGGCTGACCACGGTGATCTCGTCGGCGACGACGAAGCAGGCGAGCAGGCCGATGCCGAACTGGCCGATGAACTCCCCGCGGGCGGACTCCAGTCCGGCGCCGTCCAGGCCGCCGTCGGCGTTCCGCTTGGAGCTGCGGCCGATGGTGGCGAGGAAGCGGTGCACGTCGGCCTCGGTGAGGCCGATGCCGGTGTCGGTGACGGTGAGCGTCTCGCCGGTGCGCACGGTGATGGCGGCGGGGGCGCCGGGGTCGGCGGCCTGCCGGGCGGTGAGGGCGTCGACCGCGTTCTGGAGGAGTTCGCGCAGGTAGACGCGGGGGCTGGAGTAGAGGTGGTGGGAGAGCAGGTCCACCAGACCACGCAGGTCGACCTGGAAGCTGTGGGAGGACTCGGAGTGGAGCACCTGTGGGTTCCCTCGTCGGGGCGCGCGCCGGTGCGGCGTCGCGCGGGGTGGGATGAGCCGCCCGGCGGGGCCCGGCTGTCGGCGGGGCCCGTCGTCACGGGGGCTGGTCGGGCGGCGGTGCGCCGGGGCTCAGCGGCCGGCGGCGGCGCGGTTCTCGCGGTAGGCGGCGGCCGGGTCGGCGGCGTCGAGGTAGTTCCAGGGGAACGCGGTGACGATCCCGTTGGTGCCGTCGAAGCAGAGTTTGGCCAGGTCGCGGTCGCCGGTGAGCGAGAAGGCCATGGCGAAGGTGTTGTACACCTGGAGCCAGCCCTGCCCGTAGGCGAAGTCCTCGTGCCAGATGGAGCGTTCGGCGGCCTCGGTGAGCGAGGCGGTGATCCCGGGCTGCCCCAGGTACTCGGCGTCGGCGCCGGAGTCGAGGGCGAGCCACTGCTCGATGTGGGCGAGGGCGACGAGCTGGCCGAGCATGCTGCCGGCGGGGGCGTCGCGCAGGGCCTGGGTGGCGAAGGCGTGCATCTCCTCGTGGGAGCCGCCCCACTTGTCGCAGAGCTGCTGGAGCTGCTGCTGGTGGGCGCCGAGGTGGTGCGGGTGGCGCCGGACGGCCGCCTCGAAGCGGCGGCGGGCGACGGTCTGCCCGACCTGGAGGCCCCGGCCGCTCATCTGGAGGAAGTACCAGGGGCTGACCCACTGCGGCTCACGCTCGGCGGCCTCGTAGAGCCACTTCTCGGCGGTCCGCAGCCGGTTGTGGAAGACCTGGAACTGGTCGCGCGAGACGTGCTCGGCGCGGGCGCCGGTACGTGCCTCCCAGCCCCAGTTGACGTGGCGGGCCCCGGCGACCAGCAGCGGCAGGGCCGAGTCGGGCTCGGCCTCGACGGCCTGGGGTATCCAGTTCTCCACATTGGCGGTCCTGGCGACCGCGGTGATCAGCCAGGTGCGGTCCTCGGACTCGGGACGCTCCGTCAGCTGGTCGCGTACGGCCGCCCAGTCGGCGGCCTCGGCCGCCTCGCGGATGCGCCCGATCTCGGGCTCTCCCTGGTCCTCGTCCACCTCTGCGGTGGAACGGCCGATCCATCTCCTCAGCGAGGACCCCGCCCCCCGGAGCAACGCCATGACAACCCCCTGCCGCGCCCGGTCCCCTCGGACCGTCGACGCCTCGTTCGCAGGTAGTTAAGTATCACGCCCGGCCGACACCCGCACACTCGTTTGACGTGCGGGTTCGTGGGCCGCGGGGCCCTATTTCCCTCGCTTCCCGATACGGAATTCCGCTCCCCGGAAATGTGACGGCACATCCGGGATTCGCCCGCACCGGGGCGCATCCGGAATGCTCGACACCGCCACGGCACTCCCCCGATATCCGCGCTCCACCTGCCGGAATCACCCCACCGCACCACCCCTGAGCTGCACCTTTACCCATGCGGCGGCGCGACTGGACATCTGCGGCCTCCCTCACCGAAAGCGCGCACGCATTTCCTTCACTTCTCGATCACATTCGCGGACCGCGCCCGGCGGAACGAGGTCGCGCGAGAGCGGCACGGACGCTCGCCTGACACCGCGCCCTCACACGCGACACCACCACCGGCGCCTGCGAGGTGATCAGGAGGGGCGGTGCGCCGGGCAGACGCTCTTCCCCGGCGGCGGGCCGTGTGACGGCCGTACCCTGTGGCCGTGCTGATCTACGACGAACTGACCGCCGCCGAGCGTGCGTTGTGGGACGCCTTCCCCGAAGGACGGTGGGTGGACCTGCGGACCGGGGTGCCCGAGGAGGACGATCCCGCGACGGGGGCGGAGTGGGGCGCCGGGCGGACGGTCCGTGCCGAGGTGGTGGCCGCGCTGCTGCTGGGCGGCGGTCCGGCGCGGCCGGGCGGGGTCGCGGCGCTGCGCCTGGCGGGGGCGCGGATCACCGGGGCGCTCGACCTGGCCGGTGCGGAGATCGGCAGCCCGGTGTGGCTGAGGGGGTGCCGGCTGGAGCAGCCGGTGAGCCTGCACGCCGCCACGACGAGAACGGTCCACATCACCGCCGGCCGCGTCCCGGGCGTGGATGCCGGGCTGGCCCGCGTCGAGGGGCACCCGGACCTGACCGGCTCCGTGCTGGAAACGGGCAGCCTCACCCTGGTCAATGCCCAGGTGACCGGGGAACTGCGCCTGAACGGGGCGCGGATCACCGCGCCGGGGCGATGGGGAGTGTTCGCCGGGGGCCTTGCCATGGGGGGAGGCGTCTACTGCCGCGAGGGCTTCTTCACGCGCGGTGGGGTGCGCCTGGTGGGCGCGCAGCTTCCCGGCGGCCTCTTCATGAGAGGGGCGCGACTGGAGAGCCCGCAGGGCGAGGCGCTGGTCGCGGACCGCGCGGACGCCTCGGCGGTGGAGCTGTCCGACGGCTTCCGTGCGACGGGAACGGTGCGGCTTCGGGGCGCCCGGATAGCGGATCTCCTGACCCTCGACGGCGCCACCCTCGACGGCACCGGGACCGCCCTGTTCGGCGTCGGCATGCAGGTGGGGACCCTCGACTTCGGCCTCGCCACGAAGCCTTCCGGAACCGTGGACCTCCGGGGCGCCACGGTGACCGCCCTGCACGACCGCGCGGGGAGCTGGCCGGACGAGGTGCGGCTGGACGGCTTCGTCTACGGCTCGCTCCACTCCGAGGCGACACCCGGGTGGGAGAACGTGACCCGCCGCCTGGCCTGGCTCCGCCGCAACCCCGGCTACGCCCCGCAGCCGTACGAGCAGCTCGCCGCCTGTTACCGGCAGGCCGGCCACGACGACGACGCCCGGCGGGTGCTGCTCGCCAAGCAGCGCCACCGCCGCACCACGCTGAACGTGCCCGGCCGGGTGTGGGGGCGGCTGCTCGACGCCACCGTCGGCTACGGCTACCGCCCCTGGCTGGCGGCCCTGTGGATGGGCGCGCTCTGCCTCCTCGGCGGCCTGGTGTTCAGCGCGGGCTCGCCCGTCCAGACGAAGGACGGGGAGGGCGCCCCGTTCAACGCGCTGGTCTACACCGTCGACCTGCTCTTCCCCGTCGGCGACTTCGGCCAGCGCGGCGCGTGGCACTGGACCGACGGCACCCAGTGGTTCGCGTATCTCCTGGTCGCCGTCGGCTGGCTCCTCACGACGGCGGTCGTCGCCGGCGTCACCCGCACCCTGAACAGGAACTGAACGCCACGACCGGCTCGATGAGGCTCACGGCCGTCACCCTCGACTGCGCCAGCCCGCCGGCGTTGGCCGCCCTGTATGGGACGGCCACCGGCCTGGACCTGGACGAGCGGTCCACCGGCGACTTCGCGGCGCCGACCTCGACACCGCCGGGACGCGGCTGTCGGCCCTGGGCGCCGTACGGCCCGAGCCGCAGCCCCTCGCGGAACGGTGGCGGGTCCTGCTCGACCCGGCCGGGCGCCCGTTCTGCCTGACGGCGAAGTAGGCCCGGGGCGGAGCGTCTCAGGGTTCGCGGCGGCCGAACTCGGCCGCATGGTCGGCTGCCCAGCGCGCGAAGGTGGCCGCCGGGTGGCCGGTGAGGCGCCGCACGTGATCGGTGACGCACGGGGAGTCGGGGCGCCGCTCCGCCGCCGCGACCAGCGCGTCCGCGAGGGGCTCGGGAAGGCCGTCCGCGAGCATCCGTGCCCGTGCTCGGGCGGCAGGGAGCGCCTCGAAGCGCAGATCGCGCCGGAGCGCGGCACCGAGCTGGGCGACCTGCTCGGCGCGGCCGAGTATCTCCGGTCCCGTCAGCACGTACGGGCCGTGGTCCCGGTCTGCGTGGTCGGCGAGCAGCACGGCCACGGCGGCGTCGGCGACGTCCCGCTCGTCGACGACGGCCGTACGCGCCGCCTGTGGACCCGAGACGACGTCGCCCGCCGCCAACTGCCGCTTCCAGCCGCGGGCGTTGGAGGCCAGCGTGTCGCTCCGCAGCACCACGGGCCGCAGCCCGGCGCCGTGGAGGAGGGCTTCCATGTCGGCGTGCACCTGGACGATGGGGTCGGTCTGGTGGGCGGACCCGTCCTTGACGGCGGCCGAGGAGAGGTGGACGAGGCGGGGCGCCGCCGCGGCGAGTTCCGCGATCAGGCCGTGGGCGGGGGCGGAATCGAGCAGGGGCCAGATCAGGAAGACCGCATCGACGCCGTCGAGCGCCTGGCGGAGGGCAGCGGGGTTCGTGAGGTCGCCGGTCACCGGCTCGGCCTCCGGTGGCGCACCTGCCAGGTCGCGGACCAGGCAGCGGACGCGTGCGCCCTGCGTCCGGAGGCGGTCGGCGACCTCCCGGCCGAGGTTGCCGGTGGCGCCGGTGACCAGGACGGTGGGGCGGCTGGAAGAACGCGTGGGCGTGGTGGTGTCGGGCATGATCGGGACGCTAGCGATTCAGGTCGACATGAAGGCAAGGGCCGCGTGGTGAGGACGATCGGGGAAGTGGCCGCGGAGCTGGGGGTCGAGACCCACGTGCTGCGGCACTGGGAGAGCGTCGGCGCCCTCACCGTGCGTCGCGACGGCAACGGCCACCGCGTCTACGACGACGGCGCGCTGGAACAGGCCCGTACCGTGCTGCGGCTGCGCCGCGTCGGGCTCTCGCTGCCGGAGGTCGCGGCGGCCATGGCGCCGACGAAGGCGGCGGCCCAGGCCGTCGTGCGGGCGAAGATCGCGGCGCTGGAGGAGGAGATCGCCCACCGGCGGCAGGCGGTCACCTTCCTGCGGCACACCGCCGAGTGCCGCCACCGCTACTTGGACGACTGCCCGGAGTGCGCGGCCTTCGTCCGCGGAGGCTGAGCGTCCGGCCTACGCGCTGTGGGCGATCTGGATGAGGTTGCCGCAGGTGTCGTCGAGGACCGCGGTGGTGACCGGGCCCATCGTCAGCGGTTCCTGGACGAAGGTGACCCCCAGTTCGCTCAGCCGGCCGAACTCGGCGGTCACGTCGTCCACGGCGAAGGAGGCGGCGGGGATGCCGTCGTGGACCAGGGCCTCCTTGTAGGGCTTGACGGCGGGGTGGCCGTCGGGCTCCAGGAGCAGTTCGGTGCCCTCGGGGGCCTCCGGGGAGACGACGGTCAGCCAGCGGGCCTCGCCGAGGGGGACGTCGTGCTTCTTCACGAAGCCGAGCGCCTCGGTGTAGAAGCGCAGCGCCTTCTCCTGGTCGTCGACGAAGACGCTGGTCAGGTGGATCCTCATGGGGTGCTCTCCGGTGCGTCGGGCCTGAGCCATCGGGTCACGATGTGCTCCAGCGGCTCGGTGTTCAGGTCGTGGAACTTGTAGCGGCCCTGGCGCCGGACGCGGACCAGCTCCGCGGCTTCCAGGACGGCCAGGTGCTGGCTGATCCCCTGCCGGGACAGCCCCAGGCCGTGCCTGGTCACCAGCCGCGTACACAGCTCGAACAAGGTCTGGCCGTCCCGCTCCGCCAGCTCGTCGAGAATGAGCCGGCGGGTGGGATCGGCCAGTGCCTTGTAGACATCCTCCGCCATTACCCCACCATAGGCAAGCAGCGACTTGCCTATCAAATGGTGCAGCCGGGCGCGCGCCTCACGACTCAGCTCTCCCCCTTGGACCTCCACAGCAGCCAGCCGAAGTACGGGGCGCCGATCACGGCGGTCACGATGCCGACCGGGATCTGGCCGGGGGCGATGACGGTCCGCCCGATCGTGTCCGCGACCACCACCAGCAGGGCGCCGAGCAGCGCCGAGACCGGGAGGACCCGGGCGTGCCGCTGTCCGACCAGGGCGCGGGCCGCGTGCGGGGCGACGAGGCCGACGAAGCCGATGACGCCGACGGCGGCCACCGAGGTGGCGGTGAGGACGACGGCGACGGTGAGCAGCCCGAGCCGCGTCGTGCCGGGCCGGATGCCGAGCAGCCGCGGGGTGTCCGCGTCCAGCCCGATGAGGTCCAGCTCGCGGCGGAGGACGGCCAGCAGCGGCAGCGCCACCACCAGCGCGGCCAGCACGGGCACGACCTCGGGGAGGGTGCGTCCGTACGTGGAGCCGGAGAGCCAGGTCAGCGCCTTGGTGCCGTTGTGCGGGTCGGTGAGGACGATGAGCAGGCTGACCAGCGCCCCGGTGCCGGCCGAGACACCGATGCCGATGAGGACCAGCCGGTTCTGCTCCAGCCCCCTCCGGGCGGCGAGCCCGAAGACGAGGGCGGCGGCGGCCGCGGCTCCGGCGAGGGCGGCCCCGCCGATGAACCAGAATCCGGCGAGCGGGACGACGGTGAGGACGGTGACCGCGCCGACGCCCGCTCCCCCGACGACACCGAGGATGCCGGGTTCGGCCAGCGGGTTGCGCGAGACGGCCTGGACGACGGCGCCGGCCACGGCCAGCGCGGCCCCGGCGAGGAGCGCGGCGGCGACGCGGGGCACCCGGGTGTCCAGGACGAAGGAGACCAGCTCGCCGGAGCGGCCGGTGATCCAGTACCGACGTCACCGAGGAGCAGGCGGGTGTCGCCCAGCAGGACGGCGGCGACGACCGCGCCGGCCAGCGCGGTCCCCGCGACCACCAGGGTCACCACGTACGCCCGGCGGCTCCGCAGGCGGGCGAAGGCCGTGGTGGGGTCGGCGGAGCCGGCGTCGCGGGAGCGGTGGGCGAGGACCACGAGCAGGAGCGCGCCGAAGAGGCTGGTGACGATGCCGGTGGGGACGGCGGTGCCGGCCTGGGCGCCGAAGAGGGCGCGCAGCAGGATGTCGGCGCCGAGCACCACGATCATCCCGGCCACCGAGGCGGCGGGGATGAGGACGCGGTGGCGGAGGAGGACCGGGGCCCAGTTTCCGGCCAGCCGGACGACGGCGGGCGCGCAGAGGCCGACGAAGCCGACCGGACCGGCGACGGTGACGGCGACCGCGGCGAGGAGCACGGCGAGGACGACGGCGACGCCCCGGGTCAGGCGCGGGCTGACCCCGACCACGGCGGCGCCGTCGTCGCCGAGGGCGAGGATGTCGAGCCGCTTGCCGAGCAGGACCAGGCCGACGAGGCCGATCAGCGCGACGGGCGCCATCCGGTCGATGGTCTCCATGCCGATCTGGCCGAGCGAGCCGTTGCCCCAGGCGTACAGGCCGGAGGTCTGCTGCTCGCGCAGGATCAGCAGGAGCTGGCTGAGGCCGCTGAGGGCGAGGGTGAGGGCGGAGCCGGCCAGGACGAGCCGGATCGGGCCCGCCCCGGCGCGGGAGAGGCCCAGCACGATCCCGGCGGCGAGCAGGCCGCCGACGAAGGCGGTGCCGCCGGCGGGGAGGGCCGGGAGGGTGATGCCGAAGGCGGCGACCGCGACCACGGCCAGGTAGGCACCGGCGTTGACCGCGAGGGTGTCGGGCGAGGCCAGGACGTTGCGGGAGACCGACTGGAGGGGGGCGCCCGCCGCGCCGAGGGCGCAGCCGACGACCAGTCCGGCGGCGAGCCGGGGCAGCCGGGAGGAGAGGAGGACGGCGTCGGCCTGGTCGACGGCGTCGCCGCCGGTGAGGGCGGAGCCGAGCGCGTGCCAGAGGGTGCCCGGCCCGAGGGCCGCCGTGCCCTGGCTGACGTGCAGGGCGGCGAGGGCGGCCAGGACCAGCACCGCGACCGGGGCGAGGAGCAGGGCGCGGCCCCGGCGCGCGGCGGGGCCGGGCCCGGCGGAGGGCGCTGCCTCCGCCGGGGCGGCCGCCGGCGCGGGCCGGTCCTTGGTCGGGGAGGTGCTCACGTTCACCCGGTCAGCGCGTCCACGATCGCGTCGACGTACTGCTTGCCGGAGGCGGTGCCGCCGAACATCCAGATGCCGTCGGGGAGGCGGTACACCTCGTCGTTCTTGACGAACGGCAGCGACTTCCAGACGGCGTTGTTCTTCAGTCCGTCGGCGAACGGGTCGCCGCCGTCGGTGTCGTTGGCGATGTAGGTGAAGCGGGCGTCGCCGATCCGGGTGAGCCCCTCGACGTCGGTGGAGGCGAGGCCGTACCCCTTGTCGCCCTTCATCTTCCAGGGACTGACCAGGCCGAGTTCGGTGTTGATGTCGGTGATCAGCGAGCCCTTGACGTAGGGGCGTACGGAGACCTGGTTGCCCTCCTGCCAGCCGTCGGCGAAGGCGACCTTCTCCCCGGCGAGGCCGGCGTCGGCGAGCTTCTTCTTGCCGTCGGCGAGCGCCTCGCGGAAGGAGGCGATCTCGCTCTCGGCCTTCTTCTCGGTGCCGGTGGCCTCGGCTATGAGCTTCACGTTGTCGGTCATCTGGTCGATCTGGCGGCTCGCGTCGGCCGACTTCACCACCACGACGGGGGCGACCTTGGAGAGCTGCTTGACGGCGGCGTCGGAGAGGTCGGTGGTGGCCACGACGAGGTCCGGCTTGAGTCCGGCCACGGTGTCGACGCTGGGCTCGCCCCGGGTGCCGATGTCCTTGACGCCGTCGGGCAGGGGCGCGGCGGTGTCGTACGCCTGATAGCCCTTCACGTCGGCGACACCGACCGGCTCGACGCCGAGGGTCAGGAGGGACTCGACGACGTTCCACTCGGTGCCGACGACGCGCTTCGCGGGACCGTCCAGCTTCACCTTCTCGCCGCGGGCGTCGGTGACGGTGAGGGCGGCGTCGGCGGCGTTCTCCTTCTTCGGCGCCTCGGTGGAGCCGCAGCCGACGAGGGCGGTGGTGGCCACGGCGGCGAGCAGCGGCCACGCCAGGTACTGGGTTCTCATGAGGTGTCAGGGCCTTTCGAGGCGGAGGTGGTGCCTGCCCACCGCGCGGGTGCGGGGGACGCGGGTGGAGGGGTCGGTGTCGACCTCGATCCGGATGCCGTACGTGCCGGTCAGCCGCTCGGCGTCGTAGACCTCGGCCGGGGTGCCGGCGGCGACGACGCGGCCGGCCGACAGCAGGACGACGCGGTCGGCTACGGCGGCGGCCTGGTCCAGGTCGTGCAGGACGACGCCGACGGTCACCCCGTGCTGGTCGGCGAGGTCGCGGACCAGGTCGAGGATCTCCATCTGGTAGCGGAGGTCAAGGTAGGTGGTGGGCTCGTCGAGAAGGAGGACGTCGGTGTCCTGGGCGAGGCAGCAGGCGAACCAGACGCGCTGCAACTGGCCGCCGGAAAGGCTCTCCACGCCCCGGTCGGCGAGCGCGGTGAGGTCGGTGATGGCCAGGGCGTGGTCGATGCGGGCCGCCCCGTCCGGGTCGCCGCCGCGCAGCCGTTTACGGTAGGGGTGCCGCCCGAAGCCGACCACCTCGCGGACGCTGAGTCCGGCGGGGGCGGTGCGGCTCTGCGCGAGCAGCGTGACGCGCCGGGCGAACTCGGTACGCGAGAGCGCGAGCGCGTCGACCCGCTCCTGGCCGTCGGCGAAGACCGTGACGCTCCCGGTCCGCGCCCGGTGCAGCCGCGCGACGGCGCGCAGCAGTGTCGACTTGCCGCTGCCGTTCGGCCCGATGAGCGCGGTGACCTGGCCGCGCGGCAGGCGGAGGTCGGCCCCGTGGACGACGTCGGTCCCGTCGTAGGCGACGGTGATGCCGTCCGCGTCCAGCCCGGTCGCCCCGGCGGTGCCGTCGTCCACGGCGGGCGCGCCGTGCCCGTCCACCGCGAACAGGCGCGGCGGACCGTCTTCTCGGTCGAGTGCAGTCACAAGCGGTGAGGTTAGCCTAACCTTAGCCAGGGTCGGGAATCGGCCCCTCACTCCACGGATGTGGCTTGATCCGGACGCTCCCGGCCGAGGTGGCCCGCCCTCCGGCCCGCGCCGTTACGCTCCCAACCGGCTCCTCACCGGAACGCCCCGGCCGGCCCACGCGCCCGCCGTCCCCCCTCTCGGGAGGTCACCTCCTATGGACCCGCGCCCCGTCCCCTCGCCGCCCGGCGGCCCTCCGGTCAGCAACGCCTCGGTGCTTCTCCACAACGACGCCGGGGCCTACCTGCTGCACCTGCGGGACAATCTGCCCGGCATCTGGGAACCGGGCTCCTGGGCCCTCCCCGGCGGCGGCCGCGAACCGGGTGACCGCTCGCTGGCGGAGACCGCCCGGCGTGAACTCCGGGAGGAGACGGGGCTGGACCTCCCGGGGCTCGAACCGTTCACCGTCGAGACCGCCACCGGGATCGACGGATCGCCGGTCCTGATCCAGGTCTTCACCGCTCGCTGGAACGGCGACCCCGCCACGCTCCACCTCACCGAGGGCGTCCTGCTCCACTGGTTCCGCCCCGATGTCATGCCCCGCCTGCGCCTGGCCCCGTCCACCCTCGAACTGGTCCACCGGCACGCGGGGTTGCCCGCGCCCACGGGGTGGCCGGTCTCACCACAGGAACCACCGGCCGGAGAGACGGGCGCCGACCCGCCCGGCCGACACCCGTGATCAGCCGAGGACGAGCGGAAGGCTCGCCGCGAGGTCGCCCAGAGCCGCCCGCTCGGCGTCGGTCGGTGTGCGGCGTCCGGTGCCGACCCGCAGCGCGGCCTCGTCGGAGAACGAGGCGGGGAACGGGGCCCCGGCGATCCGCTCCAGCGCGGTGCGGGCCGCCGCCAGGGTCTCGGCGGGCGGAGCGGCGGCCGACGGCAGGTGTGCGGTCAGGTCGAGGTGGTGCAGGGTCCATTCGAGTACGTACGCCGCGAGGTAGTCACCGGCGGTCAGTACCTTGTCCTGGGTGCTGACAAGGAGGGCGGGGTCGGCGAGTTCGGCGGCCCGGCCGGCCGCCGAACCGACGTCGTCGAGGTGGAACTTGAGCCACCGCGGCTCGCCGTAGGCGGCGGCCAGCCGGGGGATCAGCGCGTCCAGGGGGTCCTCGCCGGTCGGCGGCGCGTCGAGGAGTTCCCAGTAGGTGACGGCGTCCGCGGTCGGTTCGGACTCGGCGGGCGTGACCAGGGTGATCAGGACGTCCTGGGCGTCGATGACCAGATGGCAGACCAGGTCCCGCACGAGCCAGCCGGCGCAGCCGGAGGGCTGGTCGAAGTCCTCGTCCGGCAGTGCGGCGACCGCCGCGCGCGAGGCTTGCCAGGAGTGCGAGAAGAGTTCCACCACGGCACCGTAGGCCGGAGCCGACCGGCGGACAAGCGCATACGGCCGGCGGCGCACCGTGCACCTGACCGGTCGCCTGTCCCCTCCCCCGCCCGCAGCCCGCCGCCCGGGAGCAGCCGGCAGCGAGGGTCACCGCGACGGAGGGCGCCATCGGCAGGACCGCTGAGGGGACCTTCCCTCCGGTCGGCGTCCTGCTATGCCGAAGGCCGTCCGGGCAACCCCAGCATGTCCGTGAGGTGGTCCCGGGTATGGGCGTATGCCTCTTGGGCGTTCAGAGTGCCGACGTTCACGTTCAGGACGTGCCACGGGGTCCGGGCGAGGAGACGCCGCGTCAATTCACCTTCGGAGCGGAGATGAGCGGCAGCCGACGAGAGGTCGTGAACACCCCGCGTCCCAGGGGAGTCGGCAAGTTTCCGCACGTACCAGTCCTCCCAGGCGTCGCCCTCCCTCCGAACGGCGCGTCGCAGTGCCGTTTCGGGGTCGTCGTGGACATACACCACCGTGACCTGGGCCGGCCGCACGGCCCGGGACAGGTCTTCCATGACCTGGACGAGAGCCGGCTCGTCGTGGCCCCATGCCACAAGGGACGGAATGAAGGGCAGGAGGGCATCCGTCACCAGGTAGTCCTTGCCCGCCGCGAGTGACTCCGCGACGTAGGCGCGCGTGCACTCGATCAAGGTCGCGGGCTGGACGGCGGCAGTCTCACCGGCGAACTCCTCAGCCACGGGCCGAAAGGCCGCCCGCGTGAGAATGTCGGCCTCCTCAAAGTGGTCCACCGATGCGCCGAAGCTGGTCAGCCACTGGGCCACCGCGCGACACAGGGTGGTCTTGCCAACGCCAGGACTGCTGCCGACAACGGAGATGAGGTGCAGGGCCACGGAGGCAGTTTCGCACCCTCGTGCACAACCCTTCACTCCCTGAGCCGCCGGTAGCTGACCGGGAGTCCGGGCGGCGCCGCGGCCGGGACGGCCCGAGGAGGCGCACGGAAGGCGTACGGCCGGCGCGGTTCAGCCCTGCCTAAATAGCCTTCCCCCGGTCTCGCCCGCCCCGCTGGAATGACGCCGAACCCAGCCGCCTCACGGGGGAGTTCCAGTGAGCCATTCCGGTGCACGCAGGCCGTCCGCACCGCTCGCGGTCCGGGCGGTGGGTTCCTTCCTGCCGCCGGTCAGGACGAAGGTGGCGGAGCTGCCCTCGATCCTCGGCCTTCCCGAGGAGGAGCGGGCCGTCTGCGGGCAGTTGGGCATCGAGACGGTCGGGGTGGACGACGCCGACGCGACCACCCTGGCCGAGCGGGCCGCCCGGCGGGCGCTGGCGGAGGCCGGGATCTCGGCCGAGGAACTGGGCGCGCTCCTGGTGGTCGAGCAACGGGCGCCGCGGACGCTGCTCAGCTCCGAGGCGACCCTGCTCCAGGCCCGTCTGGGCGCGACCCACGCGCTCACCTTCACCGTGGGCGGACTGGGCTGCGTCTCCGTGACCCCGGCGCTGCTCACGGCGAGGGGACTGCTGGCCGCCGACCCGGAGCTGGGGCCGGTCCTGGTCGCCCACGGCAGCAAGCCCGTCTCCGAGCACCGGTACCGGCATCCGGTGACCGTCAACGGGGACGGCGGACAGGCCCTGCTGCTCGGGCGGCGGGGGAACCTCACGATCGTGGACCAGGTCCAGGAGACCGACGGACGGTACTGGGACCTCTTCCACGTCGACTACCGGGGCCGGCACCCGTCGCGGTGGCGCGAGGAGTGCACCGACCAGCCCGCCTACTCCTTCCGGCTCGCCGTGGAGACCCGCAACCGGCTGCGGGCCCTGCTCGACCGGCTGTTGCGGCGCAACGGCCTCACCCGCGCGGACGTGAGCGGCTTCGTGAGCCAGAACCTCTCCGCCGGCGGCCTCACCTTCACCGAGGAGGCTCTGGACCTGACGCTGCTCCCGGAGTGCCGGGAGAACCTGCGCGCGCTCGGGCACCTCGGCCCCAACGACGTCTTCCTCAACCTCGCGTCGGCCCTGGAGGCCGGCCGTCTCACCGACGGCGACCACGCCGTGCTGATCAACGTGAGCCCGGTGGCGGCCTGGAGTCTGCTGCTGGTCCGGACAGGCCCCGGGCGCGACGGGCACCGCCCGTCCCCCCAGAACCACCAGGAGACGACGGCGTGAACGAGATCACCGAACAGGTCACCGAGTTCCTCACCCTGGCCCTGCGCCGCCCCGTCGCGCCCGACGACGACTACTTCGCCCTCGGACTGGCCGACTCCCTGTTCGCGCTGGAGCTGGTCACCTTCGTCGAGGAGCGGTACGCGGTCACCGTCGAGGTGGAGGACCTCGACCTGGACAGCTTCCGCACCGCCGCGCGGATCGCCCGCTTCGTCCGGGCCAAGCAGGGCCACCCCGCCGGACTGGGCGCGGGCGATGACGCGTCCGCCTGAGGCCGTGCCGGAGCCGGTGCGCGCCGCCCGGGACCTCGCCGCGCGCTGGCTCCTGCCGGCCGCCGCGTGGGACCGCTCCGAGGGGCTGCCCAGGGACGTGGCCGGCGATCTGGCGCGGGCCGGTCTCCTCGCCCCGGACGTCCCGGCGGAGTACGGCGGCGCCGGGACCGGGCAGCAGGAGCTGGGTGAGGTGTGCGCGACGCTGGGCGGCGTGTGCGGCGCGGTCCGCGGCCTGGTCACCGTGCAGGGCATGGTCGCCGCCGGGCTGCGCCGCTGGGGCACCGCCGGCCAGCGCCGGACCTGGCTCCCCCGGCTCGCCTCCGGGGAACTGGTCGCCGCCTTCGCCGCCACCGAGCAGGACGCCGGCAGCGCCCTCGCGCACGTGGCCACCAGCGTCGAGGAGGACGGCGACGAGCTCGTGGTGAGCGGCCGCAAGAGGTGGGTGACCTGCGGTCAGTTCGCCGACCTGGTCCTGGTGCTGGGCCGGGCGCCCGGCGGCCTGGCCGCCGTCCTGGTGGAGACCGGACGCCCCGGGGTGAGCCGGGAGGCCGTCACCGGGCAGCTCGGGATGCGGGCCGCGCGCATCGCCCACCTGGAGTTCGACGCGGTACGGGTGCCCCGCGACCACCTCGTCGCACCGGTCGGCCTCGGGCTCTCCCATGTCGCCGCGACCGTGCTGGACCACGGCCGCCACACCGTCGCCTGGGGGTGCGTGGGCATGGCGGAGGCCGCCCTGCACGACGCCGTCACCCATGCCGGGACCCGCTTCCAGGGCGGCACACCGCTCAGTGCCCACCAGTCGGTGCGCGCCGTCCTGGCCCGGTCGGCGGTGGCCGCCACCGGGGCGCGCGAACTGTGCCGGCGCGCGGCCCGCGCCCGTACCCACGAGCCGGGGCGCGCCCTGCACGAGACCGTCCTCGCCAAGTACGCCGCCGCCGACGCGGCCGCGGCCGTGACCCGTGACGCCGTGCAGATCCTCGGGTCCGCCGGCTGCGCGCCCGACAGCAGGGCGGGGCGGCTGTTCCGCGACGCCAAGGTGATGGAGATCATCGAAGGAGCACAGCACGTGGCCGAGACGCATATCGCCGACCGCCTCTTCCGTGACCACGGCGTCCCCGCGCCCCGCCCGGACGGAGCGACGGCATGACGACGGACGCCCCGGCAACGGTCAAGTGCCTGGTGTGGGACCTCGACGACACCCTCTGGTCCGGCACCCTGCTGGAGGGCGACGACCCGCGCCCCGCCGAGGCCACCCTGCACACCTTGCGCGCCCTCGACGAACGCGGCGTGCTGCACGCGGTGGCGAGCCGCGGCGACCACGCCACCGCCACCGCCCACCTCGCCAGGCTGGGCCTGGCCGAGCTGTTCACGGCGGTGGAGATCGGCTGGGGCGCCAAGTCCGCCTCGGTGGGGCGGGTCGCCGAGGCGCTGGGCATCGGCGTCGACAGCCTCGCCTTCGTCGACAACGACCCGGTCGAGCGGGCCGAGGTGGCCGCCGCCCATCCCCGCGTACGGTGCTACGAGCCGGAGGAGGTGCCGGACTTCCTCTCGCTGCCGGAGTTCCGCCCCCGCCACCTCACCGAGGAGTCCCGCAGGCGCCGCGAGATGTACCGCGCCGAACTGGGCCGCAAGCGGGCCGAGGAGACGTACGAGGGAGCGCCCGGGGAGTTCCTCGCCTCCCTCCGGCTGGAGCTGACGGTCCGGGAGGCCACCGAGGCCGACTTCGCGCGGGCCCACGAACTGACGGTCCGCACCCACCAGCTCAACACCACCGGCCGCACCTACGACCTGGCGGAGCTGCGGCAGCTCAGCCGCTCCCCGCACCACAGGGTGACGGTGGCCGCGCTGACGGACGTCCACGGCTCGTACGGCACCGTCGGGCTGGTGGTCACCGAGGAGGAGGACGACCGGACGGTGCTGCGGCTGCTGCTGCTCTCCTGCCGGGTCATGTCACGCGGAATCGGCCCGGCCCTCATCGGCCACGTGGTGCGCCAGGCCCTCGCCGAAGGGCGGCGTCCGCAGGCCGAGTTCGTCCCCACGGACGTCAACCGGGCGATGCTCGTCAACCTGCGCTTCGCCGGATTCCGGCCGCTCGGCGAGGCCACCCGGCCGGTGCCGGGCGATCCCCTCCTGCTGGAGTTCCCGCCCGACGCCCCGCCCCCGGCCGTACCCGGCCACGTACGGCTCCTCACCCCGGCCGGAGGTCCTGATGCGTAGCGGCAGCCGTCCCCCCGCGACCACGCCGATCGGTGTGGTCGGGGCGGGGACCATGGGCGTCGGCGTGGCACAGTGCTTCGCCGAGGCCGGGTACCCGGTGACCCTCCACGACCCCGACCCGGCGGCGAGGGCCGCAGGCGAACGACGGCTGCGGACCGGCCTGCGGGCCGCCCGGCTGCTGCGCCGGCCCGCGCCGGGCGACCCGCCCGCCGAGGTCGCCGCCCGGGTGCGGTGGGCGAGCGCGCCGGACGCCCTCGCCGGCGCCGCGCTGGTGGTGGAGTGCGGACCCGAGCGGATGGACGTCAAGGAACGCATCCTGGGCACCCTCGACGCCGCCTGCGGTCCGGACACCGTCCTCGCCTCCTGCACCTCGGCCATTCCCGTCGACATCCTGGCCGGGCACACCGGACGGCCGGACCGCGTGCTCGCCACCCACTTCATGAACCCCGCGCACCTCAAGGACGCGGTCGAGGTGGTCCGCGGGCCGCGCACCTCCGAGGAGAGCCTGGCCACCGTCCTCGCGCTGCTCGACGCCATCGGAAAACGGGCCCATCTGGTGCGCGACAGCCCCGGGTTCGTCTCCAACCGGGTCCTCATGCCGATGATCAACGACGCCGCCGCCCGGGTCGAGGAGGGCACCGCCGACGCCGAGACCGTGGACCTCGTCTTCACCGACTGCTTCGGGCACGCCATGGGGCCGCTGCGCACCGCCGACCTGATCGGTCTCGACACCGTGCTGGACTCGCTCGTCGTCCTGCGGGAGACCACCGGCGACCCCCGCTTCGAACCCACCGCCCTCCTCCGCGACCTCGTCGAGCGCGGACACCGCGGCCGCAAGAGCGGGCGCGGCTTCCACAACTACGAAATCCGGTGACCGCCGTGACCGCCCCCGACGTCGCCGAGCGCCTGCGCGCCGCCCTGCGAAGCCACCCCGGGCGGACCGCCGCGGTGGTCGGAGCAGAAACCCTCACCCACGGAGAACTGGACACCGCCGGCGGCGCGCTGGCGGCCCGGCTGCGTGCCCTCGGCGTCCGGCCGGGGCAGACCGTCCTGCTCCACCTGCGCCAGAGCGTCCACACCCTGACCGGCATGATCGCCGCGCTCCGCGCCGGGGCCGCCTGGTGCGTCACCGAACCCGGCCATCCCGCCGAACGGCTCGCCGCGCTCCCCCGGGACCTGGAGTGCGGCGCGCTGGTCTGGGACGGAGCCGCCGACCCGGACGCCCGGCAGGCCGTCGAGCGGCTGGCCGCCGAGGCCCCGTACCCGCTGCCGGTGCTCGACCTCGCCGAGCACCGGCGCTCCGCACCGCCGGAGGACGACACCTGGACCCCGGCGCCCGGCGGCGCCCCCGCCTACGTCGTCACCACCTCCGGCTCCAGCGGTGAGCCCAAGGCGGTCGTCGTCGGGCGGGACAACCTGTCCGCGATGGTCGCGGACCGCGACGACGGGCCGTTCGGCACGGTCTTCTCAGCCTGCCGGTTCGCCTGGGACGGCGCCCTCCTCCTCACCTTCCCCGCGCTGTGCGACGGCGGCACCGCCGTGCTGCCGGACCACGCCGCCCTGCCCGACGCCCGCGCCTGCGCGGAGCTGCTACGGCGGTGGCGTGCCACCCGCGCCGTCTGCCCGCCCTCCTACTACCGGCTGATGCTGCCGCATCTGCCGGGCGCCGAGGCCCACCTGAGCCAGGTCGTCCTCGCCGGTGAGGTGGTGCCCGAGCCGCTGGTCGCCCAGCACCGCGCCCAGCTCCCCGGCACCGGGCTCCGCAACGAGTACGGCCCCACCGAGACCACCGTCGCGGTGCTCGCCCACACCCTGCCCGACGCCTCCTCGGGAACGGTGCCCGTCGGGCGCCCCCGCGGCTCCGTCACCGCCCGTCTGCTGGACGAGCGGCTGCGGCCCACCGCCCCCGGGGACCTCGGGGAGCTGTACATCGGCGGACCGCAGGTCACCCACGGCTACGCCCGGAGGCCGGCGGCGACAGCCGCCCGGTTCCTCCCCGACCCGTTCTCCTCGCTGCCCGGCGCCCGCATGTACCGCACCGGGGACCTCGCCCGCGCCCGGCAGGACGGCGAGATCGTCTTCGCCGGGCGGGCCGACGGCCAGCTCAAGGTGCGCGGCATCCGGGTGGAGCGGCACGGGGTCGAGGCCGTCCTGGAGCGGCATGCCGCCGTCCGCCAGGCCAGTGTGCAGGGCGTGCCGGGCGAGGGCGGCCTGCGGCTGGTCGCCTTCTGGACCGCCGCCCCGGACGCGGTGACGCTGCCCGGCCCGCGCGACCTCCTCGCCCACTGCCGGCGGGAGCTGGAAGCCGGCTCCGTGCCGGAGGAGTTCGTCCTCCTCGGCTCGATGCCGCTGGCCGCCTCCGGCAAGACCGACGAGGCCGCCCTGGCACGTCTGCTCCCGGCGGAGGACGACGGACCGGACGGCGCCGACGACGCGACGGACGCCCTGAGCCAGGAACTCGCGGCGCTGTGGGCCAAGGTCCTGCGGCACGACGACTTCGGGCCCGAGGACAGCTTCTTCGACGCCGGGGGCAACTCCCGCAGCGTGGTCGAGCTGCACCTCTGCCTGGAGCAGCGCTGGCCCGGCGCGCTCCGCGTGGGCCAGCTCTTCGACCTGGACCGCGTGACGGACCAGGCACGGGCCCTGCGGGCGGCGGGCGCCCGTCCGGCATCGACGCGGTGAGCCGGCCCGGCACCGCACCACGGCGAACCCCACCACCGGTGGGCCGGACAACGGGGGAGACAGTGCGGGACAATCACGACGCGCCGGCGCGGCGGACCGGACGGACGGACGGCGCCGCACCCGACAGCGCGGAGATCCCCGACGACGCCGTGGCCGTGGTGGGGCTGGCGCTGAGGTTCCCCGACGCCGACGACCTCGCGGAGTTCCGCGCGAACCTCCTGGCCGGGCGCGACAGCGTCGGCCCGCTCCCGGAGGGCCGCGCCGAGGCGACCGGCCTCGACCCGGCCGCGGCCCACCTGCCCATGGGCCACCTGCGGGACATCCACACCTTCGACCACGGCCTGTTCCGGCTCTCCCGTCGCGAGGCCGGAGTGATGGACCCCCAGCAGCGGCTCGCCCTGCTCCTCGCCCACCAGGCCGTGGAGGACGCCGGTTACGCCACCCGTCACCTCGCCGACGCGGGCACCGCCGTCGTCCTCGCCACCTCACCCTCCTCCTACCGGGCCGCCGCGAGCGACCCCGGGACGCTCAGCGCGCTCGGCAACATGACGTTCGGCGCCCCGGCCCGCGTCGCCCACGTCCTCGGCCTGACCGGCCCCTGCTACGCCGTGGACACCGGCTGCAACAGCTCGCTGACCGCGATCCACCACGCCTGCCGCGAACTCACCTCCGGCGATGCCCGGTACGCCCTGGCCGGCGGGGTGAGCCTGCGCCCGGGCGGCCTGCCGGCCCAGGAGGCCGCGGCCATGCCCGAACTGGTCTCCGGCAGCGGGCGGTGCCGCGCCTACGACGCGGACGCCGACGGCGCCGTACCCGGTGAGGGCGGCGCCGTGCTGCTGCTCACCACCGTGGCCCAGGCCCGCGCCGACGGCGCCCCGGTCCACGCGGTCCTGCGCGGCAGCGCGGTGCTGCACAACGGCGGGGCCGTCGCCACCATCAGCTCGCCCAGCGCCACCGCGCAGAGCCGGACCATCCGCGCGGCCTGGGCACGTGCCGGAGCCGACCCCGCCGACGCCGGATACCTGGAGGGCCACGGCTCCGGCACCCCTCTCGGCGACGCGGTCGAACTGGAGGGACTGGCCTCGGTGTTCAGCACCCGGGCCACGCCCCTGCCGATCGGTTCGGTCAAGGCCAATATCGGGCACCTGGACCACGCGGCGGGCGTCGCCGGACTGGTCAGGGCCCTCCTCAGCGTGCGGCACGGCGAGCTGTACCCGGCCGTCCACTTCCGCAGCGCGACCGGCGGCACCGACCCCGCCCGCCTCGGCGTGGAGATCCCGCGCGCCGCCCGGCCCTGGGCCGACCCCGTCCGGCTCGCCGGGGTCAGCTCGTTCAGCCTCGGCGGCGTCAACGCCCACTGCGTCGTCCAGCGCGCGCCCGCCGAGGACGGCCCCGGGGAGCGGCCGGACCCGGCGTCACAGGAGCCGCCGCGCCTCGTGGGGGTCTCGGCACGCACCCCGGAGGCGCTGGCCCTGCTCTGCGTCCGGCTCTCCTCCGCCCTGCGTGACGGGCGCCTGCCGCTGGACGACGTCGCCTTCACCCTCAACGAGGGACGCGACCACTACGCCCACCGGGTCGCCGTACGGGCCCGGGACACCGAGGAGCTGGCGGTGCGTCTGGCCGCCGAGGCCACCTGGCTGGCCCAGGAGGAACCCCGCGACGTCGCGGGCGGAGCCCCGCGCGTCGTGCTGCTGGCCGGCGCCGACGGCACGGCGTCCACCGAACTGGCGGACGGACTGCGCCGTGCCGGGGTGCGGCCCGCCGCCGTGCTCGGCCGCGACGAGGACGCCGGTGCGCCGGCCAGGCTCCGGAGCCGGCGCCGGACCGTGCTCTGCGTGGCCACCGGCCCCCTGACCGAGGCGGCCCGGGCCCTGGCGCAGCCCGCCTCGGAGGAGAAGGGCGCCGTCGAACTGATCACCCCGGACCCCCGCCACGGGCTGCAGGGCGTCCTGGCCGCCCTCTACCGTCGTGGCGTCGACCTCGACTGGCGGGCCCTGACCCCGGCCGCAGCCGACCGGCCGCCCCGGCGCAGGCGGCTCCCCGGCCATCCCGTCCTCGGCATCCGCTGCTGGGCCACGCCCGCCACTCCCCCGCCTGCGGCGCCCGCCGCGCCCGAGGCGCCCGAGGCGCCCGCGGCCCCCGAGCCCCGGGCGGCCGTCCCCGTCTCCCTCCCCACCCCCGTCGAGGCCGACCGTCCCGCGCCTGCCGAGGACACCACCGGGTGGCTCTGCGCGGCCCTGGAGGAACTCCTGGGCGCCGGGACCCCCGTCACCCCCGAGGCCGACTACTTCGCGCTCGGCGGCAACTCGATCGTCGCCCTGCAGCTCGTCCAGCGGGTCGGTGAGCGCTTCGGCCACCGCCTCAAGCTCATCGACACCTACGAGTACCCGCGCGTCGCCGACCTCGCCCGGTTCATCGACTCGCTCTCCTCGGCCGGCAGGCCCGCCGTCCCGCCGGTGGTGCCCACCGACGCCCACGTGTTGTCCTACGGGCAGGAACGCATGTGGTTCCACCATCAGCTGGACCCCGCCACCACCCTCTACAACCTGCCGATGGTCAGCATGATCAGCGGGGAGCTGGACATCGACGCCGTCCGGGGCATGTGGGAGGACCTGGCGGAGCGGCACGAGGTGCTGCGTTCCAACCTCGTCGACGAGGACGGCGTGCCCGGCCTGCGCATCCGCCCCGAACTGGGCGCGGAATTCTTCCACTTCACCGACGTCAGCGACGCCCCCGACCCGGTCGCCGCCGCCCGCGAACGGGTCCGCCTCGCCGCCGCGCACCGCTTCGACGTGGCCCGCGACCCGCTGGTGCGGCTGGAGGTCATCCGCACCGGGCCCAAGGAACACGTCGTCCACGTGACCATGCACCACGCCGTCAACGACGGCGGCTCGCCCCGCATCTTCGAACGGGAACTGCCCGAGCTGTACGCGGCCCGGCGGGAGGGCCGCCCGCACCGGCTCGACCCGCTGCCGGTCCGGTACCGCGACTGGGCGCACTGGCAGCGGCAGCTCGTGGAGACCGCCGCCCTCGACGGCGAACTGGAGTACTGGAAGCGGCGGCTGGAGGGCGTCGAGCCGCTGCGGATGCCCACCGACCACCCCCGCCCCGCGCGCAAGGACCACAGCGGGCAGCTGCACCCCTTCACCGTCCCGGCCGAGCTGATCGGCCGGCTGCGCCGGATCGCCGCGGAGGAGTCCGCCACCCTCTTCACGGTGCTGCTCACCTGCCTCTACCTGCTCCTCGCCCGGCACAGCGGCCAGCGCGACCTGGTCGTGGGCAGCCCCACCACCGGCCGCACCCGCCCCGAACTCCGGGACCTCATCGGCTTCTTCAACAGCACCGTCGCGCTCCGCGCCGACCTCGGCGCCGCCACCTCCTTCGGGCACCTCCTGAAGCAGGTGCGCGGCGTCGTCGCGGAGGCGCTGGAGCACCAGGAGGTGCCCTTCGACCGGGTGGTCAACGCGCTGGTCGGTCAGCGTGACCTGAGCAGGACACCGCTGTTCGACGTGTTCTTCGTGCACCAGGAGCTGCCGCGCGTGCAGCACGTGGGCGAGGCCCGCACCGACTTCTTCGACACCGGCCGCACCCAGGAGAACCTGTTCAGCGGACTGCCGCCGGGGACCGCCAAGTTCGACCTCACCCTGGTCACCCAGGACCGCGAGGGCGACGACGCGATGACGGCCTGCCTGGAGTACAGCACCGAGCTGTTCACCGGGCGGACCGCCGCCGCGCTGACCGAGGACTACCTCGCCGTGCTGCGCGCCGTCGCGGACGGCAGCCGCGACACCCCGCTGACCGCACTGCTCACGCCGCCCGCGACCGAGCCCGTGCCCGTGCCCGCGGGGGCGCCGTCCGGCACGGCGGCCACCGTGCACGAGGCGATCGAGTCGTGGGCGCGGGCCACCCCGGACGCGGTCGCGATCCGCGCGGGCGAGGACCGGCTGACCTACCGGGAGCTGGACCGGCGCGCCGGACTGCTGGCCGGCGAACTGCGGGCGCGCGGCGCCGGCGCCGAGTCCGTCGTGGCGCTCTGGACCGACCGGAGCGTCGAACTGGCCGTCGCGGTGCTCGGCGTACTCAAGTCCGGCGCCTGCTACGTCGCCGTCGACCCCGGACTGCCGCCGGAGCGGGCCCGTTTCCTGCTCACCGACAGCCGCCCGGGGCACGTGGTGACCACCGTCGCCCTGGCCGGCCGGCTGCCCGCCGGAGCGCCCGACGCCGTCCTGGTGGACGCCCCGGCGACCGCTCCCGACGGGGAGCAGGGCCCGCCCCACCGTCCGGCGGGCGGCGGCAACGCCGCGTACGTCTGCTACACCTCCGGCACCACCGGGCGGCCGAAGGGCGTCGTGGTCACCCACCGCAACGTGCTCGGCTTCGTCGCCTGGTCCCGGCGGGCGCTGGGGCCGGACGCCTTCTCCCGGACGCTCGGCGCCGCCTCGGCCGGCTTCGACATCTCGGTGCTGGAACTGCTCTCCACACTGGCCTCCGGCGGCAGCGTCGACCTGGTCCGCAACCTGCTCGCGCTGACCGAGCGACAGGACTGGTCCGGCTCCCTCCTCATCGCCATCCCCTCCGTCTACCGCCGGGTGCGGCAGGCCGAGTGGGTCGACGAACGCGCCGGCCAGTACGTGCTGTGCGGCGAGCGGGTCCCCGGCGAACTGGTCCGCGACATCCACCGCCGCCGTCCCGGCGCCACCGTCTGGAACGCCTACGGCCCCACCGAGTGCACCGTCTTCGCCACCGCCTGGCGCTGCGACCCCGGCGCCGAGGGCGACCCGCCGATCGGCACCCCCGTCGACGGCACCCGCTGCCACGTCCTCGACCCCGGCCTGCGTCCGGTCCCGCCGGGCACGGTGGGAGAGCTGTACGTCGCGGGCGACGGGCTGGCCCGCGGGTACGCCGGCCGGCCCGGACAGACCGCCGACCGCTTCGTGCCCGATCCCTTCGCGGCCGACGGCAGCCGCATGTACCGGACCGGGGACCTGGTCTCCCAGGACCACGACGGCGTACTCACCTACCGGGGCCGGGCCGACGACCAGGTCAAGGTCCGCGGGCACCGGGTCGAACCCGGCGAACTGGAGGCCCTGTTGCGGGTCGTGCCCGGAGTGGCCGCGGCCGCCGTCGTGGCCGTGCCGGCGGACGAGGGCCAGGACCTCGGGGACCACACCCTCGCCGCCTTCCTCCAGCCCCGTCCCGGGGCCCGGCCGGACGCCGGGGCCGCCCGGGAGGCGCTGGCGCGCGCCCTGCCCGCGCCGCTGGTCCCCGCGAGCTTCGAGGTGGTGGAGACGCTCCCCGTCACCGCCCACGGCAAGACCGACCGGCAGGAACTGCGCCGGCGCGCGAGCGCCGGGAAGCGGCCGTCGGACCCGCCGCCCGTCGAGGCCACCGACCCCGTCGCCGTGCTGTGCGAGGTCTTCGCCGAGGTGCTGAACCGGCCCTCGGCCGGGCCCGACGACAGCTTCTTCGCGCTCGGCGGCGACAGCATCCGCTCCATCCGGCTGGTGCGCGCGGCCCGCCGCCGGGGCCTCGCCCTGTCGACGGAGGACGTCTTCGTCCACCCCACCCCCGCCGGACTCGCCACGCGCCTCGCCGGCCCGTCCGCACCCCGCTCCCCCGCTGCCACCCCCACGCCCGTCACCGGGGCGGGCGACGCTCTCGACGCGGCGTACCCGGGCCACCGGGGTGTGCTGCCGCTCACCCCGCTCCAGGCCGGGCTGGTCTCCGGCGGGCCCGGTACGGGCTCCGTCATGCGGCTGGAACTCGGCCTCTCCGGCGAACTGGACGTGCCCGCGCTGCGGCGTGCCGTCGGCGAACTGGGCAGCCGCCACCCCAACCTGTGCGCCGCGTTCGTCCGGCGGCCCGCCGGGCCCCCGGTCCAGGTGCTGTGCGACCGCCCCCTGACCCTGGACGAACTCGACCTGCGGGCCCTGACCCCCGAGGCCCGTGACGCGCGCCTGGCGGAACTGACCGCCGAGGAACGCGCCACCCGCCTCGACCCCGAGGCCCCGCCGCTGCTCCGCTTCACCCTGGTGCGGCAGACACCCGACCGGTTCCAGCTCCGGATCATCGGCCACCATCTGCTCCTCGACGGGTGGTCCAACCAGCTGCTGCTGCCGGAGCTGCTCGCGCTCTACCGGGGCGACCTGCTGCCGGACGCCACCCCCTTCGCCGACCACGTGGCCTGGCTCGGCGGCCTCGACCACGAACAGGACCTGTCCGCCTGGGACGAGCACCTCGCCGGTGCCGAGCCCACCCTGCTGGCCGACGGGGCCCCGGTGGCCGACGGCTGGCCCGGCCGGACCACCGAGCGCCTCGGTCCGGAGGAGACCGGCCGCCTCACGGCCACCGCCGCCGCCCTCGGGGTCACCGCCAACACCGTCCTGCAGTGCTGCTGGGCCCTGGTCCTCGCCGAACGCACCGGTCGCCACGACGTGGTGTTCGGGGCCATCACCTCCGGCCGCTCCCCCCAGGTGCCGGGAGTCGAGTCGATCGTCGGCTTCCTCATCAACACCTTCCCGGTCCGGGTGCGGCTGCGGCCCGAGGAGAAGCTCGCCGCCCTGCTCCGCCGCGTCCAGGGCGAACAGGCCCGCATGATGCCGCACGGCCACGTGGACCTGGCCGCGCTGACCGAACGGCTCGGTCTCGGCGCGCTGTTCGACACGGCCGTGGTGTTCGAGAACTTCCCGGCGGCCGATCCCGGGGCGGCGCGGAACCTGCCGGGGCTGCGCGTGGAGAGCGCCACCACGGAGTCGGCCGGCCACCACCCGCTCTCCCTGATGGTGCTGCCCCGCGACGGCGGCACCGACGTCAACCTCCTCCACCGCAGCGGCGCGGCCACCCCCGAGCAGGCCCGTGCCCTCCTGGACGGCGTCCTCACCGTCCTGCGCGCCCTCCTGGCCGACCCGGACACCCCGGTCGCCAGCCTCACCGGCACCGGTGGCGCCGCCCCGACGCCCGCCGGACCCCGGGTGGCCGCCCTGATCGGGGGCGAGGACGCGCACCCGGCCTTCGACACCCTGCTGCCGCTGCGTGAGAACGGCGGGCTGACCCCGCTGTTCTGCGTCCACCCGGCAGGCGGCGTCGGCTGGATGTACTCGGCGCTCACCCACCACCTCGACCCGGACCGACCCGTGTACGCCCTCCAGGACCGGGGGCTGAACGGCCCGGACAGGCTCCACCGTTCCGTGGAGGACATGGCCGCCGACTACGTGGCCGAGATCCGCGCCCGGCGGCCGCACGGCCCGTACCAGCTGCTCGGCTGGTCCTTCGGCGGCCTGGTCGCGCACGCCATGGCCTGCCTGCTCCAGGATGCCGGGGAGCAGGTGGAGCGCCTGGTCCTGCTCGACTCCCACGTCCTCGCCGACCTGGACGAACTGCCCCCGGCCCCCGAGGGCGCCGGGGCCCGGCAGATGTACGGCGCGCTGCTGGACTTCGCCGAGGTGCGCCCGCCCGGTGTGGGCGACGACGAGCTGGACGACGCGCGGTTCCTCGGCATCGTCCGGGACGGCGACAGCCTGCTCTCCGACATCTCCGAGCGCCACCTGGTGGCCATGGGCGGGGCGTACGACAACAACCTGCGGCTGGCACGGACCCATCGGCCCGGCCGGTACACGGGCGACGTCCTCCTCGTACGGGCCCGGCCCGACGAAGGGCCCGGCGCCCTCTCGCCGGATCCCGCCGGATGGCACCCGTACGTCAGCGGGCGCGTCGACGTCCACACCAGCGAACACACCCACGGCGACCTGGCCTGCCCCGCCTCACTGGCCCGCATCGCCCGCGTCCTGGAGCCGGGCGGCCCCGGGGAGAAGGAGGGCGACCATGGCTGACCGGAGCCGGCCGCTGACCGCCGCGCAGTCGGGCATCTGGTACAGCGGCGTCCTGGACCCCACCGGCCTGCGCTACGTGGGCTCCCAGTACGTCCACCTCCACGGCCCCGTCGACGAGGAGCTGTTCTCCCGCGCGGTCCGTGCCGTCGTGGCGGGCAGCGAGACCCTCCGGGTGCGCTTCGCCGAACGGGACGACAGCCCGGTGCAGTTCCTGGAGCCGCTCGACGACTGGGAGGTCCGCCTGCTCGACCTGCGCGCGGCCGAGCACCCGCACGAGGAGGCGCTGCGGCTGATCGAGGAGAACAGCCTGCGCCCGTACGACCTGTCGCGGGCGCCGCTCTTCGACCACCACCTGCTGCGTGTCGCCGACGACGCGTACCTGTGGGCCATCCGGATGCACCACCTCATCTGCGACGGTACGGCCGCCGCGAACTTCATCCGGCGGGTGGCCGCCACCTACACGGCGTGGGCGGCCGGTACCGCCGGGCAGCCGGAGGCCGGACCCGCGCTCTTCGACACCCTCGACGCCCTCGTGGAGCGCGACACCGCCTACCGGAGTTCGGCACGCTTCGGCGAGGACGCCGCCTGGTGGGCCGCGCGGCTCGCCGGCCGGGACGAGGCGCCGCAACTGGCCACCGGAGGGGCCCCGGCGGGCGCCGGCGGCCATGTCAGCCACATCCGGTGGCTGCCGGCCGACCGCTGGCACCGGCTGACCACCGCGGCCACCCGCCACGAGGTGCGCTGGCCCGCCCTGTTCGCCGCCGCCACCGCCCTCGCCGTGCACGCCGACACCGGGGAGCGGCAGGCCGTCCTCGGCCTGAGCGTCCCCGGGCGCACCGGCCGGGCGGCCCGCCAGGCGCTGGGCACCGCCGCCAACGTCGTGCCGCTGCACGTGGCGGTGGACCCGGCCGCGCCCCTCGCGGAGCTGGTCGCCACCGCCTGGTCCGGCACCCTCGGTGTCCTGCGCCACCAGCGCTACCGCTTCGAGGACATGCTGCGCGACCAGGGCGCGGTCCGCGACGGCCGGCCCCTGGTGGGCCCGGTCCTCAACGCGATGACCACCGAACGCGGCCTCTCCTTCGCCGGCACCCCGGCCGTCGTCCACCAGGTCACTCCGGGACGCGGCGACCACCTGGCCCTCGGCGTCCACGACAACGGCGCCGCCCAGGTACGGATCGACCTCGGCGTCCCCGCGGCCCTCTGCACTCCCCCGGCCGCCCGCGCCCAACTCGACCGCCTCGTCGACCTCACCCTGGCCCTCGCCGACGCCGATCCCGCCACCCCCCAGGGGCGGGTCGGCGCTTCCCGTCCCGCCCGGCCGCCCGTCCCGGCCGGGCCCGAGGCCGAACCGGCCACGCTCACCGGCCTGTTCGCCGCCGTGGCCGCCGCCCGCCCGGACGCCGTCGCCGTGGTGGCGGGGGGCGACCGGCTGACCTACGCCCGGCTCGACGCGCGGGCCGAGGAACTGGCCCGCCACCTCGCCGCACGCGGGGTGGGCCCCGGCGACCGGGTCGCGGTCTCCCTGCCCCGCTCCGCCGGTCTGGTCGTCGCCCTCCTCGCCGTCCTGAAGGCGGGCGCCGCCTACGTGCCATTGGACCCCGCCCACCCCGCCGAGCGGCTGCGCGCCACCCTGGCCGACGCCGCGCCCGCCCTCGCCCTCGTCCGTCCCGGCGCCACCATGGCCCCCGTGCCGGGCGGGGACGACGTGCCCGTGCTGACCCTCGACCCGCGCCGGGGCACCCTCACCGGTCCCGACGCCGAAGGCGCTCCCGGGGTGGCGCCGCGCCGCCCGGCGCCCGGCTCTCCCGCCTACCTGATCCACACCTCGGGCTCCACCGGCACCCCCAAGGGCGTCGTGGTCACCCACCACAACGTCACCCGGCTCCTGTCCGCCGCCGCCCGCCACTTCACCTTCGGGCCCGACGACGTGTGGACCCTCTTCCACTCCTACGCCTTCGACTTCTCGGTGTGGGAGCTGTGGGGCGCCCTGCTGCACGGCGGCCGCCTGGTGATCGTCCCCGAGGACGTGGCGCGCTCGCCCCACGACTTCCTCGAACTGCTGGCCGAGGAGCGCGTCACCGTCCTGAACCAGACGCCCTCGGCCTTCGGCCAGCTCGCCGAGGCCGAGGCGGAACGCCCCGCCGTCGGCGACCGGCTCGCCCTGCGGTACGTGGTCTTCGGCGGTGAGCCGCTCGAACCCTGGCGGCTGGCGACCTGGCTGGCCCGCCACCCCGGACCGGCTCCCCGCCTGGTCAACATGTACGGGATCACCGAGACCACCGTGCACGTCACCCACCACCTGGTCGACCCGGCCGCCGCTGCCTCCGGCCCGGCCGGGGGCGTCATCGGCAGCCCCTTGCCCGACCTGCGGATACGCCTCCTCGACGCCGCCCTGCGCCCCGTCCCCGACGGCGTGCCGGGCGAGATGTACGTCTCCGGCCCCGGGGTGGCCGACGGCTACTGGCACCGGCCCGGCCTCACCGCCGGACGGTTCGTCCCGGACCCCGACGGGCCGCCGGGAAGCCGCGCGTACCGCAGCGGCGACCTGGCCCGGCGGCTGCCCGGCGGCGCCCTGGAGTACCTGGGGCGCGCCGACCGGCAGGTCAAGGTGCGCGGCCACCGGGTGGAGCCCGCGGAGGTCGAGGCCGCCCTCGTCGCACTGCCGGGCGTCCGCGACGCGGCCGTCCTGCTGACCGAGTACGGGCCGGGCGACCGGCGTCTGGTCGCCCATCTGGTGGCCGACTCCGAGAGCGCGGCGCTCGCCCCCGAACGGGCCGCCGCCGTGCTCCCCGCCCATCTGCTGCCCTCGGTCTGGGCCACGCTGGACGCCCTCCCGCTCACCCCCAACGGCAAGCTGGACCGGCGCGCCCTTCTGACCGCCGGCCACCAGGTGTCCGGCGAGGGCCGCGCCCCCCGGAACCCCGCCGAGACCGCGCTGCGGGACCTCTTCGCCGAGGTGCTGGGCCGGGAGCCGGACCAGATCGGCGTGGACCGGAGTTTCTTCACGCTGGGCGGAGACTCGCTGCTCGCCGGACGGCTGGTGGGCCGGGTCCGCGCCACGCTCTCCCGCGACCTCGGCGTCCGGGACGTCTTCACCTGGCCGACGGTGGCCGGGCTGGCCGTCCGGCTCGGGGAGACGGACGGCACGGCGGACGCGCGGCCCGGCCCCGTACCCCGCCCCGGCCTCGTCCCCGTCTCCCACGCCCAGCGCGGCCTGTGGTTCCTGCACCGTCTGGAGGAGACCGGTCACGCCTACCACGTCCCGCTGGCGGTCCGGCTGGAAGGCCCGCTGGACACCGGGGCGCTGCGTGCCGCCGCACGCGACGTGCAACAGCGCCATGAGATCCTGCGCACCACCTTCCCGCACGACGGCGACGGACCCCGGCAGCACGTCCTCCCCGCGGCCGAGGCGCCGGACCCGCTGACCGTCGTCCCGCACGCCGGGGAGCAGGACGCGCACGACGACGCCTACGAGACCGCCCTGCGCGAGCCCTTCGACCTGGCCGCCGCCCCGCCCTGGCGCGTCACCCTCCTGTGCCGCTCCCCGCACGAGCACACCCTGCTCGTCGTCCTCCACCACATCGCCGCCGACCAGCAGTCCATCGGCCCCCTCACCCGGGACCTGGCCACCGCCTACGAGAGCCGGCGGCGCGGCGAGGCCCCCGCCTGGCCACCTCTGCCCCTCCAGTACGCCGACTTCACCCTCTGGCAGCGGGCCCGCCTCGGCGCCCCCGACGATCCGGGCAGCCCCCTGTCCCGCGAACTCGCCCACTGGCGCGAGGCCCTGCGCGAGGCGCCCGCCGAGACCCCGCTCCCCGCCGACCGGCCCGGCCGGCCCGGCGCCGAACACCCGGGCGACGCCGTCGGCTTCGACTGGGGGCCCCGGCTCGGCACCCGTCTCAAGGAGCTGGCCGCCGCCCGCGGTGCCACCACCTTCATGGCACTGCACGCCGCCCTCGCCTGCGCCCTCAGCCGGTGGGGCGCGGGCACGGACGTGGTCGTCGGCACGGTCACCGCCGGGCGCGAGGACCCGGCGCTGGAACCCCTGGCCGGCTACTTCGCCCAGGCCCTCCCGCTCCGCCTGGACCTGGCCGGCGACCCCGGGTTCGCCACCGTCGTGGACCGGGCCCGCACCGCAGGGCTGACCGCCTTCGCCCACACCGGCGCCCCCTTCGACCGGATCGTGGAGGCCGTGGGGCCGCCCCGCGAACCGGGCCGCCACCCGCTCTTCCAGGTCATGCTCAACCATCGCTCCGGCGCCCGGCCCGCCCTGCGCCTCGCCGGCCTGCGCGCCACCGAGCTGCCCCCGCACCGCTCGGTCGCCAAGTACCCCCTCCTGTGGGACGTCGCCGAGGAGGCCGACGGCACGCTCCACGGCTGCCTGGAGTACGCCACCGACCGCTTCCGACGCCGCACCGCCGAGGCCCTGCTCGACGCCGTACGCCACTTCCTGGAAGCCGCCCTCGACCGGCCGGAGGCGCCCTTCACCGGTCTCCCCTGCCCGCGCCCGGGCGGTGGACCCGCCGAGTCCGCGCCTCCCGCCGCCGTGCCTCCCGCGCCCACGCCCGGCGAGGAGGCACGGGCGGGCGAGGCGGCCACCGAGGAACTCCTGCGCTCCCTGACCGCCACCCTGCTGGGCCGGGACTCCGTCGACGCCGACGCCAACTTCTTCCGGCTCGGCGGCGACAGCATCCTCGCCGTGCAGCTCGCCGCCCGCGCCCAGGCCGCCGGTGTGCCGGTCGGCCCCAAGGACGTCTTCGCCCACCAGAGCCCCCGCGCCCTGGCCCGGACCGTCCAGGGGCGCGTCCGCGCCGCCGCCCCCGCCCGGCCCTCCCAGGACCCGGGCCCGCTGGAGCCCACTCCCGTCGTCGAGTGGCTGGCCTCGCTCGGCGGCGACGCCGGGGGCTTCGCCCAGTCCGTGGTGGTCCCGCTGCCCGCCACCGCGACCGGGGCGAGCGTCCGCACGGCCCTCCAGCACCTCGTCGACCACCACGACGCCCTGCGCCTGCGCCGCACCGCCGTCACCTGCGGCCGCTGGGAGCTGGAGGTGCGGCCGCCCGGCACGGTCCCGGCCGGTGAACTCCTGCGCCACGTCGACCTCGCCCGCGAGGGCGCGGACGACCCGGCCGCGTACGACGCACTGATCGAGCAGGAGCGGCGCGCGGCACGCCGCCACCTCGATCCGGACCGCGGCGACGTGGTGCGCGCCGTGCTCTTCCACGGCCAAGAGAACCGGCTGCTGCTGGTGATCCATCACCTCGCCGTCGACGGAGTCTCCTGGCGGGTGCTCCTGCCCGACCTGGAGCTGGCCCACCGCCACGCCCTGCGCGGCGAGCCCGCGCCCCTGCCGCCGGTACCGACCCCGCTGCGCACCTGGACCCGGGCCCTGCGCACGGCCGCCCGTTCCGAGGCGGTCCGCGCCGACGAGACCTGGTGGCGCGGCCGCCTCGCCGCACCCCACGCCGGCCTCGGCAGCCGGCCCCTCGACCCGGCGCGCGACACCGTGGACCGCGCCGGACGGCTCAGCTCCACCTGGGACGAGACCTGGATCGAGCCGCTGCTGACGACCGTCCCGGCCGCCTTCCGCGCCCGCGTCCCCGAGATCCTGCTCGCCGCCCTCTCGCTGGCGCTGCGCCGCTGGAGCGGAAACCCGCAGGGCGCCCCGGTCCGCGTCGACCTGGAGGGGCACGGCCGTCGCCCCGGCCTGGCGGGCCTCGCCGACCTCGACCTCTCCCGCACGGTCGGCTGGTTCACCACCCTCCACCCCGTGCTGCTGGACCCGCCGCCCGCCACCGGCTCCCCGGCCGAGGTGTCGGCCCGCGCCGTCACCCACGTCAAGGAGCGGCTGCGCGAGGTGCCCCACGACGGCCTCACCCACGGGCTGCTCCGCCAGGAGGGCCGGCTGCCCGACGCCCGCGCCCCCCTGGCCTTCAACTACCTCGGCCGCTTCGACACCGAGGACCCCGCCCCCTGGCACCCGCTGCCCGGTTCGCTGCGCGGCGAGGCCGGCCCCCGCCAGCCCCTCGCCCACCCCCTGACCCTGGACGTCTTCGCCGAACGCGGCCCCGGCGGGCCCCGGCTGCGCGCCGAATGGACCTGGGCCTCCGGCGTGCTGACCGACGGCCAGGCCGAGGAACTGGCCGGTCTGTGGCACACCGCCCTCGCCGAACTCGTCCACCACCACCCCGGCACCGGCCCGGTCCGGTCCACCCCCTCCGACTTCCCGCTCGTACGGGTGGACCAGAGCCACATCGAGACGTGGGAGGAGCGGTACGGGCCCCTGGCCGACCTGCTGCCCGCCGCACCGCTCCAGGAGGGCCTGCTCTTCCACGCGCTGTACGGCGCCGGCACCGGCCCCGGAACGGCCGGCTCCGGCGAGGACCCGTACCTGGTGCAGCTGAGCCTGGACCTCTCCGGCGACGTCGAGCCCCACCGCCTGCGCACCGCCCTGCGCGCGCTGCTGCGCCGCCACCCTCATCTCACCGGCTGCTTCCCGCCCGACGCCGGCCGGCCGCTCCTGATGGTCCCGGCGGACGAGCCCGCGCTGCCCTGGCGCACCGCGGACCTCACCGCGGAGCCCGAGGACCGACTCGCCGCCCGGACGGACGAGGAGGAGCGGGCCGAACGGCGCCCCTTCGATCCCGGCCGCCCGCCGCTGCTGCGCTTCGCCCTGCTGCGTACCGGCGAGCGACGGTGGCGTCTCGTCTTCACCCACCACCACCTGTTGCTCGACGGCTGGTCCGTGCCGCTCGTCCTGCGTGAACTGCTCGACCCCGCCGCCACCGGCGAACCCGCCCCGGCCCTCGGGGAGTACGCGCGGTGGCTCGCCGCCCGTGACCAGCAGGCCGCCGCCGAGGCGTGGCGCCACGAACTGGCGGGCGCCGAACCCACCCGGGTGGCCGGCCACGCCCCCGCTGCCCCCACCACGCTCAGCCACCGTTTCGAGCTGTCCGGGGAACTGGCGCGGGCGCTGAGCGACCGCGCGGCCCACTGGGGCGTCACCCTCAACACCCTGGTGGAGTCCGCCTGGGCGCTGCTGCTGAACCATCTCACCGGCCGCCAGGACGTCGTCTTCGGTGTCACCGTCGCCCAGCGTCCCCCGGAGGTCGCGGGGGTGGAGCGCCTCCCCGGCCTGTTGCTGAACACGGTCCCCGCCCGGGTCCGCCTCGATCCGGCCCGGACCGCCAGGGAGGTCGCCGAGGACACCCACGCGCGCCGCGCCGAACTCCTCGACCACCACCACCTCGGGCTCACCGCCGTCGAGGAGGCGGCTGACACCACCGGCCTCTTCGACACCTCGGTGGTGTTCGAGAACTACCCCCTGGACGAGGCGGCCTTCACCCGGCTGCCGGACGGCGTGGAGGTCACCGGCACCGGCATCCACGACGGAACCCACTACCCCCTGAGCCTGGTGGTCCTGCCCCGCTCCGGCCGCATCGAGTGCCGCCTCTACAGCAGGCCCGGCGCCCTCGACCACTACGGCACCCCCGCCGACCTCGCCGCGCTCTGCACCGCCGCCTTCCACGCCCTGCTGGCGGACGACCCCCTGGCCCGGCTCCAGCTCCTCGCCGCTCCCGCGCGGAAGGCCGTCCTCGACGCCGGGCGCGGGCCCGCCTCACCGGTGCGGGAGGACACGTCCCATCTCGCCCAGGTCTTCGAGGCGCGGGCCGCCGCCCACCCGGACCGCCCCGCCCTCTCCGACGCCACCCGCACCCTCACCTACGGCGCACTGGAGGCCCGCGCCAACCAGCTCGCCCACCACCTGGCCGACCAGGTCCACGTCGGTACACCGGTCGCCGTCGCGCTGGACCGCTCGATCGAGGTCGCCGTCTGCTACCTGGCCCTGGCCAAACTGGGCGCCCTCTGCGTCCCCCTCCACTCCGGCCTGCCGCCCGAGCGGCAGCGTGCCCTGCGCGAACGGACCGGCGCCGCCCTCCTGCTGGACCGTCTGCCGGACGAGGAGACCCTCGCGGCCTGCCCCGACGTTCCGCCGGGGCGGGACGTCCCGGCGGACCTCGCCGCCTGCGTGGTGTTCACCTCCGGCTCCACCGGTGAGCCCAAGGGCGTCCGGCTGACCCACCGCTCCGTCCTCAGCCGCGCCCTCGACCCGCGCTGGCAGGGCGAGGACCACCGCTGCGTCCTCCTGCACTCCCCGCACGCCTGGGACGCGGTGGTCTACGAACTGTGGGCGCCGCTGCTCACCGGCCGGCGGGTCCGGGTGGCGCCCCCCGGTGAGCTGGACGGAGCGGCCCTGCGCAGGGCCGTGGAGGACGGCGGCGTGACCGCCGCCTTCCTCACCTCCGGGCTGCTGGACGTCCTCGCCGAGCAGGACCCCGGCGCCCTGGCGGGACTGCGCGTCCTGGCCACCGGAGGTGACGTGGTCTCACCCCGGTCCGTGGAGCGGCTCCGCGTCCGGCACCCGGAACTGACGGTCGTCCACCTCTACGGCCCGGTCGAGAACACCACCTTCTCCCTCGGCCACGCACTGCCGCCCGGCCGCCCGGTCCCCGCGCCGCTGCCGCTCGGCACCCCGGTGCCGGGGTGCCGCGTCACCGTCCTGGACGCGGCCCTGCGCCCGGTCCCCCCGGGAGTGCCGGGCGAGATCCACCTGTCCGGCGACGGCCTGGCCGAGGGCTACCACGGCTCCCCCGCCGCCACCTGCGAGCGCTTCGTCGCCGACCCGTACGGTCCGCCCGGCGCCCGCGCCTACCGCACCGGAGACCTGGCCCGCTGGGACCGGGAGGGCCGCCTGCACTTCCTCGGCCGCGCCGACCGGCAGGTCAAGATCAACGGCATCCGGATCGAGCCCGGCGAGATCGAGGCCGCGCTGTGCGACGAACCCGGGGTGCGGGCCGCCTGGGTCGTCGTCCGCGGTGAGGGAGCGTCCGGCCGCTCCCTCGTCGCCTACGTCCTGGGCGCCGACGCCGCCCCGGACACCGCCTCCCTCCGTACCCGCCTCGCCGCGCGGCTGCCCCGCCACCTGGTACCCGCCGCCGTGGTCCCGGTCACCGAGCCACCGCTCGGCCCCACCGGGAAGGTCGACCGGAAGGCCCTGCCCGCCCCGGAACGCGCACCGGCCACCGAGGCCGCCACGCCCCGCGCCGAAGTACTGGCCGCCGCCTTCGCCGCCTCGCTCGGCCTGCCCTCGGCCGGCGCCGACGACGACTTCTTCGCCCTGGGCGGCAACTCGCTCAGCGCCGTCCGGCTGACCGGCCGGGTACGCGACGCCCTCGGCCTGCCCGTCTCCGTCCGCGACCTCTTCGAGGCGCCCACCCCGGCCGCCCTGGACCGGCGGCTGAGCGAGGGCACGGCCCCGGAGCCCGCCGACGACGCGCCCGCCCCGCCGCGACCGGCCCGACTCCCGCTCTCCCCCGCCCAGCTGCGGCTGTGGACCGCCAACTACCTGGGGGAACACCGCCCCACCTACCTCACCACCCTCGCCCTCGACCTGTCGGGCCCCCTGCACCGGACCGTCTGGGAACAGTCCCTCGGCGACCTCGTGGCCCGGCACGAGATCCTGCGCACCGTTCTGCCGTACGGTCCCGACGGCCCTGAGCAGCGCATCCTGTCCCCGGCCGAAGCCCCACCGGACCTGTGCTTCCTGGAGCTGGCCCCCGCTGAGGAACGCGCCGCCGTCGAGGCCGAACTCGCCCGCGGCTTCGACCTGCTGACCGGGACGCCGCTGCGGGCCCGGCTGCTGAGCACCGGTCCCGAACGCCACCTGCTGCTGCTCGTGGTGCACCACGTAGCCGTCGACGGACACTCCCTGGGCGTCCTCCGCGGCGACCTGCGGCACGCCTACGCGGCCCGCCTGGAGGGCGAGGCCCCCCGGTGGCAGACCCCCGCGCCGCAGTACGCCGACCACGCCCTCAGGGTGGTCCGGCGCCGGGGCGACGAAGGGGACCCCGCCAGCCCCGCCGCACGCGACGCCCGGCACTGGGCGGCCGAACTGGAGGGCGTGCCCGCGCGGTTGGCCCTCCCCGGCGAACCGCCGACCGGGGAGGACGACGGCAGGGCGGGCCACGTGCCCCTGACCTGGGAGCCACAGGAGCACCGCCTCCTGGAGGAGGCCGCCACCCGTTACGCGTGCAGCCCGTACATGGTGGTGCACGCCGCCTTCGCGGCAGCCCTGAGCGACCTCGGCGCCGGCGAGGACGTACCGGTGGTGGTGGCCCTGAGCGGCCGGGACGACGCGGCCACGGACGGCCTCGTCGGATGCGTCACCAACCCCGTGGTGCTGCGCGTGCGCACCCACGGCGCCCCCACCGGCGAGGAACTGACCGCACGGGTACGCCGCAGCCTCCTCGCCGCCCACGCCCACCAGGACCACCCCTACGAGCGCGTGCTGGAGCACCTGGACCGCGACCGCGCCGACCGGGGCCGGGGCCTGTTCACCGTGGCCTGCTCCTACCTGCGCACCGAACCCCCGCACCCCGAGGACACCGACTGGCCGGGCGGGCTGCGCGTGACCCCCCGCGTCCTGGCCCCCACCCACACCGACCAGGACCTGCTCCTCCAGCTCCGCGACCACCGCACCCCCGAGGGCGCCCCCGCCGGCCTCACCGGCGAACTCATCCACTCCCTCGCCCACTGCACACCGTCAACCGCCCAGCGCCTCGCCGACACCCTCCGCACGAAGCTCCACGAACTGGCCGACGGCCCGGAGGCGGCGAACATGCCGTACCCCCGGCCCCGATCCGGCACCGACGTGCCGGACGGTCGGTCCTCTGCCGGCGGACGGAGGCCGGTGAGTTCCTGAGCCGGGGGGAGGCGGCGCGTGGCCGCCGGGGCGATGCCTCGTCAGAACGGCATCCGGCCACGGGTGCGGCGCCCCGCCGAGCCGCTGCGCCCGACCGCCTTGGAGCTGCTGCGGAACGGCTTGCTGAAGATCCGGCCGAGAACGCCGGGCGCCTTGCCGCCCGCCCGCGAGCCCGCTCCCAGGGTCCGCTGGGTACCGCGCTCGGGGTGGCGGGAGAGACGGGGGACGAGAAAGGCCAGTACGGCCAGGACCACACAGACGGCGACGATACCGACGACCATCATGACGAGCTCCTCACTTCTGGGGGGACGTCCTCGCCGTGTTCCCCGCGTCGGTGACCCCAACCACCGCCGGCTCGGACGCCCGCCCGCCTCAGCAGCGGATGGTGGGAGCAGCGGAAGCCGCCGTGACAGATGACCCCGGCGTTCACACCGCCCCGGAGTCCCCGCCGGTCGGTCATGGGCGGCTGCTCGTTTTCCGGGGAGGGCGGGCCGGGTCAGCCCGATCCCTCCTCGCCCTGGCGCGTCCTGACACAGCCCCACGCCCGAATGTGTTTACTTCCTCGAACGGCGCGCGTAACATCCGGGAAAACCACAAGGTCGGTCATGGAAACGGATGTAAACCCACATGTTCGCAGCGGAGCGTCAGCAGGAGATCCTGCGGCTGGCTCATGAGAGCGGCCGGGTGGACGTGCTCTCCCTCGCCGACGAGTTCCAGGTGACGGCGGAGACCGTGCGGCGGGACCTCAAGGCGCTGGACCGGGCCGGGCTGGTGCGCCGCGTGCACGGTGGCGCCATCCCCGCGGGCCACCTGGGGTTCGAGCCGGACCTCGCCGAGCGGGACACCCTCGCCGCCGACGAGAAGGACCTCATCGCGCGGGCCGCCCTCGCCGAGCTGCCCGCCGACGGCAGCGTCATCCTCGACGCGGGCACCACCTCCGCCCGGCTCGCCGCCGTCTTCCCGGTGGAGTCGACCCTGACCGTGGTGACCCACGCCCTGCCGATCGCCGCCCGCCTCGCCGACCATCCGGGCATCGCCCTGCACCTGGTCGGCGGGCGGGTGCGGCACCGGACGCGGGCGGCCGTGGACGCCTGGGCGCTGCGGGCGCTCGGCGAGATCAAGGCCGACGTGGTCTTCCTCGCCACCAACGGCTTCGCCCTCGACGGCGGTCTGACCACGCCCGACCTCGCCGAGGCCGCGGTGAAGCAGGCGGCCGTCCGGGCCGCGCGGCGCGTCGTGCTCCTCGCCGACTCGGCCAAGTTCGGCCAGCAGCACTTCGCCCGCTTCGGGGACCTGTCCGACGTCGACCTGCTCATCACCGACAGCGGCCTCAGCGACGAGGACGCCCACGCCGTCGAGGCGCAGGGCCCGGAGGTGGTCCGCGCATGATCGTCACCCTCACCCCCAACCCGAGCCTGGACCGGGCCTACGAACTCCCCTCGCTCGACCGGGGCGCCGTCCTGCGGGCCACCCGTGACCGGGTCGACCCCGGCGGCAAGGGCGTCAACGTCTCGCGGGCGGTGGCCGCCGCCGGGCACCGCACCGTTGCCGTCGTACCGCTCGGCGGACCCGAAGGGGCGCTGCTGGCCCGGCTGCTCGGCGAGCACGGCATCGAGGCGGCGGGCGTACCCGTCGCCGGTTCCACCCGGGTCAACATCACCCTCGTCGAGCCCGACTCCACCCTGACCAAGGTCAACGCCGCCGGGCCGGAGCTGAGCGGGGCCGAGGCCGAGGCCCTCCTGGAGGCGGTGCGCTCGCGGGCCACCGGGGCCGACTGGATCGCCTGCTGCGGCAGCCTGCCGCGCGGCCTGGGACCCGAGTGGTACGCCCAGCTGGTCGCCCGCGCCCACCGGGTCGGGCTCCGTGTCGCCCTCGACACCTCGGGGGGCGCGCTCGGCGCGACGCTCGCCGAGGAACCCGACGTGGTCAAGCCCAACGCCGAGGAGCTGGCCGAGGCGGTGGGCCGCCCGCTCGCCACCGTCGGCGAGGTCGTCAAGGCCGCCGGGGAGCTGCGGGAGCGCGGCGCCCGTGCCGTCCTGGCCAGCCTCGGGGCCGACGGCCAGCTGCTCGTCGACGCCACCGGCACCTGGTTCGGCCACGCCGAGCCGGTCGCGGTCCGCAGCAACGTCGGCGCCGGGGACGCCTCGCTCGCCGGGTTCCTCGCGGCGGGCGGCAGCGGACCGGCCGCGCTGGCGGCGGCGGTCGCGCACGGCACGGCGGCGGTGCAGCTGCCGGGCAGCGTGATGCCGACCCCGGCCGACCTCGCCCCCGACGCGGTGACCGTCACCGACGCCGTCCCCACCGACCGCCTGCTCACGGAGCCGGTCCGATGACCGCCCGCCACCTCCGCTCCGGCGCCCGCTTCCCCGCGTCCCGCCGGCCGGCCGCCCAGCCGTCCCCGTCCCCGACCGCCGCCCCGGCGGTCCGCCCCCGAGGAGCCGCGCGATGAGCCAGCTCATCACCGCAGACCTGGTCGACGTCGACCTCTTTGCCGACACGAAGGAGGCCGCCGCCCGCTCGCTCGCCGAACGGATGGCCGCCGCCGGGCGCGTCACCGACCTCGAAGCCTTCCTCGCCGATGTCGCGGCGCGGGAGGCGCAGATGCCGACCGGCCTGGACGGCGGCATCGGCATCCCGCACTGCCGCAGCGCCCATGTCACCGAGCCCACCCTGGCGTTCGGCCGCAGCGCGGACGGCATCGACTTCGGCGCGCCGGACGGACCGGCCGACCTGATCTTCCTGATAGCCGCCCCGGCCGGGGCCGACGACGACCACCTGACCATCCTCTCGGCGCTCGCCCGCCGCCTCGCGGACAGTACGTTCACCGAGGCGCTGCGCGCCGAGCGGGACCCGGCCCGGGCCGCCGCCCTGATCCGGGGCGAGACCCCGCCCGAGGCAGGTGCCGACGCCGACGCCGAGGAGCCCGGGGAGCAGCCGGCCACCGCACCCGCCGGCTCCGGCCCCGCCCCCTTCCGCATCGTGGCCGTCACCTCCTGCCCCACCGGCATCGCCCACACCTACATGGCGGCCGAGGCCCTGCAGCGCGCGGGCGAGGAGGAGGGCGTCGACCTGCGGGTCGAGACGCAGGGTTCGGCCGGTTTCCGCCGGATCGACCCGGCTGTCGTGGCCGCTGCCGACGCGGTGATCCTCGCCCACGACGTGGAGGTCCGCGAGAAGGCCCGGTTCGCCGGGAAGCCGGTCGTCGACGTGGGCGTGAAGGCCGCCATCAACCGGCCGGTCGCCCTCATCGCGGAGGCCCGCGAGAAGGCCGCGCAGGCCGGCGCGGGCGCGACCGCCGAGGCGGCGCCGAAGGCTCCGGACACGGCCGGGCGGGCGCCGATGGACGAGGGCGCGGAGGGTGACGGCTTCGGCACCCGGCTGCGTACCTGGCTGATGACCGGCGTCAGTTACATGGTGCCGTTCGTCGCGGCGGGCGGCCTGCTCATCGCGCTCGCCTTCGCCCTCGGCGGCTACAAGATCGGCGACGCGCCCTCGGTCGCCGAGCACTTCGCCTGGGGCGAGGCGGCGAGCTGGGCGGCGCTGATGTTCCAGACCGGGCAGGCCGCCTTCGGCTTCCTGGTGCCCGTCCTCGCCGGGTTCGTCGCTTACGGCATGGCGGACCGGCCCGGTCTCGTTCCCGGCTTCGTCGGCGGCGCGATCGCCGTCACCATCGACGCGGGCTTCCTCGGCGGCCTGGTCGCCGGTCTCCTGGCCGGTGCGGTGGTCGCCGCGATCCAGCGGCTCACCATCCCGCCCGTGCTGCGCGGCATCATGCCGGTGGTGGTGATCCCGCTGGTCTCCTCGGCGGTCGTCGGCTTCCTGATGTTCGTGGTGGTGGGCGGCCCGATCGCCTCGTTCCAGAAGGCGATGACCGACTGGCTCGGCGGGCTGTCCGGCACCAACGCGGTCCTGCTCGGCGTCCTGCTCGGCCTGATGATGTGCTTCGACCTGGGCGGCCCGGTCAACAAGGTCGCGTACGCCTTCGCCGTGGGCGGGCTCGCCACGCCGACCGACGGCAGCCTCAAGGTGATGGCCGCGGTGATGGCGGCGGGCATGGTCCCGCCGCTGGGCATGGCGCTGGCCACCACCGTCCGGGCCCGGCTCTTCGGCAAGGCCGAGCGGGAGAACGGCAAGGCCGCCTGGGTGCTGGGAGCCTCCTTCATCAGCGAGGGCGCCATCCCGTTCGCCGCGGCCGACCCGCTGCGGGTCATCCCCTCGGCGATGGCGGGCGGCGCGGTCACCGGCGCCCTGTCGATGGCCTTCGGCGCGACCCTGCGCGCCCCGCACGGCGGCCTCTTCGTCGTCCCGCTGATCGGCAACGCGCTGCTGTACGTGGTCGCCATCGCCGCCGGCACGGTCGTCACCGCCGCGCTGGTGGTCCTGCTCAAGAGCCGGCGCACGGTGGAGCCGGCCCCGGCCGCCTCGGACACCCCGGCGGGCGAGCCCGTCTCCGCCTGACCAGACCTCAGGTGCGGCCCGGCCCACCCGGGCCGCACCTCTCCCCCTCCCCCCAAGTTCTCCCTCCCAGGAAGGCCCCTCCCATGCCCGAGCGCAACGTCGTCATCGGTTCGAGCTCCGGACTGCACGCCCGCCCCGCCTCCCTCTTCGTCCAGGCCGCCGGGCGCCAGCCGGTGGCGGTCACCGTGGGTCGTCCGGGAGAGCGGGCGGTCGACGCCCGCAGCATGCTCTCCGTGCTGGCGCTCGGCGCCAAGCACGGAGAGACCCTGGTCCTGGCGGCCGAGGGCGAGGGCGCCGACGCCGCCCTCGACGAGCTGGCCGCCCTCGTCGCCGCCGACCACGACGCCACGGAGTCGGCATGACCGGCGCCCCGCTGCGCGGCATAGGCGTCGGCGGCGGCACCGCCTCGGGGCCGGTGGCCCGCATGGCGCCGCCCCCGGCGCTGCCCGCACCCCGCGAGGTGGCGGCCGGTGAGCTGCCCGCCGAGACCGCCGCGGCCCGGGCCGCCCTCACGGCGGTCGCCGAGGACCTCGGACGCCGCGCCGCCGCGGCGGACGGCGAGGCGGCCGACGTGCTGACGGCACTCGGCATGATGGCGGCCGACCCGGCGCTCGCCGACAGCGCCGAGGCCCACGTCCGGCAGGGGCAGGACGCGCCGCACGCGCTGACGGAGGCGTTCGCCGGCTTCGCCGCCACGCTGCGGGCGGCCGGCGGGTACTTCGCCGAACGCGTCCCCGACCTGGAGGACCTGCGGGACCGCGCGGTGGCGCACACGCTGGGGCTGCCGATGCCGGGACTGCCCGACCCGGGCCACCCGTACGTGCTGGTCGGCGCCGACCTGGCCCCCGCCGACACCGCGCTGCTCGACCCCGCGCAGGTTCTCGCGCTGGTCACCGAGGAGGGCGGCCCCACCAGCCACACCGCGATCCTCGCCAAGATCCTCGGCCTGCCGGCCGTCGTCGCCTGCCCGGAGGCCGTCTCCCTCGCCGACGGGACGCCCGTCCTCGTGGACGGCACCGCCGGAACCGTCCTCGCCGACCCCTCCCCCGGGCAGGTGGCGGACGCCGCCGCCCGGGAGGAGCGGCGCAGGCGTGCGGCGGCCGCCTCCAGCGGCCCCGGCCGCACCGCCGACGGCCACCCGGTCCGGCTGATGGTCAATCTGGGGGCGCCGCACGAACTGGCGGCTGCGGCCAGGGCAGACAGCGAGGGTGTGGGCCTGTTCCGCACCGAGTTCCTCTACCTGGACCGCGCGAGCGCCCCGGGCGCCGAGGAGCAGCGCGAGGCGTACCGTCAGGTCTTCGAGGCCTTCGCGGGCCGCCGGGTGGTCGTCCGGACCCTGGACGCGGGCGCGGACAAGCCCCTGCCGTTCGCGACGGCCGCCGACGAGCCCAACCCGGCGCTCGGCGTACGGGGTCTGCGTACCGCCGTCCGCCACCCCGGCCTCCTCGACACGCAGCTCGCGGCGGTGGCCGAGGCGGCGCGCTCGACCGGGGCCGACGTCTGGGTGATGGCCCCGATGGTCTCGGTACCGGCCGAGGCACGGGCCTTCGCCGAGCGGGCCAGGGCGCACGGGCTGCCCACGGTCGGCGCGATGGTCGAGGTCCCGGCGGCGGCGCTGCGCGCCGGGCAACTGGCCGAGGTGTGCGACTTCCTGAGCATCGGCACCAACGACCTCGCCCAGTACGCCTTCGCCGCCGACCGGATGCTCGGCTCGCTGGCGGAGCTGCTGGACCCCTGGCAGCCCGCCCTGCTGGAACTCGTCCGGCAGACCGCAGAGGCCGGGGCCGCCCACGGCCGCCCGGTCGGGGTCTGCGGCGAGGCCGCCGCCGACCCGCTGCTCGCCCTGGTCCTGACCGGCCTCGGCGTGACCAGCCTGTCGGCGGCCCCCGGCTGCCTGCCCGCCGTCCGCGCCGCACTCGCCACCCGGACGCTGCAGGAGTGCCGCACGCTGGCCGGCCTCGCCCTGGCGGCACCGGACGCGGTCGCGGCACGTACGGCGGTCGCGGAGGCGGCGGGCGGGACGGTGTAGCGGCGCACCCCGACAGGGACGGGGCCCGGACGGCGCGATGCGCTGTACGGCCCCGTCTCCGTCGGCGTGCCGATCCGGGCCCGGCTCACCCCGCGAGGGTGGCGTGGAGGGCGTCCAGTCCCTCGCCGTATATGCCGGTGAAGAGGTCGACCGCCTCGGCCCCGGTCACGCCGTCGGGGGTGAAGCGGCCGGACCTCTGCACCTCGGCGGCCTCGGACTCCCCCGGCACGGCGTGCACGCGGAGGGTCGAGACGTACCCGCGGACCGGGAACGGCGCCTGGAGGATCGTGTACGTGTAGTGGCGCTCCCGCTCACTGAAGCCTTCCATCCGCTCGACGATCACCTCTCCGTCGGCGTTGTGCAGCCGACGGGCGCGGCCGCCTTCCAGCGAGGTGGACCGGGGGATGTACGGGAGCCAGTCGGGCAGGGCGTGGAAGCCGCCGACCAGCTGCCAGACCTGCTCGGGGGTGGCCGGGACGATCCGGCTCACGGAGGTGGATGCCATGGGGATCTCCTGATGTGGCTGAGCTGGTGAACGGTCAGGCGGGGAGCGGGGCGGCGGCGCCGACCAGGCCGGAGGCGCGCAGGTCGGCCCAGGAGGCGGCGGGGACCTCCTCGTGGAGCGCGGCCACGTCCTGGGCGATGCGGGAGGGCCGGGTGGCGCCGGGGATGACGGCGGCCGAGGCGGGGTGGGCGAGGGAGAACTGGAGGGCCGCCGCCTTGACGCCGACGCCGTGCCGCTCGGCGGTCTCCCGGATGCGGCGCACCCGCTCGACGATCTCGGGCGAGGCTTCCTGGTACTCGAAGTGGGTACCCCCGGCGAGGACGCCGGAGCTGTACGGGCCGCCGACGACCATGTCCACGCCGCGCTCGGCCGCCGTGGGCAGCAGGCGCTGGAGGGCGCGGTCGTGGTCGAGGAGGGTGTAGCGGCCCGCGAGGAGGAAGCCGTCGGGCCGGGGTTCGTCCAGGTCGAGGGTGAGCTCGATCGGCTCGGCCTTGTTGACGCCGAGCCCCCAGGCCCCGATGACGCCTTCGTCGCGCAGCCTCGACAGCACGCGGAAGGCGCCGGTGCGGGCCGTCTCGAAGTGGTGGAGCCAGTGGTCGCCGTGGAAGTCCTGGGCGACGTCGTGCACCCAGACGATGTCCAGCCGGTCGGTCCCGAGCCGCTTCAGGCTGTCCTCGACGGAGCGGAGGGTGGCGTCGGCCGAGTAGTCGTCGACCATCCTGTTCGGCCTGCCGTGCGCGAACAGGCCGCCCTTCTCGCCGAGTTCACGGGCCGCGGGGTCCTCGACCTCGTCCAGGACGACGCGGCCCATGGTGGAGAGCACGTACGTGTCGCGGGGCTGCCGCGAGAGCAGTTCGCCCAGGCGGAGTTCGGCGAGGCCCGCGCCGTAGAAGGGGGCGGTGTCGTACAGCCCGGCAAGCCCCCCGGTTGTGGGCGAACGGTGCGCGGAAGCCCGCCCGGCGAACACCTGGAGTCCGACGGGGCGCAACCGCCGCGCCCTAGCTTCGGCGCCATGACTTCCCCTTCCCGGAGAAAGATCCTGACCGCGGGCGGGCTCGGCCTGCTGACGGTCCCGCTCGGCGGCCTGGCCGCACCGCAGGCGTACGGCGTGGCGGGCCGCCCGGCCACGCGGGCACCGGCGGTCGCCCTGGACGTGATCAGCGACATCCAGGGCGAGCTGGCCGACCTGGGCCGGGCCCTCGACTCGCTCAAGGGACTCGGCGACGCCGACGCCCTGGTCATCGCGGGCGACCTGGTCGCCCAGGGCACGGTCGCGCAGTACGAGGAGCTGTACGCGAAGATCGCCGGCCACCCGCACCCCGACCGCGTCCTGGCCGCGCTCGGCAACCACGAGCAGTACAACGCCGACCCGTTCAACACCCAGGTGAAGCGCTTCCTGGAGTACACGGGCATGCCCGACGTCTACAGCGAGACCTCGGCGGGCGGTCTGCCGCTCCTCTTCATCGGGACGACGGCGCCCGCCGTCAACGGCACCAGCCCGCCCTTCGTCACCCTCGGCAGGACCCAGCTCTCCTGGCTCGACGCGACGCTGGCGAAGCACGCGGACGCGCCCCACGTGCTGGTCTTCAGCCACCACGTACTGCCCGGGACGGTCTCGGGGACGACCGGGCCGGACGCGGCGCGCTTCTACGACCAGGACTTCGTGGACGAGGACGAACTGCTCACCATCCTCGGCGGCCACGCCAACGTGGTCTTCTTCTCCGGCCACACCCACTGGGACCTGGGCCGGCAGGACTGGGCGGCCCGCAAGATCGTCCAGGGCGGCGATCCCCGGGGCTTCCACGTCTTCAACACCGGCATGATCGAGACGCTCTACGGCCCCGACGGCAAGGGCGGCGAGAAGCCCCTGGACCCCGCCGCCTCCCAGGGTCTGCGCGTCCTGCTCGACGCCGACGGCAGGCTGACCGTCGAGTCCCACGACTTCACCCGGGGGACGATCATCCGCAGCCTGGAGCTCTGACCGGGCCGGGCACCCGGCCACGCCAGCCCGCGCGCATCCCACCGGACAGGCGCACGATGGAAGGAGCGACACGCGACCGCACACGCGCGGGAGGACGCATGGCACACCACCACAAGCCCAACCGGGTCGTCGAGGGCGATTCGGACCGCGACCACGGCCGGGGCATGCCCCGCCGCCCGGACGAGGACAAGCTGGAGCGCCGGACGGTACGCGACCGGGAGGCCGCGGGCCTGCCCGGCGACGCCCCCGAGAGCTCCGAGGCCGCGTACCGCGCGAGCCACGAGGAGGTGGACCGGGAGGCGGAGACGGGCGAGATCCCCACGGGCGACCGCACCCGCGGGTCCCGCGCCCCCTACCCGCCGACCCGTTACGAGGAGTGACCCCGAGGGGGTGCCGCCGCGCCGGTCAGCCCTGGGCCGGCGGCGCCCCGCCGAGGGAGACCACGACGGCCCCGGCCTCGCCGTCGGGCGTCCGGTAGCGCACCGCGTCCCCGGGCCGGCAGCCCATCAGGGCCTTGCCAAGGGGACTGTCGGCCGTGACGAGGGAGGCGTCGTACCCCTGCGTGACCTCGCCGATCGACACGGTCTGCTCGGCGCCGTCGTCGAAGCGCACGGTCACCGTGGAGCCCACACCGACCACGCCGGCGGGCGGCGGCCCCGCGTCGTCGGCCTGGCGCAGCCGCGTGGTGATGTCCTCGATCCGCGCGTCCAGCCGGGCGAGGTCCCCGCTGCGCTGGAGCTGGTCGGCGGCGTCTCCACGGTCGCCCGCGACGATGTCGGGGTCCTGGAGGGTGGCGGCGACCGTCTCACGCTCGGCGCGGACGTCGGCCAGCTCCTGTTCCAGGGCGTGGCGGGCGGCGGCGCTGATCGGCAGAGGGTCGCTGGTCATGCCTGCTCCTAGGGATGGCGGGGACATATCAGACTTTTCGCATGGTAACCGAGAGCGCGCGGCGCCTCACTCCGGCCGCGGCACCATGCGGTGCAGGCCCTTACGGTCGTAGTAACGGGCCATGGCGAAGCCGAAGGCGAGGGCGGCCGCGACACCGATGGCGATCATGATCCAGGCACGGGCCAGGCCCGCGTCCGCCCGGGCATCGAAGTAGAGGATGGACCGGACTCCGGAGGCAAGTTGCCGCATGGGCTCGAAGATGCCGAGGACCCGGTAGAACTCGGGCACGGCCTCCAGCGGCACGGTGGCGCCGGAGGAGGGCAGTGCCAGGGCGATGAAGACGAACATGGCGACGAGCTGGCCGATGCCGCCGAACGCCGCGTTGATCGCCTGCACGCCGAGGCCGACGGCGAGGCTGGCGCAGTAGGAGAAGACGGCCAGCAGCGGGAGGTGGGGCGCGTCCATGCCGAGGATGCCGATGGTGGCCACCATGATCAGCGCGGTGGTCAGCACGGTGAGCCCGGCGGTCATCCCCATCTTCACCACCAGGGTCGAGGTGCGGCTGACCGGGACGGTGGGGCGGCGGCTGTGCCAGGGGCCCAGCTCGCTGTCGGCGTAGCCGAGTCCGGTGTCGACGCCGTTGTGGATGATGTTGCCCGCCAGGAATCCGGCGAGGACCAGCAGCAGCGTGTAGTAGAAGGCGCTGAGCCCCAGACCGCTGCGGGAGCCGATCGGGTGCCCGACCTCGGTGGTGACGGCGACCGGGTCGCGCAGGAGCAGGCGCTGGGCGGGCGTGGCGTCGCCGCCCGCCGACTCGGTGAGCCGCCGGCCGAGCTCCTGGGACGCCTCGGCGGCCGCCCGCTCGGAGATCTGGTCGGCGAGGGCCGAACCGAGGCTGCCCATGCCGGGGTTGGTGAGCACGGTCAGGGTGGGCCGCTTCTCCGCCGTCCCCTCGGCCAGTGCGCGGACCGAGTCGGTGAAGCCCGGCGGGACGACCAGGGCACCGTAGACCTTGCCTGCGGCCAGCTGGTCCTGGGCCTCGGCGCGGGTCAGGCGCCGCCACCGTACGTCGTCCCCCGGCGAGGAGGAGACGATCGCCGAGCTGAACTGCGCCCCGAGGTTCTGCCGCTCGCCGGGGAGCGGCCGGCCGTCGTCCGCGTCGACCAGGGCGACGGGCAGGCGGTGCAGGCTGCCGTCTGGGGTGAGGATGCCGCCCATGTAGAGCAGCGAGAGCAGCAGGGCGACCAGCCCGCTCAGCGCGGCGGGGAAGACCCACAGTTTCCGGCGGCGCAGCAGGGAGCCCGCGCTCGCGCCGCCGGCGGGGGCGGACGGAGGGGACGCGGAAGCCATACGACTCCACCCTTCTGGGGACGCCGGGCAGTGGGGTCGGGTCTCGCGGCGTCAGAGTTCGGCGGCCGCTTCCTCGATGTCCTTCTCGCTGTGTTCCACGACCTCGCCCAGATCCGCGTACCGGTGGTCGAGTTCACCGGCGCGCGGCGCGACCTCCCGCAGCCAATCCGCGGTGGCCCGGGCGAGGGTGACGGCCTTGCGGGGCTCGCCGTCACCGAGGAGTTCCTCGATCTCGTAGGAGAGCCCGGCCAGGGTGTCGGGGCCGGTGTCGGGCACCACGTGGCCCTGGAGGCCGGGCGGGACGGGCGTCTTCGCGCGGCTCTCGCGCAGCGCCTCGATCACGGGGCGGTCCTCGCTGTACCGGTCGAGGAGGCCCATGAGGACGTAGAGCCGGGCGGTGAGCCGCGGCAGGCCGGGGAAGCGGTCCAGCCAGGTCACCAGTTGGCGGTGGCCGCCGAGGCGGTCCATGACCTGCGTCATCAGCGAGGCGTAGGTGTTCGACTGCGACCAGTGGCAGGGCAGCACCCGGGCCACCTGGCCGGCCAGCTCCGCCTCCGGCTGCCCGGAGAGTTCACCGTCGGCGAAGCGGCTCACCAGCGCCTCGTCGATGCCGAAACCGGCGGGCGGCGCGGAACGCTTGGGCATCACGTCGTCGCGCAGCCGCGCCAGTTCGTCACCGATCCTGTCGAGCGGCTTCTCCCGCATGGGGGCCTCCGGGCCGTGTGGCTCATCGTTCCGTGTCGCCGGGTGCGGCCGCCGGGAGGCGGAACCCGCAGGAACACCCTGCCGCCCCGGACGGGACTCGGCGTGCCGGGTGGACCATGCGAGCGAACTTGCTGTTGAAAGTCATTTTCATATAGCCTCCGGGGCGCAGTCCAGCCGACCAGGAGGTCCCGCACCCATGGCAGTCCCGAAGCGGAAGATGTCCCGCAGCAACACCCGCCACCGTCGCGCCCAGTGGAAGGCGACGACGCCCACACTCGTACCGGTCACCGTCGACGGGGTCGTCCACCAGGTGCCGCAGCGGCTGGTGCGGGCCTATCAGCGCGGGCTCCTGCGGCCCGGCGACTGAGACGCGGCGGTCCGGCGGGCGCGCCGCCGGACCGCGCGCAGCCCTGCCTCAGGCCTCAGGCGGTGCGGCGGGCCGCCCACACCTGGCGTTCGGTGCGCACGGCGAGGTCGTCGCGGCGCAGGATGCTCTCGGGGCCGTCGGCGTCGAGCAGCCGGTCGAGGGCGGCCAGGTCCTCGGGCGGCAGGGACTCGGCCACGCTGAGCCGCAGCCGCTCCAGGCCGCTGCGGGCGTAGGCGCCGATCGCCTCGTCCCGGGAGCTGTCGATGCTCACGGTCAGGGTGCGTTCGCCTTCCACGGTGAAGCCCGCGGCGGTCAGCATCGGGCCCCAGTCGGCGCCCCGGTGGGGCATGTGGGTGGCGTGGAAACCGGCGCTCACCTCGTGGCAGCGCTCCTCCAGGCTCGGCGGCTCCCCGGGGCCGGACGCGGGCAGGAAGCGGGGGAAGCCGGACAGCTCGACCACGGCGAGCATCCCGCCGGGGGCCAGCAGGTCGTGGACCTGGCGCAGGGCGCGGTCCGGGTGGGCCATGTGGTGCAGCGAGGCCGAGGCCCACACCAGGTCCGGGGTGCCGAGGCCGGGCCAGTCGGCGGCGTCGAGGTCGGCCTCCACGGTCCGGACGCGGTCCCCGAGGCCGCGCTCCCGGGCCTTCTCGTCGAGGCGCCGCAGATGGGCGGCGGAGGTGTCGACGGCGGTGACCCGCGCCTCGGGGAACTGGCCGAGCAGGGCGAAGGTGCCCGCCCCCGTGCCGCACCCCAGGTCGAGGATGCGGGTGGGCGGCGCCTGGAGGGGGAGCCAGCGGGCGAGGCCGGCGAGGTGGTCGGCGAGGACGTGGGCGTCCAGGTCGAGGATCTGCGCCTGGTCGTCGGCGGCGTGCGCGGGGTGGCCGTGGTGCGCCCCGGCGGCGGCCTGGTGGGAATGCGGGGAAGGTGCGTGGGTCATACGGCCACGCTAGGTCGGCCGCGCCCGGCGGAAGCCGCCCCTCCCGGTTTCGGCAAGAAGGTGGGCGCCGGCCGTGCCGGACGCGCATGAGAGGGAGGCCGAACCGCTCAGGTGAGGGTGGCGTCCGGGTCCTCGCCCTCCGCCCCGCGCGCCGCGCGCTGGTGGCCGCGGCGGGCGTCGCGGTCGAAGATCCCGAGGACGTCGCAGGGGCCGCCTTCGGCGCCCATGGCGTGCGGCAGCATGGTCGGGAACTCGGCGGCCTGGTGGGTCTCGACCCGGAAGCGGCGGTGGCCCAGCATCAGGATCGCCGTGCCGGAGAGGACGACCAGCCATTCTCGCCCCGGGTGGGCGCGCATCCGCGCCGGGTTGTCCGGCGGCGGGCCGGTCACCCGCTGGCGTACGACCGTCACGCCGGGATCGCCCTTGACGGGCCACTGCATGCGCCCGCGTGCGCTGTCGATCACCGGGCTGATGATGACGTCGTCGGAGGCGGTCTCCACCAGCTGGTCGAGGGTGGTGTCGAGGGCGCGGGCCAGCGTGACGAGCTGGTCGAGGGCGAGACGCCGGCGGCCGTTCTCGATCCGGCTGAGCGAGGACTGGCTGAGGTTGGCCCGGCCGGCCAGCTCCTCCAGGGACCAGCCCTGCGCCAGCCGCAGGGCGCGGATCCGTTTGCGTACGAGACCGTCCAGCTCGTCGTTGCCTTGCTCCATGAGCAACACGGTATGCGCTCGGTGCAAACAGGGCCTCGGCAGGGGCGTCTCCGGTCACGACGGCGTCGATACTTCGCCGCTCGATATATGATCGCCGCATGAGCCGACAGAATCCGTCCCTGACGGAACCGCAGTACTTCATCCTCGCCGCCCTCATGGACGGGCCCCTGCACGGCTACGGCATCATCAAGGCCGCCGAGCAGGCCACCGACGGACGGCTGCGGATCGCGGTCGGCACGCTCTACGGCGCGCTGGAGCGGATGGAGCGGTCGGGGCTGGTCGCCGCCGACCACGAGGAGATCGTCGACGGGCGGGCGCGCCGCTACTACCGGCTCACCGAGGACGGCACCGCGGTGCTCCACCGGGAGGCGCTGCGGATGCGGCAGGCGGCGGCCGTCGTCATCGGCCGCCGGCCCGAGGCCGGAGCGGCACCGGCATGAACCGCCTGCTGCTCGCCGCCTACCCCGCCTCCCACCGCGCCCGCCACGGGGACGAGGTGCTGGGCTGCCTCGCCGAGGCGTACCCGGGCCGCTCCTGGCCGCCGCCCCGCGAGGTCGCCGCCCTGCTCGGCGCCGGGGTGCGGGCCCGCGCCCACGCGGTCGCCGAGGACCCGGCGCGGCCCTGGTGGCTGGACGGCGTCCAGCTGGCCGCCCTCGTCCTCGCCGCGCTGGCGCTGGTGCCCTACCTCCAGGACGTGTGGCACTGGGCGCTGCGCATCGACCCCGGTGACCACGCCATCGGCTTCCACTTCGCGGGCTGGTACCCGTGGGCCGACGGACCGACGCGGACCCGCCTCCTGCCCTACGGGGTGCTTCCGCTGGTCTGCCTGGTCGCCCTGGCGCGCGGCAGGGCGTGGATCGCGCTGCCGGCCTCGGCGGCGATGGTCTACGCCGGTGCCACCTACGGCAGCTCCACGCTCTTCGGCGACGAGGGCAAGGCCGGGCTCGGCTACTACGGACTGGGGGCGCCGCTGACCGCGCACGAGCTGGTGCTGTCGGGGACGCTGTGCGCCGCCTGCGCCGTGCTGGCGGTCTGCCGCCCCGGCCGGCTGCGGCGCCACGCGTACAGCCGGCTGGTCCCCGTCGCCCTCGCCCTGTTCCTCGCCGGCCAGCTGCACGTCACCGCGATCAGTCCGGCTTTCCAGCGCGGCCTGTTCGCCGTGGAGGTGGCCGGGCTGCTCGCCGCGTGGGTGGCGACGGCGGCCACCGGCGACCGCCGGTGGCTCATCCCGGTCGCGGCGTTCGCCTTCGTCCGCCTCCAGGCGATCGTCCTGCGGCCGGGCGGGTTCATGGGCTCGCTGCCGGACCTGGTCGTCCTCCTGCTCCTGATCGCCCCTCTTCCGGCCCTGGCCGTCGCCGCCCAGCGGCGGCAGCGCCGGACGCTCCTCGAACTGCCGTAAGGAAGACGCCGCATGACTCAGCAGAACGCGCCCGCACGGACGCGCCGCCCCTGGATGTCGGCGCCGCGCTGCCTCCTGGCGTTCGTCGCCGTCTACCTCCTCGCCGTCCGGACCCCGTTCGGACAGCGGGCGGAGAACGCCCTGTTCGGCGGCGAGGGCGCCAGACCGGCGTGGATCTACGGCTGGTCGGGCTCCGCCTACGGCTCCTCGGCGATGCCGCCCCTGGAGCACACCGCCCTGCCCACCCTGGCCGTGGGCACGGCACTCGTGGCGGCCGTCGCACTGGTCCGCAGGCGGTGGTGGCTGGGGGGTGCGGCGCTCGGCGTGATCGCGGCGACGGTCGGCGGCAAGGAGATCGCCCGGGCCGTCCTGCCCCGCCCGGACCTGGTGGGCGCCCGCGAATCCCTGCTGGAGACGAGCTTCCCCAGCGGGCACGTGGCCGTCCCGGCCGCGCTGGCCCTCGCCGCCGTCCTCGTCGCCTCCCCGCGCGTACGCCCGTACGTCACGGCGGCAGGCATGCTCTGGCTCACCGTCACCGCCGCCGCCGTCCTGGCCACCTACCACCACCGCCCCAGCGACGTCCTGGGCACCACGCTGCTGGCCTGCGCCTGCCACCTCCTCGCGACCCGCCTGCTGCCCCCGGCCGAGGTACCGGCCGACGCCCGCCCACCACGCCGGCTGCCCGCGGTCGCCCTGACCCTGTCGGCGGCCGGCGCCCTCGTCGCCGGAGCGCGGGCTGACTCGCTCACGGAGTCCCTCGTCTACGCGGCGGCCGCCTTCCTGTGCGCGGTCCTGTTCTGGTTCACCACGACCCAGCCCCTCCCCCGCCGCGCACCGGGCACGGACCACACGTCACCGACGCCCGCACGACACCCGGCACAGACCTGAACCTCCACCCGTTCAGTACGCGCGGCGGCGGGCGGCTGACACCTGTGGTGGCGCCCGCGCGCACTCCCGTGCCCGGAACTGTGGTGTCCCACCACATACGCCGGTGACCAGCGCCTTCCTACGGTGTGGCGACACGGAAACGTCCCCGCCAACTGTCCGGAAGTGGTGCTCATGTCCGCCCCCGCTGCCTCACCCCCGACCCCGTCCAACCTCAAGCGCATCGTCGGCGCGAGCCTGGTCGGCACCACCATCGAGTGGTACGACTTCTTCCTCTACGGGTCGGCCGCCGCGCTCGTCTTCAACAAGGTCTTCTTCCCGGACTCCGACCCGCTCGTCGGCACCCTGCTCTCCTTCCTGACGTACGCCGTCGGCTTCGCGGCACGGCCGCTGGGCGCGCTGGTCTTCGGTCACTACGGGGACCGGCTGGGGCGGAAGAAGCTGCTGGTCATCAGCTTGCTGATGATGGGTGGTGCCACCTTCCTGATCGGTCTGCTGCCCACCCACGCCACCATCGGCACGGCGGCACCCCTGCTGCTGACGGTGCTGCGGCTCGTCCAGGGCTTCGCGCTCGGCGGCGAGTGGGGCGGGGCGGTGCTGCTGGTCTCCGAGCACGGGGACGCCAAGCGGCGCGGCTTCTGGGCCTCCTGGCCGCAGACGGGCGCCCCGGCCGGGCAGTTGCTGGCCACGGCGGTGCTCGCGGTGCTGACGGCGGTCCTCTCCGAGCAGGCGTTCATCAGCTGGGGCTGGCGCATCCCGTTCCTCCTCTCCGGGCTGCTGGTCCTGGTCGGCCTGTGGATCCGGCTCTCGGTCGACGAGTCGCCCGTGTTCAAGGCGGCGCTGGCCAGCGCCGAGGCGCGACGTTCCGAGGGCGCGGCGGAGAAGATGCCGCTGGTCTCGGTGCTGCGGCACCACTGGCGCGACGTGCTGGTGGCGATGGGCGCCCGGATGGCGGAGAACATCAGCTACTACGTGCTGACCGCGTTCATCCTCGTCTACGCGACCACGGCGGTGGACCTCCCCCAGCAGACCGCCCTCAACGCCGTACTCATCGGCTCCGCCGTGCACTTCGTGACCATCCCGATGTGGGGCGCGCTCTCCGACCGGCTCGGCCGGCGCCCCGTGTACATGATCGGCGCGACCGGTGTCGGCCTGTGGATGTTCCCGTTCTTCCAGCTCATCGACACCGGAAGCTTCCCGGCGCTGCTCCTCGCGGTCACCGTCGGCCTGGTCCTCCACGGGGCGATGTACGCGCCTCAGGCGGCCTTCTTCTCCGAGATGTTCGCGACCCGCATGCGGTACTCGGGCGCGTCGATCGGCGCGCAGTTCTCCTCGGTCGCGGCCGGGGCGCCGGCGCCGCTGATCGCCACGGCGCTGCTCGCCGAGTACGACAGCTCGGTGCCGATCTCGCTGTACGTGATCGCCGCCGCCGTGATCACGCTGATCGCGGTCGGGGTGGCGCAGGAGACGCGCCACCGGGACCTGACCGACGTGCCCACCGGGTCCGAGCGGGCCGCGCAGAAGGCCGGGGTGCCCTCTCAGAGTGGGGCTTCCGCCGCCGACCGGGCGGAGGAGGGGTCGTCCAGCGGGTCGGTGCGCTGACCCTGCCTTCTCCGGCGGTCCGGCCGTCGTGCCCCGTCCCCCGCTTCGCGGGAGGCGGGGCGCTCGCGTTGGTGGGGTGCCTGTCGGCCGACTTCGGCCCGGGTCCGTCCGGCGGTGCCGGTCACAGATGGCCTCAAGCGCCGGCCGGGCTGGATTGTGGATGGTGGCCGGGCTCCGGTGGGCCGTGGCGTCAGCCGGTGAGTGCCCCCGCCAGCCGGTGCAGGCGGAGGGCGAGTTGGATCTCCAGGGTGCGGGCGGGGGTCTGCCAGTCGTCGCCGAGGAGGCGGGCCACGCGGTCCAGGCGTTGGGCGACGGTGTTGACGTGGACGTGGAGGGTGTCCTTGGTGCGGGCGGGGCTGGAGCCGGCGGCGTAGTAGGCGTCGAGGGTGCGGACGAGTTCGGTGCCGCGTCTGCGGTCGTAGTCGAGGACCGGGCCGATGGTGCGTTCGACGAAGCCGGTGATGTCGCGGGGGCCGGCCAGGAGCAGGCCGAGGAAGCCGAAGTCCTCGGCGGCGGCGCCCTGTCCGGAACGGCCGAGCAGGCGCAGCGCGTCGAGGCAGCGGCGGGCCTCGGTGTAGGCGGCCGGGGCGGCGTCGGCGGCGGGCAGCGGGCGCAGCGGGGCGGAGGCACCGACGGTGACCGGTTCGTGGACGGCGGCGCCGAGGTGGACGGCGGTGCGCCGGGCCAGTTCGGTGGCGGTGTCGCCGTCGGCCAGCGGGAGCAGCAGGACGGTGCCGCCGTCGCGGGTGGCGGCGAGTCCGTGCCCGGTGGCGGCGAGGTGGGCGGCGGCGGCCCACAGGCGGCGCCGGACGGCGGCCTCCTCGTCGGCGGAGGCGCCCGGGGCGGCGTCGGGCTGGGCGGCGAGGACGACGTACGGGGTGTCGAGGCGGGCGCCGAGCCGGGCGGCGCGTTCGCGCAGCAGGGCCGGGTCGCGGTGGCGGGCGTCGAGCAGGTCGTCCAGGAGTTCCCCGCGCACGCGCTGTTCGGCGTCGCCGGCGAAGCGGCGGGCGAGCAGGAGCAGGGAGGTGACCATGGCGGCGCGTTCGAAGGTGCGCTGGTCGACCGGGTCGAGGGCGGGGTGGCCGCGCAGGACGAGGCCGCCGAGTTGCTGGTCGCCGGCGGCGACGGCGGCTATCCAGCCGTCGCCGTGGCGGACGGCGTGACCGCCGGAGCGCAGGGCCGAGGCGGCGGCCTCGGGCACGGTGTCGATGAACTCGACGCTACCGTCCAGGACTTCGGAGACGGCGGCGGCCACGTCGTGGACCCCGCCGCCGCGCAGGACCAGTTCGGCGAGGCGGTCGTGGACGTCGGAGGCGCGTTCGATGACGGCGCTGCGGTCCTGGATGATCTCGTGGGCGTGTTCGAGTTCGCTGAGCGCGGCGCGGGTCTCGTCGAGGAGGTTGGCCGACTCGATGGCGGCGGCGGCCAGCGCGGCGAAGGAGCCGAGCAGCGCGGTCTGGGCCCGTTCGAAGACGCGGGCGCGCCGGTCGGCGGCGAACAGGACGCCGATGACGTGCGGCCCGAGCATCAGCGGCACGCCGAGGATGGCGACGAGTCCTTCGTCCTGGACACCGGTGTCGATGACGGAGGTGTGCCGGAAGCGGCTGTCGTGGAAGTAGTCCTCGGTGACGTACGGGCGGGCGGTCTGGGCGACGAGGCCGCCGAGCCCCTCGCCCATGCCCAGGCGCAGCTGCTGGAAGCGGGCGGCGACGGAGCCCTCGGTGACCCGCATGAAAGTGTCGCCCCGGGCGGGATCGTTGAGGGTGAGGTAGGCGACGTCCGTGCCGAGCAGGGAGCGGGCCCGCTGCACGATGGCCTGGAGGACGGAGTCCAGGTCGCGCGGCCCGGCGAGGTCGTGGGCGGTCTCGAAGAGGGCCGACAGCTCGGCCTCGCGGCGCCTGCGGTCGGCGAGTTCGGAGCGGACCCGCAGCGCGAGGCGCTTGGCGTGTTCGAGCGCGGCCAGCCCGGCCTCGGAGACGCCGGCCGCGCGGGCGGCGGGGACGGGTTCCTCGTACGCCTCGACGGCGGCGCCCCGGGCGAGCAGTTCGAGGAACGGCGCCTCCGCGCCGGTGGCGGCGAGGGTGTCGGTGGTCGGGTGCGGCCCGTCGTGCGTCATGTCCATCAGGAATACCTGTCGTGCGGGTGCCCCGCCAGCCCCTGGGGCCTCTGAGGCCACGGGGACGCCGGAGAAGCCGGGGTCGGAGACCGACGGCCGGGCGGCGGGCTTCGGCGGTGACCTCCGCGTCCAGCTCGGCCACGGTCGGACCGCCGTACCCGGTCGTGTCGTACGCGTCGTCCGGCTCGGCGAGACGTGCGGTCAGGGGCAGTTCGTGGCCGTGGCTGTGGTGCGCCCGGAACGCCGGTGCCCTCGGGGACAGCTCCCCCCGGAGCAGGCGGCGGCAGAACACCCGGGTGGCGGCTTCCTGTCCTGCCGTGCTCCCCGGCGGAGCGCAGTCGAGGCCCAGCTCGTCGAGGGCTCCGGGCAGCAGCTCCCGTGCGTCGTAGGCGGCCTCGGCCCGGGTGAGGGCGGCCAGGCGGCGGAGCGTGGGGCTGTCGAGCCCGCGGGGGGGGGCGTGGTCCAGCGGGTTTCGCGGAGCCGTGCTCCCCCGCTCAGTGCGCGGTCCAGCCTCCGTCTAGGGTCAGCGAGGAGCCGGTGACGAAGCCGCTCCGGGGGCCGCAGAGGTAGAGGACGGCGGCGGCGACCTCCTCCGGTTCGGCGAGGCGCTTGACGGCGCTGTCGCGCAGCAGGATCTCCTCGAGCACCTCGTCGCGGCTGATGCCGTGCGCCTCGGCCTGGTCGGCGACCTGCCGCTCGACCAGCGGGGTGCGGACGTAGCCGGGGTTGACGCAGTTGGAGGTGACACCGTGCGGGGCGCCTTCCAGGGCGGCCGTCTTGGAGAGGCCCTCCAGCCCGTGCTTGGCGGCGACGTAGGCCGCCTTGTAGGGCGAGGCGCGCAGGCCGTGGACGGAGGAGAGGTTGACGATGCGGCCCCAGCCCTGCGCGTACATGTGGGGCAGGGCGCCGCGGATGAGGCGGAACGGCGCCTCCAGCATCACGGTGAGCACGGTGTGGAAGGCGTCGGGCGGGAACTCGTGGAGCGGGCGGACCAGTTGCATACCGGCGTTGTTGACGAGGATGTCCACCCCGGCGGCGGCCTCCTCGGCGGCGTCGAGGTCGACCAGGTCCAGCGGGCGGGCCTCGACGGTGCCGGGCAGCCCCTGGGCCCGCCCGGTGAGGGCGTCCAGCCCCGCGGTGTCGCGGTCGGTGGCGCGGACCGCCGCACCGGCCTCGGCGAGGGCGAGGGCGCAGGCGCTGCCGATCCCGCCCGCCGCGCCCGTGACCAGGGCGGTCCGCCCGGTCAGGAAGGGTTCGGCGGCGGGGCGGGGCTCAGGGGTACGGGGCGCTGTCATGATCCGACCCTAGGCAGCGGCCCGGGTGCTCCCCATAGGGCCGGCGCCCACACTTGGCGGCCCGGTGGTGGGGCGGCACCATGTGGGCGCGGTCACAGCGGGGCAGGTCAGCCGCCGGTCACCCCGGGTGCCTCGGGGGTGTCGGTGCGCGGCAGTTCGCGGGGGTCGGTGAAGGACGGGTCGAACCAGGTGGCGGTGGAGGCGGGCTCCTGGGCCTGCTTGACCCGGTAGGCCGAGAACTCGGCCAGCTCCGGCAGCTCGTTCATCGCGAACCAGGCGACCTCCAGGGACTCGTCGTCGTTGACCCGGGGCTCGCCACCCACGGCCCGGCAGCGCAGGGTGATGTCCATGTACTGGCAGACGTCCTGGTTGGGGTAGGTCACCGGCTGCAGGGCCTGGACCAGGACGACGCGCTCGGGGACGCAGAGCACGGCGGTCTCCTCGTACACCTCGCGGACCGCGCACTGGGCTGGCTGCTCCCCGGGGTCGGGGATGCCGCCGATGATCGACCAGCGGCCGTTGTCGGCGCGGCGGCCGAGCAGGACGCGGCCCTCGTCGTCGAAGACGACGGCGCTGACCCCGGGCAGCCACAGGAGCTGGTGTCCGGCGGAGGCGCGGAGAGTGCGGAGGAAGTCGGGAGTAGCCATGCGTCCGACCCTAACGTCTGGCCCAGGCCCCCACGCGGGCGCGCGGGGGCCCGGTGACCTGGGGCGTACGCGCCGGTCAGGCGTCCGTGGCAGCGGCGCGGCGACGGCGTACCGCACCGGTGGCGGCCCAGCCGAGACCGACTGCCGCGAGGGCCACGATCGCGGCCTCCGGGAGCGCGCCGAGCCGGGTGGCCCAGGTCTGCGAGGAGCGCAGCGGCACCTCGGCGACGAGGGAGGCGGGCTCGAACATCCCGGTCCGCTGGACGAGTTCCCCGTCGGGCCGGATGACGGCGCTGACCCCGCTGGTGACCGGGACGGCGACGGCACGGCTGTGCTCGACGGCGCGGACCCGGGACATGGCGAGCTGCTGGTAGGTCATCTCGCTGAAGCCGAAGGTGGCGTTGTTGCTGGGGACGGAGAGCAGCTGCGCCCCGGCGTCCACGGTCTCCCGTACGGCGCCGTCGAAGGCGGCCTCGTAGCAGGTGGCGATGCCCACCCGGCTCCCGGCGAGGTCGAAGACGCCCGGGTCGGTGCCCCGGCTGAAGTCGGTGCGGACCATGTCGACGTAGCCCTGGCTGAAGACGCTGATCAGGGAGCGCAGCGGGATGTACTCGCCGAAGGGCTGGATGACGCGCTTGTCGTAGGTGTCGACGGGGCCCTTGTCGGGGTCCCAGAGGATCTGCTGGTTGTAGAGCCTGCCGTCCTCGGCCTGGACCACGGCGCCCACCGAGATGGGGGCCTTGATCGTGGTGGCGGCCCGCTCGATGACGGAGCGGGCGTCGTCGTTGGTGAAGGGGTCGATGTCGGAGGAGTTCTCCGGCCACAGGACGAAGTCGGGCTGGGCGACCTCGCCCTTGGCGACGCGTTCGGCGAGGCGGGCGGTCTCACGGGCGTGGTAGTCGAGGACGGCACGGCGCTGGGCGTTGAAGTCGAGCCCCATCCTCGGCACGTTGCCCTGGACGACGGCGACGGTGGCGGTGCCGTTCTCGGCCCGGTCCGAGACCAGCGGGCGGGCGGCGAGGGCCCCGGCCAGCGGGAGGAGGAGCGCGGCCACGGCGCCGGCGGTGGCGGCCCGGCGCAGGGTCCCGGTGCGGCGGCGCAGGTACAGCTGGCGGGCCAGTTCGCCGAGGCCGAAGCCGCACAGGGCGACGGCGAAGCCGAGCACGGGGGTGCCGCCGACGGCGGCGAGCGGCAGGAAGATCCCCTCGGCCTGGCCGAAGGCGACCTTGCCCCAGGGGAACCCGCCGAACGGCACCCGGGCCCGCGCGGCCTCCCCGGCGGTCCACAGGGCGGCGGCCCACAGCGGCCGGCCGGGGAGCCGGGTGACGAGCGCGGTGAAGCCGCCGACGAGGGCGACGAAGAAGGCTTCGGCGACCGCCAGCGCCAGCCACGGCCCGGGGCCGACCTCGACGCCGGTCCACACCAGCAGCGGCAGCAGGAAGCCGAGGCCGAAGAGGGCACCGAGCCCCAGCCCCGCCTTGAAGCCGCGCCCCCGCAGCAGCAGCCCGAGGGCGGCGAAGGCCGGCAGGGCCAGCCACCACAGCACCCGGGGCGGGAAGCTGACGTAGAGGAGTACTCCGGCGAGGCCGGCGCCGACGGCGAGGTACAGGGCGCGCAGGAGGCGGGCGGCGCGGCCGGTCCTGGCGGGCGGCGGCGGGCCGGGCGTCCCGTCGGCGGGGGCGATGGTGGCGGTCACGCGTCGGAGTCTACGGCGCGTGACGCGGGCCCGGTCAGGACCTCCGGCGGGGCTGTGGATCAGTGGCCCCGGCGGATCCGGGCGGCCTTGCGGGCCTCGGCCAGTTTCCGGTCCTCGGCGGACCGGCGGGACGCGTTCTTGGCCCGGCCGGGCTTGCCGGGGACGGTCCCGATGCCCCGGAACTGGGCGCCGCCGCGCTTGGGGCGCTCGGCGCTGGGCGCGCTGCCGTCGACCGGGACGCCGGAGGGGGCCTTGGCGCCGGTGAGGCGGCTCAGCTCGGCCTCACCGGAGCGGACCTGGGTGACCCGGGGGCGCAGTCCCGCGTCCGCCATGAGCCGCAGCACGTCCTTGCGCTGCTCCGGGGTGACCAGGGTGACGACGGTGCCGGAGCCGCCGGCCCGGGCGGTGCGGCCGCCGCGGTGGAGGTAGTCCTTGTGGTCGGCCGGCGGGTCGACGTTCACGACGAGGTCGATCTCGTCGACGTGGATACCGCGTGCGGCGACGTTGGTGGCCACCAGGACACTCACCTCGCCGCCGGCGAACCGCTGCAGGGTGCGGGTGCGCAGCGGCTGGGACTTGTCGCCGTGCAGGGCTGCCGCGCGGACCCCGCTGCCGCGCAGGTGGGCGGTGAAGCGGTCCACGGCCGCCTTGGTGGCCAGGAACATGATCGTGCGGCCGTCGCGGGCGGCGATCTCGGTGGCGGTGGCGAACCTGTCCGCGCCGTGCACCTGGAGCACCTGGTGGTCCATGGTGCTGACGGCGGCGCCCGCCGGGTCGGCGGCGTGGGCCACCGGGTCGTGGAGGTACGTCCGGACCAGGAGGTCGACGTCGCGGTCGAGGGTGGCGGAGAACAGCATCCGCTGGCCGCCCTCGCGCACCAGGTCGAGGAGGGCGGTGACCTGGTCCGTGAAGCCCAGGTCGGCCATCTGGTCGGCCTCGTCCAGGGCGGTGATCTCCACCCGGTCGAGCCGCACGTCCTTGCGCTCGACGAGGTCCAGGAGGCGGCCGGGGGTGGCGACGACCACCTCGGCCCCCTCGCGCAGGGCGGTGGCCTGCCGCCCGATCGACATGCCGCCGACCACGGTGGCGGTCCGCAGCCCCAGCTCCCGGGCGTACGGCGCGAGCGCGTCGGTGACCTGCTGCGCCAGCTCACGGGTGGGGACGAGGACGAGCGCCAGGGGCTTGCGGGCCTCGGCCCGCCGGCCCGCCGTGCGCACGAGGAGGGGCAGTCCGAAGGCGAGGGTCTTGCCGGAACCGGTCCGGGCCCGGCCCAGCACGTCCCGGCCGGCGAGGGCGTCCGGGAGGGTGGCCGCCTGGATCGGGAAGGGCGTCTCCACGCCCCGCGCGGTGAGCAGCTCCCGTATCCCGGCGGGCAGGCCGAGCTCGTCGAAGGAGGCTGCGGCGGGGAGGCCGGGAGTGTCGCCGGCCGGGCGCGCGAAGTCACCCTCGGGGGCGGCGGGGCGAGGGGTGCGGTCCGGGCCGGCTGAACTGTTCATGGCCCCATTGTCGGTCACCGAGGACGCGCGGGGCGCCGGGGGCGGGCGGACGGTCGTCCGGCCCGGTTCAGGAGTGGCCGGGCATCCCCTGGTAGGAGGAGCCGGTCTCGGGCAGGCGGCTGCGGATGGCGCGTACGGCGGAGCGGGCGTCGTCCACGGTGACGGTGAGGCTGTGGCCGTCGGCCAGGCGCAGGACGAGGCCCTCGCCGCGCCGCACGACGACGGCCATGCCCCGCTCCGGGCGCCAGCGGTACCCCCAGCCGCCCCAGTGGCGCGGGCAGACGCTCGGGGCGTAGTCGACGGCGGTGACGGTGCCCAGGAGGATGCGGCGGCGGGGGAAGCCGAGGTGGCCGCAGCGCACCTCCAGCGCGTCGTCGTCGACCCGTACGGCGACGTGGACGAAGGCGAGGGTGCCGTAGAGGATGAGCAGCCCGGCGGCGATGCAGCCGACCACCGCCATCACCAGCGGGGTGATCCCAGAGGCCCAGGAGGAGTCGACGGCCAGTTCGACGCCGAGGGCGAGGCAGGCGATTCCCACGACCGCCAGCAGCCACTGGAGGCGGCCGGAGGCGCGCCCCGTCCAGGTCTCGACGGCCGCGTGGAGGTGCGGCGGGTCGTCGGCGGGCCGGGAGGCGGGCTCGGGTTCCCTCATACGGCCGACCATACGGAGGCTCGCGTTCCGGGGCAGGTCACGCGGGGCGTACGAGGGACCCGCCCCGGTCCGTCAGCGGTCGGCGGCGACGGGGGCCAGCAGGCGGCCCTGCTCGTAGCTGAGGGCGGCGGCGGGCAGCGGCTCGGCGCGGCCGTTGAGCAGCACGGTGAGGGTGCCGGTGGCGGGCGCGGCCGGGTCGGGGGCGACGCCGAGGCGGCGCAGGGCCTGGGCGGCGACCGCGGGGGCCGAGCCGTGCAGGGTGAGCGGGCCGGTGCCGGAGTGCTCCACGGCGGTGCGGATGGCGTCGCCGACCAGTTCGTAGTGGGTGCAGCCGAGGACGACGGAGGTGACCGTGGACGGCGTGCGGGCGGCGGCGTCCGCGATGGCGGCGGCGACGGCGGTGGGGTCGTCCCACTGCACGGCGTCGGCGAGGCCCGGGCAGGCCACCTCGGTCACCGGGGTGGAGCCGGAGAACTCGGCGATGAGCCGGCGCTGGTAGGGGCTGCCCGTGGTGGCGGGGGTGGCCCAGATGGCGACGTGGCCGCCGGCGGCCGCCGCGGGCTTGATCGCGGGGACGGTGCCGATGACGGGCAGCCCCGGCTCGAAGCGCTCGCGCAGGGCGGGCAGCGCGTGCACCGACGCGGTGTTGCAGGCGACGACCAGGGCGTCGGGGGCGTGCTCCGCGGCGGCCTCGGCGACGGCCAGGGCGTGCGCGCTGAGGTCCTCGGGCGTGCGGGGACCCCAGGGCATGGAGTCGGGGTCGGAGGAGAGGACGAGATCGGCGTCGGGGCGCAGCCGGCGCACGGCGGCGGCGGCCGGCAGGAGGCCGATCCCTGAGTCCACGAGGGCGATCTTCACCCGGTCACCCTAGCCGAGACCTGCTGCGGGCCGCCGCCGGAGGGCGGGCACGCGGAACGCCCCGCCCGGCGCCGCGGGCCTGGTCCGCGGCTATTTGCGCCCGGGCGTCCAGCGCAGGCCCCAGCCGTACGCCTCGTCGAGGGCGCGCTGCGGGCTGGACCTGCGGCCGGGCACCAGATAGCGCGCCTCGCGGCGGACGACGAGGCCGTCCGGTCCCTGGGTGAGCAGGGCGAGGGCGCAGACGGGGGAAGGGACGTCGCACTCGTCGAGCGAGAAGGTGACGGGGGCGCCGTACTGGGGGCGCAGGGTCACCGTGGCGTGCAGGCCGGAGAAGTCGGCGGCGCCCTCGTAGATGGTGACGAAGACCAGGACGCGGCGGAAGTCGCGGGTGTGGTCGAGGTTGACCGTGAGGTTCTCGCCGGCGGCGACGGCGCCGGTGCGGTCGTCGCCGTCGAGGTGGATCCAGGGCGGGCGGCCGAGGTCGCCGAAGGCGTTGCCGAGCGCCTGGACGACGCCCTTGGTGCCGTCGGCCAGTTCGTACAGGGCGCCGAGGTCGAGGTCGAGCGGGGCCTGCGGGGCGGCGTTGCGGGCGAACCGGCCGCGCGGGGCGGGCGGGGCCTGCCAGTTGAGGTTGACGTGGAGCGCGCCGGTGGTGGCGCCCTGCTTGGCGAGGGAGACGGAGGGGGCCGCCTTGGTGAGGGTGACGGCGGCGGGGCGGGCGGGCGCTGGTGCGGCCGGGGTGCGGGGCGCGGGGAGGAGGCCCGGGGACAGGCCGTGGGCGGCGGCCAGTTCGGCGGCGCCGCCCGCGTATCCCTGGCCGACGGCGCGGAACTTCCAGCCGCCCTGCCGCCGGTACAGCTCACCCGCGAGGAAGGCGGTCTCCGTGGTGGTGTCGCGGCTCTCGTAACGGGCCAGTTCGTGGTCGCCGGCGGCGTCGGTCACGGTGACGTCGAGCCCGGGCACCGCGCCGAAGGTGCCGTCGGCGACCAGGGCGAGGAGGACGACCCGCTCGACCCGGTCGGGGACGGCGGGCAGGTCGACGTGGAGGGTCTCGGCGGTGCGTCCGCCGGTGACGGTTCGGCCCTCGTGGCGGACCGCGCCGCCGGGGACGGGGCGGTCGCCGCCGACCACGCCGTCGGGCGCCACGCGGCCGTCCTCCGTGACCAGGAGGGCGGCGGTCCGGGCGTCGGGCACCCCCGCGCCGTGCCGCCAGTGCAGCCGGAGACGGACCGGCGCCTGCGGGACCGGTGTGTTGGCCCCCTTGGACATCACCCCTGCCATGCCGCCCTCCCCGTCCGTCGCTGCGTCGTGTGATCACGCCCACCGTAGGCCCGGTGCGGGCGAGTTGTCCCGAAGCCGTCCGGCACCGAAGGGGACGGAGGGCCTCCGGCCGCCCGGAAGCAGCCCTTCCGGGGAAAGATCACTGGCAGACGGCACGTCACCTCCTCCTGGAGGCGGATTTTCTTACCTCATCGAAACCCGAGAGTTGACATGATTTCGGCATGTTCACCCACATCGGTGAGGCCGCGTGGCCCCCGGACCGGAAAACAACCCTCTTATCGGTCTCCCCAATGACCGCATCGTGGGCTTAACTTAGGTGCCATGACCTCCCCCCGCGCCAGCTACGGCAGCGGCTACTATTCCGCGCCATCCTTCCCGGACACCCCGATCTACGACTCGCTCGTGGCGGAGCGGGGCACACCGCAGATCGCCCCGATCCGGGTCCCCTCGATGTACGACACGGGCTCCTCGCTCCCCGCACTGCCCTCCTCGCTCCCCGCGCTCCCGGCCGCCCCGTCGCCGCAGCCCGCCGCGTACGGGTACCCGCAGCAGGCGCAGGCCCCGGCCCCCGCCTTCCAGCAGGCGCCGGCTCCGTACATCCCGCAGCAGCAGGCGCCCCCGCGCGGCTACCAGCCCGCGCAGCCCTACGCCCAGCCGCAGCCGCCCCACCAGCCCCAGCAGCCGCGCCCCGCGCCGGCGGGGTACGAGGCGATGCGGCCTGCGGCCCAGCCCTCGGGGTACGAGGCGATGCGCCCGGCCGCTCCGCGGCCCAACCCGGCCCCGCCGCAGCAGCAGCATCCGTACGAGGACCCGTACAACCGCCCCTACCGAGGCGGCTACTGACCGGTGGTTCCGCCCGAGGTGGGCGACGGACGAAACGGGAGGTACGGCTCGGCGGGCGGGTGGCAGGATGGCCCCATGCCGAACGCCGAGCTGACCTCGCTCCACGTCTACCCCGTCAAGGGGACCCGCGGTCTCACGCTGCCGGAGGCCACCGTCGAGCCGTGGGGGCTGGCCGGTGACCGGCGCTGGATGCTGGTCGACGCGGAGGACCGGTTCATCACCCAGCGCGGCTTCCCCACCCTGGCGCTGATCTCCGTCACGCCGCTGCCCGGTGGCGGCCTGAGGCTGGCCCTGCCCGGCCAGGACCCGTGGGAGGTGCCCGTGCCCGGTCCCGGTGCGCCGGCCGCCACCGTGGAGATCTGGAAGGACAAGGTCCGCGCCGTCCTCGGGGACGCGGCGGCGAGCGCCGGCGTCAGCTCCTTCCTCGGCAGGGAGGTCCGGCTGGTCCACCTCGCCGACCCGGCGCGGGACCGCCTCGTGGACCAGGAGTTCGCGGCCCCCGGCGAGACCGTCAGCTTCGCCGACGGCTATCCGCTGCTGGTGACCACCACCGGCTCGCTCGACGCGCTCAACGCGCTGATCGCCGGGGGCGACCACGCGGTGGAGGGCCCGCTGCCGATGGAGCGCTTCCGGCCCAACCTCGTCGTCTCCGGCACCGGCGCCTGGGACGAGGACGCGTGGGCGCGTGTCGCGGTCGGCGAGGTCACCTTCAAGGTCGCCAAGATGTGCGGGCGGTGCGTGGTGACCACCACCGACCAGCGCACCGCCGAGCGCGGCAGGGAACCGCTGCGGACGCTCTCGCGCCACCGCCGTTTCGGTTCCCAGCTCGTCTTCGGGCAGAATCTGATCCCCGAATCGACCGGCACGGTCCGCGCGGGGGACCCGGTCACCGTCCTCGCGCGGCGGCCCGTGGCAGCGGTGTCCGCGACCGCCGGGACTCGTTGAGGTTCCCGCGGAGTGATCCCGCCCGGCCCGGGCAGCCGTCCCCGCACGGCGGACCGTACGGCCGGACGTGACCGAGAGGGGGTGCGATGCGGACGATTCCCGGGCTGTGGCGCTGGCGCCGCAATCCGCTCTACCGCCGGACCGACCGCGTCGAGGCGTGGCTCGCGCTGCTCTGCGGCGTGCTCCTGCTGGCCGGCGCCCCCTGGGTGGCACTGAGCGTCGGCTCGGCCACCGAGCACGCCCTGCTGGAGACGGCCGCCGCCGAACGGGCGCAGCGCCGGCAGACGGTCGCCACGGTCGACCGTCCGCTCGGCCGGCCCGTCTACGACGCCGATCCCGAGACGGCCCAGGCCCCGCACACCCGGATCCGGGTGGTCGCCCACTGGACCGCCCCCGACGGCACGGCCCGCACCGGCAAGATCGTCGCGCCGCCCGGTTCGGAGGCTCCCGGCGACCGGTTCCGGATCTGGACGGACCTGCGGGGCTCTCCCGCCCGGCCGCCGATGCCGCCGATGATGGCGCAGACCCACGCCTGGCTGGCCGGGATCGGGGCGGCGACCGCGTGGGGCGTCCTCGTCGAAGGCGTGCGCCGGGGCGCGCGATGGCGCATCGTCCGCTTCCGGTACGCCTGTTGGGACCGGGAGTGGGAGCGGGTCGGGCCCGACTGGGGCAGAACCGGCACCGGAAGCTGACCGTCGCGCACCGCGACCCCGGACCGGTCAACTCCCCCATCCGGCGCGCGCTACGGTGGACCGGCCGGGCTCGTCCGGCGACAGTACGCAGGACCCGGGTACACGAGGTGGGGGCACAACAACACCATGGCACAGGGCACGGTCCAGGTGACGCACACCGGTACTTCGCGGTGGCGGCGCCGCACGGGCGAATACGCCTCCCTCACCGCCGCCCTGGAGGCCGCGGCCGACGGTGACATCCTGACCGTCGCCCCGGGCACGTACCGGGAGAACCTCGTGGTGGACCGGGCGGTGACACTGCTCGGGCAGGAGGGGGCGGCCGGGTCGGTGCGGATCGCGCCGCCGGAGGGGGTCCCGTTGGCGGTGCGGGCCTCCGCGCAGGTCCAGGGGCTGCACATCGAGGGGCAGGACGCGGCGGTGCCGGCGGTCCTGGTCGAGGACGGCACGCCGGAACTGACGGGCCTGCGGATCGTCACGCGGTCCGCCGCCGGGATAGAGGTCCGGGGAGGCGGGCGGCCCACCGTCCGCGCCTGCACCGTCGACAACCCGGCCGGGGTCGGCATCGCCGTGGTGGACGGCGGCGGAGGCATCTTCGAGGAGTGCGAGGTGATCGCGGCGGGCCAGTCCGGGGTCGCGGTGCGCGGCGGCGGACGGCCGAGACTGGACCGTTGCCGGGTGCACCACGCGGCCGGCGCGGGCCTCTCGGTCACCGGCGACCACTCCAGCCTGGAGGCGCTGGGCTGCGAGATCTACGAGATCAACGGCTCCGGGGTGCAGATAGCCTCCCGGGCGGCGGCGGTCCTCACCGACTGCGCGGTCCACCGGGTCACCGGCAACGGCGTCACGCTGGACACCGACGCCGTGCTGACCCTGGCGGACTGCCGCGTCCACGACGTGCCGGAGAACGCGGTGGACCTGCGCTCGCGTTCGGTGCTGACGCTGACCCGCTCGGAGGTGGCCCGGTTCGGGCGCAACGGCCTGTCGGTGTGGGACCCGGGGACACGGGTCGACGCCCACCGGTGCGAGATCCACGACGGCACCGGCGACTACCCGGCCGTCTGGGTCAGCGACGGCGCCACCGCCGTGCTGGAGGGCTGCCGGGTCCACGACGTGCCGGACGCCCTCTGTGTGCTGGACCGGGGCTCACGCGCCGACGTGGTCGACAGCGACCTCTCCCAGGTGCGCAACATCGCGGTGTCGGTGAGCGGCGGCGCCACCGCCGAGCTGGACGACTGCCGGATCAGCGGCGCGGGCCGGGGCGCCTGGTTCCGCGACCACGGCAGCGGCGGCACCCTCGCCAACTGCACCATCGACGCGGCCCAGACCGGTGTCATCGTCACCAAGGGCGCCGACCCCCTGATCGAACGGACCACCGTCACCTCCCCGACGGAGGCCGGGTTCTACGTCTCGGCCGGCGGCCGCGGCACCTTCCAGGGCTGCCGGGTGACGGGCAGTGAGGGATACGGCTTCCACATCATCGACGGCTGCCGCAGCACCCTGCGCAAGTGCCGTACCGAGCGGTGCGCCCGGGGCGGCTTCGAGTTCGCGCAGGCCGGCGCCGACGGCGAGGGGGCCGTGGTGGAGGAGTGCTCCAGCGACGAGTCCACCCAGCTGGGCTCCCCCGCGGCGGCCACCGCTCCCCCGGCGCCGGCCACCCAGACCGCCGGCCTGCTGGGCGGCGTCCCCTCCCCGCGCTCCACGACCCCCGCGGCGCCCGAGGCCGCCCCCGAGCCCGCCCCCGAGACCCGCCCGGCCGACACCGTCCTCGCCGACCTCGACGCGCTGGTCGGCCTCGCAAGCGTGAAGCGGGAGGTGCGGGCGCTCACCGACATGATCGAGGTCGGCCGGCGCCGTCAGGAGGCCGGACTCAAGGCCGCCTCGGTCCGCCGCCACCTGGTCTTCACCGGCTCCCCCGGCACCGGCAAGACCACCGTGGCGCGCCTCTACGGGGAGATCCTCGCCGCCCTCGGCGTGCTCGACCGGGGCCACCTGGTCGAGGTCTCCCGGGTCGACCTGGTCGGCGAGCACATCGGCTCGACCGCGATCCGCACCCAGGAGGCGTTCGACCGGGCGCGCGGCGGGGTCCTGTTCATCGACGAGGCGTACGCGCTCTCGCCCGAGGACTCCGGCCGGGACTTCGGCCGGGAGGCGATCGACACCCTGGTGAAGCTGATGGAGGACCACCGGGAGGCGGTCGTGGTGATCGTCGCCGGGTACACCACCGAGATGGAGCGGTTCCTCTCCGTCAACCCCGGCGTCGCCTCGCGCTTCTCACGGACCATCACCTTCTCCGACTACGACCCCGACGAGCTGCTGCGGATCGTGGAGCAGCAGGCCGACGAGCACGAGTACCGGCTCGGCCCCGGCACCGGCGAGGCGCTGCACAAGTACTTCACGGCGCTGCCGAAGGGTCCGGCCTTCGGCAACGGCCGGACCGCCCGGCAGACCTTCGAGGCGATGGTGGAGCGGCACGCCGGGCGGGTGGCCCAGCTCTCGGCGCCGGGCACCGAGGAGCTGACCCTGCTCTACCCGGAGGACCTGCCCGCCCTGCCCTGAGCGGGCTGCCCCTCGGCCGCGTTCAGCTGCTTGGGCAGGGCGGCGGCGGGCTCCTCCAGCCGGGCGAGCAGGCGGGCCCGCTCCTCGGCGAAGGCCGGGTCGGCCTGGTAGTCGGAGTGGCCGAGGATCGGCGCCGGGAGCGGGTGGGCTGCGGTGCGGCCGTGGGCGAGCGGGTCGGCGAGCGGCGGGCGGTCCACCTCGGGCCGGCCCTCGGTGCCGACCCGGACGGGGCCGCCGATGGGGTCGGTGAGCCGCCACAGGTTGCGCCAGCAGTCGACCTCACCGTGCAGGGTGGTCAGCGCGACCGGGCCGAAGTGGGCCGGGAACCAGCGGCCGTAGAGCCGCTCCAGCGGTGAGCCGTAGGTGAGCAGGGCGACCCGGCGACGGGCCGAGGGGCGCAGCTGCCAGGCGGCCGCGGCGGCCAGCACGCTGCCCTGGGAGTGGCCGGAGAGGACGACCCGGCCGCCGGTCTCCCGGGTCCAGGAGGCGATCCGCCAGGTCAGGTCGGGGACGGAGCGCTCGGCGTAGCAGGGCGGGGCGAAGGGGTGGGCGGCGCGCGGCCAGAAGGTGCCCACGTCCCAGAGGATCCCTATGGTGCGGCGGGCGGCCGGATCGCGGTAGGCACGCCGCCCCCAGGTGACGAAGAGCAGGAAGCCGAAGCCGATCAGCCAGGAGCCGAGGGCCTGCGCGGTGGCGGCGGCGCCGCTGACCACGGCGGGCAGCTCGCGGGCGGCCTCGCCGGGGACGCGCCCGGTGGTCCAGGCGCCCAGCAGGGCCCCGGCGCCGAGCAGCAGGGTGACCGAGGAGACTACGCCGACGACGACCGGCGCCCGGTCGGTGAGGGCGGCCATGGCGCGGGCCGAGGCGATCCTGGCGGTGCGGGTGGCGTCGAGGGGCTCGCCCGGGTAGTCGGCGGCGACCTGGGCCTCCTCGCGGCGGGCGTGGCGGTGGGTGCGGACCGCGTACCAGACGAGGACGGCGAGGAGGATGACGAGGAGCGGCGGGAGGACGGATGCCTGCCAGGAGAGCAGGACGGGCGGGCCGGGGATGGGGCCGCCGGGGGCGCCGGGCGTGGAGCCGTTGTCGAGCCAGTCGGCGACGCGCTGGGCGACGCCGCCGGACATCACGCCGCCGAGCGCGCAGGCGAGCATCGCGACGGCGGGGCCGCCGAGCCCCTTGAGGACGGTGCGGCGCTCCGGGGTGGTGGCGTGCAGGCGGCGGGCGGTGGCGGCGAGCGCGACGACCAGGACGCCCTGGGCGAGGACGAGCGTGCCGAAGGTCTCGTCGCCCGGCAGCCGTCCGGCCGACTGCCAGCCGGGCCGGGACCAGGCGGCGTAGCCGAGGCTGAGCAGGGTAAGGGCGAGGGCGGTCAGGGGCAGGACGCGCACCAGCCGGTCGAGGTGTTCGTCGAGGCGGCTCTCGGCCCGGCCGCGCCGGGAGACGACCCAGACCACGGCGACGGCGCTGACCAGCAGGGCGGCTTGGAGGGCGGAGCCGACGGTACCGAGCAGCGCCGGGCCGCCGGGCAGCCGGTCGTGTTCGGCGGCGGGTCCGGCGACGGCGGCGCCGACGGTGAGGAGTCCGGCCGAGGTGTGGGCGGCGCGCAGCCGGGCCCCCAGGCGGCGGCCGTACCAGAAGCCGGGGCGGCCGAGGGCGGCGTGCGGGGCGTTCTCCTCGGCCTCCTGCTCGGCCCGGTCGACGGCGGGCAGCGGCTGCTGCGACTCGTAGCTGCGCCAGGTGCGGTGGGAGAGGTACCAGAGCAGGGCGGTGAGGGCGCCGGGGACGAGGGCGGCCAGCGCGAGGCGGCGGCCGGGCTGGGACCACCAGCCGCCGCTGCCCTGGGCGTCGGTGGCGAGGAAGCCGAGCCAGGCCCGTTCGCCGGAGCAGCTCGCGGTGCCGGCGCACTGCCAGGCGACGAGGTCGAGGGCGACCTCGCAGGCGGCGGCGGTGAGCAGCACGGTGAGGCTGAGGGCGACCAGGCGCGCCAGCAGCCCGTAGAGGCGGACGGCGGTGCGGCGGCCGGTGGTGGAGGGGCGCATCCAGTGGGCGAGGTTGACCACCATGAAGGGCAGCAGGAGCAGCCAGAGGGCGCGGGTGCCGTTGCCGCTGGTGAGGTTGGACCAGACGTACGCCTCGGGGACGGGCTTGCCGCGGTAGTCCTCGGGGCGCTGTTCGGCGTCGGCGTCCTGGGCGCGGCGGTGGACGGCGGCGGTCTGGTCGCCGCTGACCCGGACGGTGCACGGGTCGTCGAGCATCTCGGCGGGGGTGCTGCCGCCGACGCCGTGGACGAGGAGTTCGAGGGCGGTGTCCTCGGCGATGCCGCCGCTGGGCGAGGGTCCGCCGGGGACGGGCGGCGGGGCGTCGGGCGCGGGCGTGGCCGGCTGCGGTGCGGGCTGGTCCTGGTGCACTGTTCCCCCGTGAGTCCGGGCGCCGGTCGCCGCGGGTGGACGGCCCAGGTCGGGGCGGTCGGTACCGGGATCGCGGCAGGTGGTCGCACCGGCGCGGAAGAAGGATCTCCGCCGGGGGCCGTCCTTACACCTCCCGTCACCGAATCTCCTTGTCATGCTCCAGTCGTGCCGGGGTCCGGGAGGGTGTTTCCGGGGCGCGTGGGAGGATGAGCGCGCTCAGGGCGGAGCCGGGACGGCCGCCGCCGGACCGGGAGGACGGAGCGACGGGTGGGCGAGCAGCAGAGTCTCCTCGCGGAGCAGCGCCGTGCGCTGATCGCCGACGAGGTGCGCCGGCGGGGCGGCGTCCGGGTCAACGAGCTGACGCGCCGGCTGGGCGTCTCGGACATGACGGTCCGTCGCGACCTGGACGTGCTGGCCCGCCAGGGTGTGCTGGAGAAGGTGCACGGCGGCGCGGTGCCGCCCGCCGACGCCAGCGCCCACGAGCCGGGGTTCGAGGCCAAGTCGGGGCTGGAGCCGGACGCCAAGGAGTCGATCGCCCGGGAGGCGGCGGCGCTGGTCTCGCCGGGCACCGCCATCGCCCTCTCCGGCGGCACCACCACGTACGCGCTGGCCAAGCGGCTGACCGGGGTGGCGGACCTGACGGTGGTGACCAACTCGGTGCGGGTCGCCGACGTCTTCCACGCGGCGCAGCCGGGGGCCGAGCGGCAGGCGGCGGTGGTGCTGACGGGCGGGGTGCGCACCCCCTCGGACTCGCTGGTCGGGCCGGTCGCGGACCAGGCGATCCGCTCGCTCCACGTCGACGTGCTCTTCATCGGCGTGCACGGCATAGCGCCGGAGGCCGGCCTGTCCACGCCCAACCTCGCGGAGGCCGAGACCAACCGCTGCCTGGTCCGCTCGGCGCGCCGGGTCGTGGTGGTCGCCGACCACACCAAGTGGGGCACGGTGGGGCTGAGTTCCTTCGCGACGCTGGACGAGGTCGACACGCTGGTGACGGACGAGGGGCTGGACGAGGAGGCCCGCGCCGAGGTCGCCGAGCGGCTGCGGCTGCTGGTGGTGGCCGGGCCGCAGGGCTGACCGGGGCCCGGTCAGGCGGGCCGGCGCCCGGTGGCGAGGAAGGCGTCGAGGGTGCGGGCGTAGGGCGTGATGTCCAGGCCCTGCTCGGCGAGCCAGGTGTCGGAGTAGTACTTGTCGAGGTAGCGGTCACCGGGGTCGCAGAGAAGCGTGACGACGCTGCCCGTGCGCCCCTCGGCGCGCATCTCGGCGACGATGCGCAGCGCGCTCCACAGTCCGGTCCCGGTGGAGCCCCCGGCGCGGCGGCCGATGGCTCCCTCCAGCATCCGCACGGTGGCGACGCTGGCGGCGTCGGGGACCTTCATCATCCGGTCGATGGCGCCGGGCAGGAAGCTCGGTTCCATGCGGGGGCGGCCGATGCCCTCGATCCGCGAGCCGCTGTCGCAGTGCACCGCCGGATCGCCGAGCCGCCAGCCGTCGAAGAAGCAGGAGTTCTCCGGGTCCGCGACGCAGACCCGGGTGTCGTACTGCATGTAGTGCACGTACCGGGCGATGGTCGCGGAGGTGCCGCCGGTGCCCGCGGTGGCCACCACCCAGGCGGGTTCGGGGTGGCGTTCCCGGCGCATCTGCTGGTAGATGCTCTCGGCGATGTTGTTGTTGCCGCGCCAGTCGGTGGCCCGCTCGGCGTAGGTGAACTGGTCCATGTAGTGGCCGCCGGTCTCCGCCGCGAGGCGGGCCGACTCCTCGTACATGGTGCGCGGGTCGTCCACGAAGTGGCAGCGGCCGCCGTGGAATTCGATCAGCCGGCACTTCTCCGGGCTGGTCGTGCGGGGCATCACGGCGATGAAGGGGACGCCGATGAGCTGGGCGAAGTACGCCTCCGAGACGGCGGTGGAGCCGCTGGACGCCTCGATGACGGGGCGTGAGGGGCGGATCCAGCCGTTGCACAGGCCGTAGAGGAAGAGGGAGCGGGCCAGCCGGTGCTTGAGCGAGCCGGTCGGGTGGGTCGATTCGTCCTTGAGGTACAGGTCGACGCCCCATTCCTCGGGCAGCGGGAACCGTAGGAGGTGGGTGTCGGCCGAGCGGTTGGCGTCGGCCTGGACCTTGCGGACCGCCTCCTTCAGCCACTCTCGGTAACCGGGGTCGCTGCGGTCGACGTCGGCGGTGGGCAGGGGGCAGGCAGCGGCCTGCTCGTGCTGGGGGGTGGTCACCGCGGACTCCTCACGCTCGGGACCCGGCCGTCGAGGCCGGCGGACGCCTCGATCATAGACACCCGCCTCACCCTTCTCACCTGCATAAACACCTCTTTGAGGCGCTCAAAGGGACTGCTGGGGCGGGCGTTTCACCCGGCGGTGGGGGCGCATGCCGGGCAGGGGGGCGCGCCCCCGTGCTGCCCCCGTGAGAGGTGGTACGCCGCCCTCTGGTTGGGCAGACTGCACTCGGCGGGACGTGGTGTTCCGCCCGGTGCGGTCCCGGTGTCCGTACCGCCGGGGGGCACTGTCGAAGGGCTCCAGGGGCTGGAGGGGTGAGACGTCATGGGCAAGTCGGAGTTCTCGGCCACGGGGGTGGGCATCATGCGGCGGCTGCGTTCGCTGACACGGGCCGGCCAGGTCCGGGTCGCGGACGGCAGGCTCGCGCTGCTCACCAGCTGCGGCCGGGTCATCGACAGCGCCCCGGCCCGTGAAGTGCGTGTGGAGCGCCCCTGGTTCGGCTCCGACGACCAGGCGGTGATCGCCTTCAACGACACCCGGTACCGGCTGCGCCTCGGGGGTCCCGCCGCGGCCGCCTCCGCGCCGCACGTGTCGCCGGTCCGCAGACTCCGCGAAGCCGTCGGCCAGGCCCGGGGGGTGGGCTGAGCGGCCGACCGGTCCGCCGGGGGCGCGCACCGGCGCGCGAGCGGGCACGGAGTGCCACCGCCGTCCGGGGGCTTGCGAGTTGCAGGCCCCGGTCCCCTGCGTCACTCTGGTCACACATCACCCTGGGTTTACCGGCGATCACGCTGAGAACCAGCCGCCGGCCCCCTGAGCAGGCAGCGGCCGGGTGCGGTCGCCGCCGACATCCGAACGCCGTCTTTGCCGGACTCAATTCGGGGAGTCGCAACCGTGATCAGCCAGCCGACCAGGCAGTGCGCGGTGGAGCTCCAGGCCCTGCCGCCCCGGATAGGCCAGGTACGCAGAATCGTCTCGGCGCAGCTGCGCTACTGGCATCTCGATCCGCTCGTCGACCGAGCCGCACTCGGCGTGACCGAGCTGCTCACCAACGTCCACCGGCACGCGGGACCGGACAAGCGCTGCACGGTGCGGCTGGAACTCCTGCTCGACCGCCTCACCGTCTCCGTCCGCGACCGTGACCCCCGGCTGCCGGTGGTCCGGGACGCCACCATGGACGCCACCTGCGGGCGCGGCCTGGCCCTGGTCGCCGCCGTCAGTGAGTGCTGGGGCGTACGCCCCTGGGAGACCAGCGGGAAAGTCGTGTGGTTCACCCTGCCCGCCCCCGGCCCCGTCCCGGCCGAGCCGGGCGGCGCGGCCCTGTACGGCGCGACGACGCCCGGCCCGTTCCCCCCGGCAGCCCTGGACAGCGCCCTCCCCGGCCTCGCCGCCGGCCCCTCCGCTCCCGCCCGGTCGGCCTTCGCCGGCTGACCCCGCGGTGAACGGACGGCCCCGCAGGCCCCTTCCCCGAGGGGCCCGCGGGGCCGTTCTTCCGCCGCCGGTGCCCGGACGGTGACGCTCAGACGACGGCGAGGGCCGCCAGCGGGTCGTCCAGCACCGGCTGCCAGGCCAGCTCGGCGGCGCCGACGAGGCTGTTGTGGTCGAGGGTGCAGGAGAGGATCGGCACGCTGCCGCTGCGCCCCCACAGGCTGCGGTCGGCGACGACGGCCCGCAGCCGCTCGGGGTCGGCCTCCAGCAGGGTGCGGTGGAGCCCGCCGAGGATGACCCGGTCCGGGTTGAGGATGTTGACCAGCCCGGCCAGGCCGAAGCCGAGGCGGTCGACGAGGACGGTGACGGCCTCGCGGACCGCCGGGTCGTCGGGGCGGGCCGCGATCAGGTCGCGGGCCTGCTGGAGCAGGGAACCCTGGGGGCCCGGCCGGTGCCCGGCGGCGGCGAGGAAGGCCAGCGGGTCGGTCTCGACGTCGAGGCAGCCCCGGCCGCCGCAGTGGCAGGGGCGGCCGTCGGGGTCGACGGTGAGATGGCCGACCTCCAGGGCCAGGCCCGAACTGCCACTGTGCAGGCGCCCGTCGAGCACCAGCGCGCCGCCCACGCCCCGGTGCCCGGTGGCCACGCAGAGCAGGTCGCGGGCGCCGCGACCGGCGCCGTGGCGGTGCTCGGCGAGGGCGGCGAGGTTGACGTCGTTGGCGGCGAAGGCCGGTCCCGGCACCCCGGCCCCGGCCACGCACCGGCGGAAGATCTCGCGGACCGGGGCGCCGGGCGGCCAGGCGAGGTGGAGCGGGTTGAGGGCGGTGCCGTCGGGCTCGGCGACGGCCGAGGGGACCGCCAGCCCGGCGCCCACGCAGCGCCGCCCGGTCTCGGCGAGCAGCCCCGCCCCGGCGTCCACCACGGCGCCGATCACCTCGGCCGGGTCGGCGCCGACGGTCTCGCAGCCGGGGGTGGTGGCGACGATCTGCCCGCCGAGGCCGACCAGGGCGGCCCGGAAGCCGTCGGAGTGCACCTGCGCGGCGAGGACGACCGGGCCCTCCGGGTCGACGGAGAGGCGGTGCGAGGGGCGCCCCTGGGAGCCCTCGGCGGTGGGGCGGGCGTCGACGCGGATGAGGCCCAGCGTGGCGAGTTCGGCGGCGACGACCCCGGCGGTGGCGCGGGTGACGCCGAGTTCCGAGGTGAGGACGGCCCGGGTGGGGGCGCGGCCGGTGCGGACGAGTTCCAGGGCGGGGCCGAGCGCGCCGCGCCCTCTTTCGAGCCGGGTCCGTGGGAGTGTGCCGCCGAGCGTGCGGGGCGCCGACTTGCCGTTCATGACGGCGAGTCTCCCATGTCCGGGGGCCGCTCCCGTGCCCGCCGCCGGGGTTCAGCCGGGCAGGCCGGTCTCCCTGAGGGTGAGGTTGAGGCGGCCGGTGGCGGGGCCGACGGAGGGCTCGGCGGTGCCGGGGTACACCTTGGGCACCCCGTGGTACGCGAAGCGGGACGGTCCGCCGAAGACCAGCAGGTCCCCGCTCTCCAGCCGGAGGTCCTGCCACGGCCTGCCGCGCCCCTCGGTGTTGCCGAGCCGGAAGAGGCAGGCGTCGCCGACGCTGAGCGAGACGACGGGCGCGTCGGACCGCTCGTCCTTGTCCTGGTGCATCCCCATGGTGGCGCCCGTCCCGTAGAAGTTGACCAGCGCGACGTCCGGCCGGTAGGCCCGCCCCGCCGCCTCGTCCTGGTACGCGTCGGCGACGGCCCGCCGCCCCAGCTCCGCCAGCCACTCCGGCAGCGGCGCGACCGGCGCGCCGTTCACGTCCCCGGCCCTGCGCGTGTACCGGTACGGGCTCCAGTGCCACCCGAGGCTGACACTCTGCACCGACATCACCCCGCCCCCGGGCAGCTCGGTGCGGCGCATCGGCACCGGTCCCCTCGCCCACCCGCGGCACGCCTCGACCAGCTCCCGCTGCCGCTCCTCAGGCAGCCACTCCGGTACGTGCACGGCGCCCGGGGCGGGCGTGGTGCGGGAACGGGGGATGAGCGCGGCCATACCGGAATGCTCGCACAGGCCCGCGCCTCGCGACCGGCCTGCGGCACCCGCCCGAGGAGCCGCCGAACCGGGCCGGGACAGCGCTGTCCCACCGATTGTGCCCAGCTCTCCCGACCCCGTACCCTGACTTTGTGCCGCTCATAAACAAACCAGGGTCCACCCCGCGCAGCGCCTCCTCACCCTCCTCGTCCCGCTCCTCCCTCTCGGTCCTCCGCCGGGCCCTCACCGTCTTCTTCGCCCTCGACGGCTTCGTCTTCGCCGGGTGGGTCGTCCGCATCCCCGCCATCAAGGAACAGACCCAGGCGTCGGCGAGCGACCTCGGCCTGGCGCTGCTCGGCGTCTCCGCGGGCGCGGTGGTGACGATGACGCTGACCGGGCGGCTCTGCCGGCGGTACGGCAGCCGGCCCGTCACCGTCGCCGGCGCGCTGCTGCTCGCCCTCGGGGTGACGCTGCCACCCCTCACCCACTCCGCGCTCGCCCTCGGCCTGGTCCTCCTCGTCTTCGGCGCGGCCTACGGCGGGATCAACGTCGCGATGAACAGCGCCGCCGTCGACGTGGTCGCCGCCCTCGGACGCCCCGTCATGCCCACCTTCCACGCCGCCTTCAGCCTCGGCGGGATGGTCGGTGCGGGGCTCGGCGGGATCGTGGCCGGGTATCTGTCGCCCACCTGGCACCTGCTGCTGCTCGGCGTCGTCACCCTGCTGGTCACCCTCGCCACCGCGCCCGTGCTGCTCCGGCAGCCGATGCCCGCCCCCGTACGGCCCGAGCCCGCCGAGGGGGCGTCGGCGGCGCCGCTCGCCGGGCGGGCCCGCACGCTGGTCGCCGTCTTCGGGCTCATCGCCTTCTGCACCGCCTACGGCGAGGGGGCGCTGGCCGACTGGGGTGCCCTTCACCTCCAGGAGGATCTGGCCGCCCGGCCGGGGGTGGCTGCCGCCGGGTACGCGGTGTTCGCGCTGGCGATGACGGTGGGGAGGCTCAGCGGGACGGCGCTGCTCGAACGGGTGGGGCGCACCGCCACGCTGGTCGGTGGGGGGATCGTGGCGGGGGTCGGCATGCTCTTCGGGGCGCTCGCGCCCTCGCTCTGGGTCGCGTTGCTCGGGTTCGCGGTGACCGGGCTCGGGCTGGCCAATCTCTTTCCGGTGGCGATCGAGCGGGCCGGGGCGCTGACCGGGCCCAGTGGGGTGGCGGCCGCCTCTACCCTGGGGTACGGCGGGATGCTGCTGGGGCCGCCGGCCATCGGGTTCATGGCGGAGTGGGGGTCGTTGCCGTTGGCGTTGGTCAGTGTGGCTGTGCTGGCTGGGGTGGCTGCTTTTGTGGGATGGGGGGCCCGGGGGGCCGCCCGGGCTTGAGTCGGGGTGGCCGGGGGTTCCGGCCGGGTCCCGGGGGGGCTGGGGTGTCTTTGGCCGTCTGCCGGTCTTGCCCGTGCCGGTCATTGATGGCCTCAAACGCCGGCCGGGCTGTGAGGGTCGCGGTCGTTCCCCCCGTGGGTCGGGCGGGGCCGGGCCGGGGTACCTCCTCACAAACTGCAGGGTGCGGGGTCAGTCGCTTCAAGGCGGCCGTGTGTGCAGTTTGCTGCGGGGGCACCCCGACCCGTCCCCGCCCTCGTTGGGGTGTCAGCTGTGGTGGGGCGCCGGCTCGGGCTGTGTCGGGGACTTGGTGATCTCTGCGTGGACCACCTTGTAGCCGCCCTTGATCACGGTCGTGAACGGTGCGGGGGCTATGCATGAACCGGCTTGCGGCCTGACGAGTTGGCCGTTCTCGTCGACGTTCTCCGCCTCGACGTTCACCACTCCCCAGGAGAAGCCGAGGCGGTCGGGCTCGCCCTTGCCGCCCTGCTGGACGCTGATGCCCAGCCGCGCGCCGGGTTCTTCGACGTTCGACTTGGTCACGACCGCGGTCAGGGTCGCCGTCCGGCCGCTGGTGACCAGGCAGTCCACCGTGGCCTCCGCCCATCCCGTGACCTCGCCGCGCGAGTGGGAGAACTTGAGCGTGCCCCGGGCGTCCGTGGACAGGCCCTCGGGGGCCGTGGGGGGCATCGGCCGGGTGAACGGCGTCTGTTCGGCGTGGATGGTGAAGCGGATGTCGTCGTGGATCGACTCGATGTAGGAGATGCGCGCCTCCCCGTGCACGCTCGCGGCCTTCGCCGGCTTGCTTACGACGGACGCGGCGGGGACTGCGAGAACGGGAGCGGGAGTGGAGGTGATCGGACTCGCGAGGACGGCGACGGCTGTCGCGGTGGCGCCGATCGTGGTGATGCGCATGACGAACTCCTGTGCTGCGGTGGGTGTTTGAGTGGCGATGGTCGGTTGAACGGGTCAAGGCTCGCCGCTGGAGTCCTTTCGGGCCCATCCGCCGGTCGGCAGAGAGATCACGTTGCTGGGGGCTCTTCTCTGCCGTTCGGCAGAGAGTGCGGCCGTGTCGTCCGCCCGTACGCTGCTCACCATGGGGGAGTCAGGGGAAGCAGGAGAGTCAGTCGGCCTGGTTGTCGGGGTGTTGGGGGCGCTGCCGTTGGTCGCGGCTGTGGTCATGGTGGTGTGGGTGGTTGCGCGTCCGCGTGACACGGTTCGTCAGCGGCTGGGGGGTCTCGCGCGCCCGGCCATGTTCTGCGCGGTGCTCTCGCTGGTGACCAGCTTCGTCCTGCCGACAGCGGGTTCAGGGGGCGGCTGGAAGTTGGCGGAGGTCGCCGTTCTGCTGGTTCTCCTGGGCGTGGTCAGCCGGTGGTCGCCTCTGCGGGAACGCGTGGTCGCCGTGCCGCTGATGGCTCTCGCGGTCGCCTTGTGGCCGCTGCCGCTGGTCGCGGGTGAGTCCTTTCCGGAAGCCGTCGGCATCGCCACCTTCTGGCTGCTTCCCGCGGTCGCCGCGGTGGGGGCCGGCGCCTACCCCCGCCGCCAGGAACGGCGTCACCGGAGCGCGGTGGCCGAGGCCCGCAGTGCCCAGCGCCTTCAGCTCTCCCGCGATCTGCACGACTTCGTCGCCCACGACGTCAGCGGGATCGTCGTCCAGGCTCAGGCGGCCCGCTTCGTCGCCACCACCGATCCCTCTCAGGCGGTCCTCGCGCTGGAACGCATCGAGAAAGCGGGCCTGAACGCCCTGGCCGCGATGGACCGGACGGTCCAGATGCTGCACGGTCCGGAGGCGGCGCCTGCCACCGAGCCGCTCCCCGGCGTGTCGCAACTCTCCTCCCTGATAGAGGACTTCACTTCAGCGGGAGCGGCCGAGGCGCATCTGGACCTGCCTCCCCAGGTCTCTGCGGGGCTCTCCCGCGAGGTGGGCTCCGTCGCGTACCGCATCGTCGTCGAGGCGCTGACCAACGTGCGCCGGCACGCTCCCGACGCCTCCCGTGTCACCGTCGCGTTCACCCCGACGGCCACCGCTGTGGAGCTGCGGGGCACCGATGACGGCAAGGCCCGCTCCGCCCCGGCCCGCCGCCGCGCCTCCCGGGGTGGCCTCGGCCTCCCCGCTCTCGCCGAACACGCCCAGGCCCTCGGCGGGACTCTCTCGGCCTGGCCGCACGGCGACGGCGGCTGGCAGCTCACCGCCGTCCTGCCTGCCACGCTCCCGGAAGAGACGCCATGACGACGCACCTCGGCCCGACCCGCATCCTGATCGCCGACGACCAGGAGGACGTACGCAGTGGCTTCCGCCTGATCCTCGGTTCGCAGCCCGACATGAGCGTGGTCGGCGAGGCGGCGGACGGCCTCACCGCCGTCGACCTCGCCCGCACTCTCCGCCCCGACCTGGTCCTGGCCGACATCCGCATGCCGGGCGTGGACGGCCTCGAACTCACCCGCCGCCTCGCGGGCCCCGGGGTGCCCGACCCGATACGCGTCCTCGTCGTCACCACCTTCGACCACGACAGCTACGTACGCACGGCACTGCACGACGGCGCCTGCGGATTCCTGCTCAAGCGCTCCGGCCCCGGCCTGCTGATCGAGGGAGTCAGAGCGGCCATGGCCGGCGACATCCTCATCAGCCCCCAGCTCACCGTCCGCCTCCTCCAGACCCTCACCCCCTCGGCCCCCACACCCCCCACACGCCTCACACCTCTCACCGCCCGGGAGACCGAGATCGCCCGACTGGTCGCCCAGGGCCACACCAACGCCGAGATCGGCACGACCCTCTCCATCTCCCCGGGCACCGCCAAAACCCACATCGCCAACATCCAGACCAAACTGAAAGCCCGCAACCGCGTCGGCATCGCCGCCTGGACATGGGAAAACGGCCTGGCCAACCCAACCCCCCAGAACTAGCCGAACCGCGAGCACGACCTACACAGGACCGGCCCTACTCCCCCACCGGCGGTCGGCCGCGTACGAGACCGTGGGGTGGGGTCGTGTCGGGGTGCCCCCGCAGCAAACTGCACACACGGCCGCCTTGCTCCAATTGACCCCGCACCCTGCAGTTTGTGAGGAGGTACCCCGGCGCGGCCCCACCCCACCCACGCACCGGAGGAACCGCGAACCCCATAGCCCGGCCGGCGATTGAGGCCAATCGGTGACCCGCAGGGGCACGGCCGGAAGGTCGGGGCGGAGCCCGGCACACACAACAGCCCGGCCGGCGTTCGAGGCCAGTCAGTGACCGGCACGGTCGAGACGGAGCCCAGCCGAAGACAGCCCGGCCGGCGCCTGAGGCCAGTCAGCGACCGGCACGGCAAAGACAGGGCCCAGCCGAAGCGGACCCCAGCCGGAGAACGAGGCGCCAGCCTCACTCCCGCCCGGCGAGCATCCGCGCCGCAACAGGATGATTCCGAATCAGCTCCCCCAGCGTGGTCCCCCCACGCGTCACCTTGGCAAAGGCATTCCACGCCGGCCGCACCCCGGTCAGCGCCGCGTGCAACACCCCGGGCCGCCGGGCGAAGAGCTGATGAAGCCTCCGCCCCACAGCCATCTCCACCCCGAGCCCCGCCTTGATGGCGAAGGCGTAGTTGAGAGCCTGCCGCCGCGCGTCCACCGCGTCATGGGCCTCGGCGATCCGCAGCGCCCACTCCCCCGCGAGCCGCCCCGAACGCAGCGCGTACGAGATCCCCTCCCGGGTCCAGGGTTCCAGCAGCCCGGCCGCGTCCCCGCAGACCACCACGCGCCCCCGGGAGAGCGGCGAGTCGTCGGTCCGGCAGCGCGTCAGGTGCCCCGAGGAGAGCGAGGGCTCGAACCCGGCCAGGCCGAGCCGGGCGATGAAGTCGGTGAGGTAGCGCTTGGTGGCCGCGCCCTCGCCGCGGGCGGAGATGACACCGACGGTCAGCGTGTCGCCCTTGGGGAAGACCCAGCCGTAACTGCCGGGCATCGGCCCCCAGTCGATGAGCACCCGCCCCTGCCAGTCCTCGGCCACGGTCTCGGGCACCGGGATCTCCGCCTCCAGCCCGAGGTCGACCTGGTCGAGCTTCACCCCGACGTGTGCGCCTATCCGGCTGGCACTGCCGTCCGCCCCGACCACGGCGCGGGCCAGCAGCGTCTCCTCCTCGCGCTCGCCGCCGGGCCCGGAGGTCTGCACGAAGACGGCGACGGTCCGCCGGTCGGGGACGGCCGGACCGTGCTGCTCCACCCGGAGCACGGTCGCGCCGGTCCGCAGCTCGGCCCCGGCCTTCTGCGCCGCCTCGACCAACCGCTGGTCGAACTCGGGACGGTTGACGAGGCCGAAGAGCATCTGCCGGGACCGGCGCGTACGGGCGAAGCGCCCGTCCAGCGAGAAGGTCACCGCACGGACGCGGTCCTGCAGGGGAAGGTCGAAACCGGGCGGCAGATTGTCCCGGGACGGGCCGATGATGCCGCCGCCGCAGGTTTTGTAGCGGGGCAGTTCCGCCTTCTCCAGCAGCAGGACGCGACGCCCCGCCACGGCCGCCGCGTAGGCCGCCGACGCTCCTGCGGGGCCTGCCCCGACCACGACGGCGTCCCACACCTGCCGGTCGTCACCGGCTGAGTTCTCGCTGCTCACGATGGTCTACCGCTCCCGATCCAGCTTCCTGCCGCGCCTGTCCACGGGCATCCTACGACCGCGGCCGTCCCCCGGCCGCTGTGGGAGGATCGGCCGTGCATTCGACGCGCGCCCATCCGCGCGCCACTCGTTCAACGTCGCACCCACCAGGAGCGTGCCCATGCCGTCCACTCCGATCGCCGAGACCGTCGCCGCGCTGATGCCGCGGGCGAAGGAGGAGCTCACGGAACTCGTGGCCTTCCGTTCGGTCGCGGACGAGGAGCAGTTCCCCCGTGCGGAGTGCGAGGGGGCGGCCGACTGGGTGGCCGACGCGCTGCGTGGCGAGGGGTTCCAGGACGTGGCTCTGCTCGACACGCCCGACGGCACCCGGTCGGTCTACGGCTACCTGCCCGGCCCCGAGGGCGCGCGCACCGTACTGCTCTACGCCCACTACGACGTGCAGCCGCCGCTGGACGAGGCCGCCTGGGTCACCCCGCCCTTCGCGCTGACCGAGCGGGACGGGCGCTGGTACGGGCGTGGCGCGGCCGACTGCAAGGGCGGCTTCATCATGCATCTGCTGGCCCTGCGGGCCCTCAAGGCGGCCGGCGGGGTCCCGGTGCACGTCAAGGTCATCGCGGAGGGCTCCGAGGAGCAGGGCACCGGCGGCCTGGAGCGTTATGCCGAGGCCCACCCCGGGCTGCTGCGGTCCGACGCGATCGTCATCGGCGACTCCGGCAACTTCCGCGTCGGCGTGCCGACCGTCACCGCCACCCTGCGCGGCATGGCGATGGCGCGGCTGACCGTGGACACGCTGGCGGGCAATCTCCACTCGGGCCAGTTCGGCGGTGCCGCCCCCGACGCGCTGGCCGCGCTGATCCGCGTCCTGGACTCGCTGCGCGACGAGGACGGTTCCACCACGGTGGAGGGGCTGGCGAACGACGCGGTCTGGCCCGGCCTCCAGTACCCGGAGGAGGAGTTCCGTAAGGACGCGAAGGTCCTCGACGGGGTCCGGCTGACGGGGAGCGGGACGGTCGCCGACCGGATCTGGGCCCGGCCGTCCGTCACCGTCATCGGCATCGACTGCCCGCCGGTGGTGGGGGCCACGCCGTCCGTGCAGGCGAGCGCCCGGGCCCAGATCAGCCTGCGGGTTCCGCCGGGGGTGGACGCGGCCGAGGCGATGAAGCTGCTGGCCGCGCATCTGGAGCGCCACGTGCCGTGGGGCGCGCGGGCAAGGGTCGAGCAGATCGGCGAGGGCCAGCCTTTCAGCGCCGACACGAGCAGCCCCGCGTACCAGGCCATGGCCGAGGCGATGGCCGCCGCCTACCCCGGCGAGCAGATGCAGGAGGCCGGCCAGGGAGGCTCGATCCCCCTCACCAACACCCTCGGCTCGCTCTACCCGGAGGCCGAGATCCTCCTCATCGGCCTCTCGGAGCCCGAGGCCCAGATCCACGCCCCGAACGAGTCGGTCTCCCCGGAGGAGCTGGAGCGGCTCGCGGTGACGGAGGCGTACTTCCTCCAGAACTACGCCCGGACGGCCACCGCCGGCTGACCGGACCTCAGCCGGGAGGGGCCCGTCCCGGCACCTCGGGGCGCAGGTCAGCACTCGCGCGCCTGTGCCCCGCCGGTCCAGCGGCGATGAGCGGCCATGTCGACATTGCTGCCGCACACGACCGTCGCCACGGAGCGGCCGGCGAAGCGGTCGCGGTCCTCGATGACCGCGGCTAGGCCGAGCGCGGCCGACGGCTCGACGACGAGACCGGCGTGGTGCAGGAGCAGCCGCATCCCCGCGACGATCGACTCCTCCCGGACCAGGACGACATCGTCGGCGACCAGGAGCAGATCCTCCAGGACGGCCGGGATCGGAAACCGACCGGCCACCCCGTCGGCGATGGTGTCGGTTGACGCGGTGGTGACGACGCGGCGCCGGCGCCAGGAGTGCGCCAACGCCGGTGCGCCCAGCGCCTGGACGCAGACCACCTCGACGTGCGGCGCCAGTTCCTTGAGTACGTGGCCCACCCCGGTGGCGAGCGCCCCACCGCCGAGGGCGAGCACAACGGTGTCGAACGGCAGGCGGGAGTTCACCAGCTCCCAGCCGATGGTCCCCGCGCCTTCGCAGGTTTCGAGGTCCAGGCTGTCCTCCAGCAGACGGATGCCCGCGTTCCGGGCGAGGGACGCCGCCCGCTCGCGAGCCGACTCGTGGTCGCCGTCGACGAGTTCCAGCGTCGCGCCCAGGGCCCGGATGCGGTCGAGCTTGGCCGTGGTGGCGCTGCGGGAGGCCACCACGGTCACGTCGACGCCCCGGGTGCGTCCGGACCAGGCGAGGGCCTGCCCGAGGTTGCCCGCACTGGCGCACACCACCGCCCGCCGGCCCGCGTCGGCGAGCAGACTCGCCACCACCTCGGTGCCGCGTCCCTTGAAGCTGCGCACCGGGTTCGCCGTCTCCAGCTTGATGTTCACCGCGCACCCGAGACGGGGCTCCAGCGCCTCGCACCGGTAGAAGGGCATGTCGAGGAAGACCGGGTCGATCAGCTGGCGGGCCGCCAGAATGCGACCGGTGTCGAGACGCGTCCGCGGCACGGCCGCCCCCTCACCTCAACGGCACCCCTCGCTCCAGATACAGCGGCCCCCCGGTCCCCCGCGCCGCCACGGCCCACCGCAGCCGTTCGAACCGTACCGGTGGCAGCAACCCCTCGGCCTCGTCGAGGCCGACGAAGCGGCAGGCCCGCAGTTCCGGGCCGGGCAGCAGCATCGAGGTGGCGTCGCGGCTGTCCAGGCGGCCCCCGTCGAAGAGCAGGCGCAGGCCGCCGAAGCCGGGCGGCATCGGCGGTTCCCAGTCCATGACCAGCAGGCGCAGATCCGCCTGGTCCAGGCTCAGCCCCGTTTCCTCGGCGACCTCGCGCACCCCCGCGGCGGCGGGCGCCTCCCCTGGTTCGACTATTCCGCCGGGGAACTCCCAGCCGGGTTTGTAGGTCGGGTCGACGAGCAGGACCCGCTCCCGTTCGTCGAAGAGCAGGACTCCGGAGGCGACGGTCTCGGCCGTCGGTTCGGGGGTCTGGACGATGTCGCAGGTGCGGGCGCCGCCTTGGTGGAGCAGGTCGGCGATGCGCTGCGCGCTCTGCGCGGGCGAGAGTCCCCGGGTGTCGAGGACGTGGGCGTCCGCCGCGAGCCAGGCGGAGAGCACGGCGCCGTACGCGGCGGGGTCGTGCGGAGGGCGGGAGGCGGTCCGGGTCCCGGTCGGCGTCTCGGCGGAGCGCGCCCGCAGGATCGTTTCCCCAGGGTCGACCAGGACGTGGCTGACGGTGATGCGGCGGGCGGCGAGAGCCCCGAAGATCTCGTCCCGGTACTCCTGGCGCAGCAGGCTGCCGGGGACGACCACGTCGCCGCCGGTCTCCGCGAAGAGCGCGGCGGCGGTGTCGACGACCAGCCGCCGCCACATCGGCAGCTCCTGGAGATCCGCCACCTCGGCCAGCCGTTTCGGTGGCAGCAGCCGGACGAGTTGCTCCTCGACCGTCTCCGGGTCGAAGAGCACACTCCGCGGGAGCAGCTCTGTCAGTTCCTTCGCCACGGCGGTCTGGTCCGCCCCGAACGCACCGTTGACCCAGATGATCACGGTTCCCCCTCATCCGTAGACGCCAGTGGCTTGCCCGCCCCACAGTGCCACGGAAACCCACCGCGTTCAGAGAGGGCCGCCCGCCGCCGAATGCGCCGGTCGTGCGCCCCTCCGAGCGCCCGTGCGCCGGGGCTGCGCGGCTGGCGGGCCCACCCCGCCCCGCCCTCACACGCGCTCCGCACCTGTGACGGCGTACGCCTCATCAGGCGGCCTGCCGACGGCCGGCCGCCGATCCACCCCAGCCGTCCTCCCGGAGCACGGAGGCCGCCGCCCCGATGAGCCCGGCGTCCGTCCCGGTCCGCGCCGGAACCACCGTCAGGCCGCGAACGAAGGCGAGGGTGGCGTACTGGTCGAGTGCCCGGCGCAACGGGGCGAAGAGCACGTCGCCCGCGGCCGCCACCCCGCCCCCGATCACCGCGATCCGGATCTCGGTCAGCGTCGCGGTGGCGGCGATCCCGGCGGCCAGCGCGCGGCCCGCCCGGGCGAAGGAGGCACGGGCCACCGGGTCGCCGGCGCGGGCGGCGGCGGCCACCGCGGCGGCCGAGGTGTCACCGTCGGGCCCCGGGCGCCACCCCTCCGCCAGCGCGCGGGCGGCGATGTGGGGGCCGCTCGCGATGCGTTCGACGCAGCCCCGGCCGCCGCACGGGCAGAGATCGCCGTCGAAGTCGACGCTGATGTGGCCGATGTGACCGGCGTTCCCGGTGGGGCCCGCGTAGAGACGGCCGCCGAGGACCAGTCCGCCGCCCACGCCGGTGGAGACGACCATGCAGAGCGCGTCGTCGTAGCCGCGTGCCGCGCCCTGCCAGTGCTCGGCGGCGGCGACGGCCACACCGTCGCCGATCAGCCGCACCGGCCGCGCGCCCACCACCTCCCGGACCCGTTCGACCAGCGGGAAGTCGCGCCAGCCCGGGATGTTGACCGGGCTGACCGTGCCGGCCGAGGCGTCGACCGGTCCCGCGCTGCCGATGCCGAGCGCGCCGGCCCGCTCCCAGTCGGGGTGCGCGGCGAGTTCCCCGAGCGCCGCGTGGACGGCGGCCACCACCCGCTCGCCGTCCTGGTCCGCGGGGGTCGGCCGCTGCGCCCGCAGGACGATGCGCCCCTCCCGGTCGACGAGGGCGGCGGCGATCTTGGTGCCGCCGATGTCCAGCGCGGCGGTCAGCTCGGTACGGGTCACGGTCGGAGCTCCTGTGGAGGCACCGGCCGTCGCGGGCACCCCTGAGTACGTCTCTTGGTCCTGATCCATTGTCCCCCCGGTTTGACAACGTTGTCCACACTCTATGCTCGACGCCACGGCCCCGACAGGCCGGGCCAGACCGGCCGTTCGCGCGACCGGGCCGGGCGTGCGACCCGCAGCAGGCGGGCCAGGCACCCGGGCGCCTGGCCACGTCAGGCCCGGACCGGCGTCCGGCCCGAGGACAGGACAGCGCACTGTGGCCCAGACCGTCCGCCGCCCCGCACCGCGTTACGGCAACCGCCCGACCATGAAGGACGTGGCCGCCCGGGCGGGGGTGGGGCTGAAGACCGTCTCCCGGGTGGTCAACAGCGAACCGGGGGTGACGGTGGAGACGGAGCGGCGGGTCCGCGAGGCGATCGACGCCCTCGGCTTCCGGCGCAACGACAGCGCCCGCGTCCTGCGCAAGGGCCGCACCGCCAGCGTCGGCCTGATCCTGGAGGACCTCGCCGACCCCTTCTACGGGCCGCTGAGCCGGGCCGTGGAGGAGGTCGCCCGCGCCCACGGCGCCCTGCTCATCAACGGCTCCAGCGCCGAGGACCCCGAGCGGGAACGGGAACTGGCCCTCGCCCTGTGCGCCCGCCGGGTGGACGGCCTGGTCGTGATCCCGGCGGGCGAGGACCACCGGTACCTGGAGCCGGAGATCGCCGCCGGGGTGGCCACGGTCTTCGTGGACCGCCCGGCCGGCGGCATCGAGGCCGACGCGGTCCTCTCCGACAACGCCGGCGGAGCCCGCGAGGGCGTCGCCCACCTGCTCGCCCACGGCCACCGCAGGATCGGCTTCGTCGGCGACCTGCCGCACATCCACACCGCCGCCGAGCGGCTGCGCGGCTACCGGGAGGCGATGGCGGAGGCGGGGGCGCCGGTGGACGAGCGCTGGGTGTCGATGGGGCCGACCGGGGCCGAGCGGGTGGCGGCCGAGGCCGCGCGGCTGCTCTCGGGCCCGGAGCCGGTCACCGCCCTGTTCGCCGGCAACAACCGGGTCACCGTCACCGCCCTGCGGGTACTGGCCGACCGGGAGGAGCCCGTCGCCCTGGTCGGGTTCGACGACATCGAACTGGGCGACCTGCTCCGCCCCGGGGTGACGGTCGTGGCCCAGGACGCCGCCCTGATCGGCCGCACCGCCGCCGACCTCCTCTTCGGACGCCTGGAGGGGGAGCCCGCGCGGCCCCGCCAGGTGAAACTGCCGACCCGTCTGATCGTGCGCGGCTCGGGGGAGCTGCCGCCCGCCGGGCGGTAGGCCGTCCCGCTCCCCCGGCGCTCCGTCAGGCTCCCCGCCCGGCGCCGAGTTCGGCGCGGCGGGGGCGGGCGTACGCCTCCAGGTCGGCGCGGGTGAGGCCGCTGAGGCGGGCCACCTCGCCGTTGTCCAGGGCACCGCACTCCAGGCCGCGCAGGAGGTGGGCGGCGAGGGCCTTGGCGGTGGCGGGCTCGTCCATGACGTCGCCGCCGGTGCGGTTGGCGTAGGCGGCGAGGCGGGCGGCGGCCTGCTCGAAGCTCTCGCGGTAGAAGGCGAAGACGGCGGCGTAGCGGGTGGGGATGTGGGCGGGGTGCATGTCCCAGCCCTGGTAGTAGGCGCGGGCCAGGGCGCGGCGGGTCAGGCCGTAGTGGAGGCGCCAGGCGTCGTGGACCTTGGGAGTGGGGCCGACGGGCAGGACGTTGGTGGAGCCGTCGCTGACCCGGACTCCGGTGCCGGCGGCGGCGACCTGCATGACGGCCTTGGCGTGGTCGGCGGCCGGGTGGTCGCTGGCCTGGTGGGCGGCGGCGACGCCGAGGCAGGCGCTGTAGTCGAAGGTGCCGTAGTGCAGGCCGGTGGCGCGGCCCTCGGCGGCGTCGATCATGCGGGCGACGGTGGCGGTCCCGTCAGGGCCGAGGATGGACTGGCTGGTCTCGATCTGGATCTCGAAGCCGAGCCGTCCGGCGTCCAGCCCGTGGCTCTTCTCGAACGCCTCCAGCAGCCGGGCCATGGCGGTGACCTGGGCGGCGTAGGTGACCTTGGGGAGGGTGAGGACCAGGCCGGAGGGGAGCGGTCCGGAGGCGAGCAGGGTGGTGAGGAAGAGGTCGAGGGTGCGGATGCCGCGGTCGCGGACGGCGGCCTCCATGCACTTCATCCGGATGCCCATGTACGGGGCGGCGCTGCCGTCGGCGTAGGCGGCGGCGACGGTACGGGCGGCGCGGACGGCCGCCTCGTCCTCCTCGGCGTCCGGTCGGGGACCGTAGCCGTCCTCGAAGTCGATGCGCAGGTCCTCGACGGGCTCGCGGGTGAGCTTGGCGCGGACGCGGTCGTAGACCGGCGCGGCCAGGTCGTCGGCGAGGCCGAGGACGGCGGCGAAGGAGCCGGCGTCGGGCGCGTGCGCGTCGAGGGCGTCGAGCGCCTCGTCGCCCCAGTCGCGCAGCGTGGCGGGGCCGAAGGCGTCGGCGGGGACGTAGACGGTGTGGACGGGCTGGCGGGTGCCGGGGTCGCCTGGGTAGCGGCGCTCCAGCTCCGCGTCGACCGGGGCCAGCAGGGCTCCGATCTCCTCGGTGAGACCGCTGCCGAAACTGGTGGCCGCCTGCTCGTGCTGACCCATGCCCACACTCTCCTCATTTCCGCTTCTCGGAATCAAAGATCCGCACTGCGAAGTTATCCGGGTGATCTGCTCCGGTCAACACCGGTCCGGCGACGGCGGGCACCCCGTGGACGGTACGCCGGAGCCCCCGGCACCGGCCGGGTGGGCCGGAGGCGGGGGCTCAGGGCGTACTGCGCGGGGTCGTCAGCCCTTGCGGGCCTTGACCTCCTCGGTGAGCTGCGGGACGACCTCGAAGAGGTCGCCGACCACGCCGTAGTCGACCAGCTCGAAGATCGGGGCCTCTTCGTCCTTGTTGACGGCCACGATGGTCTTCGAGGTCTGCATGCCGGCGCGGTGCTGGATCGCACCGGAGATGCCGTTGGCGATGTAGAGCTGCGGCGAGACCGACTTGCCGGTCTGGCCGACCTGGCTGGTGTGCGGGTACCAGCCGGCGTCAACGGCGGCACGCGAGGCGCCGACGGCGGCACCGAGCGAGTCGGCGAGCGCCTCGATGATCGCGAAGTTCTCCGCGCCGTTGACGCCACGGCCGCCGGAGACGACGATCGCGGCCTCGGTCAGCTCGGGGCGGCCGGTGGACTCACGCGGGGTGCGCGAGACGACCTTGGTGCCGGTGGCCTTCTCCGAGAAGGAGACGGACAGCGCCTCGACGGCGCCGGCGGCCGGGGCGGCCTCGACGGGGGCGGAGTTGGGCTTCACGGTGATGACCGGGGTGCCCTTGGAGACGCGGGACTTGGTGGTGAACGCGGCCGCGAAGACGGACTGCGTGGCCACCGGGCCCTCGTCGCCGGCCTCCAGGTCGACGGCGTCGGTGATGATGCCGGAGCCGATGCGCAGCGCCAGGCGGGCCGCGATCTCCTTGGCCTCGGCCGAGGAGGGCAGCAGCACGGCGGCCGGGGAGACGGCCTCGCACGCGGCCTGCAGCGCGTCGACCTTCGGGACGACCAGGTAGTCGGCGAACTCGGGGGCGTCGGCGGTCAGGACCTTGACCGCGCCGTGCTCGGCGAGCGCGGAAGCGGTGTCGGCGGCACCGGCACCCAGCGCGACGGCGACGGGCTCGCCGATGCGGCGGGCCAGCGTCAGCAGCTCCAGGGTGGGCTTGCGGACGGCGCCGTCCACGTGGTCGACGTAGACGAGAACTTCAGCCATGGGACTTCAATCTCCTGCTTGCGAAGGGTGAGAGGGCGGTGGGGTGGCCGGTCCCGGCGCCGTGGCGCGCGCTGCGGCCGGTGAGGCTGCGCCTCAGACGAACTTCCGCTCCGCCAGGAAGGCCGCGAGCTGCTTGCCGCCCTCGCCCTCGTCCTTGACGATCGTGCCGGCCGTGCGGGCCGGGCGCTCCGTCGCGGAGTCGACCTTGGTCCAGGCGTTCTCCAGGCCGACCTCGTCGGCCTCGATGTCGAGGTCCTCCAGGTCCAGGGACTCCACCGGCTTCTTCTTGGCCGCCATGATGCCCTTGAAGGACGGGTAGCGGGCCTCACCGGACTGGTCGGTGACCGAGACGACCGCCGGGAGGGCGGCCTCCAGCTGCTCGGTGGCGGTGTCGCCGTCGCGGCGGCCCTTGACGGTGCCGTCCTCGACCGAGACCTCGGACAGGAGGGTGACCTGCGGGACGCCCAGGCGCTCGGCCAGGACGGCCGGGAGGACACCCATGACGCCGTCGGTGGAGGCCATGCCGCAGATGACCAGGTCGTAGCCGGTCTTCTCGATCGCCTTGGCCAGCACCAGCGAGGTGCCCATGACGTCGGTGCCGTGCAGGTCGTCGTCCTCGACGTGGACGGCCTTGTCGGCGCCCATGGACAGCGCCTTGCGGAGCGCGTCCTTCGCGTCGTCGGGGCCGACGGTCAGCACGGTGATCTCCGCGTCGTCCGCCTCGTCCGCGATCTGGAGCGCCTGCTCGACCGCGTACTCGTCCAGCTCCGACAGCAGACCGTCGACATCGTCACGGTCCAGGGTCAGGTCATCGGCGAAGTGCCGGTCGCCGGTGGCGTCGGGCACGTACTTCACACAGACAACGATCCTCAAGCTCACGCCGGCTCTCCTACTGCATCGTCATTTCTTGGCTGCGTACTGGAACGCAGCATAGGCGCCTGAAGAGGCGAATCCCGATGGGGGCGGACCGCGCTCCGACCGAAATATTACTCGTCAGTACACCCAGCTCCTGCCCGGTAAGCAAGCGCTTTGCACTGTGATCTGGCCTACCCCGGCCGAGGCCGGCCAACCCGGAACGATTCAGTCCCGCAGGGCGTTGTAGCACCCGTCGTGATGGACCAGCGGACGGCCGGGTCCGGCCGGGTCTCCGGCCACCACCTCGGCCACCACGACCCGATGGTCCCCCGCCGGGACCCGCGCCACCACACGGCACACCAGCCACACGGGTACCGATTCCAGCAGGGGCACCCCTTCGGGCCCCTCGCGCCACCGCGTCGGCGGCGCGAACCGGTCGGCTCCGCTCCGGGCGAAGAGGCCGGCCAGCTCGCGCTGGTGCTCGCCGAGCAGATGGACGCCTACGTGCTCCGCCTCGGCGATGACCGGCCAGCTGCCGGAGGCCGTCCCGACGCCGAAGGAGACCAGCGGCGGTTCCGCCGAGACCGAGGTCAGCGAGGTGGCGGTGAATCCGGCGAGCCGGCTCCCGCGTGCGGTGATCACCGCGACACCGGCCGGGTGGCGCCGGAACGCGGCCCGCAGCAGTTCCGGTGAACCGTCGAGCGGGGCGCGGGCGTCCGCGCTCCCGTCCGTACCGCCGCGCGGGCTCCCGGGATCCGGCGAGGAAGGCGACGGGAGTCGGGGGGCGGTGCGGTTCTCGGCGGGCGGCATGACGTCACCCTGACGAGAGGTGGGGCGGCACGTCAAGCGGAACCGGGCGGCCGTACCCGTCGGGCGCGTGGCCGTTCGCCGAGGTCACAGGGCCTGGGCGAGCCCCGCCAGGACCTCCGCCTTGCGCGGCGCGCCGGTGGCGCGGAGGGCCACGCGGCCCCGGCTGTCCAGGATCAGCACGGTGGGCGTCCGTTCGACGCCCACGGCGCGGACCAGGCCCAGGTGGGCCTCGGCGTCGATCTCCACGTGGCGGACCCCGGGGACCAGGGCGGCGACATCGTCGAGGACGCGCCGGGTCGCGCGGCAGGGCTGGCAGAAGGCGGTGGAGAACTGCACCAGCGTCGCCCGCTCCCCCAGCTCGGCCCCGAGCAGGGCGGCGTCCAGCACCTCGGCACCGTTCCCGGCCGTTCCGCCGGTCGCGGTCTCCTGCCCGTCCGCCATGGCCGCCTCACTTCCCGTCTCGTCCCACGCGTCACGTCCATCCTGCCGAACCGGTGACGAGCACTCCTGATTCCCCCCACGAAGGCCACGCGTTTCACCGTCCGGGCGCGGAAGAACCAGGTCAGACGTGACGAAGCTCTCTCGGCGTACCGGAACCGGGGCTGGTCTCCGGCCCGTTCTTGGGGCACGATCTGCGCAACGCCGAAAACCTACGGCTCCGTAACTTCCACCGGGAGAGCCCTCCCCGGGTACAGAAGGGTCCCCACTTACATGGCAGAACTCGTCTATCGACCGGTCATCGGTGCCGCGCAAACGATGTTCAAGGCACTTGACCTGAAGATCGAGTGCCGGGGCTCCGAGCACATCCCGCGCGTCGGCGGTGCGGTGCTGGTCAGCAACCACATCAGCTACATGGACTTCATCTTCAACGGCCTGGCGGCGCTGCCGCAGAAGCGGCTGGTGCGGTTCATGGCGAAGGACTCGGTCTTCCGCCACAAGATCTCCGGTCCGCTGATGCGCGGCATGAAGCACATCCCGGTCGACCGCAAGAAGGGTGAGGCGGCCTACGCGCACGCGCTCAACTCCCTGCGTTCCGGCGAGATCATCGGTGTCTTCCCCGAGGCCACCATCTCCCAGTCGTTCACGCTGAAGTCCTTCAAGTCCGGCGCGGCCCGCCTGGCCCAGGAGGCCGGGGTCCCGCTGATCCCGATGGCCCTGTGGGGCACCCAGCGGATATGGACCAAGGGCCACCCGCGCAACTTCCGGCGCAGCCACATCCCGATCACCATCCGTGTCGGTGAGCCGCTGGAGGCGCCCGCCGACCAGTACGCCGGGGCGATCACTCGCCGGCTGCGGGAGCGGATGCAGGAGCTGCTGGAGGCGGCGCAGCGCGCCTACCCGGTACGCCCCAAGGGTCCTGACGACACCTGGTGGATGCCGGCCCACCTGGGCGGCACCGCGCCGACCCCGGAGGCGGTACGCGAGGCCGAGCAGAAGGACTGACGCCACGTCGGCCCTTCCCCGCCGGACGGGCCAAGTGCTCCAGAACGAGCGGCCACCCGTGTGCAATGCGTTCACGGGTGGCCGCACAGGTACGAGCCCTAGGAGTGTGCCGGGGTCAGCGGCCCATCTCCTCGCGGAGGGCGGCCACGAAGGCGTCGACGTCCGCCTCCTGGGTGTCGAAGGAGCACATCCAGCGGACCTCCCCCGCCTGCTCGTCCCAGAAGTAGAAGCGGAAGCGCTTCTGGAGGCGCTCGGAGACGTCGTGCGGGAGCCGGGCGAAGACCGCGTTGGCCTGCACCGGGTGGACGATCTCCACGCCGTCGACCGTCTCGACGGCCTCGGCGAGGCGGCGGGCCATGGCGTTGGCGTGCCGGGCGTTGCGCAGCCAGAGGTCCTTGGCGAGCATCGCCTCCAGCTGCACCGAGACGAACCGCATCTTCGAGGCGAGCTGCATCGACAGCTTCCGCAGGTGCTTCATGTGGCGGGCGGTGTCCGGGTCGAGGACGATCACCGCCTCGCCGAAGAGCATGCCGTTCTTGGTCCCGCCGTACGAGAGCACGTCGACGCCGACCGCGTTGGTGAAGGCGCGCATGGGGACGTCGAGGGAGGCCGCGGCGTTGGCTATCCGGGCGCCGTCGAGGTGGACCTTCATGCCCCGCTCGTGGGCGTGGTCGCAGATCGCGCGGATCTCCTGGGGCGTGTAGACCGTGCCCAGTTCGGTGTTCTGGGTGAGGGAGACGACCTGCGGCATGGCCCGGTGCTCGTCGTCCCAGCCGTACGCCTCGCGGTCGATCAGCTCGGGGGTGAGCTTGCCGTGCGGGGTGGGGACGGTGAGCAGCTTCAGCCCGCCGACGCGCTCGGGCGCCCCGCACTCGTCGACGTTGATGTGGGCGCTCTCCGCACAGATCACCGCGCCCCAGCGGTCGGTCAGCGCCTGGAGGGCGACGACGTTGGCGCCGGTGCCGTTGAAGACGGGGAACGCCTGCGCCGAGCCGCCGAAGTGGCTCCGGACGATCTGCTGGAGATGCTCGCTGTAGTCGTCCTCCCCGTACGCCACCTGGTGCCCGCCGTTGGCCAGGGCGAGGGCCGCCATGACCTCGGGATGGGCGCCGGCGTAGTTGTCGCTGGCGAACCCGCGGAGCTGCGGGTCGTGGCGGCGTCGCGCGTCGGTGCGGGGCGGGTTCACGGCTTCTCGGTCAGCCACAGACGGTTTCCGTTCACTTCCCTGGTCGGGCTCCCCCAGGTCTCGACGATGGCCTGGGCCAGGTCGGTCACGTCGGTGAAGCCCGCGAACTTCGCGTTGGGGCGCTCGGCGCGCATCGCCTCGTGGACCAACGCCTTGACCACCAGGATCGCAGCCGCGGCGCGGGGCCCGTCCTCGCCCCCGGCCTTGCGGAAGGCGTCGCCGAGGGCGAGCGTCCACGCCTCGGCGGCGGCCTTGGCGGCGGCGTACGCGGCGTTGCCGGCGGTGGGCTTGCTGGCTCCGGCGGCGCTGATCAGCAGGTAGCGGCCGCGGTCGCTGCGCTCCAGGGCGGGGCGGAAGGCCAGGGAGGTGTTCTGGACGGTGCGGATGAGGAGCTTCTCCAGCAGGTCCCAGTCCTGGAGGGCGGAGTCGGTGAGGTCCGCGCCGCCGCGCCAGCCGCCGACCAGGTGGACGAGGCCGTCGAGCCGGCCGAAGTCCTTCTGGACGCGGTCGGCCCAGTCCTGGGTGGCGTGCAGGTCGAGGAGGTCGATGGTCTCGCCGATGACGGTGGCGCCGCCGTGGGCGTAGCGGGCGGCGTCGACGGCCTCGGCCAGGCGCTCGACGTCGGCGTCGGCGCCGATCACGGTGGCGCCGGCCTCGGCCAGGCGCAGCAGGGTGGCCCGGCCCGCGGGTCCGGCCGCGCCGGCGACCGCGACGACGGCTCCTTCGAGGGACTGCGGGGTCGCGCTGTGCTGTGTGTCGTTCATGGCCGTCACCTTCCCGCCGGGGCGGGGGCGTCCGCACCGGTCTCACTGGCGGCCCCGGCCGTTGCCGGGTCCTGGGCAGTGATCCCCTTCGTGGCGGCGATCACACCTTTGAGCTTCTTCTTGAGGGCTTCGTAGAACATGCTCAGGGGGAACTCGTCGGGCAGCACGTCGTCGACGAGCTTGCGCGGCGGGAGGGTGAGGTCGAGGGCGTCGGGGCCCTTGGCCCAGCGGGAGCCGGGGTGCGGTGCGAGGTAGGTGGAGACCAGGTCGTACGCGGCGAACCAGTGGACGAGCTTGGGGCGGTCGATGCCGTCGCGGTAGAGCTTCTCGATCTCGGCGCAGAGCTGGTTGGTGACCTGCGGGGCCCGCTCCCAGTCGATGCTGAGCCGGTTGTCGGTCCAGCGGACGACGTCGTGGCGGTGGAGGTAGGCGAAGAGGAGCTGGCCGCCGAGGCCGTCGTAGTTCCGGTTGCGCTCGCCGGTGACCGGGAAGCGGAACATGCGGTCGAAGAGGACCGCGTACTGCACGTCGCGGCCCTGCGGGAAGCCGTCGGCCTCCAGCTTCACGGCCTCCTTGAAGGCGGTGAGGTCGCAGCGCAGCTCCTCCAGGCCGTACATCCAGAACGGCTGGCGCTGCTTGATCATGAACGGGTCGAAGGGCAGGTCGCCGTGGCTGTGGGTGCGGTCGTGGACCATGTCCCACAGCACGAACGCCTGCTGGCTGCGGTCCTGGTCGGCGACGAGGGCGCGGATGTCGTCGGGGAGCTCCAGGCCGAGGATGTCCACGGCGGCCTCGGTGACCTTGCGGAAGCGGGCCGCCTCGCGGTCGCAGAAGATGCCGCCCCAGGTGAAGCGCTCGGGGGCCTCGCGGACGGCCACGGTCTCGGGGAAGAGCACCGCCGAGTTGGTGTCGTAGCCCGAGGTGAAGTCCTCGAAGGTGATGCCGCAGAACAGCGGGTTGTCGTAGCGGGTGCGCTCCAGCTCGGCCAGCCAGTCGGGCCAGACCATGCGCAGGACGACCGCCTCGAAGTTGCGGTCGGGGTTGCCGTTCTGCGTGTACATCGGGAAGACGACGAGGTGCTGGAGGCCGTCGGCGCGCCCGGCGGCGGGCTGGAAGGCGAGCAGCGCCTCCAGGAAGTCCGGCACGCCGAAGCCGTCGTCGGCCCAGCGGCGGAGGTCCGCGACGAGGGCGCGGTGGTACGCGGCGTCGTGCGGCAGGAGCGGGGCGAGCGCCTCGACGCCGGCGATCACCCGCTCGACGAGGGCGCGGACCGCCTCCGGGGCGGGCGCGCCGTCGGCGGCGAGGTCGACGGAGCCGTCGGCCTGCTGGAGGACGCGCAGTTCTTCGACGGCCTCCTTGAGCAGCGGCCAGGCGGGGTCGTCCACGACGCGGGGAGCCGAGTCACCGGACGTCTGCCCCTCCCGCACGGCGTCCTGCGCAAGAATTTCCGTCATGCCTCGTACCTCCCGGGAAGAACTTCACGTACGGCTCACCGTAGGCAGACCTCTCGCGTCAACACAAGGGATGCCGAAAAAACTGCGGCCACATCCCTTGATCGCCGCTGTTTTTCCTGTCACCCTCCGCTCGTCGAAAGACGGGACCCTCCTGCCCGGTAGTGCGGGAGCTAGCTCCAGCGTGGCCCCGGCCGGCCTTTCCCGCACGTCAAGCCGGGGACGGCGACACGCCCACGTCCGAGGGAGAAGGGCCGGTCAGGGCCTAGGCTGCATGCCGAGGCGGCACCTGAGGGGTACGGGCCGCGGCACAGCCGTCGACGAAACGAGCGGATCTTGAACTTCCTCACCATCGGCCACCGGGGTGCCATGGGCCACGAGCCGGAGAACACCCTGCGGTCCTTCGTCCGGGCCGAGCGGTCCGGCGTCGACCTGATCGAACTCGACCTGCACCTGAGCAAGGACGGCGCGCTGGTCGTCATGCACGACGCGGAGGTGGACCGGACCACCGACGGACGCGGCCCGATCGCCGAGAAGACCCTCGCCGAGCTGCGGGAACTCGACGCCGGCCAAGGGGAACGCGTCCCGGTCTTCGAGGAGGTGCTGGAGGCCGTCGGCGCCCCGCTCCAGGCGGAGATCAAGGACGTGGCGGCGGCCCGCGCGCTCGCCGAGGTGCTCGCCGAGCGGCAGCTGACCGACCGGGTGGAGGTCATCTCCTTCCACGACGAGGCGCTCGCCGAGACCGCCCGGCTGCTGCCCGGGGTCCGGACCGCGCTGGTGGCCAGCCGCTACGGCACCGATGTGGTGGACCGGGCGCTGGCCGTCGGCGCCACCGCCCTCGTGCTCAACCTGCGGCGTCTCACGCTGGAGATCGCCCAGCGGGCACACAAGGCCGACCTGCGGTTCTTCACCTGGACGGTCAACACCGAAGAGCAGCTGCGGCTGGCCCTCGCCTTCGGCGCGGACGGCGTCACCACCGACCTCCCGGAGATCAAGGAGGCGGCCGCCCGGCTGCGCGGGGTCAGCCGATCGGCTTGACCAGCAGCTCGAAGGCGAGGTCGTCGCGGAGCGGCAGGCCGAACCGCTCGTCGCCGTACGGGAACGGCGTGGTCTCACCGGTGCGCCGGTACCCGCGCCGCTCGTACCAGGCGATCAGCTCCTCGCGGGCGGAGATCACCGTCATGTGCATGGCGCGTACGCCCCACTTCTCGACGGCCAGGCGCTCCGCCTCCGCGAGGACCTGGCGGCCCACTCCCCCGCCCTGGAGGCCGGGGCGGACGGCGAACATGCCGAAGTAGGCGTGGTCGCCGCGGTGGGCGAGCTGGCAGCAGGCGATCAGCTCGCCGTTCCGCTCGGCCATGAGCAGGCGGCTGCCCTCACTCCGGACGATGTCCAGGACGCCCTGGCTGTCGGTCCGCTGCCCTTCGAGCAGGTCGGCCTCGGTGGTCCAGCCGAGCTGGCTGGACACGCCCCGGTACGCCGACTCCACCAGCGCCACCAGCTGCTCCACGTCGGCCTCGGTGGCGTCACGGTAGAGCAGTTCTCCGGTGGCGGGGGCGGGCACGGTGTCCATGGAGCGGGCCTTTCGTGAGGAGTCGGGGCGCACGCCGCGGGCGGGCACGGCCGAGAGTAACGCGCTCCCCCGGCCGCCCGTCGGCCGGTCCGGCACGTGGTCCGCCGGGCCCCTAGACTCGGCCGCATGGTGCATGTGCTGAGCAGCCGGACCCTGTTGCGCCCCGCCGACCCGGAGCGGTCGCGGAGCTTCTACGGCGAGACGCTCGGGCTCGCCGTCCACCGCGAGTTCGGCACCGGGCCCGAGCGGGGCACGGTGTACTTCCTCGGCAACGGCTTCCTGGAGGTCTCCGGCCGCTCCTCGGAGCCGGTCCCTCCGGGCCTGTGCCTCTGGCTCCAGGTCGCCGACCTGGCCGCCACCCACCAGGAGCTGGCGGAGCGCGGGGTGGAGATCCTGCGGGAGCCGCGCCAGGAGCCCTGGGGGCTGATCGAGATGTGGATCGCCGACCCGGACGGCACCCGGATCGTGCTGGTGGAGATCCCGGCGGAGCATCCGCTGCGGTACCGCCCCGGAATCTGACCGCCTCGACCGGTCGCCCCGCGGGCCCTACAGGCCGCCGAGCCGCCCTTCGAGCTGGAGGAGGAGGCCGGAGAGCAGACCGGTGAGTTCCTCGTGGCCGTCCTCGTCCAGTCCGGCGAGGACGGCCTTCTCGTAGGCCAGCTGCTCGGGGAGGATGCCGTCGACCAGCGCCCGCCCGGCGTCGGTGAGGCGGACCCGGGCGACGCGGCGGTCACGGGTGTCGGCGCGGCGCTCGACCAGTTCGCGCTCCTGGAGCTGTTTGACGCGCTTGGTCACGGCGGCGCCGGAGGAGAAGGTCTCCCGGGCCAGCTCCCCGGGGGTCAGCTCGTCGCCGGTCCGGCGCAACGCGCCCAGCAGGTCGAACTCGGCACGGCTCAGCCCCGCCCGGCGCAGCGGCGCGTCCTCGGCCTGCTGGAGGAGGGCGGCACAGCGGTTGACACGCCCGATGATCTCCATCGGACCGGTGTCGAGACCGGGGTGCACGCTCTGCCACTGCCGGATCACCCCGGCGACGGTGTCGCCGTCCCGCCGCCGCTGCGCTGCCGTACCGGTGTTCATGTGCTCGCACCCTTCGGGACGGGGAGCCCCTGCCGTCGTACTGTCGCTGCGAGCGTACGGTGCGCGGCCTGTTCGGCGAGCAGAACCTCCTGCTGGGGCAGGGCGCGCTGCCACCATTCGCCGGAGGCCGCGTCGACCGTGTTCCGCAGCTCCACCAGGGCCCCGGTGAGGCGGCGGCGCCGGCCCTCCAGGGTGACCGGATCGGCGTCCGGGGCGGCCAGCGCGGCGTCGGCCTCGGCCTGGGCGCGGGCGGTGGCGGCGAGGGCGTCGCCGATGAGGCTGGTGGCGCGCCGGTTGGTGACGAGGACGGCGGCGAGGATGCCGACGGCGGCACCGACCAGCGTGTCCACGACCCGGTCGAGGGCGAGTTCCCCGGTGTTCTGGAAGTGGCCGAACTCGGTGATGAGCAGGGCCATCGGGGTGACGCAGACGGTCCCGAGCCAGTAGTTGCGGCCGATGAGGGCCTCGGCGCCGAAGTTGAAGGCGAGGCAGCACAGGACGAGGGCGGCCTGGTTGAGGTGGCTCAGCGGGGCGATGGCGACGAAGAGGGCCACGCCGACGAGGTTGCCGAACACCCGCTGGACGCCCCGGGACCAGGTGAGCGTGATGTTGGCCTGGAAGATCGAGGCGGCGGTGACGATCGCCCAGTACGGCCGGCCGACGCCGAGCGCGTACGAGACGTATCCGGCGAGGGCGCAGCCCACGGCGGAGCGCAGCATGATCGGCAGCAGGGGCGAGCCGGGGCGGAATCCGCGCAGCAGCGCACCGCCGGACCTGGCCCGGTAGGCGCGTTCGACGGCGAGGCCCGCGAGTTCGTCGGCGGTTCCGGCCGCGTCGGCCGGGCGGGGCACGGGCCCGGCGCCGGTGGTGCGGTCCGCCCAGTCGCGCAGGACGGCCGGGTCGCTCTCGTCCGGGCGGGCCAGCGCGGCCTCGGCGTGGACGAGGAGGTGTTCGAGGTCGCGCCGGACCGGGGTGCGGGTGCCGGTGGCGAGGAGCGACTGCCAGGCGGCGTGGATGGCGCCGGCGGCCTGGCCGCGCGGCCCGCCGGCGTGCTCCGCTCCCGCCTCCCGGGTCCTGGCCACGTAGGCGGCGGTGGCGCGGAGCGCGCGGCTCACCGCGATCCGCTCGGGGCCGTGCCGGCGGACGAGCGCCGGGGCCATGCAGACCGCCCAGGCGAGCACGGCGCCGCCCGCGGCGAGCGCCACGCGGCCCGGCACCTGGCCGAGGGTGGAGGGGGTGAAGAGGGTGGCGGAGGAGATGAAGGTGAGGATCAGCTGGCCGGGCGGGCCGATCCGCAAGGCGTCGCAGGCCCCCTTCTGCACGGCGGCCATCAGCGCGCCGACGGCGATGAGCACGTACGGCGAGTCGGTGAGGGCGGCCACGACCAGGGCCAGCGCGAAGCCGCCGATCATTCCGGCGCAGACGCCGGCGAGGGTCCGCGCCCGGGCCGCGTAGGGGAGGTTGTGGCAGTAGAGGGCGCAGAGGGAGCCCGCCATGGTGAACATCGCGAGGTCGATCCGGCCCAGGAGCAGCAGCGTGATGTTGGGCAGCCCCGCCGCGACCACCACGCTGTACGCCCGCTTGTACCAGATGTCGGCGGGCGCCCCGAGGGTGAGGAGCCCGGCGAGGGGGAGACGGTGGACGCGCCGCGCGGGGACGGTGTGCGGGGTGGAGGGCGGTGTGCTGCTCATACAAAAACCTTAGCAGGTGTTTTACTCGCGAAACATTTCTCGCTACACCTATCGCTGAGGCCGGCGGGCACGAGCAGCCGAGGATTGCGGGCGCACGCCTGGCTCACCGAGCCACCCCGTGCGCCCCCCTTCGCACATCCGTGCGCCCGGGTGGGGCGGGTCAGCCCCGGGCATGACCACCTGCGACACCGCCCGACGGGGGCGGAGCGCACCACCGGGGAGGTCGTCACCGTGCACGGACCCGTCTCCGCCGCCTGGCTGCTGGTGGCGCTCTGCCTGGCCAGCGGGGCGTACTGCCTGTTGCGCATGCGCACGCGCGGCCCGCAGGGGCAGGGCGCGGCGGGCGAGGCGCTGATGGGGTTCGGGATGGCGGTGATGGCGGTCCCGGCCGCCTTCGTCACGCTGCCCGCGGCGGCGTGGTTCGCCGGTGCCGCCGCCTTCACGGCCACCGGGGTCCACGCGGCCCTGACGGCCCGGCGCAGCCCGCACCACCTGCACCACCTCGTGGGCTCGGCGGCGATGGTCTACATGTCCCTGGTGATGGCCGCCGCCCCGGCCCTCCACCACGGCCGGCACGCGGGCGCGGGCGGCCTGCCCGCCGTCACCGGGCTGCTGCTCGTCTACTTCGCCGGGTACGCCCTGCTCGCCGGTGTGCGCCTCATACCGGCCCCGGCCGCCGCGCCGGGAAGCGCCGGAACGGTATCCGGGCCGTCGGGGTGGGGGGAGCGCGCGGAGCTGGCGCTCGTCTGCCGCCTCACGATGGCGATAGCCATGGTGTCGATGCTGCTCGCCATGTGAGCGGCGGCGACGGGGCAGGTCTCCGCTCCGACGGCAAACGTGTCGTGTGTCACTTGGCGCCGCACGGCGGGGTACCGAGGCGGAAGCCACTTCTATGCTGTGGACATGATGCTCCCCGTCGCGCTGTTGCTGCTGGGTGCCCTGACCGCCGCGCTCGCTCCGCGCCTTCTCGCGCGGGCGCACTGGCGGGAGAGGGAGCCCGTCGTCGCGCTCTGGGTGTGGCAGTGCGTCGTCGCCGGGGTGCTGCTCTGCTGCTTCCTCGCGATGGCGCTCACCGGCGCCGCCGCCTGGCACCTGGTCCGCGGCCACGTCTTCGCCCCCGCCCCGCACGCCGTCGTCGAGGCGTACGCGCTGGGCGCCTACGGCCCCTGGGCGCCGGCGACCGCCGTGGTGCTGGCGCTGGGCGGGGTGTGGACGGTCGCCATGCTGGTCCGCGAGATCGCCCGGGCGCGCTCGCGCCGCCGGCAGCGCCGGGCCGACCTGCTGGTCCGCTCGCCCCTGCTGCCGGGCGAGGAGCGCGACCAGGAGCGGCTGGTGGTGCTGGAGGGCGACCGGCCCGACGCCTGGTGGCTTCCCGGGCCCTCCCCCCAGCTGGTCATCACCACGGCGGCACTGCGCCGACTCAAGGGCCGCCAGCTCGACGCCATCGCCGCCCATGAGCAGGGCCACGCCACGATGCGCCACGACTGGCTGCGTCACATCTCGGCCGCCCTGGCGCACGGCTTCCCGCAGGTCGCGTTCTTCGCGGCGTTCCGCGACGAGATGCACCGGCTGGTGGAACTGGCCGCCGACGACATGGCCTCCCGCCGCTTCGGCCGCCTCACCACGGCCCTCGCCCTGGTCGAACTGAACGAGGACCGGGGCGTGTTCGGCCCGAGCCCCGCCCCCGAGGCCCATCTGCCGCAGCGGGTGCACCGGTTGCTGGCGCCACAGGCCCGGCTCGCGCCCCTGCACCGGCTCCGGCTGACCGCGGCGGCGGCGGTGGTCCCGGTGGTGCCCCTGGTGGTCACCTTCGGCCCCGGCCTCCTCGCCCTGAACTGACCCCACTCCCCCGCCCCGTTCTCCCTCGCGGTTCGCGGGTGCGTGAGGCGGGCATGTCCGGGTCCGATCGGGTAGGTGACCATCGTGACCATGGCACCCCGCTCCCCGCTTCCCGAGAGCCCTCCCGGCTCCCCGCCGACCGTCCGGCTGTGGGCGGTGACTCTGGCCGGCCTCTCCGCCCTGCTGCTGACGCTGGTCGCGGCCGACTGGCCGCCGCTGACCGACTGGGACGCCTCGGTGGCCGCCCGCGCCCACGAGGCGGCCCTCGCCCACCCGGGGACGACGCGGACCAACCGCGTGTTCAGCGACTGGGTGTGGGACCCGTGGACGATGCGGGCGCTCGCCGCCGTGACCGTGCTGTGGCTCTGGCGGCGCGGAACGGTGCGTCTGGCAGTCACGGTGGGCGTGGCCTGCCTGGGCGCCGCCGCGGCGCAGCAGCTCCTCAAGGCCGCCGTCGGCCGGGAGCGCCCGGAGTGGCCCGACCCGGTCGACACGGCGCACTTCGCGGCGTACCCCTCGGGCCACGCCATGACCGCCACGGTCGTCTGCGGCCTGGTGGTCTGGGTGCTGCACCGGGTGAAGGCGGCGCGTCCCGTCCTGGTCGCCGCCTGGACGGTGGCGGTGGTCTCGGTGGCCGGGGTCGGCCTGACCCGGGTGTGGCTGGGCGTCCACTGGCCCACCGACGTCCTGGGCGGCTGGCTGCTGGGCGGGCTGACGGTGGCCCTGGCGGCCTTGGCCTACCGGCGGGTGGAGGCGGCGGACCGGAGGCAGTGACGGCTACGGCGTGAGGACACCGGCCGGACCGGTGCCGCGGCTGGGCGGGAGCGGCGCGCGCTTCCGCCCAGCCGCGTTCTCAGACGCCGAACGCCGCCGCGTAGGCGATCACGCCGGACGGCACCGGGCGGCCGGGGGCCAGGGTGAGGGCCATCAGCGCCTCGTCCGGGACCTCGAAGGGGGCGCGGACCGACCAGCGGGAGGCCGGGGCGAAGCCGAACTTCGGGTAGTACTCGGGGTGTCCGAGCACGAGGACCAGGTTCTCGCCCAGGGACCTCGCCGTGTCGAGCCCGGCGCGGATGACGGCCGCGCCGGCGCCCTGCCGCTGGAAGGCGGGGAGGACGGCGACGGGGGCGAGGGCGAGCGCCGGGGCGCCGTCGACGTGGCACCGGGTGAACAGCGCGTGCCCGGCGAGCGTGGAGTCGGCGGCCTCGGCCACGACGGAGAGGCCGTCGATCCACGCCTGCGGGTCGGCGCGCAGGGCGTCGACGAGATCGGCCTCCTCCGCCGTGGGGAAGGCGGCGGTGACGATCTCCCGTACGGCGGGGATGTCGGCGGGCGTCTCGGGGCGGGTGGTCCAGGTGGGCACGGCGGTTCCGTTCTGCGGGGTGGTGAGCGGGGAGGTGGGGCCGACCGGTCGGGAGCCGCGGCCGCGACGGTGCGGGCGTCCGGGATCGGCCTGATCGCGGGGATCGGCGACGGGCCGCAGCGGTGGTCTGTCGGACAAGGGGAAACCCTTTGCGGTGGGGGTTCCCGGGGACGACCGGTGACAGGCCGCACCGTCGTCGCGGCCGGCGGCCGCGGGTGGGGCGAGGGGTCAGATCGAACCGGGAACCGGGGATGCGGGGAAGGTCCGGGTGCCGCGCTCGGCAGCACATGCCTGGACAGTCATCTCCCCACCTCCCTCTCCCTCGCGGTACGTACGTCTTCCCGTTCCGCCGGGTCCTGGGACGGGCGGAGCGCGCCCACGCTAGCACGGTGACCTCTTGCCGAGCCGGTCCGGCCGCGGACAGAATCCGGGGCATGGCGATCACCGGTGTCCTCTTCGACTTCTCCGGCACCCTGATGCGGATCGAGTCCCCCGAGGAGTGGCTGCGCGGCGGACTCGCGGAGCTGGGGGCGGGCCCGGAGCTGCTGCCGGACGGCGACCTCGGGGCGGCGGCCGCACGTCTGGCACGGGTGGGCGCCCAGCCGGGCGGGCCCTCGCCGGAGCGGGTCCCGGACCACCTCTCGGCGCTCTGGGACCACCGCGACCGCAGCGCCCGCGAGCACCGCGCGGTCTTCACCGGTCTGTCACGCCAGGTGGAGCTCGGTTCCGACGCGCTCCACGACGTCCTCTACGAGCGGCACATGACGCCCGCCGCCTGGCGGCCCTACCCGGACACCGCCGAGGTGCTGCGCACGCTGCGCGAGCGGGGCGTGCGCGTGGCGGTCGTCTCCAACATCGGCTGGGACCTGCGCCCGGTGCTGCGCGCCCACGGGCTGGAGCGGTGGGCGGACACGAGCGTCCTGTCGTACGAGCACGGCGTCCAGAAGCCCGATGCGCGGCTCTTCGCGCTGGCCTGCGAGCGGATCGGGGTCGCTCTCGGGGCCGCGCTCATGGTCGGGGACGACCGGCGGGCCGACGGGGGTGCGGCCGCGCTCGGCTGCGCGGTGCACTTCGTGGACCACCTGCCCGTGGATCAGCGGCCCTGCGGCCTGTTGCCGGTCCTGGAGCTGGTGGCGGGCGTGGCTCAGGACTCGTAGCCCTCGACCTCGCCGACGGGGCGGGCCCGGGCGGTGTCGGGGTTCTCCCCGAACTCGGCCTTGGCGCGGCGCTGGCGCAGCAGGTCCCAGCACTGGTCCAGCTCGCGTTCGAGGGCCGCGAGCCGGGCGCGCTCGGTGGCGGGGTCGATCTCCCCGGCCTCCAGCGACGCCCGCAGGCGCTTCTCGTCGTCGACCATCCCGGTGATGCGGCGCAGGATGTCCTCTTGGTCCATGTCGGCTGCCTCCTCGACCCCCTGTGCCCACTCTAGGAAGGGGCCCGCAGTCCTGCGATCGGAGCGCGTCCGGCCGGGCGGCCCCCGGGAACGCCCCGTCCCCGGGCGGGCGTACGCCGCTCCGGGGACGGGGGCCGGTCAGGTTGGTGCGTGTTCCCGGGCAGGGCCGGGAACGGGTGCCAGGACTAGCGGGACCGGTCGAAGTAGTCCGGCTGGGTCTGGACGTTCAACTCGTCGAGCTTGACCTTCTTGGCCGGGTCGGTGCGCCGGTCGTCGAGCTTCAGGACGTCGAAGCCCTTGGCTATGTCGTTGGAGTAGATGAAGCCGTTGTAGTAGTAGGCCGACCACGAGCCGCCACCGACGAGAGTGTCCTCGCTCAGCGGGCCGCGCTCGAAGTAGGCGATCTCACGGGGCTTGGTGGACTCGGTGAAGTCCCAGACGGAGACACCGCCCTGGTACCACGCCTGGACCATGATGTCGCGGCCCTTGACCGGGATGATCGAGCCGTTGTGGGCGACGCAGTTCTCGGTGTCGGCCTGGTGGCGGTCGATCTTGAAGTAGCTGCGGAAGACGAGCTTGGGCGTCTTGTCCTTGCCCTTGCGGACCAGGTCGTAGATGCCGTCGGCGCCCCGCTTCGGGCCGATCTCCTCGTTGCAGGTGGCCGCGCCGCCGCCGCCGAGCTCGTCGGCGAAGACGACCTTGTCGGCCTTCTGGTTGAAGGTGGCGGAGTGCCAGAAGGCGAAGTTCTCGTTGTCCTGGACCCGGTCGATGACCGTCGGCTTCTCGGGGTTCTTGATGTCGAGGAGGATGCCGTCGCCCATGCAGGCGCCGGCGGCCAGGTCCTTGTGCGGCAGCGCGGTGATGTCGTGGCAGCCGGTGGTCTTGGAGACGCCCGGGTTGGTCGGCGCGCCGGGGTTGCCGCCGCCGTCCGGCCCGTCACCGGGGAACAGCACGGGGAAGTCGATGACCGCGGCCTGGTGCGGCGCCTTGCGGGGCACCTTGATGACGGAGATGCCGTCGTGCGGCGGCTGGCAGTCGGGGAACGCGGCGCTCGGCGAGTACGAGGAGACGTACACGTAGACGTTCTTGCGCTCCGGGACCAGGGTGTGGGTGTGCGAGCCGCAGGCGGTCTCGACGGCGGCGACGTAGCGCGGCTTGCGCTTGTCGCTGATGTCGAAAACCTTCATGCCCTCCCAGGAGGACTTCTCGGTGGCGGGCTGGCTGGTGCTCGCACAGGAGTCGTCGCTGCGCGAGGAGTCCGTGGAGAGGAAGAGCAGGTCACCGGAGACCGAGATGTCGTTCTGCGACCCGGGGCAGAGGACCTGGGAGACGGTCTTGGGCTTCTTCGGGTTGCTGATGTCGAAGACGCGGAAGCCGTCGTAGTTGCCGGCGAACGCGTACTTGCCCTGGAAGGCCAGGTCGGAGTTGGTGCCGGAGAGCGCGCCCTTGGGGATGTTGGCGAGGTGCTTGATGTTCTCCGTGTGGACGATCTCGTCCACACCGGGGATGTCGCCGGCGGAGATGGCCTCCTTGGTGTCGGCGGCTTCGCTCCTGCTCACGCGCTCCGCGACCTCGGGGGTGTCCCCCGGGCCCGGGACGGCCATGGCGGGCCCGGCGGTGAGCAGGGACGCGAGCATGCCGACTGCCGCGGCAGCAACGGTGAGGCGTCTACGCCTCGACCGGGGGGTGTTGAACAGGGTCACTGCGTCCTCCCTAGTCGCCGTTCGCTCGAACGGTGCACGGATCACCGCAGTATCGCTTTCATCATGCACAGATCAACAGGTGGCAACATACTTGTCATCAAACTTTCCGGCCGCCCGCCCGTGACGCCGTGTTAGGACAGTCCCACCCCTTCCTCGCACTTCAGGAGGCAGTTGTGCCGATATCCCGCTCCACCGCCGCGCCCCGCCGTAGCACCCCGCTCGCCCTGGCGGCGCTCGCCGCGGCGGCTCTGCTCACCGGATGCTCCAGCGCCCCGGAGCCGGCGGCGGAGGCGAAATCAGCCGCGGGCCCTTCGGTGATCGCGCCGGGCAGACCGGGCGAGGAGGCGGAGACGCTGTCCCCCGAGGAGGCGGAGCGCCGCAAGCCGGACGACAGCCCCAACTCGGCGGATTTCACGTACATCCAGATGATGATCGACCACCACGGGCAGGCCCTGGAGATGACCCGGCTGGTGCCCGGGCGGGTCCACAGCAAGCGCGTCCGGGCGCTCGCCGACCGCATCGAGGCGGGGCAGAAGCCGGAGATCGGCGCCATGAAGGCATGGCTGAAGAACAACGGCGGGCCGCGCGGCAAGGGGCACGACCACGAGGCGATGGCCGGGATGGCGACGCCGAAGCAGCTCGAACAGCTGGAGAGGGCGGACGGCGAGGAGTTCGACCGGCTCTTCCTGAAGCTGATGACCACTCACCACCAGGGGGCCGTCACCATGGCCACCGAGGTGCTGGGCGCCGGGAACAACGTCCTGGTCGAGGAGATGGCCAACGACGTGATCGCGACCCAGACCACCGAGATCGACCGGATGCGCGACCTGCCCTGACCGGGGCGGACGGCCCCGCGGGCAGGACACACAGCGGCAACAGCGGCGTAATCAACAAAACGTGCAAGGCACTTAGCGTCTCCCGCACTGCACCGTCCCACCGCTCGCGCTTGGAGTGCCCATGGCCGCCTCACCTCCCGTCCACCCCGTCGACGAGGTTCCGCCCCTCGCCCAGCTCGGCGCCTTCGGCCTCCAGCACGTCCTCGCGATGTACGCGGGCGCGGTGGCGGTCCCGCTGATCGTCGGCGGGGCGATGGGGCTCTCCGCCGCGGACCTCGCCTACCTGATCACCGCCGACCTGCTGATGTGCGGCATAGCCACGCTGATCCAGTGCGTCGGCTTCTGGCGGTTCGGCATCCGGCTGCCGATCATGCAGGGCTGCACCTTCGCCGCCGTCGCCCCGATGGTGATGATCGGCACCGGCAGCGGAGGACTCCCCGCGATCTACGGCTCCGTGATCGTCTCCGGGGTGGCGATGATCCTGCTGGCCCCGGTCTTCGGGAAGCTGCTCCGGTTCTTCCCGCCGCTGGTGACCGGCACCGTGATCCTCATCATCGGCCTCTCCCTGATGCCGGTGGCGGGCAACTGGGTGGCGGGCGGCGCGGGCGCCGAGGACTTCGGCCGGCCCGCCAACATCGCGCTCGCCGCCTTCGTGCTGGTCGTGGTCCTGGTCGCGCAGCGCTTCGGCCCGCCGCTGCTGAGCCGGATCGCGGTCCTGGCCGGCATCGCGGCCGGGGTGGCCGTGGCGGTGCCGCTCGGCTTCACGGACTTCAGCGGCGTCTCCCAGGCCGACTGGATCGGCGTCAGCACCCCGTTCCACTTCGGCCTGCCGACCTTCGAGACGGGCGCGATCGTCTCCATGCTGATCGTCGCCCTGGTCTGCATGACGGAGACCTCCGGCGACTTCATCGCGGTCGGGGAGATGACGGGGCGCAAGGTCGACCCGCGCGGGCTGGCCGACGGGCTGCGGGCCGACGGCCTCTCGACCGTGCTGGGCGGCGTCTTCAACACCTTCCCCTACACCGCCTTCGCCCAGAACGTCGGGCTGGTGGGGATGACCCGGGTCCGCAGCCGCTGGGTGGTGGCCGCGGCGGGCGGCATGCTCGTCCTGCTCGGGCTGCTGCCGAAGCTGGGCGCGGTGGTGGCGGCGATTCCGGCGCCGGTCCTCGGCGGGGCGGGGCTGGTGATGTTCGGGACCGTGGCCGCCAGCGGGCTGCGCACCCTCGCGCAGGTGGAGTTCCGGGACAACCACAACCTGACCGTGGTGGCCATCTCGGTGGCTGTCGGTCTGCTGCCGGTGGGGGTGCCGACCGTCTACGACCAGTTCCCGGACTGGTTCCAGACGGTGATGCACAGCGGGATCAGCGCCGGGTGCGTCACGGCGATCGTGCTGAACCTGCTCTTCAACCACCTGCCGGGCCGGAGCGCGGCCGCCGCTCCCGAGGCGTCAGCCCCCGTCGCCCTGGCGGGCGGCCCCGGCGAGGACGCTGTCGAGCAGACCGGGGAAAAGCAGGTCTAGGTCCTCCCTGCGCAGCGCGTTGAGTTTGGCGGTCCCCCGGTAGGTCTGGCGGATCACGCCGCTCTCCCTGAGGACGCGGAAGTGGTGCGTGCTGGTCGACTTGGTCACCGGAAGCTGCAGCTCCGTACAGGACTGCTCGGTGTCACCGGCGTCCAGCGCGCACACCACCCGCAGCCGCATCGGGTCGGCGAGGGCGTGCAGGACCTCCTCCAGGCGGATGCGGTCGCGCTCCGGGTGAGCGAGGGTGCGGGAGCTCTCGGCGGTGGTCATCTCGGTCGTCCTTCATGGCTGGCACGGTGCGCGGGGCCTTCGCCCGGCGGCGCGGACTCCGCATTGTACGAAGAGAGCCGTAGTTTGACATCTGGCGTACTACGAAGACTATCGTACTGGCATCGTTCGGTTCCCGTGACGCGATGGAGTACGCCATGCCCTCCCTGTTCGACCCGCTCACCCTGCGGTCCCTCACCCTCCCGAACCGCATCTGGATGGCGCCGATGTGCCAGTACTCGGCCCCGGCGACCGGCCCCACCGCCGGCCGGCCCACCGACTGGCACTTCCAGCACTACGGCGCCCGGGCGGCGGGCGGCGCCGGCCTGATCCTGCTGGAGGCGACCGCCGTGGCGCCCGAGGGCCGGATCAGTCCCTGGGACCTCGGCCTGTGGAACGACGGGCAGACGGCGGCGCTGCGCCGGATCACCTCGTTCCTCACCTCGCAGGGAACGGTGCCGGGAATCCAGCTCGCCCACGCCGGGCGCAAGGCGTCCTGCGAGGCGCCCTGGCGCGGCGGCAAGGCCATCGACCCCGCCGACGGCGGCTGGCAGCCGGTCGGCCCGAGCCCGGTGCCCTTCGACGCCGACAGCCCCGTCCCGCACGAGCTGACGGCCGACGAAATCCAGGGCGTGGTCCGGCAGTTCGCCGAGGCGACGCGCCGGGCGCTGGAGGCCGGCTTCGAGGTGGTCGAGATCCACGGCGCCCACGGCTACCTGATCGGCGAGTTCCTCTCCCCGCACAGCAACCACCGCACCGACGAGTACGGCGGGTCCTTCGAGAACCGGGCGCGGTTCGCCCTGGAGGTCGTCGACGCCGTGCGCGCGGTGTGGCCGGAGGAGAAGCCCCTCTTCTTCCGCATCTCCGCCACGGACTGGCTGGACGAGGGCGGCTGGACCGCGGACGACACGGTCCGCCTCGCCCCGCTCCTCAAGGAGCGCGGCGTCGACCTGCTGGACGCCTCCACCGGCGGCAACGTGGCCAAGGTCGCCATCCCCGTCGGCCCCGGCTACCAGGTCCCCTTCGCCGCCCGCGTCCGCAACGAGGCCGGCCTGCCCTCGGCCGCCGTGGGGCTGCTCACCGAGCCGGAGCAGGCCGAGAAGGTGCTGGCCAACGGCGAGGCGGACGCCGTCCTCCTCGGCCGCGAACTGCTCCGCGACGCCGCCTGGCCCCGCCGCGCCGCCCGCGAGCTCGGCGGCACGGTGCGCGTGCCGCAGCAGTACGGCCGGAGCTGAAGCCCCGCGACGACCGGGGGCGTTTTCAACGGCTCGGCTCGGCTCGGCGGCAGGCGGCCTTGCGGAGCGACGGGTGCCCGGTGGCCGTCCGCGCCGGAGGCCCGGGGACGGGGCGCGGTGCGCGCCCCTGCCCGAGGCCCGGGCGGTCCCGGCCCGGCCGGTTCTCCGGCGCCCCCGGCTTCGGCCTGGGGGCGGGCCGGGGCGCCGGGGACGGCTGGGCGGCGGGCGGGTCCGGCGCCGGAGCGCCGCGGCCTGTGCCCAGTTCGGCCAGGAGCCTTGCCTTGAGGGCGCCCCGGACGTCGGAGGTGAGCCGGGCCGGGTCGAGATGGCCCGGCTCGCTCTCGTAGGCGCGCAGTTCCTCGCGGATGCGGGCGTACGCCTCGGGGTGCGCCTCGGCGAGGCGGAGCCGGGCGTGGACGCCGGCCTCGCGGCGGGCGGTGTTGACCGGGTCGGCGCGCTCGCGGCGGACGATCTCCGCCATCAGGCCGCGGACGGTCCGGTCGCAGTCCAGGCGGCGCTGCTGGACGGCGCAGAAGAACCGCCGGGCGTTGATGATCTGCATCGCCTCCTGGCGGGGCAGTCCGGCGAGGTCGACGGGGAGCCGGCCGAGGGCGGTGGCCGAGGAGGCGCGGGCGGGGCCGACCGTCAGCTCGCAGAGACGGGCGAGCCCCGCGTGCCAGCGGCGCAGGACCAGGGGGTGGCGGAGCAGGACGTTCCGGGCGTTCTGCTCGCGGACGTCGTCGGCGACGGCGGCCCGGAAGGTGTCGTCGGGCAGCTCCAGCAGGGCGGTCACCTCGGGCCCGGCCGTGACCCGGAGGCGGCCCTGGGCGACGGCCTGCTCGATCGAGTCGAAGACGTCCCGGGAGGCGGTGTGGCGGCGCAGCGGCGGGATGCCCAGCTCGGCGACGCGGGCGGCGAAGAGGGCCGCGTACTCCTCGGGGAGGGCCTTGCCCAGCCAGCTCAGGGCGGTGGCGCGGGCGGTGAGCAGCCGGCCCTGTTCCAGTCGCTCGCGGTCCTGGCGGCGGTAGTCGGCGGCGACGCAGCGGGCCTCGTGGAGGCGGACGCGCACCTGGCGGAGCTGCCCCTCGACGCGCCGCAGCCGCGGGTCGCCGAGCAGGGTCATCCGCTCGGCGGAGACCTGCAGCTCCCCCTCGGCCCAGACCAGCGCGTCGGCCCAGTCCAGATGCCATTCGAGGCCGTCCAGCAGCCTGCGGACGGGGGCCGGCAGCCGGCGCGTGGCGTCGGCCACGGCCGCGGTGACGAGATTGCCGAAGTCCTCCTCGAACCGCTTCACCAGCACCTCGGCGGGCAGCCGCGCGACATCGCGCAGCCGTAGCATCCGCTCCGTTTCGGTCGACCTCATGACGGCCGCCCCCTCTCCGCACTCATCCGACTACTCACCGTAGCCGATCAGATGAACAGCTCGGCTCCGACGCGGCGATTCGGCCAGAGGAGGGCTTGATCCAGTCCATGGACGACCGCGCCCGCACCCTGCCCGCGCCCGCCGTGCGCGCCGACCGGGTGGGCGTCCGCCCTGGTCGAGGGTGGTTCCGGGCCGTTGTCGGTGGGGGCGCGCAGACTGGCCGGGACAGGTGACGCACTTCGCGGAGGTGGCGGGATGCCGGACGTACTGCTGGCGGTCGGGACGCGCAAGGGGCTCTTCCTCGGGCGGCGGCGCGCCGGGACGTGGGAGTTCGACGGCCCGCACTTCACCGGCGAGGCGGTGTACGCGGTGGGGCTAGACCTCCGCGGGCCGGTGCCGCGCGTGCTGGTGGGGGCGGACAGCGCGCACTGGGGCCCGTCGGTCTTCCGCTCCGACGACCTGGGCGCGAGCTGGCAGGAACCGGCCTCGCCCACGGTGCGGTTCCCCAAGGACACCGGCACCTCCCTGGAGCGCCTCTGGCAGCTCCAGCCGGCCGGCCCGGAGGCGCCGGGTGTCGTGTACGCGGGGGCCGAGCCGGCCGCGCTCTTCGTCTCCCGGGACGGCGGCGACTCCTTCGAGCTGGTCCGCCCGCTCTGGGAGCATCCGACGCGGTCCCGGTGGGAGCCGGGAGGCGGCGGCGAGGGACTGCACACCGTGGTGACGGACCCCCGGGACGCCGACGCGCTCACCGTCGCGGTCTCGGCCGCCGGGGTCTTCCGCAGCGACGACGGCGGCGCGAGCTGGGCCCCGTCCAACGACGGGGTCTCGGCGGTCTTCCTCCCCGACCGGCACCCGGAGTTCGGCCAGTGCGTGCACAAGATCGCCCGGGACGCGGCCGACCCGGACCGGCTCTACCTCCAGAACCACTGGGGCGTCTACCGCAGCGACGACGCCGGCGCCCACTGGTCGGACATCGGCGACGGCCTCCCCTCGGACTTCGGCTTCACCGTGCTCGCCCACCCGTCCCGCGCGGACACCGCGTACGTCTTCCCGATCACCGCCGACAGCGACCGGGTCCCGGCCGAGCACCGGTGCCGCCTCTTCCGCACCACGGACGGCGGCGCCCACTGGGAAGCTCTGACCGCGGGCCTCCCCACCGGGGACCACTACGGCACGGTCCTGCGCGACGCCCTGTGCACCGACGCGGCCGACCCGGCGGGCCTCTACTTCGGCAACCGCAACGGCGAGCTGTACGCCAGCGCCGACGAGGGCGAGAGCTGGCGGCAACTCGCCGCCCACCTGCCGGACGTGCTGTGCGTACGGGCGGGGGTGGTGGGGTGAGGCGGGGCCAGGGTCACCTCGCCGGGCAGGGGCGGGAGAAGGCTCTCCGGGCGGCTACGGCAGCCGCCAGTCCACCGGGGCCGCGCCCTGCTGGGCGAGGAAGTCGTTGGTGCGGCTGAAGGGGCGGGAGTTGAAGAAGCCGCGGTCGGCGGAGCGCGGGGACGGGTGGACCGACTCGATGACCGGATAGCGGCTGAGGAAGGGGCGCAGGCTGCGGGCGTCCGAGCCCCAGAGGATCGAGACCAGGGGCGTCCCGCGCTCGGCGAGGGCGCGGATGGCCTGCTCGGTGACCTCCTCCCAGCCCTTGCCGCGGTGCGAGCCGGGTGAGCCCGGACGGGTCGTCAGGGCCCGGTTGAGCAGCAGGACGCCCTGGCTCGTCCAGGGGGTGAGGTCGCCGTTGGAGGGCTGCGGCAGGCCGAGGTCGCTCTGCAGCTCCTGGAAGATGTTGACCAGGCTCGGCGGGAGCCTGCGGACCTCCGGGGCGACGGCGAAGCTCAGCCCGATCGGCATGCCGGGGGTCGGGTAGGGGTCCTGCCCGACGATCAGGACGCGTACCTCGTCGAACGGCTGCTGGAAGGCGCGCAGGACGTTCGGCCCGGAGGGGAGGTAGGTGCGTCCCGCGCCGATCTCCGCGCGGAGGAACTCCCCCATCTCCGCGACGCGCCCGGCCACCGGTTCGAGGGCCTTCGCCCAGCCCGCTTCCACCAATTCATGCAAAGGTCGTGGTGCCACAGGGGGACTCTAGCGACAATCGGCGCGTCACCCCACACCGAGCCGTCGTCCCGCGCGACGCGGGCCCTCCGGCGGGGCTACCCTTCGCCTCGTCGTAGTCCCGGCACCCGGTCCGAGGAAGAGAGAAGGCAGCCGTTGCCCCCGCTGAACACCTCGCGTACGCCCGGCACTTCCGCCCGCGCCGGGACGGTGCTGGGCGTCGACTCGGGCGGCTCGGGGCTCCGGGCGGCGCTCGCTCCGGCGGGGGCGCCCGGGGAGGCGGTGGCCGTCAGCGGCTCGCAGCCCGTACGGACCTCCGCGCGGGGTATCGACGCCGGGCACTTCCTGGAGTTGCTGCTGCCGCTGGTGCGGGAGTTGCGGGAGCGGGTGGCACCGGAGGGTGAGCCTCCGCTGGCCGTGGCCGTGGGTGCGGCCGGGATGGCGACGCTCGGCGACGACCTGCGGGCCACCCTGCCGGGGGCGCTGGCGGCGCAGGGGATGACGGGGCCGCTCGCGCTGGCCGCCGACGCCGTGACCGCGTACACGGGGGCGCTCGGGGTGCGGCCGGGGGCGGTGGTCGCGGTGGGCACCGGGATGATCGCGCTCGGCACGGATCTGCGCGACTGGCGGCGGGCGGACGGCTGGGGGCATCTGCTGGGGGACAGCGGCGGGGGCGCGTGGCTGGGGCGGGCCGGCCTGGAGGCGGCGTACCGGGCGTTCGACGGGCGCGCCGGGGGTTCGCAGGCGCTGCTGGCGGCGGCCGAGGAGCGGTTCGGGCCGTTGCCGGGGCTTCCGGCCCAGGTCTACCCCCGGCCGGACCGGGCGGCGGTGCTGGCCTCGTTCGCGCCGGACGTGGCCCGGTGCGCGGGCGAGGGCGACCCGACGGCGGCGGCTCTGCTGACCGGGGCGGCGAGCCATGTCGTGGACGCCGTCGAGGCGGTGCTGCCCGGCCGGGAGGGCGAGGTCGCGTGCACCGGCGGGCTGCTGCGGCTGGGCACTCCGCTGACGGAGCCGGTGGGCGAGGAGCTGACGCGCAGGCTGCCCGGGGCGCGGGTGGTGCCGGCGGCGGGCGATCCCCTGCACGGCGCCGTGGTGCTCGCCTCGGCCCTGGGGTCGGGGACGCAGGCACTGCCGGTGGACGGGCGGCTGCTGTGGTGTGCCACGAGTGCGTCGGGCCCCGGCGGGGTGGAGATCTGAGGCGGGTTCGGTGCGCGAATCCCCTGAGTGGCCCGCACGTCACGCGGAGTTGTCACCCGGGAGCCGGACAACAGGGCAGCACGGTCGCAGAGTTCACCACATCGGTGCACACAACCCCAAAAAGGGCACCTGAGCCGGGCACTTGCAACGGATAAATACGGACGGATGCCCTACAGCCGCCCCCTCCCCGAACAGGGGCGGACGGGAAACCAGTAGCATGCGGCGCCATGAGCTCCCCCACTGGGCCCGCTTCCGGCCTGCCTGTACGAATGCCGCGACCCCGCCAGTCCGGTCGGCACCGCCGTCCGGAACCGGTGGTGGCTCCCGAGGGCGCGCCCGCCCTCGTTCTCGCCGTCCCCGGGGTCCCCGGCGCACCCACCCGCAGTCTCGCCGAGGAGGTCGTGAGCATCGCCCGCTCCGAGCTTCCCGGCCTGGATGCCCGCATCGGTTTCCTGGAGGGCGACGACCAGGAGTTCCCGGCCCTCCAGTCGGTGCTCGCGCACGCCGCGGAGGAGCGGACCGCCCGCGTCCAGCAGGCGCGTGCCGCCGGGGCCGAGGTCGCCGACCCGGACGGCCCGGTCGCGGTGGTCGTGCCGCTGCTGGCCGGCCCGGACAGCGCCCTGACCCGCCGCATCCGGCAGGCCGTGATCGACAGCCGGGCGCCGGTCGAGCTGACCGACGTGCTGGGCCCGCACCCGCTGCTGGCGGAGGCGCTGCACGTGCGGCTCTCCGAGGCCGGGCTGGCCCGCGCGGACCGGGCGCGGCTGTTCACGGTGGCGACCGCGGCCGACGGCATCATCCTGGCGACGGTCGGCGGCGAGGAGGCCGTACAGGCGGCCGGGATCACCGGGATGCTGCTGGCCGCGCGGCTGGCGGTGCCGGTGATGGCGGCCGCGCTCGACCAGGAGGGGGCCATCGCGGCCACCGCCGAGCAGCTCCGCTCCTCGGGCTCCACGCAGCTCGCCCTGGCGCCGTACCTGATCGGTCCCGAGCTGGGCGAGGGGCTGCTCGACCTCGCGGCGAAGGAGGCGGAGTGCGCCTCCGCCGAGGCGCTGGGCGCGTACCCGGCGATCGGCAAGCTCGCGCTCGCGCAGTACACGACGGCGCTGGGCATCACGCCGCAGCCGGCTCCGGGGGTTCCGGCTCACTGAGGTTCGCCGGCTCATGGTTCGGGCCCGCTCCCCCACGGGGAGCGGGCCCGAAGCCGTTTCCGGGTCAGCCGAAGAGGACCGAGGAGGCGGCCGGGGCGGGGACGGAACCCGCGAGGGACGGGGTGCCGGAGTCGGCGTCGACGGTGAACCAGCTGACGTCGCCGGAGCGTTCGTTGGCGGCGTAGAGCAGGCCCTGCGGGGAGAGGACGAGGTCGCGGGGCCAGTGCCCGCCGCAGGGGACGGTGGTGAGCAGCCGGGCCGCGTCGCCGGCCGGGTCGAGGGCGAGGACGGAGAGGACGTCCTCGCCTCGGGTGGCGGTCCACAGGAAGCGGCCGTCGGGCGAGACCACCACCTCCGAGGGGTAGGCGTCGGCCCCGGGCGCTCCGGGGAGGACGGCCGTCTCGCCGACCGGGCGCAGGTCGCCGCCGTCGGCGTCCCAGCGGCAGACGGTGAGCGTGGGGGTGAGTTCGTTGAGGACGTAGAGGTGGTGGCCGTCGGGGTGGAAGGCCAGGTGGCGGGGGCCGGAGCCGGGGCGGAGCGCGAACTCGCGGTGCAGGGTCAGCATGCCGTCGCGCAGGGCGTGCACGCGCACGGAGTCGGTGCCGAGGTCGACGGCGACCAGCCAGCGGCCGCTGGGGTCGGGCAGGACCTGGTGGACGTGCGGGCCCTGCTGGCGCTGGGGGTGGGGCCCGGAGCCGTGGTGGTTGAGGACGTGCGCCGCGGGGGCGGGGGTGCCGTCGGCGCGCAGCGGCAGGACGGAGACGCTGCCCGAGCCGTAGTTGGCGGTGAAGACGCGGCCGCCGTGCACGCACAGGTGGGTGGGCCCCTCGGCGGCGACCGGGGCGGGCGGGGCGAGGAGCCGGGCCGTGTCGCCGGCCGGGTCGAAGGCGGCGACGGCACCGTCGGCGGTCTCGCTGACCGCGTAGAGGAGGTCACCGCCGGGGCCGAGGGCCAGGTAGGAGGGGTCGGGGACCTCGGCGGTGGCGCCGAGGACGGTGAGGCCGCCGTCGGGGCCGACGGCGGCGGTGACCACGCCCGCGCCGCCCGCCGCCGTGAAGGATCCGATGTACGCCCGCGCGGTCCGCTCTCCGCCACCCACTGGCCTGTCCCCTCTCCGCAGTTGCCGCGCCGTCCGGCGCGCCCGCGACGTTAGCAGGTCTAGACCATGGCGGTCCCGACCGCGCGCCGGAGACCTTCCCGTCCGGCCTCCGCCGAGATGAACACCATGGCACACGGCGGCAGAATCGTTACTTATAGGGTTTTACGGCACATGGCGAAACCGTCTGTGCCGACAGGACATTTCGGGGAGAGCGAGGTCGGTATGCCCACGGCGAAGACGCGCAAGGCCACGACCACCAAGTCCGGTACGCCCACGGCCAAGGCGGCCAAGAGCGGTACCGGCCCGCAGAAGCGGCAGGGAGGCGCGGAGGAGCACCGTCCGCGCGACCTCACGGTGACCATCCCGGTGGGCAAGGCCGCCGAGAAGGTGACCCAGTTGGTGTCGGCGCCGGTCGGAGCAGCCCGCAAGGCAGTGCCCGCCAAGGGCGGACTGCCCATGTACGCGGGGCTCGGAGCGCTGGGCATCGCTGGTGTCCTCCAGTGGCCGGTCGCGGCGGGCATCGGGGTCGGATACGCGGTGCTGCGCCGCACCGGGATGCTGGACGACCCGCCCGAGCAGGCCAAAACCGCGTAACCCCTGTGCCGGACCGGCACCCAGGGGGCTCCGGGCGCTCACCTCACCCGCCCGGAGCCCCCTGGGTGTCGGTCCGGTCCTTCTGTCACCAGAGTGGTCCTGCGGCCACACCGCGGCCCCCGCTCCCCCGTGGCGTACAGGGGTGCGGCGGCGGGCCCGGTACCGGACACCGGGACAGGAGCAACGGGTGCTGACCTCACTGAGTCGGGTGCGGGAACTGGCGTCGGCGCCCGCGCGGGCGCTGGCGGACGGGGCGAGGGAGGCTCAGGACCGCGTACGGCGCGGCGGGCAGGCCGCGTACGAGGCCCTGCGTGAGCTGCCCGCCGATCTGGCGGAGGCCGTGTCGGTGCTGGCGGACGGGGGCGCGGACCGGCGGCGCCGGCATGTCTGGTCCGGCGGGGGACGGGCCCACATCGAGGTGCGCGGGCTCTGCGGACGCAGCCCGCGGGCGGACGCCCTCTGCCACGCGCTGACGACGGCCGCACGCGCCCTCCAGTCCGTGCACTGGGCCGAGATCAACGCCACCGCCGGCCAGCTGGTGGTCGGGTACGAGCAGAACGGACTCGACGTCGGCGACCTGCTGGACCTGGTGGAGCGGCTGGAGACGGAGCACGGCACCGGCGCCGACGACTTCCCCGGCGGCCGGCCGCTGCCCCCGTACGACACGGCGCCGGCGGCGCTGGCCAAGATGTCGCTGGTCTCCGACTGCGTGGGCATCGCCTTCGCCGCGGCCCGGGGGATGAAGCCGCTGACCATGCTGCCGCTCCCGGTGGTGGTGACCGAGTCCCAGCCCCGCCTGCGGCGGCTGCTGGAGAACAGGCTGGGCAAGCACCAGGCGGAGACCGCGATCAGCCTCGCCGGGGCGGCGGCGCACGCCCTCGCGCACGGCGTGACACCGCTCGCCCTGGACGCCTGCCAACGCCTGGGCCAGCTCGCCGAGTTCCGGGGACGGCAGGAGGTCTGGGCACGGCGGGAGCGGGAGCTGGTGGGCGACGGCGAGCGGATGCCCGCGCATCTGACGCCCCGTCCCGTCCGGCCCGTACCGCTGCCGGACGGGGAGGTGGAGAAGTACGCGGAGCGGACCTCGGCGGCCGCGGTGCTCGGCGCCGGGGCGGTGCTGGCCTGGACCCGGGACGCCGCCACGTCGGCGCGGGCCGTGCTGGCGACGCCGCCCAAGGCGGCCCGGATGGGGCGGGAGTTGTTCTGCGCGCGGCTCGGGCGCGACCTGGCCGACGCGGGGGTGGTGCCGCTGGACGGCGCGACCCTGCGGGTGCTGGACCGGGTGACGGTGGCGGTGATCGACTCCGACGTGCTGTGCGGAACCCGGCCCCGGCTGATGTCGGTCCAGGTGGCCGGGGCGATCGACGAGGCCGAGGTGTGGGGCGCGGCGCAGGCGGTGGTCGCCGCGCACAGCCCGCAGGAGCTGGCCGGGCCCGGACCGTGGACGCACGGCGGCTGGCGGCTCCAGCGGCCCGCCCTCGCCACCACCGACAGTTCAGGACCGGGCGGGCCCGAGGGGCTGCGGCTGGAGGTCTGCGACCCCGAGGGCCAGTGGTGGGGCGAGGTGGTCGTCGGGGTCGAACTCGACCCGCTCGCCGAGGCGGTGGTGACGGCGGCGCGGGCCGGCGGCACCCGGCTCCACCTCACCGCGCACGCGGCCACCGCGGAACTCCTCCCCTGGGCCGACACCGTGCTCGGCGCGGACACCTGCCTGGCCGGGGAGGTGACGGACCTTCAGGAGCGCGGCGAGGTGGTGCTGCTGGTCAGCGCCGGCAACCCGCGCGCCCTCGCGGCGGCGGACGTGGGCGTGGCGGTGCTGCCGCACGCCCGCGCGGGACACACCGCCGCCCACTGGTCGGCCGACCTGGTCTGCGGCCCCGGCCTGGCCTCCCTGTGGCGGGTGCTGAACGCGGTGGACACCGCGCGTACGGTCAGCCGTAAGGCGGCCCGCCTGGCGGTGGGCGGCTCGGCACTCGGCGCGCTCGTGGCCGCCGCCGGGTCCCGCCCGCCGATGGTCGCGCTCACCACCACGCCGGTCTACGGGGCGGCGTTCATGGCCCAGTGGATGGGGTTCAGCGCGGGCCGGCGCCTGGCCCGCGAGCCGCTGCCGGAGCCGAGGCTGCGCGGCGAGCCCTGGCACGCGCTGGGGGCCGTCGAGGTCCTGCGGGCCCTGCACCGCCGGGGTGCGTACGCGGGCGCCCCGGAACCGGAGGGGGAGGAGCCGTCCGCCGACTGGCTGGTGCGCGGGTACGACGCGCTCGCCGAGGTGCCCGGCCTCGGCGCCGCCGCCGACGGCACGGCCAGGCTGCTGCGGGCGGTGCGTGAGGAACTGCGCGACCCGCTCACCCCGATCCTCGCCTTCGGCGCGGCCGCCTCCGCCGCCGTCGGCTCGACCGTGGACTCGGCGCTGGTCGGCGGCGTGATGGTCGGCAACGGGCTGATCAGCGGCGCGCAGCGGATGCGGGTCGAGGAGGCGATGCGCAAGCTGCTGCTGACCGAGCAGGTCACCGCCTGCCGGGTGGAGTGGACCCCGGACGCCGGGGTGACCGAGGCTCAGCTCGCCGCGGTGCGGGAGACGGCCGCGCACACCACCGTCTCCTCCGGCGAGCTGCGGGTGGGCGAGGTGATCGCCCTGCGCGACGGCGACGTGGTCCCGGCCGACGCCCGGCTGCTGTGGTGCGACGCCCTGGAGGTCGACGAGTCGACCCTGACGGGCGAATCCGTACCGGTCGGCAAGAACCCGCACGCCGTCCCCGGCGCCGACCTCGCGGAGCGCACCTGCATGGTCTACGAGGGCTGCACCGTGCTCACGGGTTCGGCGTACGCGGTCGTCGTCGCCACCGGCACGCAGACCGAGGCGGGCCGGGCGGCGGAGCTGGCGGCCGAGGCGCCCCGGCCGACCGGGATCGAGGGCCACCTCGCCCAGCTCAGCCGGATCGCCCTGCCGGCCGTCGGCATCGGCGGCGCCGCCGTGACCGTCCTCGGGCTGCTGCGCGGCGTCCCGGTCCGCGAGGCGCTCGCCTCCGGCGTCGCGGTGGCGGTGGCGGCGGTGCCCGAGGGACTGCCGCTGGTCGCCACCATGGCCCAGAGCGCCGCCGCCCACCGGCTCTCCCGGTACGGCATCCTCACCCGTTCCGCCCGCGTCCTCGAAGCCCTCGGCCGGGTGGACGTGGTCTGTTACGACAAGACCGGCACGCTCACCGAGGGACGGCTGTCGGTGACCGGTGTCGCCTTCCTGGACGGGGACGAGGAGCCGTCCTGCGAGGCGGGCCAGCACCTGCTCGGCCTCGCCGCCCGCGCCTGCCCCCGGCCGGAGGAGGGCAGGCCCGCCGCCCACGCCACCGACCAGTCGGTGCTGGACGCGGTGACGGCCGGTACCTTCCCGGACGGGGACTGGCAGTTGACGCGGGAGCTGCCGTTCGAGGCCCGGCGGGGCTACTCCGCCTCGGCCGGGAAGACCCCGGAGGGCGGAATCCTGGCGGTCAAGGGCGCGCCCGAGAAGATCCTGGAGCGGTGCGACGCGGTCACGCCGTCGGCCTCGGGGAGCACCGGCTCCCTCCCGCTCGACGCGGCCCTGCGGCGGAAGGCCAGGCGTCTTGTGGACCGGCTCGGCGCCCAGGGCCTGCGGGTACTGGCTGTGGCCGAACGCCCGCTGGAGGACGCCTCGTTGACGGCGGAGGAGCTGCCCGAGCAGGTCACGGGGCTGACGCTGCGCGGCTTCCTCGCGATCAGCGACACCCCGCGCCCCGGCGCCTCCGAGACCCTGGCGCACCTCCAGGAGGCGGGCGTACGCGTCACCATGATCACCGGTGACCACCCGACGACGGCGGGGGCCATCGCCGCCCGGCTCGGCATCCCGGGGGCGGACGCCGTGGTGACGGGGGCGGAGCTGGACGCGCTCCCCGAGTCCGAGCGGATCGCCAAGGTGCTGGACTCGGCCGTCTTCGCCCGGGTCTCCCCCGAGCACAAGGTACGGATCGTCAAGGACCTCCAGCGCGCGGGCCGCGTGGTGGCGATGACGGGCGACGGCGTCAACGACGCGGCCGCCATCAAACTCGCCGACATCGGTATCGGCCTCTCCGCCCCGGGCTCCCGCTCGGCCAGCGCCGCCGCCGACCTGGTCCTCACCGACCCCTCCCCCGAGAACATGGTCCACGCGCTGCTGGAGGGACGCGCCCTGTGGCGCCGGGTCCGCGACGCGGTGGGCATCCTGGTCGGCGGGAACGCGGGCGAGGTCGCCTTCACCGTCCTCGGCACGGCCCTGTCGGGGCGGGCCCCGCTCGGCACCCGTCAGCTGCTCCTGGTCAACCTGCTGACCGACATGCTGCCCGCCCTCGCCCTCGCCATGGCCCCCGGCCGGGCGGCCCGCGACGAGGAGGCCGCCGGGAACGGCCACGCGACCGACTCGCTCGCGCGGGAGCTGGGGCGGGTGCTGGCCGTACGCGGGACCGCCACCGCGCTGGGCGCTGTGACCGCCTGGCAGCTCGGGCGGATGAGCGGGCGCGCGGTGCGGGCCAACACCATGGGGCTGGCCGCGCTGGTGGGCACACAGCTGGGCCAGACGCTCGCCACGGACTGGCGCAGTCCGCTGGTGCTGCTCACCGGGGCGGCCTCCACGGTCGTCCTGGCCGGGGTGATCCAGACGCCGGGGGTGAGCCACTTCTTCGGCTGCACCCCGCTCGGCCCGGTCGCCTGGACCACGGTCGCCGCCTGCTCCACGGCGGCGACCCTGGCGGCGGCGCTCGCCCAGGGGCTGCTCGCGCGCCGGGCCCCGGCGCCGGTGTCCGAGGCGGCAGCCGCCCCGGACCCGGTCCCCGCACCGGTGTGAGGGCCGGTCCGAACGGCCTACGCGCGGTGGCCCGGCGCCCTGGGCCCGCCGAGGGTGGAGGGGCGGGGGGACCAACACCGGCGTGCGGGCGCCTCGGCTCCGGGTGCCGGTCGACAGAGGGAGTCAGCGGATGAGCCGTTCCGCGTCCACCGGGCGGCCCGGGGCAGCACGGGGTTCCTGGTGGTCCGAGCACGATCCGAGCCGGGAACTGGGGCGTCTGTGCGGTGAGTTGAGGCGGCTGGCCGAACGTGTCGAACACGGCGGCGAACCGGCGGTCCGGCACTGGATGCCGACGGTGGAGGAGGCCGACGCGGGCGACGCGTACCTCGTCCGCGCCGAGCTGCCGGGCATTCCCCGGGAGTGCGTGAAGGTCGAGACGGACGGCCGCGAGCTGTACATCTCCGGGACGCTCGACGAGTCCTCCGCCCAGAACGCGCTGGGCCGTCGGATCGGCACCTTCTCCTTCGGCGTCCGGGTGCCCGGCGACGCCGACCACGACCAGGTCCGCGCCGACCTGGTGGACGGCGTACTGACCGTCCGGCTCACCAAGTCCGGGGAGCGCGCCACGCGCCCCGTCGCGGTCGGTACGGCGGTCGGCGGGTGAGCGCGGCGGGCGGGGAGACGTCGGACGGCGCGCGGCTCTCCCTCAATCCGTTCCACCTGGCGGCCGACCCGGCCGCCGCGATGCTGTCGGTGCCGCCGGTCAGGAGGCTCAGCGCCCATTCGCTGCCGCCGGAGGTGGCCCGGCGGATCGTGCACGACGAGGTGATGCTCGACGGGAACGCGCGGCAGAACCTCGCCACCTTCGTGACGACCTGGATGGAGCCCGAGGGCGCGGCGGTGATGGCGGAGTGTCGCGACAAGAACCTCATCGACAAGGACGAGTACCCGCGCACCGCGGAGATCGAGCGCCGGTGCGTGGCGATCCTCGCCGACCTCTGGCACGCCCCCGACGCGGACCGGGCGGTGGGCTGTTCCACCACCGGGTCGAGCGAGGCGTGCATGCTCGCGGGGATGGCGATGAAGCGGCGCTGGGCGCACCGGCAGGGCGACCGCTATCCCGCCTCGGCCCGGCCCAATCTGGTCATGGGCATCAACGTCCAGGTCTGCTGGGAGAAGTTCTGCGACTACTGGGAGGTCGAGCCCCGGATGGTGCCGATGGAGGGCGAGCGCTTCCACCTCGACCCGCAGGCCGCCGCCGACCTCTGCGACGAGAACACCATCGGCGTGGTCGGCATCCTCGGCTCCACGTACGACGGTTCGTACGAGCCGGTCCAGGAGCTCTGCGCGGCGCTGGACGCTCTCCAGGAGCGCACCGGCTGGGACGTGCCGGTCCACGTCGACGGGGCGTCGGGGGCCATGGTCGCCCCCTTCCTCGACCCGGACCTGGTCTGGGACTTCCGCCTGGAGCGGGTCGTCTCCATCAACACCTCGGGCCACAAGTACGGGCTGGTCTACCCCGGCGTGGGGTGGGCGGTGTGGCGCAGCGCCGAGTACCTCCCGGACGACCTGGTCTTCCGCGTCGACTACCTCGGCGGGACGATGCCCACCTTCGCCCTGAACTTCTCCCGCCCCGGCTCCCAGGTGGCCGCCCAGTACTACGTCTTCCTGCGGCTGGGGCGTGAGGGCTTCCGCCAGGTGCAGCAGGCCGGCCGCGACATCGCCACGCACCTGGCGCACGGCATCGAGGAACTGGGCGACTTCCGGCTGCTGACCCGGGGCGACCAGCTGCCCGCCTTCGCCTTCACCACGGGGGCGGACGTGCGGGCGTACGACGTCTTCGACGTGTCGCGGCGGCTGCGCGAGACCGGGTGGCTGGTGCCCGCGTACACCTGTCCGCCGCACCGTCAGGACCTCTCCGTGCTGCGGATCGTCTGCCGCAACGGCTTCACCCGCGACCTCGCGGACATGCTCCTGCACGACCTGGGGCGGCTGCTGCCGGAGCTGCGGCGCCAGTCCCCGCACCCCGGGGAGCGGCCGTCGCCCAGCACGGCCTTCCACCATTCGGCGGAGCGGGGCCGGTAGCGGTCCCGCCGTGCGGGTGGCGGGGGACGCCGTCCACCCGGGTGGCGTCCCGCGCGGGGCCGCCGGAAGCCCGCGCGACGGCGGTAGCGTGCCGGTCGCGGCCCGGCCGGGGAACACGCCGTCGGGCGACCGGACGAAGGGCTGATCAGGATGACCACGGCGGAAGCAGGCCAGAACCCTCCCGGCGGCGCGGACGCCCCGCCGCCCGAGGGCGGCGAGGGGCCCGCCGACGAGGGCACCCCCGTACAGCGCCACTACCACCACCCGGCCGCGGGCTGGGGCGCGGCGAAGAGCGTGACGCACGTCCTGGCGAAGGAGCGGGCCTTCGTCGACGGCCCACGCGCCATCTTCAAGATGAACCACGAGAACGGCGGTTTCGACTGCCCGGGCTGCGCGTGGCCGGACGACACCAAGGGACTCAAGCTCGACATCTGCGAGAACGGCATCAAGCACGTCACCTGGGAGATGACGCCCAAGCGGGCGGGGCGCGAGCTGTTCGCCAGGCACTCCGTCTCCGAGCTGGCCACCTGGACCGACTTCGCGCTGGAGGACACCGGCCGGCTGACCGAGCCGATGGTCTACAACCCGGAGACCGACCACTACGAGCCGATCACCTGGAAGGCCGCCTTCGAGCTGGTCGGCCGGGAGCTGCGCGCCCTGGACGACCCGAACGAGGCGTCCTTCTACACCTCGGGCCGGCTCGGCAACGAGGCGACCTTCCTGTACCAGCTGTGGGCCCGCGAGTTCGGCACCAACAACCTCCCCGACTGCTCCAACATGTGCCACGAGGCGTCCGGCCGCGCCCTCACCGCGGCCCTCGGCACCGGCAAGGGCACCGCGGACCTCGCGGACTGGGAGTCGGCCGACGCGCTCTTCATCATGGGCGTCAACGCCGCCTCCAACGCCCCGCGCATGCTCACCGCGCTGGCCGAGGCGTACGACCGGGGCGCGCAGATCGTGCACGTCAACCCGCTGGTGGAGGCGGCCGCCACCCGGACCATCGTGCCGCACGACTTCCTGGACATGGCGCTCTTCAAGCCGACCCGCACCAGCACCCTCAACCTCCAGGTGCGGGCGGGCGGTGACATGGCGCTGCTGCGCGGGATGGCCAAGGCGGTGCTCGAGGAGTCGGCGACCGACCCCAACGCCCTGGACCGGGTCTTCATCGACCGCCACACGCACGGCTTCGAGGAGTACCGGGCGCTGTGCGAGGCGACGCCGTGGGAGGAGCTGGAGCGGCAGTCGGGGCTCAGCCGCCAGGACATCCTGAAGGCGGCCCAGGTCTACTCGCGGGCCGACCGCACCCTCATCAGCTGGTGTCTGGGCGTCTCCCAGCACGAGCACGGGGTGGACACGGTCCGGGAGATCGTCAACGTGCTGCTGCTCCGGGGGAACCTGGGCCGCGAGGGCGCTGGTCCCTCCCCGGTGCGCGGGCACAGCAACGTCCAGGGCAACCGCACCTCCGGCATCGACCACCGCCCGGCGCCGGAGTTCCTGGACATGCTCGCCGAGGCGTGCGGCATCGACCCGCCGCGCGAGCACGGCCTCGACACCGTGGGCACCATCGCGGCGATGCACGAAGGCAAGGTCAAGGTCTTCGTCGGCATGGGCGGCAACTTCGTGATGGCGGCGCCCGACACCCCGTACACCGCCGAGGGCATGCGCAAGTGCGAGCTGACCGTGCAGGTCAGCACCAAGCTGAACCGGAGCCATGTCGTCCACGGCAGGAAGGCGCTGATCCTGCCGTGTCTGGGGCGCACCGAGAAGGACCACCAGCGCCGGGGGATCCAGTCGACCTCGGTCGAGGACTCGATGAGCATGGTGCACCTGTCGGTCGGCATGAAGCGCCCGGCCTCCCCGCACCTGCTCTCGGAGCCGGCCATCATCGCCGGGATGGCGCGGGCGACGCTGCCCGACAGCGCCACGCCCTGGGAGAAGTACGTCGAGGACTACGACCGCATCCGGGACACCATGTCCGTGGCGCTGGACGGCTTCGAGGACTTCAACCGGCGGGTGCGGCTGCCGCTGGGCTTCCGCATCAAGCAGCCGGCCCGGGAGCTGATCTTCTTCACGCCGTCGCAGCGGGCCGAGTTCTCCACCGCGCCGCTGCCGGACGTGGTGCCCCGGGACGAGGAGGTGCTGATCCTCCAGACGATGCGCTCGCACGACCAGTGGAACACCACGATCTACTCCGACGACGACCGGTACCGGGGCATCAAGAACCTGCGCACCCTGATCCTCATGAACGCCGCCGACATGCGGGCCCGCGGCATCTCCCCAGGCAGCCTGGTCGACATCGCGGCCACCTCCAAGGACGGCAGCATCCGCACCCTGAACGAGTACCGGGCGCTCGCCTACGACATGCCCCGGGGCTGCGCGGCCGGATACATGCCGGAGATGAACGTGCTCATCGGCAAGGCCGATTACAGCACCCAGAGCGACCAGCCGCTGATGAAGAACGTCCGGGTGAAGGTCACGCCCAGCGGAGTGCCCGCCCGGCCGATGGTGCTGCCCGCCTCCTGACGGGCCGTCGTGGCTCCTGGAACGGCTCGGCCGCTCAGCGGGCGAGGCGTTCCAGGAGCAGGTACGCGCGCTGTTCGGCGGCGGCCAGCGCGGCCGGGTCGAGTTCGGCGGGCAGGAGTTCGCCCGCCGCCGCGTCGTCCGCCTCACGCAGCTCCACCACGGCGGCGGCGAGGCGGGCCTGTGCCACCGGGAAGGTGCCCACCAGGCCGTCGGCGAGGGCGTCCCGGGCGCGGTCGGCGGCCCGTTCGCAGGCGGCCAGCGCCCGGACCGCCCGCACGGAGGCGTGGTCGTGGACGACCAGCAGGGCGCAGGCCAGCCCGACGGCGATGCCGATGGCGCTGCCCGCCGCCCGGTCCAGGACGAGGGCTCCGGCGGGTTCGGGGGCGGCGAGGTCGCTGAGCAGCAGGGCGAGCGGTGTCAGGAAGACGATGCCCAGTCCGTAGTTGCGGGCGACCACGTACTCCAGCAGGAACTCCAGTACGACGATCACCAGGATCAGTGTGCGGGCCGTGGGGCCGGCCGCCAGCACGCCGAAGGCGATCAGCAGGCCGGCCGTGGTGCCGAGGGCCCGCTGGACGGCCCGCTGGGAGGCGGTCCGGACGTTGACGGAGTGCAGGACGGCGGCGGCCGAGACGGCCGCCCAGTAGCCGTGCCCGAGGTCGAGGGCGAGCGCGGTCCCGCCCGCCAGTCCGGTGCCGAGCACCATCCGCAGGGCGGGGACGACCAGGACGCGCAGGCGGTCCCGGAGGTCTCCGGGGCTCGGGCCCAGGGCCAGCTGGGCGGCGCGCAGTTCGGTGAACCGGCCGCGGGCCCGGCCGGCGGGGGACGGGGCCCCGGCGCCGGTCGGCGCGGCCGCGTCAAGGCGGGCCAGTTCCGGCAGCAGCACGGCGGTGCGGCGGCGCCGGTCGGCCAGGAGGCGGGCCTGTGCGCGCAACAGGTGGGCGAGGCCCACCGGGGTGTTCTCCCGGTGGAGTCCGGAGCCGATCAGCAGCGACCAGGAGAGGTCGGTGAGCCGGACGCAGACCCCGCCGCGGCCCTCCGGGTCGGCCGGGGCCGGCGGTCCCAGCCCCACCGACTGGTACGCGCGCAGCACGGCGGCGGTGGCGCGGGTGCGGGCGGCGCCCTCGCGGTCCTGGGAGAGGGGCGTCTCGCGCAGCGCGGCGAGGGAGCGCAGGGCGGCGGCGACCGCCAGGCGCTGCGGCCGGTCGGGGTGGACCAGCACTCCGAGGACGGCCAGCAGCCAGGCGGCGGCCGCGCCGAGCGCCGTCAGCGCGGTGTAGCGGGGGATGGACTCGTAGGCGGGGGTGCTGTTGGCGGCCACCGCGAAGGCGAAGAGGAGGAGGACCGCGCCGAGCCCCCGCAGCCGTGTCGCGTCGCAGACGAACTTGGCGGCCCCCGCCACCAGGGCGGTCGCCGCGATGACCACGGCGGCGCCCCCGGCCTGTTCCCTCGGCTGGGCCCAGGCGGCGAGCGCCGAACCGCCCGCCACGCAGGCCGTCACGGCCAGAGCCACCAGGGCGAGGGCGCGGGCCCGCCGGGGGTAGGGGAGGTTGCGGCCGAAGGTGGTGGTGAAGGCGCCGAGCATCCCGTAGACGGCGTCCTCGGGGCGGCCGGCGACCACCAGCGGGAGAGCGGCCAGGGCCATGGCGAGCGCCGCGCGCAGGGCGAAGGTGAAGGCGCCGTCCACCTGGTGCAGGGTGAAGGCGCCACGGGGCGAGAGCACCCGTGCCACCGAGCGCCGCCGTCCGGCCGTGGCCGCCGCGGGCTGGGAGGTGCGCGAACGACGCATATCCGCTGTATACCACCTGAATCGCTGCTGATCGGGTCGTGCCGGGGCGGGAGCCGGTGGGTCCGGCCGGTTCAGCAGGCGCCCACCCACTCCTCGGTGCCGTCGGCGAAGAGCTGGTGCTTCCAGACCGGTACGTCGTGCTTGACGCGCTCGACGAGGTCGGCGCAGGCGGCGAAGGACTCGGCGCGGTGCGGGCAGGAGACGGCGGCGATCACCGCGACCTCGCCGATCCGCAGCAGACCGGTCCGGTGCACGACGGCCAGCGCCAGCACCGGGTGGTTGGCTGCGACCTTCCCGGCCACCTCCCGCAGGAACCGTTCGGCGTGGGGGTGAGCGCTGTACTCCAGCGCGTCCACCGCCCTGCCGCCGTCGTGGTCGCGGACGGTGCCGACGAAGAGGGCGGTGGCTCCGGCCGCGTCGTCGCCGACGGCCGCGTACACCTCGTCGGGGGAGAGCGGTGTGTCCCGCAGCGCGAGCAGGCGGATCGGGTCGGTGAGCGTCCGGGGGTGGGGCATGGCGTGGTCCTGGAGGAAGGGAGGGAGGGGTGGTGCGCGGCGGGCCGGGTCAACCGGTGGGCAGGGGCAGCACCGTCACGTACTCCCCCTCGGTGGCGCCGCCGGGCGGGAGCACGGCGAGGTGGTCGGCGCGGGCGAGACCGCGGAGCATGGCCGGTCCGTCGTACGGGAGCGGGGTGACGCCGTTCTCGGCGCGGCGCACCGGGACGAGCCGGGTGTCCGCCGGGTGGCCGGGCAGCGCGGCGGCGGCCCTGGCGCGGTGCGGTGCGTCCGGGGTGCGGCCGCCGAGGCGGCCGAGCAGCGGGGCGGCGAGCGTCACCAGTCCGGCGACGGCGGCGAGCGGGTTGCCGGGCAGGCCGACGAGGTGACGCGCGGGGCGGGGCCCGGTGCCCGGCAGCGCGGCCAGCAGCATCGGATGGCCGGGGCGGACGGCGACGGAGTCGACCAGCAGCTCGGCGCCGTTCGCCCGCAGCGCCCGGTGCAGGAAGTCGACCGGCCCGGCGGCGGTGCTGCCGGTGGTGACGACGACGTCGGCGGGCGACCGGCGGACGGCCTCGGTCAGCGGTGCGGCGGCGTCGGGGACGCGGTGGTGGCCGGTGACCTCGGCGCCGAGGGCGTGCAGCCACGGCGGCAGCAGCGGGCCGAGGGCGTCGCGGACGCGGCCGTCGCCGGGGAGGCCGGAGGTCAGCAGTTCGTCGCCGAGGACGAGGAGTTCGACGGTGGGCCGCCGGTGCACCCTCAGCCGGTCGTGGCCGGCGGCGGCCGCCAGGCCCAGCACGGCCGGGGTGACGGTGGCGCCGGCCGGCAGGAGGGGGTCCCCGGTGCGGCACTCGTGGCCCTGGACGCGGATGTCGGTGCCGGGTGCCGCCCCCGGTGCGGCGGACCGGACGTGCAGGGTGCCGGTGGCCGGGTCGGTCGCGCCGTGTTCGCGGCGCAGGACGGCGGTGGCTCCGGCGGGGAGCCGGGCGCCGGTGGCGATGGGCGCGGCGGCACCGGGGCGCAGGGGCGCGGGCCGGGTCCCGGCCAGCAGCGTGCGGTCCTCCAGCCGCCAGGGCCCGGGGCCCGCCACGGCCCAGCCGTCCATCGCCGAGGTGTCGAACGGCGGCAGGTCGGTGCGGGCGGCCAGGGGTGCGGCGAGGGCGTGGCCCAACGCCTGGGCGGGTGCGAGCGCGGCGGCGGGGAGCGGCTGTACGGCGTCCCGGGCCGTCGCGCGGGCCTGCTCCCAGGTCACGGCTGGCCGGTCGGCCCGGGGCGCGCTCCGCCGCGCGGGCGCGGTGGTGTGGTGCGGCGTCATGAGGCGTCCCTCTCCTTCGCGTTCCGGTCCGCCCGGTGTCGGTGCCGGGCGGCGGGTCAGCCGCCGATGGCGGACATCGGGCGGTCGGGGCGGCGGAACTCCGGGCTGCCGATGGCGTGTCCGGGGCCCTTGCCCGCCAGGGCGGTGCGCCAGGCGGCCCCCAGGGCGTCGTCGTCGGCGCCGCCGCGCAGCAGGGCGCGCAGGTCGGACTCCTCGGTGGCGAAGAGGCAGGTGCGCAACTGCCCGTCGGCGGTGAGCCGGACCCGGTCGCAGCCTCCGCAGAACGGGCGGGTGACGCTGGCGATTACCCCGACCCGGGCGTCGGTCCCGGCGATCCGCCACTCCTCGGCGGGCGCGTGGTCCTGCCGCTCGACCGGGACCAGGTCGAAGCGGCGGCCGAGGCGGTCCAGGATCTCCTCGGCGGTGACCATCCGGTCCCGCTCCCAGGCGCCCTGGGCGTCCAGCGGCATCGACTCGATGAACCGCATCCGGTAGCCGCGCTCGACGGCGAAGGCGGCCAGATCGGCGATCTCGTCGTCGTTGACGCCCCGGACCGGTACGGCGTTGACCTTGACCGGTGCCAGTCCCGCGGCGTGGGCCGCGGCGAGCCCGTCGAGCACGTCGGGGAGGCGGTCGCGCCGGGTGAGGGCGGCGAAGCGTTCTGGACGCAGCGTGTCGAGACTGACGTTGACCCGGCTCAGCCCCGCCTCGCGCAGCGCCTCGGCGCAGCGGGCGAGGCCGATGCCGTTGGTGGTGAGGGAGAGTTCGGGGGCGGGGTCGAGGGCGGTGAGCCGGGCGACCAGGGCGGGCAGGCCGCGCCGGAGCAGCGGCTCCCCTCCGGTCAGCCGGACCTCGGTGATCCCCAGCCGCCGGGTGGCGGTGGAGACCAGGCGGACCACCTCGTCGTCGGTGAGCAGGCCGGCCTTGGGCAGCCAGTCCAGGCCCTCGGCGGGCATGCAGTAGGCGCACCGCAGGTTGCACCGGTCGGTGAGTGAGACCCGCAGGTCGGTGTGGACCCGGCCGAACCGGTCCACCAGCGGGGACGGGGCGTCGGCGTGACGCACGGGTCTGCCTTCTTCCTCTGCCCTGGGCAGTCATCGGTGGGCCGGCGCCTTATGACGCGCCGCCGAACGGGAGAAAAGCGAAAGGCCGATCTGCCTTTCCGTTTTTCCGTCTTTCCCGGACGCTCTTCACCATCGGCCATCGCCGCCCGCAAGTCAAAGCGGACCCTTCGATGGCACGATAAGTACGGTCTACCGAACAGCTTCCATGTACCCAGGTGGTGCGGGCGGTGCGCGAAGGCCGCAGAGAGAGCGGTCGCCACGAGCAGCGCTTTTGATAGGTCACGCCGATCACGTCATCGGCGCGACCTCTTTGACTCGGCCCGCCGGGCTGCTGGATGCTTCCCCGGCCAGGGGCGGCAATTCATCGCTTCCGGAGCGGGAAACGCGTTCCTCCATTCCGCGTTTCCGTATTCCGAATTTCCGGTCACCGGCTGCCCCGCAAGCAGCGACGAGAGGCGGACCAGCATCATGAGCGGCATCGAGGACCCGGTGGACGACCTGTCGGTCACCCCGCCCAAGACGTGGGCGACCGGTGTCCCGGCCGTGACGCACGCCCTGGAGTACGCGCTCGGCCAGACGTCGGTGCGCCGCACCGCGCTGACCCTGCTCAACATCAACCAGGCCAAGGGCTTCGACTGTCCGGGCTGCGCCTGGCCGGAGCCCGCCCCCGGCAAGCGGCACAGGAACGAGTACTGCGAGAACGGCGGCAAGCACATCGCCGACGAGGCGACCTCGCGCCGGGTGACCGCCGGCTTCTTCCGCGAGCACTCGATCGCGGAGCTGGACGCCAAGTCCGACTACTGGCTGAACCAGCAGGGCCGGCTGACCGAACCCATGGTCAAGCGCCCGGGCGCCACGCACTACGAACCGGTCGGCTGGGACGAGGCGTTCGGCATCCTCGCCGACGAGCTGCGCTCCCTCGCCTCCCCGGACGAGGCGCTCTTCTACACCTCGGGGCGGCTCAACAACGAGGCGGCGTTCCTGCTCCAGCTCTTCGCCCGCGCCTACGGCACCAACAACCTGCCCGACTGCTCCAACATGTGCCACGAGTCGAGCGGTTCGGCGCTCGGCGAGACGCTCGGCATCGGCAAGGGCAGCGTCTCGCTCGACGACATCCACGAGGCCGACCTGGTCTTCGTGATGGGGCAGAACCCGGGCACCAACCACCCCCGGATGCTCTCCGCGCTGGAGGAGACCAAGCGGAACGGCGGGCAGGTGGTGGCGGTCAACACGCTGCCCGAGGCCGGGCTGATGCGGTTCAAGCACCCGCAGAAGGCGCGCGGGGTGATCGGCCGGGGCACCGAGATCGCCGACCAGTTCCTGCACATCCGGGCCGGCGGCGACCTCGCCCTCTTCCAGGCCCTCAACCTGCTGCTCCTTGAGGCGGAGGACGAGGCGCCGGGCACCGTCCTCGACCACGCCTTCATCGCCTCGGACACCACCGGCTTCGAGACGTTCGCGGAGCACGCCCGCAAAACCCGCTGGGAGGACGTGCTGGAGGCGACCGGCCTGACCCGCGAGGAGATCGAGGAGGTCCACCGGCGCGTCCTGGCCGGCCGCAAGGTCATCGTCTGCTGGGCGATGGGGCTGACCCAGCAGAAGCACGGCGTGCCGAGCATCCGCGAGATCGTCAACTTCCTGCTCCTGCGCGGCAGCATCGGGCGCCCCGGCGCGGGCGTCTGCCCGGTGCGCGGCCACAGCAACGTGCAGGGTGACCGCACCATGGGCGTGTGGGAGCGGATGCCGCAGGAGTTCCTGGACGCGCTGGGCCGCGAGTTCTCCTTCACCCCGCCCGCCCACCACGGCCTGGACGCGGTCGACTCGATCCGCGCCATGCGCGACGGCCGGGCCTCGTTCTTCCTCGGGGTGGCAGGCAACTTCGTCCGCGCCACCCCCGACAGCGAGGTCACCGAGGCGGCGCTGCGCCGCTGCCGGCTGACCGCGCAGATCTCCACCAAGCTCAACCGCTCGCACACCGTGTGCGGCGAGACGGCGCTCATCCTGCCGACGCTGGGCCGCAGCGACCGGGACGTCCAGGAAGGGGGCTTGCAGTTCTACACGGTGGAGGACTCGATGAGCGAGGTGCACGCCTCACGCGGCCGCCTCGCCCCGGCCTCCCCGCACCTGCTCAGCGAGGTCGCGATCATCTCCCGCCTGGCCCGCCGCACCCTCGGCGACGAACCGGCCATCCCCTGGGAGGAGTTCGAGCGGGACTACGGCACGATCCGGGACCGGATATCGCGCGTGGTACCGGGGTTCGAGGAGTTCAACGCCCGCGTGGACCGCCCCGGCGGCTTCACCCTGCCCAACCCGGTCAACGAGGGCGTCTACCCGACCCCCAGCGGCAAGGCCGTCTTCACCCGCAACGAGTTCACGATGCTGCGGGCCCCCGAGGGCCACCTCATCCTCCAGACCCTGCGCTCCCACGACCAGTGGAACACCGTCCCGTACGCGATGAACGACCGGTACCGCGGCATCCACAACGCCCGCCGGGTGGTCCTGGTCAACCCCGCCGACCTGGCCGCCCTCGGCCTCGCCGACCGCGACCTGGTCGACCTGGTCGGCGTCTGGGAGGACGGCCGCGAGCGCCGCGCCCCCGCCTTCCGCGTCGTCTCCTACCCGACCAGCCCGGGCTCGGCCGCCGCGTACTACCCGGAGACCAACGTCCTGGTCCCCCTCGACAGCGTCGCCGACATCAGCAACTGCCCGACCTCGAAGGGGGTCGTGGTCCGGCTGGAACCGACGGCCGCCGGCGGCTGAGGGCGAGCGCCGATGGAGGCCTCCCCCGCGACGGCCCCACCCGCCGTCCCTCGCTGGCTCCCGGCGGGAGCGGCGCTGGCCGCCGCCGGGTGGGGTGCCAACCAGTTCACCCCGCTGGCGGCGGTCCACCGCACCCAGGAGCAGTGGCATCCGGTGCTGGTCACCGTCCTGTTCACCGCCTACCTGCCGGGGCTGCTGCCCGGGCTGCTGCTGGGCGGCCCGGCGGCCGACCGGTTCGGGCGCCGGCGCGTGGTGCGGGCGGCCCTGCTCCTGTCGGCGGCCGCCAGCGCCCTGCCGACGGCCGCCGCCCCCTCCCCCGCCGCCGTCTGCGCCGGACGCCTGGCGACCGGGGTGGCGGCCGGTTTCGCCCTGTCGGCGGGCACCCGCTGGCTGCGTGAACTCTGCGCCGCCGCCGGGCGGTCCGGGGCCGGGGAGCGCCGGGCCGCCTACGCCACCGGGGCCGGGCTCGCCGGCGGGGCACTGGCCGCCGGGATGCTCGCCGAGTGGCTGCCGGCGCCGACGGTGCTGCCCTGCCTGGTCCACGCGGCACTGGCCCTGCTGGCGCTAGCCGCCACCACCTGCGCACCCGAGACCACGGGCGGCACGGCGGGGGCGCCGCTCCGGCTCGGCGGCTGGTGCCGCCGCACCGTGGGCCACCCCCGCTTCGTCTGGGTGGTCCTCCCGGCCAGCCCGGCCGTCTTCGGCGCGGCCACCGTGGCGTACGTGGTGCTGCCGCCGCTGGTCGCCGACGAGGTCCCCGGGTACGCGCCGCTCTTCAGCGGCGTGGTCGCGGCGCTGACCCTCTCGGTGGGCGTCGTCGCGCAGCCGCTGGCGGTGCGGCTGCACCACGCCCGCACGGCGCGGGCCACGCTGGCCGGCATGGTCACCGTGATCGGCGGGCTGCTGGTGGGCGCGCTGGCCGCGTACGGGGACTCGGTGGCGCTGGTGCTGGTGGCGGCGGTGCTGCTGGGGGCCGGGTACGGGCTGACGCTCGGTTCGGGGCTGCTGGAGATCGCGCGGCTGGCTCCGCCGAGCGCGCTGCCCTCCACCGCCTTCCTCCACCAGGGCGCGGCCTACAGCGGCTTCCTGACCCCGCTGCTGCTGGCCGTCACCGCCGGGGCGGCCCCGTACCCGGCGCTGCTCACCGGCATGGCGGTGGTGGGGCTGCTCTGCCTCTGGGTCACGGCCCGGTTCAGCCGGGGCAATCCGCAGTGACGGCCGGGCATACCCCTTCCCCCACCGGAGTGTCTCGGCGGCCCGCGCCGAGGAGAGGAGTCGGACCATGGGTCGTGTGACCGCCCGGCGCCGGGTGCTGCACGCGGCCGGGGAAGTGGCCGGTATCCGGTACTGCGCCGGGGCCACCTCCGACGGCGGCAACACGTACAACGTCGTGGACGTCGTCCTGGCGCGCGGCGTGGCCGCCCCCGACCCCTCGCTGGAGCGGAACTTCACCACCACCTCCGCCTGCGGGCTGTGCGGCAGGGCGAGTCTGGAGGCGGTCCGCACCAAGGTGACCTGGCCGGTCGCCGGGGACCCGCTGCGGCTGGACACGGAGACGCTCACCGCGCTGCCCGAGCGGCTCCGGGCGGCCCAGCGGGTCTTCGACGCCACCGGCGGGCTGCACGCGGCCGGCCTGTTCACCGCCGAGGGCGAACTGCTCTGCCTGCGTGAGGACGTCGGGCGGCACAACGCCGTCGACAAGTTGATCGGCCACGCCCTGCGGTCGGGGCTGCTGCCGCTGCGCGGAACGGTGCTGATGGTCAGCGGCCGGGCCTCCTTCGAGCTGGTGCAGAAGGCGGCGATGGCCGGCATCCCGGTGCTGGCCGCCGTCTCGGCGCCCTCCTCCCTCGCCGTGGACCTGGCCGAGGAGGCCGGGCTGACCCTGGTCGGCTTCCTGCGCGGCACGTCGATGAACGTGTACACGGGGGCCAGGCGGCTGCTGACGGGCGGGCCGGGGGCACCCCGACTGGCGCCGGGGCGCGCGGTCGGGTAGACCCGTGGCGTGCTGTTCCGTCAACTCGAATACCTGGTCGCCCTCTCCCGGGAGCACCACTTCGCCCGTGCCGCCCAGGCGTGCCACGTCTCCCAGCCGGCGCTCTCCGAGGCGCTGCGCAAACTGGAGGAGGAACTCGACGTCCAACTGGTCCGCCGGGGCCGGAAGTACGAGGGGCTGACCCCCGAGGGCGAGCGGATCGTGGTGTGGGCGCAGCGCATCCTCGCCGACCGGGACGCCCTCAAGGACGAGGTCGGGGCCTTGCGGACCGGGCTGAGCGGCCGGATGCGGATCGGCTCGGTGCCGACCGCCTCCGGCGCGGTCTCCCTGCTGACCGCGCCGTTCACCGCCGCCCACCCGCTGGTGACGGTGGAGGTGGTGACCGACCTGCGTTCGCAGGACATCCTGCGGCAGCTGCGGAACTTCGAGATCGACGCGGGGATCACCTATCTCCGCCCGGGCCTGCCGGAGAACGTCGCCACCCTCCCGCTCTACCAGGAGCGGTACGTGCTGCTCACCAGCGCCGCCGACGATCTCGCCCGGCGGGCCTCGGCCACCTGGGCGGAGGCGTCGCTGCTGCCGCTGTGCCTGCTGACCGAGGCCATGCAGGGCCGCCAGGTGGTGGACCAGGTCTTCGCCGAGGCGGGGCTGCGGCCCGTGCCCCGGGTCGAGACGGACTCGGTGGCGACGCTCTTCGCCCACGTCCGCACCGGCAACTGGGCCAGCGTCGTGCCGCACACCTGGCTGCACGTCTTCGGGGTGCCGCACGGCATGCGCGCCCTGCCGCTGGTCGACCCGGTGCGGGCGGTCCCGGTGGGCCTGGTGGTGACCGCCCGCGAACCAGGTTCGGCGATGGCCCGGGCCCTGACCGAGGTCGCCCGCCACACCGACGTGGCGGGGGCGCTGGAGCGCCTGCCCGGGGCCCCGGACCTTCCCTGAGGTATCAGGGCGCGAAGGGCGGGGCGGCGAGGTCGAGGGTGAGCAGGTTGCGCCAGTCGTTGGTGAAGACGGCGCGGCTCCCCTCGAAGCGCACGGCGACGAAGGGGTTGGAGAGGTACATGACGGCGACCCAGCACAGGGCGCCGTCCGGGGCGAGCCGGGCCAGGTGGCCGATGTTCCCCATGCCGCCGCCTCCGCCGGTGAGGTGGCCCGACCCGTCCGGCAGCGGGCTCCCGAAGCAGGGGTCGGCCTCCAGCGTGCCGTCCTCCGCGATGATCCGGGCCACGTCGACCGGGCCGCCTACGCGCAAGGGGATGGGCCGACCCGCCTCCGGGTGGTAGGCGCCGGGGCCCTCCACCCGCAGCGCCAGCCCCGTGTCGTCCGGCCGGTACAGGGCGTCGCCGAACGGCATCTCCCCGGCGGCCCACAGCTCCTGGACTCTGCCCATCCCCCGCCCTCCCCGTCGCTCCGCCTGCGCGCGGAGGTGCCGGGCGGAGCGTAGCGGAGGCGGTGCCGGAACGGTGTGACGGCCGTTCAGCGGAGCTATGCGCCCCTTCTGCCCGGCTTTGGGAGGTTCTCGACTATCTTGCCGCCATGAGTATCGTGCTGCCGCTCCCCGCGGTTCCCAGGCTGGCCGTGTCGATCGCCGTCGGGGCGGTGGTGGGTGTGGTGGTCGGCCTGCTGGTCGACCCGGTGCTGGCCGTGCTGGCGGCGATCGGCGCGACGGAGGCGGTCTTCGTACTGGCGGGCTGGACGGTGCTGTGGCGGATGGACGCGCCGGCCACCCATCACAACGCGCGGCGCGAGAACTTCCGCCCGCTCGTGGAGGAACTGGCCGTGGTGGCCACCGCCCTGTGCGGGCTGGTCGGCATCGTCATCCTGCTGCTCATCGGCAACACCGCCCGGGGCCACGCCGCCGCGGCCACCGCCCTCGGCGGCGTCTTCATGGCCTGGGCGGCGGTCCACCTGATGTACGCCACCCGCTACGGATACCTGTACTACCTCGGCGAGCAGGGCGGCATCGACTTCAACCAGGAGCGGCCCCCGACGTACCGGTACTTCCTCTACTTCAGCTACAACCTCGGCATGACCTACCAGGTCTCCGACACCAATGTCTCCGACCCCACCGTCCGCTCGGTGGTGCTCCGGCACTGCCTGCTGTCGTACGTCTTCGGGACCGGCATCCTGGCCACCGCCATCAACCTGGTCATCGGCATCGTCGGCGGGTGACCGGGAGGTTCGTCACCGGGCGGCGAGGGCCGGGCGGCGGGTCCCCCGGAGCGGTTCGGCCAGTTCCGCGAGGGCCCGCTCCAGGCCGTGCAGGTGGGTGAGGGCCGGCTCGTCGGCCGGCGCGTGGGCCGGGGAGCGCGGCGGGTGGGCCCGGGTGGTGCCGTCGGCGATGAGGGCCTGCACGGCGGCCTCCACCCGTACACAGGCCACGGTGAGGCGGTCGGTCCGCGAGCCCTCCGGGTCGGCGGCGACGGCGGCGAGGCCGCGCACCTCGTGGGCGCAGGCGTCGAGCAGGGCGAGCACCCGGCGGGCCCGGGCCTTGCGGTGGCCGAGCGGGCTCAGGGGGTGGACGAGCGGGGCGACGGAGACGCGTACGCGCTCCAGGAGCGCCTCCAGTTCGGCGACGCGCGGGGCGGGGTCGGCGCCCGGGGAGCCCGCGAGCCGGCCGGCCGCCTCGACGGCGCAGAGGTGGACGCAGCGCAACGCCCGCCGGACCCAGGCGTCGGTGGTCGTGTGCGTGGTCACGGGCAGGACGAGGAGGACGGCCAGGGCGGCGCCGACGGCACCCGCGAGGGTCTCGGCCAGGCGCAGCGCCAGCAGGCCGGGGTCGACGGTGCCGAGCATGCCGTAGAGGACGCCGACCAGGACGGTGACGAAGAAGATCATCCAGCTGTAGGAGACGGCGGCCACGTAGAAGATCCCGCCGACGCAGAGGGCCACCAGGACGGCCGCCGCGACAGGGTCGCCGTGCAGCGGGATCGCGACGCCGAGACCGGCCACGACGCCCGCGGCGGTGCCGAGGACCCGCCGGAAGCCGCGGACCAGCGTCTCGCCGCGTGAGGCGGTGTTGACGAAGATCCACCAGACGGTGCCGACGGCCCAGTACCAGCGCTCGTCGGAGAGGGCCTGCCCGGCGGCGAGCGCGATCGCGCTCGCGGCGGTGGCCTGCACGGCCTGCCGGGTGGTGGGGCGGGAGAGTCCGCGCCCGCCCAGCGGCGCCGGGGCGGGCCTGGGTGCGGGCAGGCGCCGCTCGTAGCACCAGAGGCCGAAGCGGACGGCGGACGAGGTGAGCAGGGCCAGGACGACGGCAGCGGCGAGCTGGGGCAGCTGGGCGGGGACCGCGTGCAGGAACTGGGCTAGGAAGAAGCTCATGAAGGCGAAGATGCCCAGGGCGTTGCCGCGCGGGCCCCACCTGCGGGCGTACACGCCGAGGCCTGCCACGGCGAGGAAGGCGAGGTCGCGAGGGAGCGGCCGGTCGTGGAGCAGGACCGCCAGCGCGAGGACGGGGAAGCCGGCGGCGGGGAGCAGGGCGGTGGTGAGGGCCTGGCCGCGCACGGTGGCGTCGGTGACGGTGAACAGGGCGAGGAGGGCCGCGAGCCCGCCGGCGACGGCCATCGTCAGCGACTGCCCGGCCGTGCCCGAGACGGTCGCCGCCAGTCCGATGCCGAGTACCGCCCGGGCCGCGCTGCGCATCCGGACCAGCCCCGGGTCGGGGGCGACGAACTTCCTGATCATCCGCGTCCTCGGAGGTCGCGGCGCGTCCAGCCCCCTGCCCGTCCCCCGGCCCACGCCGTTCTTCCGCTGCTCCACCGTGTGCGTCCACCCCTGTTCCGTGGCGCGGCGCCGGGCGCCGGTCGCCTCGCGGCATCGAAAAGGCGCCGCTGGTCCGGTCCGGCTTCCTCGCCGTCCCGGCACGCTGCGGCGCCAGTAGGACACCTAGAGAAGCATCCTGGCGGGCAGTGGCTCAACCGGAGTCCCGAGGAGTGGGCCATTGGTACAGTCCCGGGCAGGAGATCCGTACCACGAGGAGGCCAACGGACCATGGTGGTCGACGCGCTGGACACCCGCATCCTGACGCTCCTGCTGGAGCAGCCCCGGACCAGCGTGCGGGAGTACGCGCGGCTGCTCGGCGTCGCCCGGGGCACCCTCCAGGCCCGGCTGGACCGGATGGAGCGGGACGGGGTCATCACCGGGACGGGGCCGTCGCTCTCGCCCGCGGCGCTGGGCCACCCGGTGCTCGCCTTCGTGCACATCGAGGTGACGCAGGGCCATCTCGACGAGGTGGGGGACGCGCTGGCGGCGGTGCCGGAGATCATCGAGGCGTTCTCGATCACCGGCGGCGGCGACCTGCTCACCCGGGTCGCGGCCCGGGACAACGGCCACCTGGAGGACGTCATCCAGCAGCTCATCAACCTCCCGGGGGTGGTGCGGACCCGGACCGAGGTGGCCCTGCGGGAGCGGGTGGCGCACCGGGTGCTGCCGCTGGTGGCCTCGGTCGCCGCCCGCAGGTGAGCCGGGCGGTCCGGCCCCTTTCTGCCATGCTGGGGCCATGGCGAACGTGACCGAGGCCGCACTCCCGGCGGTCGTCTTCGATCTGGACGGCACGCTGGTGGACAGCGAGCCGAACTACTTCGAGGCGGGCCGGGCCCTCCTGGAGGAGCACGGCGTGCCCGGCTTCACCTGGGCCGACCACGAGCGGTACATCGGGGTCAGCACCCGGGAGACGCTCGCCGACTGGCGGCGGCTGTACGGGCTCGGCGCCTCCCTGGACGCGCTGGCGGAGCAGCTGGACGACCGCTACCTCGCGCTGGCCCGGGCCGGCACGCCGGTCTTCGAGCAGATGGCGCTGCTGGTGGAGCGACTGCACCGGGCCGGGGTGCCGATGGCGGTCGCCTCCGGCTCCTCCGGCTCCGCGATCACCGCCGTCCTCACCGGCACCGGCCTCGACGACCTGCTCGGCCCCGCCGTCTCCGCCGAGGAGGTGCCCCGCGGCAAGCCCGCCCCGGACGTCTTCCTGGAGGCGGCCCGGCGGCTGGGCGCGGCCCCCGTCGACTGCGTGGTGGTCGAGGACGCGGAACCGGGCGTGGCGGCGGCGCTGGCGGCCCGGATGCGCTGCGTCGCGGTGCCCTCGGTGCCGCCCGCCGCCGACGACCCGGTCTTCTCGGCGGCCGGCCTCCTCTTCCCCGACGGCCAGCCCTCGTTCCGCGCTGCGGAGACATACGACTGGATCATGCGGGTCCCGGCCTGAGCCACGGCGCGGGGGCGGACCGGCCCGGCGGGTCTCACCGTCCCGGCGCGGACGGGGCGTCTCCGGGCTCGCAGTGCGTGGGGTGCGCGGGCTCCGGGAGGTGGACCTTGGCGGCCTCCGTCGCCTCGTACCGGTAGGGGCCGAGGCCCTGGAAGAGGGCAGCGCAGATCAGGCAGGCGGCGGCCAGGGCCAGCATCGCCGGGGCGTAGGAGCCGTGGCTCTCGCGGCTGACGCCGACGGCGGTGGCGGCCACCGCGCCGCCGATCTGGAAGACGGAGAAGGCGACGCCGTAGATCCGGCCGAAGGCGCGGCGCCCGAAGTAGCGGGGCACCAGGTAGCTGAGGACGTCGAACTCGGCGCCGATCAGCATCCCGGCCAGCGCCGCCGCGAGCAGGGCCGCCGGGAGGCCGGGCCCCGAGGCGAAGAGCAGGACCGCCACGACGCCGCCGAGGAGGTGCACCGTCATGACCCGGGCCACCGTGAAGCGGTCCAGCAGCCAGCCGGTCACGATCCTGGCGGCGACCAGGGCGAGGCCGAGGGCGACCGGCACCAGGTTGGCGGTGCTCGGGGCGATGCCCGCGTCGAGCAGCAGCGGGATCTGGTGGACGATGACGCCGGTGCCGACCGCGCCGAGCAGCAGGAAGGCGGCGAGGACGAGCCAGAACGGGCGGCGGGTCGCGGCGGTGCGCAGGGTGTCGCCGTCCGTCGCGACGCGGGCCGCACGCGGACCCGGTTCGGCCAGGAGGAAGAGGGCGACCGGGAAGGCGGCCAGCGCGACCGCCGCCAGTCCGAGGAAGGCGGTCCGCCAGCCGAAGGCGCCGATCAGCGCCCCGGTGAGGACGGGGACGAGGACGGTCCCGACGCCGATGCCGGAGTTGGCGATCCCCAGGGCCAGGCCCAGCCTGCGGTCGAACCAGCCCGCGGTGACGCGGAGGTAGGAGACCGGCCACAGGCCCGTACCGCAGAGCGGGATCAGCACCCAGCCCAGGTGGAACAGGAGCAGGCTGTCGGGGAGCCGGGCCATCGCCGCGAGCGAGAGCGCGAAGAGCGGGGCGCTGCACAGGATCACCCGGCGCCCGCCGAACCGGTCGACCAGCATCCCCTGCACGGGCGAGACGACGACGATGGTGAGGCTGAGCAGGGACGCGCCGACGCCGATCGCGGGCACCGGCCACCCGAACTCCTGGTGGAGCGGGGCGATGAACATCCCGAAGGTCATCACCGCGAGCACGCTGGGCCCGCAGGCGAGGCCGAGGGCCGAGGCGACCGCCGTACGCCACCCCGCCGCCTTCTCCGTCCGCATGGGCCGTCCTCCTCCGCGCCGGGTGGCGGACTCCGGCCCGCCCGGAGACGCCGAGCAGATCTTGGCCCCGGCGGCGCCCGGCGCGCCGGGGAACACGCTGCCGGTCCCCCGTACGTGGCCCCTCCCGCCCCTCAGCTGACACGCGGGAGGAACGGCCGCTCCCTCACGGGCGGCCGAGAATCACGGCGCCGTGGAGGCCGTCGGCGGAGAAGGCCGACATCGCGTCGAGTTCGGCGTCGGCGACGGGCAGGAGGTGGGCGTCGACCCAGCTCTCCCCCCGTTCGGCGCCGGTCCACGGGTCCTCGATGACCAGGGCGCCCGGTACGGCCCCGTGGCAGAGCACCCAGTGGGGCACGTCGAATCCCTGCATCCTGGTGAGCGAGACGAGGAGCAGCACCCGCTCGCCCCGCCCAACGGCCTCGCGGATCTCGCCGGCGGTCAGGGGACGTGGGTCGACGGGGACGCCGGTGCGGGCGGCGTCCTCGCGGGACATGCGCTGGAGGTCGGCGCGCCACTCCTGTTCGCTCTGCGGGTGGTGGCCGACGAGGACGGGCCCGTCCGTGTCGAGGCGGACCTCCACGGGGCAGGAGGGCCAGGCGCGCCGCACGGCCACCCCCAGTCCGACCGGTTCGCAGACGGGGAAGTTGGTGGCCTCGCGCCAGAGCGTCAGCTCGGCCCGCCGGTCGAGCGCCTCCGGCTCCAGCACTCCCGCGTGGGCCTGCGCCACCAGCGCGGTGACGGCGCCGCAGGTGAAGTGGGTGGTCTGGCCGTAGTAGGGGGGCTCGGCCACGGCACCGTCGTGCAGCAGGCGCACGTATCCGGTCTCCGGCCCGGCCTGCTCGCGCGTGACGGGAGGGCGGAGCGGGGTGAAGCCGGCCGCGGCGGCCTGCTCCGGCGTGGCCGTCCACCCCTCCCACTTGACCTGGGCGAGCCCCCGGCGGCGGGCGTGGGCCACGACGGCCTCGACGGCCGCCGGTACGTCGCCGACCGCGTCGACGATCTTCAGGTAGGAGGTGTGCGGGCGCGCCGACACGAGCGCGGCCGCCTTCCACTCCCCGTCGTCGCCGGGTACGCCCACCAGGTGCGGGGCGTGGGCGGAACGGTCGACGGTGTGCCAGCGCTCCGGTACCGCTCCCCCGAGCTTCGCCGGCACGGCCGGCGGGGCGTCGGGCGTGAAGGGGACGACGACGCTCCGCACGGTCGTTTCCTGCGGGGAAGGCATGGCGGGACTCCTGACGGGACGAAGGGGACGGGAGGGGGTCACGCGCGGGACCGCCGGAGCACCCAGACGAAGTACGGGGCGCCGACCAGGGCGATCATCAGGCCCGCGGGCAGCTGGGCGGGGGCGACGAGGGTACGGCCGAGGGTGTCGGCGACACAGACCAGCACGGCGCCGAGGAGCATCGCGACCGGGATCGAGCGGCCGTGGCGGGCGCCCACCAGGGCGCGGGCGAGGTGCGGGGCGACGAGCCCCACGAAGCCGACCACACCGACCGCGACCACGCTGACCGCCGCGAGCACCGCCGCGACGGCCAGGGCGGCCACCCGCGTCCGCTCCACCTTGACGCCGACGATGCGCGGGGTGTCCTCGTCGACGGCGAGCAGGTCGAGCCGGGACCGCATGGCCAGCAGCAGGGGCAGGGCCAGCGCCAGGGCGACGGCGACCGGGACGACGTCGGGCAGGGTGCGTCCGTAGGTGGTGCCGGAGAGCCAGGTGAAGATCCGGGGCGTGTTGTACGGGTCGGCGCGCAGCAGGAGGAAGGTGGTGACGGAGCTGAGGCCGTAGCCGCAGCCGATGCCGATCAGCACGAACCGGTCCGGCAGGAAGCCGCCGCGCCAGGCCAGCAGGGCGATCACCGCGAAGGTGGCGAGCCCCGCCGCGACCGCGACCATGATGAGCACCGGGCGTCCGCCGGGCAGGCCCGAGGTGACGACGGCCGCCGCGCCCAGCCCGGCGCCGGCGGTGATGCCGAGGACGCCCGGTTCGGCGAGGGGGTTGCGGACGGCGCCCTGCACGACGCAGCCGGCGAGGCCGAGGGCGGCGCCGGCGAGGACGGCGGCGAGGACGCGCGGGACCCGGTCGTCGAGGGCCTGCCCGATCAGCTCCGGGGCGGTTCCACCGAGCCAGAGCGCGAGGTCCCCGGTCCGCAGCCAGAGGCTGCCCGCCAGGACGGCGACGAGGGCCGCCCCGGCGAGGACCACGACCGAGCCCGCCACCACGAGGAGGAAGCCGCGGCGGGAGCGGGCGGCGACCTTGGCGGCGGGCGGCTGCCGGACCTGTCCGGTGTCGCGCAGGCGCAGCGCGAGGACGACGATGACCACGGCGCCGAGCAGGGCGGTGGGCACGCCGGTGGGGATGGCGGCGGCCCCGTCCGCGCCCTGGACGGCGCGCAGGACCGCGTCCGCGAGCAGGATGAGCAGGGCGCCGAGGAGTCCGGCGGCGGGCACCAGCAGCAGGTGGCGGCTGAGCGCGTGGACCCGCCCGGCGATGAGGCGGGCGAGGACGGGGGCGCCGAGGCCGACGAAGGAGATCGGCCCGGCGAGGGTGACCGCCGTGCCCGTCAGCAGGACCGCGCAGACCACCGCGACCACCCGGGTGGTCCGGATCGGCACGCCGAGGGTGGACGCGGCGTCGTCGCCGAGGTTCATCACGTCCAGCCGCCGGGAGAGGGCCAGCGCCACGCAGACCACGGCGGCGATCAGCGGGAAGGCCCGCAGGGAGGCGTCGATGTTCAGCTGGGCGAGCGAGCCGCTGCCCCAGGCGAAGAGCCCGGTGGTGTTCTGGTTGAACAGGATGAGCAGCATGCCGGTGGCCGCGTCCAGGGCCATCGCGATCGCCGATCCGGCGAGGACGAGGCGGGTCCCGGTGGTGCCCGCCGCGCGCCCGGCGACGAGCAGGACGAGGGCGGCGGCGACCAGGCCGCCGGCGAAGGCGGCGGCGCCGGAGGCCCAGAGCGGGACGGCGAGGCCGAAGGCGGCGACGAGCGTCAGCGTGAAGTAGGCCCCGGCGGTGACCGCGAGGGTGTCGGGCGAGGCGAGCGCGTTGCGCGTGACGGACTGGAGCAGCGCGCCGGCGCAGCCGAGCCCGAAGCCCACCGCGACGCCCGCGAACAGGCGGGGCAGGCGCGAGCCGGTGAAGATCTCGCCGACCGGTGCCCCGCCGGTGTGCTGTTCGCCGAGGAGGTGTCCCAGCAGGTCGCCGAAGCCGACGCCCGAGGTGCCCTGCGTCAGGTGCCACAGGCCGACCAGGACGGTGGCGAGGGCGAGGACGGCGAGGACGGCCACCCCGGCGGGGCCGCCGCCGCGCTCGGTGCGCGGCGCCGGCCCCGTCACGGGTGCCGTGGTCGGTGCTGTGCTCACTTCTTGTCGAGGACGTCGACGTACGCGTCGATCGCCTGGGCGCACGAGCGGGGGCCGCCGGCGCCCCAGACCCGGGCGGGGAAGGCGTGGGCGCGGCCTTCCTTGACGGCCGGGATGCTCTTCCAGATCGGGTTCTTGCCGAGCGCCTCGACGTAGCCGCCGGCACCTTCGTCGTTGGCGTAGAAGAGGTTGGCGTCACCGACGGCGGCAAGGCCCTCGACGTCGGTCTGGGCGAGGCCGTAGGAGGGGTCGACGCCGCCGTCGCCGTGGTCCTTGTTGACCTTGGCGTCCCAGGCGGGCTTCATACCGAGTTCCTTGCCTATCTCGGTGAAGAGGGCGCCGTCGCTGTAGGGGCGGATGGTGAGGTTGCCGCCCTGGAGCCAGCCGTCGAAGAAGAGGAAGTCGTTGGTGGGCAGGTCGGCGTCGGCGACCTTCTGCTTGGCCGTCGCGAGGTGCTCGTCGAACTCCTCGAGCACCTGGTCGGCGCGTTCGGTACGGCCGGTGGCCTCGCCGATCATGCTGAAGACCTCGCGCATGTTGCCGATCGGGTCCTTCGGGTCGGCGCCTCGGGTGGCCATCACCGGCACGCCGCGCTTCTCCAGCTTGGCGATGGTCTCGTCGTCCGCGTCGAAGGCCTCGACCACGATGAGGTCGGGCTTGGCGGCGTAGAGGGTGTCGAGGTCGGGCTCCTCGCGGGTGCCGATGTCGGTGACCCCGTCGGGCAGCTTCTCGGCGCTGACCCAGGTGCTGTACCCCTTGGCGTCGGAGACGGCGGTGGGGGTGACGCAGAGGGTCAGGGCGTCCTCGACCTGCTGCCATTCGAGGACCGCGATCCGTTCGGCGGGCTTGTCGAGCTTCACCGTGCGGCCGACGCCGTCCTTGAGGGAGACGGGCCCGGTCGAGGTGGCGGTGGTGTCGTCGGCGCAGCTCTTCGACGCGGGGGCGGCGTCGGCGCTCGCCGCGGCCTCGGGCTGGTCGACGTCGGTCGTGCCGCAGGCCGTTGCGAACAGGAGGGCGAGCCCGGTGGAGGCTGACGCCGCCAGGCGACGGGCACGGTTCATGGGAGGGTCCTCTTTCTTCTGTTCTCTGGCGAGGGGGGGTGGCGCGTCCGGGCGGCGGGGCCGCCTCAGGAGGAGCGCCGCCCGATGGGGTCGATGCGGAGGCGGCCGGTGCGGGGGTCGGCGGTGACCTCGACGCGGATGTCGTAGACCTCGGCGATGTTCTCGGCGGTGAGGACCTCGGCGGGGGCGCCGGCGGCGTGGACGCGTCCGGCGCGCATCAGGACGAGGCTGTCCGCGACGCGGGAGGCGTGGTCGAGGTCGTGCAGGACCACGCCGACCGCGATGCCGTGCTCGTCGACGAGTTCGCGGATCAGGTCGAGCGTCTCGAACTGGTAGCGCAGGTCGAGGTGGTTGGTGGGCTCGTCCAGCAGGACGACGCCGGTGTCCTGGGCGAGGCAGGCGGCCAGCCAGACGCGCTGCATCTCGCCGCCGCTCAACTCCCCGACCTGCCGGTCGGCCATCCCCCGTACGCCGGTGACGTCCATGGCGTGGCCGACGGCGGCGCGGTCCTCGGGGGTCGTGCCGCCGAAGCCCCGCCGGTAGGGGTGGCGTCCGAAGGCGACCACCTCGCGGACGGTCAGCCCCTGGGGTGCGGGGCGCGACTGGGAGAAGAGGGTGACCTCGCGGGCGAACTGGCGGGAGCTGAGCAGGGCCGCGTCACGCTCGACGGCTCCGTCCGCGGCGCCGAGCGCCACCCGTCCGCCCTCCACGCGGTGGAGCCGGGCGAGCGCCCGCAGCAGGGTGGACTTGCCGCTGCCGTTGGGGCCGACCAGGGCGGTGGCACGGCCGCGTTCCAGGGTGAGGGAGACACCGTGCACGACCGGCGTTCCGCCGTACCGCAGCAGCAGGTCGCGGCCGTGCAGGGCGGTGGCCGGTGCGGCGGGGCCGGCGCCGGGGCGGCCGGCGGGCCGGGAGGGGCTGGTGAGCATGGCGGGGTCCGGAGGGTCGGAGGGGCGGGAGTGCGGCACCCTCCGTCCGGCCGTCACCGGCCGGGCCGCGGACTGCGCCGCGCACGGGCAGCACCCGGCGCGGCGAGCAACAACTAAGGGTCACCTAACTCCGAGAAGGTTATATTCCGCTTGCCGTGTCGACAATCAGGAGTTCTGGACACCCGATACGGGATTCCGGACATGCCCGGGTTCGCCGTCGGCTCCGCCGAAGAAGGCGCCGGGCGTGGTCCCCATGACGCGGCGGAAGGCGGCGATGAAGGAGCTGGGCTGGGCGTAGCCGAGCAGCTCGGAGACGGTCGTCACCTCGTGGCCCGCGGAGAGGAGCATCAGCGCCTGGTGGGCGCGGAGGAGCTGGCGCCACTGGGCGAAGGAGAGACCGGTCGCCTGGCGGAAGGCACGGGTGACGGTGCGGTCGCTGGTCCCCAGCTCGCGCGCCCACTCCTGAAGCGAACGGCCGTCGCCGGGATCGTCCAGCAGGGCCTCGGCGATCGGGTCGATGCGCGGGTCGCCGGGCAGTTGCAGCGCGAACTGGTGCTCCGAGGGCTGGAGCACGTCGAAGACGACGGCCTCCGCCCGCGCCCTGGCCGCCGCCTCCAGGTCGGTGCGGGCCAGGTGGGCCAGGAGCGATTCGAGCAGCGGCGTCATGGTGATCGCCACCGGTTCCCGGAAGGCGAACGGGGTGCGCTCCGGGGCGAAGAAGGCGTCGTGGAACTCCGCGCCCGCCGTCGCCCGGCCGCCGTGCACCGTTCCGGCGGGCATCCACAGCCCGTGCCCCTCGGAGACGGTGAAGATCCGGTCGGCCACGCGGGAGGTCAGCGTGCCCCCGCGCACCCAGACCAGTTCGTGGCGGGGGTGCGCGTGCGGGGACCACTCGGTGGGGACGCGGGGGACCTGGAACTCGGAGAGGATCGCGAAGGGCGCCTGCTCCGGGAGAGCCACGGCCCGGCGCACCTCGGTGCCCTCCTCACGCCGCCACATCCCGGGGCTCGCCTCTGCGGGGGACGGACCGACCATGCGGCCGAGTCTATCGGCCCCCGTGCCGGGACCGGGGCCCTGGCCTGCGAGGACCTTCGGCAAGGCTGAGGCGGAGGACGGCCGGCCACGGCGCCGGGGACGTTAGCCCGATCCGGCCACCCCGCTTTCCCGCCCGCCGCTTCTGTGGTCAGGATGCAACCCAAGGGTGTCCGAGCCGACGAGCGAGGGACGGGACATGTCACAGGGCTTCTCCCGCGAACCCGGTACGCACGGCCCCCTCGAAGAGGTCCCGAAGCGGGCGGCCCGGAAGATCACCTTGTGGGCGGTCGCGATCGCGCTGGGCGGCTTCCTCTTCGGCTTCGACACCGGTGTCATCTCCGGCGCGCTGCTCTACATCCGGGAGGACTTCGCGCTCAGCTCCCTGGAGCAGAGCAGCGTCGTCAGCGTGCTGCTGATCGGCGCGGTCGTCGGCTCCATGCTGAGCGGCAAGCTGGCCGACCGGATCGGCCGGCGCCGGACCCTCGGCCTGGTCGGTCTGGTCTTCCTGGGCGGGACGGCGGTCGTCACCCTCGCCGACGGCTTCCTCATGCTGCTGACCGGCCGGATCGTGCTCGGGCTCTCGGTGGGCGCCGCCTCGGCGACGGTACCGGTCTACCTCTCGGAGATCTCGCCCCCGGCGATCCGCGGGCGGCTGCTCACCCTCAACCAGCTGATGATCACCGTGGGCATCCTCGTCGCCTACCTCGTCAACCTCGCCTTCTCCGCCAGTGAGCAGTGGCGGGCGATGTTCGCGGTGGGCGCGGTCCCCTCGGCGCTGCTGGTCGCCGCCACGCTCTGGCTGCTGCCGGAGTCGCCGCAGTGGCTCATCACCCACGGGCGGGCCGAGGTGGCGCACCGGGGCATCACCGCGCTCATCGGGAAGGACGCGGCCGACGAGATCGTCCACCGCGCACAGCGGCGGGCTAAGGAGGAGCGCGCGGCACGGGAGAAGAACGCCGGCCGCAAGAAGCTGCTGGCACCGGACGTGCGACCGGCCCTGGTCATCGGCCTGACCCTCGCGGCGGTCCAGCAGCTGGGCGGGATCAACACGATCATCTACTACGCCCCCACCATCATCGAACAGACCGGTCTCAGCTCGTCCAACTCGATCCTGTACTCGGTCTGCATCGGCGTGATCAACCTGGTGATGACCCTGGTGGCGCTCCGCCTGGTCGACCGGGCCGGGCGGCGTCCCATGGTGCTGGTCTCGCTCGCGCTGATGGCGGTCTCGGTCTTCCTGCTGGGCCTGTCGTTCGTCGTGGAGCTGGGCTCGGGGCTGACGCTGCTCTTCATGGTGGTGTACATCGCGGCCTACGCGGGCGGTCTGGGCCCGGTGTTCTGGACCCTGATCGGCGAGATCTTCCCGCCCTCCGTACGCGCCGAGGGCTCCAGTGTCTCCACCGCCGTCAACTGGGTGTCGAACTTCGCGGTGAGCCTGACCTTCCTCCCCCTGGCCTCCGCGCTCGGCCAGGGCGAGACCTTCTGGATCTTCGCCGCGATCTGCGTCCTCGCCTTCCTCTTCGTCGCCAGGTACCTCCCGGAGACCAAGGGCCGCGACGCCGACGAGATCGACCGGGCCCTCCACCAGCGCTTCAGGTCGCGGCCGTAGCGGCCGCGGCGTACGGGCACATCCCGCCGGCCGGAGAAGTGGAAGGAAGAGCCCCGATGCGAGAAGACACCCAGTACACCCCGTTCGACCTTGAACGGGCCGACGCCCTGGTGCTGTTCGGGATCACCGGTGACCTGGCGCGCAAGATGCTGCTGCCCGCCCTCTACCACCTGACCGCGCGGGGCGACCTCACCGTGCCGGTCGTCGGCGTCGCCTCCACCGGGTGGGACGACGCGGCGCTGCGGGCGCACGCGCGCCAGGCCGTCGTGGAGGCCGTCCCGGACGCGGACCCCGCGGTCCTCGACCGGCTGGCGGACCGGCTCTCCATGGTCTCCGGGGACATCACGGACGACGCCACCTTCACCGGGCTCCGCACGGCGGTGGAGGGGTTCGGCTTCGTCGCGTACTACCTGGCCGTCCCGCCCAAGCTGTTCACCACGGTGGCCGCCGCGCTGGCCCGGGCCGGCCTCAACCGCCAGGCACGCCTCGTCGTGGAGAAGCCGTTCGGGCACGACTCGGCCTCGGCACGGGAGCTCCAGGACGAGCTGAGCCGGTACTTCGACAGCGCGCACCTGCTGCGGGTCGACCACATCCTCGGCTCGGAGGCGGTGGAGGGCCTGATGGTGGGCCGCTTCGCCAACACGCTGCTCGCCCCCATCTGGCACCGCAAGTACGTGGACAACGTCCAGATCACCCTGGCCGAGAGTTTCGGCGTCGCCGACCGGGGCTCGTTCTACGACGCGGTCGGCTGTGTGCGGGACGTCGTGCAGAACCACATGCTGGAGATCCTCACCTATCTGGCGATGGAGCCGCCGGGCGCCGACGACAGCTCCGCGCTGGGGCTGGAGAAGTGGCGGGTGCTGCGCGCCACCCGCACCATGGACCCCGCCGACACGGTGCGCGGCCAGTACGAGGGGTACCGGGAGATCGAGGGGGTGGCCCCCGGCTCCACCACGGAGACGTACGTGGCGACCCGCGTCTTCGTCGACAACTGGCGCTGGTCGGGCGTCCCCTTCTACCTGCGCAGCGGGAAGGCGCTCGCGGTCACCGCCACCGAGGTCGTCGTCGAACTGCGCAAGCCGCCGCTGGAGCTCTTCGGGGCGAAGAGCGGCGGCACGCCCGCCAACATCATCCGCTTCCGCGTCGACGGCGACACCGGCATCCGCGCGGAGCTGATGCTCCGCAAACCGGACGCCGACGGCACCCCGGTGACCGTGCCCGTCGGCATCGACTTCGAGCGGGTGCTCGGCCGCCAGCAGCTGCCCTACGAGGCGGTCCTGCTCGGCGCCACGGCGGGCAACGCCGAGTACTTCGCCTTCTTCCCGACCATCATGGAGTCCTGGCGGATCGTCGACCCCGTCCTGGACCCGCCCGAGCCCCCGCTCCCCTACGCGCCCGGGAGCTGGGGCCCGGCCGAGGCCGCCCGCCTGCCCGGCCTCCGGCAGTGGCACCAGCCCTCCCCGCGCCTCTTCGGCGACGAGTCGGGCGGGTGACCGCCGGGGTGGGTCAGCCCTGCTCCGGCGGGTTCCGCGCGTCGAAGGCGAAGAGGGTGTTGTCGTCGGCGGCCACGACCACCGCCCGCCCGGCGAGGGTCACGCGGGGACTAGCGCCCTGCTCACCGGTGAGCCCGTCGGCCTGCGGGTCGGTGGACCACAGGATCGTCCCGTCGTCCGGGTCCAGCGCCACCACCCGGCCGGTGGACGAGCTGAAGTAGAGCGCCCCTTCCCCGGCGGTGGGCCCGGAGGCCCCCTCCACCGCCGTCTGCCGCGCCCACTTCTCGCGGCCGGTGGCGGGGTCGAACGCGGTGATCCGCCCGGTCGCCCCGCTCAGGTGGACGGTGCCGTCCGCCATGCCGGGCGTCCCCGCGTACGTGTCCTTCAGGCGGGCGTAGGCGACCTCGCGGGAGGCCGGGTCCACGCGGGCGATCCCGTCGTACCCGGTGATGGCGGGGCCCTCCCAGTGCTCCTGGAGGAGGACGAGTTCGCCGTCCGCGTCGCCCACCACGGCGGCCGGGCCCTTGACGGCGAGAGGCCGGCCCAGCTTCCCGGAGGCGCGGTCGAGGGGGTGCACGACGGGGTGGCTCACCTTCGACTCGGCGAGTTCCGCGTCGGGGGCGCACATCACGAGGGGGTGGCTCCCGGCCGGGACGGGGGCGCAGCGCGTCCCCGAGGGGAACGGTGTCGCCCAGGTGACCTCGCCGCTGCGCGCGTCCCGGGCCTCCAGGCGGGAGTTGGCCGCGTCGACCATGAGGACGGTGGAACCGGACACCACGGCGTCCTGGTTCCGGCCGGTGACCGCCGTGGACTGGGCGCCGGTCGGCGCGGACCACAGCTCGCGGCCGCTCGCCGCGTCGAGGGCGACGACCTCGCTCCGCGGGTCCTCGGGTGCGTCCTCGGCGGCGAAGCGGTAGCCGAGCACCGTGTCGTCGGTGGCCCCGACCAGGGAGGTGCCCTGCACGGGGACGCCCGGGCTCTTCGCCGTCCACTCGCGCGAGCCGTCTCGGGCGTCGACGCGGGCCGCGACGACGCCGCCGCCCCCGCAGAAGAGCGCCTTGCCCCGCGCCACGCACCGCAGTTCGTCGGCGATGTCCGCGCGGCCGCCCGCGACGGTCTTGTGCCACGGCGCGAAGCCCTCGGGCAGCGAGGCCCCCGGCTCGGCCACGTTCCCGCCCTTGTCGCCGCCGTCTCCCCCGGCCCGGTCGCCGGACTGGAGCACGGCCACGCCCCCGGCGATGGCCGCCACCGCGACCGCCGCCGCGAGGACCGGCCGCCACCGGTCGCGCAGCCGGCGGCCGACGGAGGTGCCGGTGCCGGTCGTGCCCGCCTCGGCCACGGCGGTGGACGCCGGGGTGGGCAGCGCGTCGTGGTGCTGGGTGATCACGTCGCGGGTCCGCCCCGCCCGCGTCCCGGTGGGCCCGGCTCCGCCGAGGTCCGCCGGCAGGTCCCGCAGTAGGACGAGGAGGTCGTCGGCGGAGGGGCGGCCCGCGGGCTCCTTGTCCAGACACGACCCGACCACCGCCCGCAGCGCCTCGGGCACGGCCCCCAGTGAGGGCTCCTCGTGCACCACCTGGTACGCCGTCATGTACGGGCTGTCCGCGTCGAAGGGCCCGCTGCCGGTGGCCGCGTAGACCAGCAGTGTCCCCAGCGAGAAGATGTCGGAGGCGGCCCCCACCCCGCGCGGCGCCTGCAGCTGCTCGGGCGACATGAAGGGCGGCGTCCCGATGACCCGGCCCGTCATCGTCAGGGTCTGCTGGTCGGCGGCGCGCGAGATGCCGAAGTCGATGACGCGCGGGCCCTCGGCCGAGAGCACGACGTTGGAGGGCTTCAGGTCGCGGTGGACGACGCCCACCCGGTGGATGTCGCGCAGCGCCTCCGCCAGCCCGATGGCCAGCCGCCGCAGCTCCACGCCGTCCAGCGGTCCGGCGGCAGCGATGTGCTGGGCGAGGGTCTGCCCCTCGATGTACGTCGTCGCCATCCAGGGCTGCTCGGCCTCGGGGGCGGCGTCGACGACGGCGGCGGTGAACGCGCCGCTGACCCGCCGCGCCGCGGCCACCTCCTGCCGGAAGCGGATGCGGAACTCCTCGTCCCCCGCGAACTGCTGGTGGATCAGCTTGATCGCGACGGGCCGCCCCGAACTCGTCCGGGCCAGGAAGACCGTGCCCATTCCCCCCGACCCGAGCCGCGCCTCGAGCGGATAGCCACCGATCTCGGCCGGGTCACTCCCGCGCAGCGACACTCTTCCGGAACTCCCCTCCCCCGTGCAGCTCTGCCACCACGGGGCCGCGTACCTGTCTCGCCCCAAACTAGCCGGAGCGCGCTCCTCCTGGGCAACGCGGGTGTGCGGGGCGGCTTCCCCCGCCGCTCGCCGAGCGGTCCAGGTCAGCGCGGGCCCGTCCCCGCCAGCCCGCAGTCGCCGCACTTCGTCCCGTTCGGCGCGCGGTAGTACAGGCAGCAGCTGCGGCGGCGGAATCCGAGGCCGGGGCCGGTCGTCGCACCGGTGCCCCGCAGGTGCCCGGTGTCCAGCAGGCGCGTGGTGAGGCCGGTGAGGGCCTCGCGTACGGCGGGGTCGGCGGCCGAGAGGGCGCGGGCCGCCTCCACCAGGGCCGAGGCGGAGTTCCCGTCCAGCAGGCGCGGGGCGACCTTGACGCGCAGGCCGTCGGCCAGCGCCCGGAGGTGCCGCGTCACCTGCGCGTACAGAGCGGGTACGGCGAGGTCGTCCAGCGCGTCGGCGTACCAGCCGGCCGCCCTCTGCAGCCGCAGCGCCGGTCCGTCGTCGGCCCGTTGGAGGCCGGCGAGGTCGAGCACGATCCCGTGCCGGACGAGGGTGGCGAGGGCGGGGGACCAGAGGCGGGCGGCGTGACCGAGCTGGGCGATGGAGACGCCCACGCGCGGCTCGTCGGTGCGGTGGCGGCGCGCGACCGCCTCGGCGAGGTCGGTGAAGCCCGCCGCACAGGAACGGTCGAGCGGCTGCCAGCCCCGCCCGGGGCCGCCCACGCGCAGCACGAAGAAGCCGCCGAGGCGGGCCACTTCGGTGAGGGCGTCGGCGACGGCCCCGGCCGGGGCGCGGGCGGTATCGGGCAGCCGTACGGAATCCGGCCCCGTCACGACGGCGTACGCCGACGCGGGGGCGTGAGGGTGTAGAGGTCGAGGATGTCCGGCAGGGGTGCGACGCCGGGGCCGCCGGCGAGGGCCCAGGCGGCTATGTCCTCGGTGGCCTCCGGATCGTTGACCAGCCCGAACCAGACCGGCCGGGCACCGGCGGCGCGCCCCTCGGCCGAGGGCTGGACCACGACGACGTTGGCCTGCTCGCACACGTCGAGGCACTCGGAGACCCGTACCGGCACCAGGGCGCGCAGGCGCGCGGTCTGGGCCGCGTGGTCGACCCCGGTGATCTTCGGGGTGCCGCAGCAGCAGTCCCGGCACACGACGACGCGGCAGGGCACCGGCTCGCGGCCGGGTGGGACGGGGGCGATGTCGGCGGGCACGCGGCATCGTTCCTCTCTCCGGGGAGATCCGCCCCGGTCATCCGTCGAGGAGGCGACCGCGTGAGTTTCCTGGCTCTCGGCTCGCCGCCCGCTCCGCGCCTTCCCGCCCGGCAGGGCAGTGGCATGTGCGGAACGGGCTCGCCGATCACAGTGGCGGGACCGCGCCGGATTTCCACCGGCTTCCTCGTCCGCCGTCGCCTGTTTGCCGGGCCATCCTTCCATCCGGCGCGGCAGAGCGTCCGCCAGGGCCCCCGGCCTTCGCAACCTTGGCGGAAACGGCCGGGAAGATGGGCACAAGTTGGCAGCCCTCACTGATTGATGGCACTCAGTGCCAGTGCCAGAGTCTCCGTATCGCCGCCCCCGGCAGCTGGTCCACCAGCGCCCAACTGGCCGACCGTGCCCAGCGGATGCCCTCCCCCAGTTCGCAGGAGACGCCATGCCCGCCACCGCTCTGAGCCACCGCGTCCGCGTTCTCGCGGCACCCGGTGCCCGTCACGACGAGATCCTCACCCCGGCCGCCCTCGACTTCGTCGGCCGGCTGACCGCGGCTTCCGCCGGCCGCCGGCAGGCACTGCTCCGGGAGCGGCGCCGTCAGGCCCGGCGGCTCGCCGACGGGATCCCGCTGGACTTCCCCGTGGTCACCTCGGCGGTGCGCGCCGACCCGGCCTGGCGGGTGGCCGGCCCCGCCCCGGGACTGGAGGACCGGCGGGTGGAGATCGTCGGCCCGCCGGACCGCCGCACCGCCGTGCAGGCCCTGGCCTCGGGGGCCCAGGTGTGGGTGGCGGACTTCGAGGACGGCACCTCCCCCACCTGGGCCAACATCGTCGGCGGCCAGCTCACCCTGCTCGACGCCGCCGAGGGACGGCTCGGCCACCGGCTCGCCACGACCGCCGTCCGCCCGCGCGGCTGGCACCTGGAGGAGGAGCACCTGGAGTACGACGGGAGCCCCGTCCCCGCCGCCCTCGTCGACTTCGGGCTGTACTTCTTCCACTGCGCCCGGCGGCAGACGGACGCCGGGCACGGGCCGTACTTCTCCCTGCCCAAGCTGGAGAACCGCTACGAGGCCCGGCTCTGGAACGACGTCTTCCTCCTGGCCCAGGAACTCCTCGGCCTCCCCCGGGGCACCGTCCGCGCCACCGCCCTCATCGAGACCGTCACCGCCGCCTTCGAGATGGAGGAGATCCTGTACGAGCTGCGCGAACACAGCTCCGGGCTCGGCGCGGGCCGCTGGGACTACCTGTTCAGCGTCATCAAGACCTTCGGCCACCGTACGGACTTCCTGCTGGCGGACCGGGCCGAGGTGACGACGGCCGAGCCGTTCCTGCGGGCCTGCACCGACCTGCTGGTCCGCACCTGCCACCGGCGCGGCGCCCACGCCATCGGCGGCATGTCCGCCCAGGTGCCCGGCCGGGGGCCGGACTCCGGCGCCTTTGCGCTCGCCGGGGTCCGCCGGGACAAGGAACGGGAGGCCGCGGACGGCTTCGACGGCACCTGGGCCGCCCACCCGGGCCTGGTCCCGCTCTGCCGCGAGGTGTTCGACGCGGCCCTCGGCGACCGGCCGCACCAGCTCGACCGCGCCCGCGACGAGGTGCGGGTGGACGCCGCCGGCCTGCTGTCGGTGCGGCGTACCGGAACACCGCCCGCCGAGCGGAGCGTGCGCGCCAACGTCACCGTGGCCCTGCGCTACTTCGCCGCCTGGCTGCGCGGGGAGGGCTCCGTGGAGCTGGACGGCTTCGTCGAGGACGCCTCCATCGCCGAGATCGCCCGGGTGCAGATCTGGCAGTGGCTGCGCCACCGGGTGGTCGAACGCGACACCGTCCTGCGGCTGCTGGACGAGGAACTCGACGCCCTCGTCGCCACGTACCCGTTCGCGCCCCTGGACGACATCCGCGACCTGTTCGAACGGACCGCGCTCGCCGCCGGACTGCCCGCGTTCTTCACGCCGGACGCCTACGCGCGGCACCTGGTGCGGCGGGCCGGGGTGCGGGCGTGACACGCGGGTGAGCACCCCCGCTCAGCCCCGCCCCTCCACCGGGTACGGCACATAGGTGCGCCGGTCGGGGTCGATGGCGAGGCGGCCTCCGGCCGGGGGCCGGGCGCGCTGGGCGCAGTCGCGGCGTTCGCAGATGCGGCAGCCGAGGCCGATCGGGGTGGCCGCGCGGGGGTCGTCCAGGGCGACGCCCTCGGCGTACACGAGCCGGTGGGCGTGGCGGAGTTCGCAGCCGAGGGCGACGGCGAACTCGGCCCGGGGCGCGCGGTGGCCGAAGCCGCCCCGGGTGACGGTGCGGGCGATCCAGAAGTACCGCTTGCCGTCGGGCATCTCGGCGACCTGGGTGAGTATCCGCCCGGGCGAGGAGAAGGCCGCGTACACCGTCCACAGGGGGCAGGTGCCGCCGAGCCGGGAGAAGTGGAAGTCGGTGGCGGACTGCCTCTTCGAGATGTTGCCGGCCCGGTCGACGCGGAGGAACGAGAAGGGCACACCGCGCCGGCCGGTGCGCTGGAGGGTGCTCAGCCGGTGGCAGACGGCCTCGAAGCCGACGCCGAACCGGGCGGAGAGCAGTTCGACGTCGTAGCGGACCTCCTCGGCGGCGGCGTGGAAGTCGGTGTAGGGCATGAGGAGCGCGCCCGCGAAGTAGTTGGCCAGGCCGATGCGGGCCAGGGCCGCGGCCTCGGGTGAGGCGAGTTCGGGGGCGCTGCCGGCGAGGGCGTCCATCAGCGGGCCCTGTTCCAGCAGGGCGAGCTGGGTGGCGAGCTGGAAGGCCCGCTGGCCGTCGCTGAGCCAGGGCGAGAGGAGCAGCAGTCCGGTGCGCGGGTCGTAGCGCCGGGCGTCGTAGGCGTGGCCGGGGGCGGCCTGGACCACCTTGACGCCGTGCCGCTCGGCGAGGTGCGCGGCCAGTGGTTCCGCCGCCCGGCCCGGCCACAGGCCGAGGGTGGCGGCGGTCGCCTCGGCCTCGGTGTCGAGGGACCCGAAGTGGTTGTGGTGGGCGTAGAAGTAGTCCCGGACCTCGTCGTGGGGCTCGCCGGAGGTCGGCAGGGGCCCGCCCGACCTCGGTGCGGCGAGGGCGGCGGCCTGCTCGGTGGTGTCGCGGTAGCGGCGGTGCAGGGCGACCAGGGCGCGGGCCACCTCGGGGTGGTCGCGGGCGGCCTCGGCGGCCTCCTGCGGTTCGGGCAGCGGCACCCCGCACGCCTCGTCGGCGAGGGCGGCCCGCAGTTCGGCGGCGAGCCGGTCCTCCTCGGCCTCGGAGAAGAACTCCGGGTCGACGCCGAAGACCTCCGCGATCCGCAGCAGCACGGGCGCGGTGAGCGGGCGCTGGCTCTGCTCGATCTGGTTGGCGTAGCTGGTGGAGATGCCCAGAGCGCGGGCCATCTCGACCTGGTTCATCTCCCTCTCGCGGCGCAGCCGGCGCAGCTTGGCGTGGGCGTAGATCTTCCGGCCGAGCGGTTTCCGGGCCATGGCGCACCTCCTGGTGGTGGCCGTGCGGAGGGGGCTCCGGCGAGGCCGCGCGCTGCGAACTTAGCATCCGCACTCTTCGCGTCTTCCGCCGATTCGCAGCCGCCCGTTGTAGGGATTCCGCAGGTTGGCCCGGTGGTCCGGGGGGTGTCGACGGGGCAGCCTCTGATCACGTCCGTATCCGTCAGGACCGCCCGAGACCACGAGGAGTCCCGTGATCGAGCACCACGTCCGTGTCCACCCCAGCGCCGACCGGCTGGCCCGGGAGGAGCAGCTCGCCTGGAAGCTGGCCGAGGTGGCCACCGCCACCGGGGTGCCGGAGGCCGACAGCGCGGCGATGGCCGTCAACCGGGTGATCGACAACGCCTCGGTCGCCGTCGCCTCCCTGCTCCGCCGCCCGGTCGCCGTCGCCCGCGCCCAGGCCGTGGCCCACGGCGCGAGCGCCCCGGGCGCCTCGGTCTTCGGCAGCGCCGAGCGGGTCTCCCCGGAGTGGGCGGCCTGGGCCAACGGCACCGCCGTGCGTGAGCTGGACTTCCACGACACCTACCTGGCGGCCGACTACGCGCACCCCGGGGACACCATCCCCCCGCTGCTCGCCGTCGCCCAGCACACCGGCCGCTCCGGCGCCGACCTGCTGCGCGGCATCGTCGCGGCGTACGAGGTGCACGTGGCGCTGGTGCGCGGCATCTGCCTGCACGCCCACCGCATCGACCACGTCGCCCACCTGTCCGCGGCCACCGCCTGCGGCCTGGGCGCCCTGCTGCGGCTGGACACCGGGACGGTGTACCAGGCGGTGCAGCAGGCCGTGCACACCACCACCGCCACCCGGCAGTCCCGCAAGGGGGAGATCTCCAGCTGGAAGGCGTTCGCCCCGGCCTTCGCCGGCAAGGCCGCGGTCGAGGCGGTGGACCGGGCGATGCGCGGCGAGACCTCCCCCTCACCGGTCTACGAGGGCGAGGACGGCTTCCTCGCCTGGATGCTCGACGGGCCGGAGGCCGTGTACACCGTGCTGCTGCCCGGCCCGGACGAGCCGCGGCGCGCGATCCTGGACACCTACACCAAGGAGTACTCGGCCGAGTACCAGGCCCAGGCCGTCATCGACCTGGCCCGCCGGCTGCGGGAGAAGGCCGGCCCTCTGGAGAAGGTCCGCTCGGTCGTCCTGCACACCAGCCACCACACCCACCACGTCATCGGCTCCGGCGCGGGCGACCCGCAGAAGTACGACCCGACGGCCAGCCGGGAGACCCTGGACCACTCGGTGCCGTACATCCTCGCCGTCGCGCTGGAGGACGGCGTCTGGCACCACGAGCGGTCCTACGCGCCCGAGCGGGCCCGCCGTCCGCGGACCGTGGCGCTCTGGCAGAAGATCACCACGGTCGAGGACCCGGAGTGGACCCGCCGCTACCACCACCCCGACCCGGAGCAGCGGGCCTTCGGGGGCCGGGTGGTGATCACGCTGGAGGACGGCACGGTCCTGGAGGACGAGCTGGCCGTCGCCGACGCCCACCCGGCCGGCGCCCGCCCCTTCGGACGCCAGCAGTACGCGGACAAGTTCCGCACGCTGGCCGAGGGCCTCGTCGCCCCGGCCGCGACCGGCCCGTTCCTCGACACCGCCGAACGTCTCGCCGGGCTCTCGCCCGCCGGGCTGGACGGGCTCTTCCCCGTGGTCGACACCGGGGCCGTGGACGCCTACGACGCCGCTCTGCCGAAGGGACTGTTCTGATGGGACACACCCGCACCACTCCCGCCGGGCGGCGCCGGGCCTTCCGCGAACAGCTCGCCTCCGGCCGCCTGCTGCGCATGCCGGGAGCGCTCAACCCGCTCTCCGCCCGGCTGATCCAGGACGCCGGCTTCGAGGCCGCCTACCTCTCGGGCGCCGTGCTCGCCGCCGATCTGGGGTTGCCGGACATCGGCCTGACCACCTCCACCGAGGTCGCCGCCCGCGCCCAGCAGACCACCCGGGTCACCGACCTGCCGGTCCTGATCGACGCCGACACCGGCTTCGGCGAACCGCTGAACGCCGCGCGGACCGTGCAGCTGATGGAGGACGCGGGGCTGGCCGGGCTGCACCTGGAGGACCAGGTCAACCCCAAGCGCTGCGGCCACCTGGACGGCAAGAGCGTCACCTCCCGGACGGAGATGGTCCGCCGCCTCCGGGCCGCCGTCGACGCCCGCCGCGACCCGGACTTCCTCCTGATGGCCCGCACCGACGCCCGCGCGGTCGAAGGTCTGGCGGCGGCGGTCGACCGGGCGAAGGCGTACGTCGACGCCGGCGCCGACGCGATCTTCCCCGAGGCCCTCACCGGCGAGGCCGAGTACGAGGCGTTCCGCGCGGCGGTGGACGTGCCGCTGCTCGCCAACCTCACCGAGTTCGGCAGGACCCCGCTGCTGGACACCCGCACCCTGGAGAACCTGGGCTACAACATCGCCCTGTACCCGGTCACCCTGCTCCGGCTCGCCATGGGCGCCGTCGAGGACGGGCTGCGCACCCTCGCCGCCGAGGGCACCCAGGAGTCCCTGCTGCCCCGCATGCAGACCCGCTCCCGCCTCTACGAACACCTCGGCTACGCCGACTACGCGGCCTTCGACTCGGCCGTCCACGACTTCACCCTCCCGCCCGGCACCTGACCCGAAGGCAGGCCCCCATGACCACCCCCGCGCCCGGCATCCACCGCGGCCTCGCCGGTGTCGTCGTCGACACCACGGAGATCTCCACCGTCATCCAGGAGACCAACTCCCTGACCTACCGGGGCTATCCGGTGCAGGACCTGGCCGCCCACCGCTCCTTCGAGGAGGTGGCGTACCTGCTCCGGTACGGCGAACTCCCCGACGCGGCCCAGCTCACCGCCTTCCAGGCCCGCGAACGCGCCCTGCGCCCGCTGGACCGGACCACGCTGGAGCTGCTCACCCGGCTGCCCGGGACGTGCCACCCGATGGACGTCCTGCGCACCGCCGTGAGCTTCTTCGGCGCCGAGGACCCCACCGAGGACGACGGCAGCCCCGCCGCCCACCACGCCAAGTCGCTCACCCTGCTGGCCAGGCTGCCCACCGTGGTCGCGGCCGACCAGCGCCGCCGCCGGGATCTGCCACCGATCCCGCCCGACCCCGCTCTCGGGTACGCGGAGAACTTCTTCCACATGTGCTTCGGCTCGGTGCCGGACCCGGAGGTGGTCCGCTGCTTCGAGATCTCCCTGATCCTCTACGCCGAACACAGCTTCAACGCCTCCACGTTCACCGCCCGGGTGGTCACCTCCACCCTCTCCGACCTCTACAGCGCGGTCACCGCCGCCATCGGCGCCCTGAAGGGCCCCCTGCACGGCGGGGCCAACGAGGCTGTGATGCACATGCTGCACGAGATCGGGGAACCGGCGCGGGCCGGCGCCTGGCTGGCGGAGGCGCTCGCCGCCAAGCGGAAGATCATGGGCTTCGGCCACCGTGTCTACCGGCACGGCGACTCCCGCGTACCGATCATGCAGGAGGCCCTGGACCGGCTGGTCGCCCGCACGGCCACCCCGGAGGCGACCCGCCTGGCCGCCCTGCACACCGCCCTGCGCGAGGCCGTGCTCACCCGCAGGGGCATCCACCCGAACCTGGACTACCCCGCCGGACTCGCCTACCACCTGATGGGGTTCGACATCCCGGCCTTCACCCCCATCTTCGTGATGAGCCGCATCACCGGCTGGACCGCCCACATCACCGAACAGCTCGGCCACAACGCCCTCATCAGACCGCTGGCCTCCTACGACGGCCGAGGGCAGCGGCCCGTGCCGGAACCCGCCTCGCGGGCGCGCCAGAGGGGCGCCGGGGCGCCGGACGCGTAGCGTCGCCCGGCGGCGCGGTCCGCGAGGAGCCGGCCTCCTTCGCGGACCGCGAGCGCGTCGTCCGCACGGCGGAGTACCTGGCCATCGGTACCCGACCGCGCGCCCCGTACGTCAGCGGTGCCCGAACACCGGTGGCCGCTTGTCGGTGAAGGCGGCCATGCCCTCCTTCTGGTCGGCGGTGGCGAACACGGCGTGGAAGAGGCGGCGTTCGAAGCGGACGCCCTCGGCGAGCGTGGTCTCGAAGGCCCTGGCGACCGACTCCTTGGCCATCATCGCCACGGGCAGGGACATGCCCGCCACGGTCTCGGCGACGGCCATCGCCTCCTCCACCAGCTCGTCGGCGGGGACGATCCGCGAGACCAGTCCGGCGCGCTCGGCCTCGACGGCGTCCATGGTGCGCCCGGTCAGGCACAGTTCCATGGCCTTGGCCTTGCCGACCGCGCGGGTCAGCCGCTGCGAGCCGCCGATGCCCGGGATGACGCCGAGCTTGATCTCCGGCTGGCCGAAGACGGCCGTGTCTGCGGCGAGCAGGATGTCGCAGAGCATCGCCAGTTCGCAGCCGCCGCCGAGGGCGTACCCGGCGACGGCCGCGACGGTCGGCGTCCGGAGCTGGCCGAGGCGGTCCCAGGCCGCGAACCAGTCGGCGAGGTACATGTCCAGGTAGCCCCGCGGCTGCATCTCCTTGATGTCGGCGCCGGCGGCGAACGCCCGGGCCGAACCGGTGAGCACGATGCAGCCGCACTCCGGGTCCCGGTCGAGCGCCTCGGCGGCGGCGACCACCTCGCGCATCACCTGGAGGTTGAGCGCGTTGAGGGCCTTCGGCCGGTTCAGGGTCAGCAGGGCGGTGCGGCCCCGTCGCTCGACCAGGACGGTCTCGTACCCGTCGGCGGCCGGATCGGTGGGGGTGGTGGTCATGGTGTTCCTCCGCTCTGGTTCCTGACGGTGCGCACGATGCCGGAGAAGTCCTCGGTGTCACCGGCCCGCTCGGCGTAGGCCGCGTACAACTCGGCCGCCCGCAGGCCGAGTTCCGCGTTGACCTGCCCCTGTCGTACGGCGTTGGCCGCGAGGCCCAGGTCCTTGGCCATCAGGGAGGCGGCGAAGCCCGGGCGGTAGTCGCGGTTGGCGGGGCTGGTGGGGACCGGGCCGGGGACGGGGCAGTTGACGCTCAGCGCCCAGCACTGGCCGGAGGCGGTGGAGGCCACGTCGTAGAGCGCCTGGTGGGAGAGGCCGAGGCTCTCGCCGAGGACGAACGCCTCGCTGACGGCGATCATGGAGATGCCGAGGATCATGTTGTTGCAGATCTTGGCGGCCTGCCCGGCGCCGGGCCCGCCGCAGTGCACGGCCTTCTTGCCCATCGCCTCCAGCAGGGGGCGGGCCTCGGCGAACTCCGCCTCGCCGCCGCCCGCCATGAGGGTGAGGGTGGCCGCCTCGGCGCCCACCACTCCCCCGGAGACGGGCGCGTCGACCGCGCGCATCCCCGCGGCGACGGCGCGCTCGTGGGCGGCCCGGGCGTCGGCGACGTCGATCGTGGAGCAGTCGACGAAGAGGGTGCCGGGCCGGGCGGCGGTGAGCACCTCGTCGTAGAGGCCGAGGACATGGCCTCCGGCGGGCAGCATGGTGAGGACCACGTCGGCCACGGCGACGGCCCCGGCCGCCGAGGCGGCGGGCTCGACCCCGGCCGCGGCGGCCTCCGCCAGGGCCTCGGGGACGAGGTCGTGGCCGAGTACCCGGTGGCCGGCCGCGGCCAGGTTGGCGGCCATCGGGCCGCCCATGTGCCCGAGCCCGATGAACGCGACGGTCCGGCTCACCAGACCACCTCCTCGCTGGTGTCGGATGGGGCGGCGAGGCCGAGTTCGCGCTCGCCGAGGGGGGTGAAGAAGCGCTCCACGTCCGCGTCGCCGACCTCGCCGAGCGTCGGCGGCGACCAGCGGGGAGCGCGGTCCTTGTCGATGACCCGGGCGCGGATGCCCTCCACCAGGTCGGGGCTGGTGAGGGTGGCGCAGGAGACCCGGTACTCCTGGTCGAGGACGCGCTCCAGCGGGCCGAGGCGGCGCGCCCGTCGCAGGGCGGCCAGGGTGACCTTGAGCGCGGTCGGGGAGTTGGCGAGCAGGGTCGTGGCGGTCTCCGTGCCGGCCGGGGTGCCCCGGGCCTTCAGGCGCCGGACGATCTCCTCGACGGTGCCGGCCGAGAAGCAGGCGTCGACGGCGTCCCGCCGCTCGGCCAGCTCTCCCGGCGGTGGCGGCTGGACGTGGCGGGCCAGCGCCTCCCCCACGGGCAGTTCGGCGAGGTCCGCGACCAGCGCCCCGAGCGAGGCGGACGGCACGTAATGGTCGGCGAGCCCGCAGAGCAGCGCGTCCGCCGCTCCGACGGGCGTACCCGTGAGCGCCAGGTAGGTGCCCAGTTCGCCGGGGGCGAGGGCGAGCAGGTAGGTCCCCCCGACGTCCGGGACGAACCCGATACCGGTCTCGGGCATCGCGATCCTGGACCGCTCGGTGACGATCCGCACCGAGCCGTGGGCGGAGAGGCCGACGCCGCCGCCCATCACGATGCCGTCCATGACCGCGACGTAGGGCTTGGGGTAGCGGGCGATCCGCGCGTCGAGGCGGTACTCGTCGCGCCAGAACGCGGTCGCCGCCGTGGCGTCACCGGAGCGCGCGGCGTCGTGGATGGCGCGGATGTCCCCGCCGGCGCACAGGCCGTGCTCCCCCGCGCCGGTGAGGACGACCGTGGCGACGCCGGGGTCGTGCTCCCAGGCGGCGAGCTTCGCGTCGACGGCGCGCACCATCGCGTGGGTGAGGGCGTTGAGCGCCTCGGGCCGGTCGAGGACGAGGTGACCGGCGCGGCCCTCCCGGCGGAACCGCACGCCGCTCACCGGAACGCCTCCGTCAGTCCGCGGGCGACGATGACGCGCATGATCTCGTTGCTGCCTTCCAGGATCTGGTGGACCCGCAGGTCGCGGACGATCTTCTCGATGCCGTACTCGCTGAGGTAGCCGTAGCCCCCGTGCAGCTGGAGCGCCCGGTCGGCGACCGAGAACCCGGTGTCGGTGGCGAACCGCTTCGCCATCGCGCACAGGTACGGCGCCTGCGGGTCGCCCCGGTCGAGTGCCTGGGCCGCCTGCTGGACCAGGGCGCGGGCGGCGGCCAGTTCGGTCGCCATGTCGGCGAGCCGGAACCGCAGGGCCTGCGCGTCGAGGAGGCGGGTGCCGAACGCCTCCCGGTCGGCGAGGTGGGCGAGGCTGCGGTCCAGGGCGCTGCGGGCACCGCCCAGCGAGCAGGCGGCGATGCCGAGGCGGCCGCCGTTGAGGCCGTTCATGGCGATCCGGAAGCCCTCGCCCTCCCGGCCGAGCAGCCGGCCTCTGGGCAGGCGCGCGCCGTCCAGGATCACCTGGCGGGTGGGCTGGGCGTTCCACCCCATCTTCCGTTCGTTGGGCCCGAAGGTGACGCCGGGATCGTCCTTGTCGACGAGGAACGCGGAGATCCCCTCGGCGCCCTCGCCCCCGGTCCTGGCCATCACGACGTACACCTGGGCGGCGCCGGCACCGGAGATGAACTGCTTGACGCCGGTGAGCGTCCAGCCGTCCCCCTCCCGCACGGCCCGGGTCGTCAGCGCCGCCGCGTCCGAACCGGCACCCGGCTCGGTCAGGGCGTAACTGGCCAGGTCCTCCATGGCGCAGAGCCGGGGCAGGAGGCGTTCGCGCTGGTCGGGGTCGCCGTACCGGTCGATCATCCAGGCGACCATGTTGTGGATCGAGAGGTAGCCGGCGATCGACGGGCAGCCGGAGGCGAGCGTCTCGAAGACGAGTACGCCGTCGGCCCGGCTGAGCCCGGAACCGCCGGACTCCTCGCGGACGTACACGCCGCCGAGGCCGAGCCCGGCCGCCTTGCGCAGGACGCCGACGGGGAAGTGCTTGTCGCGGTCCCAGTCGAGGGCGTGCGGGGCTAGGTGGTCCTGGGCGAAGTCGAGGGTGGTCTCCACGAGGGCCTGCTGGTCCTCGGTCAGGAGCGTCGCGGTCATCGCGCTCACCCCATCGTCGGGAGGGTGAAGCTCGCACCCTCCCGGAGCCCGGCGGGCCAGCGCGAGGTGACGGTCTTGGTGCGGGTGTAGAAGCGGACGGCGTCGGGCCCGTGCTGGTTCAGGTCGCCGAAGCCGGACCGCTTCCAGCCCCCGAAGGTGTGGTAGGCCACCGGGACCGGGATGGGCACGTTGACGCCGATCATGCCGGTGTTCACCCGGCGGGTGAAGTCGCGGGCGGTGTCGCCGTCCCGGGTGAAGATCGCGACGCCGTTGCCGTAGACGTGCTCACTCGGCAGGCGCAGGGCCTCCTCGTAGTCGGCGGCCCGCACCACGCTCAGCACCGGCCCGAAGATCTCCTCCTGGTAGATGCGCATGGCGGGCGTCACCCGGTCGAAGAGCGAGGCCCCGGCGAAGAAGCCGCCCTCGTGCCCCTCCAGGACGAAGTCCCGCCCGTCGACGACGAGTTCCGCCCCCTCCTCGACCCCGAGTCCGACGTACGAACGGACCCGGTCGACGGCGTCCTGGCCGACGAGGGGGCCGAAGTCGGCCTCCGGATCGTCGCTGCGGCCGATGCGCAGCCCGGCGATCCGCTCCTTCAACCGCGCCACCAGGGCGTCCGCGGTCTCCTCGCCCACCGGGACGGCGACCGAGATCGCCATGCACCTCTCACCGGCCGAGCCGTAACCGGCGCCGATCAGCGCGTCGACGGCCTGGTCGAGGTCGGCGTCCGGCATCACGATCATGTGGTTCTTGGCACCGCCGAAGCACTGGGCGCGCTTGCCGTGCGCGGCGGCGGTGGCGTAGACGTGGGCGGCGACCGGCGTCGAGCCGACGAAGCCGAGCGCGGCGACGCGGGGGTCCTCGAGCAGCGTGTCGACGCTCTCCCGCCCGCCGTTGACCACGTTCAGCACGCCGGGCGGCAGACCCGCCTCCAGGAACAGTTCGGCGAGCCGCAGCGGCACGGAGGGGTCCCGCTCCGACGGCTTGAGGATGAAGGCGTTCCCACAGGCCAGGGCGGGGGCGGCCTTCCACAGCGGAATCATCGCCGGGAAGTTGAACGGGGTGATGCCGGCGACCACCCCGAGCGGAGCACGCAGCGAGTGGACGTCGATGCCCGTCCCCGCGTTGTCGGTGAACTCCCCCTTCAGCAGATGCGGAATGCCCGCCGCGAACTCGACGACCTCCAGACCCCGCTGGATGTCCCCGTGCGCGTCGGCCACCGTCTTCCCGTGCTCGGCGGAGAGCAGCCGGGCCAGCGCGTCCCTCTCCCCCTCCACCAACTGGAGGAACCTCAGCAGCACCCGGGCCCTGCGCTGCGGATTCCACTCACCCCACTCCCGCTGCGCCACGACCGCGTCGGCGATCGCGGCCTCGGTCTCCGCCCGGTTCGCGAGGGGTACCAGGGCCTGTACCTCCCCGGTGTTGGGGTCGTGCACCTCTCCGTAGGCCCCGGAGGTTCCGGGGACGTGCTTGCCGCCGACGAAGTGCGTCAACTCGCGCACCGCGGCGTGTTCGTGCTCACGGACCATGACTCTGCCTGCTCTCGTCAGGAGGGACACGGGGATGGCGCACGCCCACCCGCACCCGGACGCGAACGGGCGCGCGGGTACGAAAGGGGTGCGAGATCGCGTATGGCCGAGGCCCCGTCAGACGGCGGGCTCACCAGGGTCGTGGGTACACACCGGTGCCATGCGTGTCAGCTCCATCCTCGTGGACAACACGGAACATCCCGCGGCCGGTATCCTGACTCCCGGATCGACGCGCGCCGTCCGCCTTCCCGACATCCAGCTCGTCAGTGGCGTACCGCTCGACAGCGCACTCCCCGGTCACAGTGGCGGGACCGTGCCGGATTCACACCGACTTCCCTGCACCGCGGGCCTTCGCCGCGACTATATAGTTGGACGTCCTACTAAATCCAGAGCGCCGCAACTCCCGAGGCGCCGTCAGCAGCCTCGCGAGCCTCCGGGACGGGATCGAGCACCCACCGCCACCCAGACGCGCGAGGCGAGCACGCCCACGGCCGGGACAGCCGGCCACCGCGACCGCGGCGACGACCGGCCGCTCCGCCGGCACCGGCACCCGGGCGCGTGATCGCCGCACGGCCTGAGCCACCCCGGCCGGCCGGACCGCACACAGGTCGGCCCTCGCGTCGATCGACTACGATGTACGCATCGTTCACATCGCGCAGGGAATGTGAACTCTGCACACATAAGGAGTGACCCCATGGCCAGGACCAGCGCCTACCACCACGGTGATCTGCGCGCCGCCTGCCTGCGAGCGGCGCGCGAGCTCCTGGAGGAGGACGGCAGCGCGGGCCTCTCCCTGCGCGCGGTCGCCCGGCGCGCGGGGGTGTCGGCGACGGCGCCCTACCGTCACTACGCGGACCGCGAGGCCCTGGTCTCCGCCGTCGCCGCCGAGGGCTACCGCGAGCTCGCCGAGCACCTGGCCGGGGCCCACCCCACCCCCTCGACCCCCGACGAACTGGCCACGGTCGCCGTCGCGTACGTGCGGTTCGCTCTGGACCACCCGGCACTGTTCCGCGCCATGTTCGCCGAGCCCTGCGACCCGGCCAGCGAGGAACGGGTCGCCGCCACCAACGCCATCCACGAGTACGTCCGCTCCATCGTCCGCACCACCTTCCCGGGGGCCGACGCGGAGGCGCTGTCCACCACGGTCTGGGCGCTCGTCCACGGCCTGGCCTTCCTCCACCTCGACGGCAAGCTCGACTCCTCCACTCCCGAGGCCGTCACCGCCCAGGTGACCGGGGCCGTCCACGCCCTGTTCGACGCCTCCCCCGCACTCACCTCCGCCGCCCGGCGGTGACGGCGGGGCGGGGCGGATTCCGACCGACCGCCCCCGCCCCACCCGGCCGGCCCGGGATCCACGTCCGGTAACTTATGTCATTGACCGATGACATCCATTGATGACATTCCGTGGAGGTCATCGCCCTCAGAACCCCCACGCCAGAAGCCCCACCGGAAGGACACCCCGCACATGGCCGTACCGCACGCGGACAGGGCCCCCGTCGAGGGCCGCCGGAGCGAGACGGGCCGGCGGCGGTTCCTCCTCCCCTCGCTGATGTTCACCGCGCTGACCGTCTCCGTGGTGAGCACGCTGGGGGCGCCCATGGTGCCGACCGTCGCCCGCGAGCAGCACGTCTCCCTCAGCGCCGCCCAGTGGATGCTGACCGCGACCCTGCTGGCCGGAGCCGTCGCCGGTCCGGTGCTGGGGCGGCTCGGCGACGGGCCGCGGCGGCGCGGTGCCATCCAGGGGGCCCTGGCCAGCGTGCTGGCCGGCAGTGTCCTCGCGGCGGCGGCTCCCGGCTTCGCCTGGCTGCTGGTGGGGCGGGTCCTGCAGGGCGTGGGCATGGGGCTGCTGCCGCTGGCGATCTCCGTGGCCCGGGAACATCTGCCCGCCGACCGGATGCGCTCCGGGATCGCCTCCCTCTCGGTCACGACGTCCGTGGGCGCGGGGATCGGCTACCCCTTGACCGGCGTCATCGCCCAGCACCTCGACTACCGCGCCGGTTTCTGGTTCGCCGCGCTGCTGAGCGGTCTCGCGCTGGTGGTCGTGGGGTGGGTGGTGCCCGTGGGATCGAGCAACCCCCGGCGTCCGCTCGACGTGACGGGCGCGGCCCTGCTCTGCTCGGGCCTGGCCCTGATCCTCCTGGCGCTGAGCCAGGGCATGGCGTGGGGTCCGGCGTCGGCGGCGACCCTCGGCTGCCTCGGCGGCGGCACCGTGGTGCTCGTGGTCTGGGCCGTCCAGGCTCTGCGGACCCCCTCGCCGCTGGTCGACATCCGCCTGGTCCGCAACCGTGCCGTCCTCGCCGCCAACGCGACCGCGCTGCTCACCGGCATCGGCATGTTCGGCGTGCTGTCCCTGGTCAACCTCTACACGCAGGTCCCCTCCGGCTCCGGATACGGCTTCGACCTCTCCCTCACCGCGACGGGGCTGGTGCTGCTGCCGATCTCCCTCGGCAGCCTGACGGCCAATCGCGCCGCCTCGGCGCTGGTCTCCCGGTTCGGGCCGTACAAGGTCCTTCCCGTGGGCTCCCTCGTGGTCACCGCCGACCTGCTCATGCTGGCCCTGTGGCGCGACCACGTGGCCGTACTCGCCCTCGGCACCTTTCTGCTGGGGGCGGGTGTGGGGGCGGCGTACGCGGTGATGCCGCTGCTCATCGTCCGGCACGTGCCGCCGTCCGAGACCGCCAGCGCCACTAGCTTCAACCAGGTCCTGCGCACGGTCGGCGGCTCCGTGGGCAGCGCCGCCGTCTCGGCCGTCCTGCTCGCCCACACCCCGCCCGGCGGCAACGTCCCCGAGGGCTCCGCCTACACCACCGCCCTCCTGGTGACCGCCGGGGCGGCTTTCCTCGGCTTCGTCGTGGCCGTCGTCCTGCCACCCGGTCGCCGCTCCGCCGCCGTGGCGGAGCCGGTCGCGACCCGGCGTCCGGCACCGCAGGCGCGGACGGCCGAGGTCACGTCGGGTATCGTCCGCCGCGATCCCCGGCGCTGAACCACGAGCCGGGACGGAAAGGACCAGCCATGGGCGTACCCTCGGGCCCCTCGCGAGGCAGGAAGCGCGACGCGGACGCCACCCGGGCCGCACTGCTGGAAGCCGCACGCGAACTGTTCGGCCGGCACGGCTACGAGGCGGTGACCCTGCGGGAGATCGGCGAGCGGGCCGGGGCGGACGGCTCCCTGGTCGCGCGGTACTTCGGCAGCAAGGCCGCCCTGTACCGGTCGGCCGTCGCCGAGGAGAGCCGCGAGGTGGCGGCCTCCCCGGAACCCGCCGACCTCGCCTCGTTCACCGCCTACGCCCTCGACCGCGCCGACCGGCGGGGCGCCCCGGGCCCGCTGGTCCAGGCCCTGCTCTCCCAGGGCCACGCCCCCGAGGCCCGCGTCTCGGCGGCCGAGGAGATGCGGGCCCGCCTGGTCGCCCCGCTCGCCGCCCGGCTGGCTAAGGAGGGGGCCGAGGATCCGAAGGCCCGTGCCGAGGTGCTGGTCTCCTGCCTGGCCGGCGTCATCGCCCTGCGCTCCAGCGGCCTCTTCCCCCATCTGGCCACCCTGAGCCCCGAGACGATCGGCGCCATGCTGGAATCCGCGGCACTGACACAGGCCGCGAAGACCGCCGAGTAGCACCGGTCCGCGCCCAACTCGCCCTGGACGGTGGCAAATGACGGTACCGATGGTCTAGGCCAAACCCTTCCGTCCCCCTATCCTCAACCGTGGCCAGTGACTCACCGATCCCCCACCCGGGTGCTTACTGGCTCGGGCCCCACGCACGCAGCTCCACCCCGAGCAGCCGGGTGAACTCCCCCCATGTCGCCGCCTCCAGGAGGCCACGGTGAACGTTCGCACCAGATGCTCCGCCGTTCTCGGCACCCTCTGCCTCGTCGCATCCGTGGCCTTGGCCACGGCTTCGGCCGACGAGCCCGACACCCCGGCCCGGCCGGACGCGGTCACCCTCACGGATGTGGCCAAGGCTCAGAACCCGACCGCCGGCGCCGCCGGTCCGGACGACACCGTGTGGATCGCGGAACGCGCGGGCACCGTCAGGGTCCTGGACGGTGAGGGGCTGAGCGAGCCGGTGCTCGACATCTCCGACCAGACCACGACGGACGGCGAACGCGGCCTGCTGGGCATCGCGTTCGACGAGAGCCTCGCGCACTTCTACCTCTCCTACACCGACCTCGAAGGCACCAGCACCGTCGAGGAGTTCGCCGTGGAGGACGGCGCCGTCCAGCCCGACAGCCGGCGCACCGTCCTCACCCAGGAACAGCCGTACTCCAACCACAACGGCGGGGCCATCACCTTCGGCCCCGACGGCTACCTCTACATCGCGCTGGGCGACGGCGGTTCGGGCGGCGACCCGCACGGCAACGGACAGAACCTGGACACCCTGCTCGGCAAAATCCTGCGGATCGACCCGAGCGGCGGCGACCCGTACGCGATCCCGGCCGACAACCCCTTCGTGGACGACCCGGAGGCGCGGGACGAGATCTGGGCGTACGGGCTCCGCAACCCCTGGCGGTTCTCCTTCGACAAGGGCACGGGCGACCTGCTGATCGGCGATGTCGGGCAGAGCGACTGGGAGGAGATCGACTGGGCCCCGGCCGACAGCACGGGCGGCGAGAACTACGGCTGGTCCTCGATGGAGGGCAACCACCCCTTCCGGGGCGGCACCGAGCCCGCCAACCACGTCCCGCCGGTCCACGAGTACGACCGCAGCGGCCTGGGCTGCTCGGTGACCGGTGGCTACGTCTACCGGGGCGAGGCGCTGCCGGAGCTCCAGGGGCAGTACGTGTTCAGCGACTACTGCGACGGAACGATCCGCACCCTGCAGATCGAGAACGGCCAGGTGACCGGCGAGGGCGACCTCGGCGTCAGCGGCGGCGAGGTCATCTCGTTCGCCGAGTCCGGCGACGGTGAGCTGTACGTCCTCAACATCGGCGGCGAGATCCAGCGCATCGACCCCGCGTAGGACCGAGCGGCACGGCGACTGCCCGGCAGGGACCGGGGGGAAGAGCTTTCCCGCCGGTCCCTGCCGGGCTACGGCGCGTCCCTCAGGACCTCCGTCTCGACCCCCATGTGCAGCCGCCGGGTGTGGTCGACCGTGCGCACCGGCCCGGTGAGCGTGAGGCGGGCCACGAGGCGCGTGTCGGTGCTCGACGGGCCCAGCCGCAGTTCGAGAGCGCCCGGCTCGACGATCCGGTGGCCCTCGCGCCCGGTGAAGGAGGCGAGGTCCGCCGGAACCGTCATCCGCACCCTGGCCGCCTCCGCCGGGCGCAGGCCGAGGCGCACGTACCCGATGAGGCGCTGCACCGGCTGGACGACGGAGGCGACCGGGTCGTGCAGATAGACCTGGACCACTTCCGTCCCCTCCCGTCCGCCGGTGTTGCGGACGGTGCAGGACAGGGTGAACTCGCCTTCGGTGGACGCCTGTTCACGCTCTACGACGAGGTCGCTCCACGTGAAGACGGTGTACGTCAGGCCGTGGCCGAAGCCGAAGGCCGGGGTCGGGTCGGCGTGGGACACCTCGCTGGCGTGGCCCAGCCGCGCCGCCAGGTAGGTGGAGGGCTGGGAGCCGGGGTGGCGCGGCACGCTGACGGGCAGCCGGCCGGAGGGGGCGGTGCGGCCGCTGAGCACCGAGGCGACGGCCCGTGTCCCTTCCTCGCCGGGGAAGAACGCCTGCACCACGGCGGCGGCCTCGTCGGCCGCGCGCCCGAGGGCGTAGGGGCGTCCGGCGAGCAGAGTCACGACGACGGGGGTGCCCGTGTCGAGGAGGGCGTCGAGCAACTGCTTCTGGACGCCAGGGAGTTCCAGGTCCTCCGCGTCGCAGCCCTCTCCGCTCGTGCCGCGCCCGAAGAGGCCGGCCCGGTCGCCGAGTGCGGCGATCACGAGGTCGGCGCCTTCGGCCAGGGCGAGGGCCTCGCCGAAGCCGTCGGTGTCCCGTCCGTCGAGGGCGGCACCCGGCGTGGTGACGATCTCGCTGTGCGGGAACTCCGCCGCCAGGGCCTCGCGCAGGGTGGGCAGGGCGAGGCCGAGCGGGGTCCCGGGGTGCCGGCCTCCCACGTGGACGGGGAAGGAGTAGCAGCCGAGGACGGCGGTGGGGGTGTCGGCGTTGGGCCCGACGAGGGCGATGCGGGCGGGGGCTCCGGCGGGCGGGTCCGCCGCCAGGGGCAGGGTGCCGTCGTTGCGCAGGAGGACGACGGCCTCTTCGGCGACGCGGCGGGCGAGCGTGCGGTTCTCCTCGGTGTCGAGACGGACGGTGCCGCGCAGCGCCTCGGGATCGGCGTCCTCCGCCGCCGCCAGCACCGGCGGCACCGGGCTCCACTCCGCGTCCAGCAGCCCGAGCTGCGCCTTCTGGACCAGCACGCGGCGTACCGCCCGGTCCACCAGCGCCTCAGGAACGAGGCCCTCGGCGAGGGCGTCGGCCAGCGGACGGCCGAAGGTCTTCACGGTCGGCAGCTCCACGTCCACGCCGGCGCCGAGTGCGGCGGCGGCCGCTTCCCCGTAGCTCCCGGCCACGCCGTGCAGCGTCTTCAGGAAGGCGATGCCGAAGTAGTCCGCGACGACGGTCCCCCCGAAGCCCCAGGTGTCGCGGAGCAGACCGGTCAGCAGCGGGCCGTCGGCGGCGGAAGGGATGCCGTCGGTGTCGGTGTAGGCGTGCATGACGGACCGTACGCCGCTCTCCCGGACGGCCATCTCGAACGGGGGCAGGATGACGTCGGCCCGCTCCCGCGCGCCCATGCCGACGGGGGCGAGGTTGCGGCCCGCGCGGGAGGCGGAGTACCCGGCGAAGTGCTTGAGCGTGGCGACGACCCCGGCCGACTCCAGTCCCCGCACATAGGCGGTGGCGACCGTTCCCACCAGGTACGGGTCCTCGCCGATCGTCTCCTCGACACGGCCCCACCGGGCGTCCCGTACGACGTCGAGCACGGGGGCGAGCCCCTGGTGCACGCCGACGGAGCGCAGGTCCCGGCCGATCGCGGCGGCCATCTCCCCGACCAGCTCCGGGTGGAAGGTGGCGCCCCAGGAGAGCGGTACCGGGTAGGCGGTCGCGCCCCAGGTGGCGAAGCCCGCGAGGCATTCCTCGTGGGCGAGGGCCGGGATACCGAACCGGTTGGCGCCGGTGATCCGCTCCTGGGTGCGGGCCAGCGAGAGGGCGCCCACGGCCGGGTCGACCGGGGCCGTCCCGAACGGGCGGGTCAGCTGGCCGAGCCCGTGCGGAAGCAGCTCGTCGAGGTCGACGGGTTCCTCCATGTCGTGCTGGAACGGGGCGACTTCGCCGCCCTCGTCGGAGGCGCCCACCCAGACGCCGACGAGCTGGGCGGTCTTCTCCTGGAGGGTCATGGTGGCGAGCAGGGCGTCGGCCCTGGCCTCGGGGGTGAGGGTGGTGTCGTGCCAGGGCCCGGTGAGGCGGTCCGTGGCCGCCGGGGGTGTCCCGGTTCCGGCGTGGTCGATGTTGGCGGTCACTTTCCTCCTACCCCCATCAGCCCCTGCACCAGGGACCGGCGAGCGAACAGGTAGACGAGCAGGATGGGGAGCATGGACAGGACGACGGCGGCGAGCAGACCAGGGGTGTCGACCCCGTGTTCGGTCTGGAACTCGTAGAGCCCCAGCGTGATCACCTTGGTCTCGGCCGACTGCGTCAGGACGAGGGGGAACAGGAAGCCGTTCCACGCCTGGAGGGCGGAGAAGACGACGATGGTCGACAGTCCGCTCCGGGACAGCGGCAGCACCAGCTGGAAGAAGACCCGGCGCGGCGAGGCGCCGTCGACCGTCATCGCCTCGTACAGGTCGGGGGTGATGTCCCGCATCACCCCCGACAGGATCAGGGTGCTGACCGGCATGGCGAAGGCGGCGGTCGGCAGGATGACGCCGATGAGACTGTCGTAGAGACCGGCCTCGCTGATGACGAAGAACATCGGGACGATGACGGCCTGCGAGGGGATCGCCAGCCCCAGGAGGAACAGCCGGAAGACCGTGCCGGTGGCGCGGCCCCGGCTCCTGACGATGGTGTAGGCCAGCGGCGGGACGAGCAGGAGGACGATGCCCACCACGCAGACGGTGACGACGAGGGTGTTGAGGAAGTACTGCGCGAAGCCGCTGTCGAGGACGTCGAGGTAGTTGTCGAGCGTGAAGCGGCCGGGAAGGGCCAGCGGTCCGTTGGCCGCGTAGTCGGGGCGCGACTGGAACGTGGCGACGAGCATCACGTACAGCGGCAGCCCCACGACCAGGAGCCAGACCAGCGAGCCGAAGCCGGCGAGGAAGTTCGGACGGGTCCTGCTCACAGCCCCTCCATCGTGCTGCGCATCTTGTCGTAGCCCGAGAGCCGCACCACGACCAGGGAGATGACCGTGGAGACGAGGACCAGGAGCAGGGCGACGGCGGAGGCCGCTCCGTAGTCGAAGCTCTTGAACGCCTTCTGGTACATGTAGAACGCGCTGATGGTGGTGTCGCTGCCCGGTCCGCCCTGGGTCAGGATGAGCACGGTGTCGAAGGTGGTGAGTCCGCCGACCACCATGAGGATCACCGAGGTGATGAGCGCGTTGCGCAGCTGCGGCAGGGTGATGTGGAAGAACTGCCGGACGGTGCCCGCGCCGTCGATCTGCGCCGCCTGGTAGAGGACCTGCGGTATCGCCCGCGCCGCGCCCTGGTAGATCAGTGTGTGCAGGGGCGTGAACTGCCAGGTGCTGACGAAGACGAGGACGCCGATCGCGGTGGCCTGCGACCCGAACAGGTTGCCGTCGCCGAAGAGCCAGGCGGCGTGTGCGGGCACCCCGAGGTTGGGGTCGAGGACGGCGCGCCACAGCACGGAGACGGCGGCGATGGAGAGCAGCATCGGGACGAAGTAGACGGCGGACAGGACGGCCCGGTTGCGCTGGTGCCCCGCCGCCCAGACGCCGAGCAGGATGCTCAGCGGGGTCTGGACGAGGACCCCGAGCGCGGTGAGCAGGACGCTCAGCCAGAGGCTCTTGAGCATGACCGGGTCGTCGAGCAGCGTCCGCCAGTTGTCGAGCCCGGCGAACTCCGGGCCGCTCAGCCCGTCCCAGTGGGCGAACGAGAGGACGGCGACCATGACGAGCGGGACGACGGCGAAGAGGCCGAAGAAGACGGCGGCGGGGACCGCCCAGAGGAATCCCGGGCGGGCCGGTCCGGCGGGGGTCGCGGTTCGGGTCATGGGGTCGGCAGCGCCTGCATGGCCGCGATGAAGGCGTCCTCGTCCAGCGAGCCGTTGAAGAACTGCTGGAGCGCCTGGTACATCGAGGTGGCCGCCGACTGCGGGTACGCCTGGTCCCAGGAGAGCTGGAACGCGGGGGCCTCCTTGACCAGGTCGTACTGGAACGTGGCGAACTCGGGGCTGGCCGCGGTGTCCAGGAACTCCTCGGTGTTGGTGGTGGTCGGCAGGTTGCCGATGCCGAGCTGCGCCTTGACGAACTGGTCCGAGTACATGAGCTTCAGGAACTCGGCGGCGGCCTCCGGGTGCTTCGTCCGCTTGAGCACGGAGTAGAAGTTGTTGGTGTTGCCGACGATGTTGGCCTGGTCGCCCTTGCCGCCTTCGACGGAGGGGAAGGCGCTGTACCCGAGGTCGTTCTCGGCGAACTCGGGGTGCGCGTCCTGCTGCGTCGAGTACTCCCACGAGCCCATCAGCTCGAAGGCGGCCTTGCCGGTCGCCAGGAGGGTGGCGGAGCCCTGGTCGGTGAACTTCACCGAGTCGTAGTTGGTGCCGAAGGCCCCCGCGTCGACCAGTTCCCTGATCTTGCCCAGCGCCTCGCGGCTGTCCGGGCTCGCCCAGACCTCCCGGTCGCCCGCGAGCGCCTTCTCGAAGAGTTCCGGGCCGGCGATGCGGTCGTAGAGGTACTCGAACCACATCAGCGTCGGCCACCGGTCGCCGCCGCCCAGCGCGATCGGGGTGACGCCGTCCGACTTCAGCGCCATGACCGCCGCGAGCAGGTCGTCCCAGGTCTCGGGCGGTTCGACGCCCGCCTTCTTCAGGACCTTGCCGTTGTGGAAGAGCAGCACGGGCTGCGTCCCGCGCATGGGGACCCCGTAGGAGGCGCCGTCGACCACCGCGCTGTTGAAGACGGACGGCAGGAACTTCTCCTTGAGGGCGGGGTCCTCCTCGATGAACGGGTCCAGCGGGAGCAGCAGGTCGGCGTCGACGAACGGCTTGATGCTGCCGCCGCCCCAGTTGAAGAAGACGTCGGGCGCCTGCTTGCTGTTGATGATCGTCTGGAGTTTGGCCTGGTAGTCGGCGCCCGGGATGGTGTCCAGGACGGCCTTCACCTTCGACGTCTTGTTGAAGGTGGCGACGATCTCCTTCTCCACCTTGTTCGCCGCGTCCCCGTAGACCAGGACGCGGATGGTGTCGTCGGCGGCCGCACCGGAGTCCGCCCCGCACCCGGACAGGGGCAGCACCAATGCCAGTGCGGCAGCACCGACGACGACGGTCCGCGAGAACCGTGCGCGTTGTCTCATCGACCCACCCTTCGAAACTTTTTCGACACAGTGCCGAAACTTCGTGGGTCGGGACGCTAGGACTCCCCCTCGCAGGGGGTCAACCCTCGGTCACCGGGTTATCAAAGCGTTACGTCTGGGCGGCAGTTGGCCCGTGATCTATGCTCCTGGCCATGCGCGATGACGAGAAGACGGGCCGCATCACCCTGGCGCAGGTGGCCCAGCGGGCCGGCGTCTCCATTTCGACAGTTTCGAAAGTCCTCAACGGGCGGCAGGACGTGGCGGCCCCCACCCGGATCAAGGTGGAACGCCTGCTGGAGGCGCACGCGTACCGGCGCACCACACGGTCGGCCCACGAGGCGCCCCTCATCGAGATCGTCTTCCACGAGCTGGAGAGCATCTGGGCGATGGAACTGATCCGGGGCGTGGAGAACGTCGCCAAGACCCACGGCGCCGGCGTCGTCCTCACCGAGAGCGGAACGCGCCACGCGCCGGGCCCCGACTGGATGGAGGCGATGCTCCAACGCCGTCCGCTCGGTGTCGTCCTGGTCTTCTCCGCCCTGCCCGGCGAGGTGAAGGAGCAGCTCAGGGCGCGTTCGATCCCCTTCGTCATCATCGACCCGGCGGGCGACCCGGACCCCGACGTGCCCTCGGTGGGATCGGCCAACTGGAACGGCGGACTGGCCGCCACCCGCCACCTCATCGAGTGCGGCCACCGGCGCATCGGCGTCATCACCGGCCCCGAGGACATGCTCTGCTCCCGCGCCCGGCTCGACGGCTACCGGTCGGCGATGACCATGGCGGGGCTCGAAGTCGACCCCGCACTCATCCTGTTCGGCGACTTCCACGTGGAGGGCGGCTACGACCGCGCCACCGAGATGCTCTCCCGCCCCCGGCCCCCCACCGCGATCTTCGCCGGCAGCGACCTCCAGGCCCTCGGCGTCCTGGAAGCCGCCCGGGTCCAGGGCCTCCGCGTCCCCCACGACCTCTCGGTCGTCGGCTACGACGACGTCTCCCTCGCCCGCTGGGCCAGCCCCGCCCTGACCACCATCCACCAGCCCCTCCGCCAGATGGCGGAGGAGGCCACCCAGATGCTGCTGCGCCTACGGGACAGGGAACCGGTCTCCACCCGCCTGGAACTGGCCACGAGCCTGGTGGTCCGGAAGAGCACGGGGGCGCCGGCGGGGGGCTGAACAATGGGCCCTGAGGCCCACCCGTCGGCCTCAGCCCAAGAAGCTCAGCCGCACCTTGCGGTCGGGGTTGTCCACGTTCGTGTCGACCAAACTCCGTTTAGAGTTCATCTCATTTGGTTGGCTCGGTATTCTGTGCGTCATGGTGGGGATCGTTGAGCGGTTGGTGCCGGACGAGTTGTGGGAGTTGTTCCAGCGGGTGGTGCCGGAGGTGCCGTCGAGGCCGCAGGGCGGTGGTCGGCGTCGGCACGGTGACCGGGAAGTGCTGGCCGCGATCGTCTTCGTGGCCACGTCGGGTTGCACCTGGCAGCAGCTGCCTTCGGCGTCGTTCGGCCCGTCCGGAGCAACGGCCCACCGGCGGTTCTCGGAGTGGTCGAAGGCCAGGGTGTGGGCCAAGCTCCACCGCCTGGTCCTCGACGAACTCGGCGCCCGCGGCGAGCTGGACTGGTCGCGGTGCGCGATCGACTCGGTGAACATGCGGGCCCTGAAAAGGGGGACCTGACAGGTCCGAATCCTGTCGACCGGGG
>NZ_JOII01000005.1 GCF_000719955.1 Streptomyces albidoflavus
CTCCCTCCCCCTCCCTCCTCCTCCGCCTTCAAGCGTCCTGATGACGCTTTGTCGCACGCCGGGCCCGCCGTGCCGCAGGCCCCACGCAGCCACCCGCGAGGTCCTGCCCTGCCGCGACTCTTCGGGGCCCCGGCGGTGCTGAGTCCGTCCTATCGCCCGGCGTTCCGGCACCGGTTCTATCGCCTCGGCACCCAGGTCCACCCATCTCGCCGGCACCCGTTCCGAACGACGGCAACGCCAGCCCGGTACAGACCCGCCGACGCCCCAGAACGGCGCCCGCATCTGCCAACCCAGCCCACACCGGGCGCCAACCCTCGCGCCGACAGCGCCAGCCTGTCCTTGCTGGCCGGCCCCACGCACGGCAGCCCTGCTCCGTCATGCCGCGTCCCACCGGGGCCTCGCGTGACAGCACCGTCTGCCATACCCGGCACGCCGCCGCCCAGCCCGACCACACTTGGCAACTCCATGCCAGCGCCGCTCGCCCGTGCTCCCGGAGCGACCGCCCCGGCACTTCCAGCGTGCCGATCCAGCCGCTGTGCCACCCATCGGACTGCCGCCGTCCCGCGACACGACGGCACCCGCCCGGGTCCCACGGTCCCCCCCCCGGCCTGTCCTGGGCCCCGGATGAAGAGCGCCGCTACCCCGCTGGGTTCGGGCCGACGTTCGTGGCAATCGTGTCCGTGCCGACCGTCGTTTCACGGCAACCGGTCTCCCCGCTCCCTTCCTCCTCGCCCTCCGAACCGGAGGCAGCCCCGGCCTCCGAACCGGTTGCACCGTCCCCCGACGGACCAGCTCCGGCTTCCTCGACAGAACCGGTAGTCCGGTCCCCCAAGACACCGGCGCCACCGCCCTCGGAGCTGCGAGCCTTTCCAGCACCACCCGGGTCGTTCCCTCGTCCTCCCGACTCGAGATCGGCGCCCCGCACGCCACCCCCGCCCGAAACGGCGTCCTCAGCCCCCGCCTGCTCGGGCACCAGGCTCCTGGACCTGGCGCCCTCCGGCTGCCGGCCCTCGGCACCGCCGCCGTCCGCCCCGGCACGTTCCACAGCCACCCCGAAGTCGCCATCCCCCGGACCAGCCCCAGCCCCCTCCTCCCCGACGAATCCAGGAAGCCAGTCCTCCAGTTCCTCCCGGAGCCGCACCGTGGCGCCCAACTGGCACAGCACTCCGATGGTGCTGAGGGTGACGCGGTGGATGAGGAGGTAGGACGGGGGGAGGTTGAGCTGGCGGCCCAGTTGGAGGGCGGGGGAGCGGGGGTCGGCGAGGCGGGTTGCCTGGCCGCGCATCCAGTCGCGGGTGAAGGTGAACTCGTCCACCATGGCGGGCTCGATGATCGGGCGGAGGTAGTCGAGGACCTCGGCCGGGTCCAGCTCCACCGAGTCCTTGACGAAGCCCTCGGTCCTGAGCGTCGCGTACACCGTGTCCGCGCGGTCCTCCAGGGTCAGGCGCAGGGAGGTGCCGATCGTCTCCGGCAGGCCGCCGGGCAGGCGGTCGACCGTGCCGAAGTCGAGGATGCCGAGCAGCCAGCCGTCCTCGTCCTCGGCGCGGACCAGGCGGAAGTTGCCCGGGTGCGGGTCGGCGTGGAGCAGGCCCGTGCGGGCGGGGCCGGAGAAGAGGAAGCGGGAGAGCAGCTGGCCCGCCCAGTCCCGCTGTTCCTCGGTGCCCTCGGCGATGACCTCGGAGAGCGGGATGCCCTCCAGCCACTCGGTCACCAGGACCTGGTCGCTCTGGTGCACCACACCGGGGACCAGCATGTAGGGGTCGTCGGCGAACTCCTCGGCGTGGATGCGCTGCGCCTCCGCCTCCAGGGCGTAGTCCAGTTCCTCCGAGACGCGGTCGCGCAACTCGGTGATCAGCGGCTTGACGTCCAGCCCGGGGACCAGCGGGCCCAGCAGGCGGGCGAAGCGGCTGAGCTGGCTGAGGTCGGAGAGGAGGGCCTCGCCGGCCCCCGGGTACTGGACCTTGACCGCGACGGTGCGCCCGTCGTGCCAGACCGCGCGGTGCACCTGGCCGATGGAGGCGGCCGCGGCGGGGCGGTCGTCGAAGGAGCGGAACAGCGAGCGCCAGTCCTCGCCCAGCCGTTCCCGCAGCACCGCGTGGACGGTCTCCGCGGGCAGGGGCGGCGCGGCCTCCTGGAGCTTGGTCAGGGCCGCGCGGTACGGGCCGGCGACCTCCTCGGGGAGCGCCGACTCGAAGACCGACAGGGCCTGGCCGAACTTCATGGCGCCGCCCTTCAGCTCTCCGAGGACCTTGAACAGCTGCTCGGCGGTCCGCTGCTGGAGTTCCCGGCCGACGATGTCGGCGGAGATGCCCCCGATCCTTCTGCCGAGACCCCACGTGGCCCGTCCCGCGAACCCCAGCGGCAGGGCAGCGAGCTTGGCGGTCCTGGTGACCGCCTTCCGGGGAAGATCAGACATGCGCCCCTCCAAGTCCCAGACTGCCGAGCCGCATCCGACGGTCAACGGCTCTCTGCCATTGTGGCCCGCAGAGGTCCGGCCGGTGCCGACCGCGGGGGGACCTCCCCGGCCGGGGAGGCAGGTTCGCCGGGGCCGGGAGCCCGGTCCGGCGAGTTGACCGCGTCGCACGGGCACTCCGGGTGCGGGGTCAGCGGCACCGGGCGCCAGGCCGATTCGGGCAGCGCCAGCTCCCACCGGGTCTCGCCGGCCGACGGCAGGGTGCCGTCGAGGAAGGCGAGCGCCTGCGTGGCCGCGAAACCGGCAACGGTGGTGGCCAGGGCCAGATCGCAGGCGGGGGAGGAGCGTCGGCGGGTCGCCCGCCACTGGGTGATCAGCCGTGGCCAGGCCGGGTCACGGTCCACCCGTTCCAGCGACACGCACTGGGCGCAGGCCGTCGCCCCCGGGACGACCAGCGGCCCGACCATTCCGGTCGCCTCCAGCACCCCCGCGAACAGGTGCGGGATGCCGGACGCCACGAACTGCTCCACCGCTGCCGGGTCCGGCGCGAACACCCCGAGCCCGTCCCTCGGCGCCACCACGACGAGCGAGAGCCCTGGCTCACCGCTGCCCGCGCGTGGCCCCTTGCGGGAGCGGCGGAGCGCGCCGGGCGACGCCTGCCGGACCACCTTGCGGGCCGCCTCGTCGCGGCGCTCGCCGACCGCCCGGGCCGGCATACCGCCGGGCGCCACGTCGGCGGCGTCCACAGATCCCCCGTCCACCACGTCGACCTGGCCGACCCCCGCGCCCGAGAGCACCGCGGCCAGCGTCGCGCCGACCCGGCCCGCGCCGCGTACCTGGACGCGGGAGGCGCGCCGGGCGGCCATGCGGGCCATGGCGCCGCCCGGCTCCCGGGTGGTCACCGTGAGGGAGCCGAGGTCGGGCCGGAGCCGCTCCACCACCGCCGGGCGTTCGCGCAGCGCCGCAGCGCCCGGGCCGCCGCCGGTGGAGTCGTCGAGCAGGCCCGCGCGGGCGAGCCGGCCCACCAGGAGGTCGGCGTACCCCTCGGCGAAGCCCATGCGGTGGGCCTCCTCACGCAGCAGCGGCAGGCCGCGGGTGCCGTCGAGGAGTTCCATGAAGCTGCCGGTCGCCGTGTCGATCGGGCCGAGGACCACGGCGTGGGCCGGGGTCGCCCCGAACTGGACCGTGCGCAGGTCGCGCCAGCCGCGCCGGAGGGCGGGCTTGAGGAGTGGATGGGACAGGTGCACGGTGGTTTCCCCCTGGACGTGGCCGGCCGGCGCCGCGTGCGCCGGTCACGGAGGACAGGATGGATCAAGAGCGGGGAAGTCTGCCCCGAGTTGTCCACAGAGGGCATGAATAGTCGTACGAATGCCTCCCCCAGAGGTGCGGATTCCGCGGGAGCGGTGGCGGGCAGCCGCGTTTCCGCAGGTTGTCCGGGTACCGTCGAGGAGTGCCAGCCGAACCCGCACGGCGCCCCCAGGCCGCGCCGACCAGCCCCGCCCCCTCCGCCGCGCCCCACTCCGTACAGGGGGAGGTCGAGGTGCGCCGCAGCGCGCGCCGGCGCCGTACGGTCTCCGCCTACCGGGAGGACGGCCGGACGGTGGTGCTGCTCCCCGCGCGGATGTCCGAGGCCGAGGAACGGCGCTGGGTCGGGCTGATGCTGGAGAAACTGGCCCGGCAGGAGAAGCGCCGCAGGCCGACCGACGAGGTGCTCGCCGAACGGGCCGGACGGCTCTCCGCCCAGTTCCTGGGCGGCCGGGCGCGCCCCGACTCGGTGCGCTGGGTCACCAACCAGAACACCCGCTGGGGCTCCTGCACCCCCGCCGAGGGCAGCATCCGCCTCTCGCACCGGCTCCAGGGGATGCCCGAGTACGTCGTCGACTACGTGCTCCTCCACGAGCTGGCCCACCTTCTGGTGCCCGGTCACGGCCCGCGCTTCTGGGCGCTGCTGGAGGCGTACCCGAGGACCGAGCGGGCGCGCGGCTACCTCGAGGGCGTGGCCGCGACGGCGCGCCTCCCGCACACCGTCGACGGTGACGAGGACGAGGCGAACGACGCCGACGGCGGGAGCGACGAGAACGGCGGGACCGGCCAGGACGGCAGTGGCGCCAAGGCCGGCATGTAGGGGGTATCCGGCCCACCACCGTTGTGTACCGGCTCTGTACCGGCCCGCCGCGTTGTCGGAGTCAGCGGTTAGCCTGGCTCGACCAGCAGCTTCGGGATGGGGGACGGACGTTTCGTATGGCCAGGGAATTCCAGCGCGGCCACAAGGCCAGGATCAGTGACCTGACGGCCGGCACCGACCTGTACGTGGGCGTGCAGATCTCAGGACCGGGGCTGAGCTTCGACATCAGCTGCTTCGGTCTCGACGCCGACGAACGCCTCTCCGACGACCGGTACTTCATCTTCTTCAACCAGCCTGCGTCGCCCGAGGAGTCCCTCCAGCTGCTCGGGGCGCAGGCGGGCGACACCGAGTCGTTCCGGGTGACGCTGGAGCGGATTCCGCCGCAGATCCAGAAGCTGTCCTTCACTGCGACGCTCGACGGCGCCGGCCAGATGTCCCAGATCGGCCCGGGCTACCTGCGGATCGTGGCCGGCGGCGAGGAGGTCGCGCGGTACTCCTTCGACGGTTCGGAGTTCAGCACCGAGCGCGCCGTGATGCTCGGCGACTTCTACGTCAAGGACGTCTGGCGGTTCGCCGCCGTCGGGCAGGGCTTCGACGGCGGCCTGGAGGCGCTGCTGCGGAACTTCGGCGGCGAGGTCCTGGAGGAAGAGGAGCCGGAGGCACCCGCACCGCAGGCCCCCGAGGCCGCCCCCGCCTTCGCCCCGCCCGCCTTCGCGCCACCTCCGGCCCCGGCCCCGCAGCCCGCCCAGACCCAGCAGGCCCCGCCCGCCCCCGCGCAGCACATCCCGCAGGCCCCCGCGCCGCAGCAGACCCCCCAGGGGTACGTGCCGCCGCAGGCGCCGCACACCCCCGCGCCCCACCCGCACGCCGGCCACCAGGGGCCTCCGCCGCCGCCCCACCCCACGCCCGTGCACGCCGCCCCCACCATGGCGGCGCCCCTCGCGCCCCCGGCCCCGCAGCCCGGAGCCCAGGTTCCGCCGCCGCCCCCGCCGCCCGGCCCGTACGGGCAACCGCCCGTCCAGCACCACGGGCCCCCGCCCGGCTACGGCTACCCGCCGCCCGCGCCGGGCGGCTTCCCCGGCCAGCAGCCCGGGCCGTACGGCCAGCCGCAGCCCGTCGCCGGACAGGGCGGCACGCCCGGTGTGGCGGCCGCCTTCCAGAAGTACCGCGAGGTTCCGACCGGCAGCCGCTGGACGCAGCAGAACAGCCAGCTCGTCCGGGTCGACCTCGGTGCCGACGCGCAGCCCGTCCTCGCCCGCCAGGGCAGCATGGTGCTCTACCAGGGCAAGGTCGACTTCGGCTACAAGGGCGCGGGCTTCGCGGGCCGCATCACCGGCAACGCCACCGGCCAGGAGCTGTCGCTGATGCGCTGCACCGGCAGCGGGCAGGTCTTCCTCGCGGAGAACGAGGCCAACCTCCACCCCGTCGAACTCCAGGGCGACGCGCTCTGCGTCAGCGCCGAGAACGTCCTCGCCTTCGACGAGACCCTCGCCTACGAGGTCCGGCGGATCGACGGCCACGGCATCCCCGGCGGCGCCCTGTTCACCATGCAGTTCCAGGGCACGGGCACCGTCGTGGTGAAGACCCGCGGCACCCCGGTGGTCCTCCCCGTCACCCCGACCACCTTCGCCGACAGTAACGCGATCGTCGCCTGGTCCGCCGCGGCCCAGGTCATCGTCTCCTCGCAGGTCAGGATGAGGCGCAACGCCTACCCGGGCCACAGCGGCGAGGGCGTGAACCTCCAGTTCCGGGGCGCCCCCGGCAACTTCGTCGTCGTCCAGCCCTACGAGATCTGAGGGAGCAGGCCATGAACCAGCAGCTCGCGGGCTTCGCCCCGACGCCCGTCGCGGCCCGGATGGAGAACCACGGCCACAGCATGGTCAAGGTCGCCATGCAGAGCGGCTACGACCTGTACGCCCGCACCGGCTCCATGGTCGCCTACGAGGGCTTCGTCCAGTACGAGCCCAACCCGCCGGCCGTCCGCCAGATCGCCGGGCAGTGGATCACCGGCGAGGGCACCCCGCTGATGAAGTGCACCGGTGACGGCCTGCTCTACCTCGCCGACTACGGCGCGGACGTCGTCGCCATCGACCTCGGCGGTGACTCCCTGTCCGTCAACGGCACCAACCTCCTCGCCTTCGACGCCCAGCTCGACTGGGGCGTGGAGCGCGTCAAGGGGCTGGCCAAGTTCGCCGGCCAGGGACTGTGGAACGTCCGCGTCGGCGGCCAGGGCTGGGTCGCGCTGACCTCGCGCGGCACGCCGATCGTCGTCGACTGCGGCCGAGGCGAGGACGAGACCTACGTCGACCCGGACGCCCTCATCGCCTGGTCGCCGCATCTCAAGGTCAAGGGGAAGCGCAGCTTCAAAGCCTCCTCGATGATCGGCCGGGGCAGCGGCGAGGCGTACCAGATGGCGTTCTCCGGCGAGGGGATCGTCGTCGTCCAGCCCAGCGAGGACAGCACCGACCGCCTCCGGGTCCGGGGCTGAGGGGGAGCCACCACCATGCAGAGTCCGCTTTTCGCCTTCACCGAGCAGCAGTCCCAGGACCGCTACACGCTGCAGAACGCGCAGATGCTGAGGGTCACCCTCACCGGCCACGACGACATCCTCGCCCGCAAGGGCGCCATGGTCGCCTACCAGGGCCTCGTCGAGTTCGACGGCGAGTACCAGTCCCACCAGCAGCAGCAGGCCCGCGCCTGGACCGGGGAAGGGCTCGACCTCATGCGCTGCTCCGGCCAGGGCAGCGTCTACTTCGCCAACCTCGCCCAGTACGTCCACGTTCTCGACGTCGAGCAGGACGGCCTGACCGTCGACAGCTCCTACGTCCTCGCCATGGACTCCTCGCTGCACGCCGAGGTCCTCGCGGTGGACAGCCAGTTCGGGATCTCCGGCTCCGGCAAGTACCAGCTCAACATCACCGGCCGGGGCAAGATCGCCCTGATGACCTCGGGCCCGCCCCTGATGCTCCAGGTCACCCCGGAGAAGTACGTCAACGCCGACGCGGACGCCATCGTCGCCTGGTCGACCTCGCTGCGGGTGCAGATGCAGGCCCAGACCCACTCCTCCGGCGTCTGGCGGCGGCGCGGCAGCACCGGGGAGGGCTGGGAGCTGAGCTTCCTCGGCTCCGGCTTCGCCCTGGTCCAGCCCAGCGAACTGCTGCCCCCGCAGAACGCCGCCACCGGCGGCCTCGCCGGACAGTTCGGCATGGGCCAGCAGGGCGCCCGCGGCCAGAACCAGGGGAACGTCTGGAGCTGACGCCGCGGGGCCGCCTCCTGGCGCGGTGCGCGCGGGGAGGCGGCCCCGTCGAGGCGCCGCAGCTCAGCCCGGTGCGCCCAGCCGCTTCCGGGCAGCCTCCAGCAGCCGGACCACCGAGGCGTCGGCCACGCCCGCCACCTCGTCGTACGCGAACCAGCGCAGGTCCAGGGACTCGTCGCTGATCGCCGCCGCCGCGCCGGCCGGGGCGAGGGCGGCGTACTGGATGTCCAGGTGCCAGTTGCACGGCGCCGGGATGGCGTGGCGGTCGAGGCGGACCGGGCCGCCGGGGAGCAGTTCCAGGCCCGGGATGCCGGACTCCTCGGTCGCCTCGCGCAGGGCCGCCCGGGCCACCGAGGTGTCCTCCGGCTCGCAGTGGCCGCCCATCTGGAGCCACATGTTCAGCTTGCGGTGGAGGGTGAGCAAGGCCTGCCCGCGGGACGGGTCGAGCACGAGGGCGCTGGCGGTGAGGTGACCGGCCTCGCACGGCTTGTACATGCCGTCGGGGTGGGCCGCCAGGTGGTCCAGGTACTGCTGGCGCAGCCCGGGCTGGTCCTCGTACTCCTTCAGGACGAGGACCGCGTCGTCGTGGAGGGTCACCGGGAGCCCTCGCCGCCTTCCTGGCCGTCGCCGTCGTCGGAGCCCTTGTCCTTCTTGCCGGGCTCCTCGGCGTCCTCGGGCCGGTCCTTGGAGAGGGACGGGCCGCCGGCCGCCTCGCCGAGGAGCTTGTCCAGCTCGGAGAAGTCGGCGTGCTCACGGTGGACGAAGCCGTCCGGGTCGTCCAGGTCGTGCGCGGTCGGCAGCATGTCCGGGTGCTCCCAGAGCGCGTCCCGCCCGTCGGCGCCCCGGGCGTCGGCCAGCGAGGCCCACAGCCGGGAGGCGTCCCGCAGGCGGCGCGGGCGCAGCTCCAGGCCGATCAGCGTGGCGAAGGTCTGCTCCGCCGGGCCGCCGGAGGCACGGCGGCGGCGCAGCGTCTCACGCAGCGCGTCCGCCGAGGCCAGGCGCGGCTTGGCGGCCTCGTGCACCACCGCGTCGACCCAGCCCTCCACCAGCGCCAGTGCCGTCTCCAGCCGGGCCAGCGCCGCCTTCTGCTGCGGCGTGTCCTCCGGCTGGAACATGCCCTGCTGAAGGGCCTCCTGCAGCTGCTCCGGGTTGGACGGGTCGAGCTGGCTGACCGCGTCCTCCAGCTTGGCGGTGTCCACGTCGATGCCCCGGGCGTACCCCTCGACGGCGCCGAACAGGTGCGAGCGCAGCCACGGCACGTGGGCGAAGAGCCGCTGATGGGCGGCCTCGCGCAGGGCCAGGTAGAGCCGGACCTCCTCCAGCGGAACGCCGAGGTCCTTGCCGAGCGCCTCGATGTTGAGCGGCAGCAGCGCCGCCTTGCCCGCCGGGCCCAGCGGCAGCCCCACGTCCGTGGAACCGACCACCTCGCCCGCGAGGGTGCCGACGGCCTGGCCCATCTGCGTGCCGAACATGGCGCCGCCCATGGAGCGCATCATGCCGAGCAGCGGGCCCGCCATCGACTTCATCTCCTCGGGCAGCACGTCGCCCATGGCCGCCCCGACCCGCTCGGCGACCGGGTCGACCAGCTCCTGCCAGACCGGCAGGGTCGCCTCGACCCACTCCGCGCGGCTCCACGCCACCGAGGTGCTGGCACCCGAGGGCAGCGCGGTCACGCCGTCCAGCCAGTGGTCGGCCAGGCGCACCGCCTCGTCCACGGCGTGCCGCTCGGCGGCGCCGACGCTGGCGTCCTTGGTGCCGTCCGCGGTGCCCTGGGCCACCGTCTGGCGGGCGATCTGCTTGGCCATGTCCCAGTTCACCGGGCCGCCCTCGTACGAGAGCATCTGGCCGAGCTGCTGGAAGGCGGCGCCCAGGTCCGCCGGGTTCAGCGAACCGAACATCGCGGCGAACGGGTTGTCGCCGCCGCCCGGGCCGATGCCCGGCATGCCGGGCATCCCGAATCCGAGCGGGTTCGCGCCCTGGCCAGCGCCACCGCCCTGGTTGTCCTTCTTCTTGCCTTCGTCGCCGTCGTCCGGCTCCTCCGGCGGAAGGCCGAATCCGAATGGGGTGTCACTCACGGGAATCCTCGGCTGGTAGGGCCACCGGTCTCTGCCTCCGGCGGCGGCTTGCCCGACGTCACTTCCCAGCGTAGACACCAAGAGCCGGTCGGGGCTCGGTGCTCCGCCGGGCACCGGGCTGCGGCAGGATGGACGCCACCTGGTACGTACGTGTCATTCGGGTACGTACTGAAGACAACCGCTGGAGACACCTGGTGAGTTCCCCAGATCCGCAGGTTCGCGCAGCGCGAAACCCGGCCGACCTCTCGTCCGAACCGACCGCGGCCGATGCGGACCGCAGACAAGTGACCCAAACGTCCGGCCCCGCCGATCCGCTCCCCGGCGGCCGGAAGCAGCCCGCGGGGGCCTTCGAGGCCGCCGACACGCCCGAACCCGCGGCGGAGCGCCCCGCCCGTCCGGTCCGCGGCCCGGTGGTCGCCGTCACCGGGGCCGCCGGCGGGGTCGGCGCCCTGCTGACCGAGCGGCTCGCCGCCTCCGAGGAGATCAAGCGGGTCATCGCGATCGACGAGCGGCGCGGGGAGTGCGAGGGCGCCGAGTGGCAGATCCTCGACGTCCGGGACCCGGCGCTCGCCGAGAAGCTCCGAGGCGTCGACGTCGTCGTCCACCTCGCCCTCGACCTCGACCTCGAGTCCGACCCGGCGGCCCGCACGGCGTTCAACGTCCGCGGCACCCAGACCGTGCTGACCGCCGCCCCCGCCGCCGGGGTGCACCGCGTGGTGCTCTGCACCTCCGCCATGGTCTACGGCGCGCTCCCCGACAACGAGCTGCCGCTTTCCGAGGACGCCGAGCTGCGCGCCACCGCCGAGGCGACCGGCGTCGGCGACCTCCTGGAGATCGAGCGGCTCGCCAAGCGCGCCCCACGCACCCATCCCGGGCTCAACGTCACGGTGGTGCGCCCCGCCGTCCTGGTCGGCGGCGGCGCCGACACCGCGCTGACCAGGTACTTCGAGTCGCCCCGGCTGCTGGTCGTCGCCGATTCGCGGCCCGCCTGGCAGTTCTGCCACGTCGAGGACCTGTGCGCCGCGCTGGAGTACGCGGTGCTGGAGCGCGTCGAGGGCGACCTCGCCGTGGGGTGCGACGGCTGGCTGGAACAGGAGCAGGTCGAGGAGCTGAGCGGCATCCGCCGCATGGAGCTGCCGTCCGCCGTGGCACTGGGCGCCGCCGCCCGCCTCCACCGGATCGGCCTCACCCCGTCCCCCGCCGGTGACCTGGCGTACACGATGTACCCGTGGGTGGTCAGCGGCAGCCGGCTGCACCACGCCGGGTGGCGGCCGAAGTGGACCAACGAGGAGGTCCTCGGAGAGCTGCTGGAGGAGGTCGCCGGGCGCCACACCGTCGCCGGGCGGCGCCTGGGCCGCAAGGACGCCACCGTCGCGGGCGCCGCGGGTGCCGCCGGAGCCACCGTCGCCCTGCTCGGCACCGCCGCCATCGTGCGCCGGGCGCGGAAGGCACGGCGCCGCATCTGAGGACCGGGACCGGGGGCGGCCGTTTGGAGGAGGCTCCAGCGCGGCACGCCCCCGGCCGGTGGGAACCACTGTTCCCCGTGAGCCGTGCGGTGCGGCACGATGGCGGTATGGCATCCACCCACACCGCGCACCCGGAGCGTCCCGACCACCCCGGCGAGCGGGCCGCCGAGGACCCGATCGCGCTGCTGGCCGTACGGGACACCCCGCTCTCGCTGGACGAGGTGTTCAAGGCCGTCGGTGAGGACGCCGCCGGCGGGACCGCCCTGTTCGTCGGCACCGTACGCAACCACGACGGCGGCGCCGACGTCGCCCGACTCGGCTACTCCGCCCACCCCACCGCCGAGGCGGAGCTGCGCCGCGTCGCCGAGCGGGTCGTCGCCGCCCACCCCGTGCGGGCGCTGGCCGCCGTCCACCGCACCGGCGACCTCAGGGTCGGCGAGATCGCGGTGATCGTCGCCGTCTCCTGCCCGCACCGCGCCGAGGCCTTCGAGGCGTGCCGGATGCTGATCGACGACCTCAAGCACGAGGTCCCGCTCTGGAAGCACCAGACCTTCGGCGACGGCACCGAGGAGTGGGTCGGCGCCTGCTGACCCGTTCGCCGCAACGTGCCCCGGACGGTTCGCGGGCGGCCCGCCCGGGACCTGCCCGGCCCCGCCACCACCGGGCAGAACCGTTCCGGTTGCGTAACCCCGCGCCGGGACCGAGCGTGGGGCGTGCAGACCTTTGATCTGCTGATCCGCTGATCGGCCGGTTCGGCACAGCTTTGTGGAGGTACGCATGGCCGCGCTCGCCTGGCTGCTCATCCCGCTCATGGCCGCGATAGGCGCGGCCCTCTGGGGGAGCTGGGCGGCCCGCAACCCGGGCAGGAACGACGGACCGGAACTGGCGGGCTACGCGCGCTTCCGCGCCGCCATGGCGAAGTCGCACGGCGACCCGGACGCGGGGGAGTCCGCCCTGCCCGCGGGCCTCCCCGCGACGGGCGAGCGGGAGCAGGCGCACCAGCCCTCGGACGGACCGGCCCCGGCGGTGCGCTGACAGCCAGGTCCCGTACTGTCGTGCCATGCCACGCCGTACCGCGACGATGCTGACGTCCACCTTGCTGCTGATCGCCCTGCTGTGCGCGGGAGTCCTCATCAAGGTGCCGTACGCGGAGATGACGCCCGGGCCGACGGTCAACACCCTGGGCGACCACGACGGGGAGCCCGTCCTCAACATCAAGGGCCACAAGACCTACCCGACCGACGGCCACCTCAACATGACCACGGTCCGGGTCACCAGCCCCGACTACCGGATGAACCTCTTCCAGGCCGTCGCCGGCTGGATCGCCCACGACAACGTCGTGGTCCCGCACGAGACGCTCTACCCCGACGGCAAGACCGAGGAGCAGTCCACGCAGGAGAACGCCGAGGAGTTCTCCCAGTCGCAGGAGAGTGCCAAGGTCGCCGCCCTGCGCGAGCTGGACATCCCGGTCTCCACGCGGGTCGTCGTCGCCACCGTCGTCAAGGGCAACCCGGCCGAGGGCAAGCTGCACGCCGGGGACGTCATCAAGAGCGTGGACGGCTCCCCGGTCCGCAAGCCCGGGGACGTCGCCGAACTGGTGACCAAGCACCAGCCGGGCGAGCCGGTCGTCTTCACCATCGTCCCCGCCGCCGACGCGGCCGCCGCCGAGAAGGCCGGCGAGGAGCCGAGCGGCACCGAGCGCGTCACCGTCACCACCGCGCCCGCCGGCAAGAGCGGCGGCGAGGCCAAGCGGGCCATCGTCGGCATCCAGGCCGGGACCGACCACACCTTCCCGTTCACCGTCGACATCAAGCTCGCCGACGTCGGCGGCCCCAGCGCCGGGCTGATGTTCGCCCTCGGCATCGTCGACAAGCTCAGCCCCGACGACCTGACGGGCGGCAAGTTCATCGCCGGCACCGGCACCATCGACGAGGACGGCGCGGTCGGCCCCATCGGCGGCATCAGCATGAAGACCGTGGGCGCCCGGGCCAAGGGCGCCCAGTACTTCCTCACCCCCGCCGACAACTGCGCCACCGCCGCCAAGGACGTCCCCGACGGCCTCACCCTGGTCAAGGTCGACACCATCGACGACGCGCTCGACTCGCTCGAGAAGATCCGCGAGGACCGCACCGAGGCCCTCCCCGCCTGCACCACCGGCTGACCTCCCGGCGGACGGCGGGACTCCGCCCCGTGCACGCCGAGGGGCCGTGTCCGTACGTACGGACACGGGCCCTCGGCGGTTCTGCGGTGCGGGTCACTCCGCGAAGGTCGCCGCCAGCGCCTCGGCGAGTCCCGGCACCAGGTCGGCGCCGGTCAGCACCTCGGTCGAGGCGTCCTTCTCGCGCAGCCTGAGCGCGGAGTCACGGGTGCCGTCGCGGAGCACGCCGACCGTCATCCGCACCTCCTGGCGGTCCGGGTGGGCGGCGACCCACTTGGCCAGCGCGGCGTCGTCCAGACCGTCGGGCACCTGGGCCTCGGCCGAGGGCGGCAGCATCAGCCGCTCCACGGCGAGGGCGCAGCCGGCCACCGCGTCCGGCCAGGCGATGGTGGCGAGGAACTCGTCCAGGGGCTTCCCGGCCGGGATCTCCTCCTGTTCGACCGGGGTGAGGGGCGCGGCGTCGGGAACGTCCTCGCCGATGCCGAGGCGGTCGGCGAGACCGGGCTCCTCGGAACGCAGCCGGGCGGTGTCGACCAGGGCGAAGAGCAGGGCGGGGCGGTCCCAGCCGAGACCGGCGACGTACTCGTCGATCTCCAGCACGGCGCGGGTGAGGGGGGAGCCGGCCATCGGAGGGCCGGAGGGGGAGTGAGTGGACATGCGCAATATCCTGCCTCGTCGACCCCCGGAATCGGGAACTGAGTAAAGCTTCCGTAAGTTGCATCAGTGGGCCCTAGGATCGCGGGGCCCGATCCGATCGAGAAAAGCGATCGACAACGCGACAAAACGACGCGAAAAAACCAACCCGCGAACTTCGAGGTGCGCACCTTGGCTTTCCAGATGCCGGACCGCGGCGGAGGCCCCACGGGGCCGCGGATCAGAGTCGGCCGACCGTCCCGGCGCTCCAGGACCCTGCTCATGACGTTGGGGGTGCTGGCCGTCCTGGCCATGCTCTTCGTCATGTTCGCCGGGTTCTGGACGGACTGGCTCTGGTACAAGGCGGTCGACTACTCGTCCGTCTTCACCACCACGCTGTGGACCAAGATCGGTCTGTTCTTCGTCTTCGGACTCCTGATGGCGCTCGCGGTGGGGGTGAACATCTGGCTGGCGCACCGCCTGCGCCCGCCGCTCAGCGCCATGTCGCTGGAGCAGCAGAGCCTCGACCGCTACCGGATGAGCATCGCGCCGTACAAGAAGTGGATGCTCATCGGCGTCACCGCCGTCATCGGCCTCATCTCCGGCGCCTCGGCGGCCGGGCAGTGGCGGACCTGGCTGCTGTGGATCAACGGCGTCCCCTTCGGCGAGAAGGACCCGCAGTTCGGCAAGGACGTCGCGTTCTACGCCTTCGACCTGCCGTGGTACCGCTTCCTGCTGGGCTTCGGCTTCGCCGCCGCGGTGCTCTCGCTGATCGCCGCCGCCCTGGTCCACTACCTCTACGGCGGGCTGCGCGTCACCAGCCCCGGCGCCCGTGCCACCGGCGCGGCCACCGGCCACCTCTCGGTGCTGCTCGGCCTCTTCGTCGCCCTCAAGGCGGTCGCCTACTGGCTGGACCGGTACGGCCTCGCGGTGAAGTCCAGTGACTTCAAGGCCGCCGGCAACTGGACCGGCCTGCGCTACGTCGACGCCAACGCCTATCTGCCGGCGAAGACGATCCTCTTCTGCATCGCCGTCATCTGCGCCCTGCTCTTCTTCGCGACGCTCTGGCGCCGCACCTGGCAGCTGCCGGTGATCGGCTTCGGCCTGATGGTCCTCTCCGCCATCCTCATCGGCGGTCTCTACCCGGCCATCGTCCAGAAGTTCCAGGTCGACCCGAACGAGCAGGCCAAGGAAGCGCCGTACGTCTCGCAGAACCTCAAGGCCACCAAGAAGGCCTACGGGATCGACGACGCCAAGGTCACCGAGTACTCGGGCAAGGCGCAGACGGAGGACCGCACCGAGCTGCGCGGCGAGGTCGCCAAGGCGGCCAGCATCCGCCTCCTCGACCCGAACATCGTCTCGCCCACCTTCCAGCAGCTGCAGCAGATGAAGGGGTACTACGCCTTCCCGCAGAACCTGGACGTGGACCGCTACAAGGACGCCGACGGCAACTCCCGCGACACCGTGATCGGTCTGCGCGAGCTGAACCTCAACGGCATCCCGAAGAACAACTGGATCAACGACCACTTCCGCTACACCCACGGGTTCGGCGTGGTCGCCGCCGAGGGCACCACGGCCGACAGCGAGGGCCGTCCGGTCTTCACCGAGTCGGACCTGCCCTCCAAGGGTGACCTGGTCAAGGGCAAGTACGAGCAGCGGATCTACTACGGCGAGCGCACCGAGCAGTACTCGATCGTCGGCGGTCCCCAGAAGGAGATCGACTACTCCGACGACGACGGCGAGAAGACGACGAGCTTCTCCGGCAAGGGCGGGGTCGACCTCTCCAACCCGGTCAACCGCGCCGCCTACGCCGTCGCCTTCGGCGAGCCGCAGATCCTCTACTCGGGAGCGATCGGCGAGGGCTCGCAGGTCCTCTACAACCGCACCCCGAAGGACCGCGTCGAGGCGGTCGCCCCGTGGCTGACCATCGACGGCGACGCCTACCCGGCCGTGGTCGACGGCAAGATCCAGTGGATCGTCGACGCGTACACGACGAGCAACGGCTACCCGTACTCCTCGCGCACCACTCTCGGCGACACCACGGCGGACTCGCTCACCGCGGAGAACCAGCAGCGGGCGGTGGTGGCCCAGGAGAACCAGGTCAACTACATCCGCAACTCCGTCAAGGCCACCGTCGACGCCTACGACGGCACGGTCAAGCTCTACGAGTGGGACACCAAGGACCCGGTCCTCAAGACCTGGATGAAGTCCTTCCCCGGCACGGTCGAGCCGCGTGGCGAGATCTCCGACGAGCTGATGGACCACCTGCGGTACCCGCAGGACCTCTTCAAGGTCCAGCGTGAACTGCTCACCCGCTACCACGTGGACAACGCCAACACCTTCCTCTCCGGCAGCCAGGTCTGGCAGGTCCCGGACGACCCGACCAACAAGTCGGGCGAGTCCGTCCCCGCCTACTACCTCAGCATGCGGATGCCGGACCAGGAGAAGCAGGCGTTCTCGCTGACCACGACGTTCACGCCCAACAACCGCGACAACCTGAGCGCCTTCATGGCGGTCAACGCGGAGGCGGACGCGGACGACTACGGGAAGATCAGAGTCCTGAAACTCCCGGCCAGCACCACGGTCAGCGGACCCAAGCAGGTGCAGAGCCAGTTCAACTCCGAACAGGACATCGCCGAGTCGATCCGCCTGCTGCGCGGCGGCGACTCCGAGGTCGAGTACGGAAACCTGCTGACGGTGCCCCTCGACGGCGGCCTGCTCTACGTGGAGCCGGTCTACGTGCGAGGCGGCGGCCTCAAGTACCCGCTGCTCCGCAAGGTCCTTGTCACCTACGGTGGCGCCACCGCCTTCGAGGACACCCTCGGTGAGGCGCTGGACAAGATCTTCGGAACCGAGGGCGCCGAACAGCCGCCGGGCGAGCAGCCCGAGAAGCCGACCGACCCGCCGACCGGCGGCAACGCGGTGGAGGACGCCCTGAAGGACGCCCAGAAGGCGTACGACGAGGGGCAGACCGCGCTGAAGGAAGGCGACTGGGAGGCCTACGGCAAGGCGCAGGCCGAGCTGGAGAAGGCGCTCGAGGCCATGGAGAAGGCCGCGGCCGAAGGGGGCGACGGCAAGAACGCCGACAAGGAACCGGCGGAATCCGCCGGTTCCGAGGACGCCCGCAAGGAAGAGCAGGACGGGAACGGCGACAAGGAGGCCGGCAAGAAGCCGGCCGAACAGGCGGCCGACCGGAGCTGACCGGCCCCACCCCGTGCCGTGGTACGGTTGACGCACAACGGCGCGGGGTGGAGCAGCTCGGTAGCTCGCTGGGCTCATAACCCAGAGGTCGCAGGTTCAAATCCTGTCCCCGCTACTGAAGGGCGAAGGCCCGGATTCCTCATCGGAATCCGGGCCTTCGTCGTGCCCGGACCCTTCGCGGACGGCCCCGCGCACGCCTCCGCTCCACTCCTGCGGAGGCTTCTCCCCCAACCCTCCACAGCCATGACACGCCATCGGCTCCCGGTGTGCCCTGCGTCACTGTACGAAAGGTACGAAGGTGCCCGACGTCAAAGGGCGTTGGCGGGGTAGGCGCACGGTGACGCCATGGGGGCGGGATGTGTTTGACTTGTCTCCCTGTGGGCATGTCGACAAAACGCCGAAGTGACCTTCTGGCATCGGGATACCCGATGTACCAAGGTTGCGGATGGTGCAACGATGGACGTTATGGGGGACAAGGCGACTCTGTTGAACATGGGCCGGTTTGTGGAGCCGGCCGACCGGGAGGACACCGACACCGGTACGGCCGAGGACGAGGTGCGCCGACTCGGCGGGGCGGGCGCGGGCGACGCCGCCTCGATGAGCGTGATCGGCGCCGAACTGCTGCGCCGGGGGGATCTCGACGGCGCCGAACCGCTGCTGCGCGGCGCCACCGCCGAGGGTGACCGCGCCGCCGCCAACAACCTGGGCGTCCTCCTCCACCAGCGGGGATACGCCGAAGAAGCCGCCGGGTGGTGGAAGGTGGCCGCCGTCGCCGGGTCCGCCGCCGCCGCCCACGCGCTCGGCCGCCACCACCGCGAGCGCGGGGACGAGCCCGCCGCCGAGTACTGGCTGCGCCAGTCCGCCGAGCAGGGGCACGCGCTCGGCGCCTACGCCCTCGCCGATTTGCTGGAGCACCGCCGCGAGGAAGGTGCCGAGCGGTGGATGCGGGCCGCCGCCGAACGGGGCCACCGCGAGGCCGCGCACCGGCTCGCCCGCATCCTCGACGAGCGCGGGCGCACCAGCGAGGACGCCGCGCACGAGGCCGAGCAGTGGTACCGCCAGGCCGCCGCGCGGGGCCACCGGCGTGCCGCGCTGCGGCTCGGCACCATCCTGGAGGGCCGCGGCAAGCTGAAGGAGGCCGGCCGCTGGTACCTCACCTCCGCCAAGGAGGGCGAGCCGGAGGCCGCCTGCGCGCTGGGCTTCCTGCTGCGCGACGCCGGGGACGAGGAGAACGCCGCCCTGTGGTGGCTCAAGGCCGCCAAGGAAGGTGACGGCAACGCCGCCAACGCGCTCGGCGCGCTCCACGCCGAGCGCGGCGAGACCCAGACCGCCGAGCGCTGGTACCGCGCGGCCCTGGAGGCGGGCGACGTCAACGGCGCCTACAACCTCGGCCTGCTCTGCGCCGCCCAGAACCGCACCGCCCAGGCCGACCAGTGGTACCGCCGCGCCGCCTACGCGGGCCACCGTGAGGCCGCCAACGCCCTCGCCGTCCTCCTCCTCCAGGAGAACGACGCGGACGGCGCCGAGCCCTGGTTCTCCAAGGCCGCCGAACTGGGCAGCGTCGACGCCGCCTTCAACCTCGGCATCCTGCACGCCGGGCGCGGCGACCAGCGCGGCGCCCAGCGGTGGTACGAGCGGGCCGCCGCGGCCGGGCACACCGAGGCCGCCTTCCAGGCCGGGATCGCCCTGCTCCGCGACGGCGACGAACGCGGCGCCGAGCGCCACCTGCGGTGCGCGGCCGGCGGCGGCAGCGCCGACGGCGCCTACTACCTCGCCTCCCTGCTCGACGCCCGCACCCCGCCCGGGGAGCAGCCGGCTCTCGGTGAGCCGGTCCTGGAGCGGACCGAGAGCGAGGAGTGGTACGAGCGTGCTGCGCACCTGGGGCACCGGCGTGCGCAGGTCCGTATCGGCATGATCGCCGCGACGCGCGGGGACGTGGTCTCCGCCGCTCGGTGGTACCGGGCGGCGGCCGAGGCCGGCAGCCGGAACGGCGCCTTCAATCTCGGGCTGCTGCTGGCCCGGGAGGGGAGTGAGCCCGAGGCCGCCGTCTGGTGGGAGCAGGCTGCCGATGCCGGGCACGGGCGGGCGGCGTTGCGGCTCGCGCTGCTGCACGCGCGGAGGGGGGAGCTGGCCGAGTCCGACCGGTGGTGTGGGCGGGCTGTCGAGCTGGGGCCCGCCGAGGTGGCTGCCCGGGCCGGGCGGTTGCGGGATCAGTTGCAGCAGGAGCTCACGGCCTGACGGCCGGTTGGGCAGGGGGCCTGGTTGGCGCTTCCCGGCGCCGGGGTGGGGGCCTCAAGCGCCGGCCGGGCTGTTTTTCGGGGGTGCTCGCCGCTTTCGCGCGCCGGTCACCGATGGCCTCAAACGCCGGCCGGGCTTGGAAGGTGGCCTCAAACGCCGGCCGGGCTTGAGTGGTGGCCGGCCGGGCTGAAGGTGGCCTCGCCGGCCGGGGTGGAGCTGCCGGGGCGGGGTGGAGGTGCCGGGCCTGGGTGGAGCTGCCGGGCCTGGGTGGGGCCTGTGGGTGTGTTCAGGTGTGTGGTGCTGGAGGGATTTGCGCTGGTGGGTGGGGGCGCGTAGTGTCGGTGGAGTCGACGCGGGGTGGAGCAGCTCGGTAGCTCGCTGGGCTCATAACCCAGAGGTCGCAGGTTCAAATCCTGTCCCCGCTACTGAAGGGCGAAGGCCCGGATTCTCTTCTGGAGAATCCGGGCCTTCGTCGTGTTCGGGGGTGGCGGAACCCCGGCGGCCTGGAGGGCGCGTCCGGGGCCCGGGTGGGGTCAGGCTGCGGCGCAGTGGGGGCACAGGCCGCGGTAGGTGACCTCGACCTCGGAGACGGTGAAGCCGAAGCGCTCCTGGTCGGGGAGGTCCGCCAGCGGGTTTCCGGTGGGGTGGACGTCGCGGATGGCGCCGCACCGCGCGCAGACCAGGTGGTGGTGGGGGCGGTGGGCGTTCGGGTCGTACCGCTTGGCGCGGCCGTCCGTGGCCACCTCGATGACCTCGCCGAGCGTCACCATCTCGCCGAGCGTGTTGTAGACCGTCGCCCGCGAGATCTCCGGGAGTTTCGCGATGGCTTTGGCGTGCACCTCGTCAGCGGTCAGGTGCACGTGGTCCCCGTTGAGGACCTCGGCCACGACGCGCCGCTGGGCGGTCATCCGCCAGCCGCGTCCGCGAAGTCGTTCCAGCAGGTCACTCATGAAACCAGCCTAACAGGGAAGGGACCCAGTCCTGAACTGATGTGACTTTGGATGTTCGCTTGACTTAGACATTGTCCATTGTAGGATCGGCTACGGCATTCGCCAAGGGACAGGTTTGTGCAGGATTCACCACCGCAGGAGGCGCACGTGACGCAGGGACCGCTCACGACCGAGGCCGGAGCCCCGGTCGCCGACAACCAGAACAGCGAGACGGCGGGCGTCGGGGGTCCGGTCCTGGTCCAGGACCAGCTGCTGCTCGAAAAGCTCGCCCACTTCAACCGGGAGCGCATCCCGGAGCGCGTGGTGCACGCCCGTGGCGCCGGCGCGTACGGCACGTTCACGGTGACCGCCGACGTCACGCAGTGGACGCGTGCCTCGTTCCTCTCCGAGGTCGGCAAGCAGACCGAGACCTTCCTGCGCTTCTCCACGGTGGTCGGCAACCTCGGCGCGGCCGACGCCGTCCGTGACCCGCGCGGCTTCGCGCTGAAGTTCTACACCGAGGACGGCAACTACGACCTCGTCGGGAACAACACCCCGGTGTTCTTCATCAAGGACGCCATCAAGTTCCCGGACTTCATCCACACCCAGAAGCGCGACCCGTACACCGGCTCCCAGGAGGCGGACAACGTCTGGGACTTCTGGGGACTCAGCCCCGAATCCACCCACCAGGTGACCTGGCTCTTCGGCGACCGCGGCATCCCCGCCTCGTACCGCCACATGAACGGCTACGGCTCGCACACCTACCAGTGGAACAACGAGGCCGGCGAAGTCTTCTGGGTCAAGTACCACTTCAAGACCGACCAGGGCATCAAGAACCTCACCACCTCCGAGGCGGCCGAGACCTCCGGGCTCGACCCCGACAGCCACCAGCGCGACCTGCGCGAGGCCATCGAGCGCGGTGACTTCCCGTCCTGGACCGTGCAGGTGCAGATCATGCCGGCGGCGGACGCGGCCACCTACCGCTTCAACCCGTTCGACCTCACCAAGGTGTGGCCGCACGAGGACTACCCGCCGATCGAGATCGGCAAGCTGGAGCTCAACCGCAACCCGGAGAACATCTTCGCCGAGGTCGAGCAGTCCATCTTCAGCCCCGCGCACTTCGTGCCGGGCATCGGCCCCTCGCCCGACAAGATGCTCCAGGGCCGCCTCTTCTCGTACGGGGACGCGCACCGCTACCGCGTCGGCATCAACGCCGACCACCTGCCGGTCAACCGCCCGCACGCCACCGAGGCGCGCACCAACTCCCGTGACGGCTACCTCTACGACGGCCGCCACAAGGGTGCGAAGAACTACGAGCCCAACAGCTTCGGCGGCCCCGCCGAGACCGGCCGGGCGCTCTGGCAGCCGCTGCCCGTCACCGGCGAGACCGGTGACACCGAGGCGCCCAGCCACGCCGAGGACGACAACTTCGTGCAGGCCGGCAACCTCTACCGGCTGATGTCCGAGGACGAGAAGACCCGTCTGGTCGAGAACCTCTCGCAGAACATCGCCGGTGTCTCCCGCGACGACATCGCCGAGCGGGCCATCAACAACTTCCGCTCGGCGGACGCGGACTTCGGCAAGCGGCTGGAGGCCGCGGTCCAGGCCCTGCGCGGCTGACGGACGCTTGTCGCAGGCGGCGGGCCGGAACCCCTCGGGGCTCCGGCCCGCCGTGCTGTGCTGTGCCGTGCCGTGGGTGCTCAGTACCGCTGGTTCAGGTACCCGAGCAGTTCGTCGTGGAGCAGGCCGTTGGAGGCGGCGGCGTTCTCGCCCGAGGGGCCCGGGGCGCCCTCCAGCGAGGTGAAGGTGCCGCCCGCCTCCTCCACGATGACCGCGTTGGCCGCCATGTCCCACAGCGACAGCTCCGGCTCCGCGCAGATGTCCACACTGCCCTCGGCGACCATCATGTACGGCCAGAAGTCGCCGTAGCCCCGGGTGCGCCAGCAGGTGCGCGTCAGGTCGAGGAAGCCGTCCAGGCGGCCCTGCGCCTCCCAGCCGGAGAGCGAGGAGTAGGCGAACGAGGCGTTCTCCACCCGGTCCACCGCCGACACCTTCAGGCGGCTCGCCGAGGTGAGGCTCCGCCCGGTGTACGCGCCCGCGCCCTTCGCCGCCCACCAGCGGCGGCCCAGCGCCGGAGCCGACACCAGCCCGACCACCGGCCGGAAACCGCCGCCCTGCGGGTCGGCCTCCATCAGCGAGATCAGCGTCGCCCAGACCGGCACCCCGCGCACGTAGTTCTTCGTCCCGTCGATCGGGTCGATCACCCAGCGGCGCGGACCCGTGCCCTCCACGCCGTACTCCTCGCCGAGGATCGCGTCGCGCGGCCTGGCGCGGGCGAGGTGACCGCGGATCAGCTCCTCGGCCGCCTTGTCGGCCTCCGTCACCGGAGTGAGGTCCGGCTTCGTCTCCACCTTCAGGTCGAGGGCCTTGAACCGCTCCATCGTGGTCGCGTCGGCGGCGTCCGCAAGCACATGGGCGAGACGCAGATCATCGTGATAGTCGGCCATGGGCGAAACAGTATCGATTTCCGGCCGCGCCGGGCCATCCGGTCACCGGCGGGCGCGGCGCCCCCACCTCGCGCGCACACCCCCTTGACACCACCCGCGCCCGCGCAAGACTTCCCCGCACGACCCTCGCCGGGGAGGCAGCCGTGTCGGAAGTCCGCGCAGCCCTGCTCATCGCCGCCGAGGCCCACCTGGCCCGCCGCCCGTGGAGCGCGGTGCGGATGGGCGAGGTGGCGGCCTCGGCCGGGGTCTCCCGGCAGACGCTCTACAACGAGTTCGGCAGCAAGGAAGGGCTCGCCCGCGCCCTGGCCCGGCAGGCGGCCGACGGCTACCTCGCCGGGATCGAACGGGCCCTGGCCCGCTCCGCGGCCGACCCCCGCGAGCGGCTGCGCGCCGCCGCCGACTGGACCGTGGCCGCCGCCCGCCCCGGCACCCTGCTGCGCTCCCTGCTGACCGGCTGCTGGGGCGACCCGCTGCCCGCACCGCGCCCGGCCCGCACCACCGCCACCGCACCCGCCCAGCGCCGCGCCGAACTCCCGCTCCCCAGCCCCGGGGACCTCCTCGCCGCCGCCCGCGACCGCGCCGTGGCCGCCCTCGACGGGGCGGCGCCCCGGACCGACCCGCGCGAACTGGCCCGCGAGTGCGAATGCGTGCTGCGCCTGGCCCTCTCCCGGGTCGTGGCGCCGCCGGTGGTGGGGGGTGCGGGGGCGGGGCGGCGGCGCGGGCGGTTCACTGGGCCGAGCCCGAGAGCTGGAGGCCGATGACGCCGCAGATGACGAGGGTGATGGAGACGATCTTCAGGACCGAGACCACGTCGCCGAGGAAGATCATGCCGTAGGTGGCGGTGCCGGCGGCGCCGATGCCGGTCCACACCGCGTAGGCCGGGCCGACGTCCAGGCGTTTGAGGGCGAGGGTCAGCAGGCCGAAGCTGCCGAGGGCGAACGCGGCGAAGGCGATCGTCGGCCACAGCCGGGTGAACCCGTGCGACAGCTTGAGACAGACGGCGAACCCCGTCTCCAGCAGCCCCGCGACGACGACCAGCAGCCATGCCATGAATGAGCCTTTCCGCCCGCCGAAACGATCCCGCGCGCACCTTGTACGGCTTCGGGCGATTATGCCCGTGCCGTCCGGCGCGGCAGGCGACCCGGCCCGGCCCGTCGCGCCGCAGGCCGCGCCCGGATCAGTCGCCCTCGCGCCGCTCCCGGGTCGCCAGCAGCCGCCGCAGCGAGTTGAGGCGGGCCGGGTCGGCGTGGCCGTCGGCCACCCACTGGTCGAGCGCGCACTCCGGCTCGTCGTGGCTGCACCCGCGCGGGCACTCCTCCGTCCCCGGCTCCAGGTCGGGGAAGGCGTGGATCACGCGGGAGGGGTCGACGTGGTGCAGCCCGAACGAGCGCACCCCCGGCGTGTCGATCACCCAGCTGCCGGGGGCGGCGTCGGCCAGCGGCAGCGCCAGCGCGGAGACCGTGGTGTGCCGGCCGCGGCCGGTGACCGCGTTGACGTGGCCGGTGACCCGCCGCTGCTCCTCGGGGACCAGCGCGTTCACCAGCGTCGTCTTTCCGACACCCGAATGGCCCACGAAGGCGGTGACATGGCCGTCCAGCAGCTCCCGGACCCGCTCCACGGCCGAGCCGTCCTCCAGCTCCTCCCGGCTGGTCACCACGTACGGCACGCCCAGCGCCCGGTAGGTGTCCAGCAGGGAGTCGGGGGAGGCCAGGTCCGACTTGGTCAGCACCAGGACCGGCTCCAGGCCGCCGTCGTACGCGGCGACCAGGCAGCGGTCGATCATCCGGGGCCGGGGCTCCGGATCGGCCAGCGCCGTGACGATCGCCAGCCGGTCGGCGTTGGCGACGACCACCCGCTCGTACGGGTCGTCGTCGTCGGCCGTGCGGCGCAGCACCGAGGCGCGCTCCTCGATCCGCACGATGCGCGCCAGGGTGTCCTTCTGCCCGGAGAGATCCCCGACCAGCGCCACCCGGTCGCCCACCACCGCCGCCTTGCGGCCCAGTTCGCGGGCCTTCATCGCGGTCACCGTGCGGCCCTCGACCAGACAGGTGATCCGGCCCCGGTCCACCGTGAGCACCATGCCCTCGGCGGCGTCCTCGTGCTTGGGGCGGGTGTGGGTGCGGGGGCGGCTGCCCCGGCGGCTGGGGCGGACGCGGATGTCGTCCTCGTCGGGGTTCTTTCCGTAACGGCGCATCGTTCAGCTCCCGGCCGTCACTGCCCGGTCCCGTCGAGCATGCCGGTCCACAGGTCGGGGAAGTCGGGCAGGGTCTTCGCGGTGGTGGCGACGTTCTCGATCTCGACGCCCTTCACCACCAGGCCCAGGATCGCACCGGCGGTCGCCATCCGGTGGTCGTCGTAGGTGTGGAAGACGCCGCCGTGCAGCGGGCGGGGCCGGATGCGCAGGCCGTCGGCGGTCTCGGTGACGTCGCCGCCCAGCTCGTTGATCTCCTTGGTGAGCGCGGCCAGCCGGTCCGTCTCGTGGAGCCGCAGGTGGGCGACGCCGCGCAGGACGGACTCGCCGTCGGCCAGGGCCGCGACGGCGGCGATGCCCGGGGTCAGCTCGCCGACCTCGCCCAGGTCCACGTCGATGCCGTGGACGCGGCCCGAGCCGGTGAAGACCAGGCCCGCCTCGGTCAGCTCGCAGGAACCACCCATCGTGGTGAAGATCTCCCGCAGCCGGTCACCCGGCTGCGTGGTGTGGGCCGGCCAGTCCGGAACGACCACACGGCCGCCGGTGACCAGCGCCGCCGCCAGGAAGGGCTGGGCGTTGGACAGGTCCGGCTCGACGGTGAGGTCCCGGCCGAGCAGGGCGCCCGGGGTGACCCGCCAGACGTTGGGCTCGCCGCCGGACTCCGGCTCGTCCACCTGGGCGCCGACCCGGCGCAGCATGTCGACGGTCATCCGGATGTGCGGCATCGAGGGCAGCCGCGGACCGATGTGCCGGACCTCGACGCCCTGGTTGTAGCGGGGCGCCGACAGCAGCAGGGCACTGACGAACTGGGAGGACGAGGAGGCGTCGATCTCCACCGTGCCGCCGTCGAGGGAGCCCGTGCCGTGCACCGTCATCGGCAGGCTGCCCCGGTCGTCGTCGTCGATCCGGGCGCCCAGCGCGCGCAGCGCGTCGATCACGCCGTGCAGCGGACGCTCGTAGGAGCGCGGGTCGCCGTCGAAGCGGATGTCGCCGTCGGCGAGGGTGGCGAGCGGCGGCAGGAAGCGCATCACGGTGCCCGCGTTGCCGACGTCGACGGTGGCGGGGCCGCGCAGGCCGGACGGGATGATCCGCCACGCCTCGCCGCCCTTGGCCAGGGTGCTGCCCGGCGCCGCCGAGTCGGACGAGACGGTCTCCTCGATGCCCACGCCGAGGGTGCGCAGCGCCTCCGCCATCAGCACGGTGTCGCGGGAGCGGAGCGGCCGGCGCAGCCAGCCCGGCTCGGCGGCGAGCGCCGCCAGCACCAGCGCGCGGTTGGTGACCGACTTGGACCCCGGTACCTGGACCGTCGCCTCGACGGCTCCGGTCGCGTACGGGGCAGGCCAGAGGGGGGTGGATACGGGGTTCAGGGTCATGCCGTCACTTTAGTGCGCCCAGCCGCTCCTCCCCGTGCACGGTCACCGGCCGAGCAGCCAGCCGCCCCCGCCGATCAGCGAGCAGAGCGCCACCGCGTGGAAGAGGAAGAGCCAGATGGCCGCCGGGGCGTGGGTCAGCCGGGCGAGCTGGTCGGCGTCGGAGTCCGGGGCGCCGCCGCGCCGCCGCTTCGACTGGAGTTCGAAGACCGGGCGTACCCCGCCCAGCAGCAGGAACCAGACGGCCGCGTAGGCGAAGAGGGCCTGCACCTCGGAGCCGGCCAGCCAGGAGACCGCCACGAAGAGGCCGCCGGTGATCAGCACGGTCAACACGCCGTAGGCGTTGCGGACCATCACGAGGAGGGCGAGCAGCAGAGCCGTCGCCACCCACAGCAGCAGGGTGATGTGCCCGGAGGCCAGCAGCCAGGCGCCGCCGAGGCCGAGGAGGGAGGGGGCGGTGTAACCGGCGAGGGCGGTGAGGATCATGCCCGGGCCGGTGGGCCTGCCCCGGCTCACGGTCAGCCCGGAGGTGTCCGAGTGGAGGCGTATCCCCTCCAGGGTGCGGCCGGTGACGAGGGCTATCAGGCCGTGGCCGCCCTCGTGGGCGATGGTGATCGCGTTCCGCGCGGTGCGCCAGGCCGGGCCCCACAGGACCACGGCGAGTGCCGCCACGCCGGTCGCCACGACCAGCCAGAACTCGGGGGCGGTCTGCGTCCCGGTGACGCGGTCCCACAGGTCGGTGGCCGGGGCGGCGGTGGTGCTCTGCATACTCGGGCGGCTCCTCGCGAGGGTGGGACGCGCGGCCCCGGGCCCCAACTGGTGGCGGTCCGGTGGCACGGCCTGGCAGTCTGGCACGTATGTGCGGACGGTACGCGGCCACCCGGAGCCCCGAGGACCTCAGCGAGATCTTCGGCGTCGAGAAGACCGAGCTGAGCGAGGCGGCGGAAGGCCAGGAGGACGGCCACGAGGCGGGGGCGTCCCCCGTGCCCACCGAGACCCTCGTCCCCGACTGGAACGTGGCGCCCACCAAGGAGGTTCCCGCCATCCTCGACCGGCCGGTCAAGGGGAGCGACGACCCGCGCCCCGTACGGCAGTTGCGGATGCTGACCTGGGGGCTCGTCCCCTCCTGGGCCACCTCGCCCGACGGCGGCGCCCGCATGATCAACGCCCGGGCCGAGACCGTCCACGAGAAGCCCGCCTACCGCCGGGCCTTCGCCTCGCGGCGCTGCATCCTCCCCGCCGACGGCTATTACGAGTGGGTGACCGCCCCGGAGGAGCGGAAGGAGGAGGAGGGGAAGCGGAAGCGGGCCCGTAAGCAGCCCTACTTCGTGACGCCTGCCGACGGGTCGGTTTTCGCGATGGCCGGGCTGTACGAGTTCTGGCGTGATCCCTCGTTGCCGGGGGACCATCCGCGGGCCTGGTGGGTGACGTGTTCCGTCATCACGACCGAGGCGGAGGCGGCGCCGCTCGGGGTGGGGCCCGAGGAGGGGCCCCGGGCGCTGGCCGACATTCATCCCCGGATGCCGTTGATGCTGACGCCGGACAAGTGGGATGCGTGGCTTGATCCGTCGAAGACGGATGTGGGGGAGGTGCGGGAGTTGTTGGGGGCGCCGCCTGAGGGGTTGATGCGGGCCTATCCCGTGGCCACGGCGGTGAGCAATGTGCGGAACAACGGGCCCGGGCTCGTGTCCGAGCTGGACGGGCCCGAGGTGGGGACGCTGTTCTAGCGTGCGGGGGCCTCAAGCGCCGGCCGGGCTGATCAGGGGTGTGCTGTGCGTGGCGACCGTGCCGGTCACAGATGGCCTCAAACGCCGGCCGGGCTTGAAAGGTGGCCTCAAACGCCGGCCGGGCTAGGTTTTGCCGGCCGGGCTGGGTTCTGCGGCCGGGCTGGGTTCTGCCGGTCGGGCTTGGGGGGTGTGCTGGCTGGGGTGTCGCCGGTGGTGCCGGAGGGGCGGGGTGTGGTCGGCGGGGCAGGATGGCGGGATGAACGTAGCGAGGTCTGAGGGTGTGGCTGTTCCCGCTGTGCCGGCGGCGGGGGAGCGGGTGACGGTTGCCACGGATGTGGGGGAGGCGCGGGTCACCTGGGTGCGGGCGGAGGTGCCGCGCGTCGTGCTGGCGCTCGGGCACGGGGCCGGGGGTGGGATCGAGGCGCGGGATCTGGTGGCGTTGGCGGGGGTGTTGCCGGGGGCCGGGGTGAGTGTGGCCTTGGTGGAGCAGCCCTGGCGGGTGGCGGGGAAGAAGGTGGCGCCGGCGCCGAAGACGCTGGACAAGGGGTGGGAGGCGGTCTGGGGCGAGGTGGCCGGGGAGGGGCTGCCGGTGGTGGCGGGCGGGCGCAGCGCGGGGGCGCGGGTGGCCTGCCGGACCGGGGCGGAGCTGGGGGCCGCCGGGGTGCTCGCGCTGAGCTTTCCGCTGCATCCGCCGGGGAAGCCGGAGCGGAGCCGGGCCGGGGAACTGCTGGGGACGGGGGTGCCGACGCTGGTGGTGCAGGGCGGGCGGGACCCGTTCGGGCGTCCGGAGGAGTTCCCCGGGGGGAGCTACGAGCTGGCCGAGGTGGCGTACGGCGATCACGGGTTCGCCGTGCCGAAGAAGGCGCCCGTCGGCCAGGAGGAGGCGCTCGAGGTGATCACGGACGCGGTGGGGGCGTGGATCGAACGGCTGCCGGTGGGCTGAGGCGGGGCATGGGGTGGCCGGAAGCCCCCGGCGTCGCGGTGGGTCGGGCGGGCCTCGCGTCGGTCGGGGCGGGCTCGCGTCGGACGGCAGCGGGCCTCGTGGTGGAGGCGGTGGGCCTCGTGGGGGGCCGGGAATGCCGAGCGGGCGGCGGCTGTTGTGCGGGGCGAAGGTGCTTCGCCAGCGTTGATCACGAGAGGAAGTCCGCCGCATGGGTTCGACCATCTGCCCGAGCCGCGAGCGCGCCACCGACCTGGAGTGGTCGGTGCTGCAGGCGCCCGTGCGCACTGGCTCCGGCCGGGATCGCCGGGAAGTCCAGGAGCGTGGTCTATCCTCCGATTCGGGCGGCCCGGCCGGCGGGCCCGCCACAACGCTGAAGGAGGTGGGTCCGGTCACGGGGACCGACGCGGGAAGCCAGGATGTGCCCGAGAAGCCCGAGGAGACCTCGGCGGAGCGGACCGCGCGGTTCGAGCGGGACGCGCTCGCCTTCCTCGACCAGATGTACTCGGCGGCCCTGCGGATGACCCGCAACCCGGCCGACGCCGAGGACCTGGTCCAGGAGACCTACGCCAAGGCGTACGCGTCGTTCCACCAGTTCCGTGAGGGCACCAACCTCAAGGCATGGCTCTACCGGATTCTCACCAACACCTTCATCAACTCGTACCGCAAGAAGCAGCGTGAGCCCCAGCGCAGCGCCGCCGAGGAGATCGAGGACTGGCAGCTGGCGCGTGCCGAGTCGCACATGTCGACCGGTCTGCGCTCCGCCGAGTCCCAGGCGCTGGACCACCTTCCCGACTCCGACGTGAAGTCCGCCCTCCAGGCGATCCCCGAGGAGTTCCGCATCGCCGTCTATCTGGCCGATGTCGAGGGGTTTGCCTACAAGGAGATCGCGGACATCATGGGTACACCCATCGGGACGGTGATGTCCCGCCTGCACCGCGGCCGCCGCCAGCTGCGCGGCATGCTGGAGGACTACGCCCGCGAGCGCGGGCTGGTCCCCGCCGGTTCCGGGGCGAGCGCGGCGGAACCGAACGAGCGGAAAGGCGCGGGGTCATGAGCTGCGGAGAGCCGCACGAGACGGATTGCAGTGAAGTCCTGGACCATCTCTACGAGTTCCTCGACCACGAGATGCCCGACAGCGACTCCAACAAGATCCGCACGCACTTCGACGAGTGCTCTCCCTGCCTGGAGAAGTACGGCCTGGAGCAGGCCGTCAAGAAGCTGGTCAAGCGGTGCTGCGGTCAGGACGACGTCCCCGCGGACCTGCGGGACAAGGTGATCAGCCGCCTGGACATGATCCGGGCGGGCCAGGCGGTCCCGCAGCACGACATCGTCCCGACGGAAGTGGCGGACACGCCCTGACCTCCGGGACGGCCCGGGAGCGGGCGAATACAGGCCGGACGCTCCCTGGGCAAGTCACTCGATAGAGCGACCCGGTCCGAGAAGGTCTGCACCTCACGCCAGTGGGTAACCCATGGGTAATGAGCGACGCCCCAACCGTCCGTGGTTGGATGCGAAGAGGTACCCCGTCCCCAGGCTCAGCGCCGTCGCACGGGCGGGGGACCCGAAGGGACCGGACACCGGCAGGCGGGAATCGTGAGGATCTTCGGCAAGGGACGGCACCGCCCCTCCGCCTCCTGGCGGCAGGCGACCGACCGAGCGTTCACCTTGATCGGCGACGGCCGGTACGAGGACGCGGGCGCGCTGCTCACGCGCGCCGCCGACCTGGAGCCGTGGCTCTCCGAGTCCTGGTTCAACCTCGCCCTGCTCCACAAGTTCCGCCACGACTGGGAACAGGCCCGTACCGCGGGACTGCGCGCCGTCGCCCTGCTGGACCGGGACACCGGCGCCCCCGACTGGTGGAACGTCGGCATCGCCGCCACCGCCCTCCAGGACTGGCCGCTGGCCCGCCGCGCCTGGCAGGCGTACGGACTGAAGATCCCCGGGGACGCGGCGGCCTCCGGTGAGCCGTCCGGGATGGGGCTGGGCAGCGCCGCCGTGCGGATCTCCCCCGAGGGGGAGGCCGAGGTGGTCTGGGGCCGGCGGTTGGACCCGGCCCGCATCGAGGTGCAGTCGATCCCGCTGCCCTCCTCCGGCCGCCGCTGGGGCGAGGTGATCCTGCACGACGGGGTCCCGCACGGCGAGCGGACCACCGCTTCGGGTGACACCTACCCGGTCTTCGACGAGATCGAGCTGTGGGCGCCCTCCCCGGTGCCGACCTGGGTGGTGCTGCTGGAGGCGCAGGCCCCGGCCGACCGGGACGCCCTGGAGCTGCTGGCCGCCGACGCCGGGTTCGCCGCCGAGGACTGGTCCTCGTCCGTACGGCTGCTCTGCCGGACCTGTTCGGAGAGCCGGATGCCCAGCGACGAGGGCGGCGGCGAGCGGCACGTCGACCCGCACGACCACAGCGAACCGGGCCAGCCCGGACCGCTGGGCCACCGGACCACCTCCGGCGAGGGCGACCTGTGGGTCCCCGAGCGCGAGTGCGGCATCGCCGCCCCGCCCGCCCTGGTGCGCGGCCTGCTCGACGGCTGGGTCGCCGACAGCCCGGACACCCGCGCCTGGCGCGACCTCGAAGAGGTGTGCTGAGCCGCTCCGTCCTCGCGGCCACCCGCGCCGCCGCCTCCGCGTAGGCTGTACGGGCACGGACAACGGGTTCCCAGGAAGGCGCGGAAGCGGACATGGCGCAGCAGGACACGGAGCAGCAGGCGGTGGCGGGCGGTGTGCTGCCGGTCGACGACGAGGGGTTCGTCATCGACACCGAGGACACCGAGGAGCGTGAGGCGGCCTACCGCGCCCGGGGCACCGCGCGTCCGATCACCGTGGTGGGCAACCCGGTGCTGCACCGCGAGACGAAGGACGTCACGGTCTTCGACGCGGAGCTGGCCCAGCTGGTGGACGACATGTTCGCCAGCCAGCGGGCGGCGGAGGGCGTGGGCCTGGCCGCCAACCAGATCGGCGTGGACAAGAAGGTCTTCGTCTACGACTGCCCGGACGACGAGGGCGCGCGCCACGTCGGCGTGGTCTGCAACCCGGTCCTGGACGAGCTGCCCTCCGAGCGCCGCGTCCTCGACGACTCCAACGAGGGGTGCCTCTCGGTCCCCACCGCCTACGCGGAGCTGGCCCGCCCCGACTACGCGGTGGTCCGCGGCCAGGACGAGAAGGGCAACCCGATCGTGGTGCGCGGTACCGGCTACTTCGCCCGCTGCCTCCAGCACGAGACGGACCACCTGTACGGCTACCTCTACATCGACCGGCTCTCCAAGCGCGAGCGCAAGGACGCCCTGCGGCAGATGGCCGAGGGCACCCCGCGCTACGAGACGGTCCCCAACGACTGAGGCGCCCCCGCCGGCCCGCCGCCGCGGACCCGCACCGCCCCGCTCTCCCCGTACGGGAGGCGGGGCGGTGGTGTGTCGTGGGGACATGATCAATTTTCGGACACGTATGGCGATCTTCGGGTCGGCGCGGGGTGGCGAATGGAGCAAATCTGTTTCCAGACTGGCCAGTTGTGGTGCTCAATGGAAAGGGCGGGGGATACACCACCGCGCGGTGCCCCGCCCGGCAGGGGGCACCGGCAGAAAGCGGATGAAAGGGGTTTGTTCGTGCCTGCTTTCCCACACAGCACCGCACGGGCGCAGACGACTTCGGTGCCCGAGGCGCTGGCGTTGCCCGTGATCGAACAAGCGTTTCCGCGACATCGTCATGAGTATTGGCCAAAGCTTCAGGTGGAGTCCCGCGCCTGGCTGCTCGAAAAGCGACTGATGCCCGCCGACAAGGTCACCCGCTATGCGGACGAACTCCGCTACACCGACCTCATCGCCGGCTACTACGTGGGCGCGCCGAGGGACGTCATCTCGGCGATTTCCGACTTCAGCACCTGGTTCTTCGTCTGGGACGACCAGCACGACCGCGACGCCGTCCACGGGCGGCGCACCGCCTGGTACCGGCTCAGCGCCGAACTGCACACCGCGCTGGACGCCCCCGGCGACCACCTCGCCCACCCGGAGCCGCTGGTCGCGGCCTTCGCCGAGACCGTCCATCGGCTGAACGGCTTCCTCGGCCCCGCCTGGAACGAGCGGTTCGCCCGCCATTTCCACGCCATCGTCGGCGCCTACGACCAGGAATTCGAGAACCGGGTCACCAAGGTCACCCCGAAGGTCGCCGAATACATCGAACTGCGCCGCCACACCTTCGGCCACTCCGTCTGGATCGACCTTCTCGAACCCACCGCGGGACGCGAGATTCCCGCGGACCTGAGGACGAGTGGCCCCTTTCTCGCGGCGGCCCGGCACTGCCAGGATTTCTCCGCCTGGTACAACGACCTCTGCTCACTCCCGAAAGAACTCGCGGGCGACGACCAGCACAATCTGGGAATCAGTCTCATACGCCATGAGGGACTGTCGCTCGAAGAGGCCGTGGTGGAGGTGAGGAAACGCGTGGAGAACTGCGTCACCGAATTCGAGGTGGCGGAGAAGGAATTGCGGGAACTCCTCGCCGGACATCTCGCCGCACTCCCCGGAGGAGCCGGCACCGCCGAGGCCCGGTCCGTCGCCGAAGCGGTCGGGTCGGCCGTCTTCAACATGCGGAACTGGTTCTCCTCCGTCTACTGGTTCCACCACGAGTCCGGCCGTTACCGCGTCGACAGCTGGGACGACCGGAGCACCCCGCCCTACGTCAGCGATCTGGCAGGTGACGCGTGAGCGCCGAATCCACCACCGAACGCCCCGCCGCCCCGGGCCCGCGCACCCCGCCCCTGGTGGCCGGCAGCGTGCCCGTCCTCGGCCACGCCCCGAGCCTGGTCCGCGACCCGCTGGCCTTCCTCACCGGGCTGCGCGACCACGGCGACCTGGTCCGCGTCAAACTCGGCCCGAAGACGGCGTACGCGGTCTGCGCGCCCGAGCTGGTCGGGGCGCTGCTGCGCAACTCCCAGGAGTTCCAGGTCGGCGGGCCGCTGTGGGAGAACCTCGAAGTGCTGCTCGGCAAGGGGGTGGCCACCAGCAACGGGGCCGACCACCGCCGCCAGCGCCGCATGATGCAGCCCGCCTTCCGGCCCGAGCGGATCGCCTCGTACGCGACCGTGATGGAGGAGGAGGCGCGGGCGATGGCCGACCGCTGGCAGGACGGGCAGGTGGTCGACATCGGCGCCGAGACGTTCAGCTGCGCGGTCCGGGTGGTCGCCCGCTCGCTGCTGGAGGTCGACTCGATCGGCGCCAAGGCGGACCGGATCAGCGCCTCGCTGCACACCGTCTTCAGCGGCCTGTACCGGCGGATGATCCTCTCCTTCGGACCGCTGCACCGGCTGCCGACCCCCGCCAACCGGCGCTTCGAGCGGGCGCTGGCCGACCTCCACCACCTCGTCGACGAGGTGATCGCCGAGCGGCACGCGCAGGGCAAGGGCGCCGACGACCTGCTCGACATTCTGCTCACCTCCGAGGACGGCGAAGGCAGGCCGCTCGGCGATCAGGAGATTCACGACCATCTCGTCTCGCTGATCGTCGCCGGGGCCGAAAATGTCGCCTCGACACTCGCCTGGTGCTTCCAGCTCCTCACCGAACATCCGGCCGAGGAACAGCGGGTGGCCGAGGAGGCACTAACCGTGGCACCGGACCGACCGGTCAATTTCGGCGATCTGGGCTCCCTCGACCACACCCGCAATGTCATCGTCGAATCGATGCGGATACGGCCTGCGGCGTGGATATTCACTCGCCGTGCCGTCGCGGACACGGAACTCGGTGGCTATCGCATTCCAGCCGGGGCGGACATCATCTACAGCGCGTATGCGATGCAGCACGATCCGCGCTCATTCGACCGGCCGGACGTCTTCGACCCGGACCGGTGGATTCCTGAACGGGCCGAAAAGGTACCGCAGTACGCGATGATGCCGTTCAGCACGGGCAACCGGAAATGCCCCGGCGACCACTTCAGCATGGTCGAGGCCACGCTGATGCTCGCCACCGTACTGCCCCGCTGGCGGCTCGTCCCCGTCCCCGAGACCGACCCGGCGCCCCGGATCGGGATCACCCTCCAGCCCAAGCGCGCCGTCTTCCGGGTCGAGAGCCGCTGACCCGCACGCGCGCCCAGCACCGACGCCCGCCGCCCGGCCCTCAGGACGAGGGGCCGGGCGGCGGGCGTTGGCGTTGGCGGGGCCGGTCAGAAGTCGTCGTCGAAGGAGACGGTGCCCTCGACCGCGACCTGGTAGGCCGAGACCCGGCGCTCGAAGAAGTTGGTCAGCTCCTGCACACCCTGCAGCTCCATGAAGGAGAACGGGTTCTGCGAGCCGTACACCGGGGCGAAGCCCAGCCGGGTGAGCCGCTGGTCGGCGACGCACTCCAGGTACTCGCGCATCGACTCGGTGTTCATGCCGGGCAGGCCGTCCCCGCACAGGTCCCGGGCGAACTGCAGCTCGGCCTCGACGGCCTCCTTGAGCATCGCGACGACCTGCTCCTGGAGCTTGTCGTCGAACAGCTCCGGCTCCTCCTTGCGGACCGTGTCGACCACGTCGAAGGCGAAGCTCATGTGCATCGTCTCGTCACGGAAGACCCAGTTGGTGCCGGTCGCCAGCCCGTGCAGCAGCCCGCGCGAGCGGAACCAGTACACGTAGGCGAAGGCCCCGTAGAAGAAGAGCCCCTCGATGCAGGCGGCGAAGCAGATCAGGTTGAGCAGGAACTTGCGGCGGTCCGCCTGGCTCTCCAACTGGTCCAGCTTGTCCACCGAGTCCATCCAGCGGAAGCAGAACTCCGCCTTCTCGCGGATCGAGGGGATGTTCTCCACCGCCGCGAAGGCGTCCGCGCGGTCGGCCGGGTCGGGCAGGTAGGTGTCGAGCAGCGTCAGATAGAACTGGACGTGCACGGCCTCCTCGAAGAGCTGCCGGCTCAGGTAGAGCCGCGCCTCGGGGGAGTTGATGTGCTTGTACAGGGTCAGCACGAGGTTGTTGGCGACGATCGAGTCACCCGTGGCGAAGAAGGCGACCAGCCGCCCGATCAGGTGCTGCTCACCCGGGGAGAGCTTCGCCAGGTCGGCGACGTCGGAGTGGAGGTCGACCTCCTCGACGGTCCAGGTGTTCTTGATCGCGTCCCGGTAGCGCTCGTAGAAGTCCGGGTACCGCATCGGGCGCAGGGTCAGCTCGAAGCCGGGGTCGAGCAGGTTCTTCGCCGCGCCGACGGTGTGCGCGTTCGCTGCCGGGGTGGTGTCGGGGGTGGTCATTACTGGCATGCCTCGCAGGACTCGGGGTTCTCCAGGGAGCAGGCGATGGCCTCCGCGTCGGGGGCCGCCTGCGCCGGGACGGTGGCGGTGGCGGGGGCGGAGCCGCCGGCGGCGCGGGCGATCCGCGTGGCCGGGCGGGACCGCAGGTAGTACGTGGTCTTCAGCCCCTTCTTCCAGGCGTACGCGTACATCGAGCTGAGCTTGCCGATGGTGGGCGTCTCCATGAACAGGTTGAGCGACTGGCTCTGGTCCAGGAACGGGGTCCGGGCCGCCGCCATGTCGATCAGGCCGCGCTGCGGCAGCTCCCAGGCGGTGCGGTACAGCGCCCGCAGCTCCTCGGGAATCCACGCGAAGCCCTGGACCGACCCGCTCGCCTCACGCAGCGCCTCGCGGGTGCGGGCGTCCCAGACGCCCAGCCGCTTCAGGTCCTCCACCAGGTAGGAGTTGACCTGGAGGAACTCCCCGCTCAGCGTCTCGCGCTTGAAGAGGTTGGAGACCTGCGGCTCGATGCACTCGTAGACACCGGCGATCGAGGCGATGGTGGCCGTCGGGGCGATGGCGAGGAGCAGCGCGTTCCGCATGCCGCTCTCCGCGACCCGGGCGCGCAGCGCCTCCCACCGCTCCGGCCAGGCCAGGTCGGTGTCGTAGTGGTCCGGGTGGAGCACGCCCTGGGCGGTGCGGGTGCGGTCCCAGTTCGGCAGCGGGCCGTTCTTCTCGGCGAGGTCGCAGGAGGTCTCGTACGCGGTGAGCATGATGCGCTCGGCGATCCGGGTGGAGAGCCGCTGGGCCTTGGGGGAGTCGAAGGGCAGCCGGAGCTGGAAGAAGACGTCCTGGAGCCCCATCGCGCCCAGGCCCACCGGCCGCCAGCGGGAGTTGGAGCGCTCGGCCTGCTCGGTCGGGTAGAAGTTGATGTCGACCACGCGGTCGAGGAAGACGACGGCGGTGCGCACCGCCTCGTCCAGCCGCTCCCAGTCGATCGCGCCGCCGTCGACGAAGGCGCCGAGGTTGACCGAGCCGAGGTTGCAGACGGCCGTCTCGCCGTCGTCGGTGACCTCCAGGATCTCCGTGCACAGGTTCGAGGAGTGCACGGTGTGGCCCGGCAGCGCCGTCTGGTTGGCGGTGCGGTTGGAGGCGTCCTTGAAGGTCATCCAGCCGTTGCCGGTCTGAGCCAGGGTGCGCATCATCCGGCCGTACAGCTCGCGCGCCGGGATGGTCCGCCGGGCCAGCCCCCGCGCCTCGGCCGCGCGGTAGGCCGCGTCGAAGGCGTCGCCCCACAGGTCGGTCAGCTCGGGGACGTCCGAGGGAGAGAAGAGCGACCAGTCGGCGTCGGCGTCGACCCGGCGCATGAACTCGTCCGGGATCCAGTGCGCGAGGTTGAGGTTGTGGGTGCGCCGGGCCTCCTCGCCGGTGTTGTCCCGCAGCTCCAGGAACTCCTCGACGTCGGCGTGCCAGGTCTCCAGGTAGACCGCGGCCGCGCCTTTGCGCCGACCGCCCTGGTTGACCGCGGCCACCGAGGCGTCGAGCGTGTTGAGGAACGGCACGATGCCGTTGGAGTGCCCGTTGGTGCCGCGGATCAGCGAACCCCGGGCGCGGATACGGGAGTAGGCGAGGCCGATGCCGCCGGCGTGCTTGGAGAGCCGGGCGACCTGGTGGTAGCGGTCGTAGATCGACTCCAGCTCGTCCTTGGGGGAGTCCAGCAGGTAGCAGGAGGACATCTGCGGGTGCCGGGTGCCGGAGTTGAAGAGGGTGGGGGAGGAGGGCAGGTAGGAGAGGGCGCTCATCAGCCGGTAGAGCGAGGCGACCTCGTCGAGGGCCCGCGCCGAGTCGTCCTCGGCGAGGCCGCAGGCGACGCGGAGCATGAAGTGCTGGGGCGTCTCGATGACCTGGCGGGTGTGCGGGTGGCGCAGCAGGTAGCGGCTGTGCACGGTGCGCAGGCCGAAGTAGCCGAAGCGGTCGTCGGCCGCCGGGTCGACCAGAGCGTCGAGCCGCTCGGCGTGCGCGGTGACGAAGGCGGCGGTGCGGTCCGCGATCAGGCCCTCGCGGTGGCCCGTGGCGACCGACTCGGTGAAGGTGGTGACGCCCTGGCCCGCGGCCTCCTCGGCGATGGTGCGGGTCAGCAGGCGGGCGGCGAGCCGGGAGTAGGCGGGGTCCTCGGAGATCAGACCGGCGGCGGCCTCCGTCGCGAGCGACCGCAGCTCGGCCTCGTCCGAGGCGGCGTTGCGGCCCCGGAGCGCGGCGGCGGCGACCCGGCCGGGGTCGGTGTCGGGGAGATCCGCGGTGAGGTCGGTGAGGGTACGCAGCAGCGCGTCCCCGGGGCCCTGGATCTCCTCGGCCCGCACCTCGGCCGTCGACGGATCGGCTGGCGCGATGGTCATGAAGCTCTCCCTCGCTCGGCTCGGAGCCTCGCGGAGGGCAGCGGGTACGGGCGGGACGCCGGGCTTGAGGGCACACGGCTCCGCACGCGTCCGCGAGCCCATTCCACGAGGCCCGGACGACATCGGCACCCGGACCGGACGGCCGGGTGCGCTGTTCGGCAGGTCTTCGGACTCGCGGGTACGCGAAAGCGCACCAACACACCGTTGCGGGACAGTTCCGGACTTCCACCGGATTCCCCTGCGGCGACAGCGAGCATGAGCATACATCTTGTGCTGCGCTCGCGAAGCGGCCCCATATCTTGTGTCGGGTGTGCTGTGAGGTGGGTCATTCGACCCCACCCGCACCGGATGCCCCACCCTCGCGGAGACGCCCTCGGGCGGGGCCGGGGCGCCCGTCGGACAGGGCGTCAGCGGGCCGCTGAGGGGCCGTCGGCGGGCCGTCGACGCCCCGGAGGGGGAACGGCCCGGGGGCGGGCCCGGAGGGATCTCACGGGCGGCGCGCGGAGCTCCACGGCGACCTCGCAGAGCGTACGCGCCCGGACCGGTACGGCGGTCGCCAGGGCCCCCGGCCCGGGAAACGGCGAAGCCGCCGGCCCCCTCGTTCGGGGGCCGGCGGCTTCATCCGGCGGTCAGCAGCAGCGGAATCCGTCGCGCGGGTCCGCCTCGCGGGCGTCCATGCGACTGCGTTCGAACTGCCTGCGGGTCATCACCTCGGCGTCCGGGTCGTGGCGCCGGACGTGCGCGGCGTACTTCTCGTACGCCGTCTCGCCCGACACCTCCCGGACGTACCAGCCGATCCAGCGGACGCCGGCGCGTACGCGGTGGGCCAGGACGCCGAGGCGTCCGGGGTGGTGGGCCGCCTCGCCGCTCATGCCTGGCCGCCGCCCTGCTTCGCGGGGGCGTCGCCGTCGCCGTCGCCGTCACCGGCGGAGGCGGAGGCGGGGGCTCCGGCGCCGACGAGGGCCAGTTCGGCCTTCTCCTCGGAGGTGGCGAACATCCCGGCCGGGGCGACGATCTTCGACTGCTCGAAGGGCGCCTCGGCCAGCTTGACCGACTCGGGCTTGCGGATCGCGTTGTAGCTGACGCGGCCCGCGTCGACCAGGACGATGATGATCAGCACCGCGAAGACGATGGACAGGACGCCGTCCACGGTGGAGTTGGTCACCACGGTGTGCATGTCGCTCATCGACTTGGCCGGGGCCAGCACCTCGCCCGCGTCGATGCCGTCCTGGTACTTGGCGCGCTGGGCGAAGAAGCCGATCGCCGGGTTGTCCGAGAAGACCTTCTGCCAGCTCGCGGTGAGCGTGACGGCCACGTCCCAGGCGAGCGGTATGCCCGTCACCCAGGCCCACTTGAGGCGGCCCGACTTGATCAGCAGCGTGGTGCAGACGGCCAGCGCGACGGCGGCCAGCAGCTGGTTGGCGATACCGAAGAGCGGGAAGAGCTGGTTGATGCCGCCCAGCGGGTCGTGGACGCCGACCCAGAGGAAGTAGCCCCAGCAGCCGACGACGACCGCCGAGGTCAGCCAGACGCCCGGCCACCAGCTGACGCGGCGCATCGGCTTCCAGACGTTGCCCAGGGTGTCCTGGAGCATGAAGCGGCCGACCCGCGTACCGGCGTCGACGGTGGTGAGGATGAAGAGCGCCTCGAACATGATCGCGAAGTGGTACCAGAACGCCTTCATCCCGGCGCCGCCCAGCGCGGCCGCGAAGATCTCGGCCATACCGAGGGCGAAGGTGGGCGCGCCGCCGGTCCGCGACAGCAGCGAGGCCTCCTCGACGTCCTTCGCCGCCTGGGCCAGTTGGTCCGGGCTGATGGTGAAGCCGAGGTTGGCGACCGCCTCCGAGGCACTCTGGACGGTGTCACCGAGGACGCCGGCCGGGGAGTTGATCGCGAAGTAGAGGCCCGGGTCGATGATGCAGGCGGCGATCATCGCCATGATGGCGACGAACGACTCGGTGAGCATCGCGCCGTACCCGATCATCCGGATCTGGGTCTCCTTCTGGACCATCTTCGGGGTGGTGCCCGAGGAGACCAGGGAGTGGAAGCCGGAGAGCGCGCCACAGGCGATGGTGATGAAGACGAACGGGAAGAGCGAGCCGGAGAAGACCGGGCCCGCGCCGCTGGTCGCGAAGGAGGTGACGCCGTCCATCTTCAGCGTCGGCATCGCGATGATGACGCAGACCGCCATCAGCACGATCGTGCCGACCTTCATGAAGGTGGAGAGGTAGTCACGCGGGGCGAGCAGCATCCAGACCGGCAGCACCGAGGCGAAGAAGCCGTAGACCACCATCCAGATGACCAGGGTGCCCGGCTCCAGGGTGAAGAAGTCCGCCATGGAGGACTCGGCGACCCAGCCGCCGCCCACGATCGCCAGCAGCAGCAGGGCGACGCCGAGGACGGAGACCTCGGTGACCTTGCCGGGGCGCAGCGTGCGCAGGTAGACGCCCATGAAGAGGGCGATCGGGATGGTCATGCCGATGGAGAAGACGCCCCACGGCGAGCCGGCCAGCGCGTTGACGATGACGAGGGCCAGCACCGCCAGCAGGATGATCATGATCATGAAGACCGCGATCAGGGCGGCGACACCGCCGACCGGGCCGATCTCGTCCCGGGCCATCTGGCCGAGCGAACGGCCGTTGCGCCGGGTGGAGAAGAAGAGGGTGACCATGTCCTGGACGGCACCGGCGAAGATCACGCCCGCCACGATCCAGATGGTGCCCGGCAGGTAGCCCATCTGGGCCGCCAGGATCGGGCCGACCAGCGGGCCCGCACCCGCGATCGCCGCGAAGTGGTGGCCGAAGAGCACCCGGCGGTCCGTCGGCTGGAAATCGACGCCGTTGTCCAGGCGCTCCGCCGGGGTGGCCCGGTTCTTGTCGACCTTCAGGACCTTGTTGGCGATGAACCGCGAGTAGAAGCGGTACGCGATGGCGTACGAGCCGAGGGCCGCCGCCAGCATCCAGATGGCGGAGATCTCCTCGCCCCGGGAGAGCGCCAGTACGCTCCAGGCGATGGCGCCGACCACGGCGACCAACGACCAGACGGCGATGGATTTGGCGGACAGCTTCCGGTTTCCGGAGGCGGGTGGAGCCGGCTCGGCCATGATGGTCCCCTCACATGAGCGCTGGCGGAAACACCTGCGCTGAACTCCTGCAATGCGTCGGAAATGTAGGCGACAGGTCCGGGCTTTGACACCCCCTGTCCGCGTATCGGAACGGCAACGACTTCACATCCGGCGCAACCCTGAGCCGTGGCCGTCGCGTCCCCGCCCCTTACGCACGCCTCCCCGCGCATTTGTCCCCCGCGGGGCGGGCGCCCCGCCCGAGCGGCCCTTCGCCGATCACCCCCCAACCGTGACCTTCCGCCGGGGAGGTGCGTACCCCGCGCCGCCCGGTGGTCATGCGCGGAAAAGCACACACGTACGAGCGAATTGCCCGGCGGGGCTCAGGCGGGGGCGAGTGGGGTCATTACCGGGTGGCCGGAAAATGGGCTTCGATTTCCTGCCAAGTACCCCGGGGTTACCCGTCGGCCCGTATGCCGGACATGGGAAAGGGCGGCATCCCCGGTGAGGGGTGCCGCCCCGCTGTCCTCCGTGCGCCGGTCCTACTCCACCGGCCGCTTCAGGCGGGCCAGGAACTTGTACCGGTCGCCGCGGTAGACCGAGCGCACCCACTCCACCGGCGCGCCGCTCTCGTCGCGGGAGTGGCGGGAGAGCATGAGCATCGGCAGGCCCACGTCGGTGGCGAGCAGGGCGGCCTCGCGCGGGGTGGCGAGCGAGGTCTCGATGGTCTCCTCGGCCTCGGCCGGGCGCACCCCGTAGACCTCGTAGAGCGCCGTGTAGAGAGAGGTGTACTTGACCAGGGAGCGGCGCAGGGCGGGGAAGCGCTTGGCGGAGAGGTGGGTGGTCTCGATCGCCATCGGCTCGCCGCTGGCCAGCCGGAGCCGCTCGATGCGCAGCACCCGGCCGCCCGCGGTGATGTCGAGCAGGGAGGCGAGGGAGTCGTCGGCGGTGATGTAGCCGACCTCCAGCAGCTGCGAGGTGGGCTCCAGGCCCTGGGCGCGCATGTCCTCGGTGTAGGAGGTCAGCTGGAGCGCCTGGGAGACCTTGGGCTTGGCGACGAAGGTGCCCTTGCCCTGGATGCGTTCGAGCCGGCCCTCGACCACCAGCTCCTGGAGCGCCTGGCGCACCGTGGTCCGCGAGGTGTCGAACTCGGCGGCGAGCGTACGCTCGGGTGGCACGGAGGTGCCCGGCGGCAGCGTCCGCGTCATGTCGAGCAAGTGCCGCTTGAGACGGTAGTACTTGGGCACCCGCGTGGCCCGGACCGGACTGGTCGGCTCGGTGGCGGGCTCGTCGGCCGTCCGGGTCCTCGTACCGCCCGCGTCCGTCGTCATGGTCCGCCTCTCCGGCTCCTGTGCTGCTGCCGTCACCGGCTCCTCCGTCTGTCGCGGATCACATCGTGGCACGGCCGGTGATCGCCGGTCCGGACTCCCTCAGGTGTCGGTCCGATAACGGACGTGACTGCCCTTCTTATACACCCTTGACACCCCTAAAGGTCTAGGCCAAGCTCCGGCTTACTGGTCTACACCATTAAAGACCAGATCCCAGTCCCACGGCAGTAACTCGTCTTCGATGTCATCGCTGCGGGTGGGGGGTAGAGGGTTCCCTGAGGAGGGTGACGTGAAGCGCAAGCTCATTGCGGCCATCGGTGTCGCTGGCATGATGGCCGGTCTCGCGGCGTGCGGGGACTCGGAGACGGCGAGCAACGCCAAGCCCGAGGACCGCAAGGAAAACCTGACCGTCTGGCTGATGGTCGACGCCCAGAGCACCTGGCCGGAGCTGGTCAAGGACGTCAACGCGCAGTTCAAGAAGAAGTACCCCAATGTCAAGGTGAACGTCCAGTACCAGGGCTGGGCCGACAAGGCCAAGAAGCTCGACACCGCGCTCGGCGGGGACAAGTTCCCGGACGTCGTCGAGCTCGGCAACACCGAGACGATGCAGTACATCCTCAACGGCGCCCTCGCCGAGATCGACCCCAAGAAGTACGAGAACTCGGACACCTGGATCCAGGGCCTCACCGACACCTGCACCTTCGAGGGCAAGCAGTACTGCGTGCCTTACTACGCCGGTGCCCGCGTCGCGGTCTACAACCAGGAGATGCTGAAGAAGGCGACCGGCTCGGACGCCCTCCCCGAGACCGAGGACGCCTTCCTCAAGGCGATGGACAAGGTCTCCAAGGAGTACGGCGAGAAGGACAAGCGCTACTCCTCCCTCTACCTCCCGGGCCGTTACTGGTACGCGGCGATGTCCTACGTCGCGGCGTACGGCGGCCAGATCGCCGAGTACGACGAGGGCTCCAAGGAGTGGAAGGGCACGCTCTCCTCCCCCGAGTCCCAGAAGGGCATCCAGCACTTCGTCGACCTGGTCAAGAAGTACAACAAGGCGGACCTGACCAAGGACGAGCAGGACCACGCCAACGTCATGGCCAACGAGAAGGCCGGCGTCATCTACGGCAACGGCTGGGAGGCCGGCTCCGTCGTCGACGGCAAGAACAACGGCAACGCCAAGCTCGAAGGCAAGATCGCCACGGCCGGCATGCCCGGCCCCGAGGGCAAGGCGCTGCCTTCCTTCATCGGCGGCTCGGACCTCGGCATCGTCGAGAAGTCCAAGGCCAAGGACCTCGCGGAGGAGTGGGTCTCCCTCTTCACCAACGAGAAGTCCATGGAGGTTCTGGCCAGCAAGAACATCCTGCCGAACAACACCAAGCAGCTGGAGCCGCTGAAGGAGAAGCCGGAGACGGCCGCCGTCGCCAACGCGGTGCCGGACGCCTGGTTCACCCCGATCGCCCCGGGCTGGACCTCCATCGAGAAGGAGGAGGTCCTGAAGAACATGCTGCTCCAGATCATCAAGGGCGACTCCGTCGAGAAGGCCGCCAAGGCCGCCGACGCGAAGATCGACGAGCTGATCAACAAGGGCTGACGGGCCCCAGGATCACCGCGGACGGGACCCGCCTCACGCGGGTCCCGTCCGTCCCCTTGCGGTGCAGAACAGGAAACGGAAGGTCAGCCACGTGACTGCCGCCGAGACTCAGGCCGCCGACCCGCCGGCCGCCATACCGAGCGCTCCCCTCGACAAAGGGACCCCACCACCGGCGGGCACCCCGTCGAACTCCGGGCCGCCGAGACGGAAGAAGGGCGCGCTGCTGCCCTATCTCCTGATCCTCCCGGCGATCATCGCGGTCGCGGCCGTGTACGCCTTCCCGCTCGTCAAGTCGGTCATCATGTCCTTCCAGGACATGGGCCGCCGCGAACTCTGGTCCGGCAACACCCCGCCGTGGGTCGGCTTCGACCAGTACACGGCCATCCTCGCCGACAGCGAGTTCTGGTACGTCGTCGGCCGGACCGTGCTGTTCATGGCCGTCTGCGTCACCCTCACCATGGCGATCGGGCTGCTGCTCGCGCTGCTGATGATGCGGCTGACCACCTGGGTGCGGATCGTGCTGACGGTGGCGCTGATCGCCGCCTGGTCGATGCCGCTGATGGTCGCCGCCTCCATCTTCCGGTGGCTCTCCGACTCCGACTACGGCCTGATCAACACCCTGATCGCCAAGGTCGCCGGCGAGGACTTCCTCGGCCACAACTGGTTCCTCAACCCCTGGCAGGGCTTCGGCATCATCACCGCCCTGGTCGTCTGGGGCGCCATCCCCTTCGTGGTGGTCACCCTCTACGCCGCCCTCACCCAGGTCCCCAAGGAACTGGAGGAGGCCGCCGCCCTCGACGGCGCGACCGCGACCGGGATCTTCCGCTTCGTCACCTGGCCGGTGATCAAGCCGGTTTTCGTCATGGTCACCACCCTCTCGGTGATCTGGGACTTCAACGTCTTCGGCCAGATCTGGCTGCTGCGGGGCAACAAGCCGGAGCCGGAGTACGAGACCCTCGGCCTCTACTCCTTCTCCAAGGCGTTCTCCTCCACCTCGTTCAGCCAGGGCACCGCCATCGCCCTCATCACGGTCGTGCTGCTGTCCGGCGTGGCCGTCTACTACCTGCGCCAGCTGATGAAGACGGGAGAGGTCGAATGAGCACCGCGACCCAGACGCCCCGGACCGGTACCCCGGCGGCCGAGGCCCCCGAGCCCCAGGTCATCCGGCCCGACCGGAAGAGAACCCGGCTCGGCTACAACATCATCGCGCTGGTCACCGCGGCCGTCATGGCCTTCCCGGTCTACTGGCTGATCGTCAGCGCCCTGCGCCCCAACCACGAGATCCGGTCCTACGACCAGACCCTGTGGCCCTCGTCGATCACCTTCGACAACTTCGCCCGCGCGGTGAAGCAGGACAACTTCGTCACCGCGATCCAGTCCAGCCTCATCGTCTCGATCACCGCCGTCGTCGGCGGCATGATCATCGCCACCCTGGCGGCACTGGCCATCGGCCGCTTCCGCTTCTTCGGCCGCCGCGCCCTGCTGATGGTCCTCATCCTGGTCCAGATGCTGCCGCCGACCGCGATGCTCATCCCCATCTACGCCCAGCTCAACGCCATGGGCGGACTGGACGAGTACTGGGGCCTGATCGTCGTCTACCTGGTCTCCACACTGCCCTTCGCGGTGGTGATGATCCGCGGCTTCGTGGTCAACATCCCGGTCGAGCTGGAGGAGTCCGCGATGGTGGACGGGTGCACCCGGATGGGCGCCTTCCGCCGGGTCATCTTCCCCCTGCTCGCCCCCGGCCTCGCCGCCGCGTCGATCTTCGCGCTGGTCAACGCCTGGAACGAGTACCTCTTCGCGTACATCCTGATCAACGACAACTCCAAGTACACGCTCAACGTGTGGCTGATGACCTTCACCACCGAGCGCGGAACGGACTACGGCGCGCTGATGGCCGCCTCCACGATGATCGCCCTCCCGGTCGTCATCTTCTTCATGATCATCCAGTCCAAGATGGCGGCCGGCCTCACCTCCGGCGCCGTGAAGGGATGAGCACGATGACCGCCCAGCCCACCACCGTCTCCGGTGACCAGCTCACCCGTGACGCCCTCGCCGTCCTCCAGCCCGGCTTCACCGGCACCGAGGCCCCCGAGTGGCTTCTGCGGCAGATCCGCGGCGGCCTCACCTCCGTCGGGCTCTTCGGCCGCAACATCACCTCGCCCGGCCAGCTCTCCGCCCTCACCGCGCAGCTCCGCGCCGAGCGCGAGGAAATCCTCGTCGCCATCGACGAGGAGGGCGGCGACGTCACCCGCCTGGAGGTCGTCGACGGCTCCTCCGTCCCTGGCAACCACGCCCTGGGCGCGGTCGACGACCCGGAGCTGACCCGCGCCGTCGCCCATGAGCTGGCCCGCCGGCTCGCCGACTGCGGCGTCCACCTCAACTGGGCGCCCTCGGCCGACGTCAACTCCGACCCCGACAACCCGGTCATCGGTGTCCGCTCCTTCGGCTCCGACCCGGACCTGGTCGCCCGGCACACCGCCGCCTACGTCGAGGGCATGCAGTCCGCCGGCGTCGCCGCCTGCACCAAGCACTTCCCCGGGCACGGCGACACCGCGGTCGACTCCCACCACGCGCTGCCGACCATCGGGGTCGGCGCGGACGTCCTGGCCGCCCGTGACCTCACCCCGTTCCGGGCCGCCGTCGCGGCCGGGTCCAAGGCGGTCATGAGCGCCCACATCCTGGTCCCCGCGCTCGACCCGGACCAGCCGGCCACCCTCAGCCGCCGCATCCTCACCGGCCTGCTCCGCGAGGAACTGGGCTACGAGGGCCTCATCGTCACCGACGGCATGGAGATGCAGGCCATCTCCGCGACCTACGGCATCGAGCGCGGCAGCGTCCTGGCCATCGCCGCGGGCGCCGACGCGATCTGCGTCGGCGGCGGGCTCGCCGACGAGCAGACGGTGATCAAGCTCCGGGACACCCTGGTCGCCGCCGTCCGCTCCGGCGAACTGGCCGAGGAGCGGCTGGCCGACGCCGCCGCCCGGGTCCGCGCGCTGGCCGCCTGGACCACCGCCACGCCCCGCGCCACGGGGGAGCGCACCCCGGACATCGGCCTGGTCGCCGCGCGCCGGGCGCTGGAGATCACCCGCACCGAGGAGCACCGGGCGCTGACCGGCACCCCGCACGTGGTCTCCTTCGCCCCGGTCGCCAACATCGCCGTCGGCGACGAGACCCCCTGGGGCGTCGCCGCGGAGCTGGCGGCCCGCCTGCCCGGCACCACCTCCGCCTCCTACACCGAGCAGGACGGCGCGGAGCTGGCCGCCCGCGTCCTCGCCGAGGCGGGGGAGCGGCGGCTGGTCGCCGTCGTCCGCGACGAGCACCGGCACCCGTGGATGGCCCGCGCCCTGGACGGACTCCTCGCGGCCCGCCCGGACACCGTGGTGGTCGAGATGGGCATCCCGCAGTCCGCTCCGCGCGGCTCGCTGCACGTGGCCACGCACGGCGCCTCCCGTGTCTGCGGCCAGGCCGCCGCCGAGGCCGTCACCACCTGACCCCGGGGCCGGGGCGCGAAGCCGCCCCCTGCCCCGGAACGCGCCCGCCCCCACCACCCCGGGGACGGGCGCGGTCGTCTCCGGGGACGACGGAAGCCCGGCCGGAACACTCCGGCCGGACTTCCGTCGTCCTCCATGTCCGTCCCCTAGATCCCCTGCCACTTCGGCTTGGCGGCGTAGGTGTCGCGGAAGTACGGGGCGAGCCGCAGCTTGGAGGCGGCGGCCTCGTCCACCACCACGGTCGCGTGCGGGTGGAGCTGGAGCGCGGAGGCGGGCACCACCGAGGCGACCGGGCCCTCCACGGTGTCGGCCACGGCCTGCGCCTTGCCCTCGCCGGTGGCCAGCAGCACCAGGTGGCGGGCGTCCAGGATGGTGCCGATGCCCTGGGTGATGACGTGGTGGGGGACCTCGTCCAGGCTGTCGAAGAACCGGGCGTTGTCCCGCCGGGTCTGCTCGGTCAGCGTCTTGATCCGGGTGCGCGAGGCGAGCGAGGAGCACGGCTCGTTGAACCCGATGTGCCCGTCGGTACCGATCCCCAGCAACTGGAGGTCCACGCCCCCGGCCACCCCGAGCGCCGCGTCGTACGCCTCGCAGGCGGCCTGGACGTCCTCGGCGGAGCCGTCGGGCCCCATGAAGGACGAGGCCGGCAGCCCGAGCGGCTCGACGACCTCACGCAGCACCACCGAGCGGTACGACTCCGGGTGCCCGGGCGGCAGCCCCACGTACTCGTCGAGCTGGCAGATCCGGGCCCGCGAGGCGTCCACGGCACCGTCGGCGACCTTGGCCGCCAGCGCCTGGTAGACGGGCAGCGGGGTCGAGCCCGTGGCCACCCCGAGCAGGGCGTCGGGCTTGCGCCGCAGCAGGGCGGCGATGGCGTCGGCGATCAGCTCGCCGCCCGTCCTGGCGTCCGGAACGATGACAACTTCCACGCGTGGCCTGCCGATCTGAGGTGGGACAGCTGGTATAGACCAATCTAACAGAGGGCGGGATCTTTCCGGGGTCCGAATCGCACCCCGGTGGCGCCCCGGTACCGGGAGGGTGAACCGCCCCGCTCCCGGGTCCGTGTTGAAGAAAGAGACGGCAGAGTGTGGACGCGGGGCGCCTGCCGTGAACTACTGAACAAAACCTTCGCCGCACACATGGACAGCGGCGAATGGTCTAGTCCACAATGGCGACACAGAAGCCTCCGCCCTCCCCGCACAGGAGGGTGGACCGGGGACCCGGCACTCTCTGCCCTGACTGTTCCGGCTCCCCCAGACCGGCCCACGGGACCGCACACCCGACGGCCGGTGGTTGCTCCGGGCTGCGGTGCCGGGCGGGTTGAGGGTCCCACCCAGGCGCCGCGGCCCGCGGGTGTTTCGGGGGCAGCCCGCACCGGCCCAAATCTAGCCCGGCCGGCGTTTGAGGCCATCTTGAAGCGGTACCCGGGCGGCCGCGCGCAGCCAGCCCCCGCCCGGCCCAGCCCCCGGGAAACCCCCGGCGCCAGCCGGGTACGCTCGCCGGTGTGCCGTCCATGAACGAACTCGTCCGCCAGCACACCGCTCTAGGTGACACCGACCTGGAGTGGCTGCACCTGCTGGTCTCGGAGTGGCAGCTGCTCTCCGACCTCTCCTTCGCCGACCTCATCCTGTGGGTCCCCACCCGGGACGGCACCCGCTACGTCTCGGTCGCCCAGATGCGCCCGAACACGGGCCCGACCTCGTACCAGAACGACATGGTCGGCCACCTGGTCCCGCGCGGCCGGCGCCCCATGCTCGACCTCGCCCTGGACGAGGGGCGCATCGTGCGCGAGGGCGACCCGGAGTGGCGCGAGGAGGTCCCGGTACGGGTCGAGTCCATCCCGGTCTGCCGGGAGGGGCGCATCCTCGGGGTCATCGCCCGCAACACCAACCTGCTGACCGTGCGCACCCCGAGCCGCCTGGAGCTGACCTACCTCCAGAGCGCCTCGGACCTGGCGCAGATGATCGCCGCCGGCAGCTTCCCCTTCGCCGACCAGCAGGGCGACACCGACGTCTCCCCGCGCGCCGGCGACGGCCTGATCCGCCTGGACGCCGACGGCATCGTCCAGTACGCCTCCCCGAATGCCCTCTCCGCGTACCACCGGCTCGGCCTCGCCGCCGACCTGGTCGGGCACCACCTCGGCCAGACCACGACCGAACTGGCCCCGGCCCGGGGCGCGGTCGACGAGGCGATGGTGAAGCTGGCCAGCGGGTGGGCGCCGCGCGAGGCGGAGGTGGAGGGGAGCGACGGCGTCATCCAGCTCCGGGCCATCCCGCTGCGGCCCAAGGGCACCCACATCGGTTCGCTGGTCCTGCTCCGCGACGTCACGGAACTGCGCCGCCGCGAACGCGAGTTGATGACCAAGGACGCCACCATCCGGGAGATCCACCACCGGGTGAAGAACAACCTCCAGACGGTGGCCGCCCTGCTCAGGCTCCAGGCCCGCCGGATCGACTCCGAGCGCGGGCGGGAGGCACTGGTGGAGGCGGTCCGCCGGGTCGGCTCGATCGCCATCGTCCACGAGACGCTCTCCCAGAACCTCGACGAGCGCGTGGAGTTCGACGAGATCGCCGACCGGGTCCTCGCGATGGTCGCCGAGATCTCGCCCGGCCGGGTCGAGGGCCGGCGCTCCGGCCGGTTCGGCATCCTCGACGCCGAGGTGGCCACCCCGCTCTCCATGGTCCTGACCGAAGTCCTCCAGAACGCCCTGGAACACGGCTTCCGCCCCGGCGACACCGGTGAGGTCGAGGTCTCGGCGGTGCGCGGCGGCACCCGTAAGGACGCCCGGCTGCTCATCACCGTGCAGGACAACGGGGTCGGCCTGCCCGAGGGGTTCGACGCGCACACCGCGGGCAATCTGGGGCTCCAGATCGTCCGGACCCTGGTGGAGGGGGAGTTGGGCGGGACGTTCGACATGAACAGCGCGCCCGAGGGCGGCACCCGCGTGCTGCTCGACATCCCGGTCCGCGGCGACCTCTGAAAAACCCGGGGGCGCCCGCGGTGAGCCGGGGGCGCCCGAGGCATTCAACAGGCGCGCGGCGCACGACCGTTGCGCGCCCGGGAATGCGCCGAGCCCCCGGACCCTGGTGGGGTCCGGGGGCTCGTTTCAGTCTTCGAGCGCATCCGGGGGTACTGCGCGCTGCGTTTCAAGGGCGGGGTGTGCGCACACGTCGTGCGCGCCGCCGGCCAGGCTCTGGGTGTCAGGCGCTCGCGTTGCGCGCCCGGTTGCGGGCGGCGCGGCGCTTCATTGCGCGGCGCTCGTCCTCGCTGAGGCCACCCCAGACGCCGGAGTCCTGACCGGACTCGAGCGCCCACTGCAGGCACTGCTCAGCAACGGGGCAGCGACGGCAGACGGCCTTGGCTTCCTCGATCTGCAGCAGCGCAGGACCGGTGTTGCCGATGGGGAAGAAGAGCTCGGGGTCTTCCTCGCGGCAAACGGCGTTGTGACGCCAGTCCATGGCTGCTACCTCTCCGTGGTGTTACATGCAAGTTGCTTGTGAATGTGAACGCTTTCACGAATCCCTCAACAAGTGAAGGGCCGACGACCAGATGGACTGGTGTGGTCCAGACTTTGAGGAGGGGTTCTGGCTCTCAGCGGAGGCCGGTGTTGCGGGCCGTCCCGAGCGCCATGTAGAGATTCCCAAACCTCGGCAGCGGATACAACCCCTTCCGGAAACTTTTTTCGGATTCCTCGGTGTCGGCTAGGTCACAGCCGTACTTCTATGGGGTGGACCCTGGCCTAAACGTTCGAGTGAAAGGACTTTTGCCCTTTCCGCTCACACAATCACACGCAGTGCACGGCGAACGCCTGCGAACGTCACGCTGGTACGCAGTCCTAGGTGGTCGCCGTCCATCTGGAAGGGCAGCGGAGCCTTCGAATGCAAGGTGAACTCGGTCAGGTCATGCCGTGACAGGGCGTGACGACCGCGAGGTCCGCGTTCGGGGCTCGATGCCAGCAATTGTGTGCCGTAGCGGGCCACCGCCATGGTGGAGAGCCTGCTCAGGCCGAAGATGTCCAAACCCGTGTCGAAGGAGGCGCGGGGCGAGGCGTATATCGGGCGGTTGCCCAGGTAGGTCCAGGGCGCGGTGTTGCAGACCACCGAGAGGACCAGGTCGTCGACGGGTTCCTGGCCCGGCTGCTCCAGGGTGATCAGGCCGTGCCGGCGGTGCGGCTCGCCGACGAACTGGCGCAGCACCTGGCGGACGTAGAGCGGGTGGGTGGAGCGGCGGCCGCGTTCGCGGTGCTGTTCGACCCGGCCGATCACCCCGGCGTCGAAGCCGAGTCCTGCGGTGAAGGTGAACCAGCGGCCCGGGACCGCCTCGTCCTCCGAACCGGGGGTGCCGCTCGCCAGGCCCAGGCTGACCGTGCGCTGGCTGCCGGTGCGCAGGGCGTCCAGCAGGGCGCCGGTCGCCTCCACCGGGTCGTTGGGCAGGCCGAGCGCGCGGGCGAAGACGTTGGTCGAACCGCCGGGGACGACGGCGAGGCCGGGCAGCCGGTCGGGGTCGGGGCCGTCGTGCAGAAGGCCGTTGACCACCTCGTTGACGGTGCCGTCGCCGCCGAGGGCGACCACCATGTCGACATCGGAGCTGGCCGCCGCGAGCCGTCCGATGTCCCGGGCGTGGCCGCGGTACTCGGTCGTCACCGCCTCCAGCTTGACCTCGCTGGCCAGCGCGTGGATCAGTACGTCCCGCGTACGGGCACTTGTGGTGGTTGCTGCCGGATTGACCACGAGGAGTGCGCGCATGCGTTGCAGCGTACCCAGCCACGGGCGCCCGGCTCACCCCGGTACGTCTCCGCGGGCCCCGGGGAGACGTCCGCCGGCCGGGCGGCGCTACCCTGCTGGGGTGAGTACTGAGCAGACCCCCACCGACCCGGGCCCGAGGCCCACCCGGCTCACCGTGGTCGCCGCCCTCGCGGCGGTGGAGGGTCTGGCGCTGGTCGTCGTCGGCCTCGTCCTCGCCGTCCGGGCCCTGCTCGGCGACGGGGAGCTGCGGTCGGCCCTGACCGGCGGCCTCACCCTGGTGGCGCTCGGCGTCATCCCGCTGGCCGCCGCCCGCGGGCTGCTGGCCCGCCGCAGCTGGAGCCGCGGGCCCGCCATCATCACGCAGATCCTGGCGCTGCCGGTGGCCTGGCAGTTCCTCCAGGCCGACAGCGTCCTCATCCCCGGCGGCGTCGTGCTCGCCGTGGTCGCGATCAGCGCGCTGGTGATGCTGGTCAACCCGGCGACCACCATCGACCTCGGCATCCGGCCGCCCGGCGCCGAGCGCTGACCGGGCCGGCTACTCCTCGACCAGGAGCTTCTCGCGCAGTTGCGCGAGCGTCCTGGCCAGCAGCCGGGAGACGTGCATCTGCGAGATGCCGACCTCCTGGGCGATCTGCGACTGGGTCATGTTGCCGAAGAAGCGGAGCAGCAGGATGCGCTTCTCGCGCGGCGGGAGATCCTCCAGCAGCGGCTTGAGCGACTCCCGGTACTCCACGCCCTCCAGCGCCTCGTCCTCCGAGCCGAGCGTGTCGGCGACGGCCGGGGACTCGTCGTCGGTGTCGGGGACGTCCAGGGAGAGCGTCGAGTAGGCGTTGGCCGACTCCAGGCCCTCCAGCACCTCCTCCTCGGAGATGCCCAGCTTCTCGGCCAGTTCGTGCACGGTCGGCGAGCGCCCGTGCCGCTGGGAGAGCTCGGCGGTGGCCGAGGTGAGCGAGAGCCGCAGCTCCTGGAGGCGGCGCGGCACCCGCACCGCCCACCCCTTGTCGCGGAAGTGCCGCTTGATCTCGCCGACCACCGTCGGCGTGGCGTAGGTGGAGAACTCCACGCCGCGCTCCGGGTCGAAGCGGTCGACCGACTTGATCAGGCCGATGGTCGCCACCTGGGTCAGGTCGTCGAGCGGCTCGCCGCGGTTGCGGAAGCGGCGGGCCAGGTGCTCGACCAGCGGCAGGTGCATCCGGACCAGCCGGTTGCGCAGCTCCGCGTATTCGGGGCCGCCGGCCGGCAGGGTGCGCAGCTCGATGAAGAGGGCGCGGGCGCCGCTGCGGTCGTGCGGGTCGGGGCGGTCCACGGGGGCGCCCGCCGGGGGCGCCTGGTCCTTCTGGTGCTCCGGCTGCTCGTCCTGCCCGCCCGGCTTCTCGTCCTGGTGCTTGTCCTCGGTCATTGGTCCCGCCTGCTCCGCGACATCCCAGGGGCCGTGCGCAGCCCGTCCGTCCTTCCCGCCCGGGGCGCGGGACGGTGGCCGCTCCACGCCCTCGGGGTGCTGCCGGGCCTGCTGCTGCCCCGGGAGGTTCCCCGGGGCGGCGGCAGGACCGGCGGCCGGTCGGTCCCCGCCGCCGGTCGCGGGGGGACTCCAGGTGCTGTGCGTCTCCTCAGGCACCGGTTCCCCGTCCCTCACGCCGGACCGGGGCCCGCGCCGCGTTGCTTGTGCAGGCTGATCGAGACGGTGTTGTCCTCGGCGACCGAGGAGTCGACCTTGCCCGCGAGCGCGGAGAGCACCGTCCAGGCGAACGTGTCCCGCTCGGGGGCCTTGCCGTCGGTGGTGGGTGCCGACACCGTCACCTCCAGTGAGTCGTCGATCAGCCGGAAGACGCAGCCGAGGACTGAGCCCGGCACGGCCTGCTGGAGCAGAATCGCGCACGCCTCGTCCACGGCGATGCGCAGGTCCTCGATCTCGTCGAGGGTGAAGTCCAAACGCGCCGCGAGGCCGGCCGTGGCCGTCCGCAGCACCGACAGGTAGGCACCCGCTGCCGGCAGCCGGACTTCCACGAAGTCCTGGGTCCCGGGCTCGCCTGCGATAGGGGACACCCTCACCTCCAAGGTGGTACAAGCACTTTCGGGGCTCCGGGGAGGAGTCCCCGGGACGCGCCACGTTCCAGCCGTGACGCTACCGCGCCGCTGAGGTCCGTGTCCCAGGACCCCCGCCCCTGTGCCTCACTCATAGTAAGCATACTTATACGCAGGGTGGCTAGGGGTCTGCGGAGCTCAATTGGAAAGTCCGGGCGCCGGGTTGACGTACCCAGCGCTCAGACGATCGAACCGTCCGCGTAGCACCAGCGCCACGACTCGCCCGGCTCCGCGCTGCGCATCACCGGGTGGCCGCTCTCGCGGAAGTGGGCCGTCGCGTGCCGGTACGGCGAGGAGTCGCAGCACGCCACATGGCCGCAGTACAGGCACTTCCGCAGCTGGACCGGGTTGCTCCCGACCTCCAGGCACTCCAGGCAGGTGTCCGCCGACGGGGCGGGCTCGGGGTGCGGCAACTCGGTGACATGGGTGCATTTGTTCATGATGGGCAGGTTAACGCGGCCTCTGTGACTCCTGTCATGGTCTGCCGCCCGGCGCCGGGAAGGACGGGACCACCCGCCATGGACGTACTGCCGCTGCTGCTCCTGGTCGCGGGCAGCACCGCCGTCGCGGGAGCGGCCCGGCGCACGGCCGTCCCCGCACCGCTGATCCTGGTCACCGCCGGTCTGCTCGTGTCGTACATCCCGGGCGTGCCCGCGTACACGCTCGACCCGGAGATCGTGCTGCCGCTGGTGCTGCCGCCGCTGCTCCACACGGCCGCCATGGACAGCTCCTACCTGGATCTGCGCGCCCAGGTGCGCTCCGTCGCGTTGCTCTCGGTCGGCTACACGCTCTTCGCGACGCTCGTGGTCGGCTGGGCCGTCCACCTGATCGTGCCCGACCTGCCGCTCACCGCTGCACTGGTCCTCGGGGCCGTCGTCGCGCCGCCGGACGCGGTCGCCGCCACCGCCGTCGCCCGGCGGGTCGGACTGCCCTCGCGGATCACCACGATCCTCCAGGGCGAGTCCCTGGTGAACGACGCCACCGCCATCACCGCCTACCGGGTCGCCGTCGCCGCGGCGATCGGCGAGAGCGCCGGACTGCTGCACGCCGGCACCGAGTTCCTCGTCGCCTCGCTCGGCGGCGTCGCCGTCGGCCTGGTCCTCATGGTGCCGCTCCACTGGCTCCGCACCCACCTGCGCGAACCCCTGCTCAAGAACACCCTCTCGCTGCTCATCCCGTTCGCCGCCTACGCGCTGGCCGAGTACGCGGGCGCCTCCGGGGTGCTCGCCGTGGTGGTCGTCGCCCTCTACCTCGGCCACCACTCCTGGCAGGTCGACTTCGCCACCCGGCTCCAGGAGGACGCCGTCTGGAAGATGGTCGCCTTCGTCCTGGAGTCGGCCGTCTTCGCGCTGATCGGCCTCCAGCTGCCGCTGGTCGTCGGCGGCCTCGGCGACTACCACGTGGGGGAGGTCCTCTGGTACGCCCTCGCGGTCTTCCTCGTGGTGGTCGCCACCCGGTTCGTCTGGACCTACCCGGCCGTCTTCCTGCCCCGGCTCGTCTCCCGCCGCATCCGCGCCCGCGAACCCGACCCCACCTGGAAGGGCCCCTTCGTCGTCGCCTGGGCCGGGATGCGCGGCGTCGTCTCGCTCGCCATCGCCTTCTCGATCCCGCACGCGGTCCACGAGGGCGGCCCCTTCCCGTACCGGAACCTGATCCTCTTCCTGACCTTCACCACCGTCATCGGCACCCTCGTCGTGCAGGGCCTCACCCTGCCCGCCCTCATCCGGCTGCTGCGCCTGCCCGGACGTGACGTCCGCGCGGAGACCCTGCTGGAGGCCCAGGCGCAGAACGCCGCCTCCGAGGCCGCCGAGCGCCGTCTCGACGCGCTCCTCGACGACCCGCGCAACGCCCTGCCCCAGCCGCTCGCCGACCGGCTCCGGTCCGTCCTGGAGCGCCGCCGCAACGCGGTCTGGGAGCGGCTGGGCACCGTCAACCCGCAGACCGGCGAGAGCGTCGACGACACCTACCGGCGGCTGGCCCGCTCCATGATCGCCTCCGAACGGGAGGTCTTCGTCGCCCTGCGCGACCGTCGCCACATCGACGACGAGATGCTCCGCGACCTGCTGCGCCGCCTCGACCTGGAGGAGGCGGCGGCCTACCGGGAGGAAGGGTGACCTGACGCCCTACGCCTCGGGGAACGGGCGCCCGGTGACCACCGCCGCCAGCGCCGTGCCCCGGCGGAAACGGCCGTCCGCCGCCAGCGCGGCCAGGCCGTGCAGGAGTTTGGCGACGTAGACGCGTTCCACGCCGAGGCCGTGCCGCTGTTCGAAGGCGGTGGCGAACTCCTCCAGCTCCGGCGTGGTCCGCGCGTAGCCGCCGTGGTGGAAGCCGTCCTCGACGGTCCACCGGCCGCGCTCGCCGCCGAACGCCGCCCGCTGGTGCGCCGCCACGCCCGCGCCGAGGAAACCGCCCTTCAGCACGGCGACGCCCACCGCCTCCTGCTCCGGGGCGAGCCCCGCCGCGAGGCCGGCCAGAGTGCCCCCGGTGCCGCAGGCGACGGCGACCGCCGGGACACTCTCCCGCAGGACGGCCAGCTCCTCGCCGAGCACCGCGCAGGCCCGGACCGCCGCGGCGTCCGAACCGCCCTCGGGCACGACGCGCACCGGCCGCCCGGGACCGGCGGCCTCGGCCACCAGCGCGTCCCGGACGGCCGCGTCGCCCCTGAGCCGGTACCGGGACCGGCTGACGAAGGCCAGCCGCATGCCGTCGGCGCGGCACCGGGCGAGCGAGGGGTTGAGAGGGCGGCCGGCCAGCTCCTCGCCCCGGACGACGCCGACGGTCGGGAAGCCGAGGAGCCGCCCGGCCGCCGCCGTCGCCCGCAGGTGGTTGGACCAGGCCCCGCCGAAGGTCACCACCGTCCGGCCGTCGGCCTCCCGGAGAACCGGAGCCAGCTTGCGCCACTTGTTCCCCGGGATGTCCGGGTGGATGAGGTCGTCCCGCTTCAGCAGCAGCCGCACCCCGTACCGCTCGAAGGCCGGTTCGCGCAGCTCCTGCACCGGTGAGGGGAGGAGCGGACGCACCGGCTCGCGGCGCGCCCGGCCGTCCCGGGCACGGGGTACGGACGGCTCCGGGACGGGCGGTACGGGGTCGGGGTGGGCGCTCACCCCTCCATTGTCGGCCCGGCCGCCGCGCGCCTCACTTCAGGCGGCCCTTGATGCGCTCGCGCATCGACTTCATGGTGAAGCCACGGGGATCTATCTTGCCGGGCTGCCACTCCAGGTGGCCGATGACCGACTGCTGGTTCCAGCCGTGGACGCGGCAGATCGCGGCGGAGACCCGCTCGATCGCGTCGAGCTGGGCGCTGGTCCAGGGGTCCTTGCCGTCGCCCAGGTTCTCGCACTCGAAGCCGTAGAAGCGGGCGTTGCCGTCGGTGTTGGCCTCGTTGACCGGGGGGTAGCTGGCGCGCTCGGCGATGACCGCCGCGAGGACGTCGTCGTCGCCGAGCCCCGCGTGGTTGGCCCTGCCGTAGCCGACCAGGTGGACCCGGCCGTCCTTGGTGATCACGCCGTGGCAGAGCGGGCCGGGCAGCCCGGAATAACCGTTACGGCAGATGTCGACCGTGCGGGCACTGCCGGAGGTGACCGTGTGGTGGATCATCACGCCGTTCACGGGCCCCCAGGCGCCCTTGCTGTTGCGGTTGTGGCTGCGCCAGCTGCCCACCTCGACGACGGTGACCCCTTCGTCCTTGAGGGCCTTGAGGAATCTGTCCGCTGACATGGGTGGGGCCATGCCGCCTCCTTCGGGTGCGAAGCGGTGCCCGCCCGGTGCGGGGGCACCTCGTGTGGATCGCTTTGTACCCGCGATCCACCTCCGTCAAGACCGCGAAGTGCCCACAGGACGCGTGTACGACGTGATCCGGCCAACCGGTGGGCCCGCGAGCACGCGCGGACCCACCCGCCGGACCGTCAGCGCAGCCCCTGCTCCCCGTGGGTGGCGATGTGCTGCTCCAGGGCGCGCAGGGCGTCCTGGGTGGCACGCGGGTCGCCACCCCGCCGCTGCTCGGCGTAGTACGCGGAGCCCAGCTTCTTCAGCAGGTCGGCACCGGCCCGCTGCACCTGCACCTCGTCGATCTTCTGCTTGCCCTGGGCGAGGCCGCGCTGGGCCTGCTCCTTGGCGCGGTCGAGGAATCCAGCCATGGTCCGTGCTCCTTCTGTCCTGGGTGCCCCCGCTCGGGGCCCCGGTGTCCGCGAGGCGCGGGGCCGCCGCCCGGGCCCCGTGGACCGGTCGCGGCTTCCGTCGGGCTCAACGGGCCGCGCACACGGGTGGTTCCCGGTGGTTCGCCCGGCGTGTCCCGGGACGGCGCCCGGGCGGTGACGGGGGCTCAGGCGGCCGCGTCGGCCGAGGCGAGCCACAGATCGGGCCCGAACACCTCGTAGTGGATGTCGGCCGGGCCGACCCCCTGCTCCAGGAGCTGTTCGCGGACGGCGCGCATGAACGGCAGCGGGCCGCAGAGGTAGGCGCGGGTGCCGGGGGCCACCGGGACCGCCTTGAGGTCGACGCGGCCGGTGAGCGCGCCGGGGCCGGCCGTGGGCTCCTCGTACCAGAAGTGGGCCTCGGCGTCGGCGAGGCGGCCGGTCAGCTCGGTGTGGAGGGCGCGCAGCGGGTGCGTGGCCGGGGTGCGGTCGCCGTGCACGACGGTGACGTGGCCCTGGTAGGCGGTCTCGGCCAGTTCGCCGAGCATGGCGACGACCGGGGTGCAGCCGATTCCGGCCGAGGCGAGCAGGACCGGCGCCGGGCGGCCGTCGGCGCCGGGGGTGTGGTCGAGGACGAGGTCGCCGTAGGGCGCGGAGAGGTCCAGCAGGTCACCGGCGCGGGTGCGGGCGTGCAGGTGCCCGGAGACCTCGCCGTCCGGCCCCGGACCGCCGGGAACGCGCTTGACGGCGATGGTCCGCTCGTCCCCCTCGAAGGCGCCGGTCAGCGAGTACTGGCGGATCTGCCGTGCGCCGTCGGGCAGTTCGACCCGCACCGAGACGTACTGGCCCGCCCGGAAGGGGGCGGCGGGCCGGCCGTCGGCGGGGCGCAGCCGCAGGACGGCGACCTCCGGGGTGTCGTCGTGGCGGGTGACGACCTCCCAGGGGCGCCACGTTCCGGCCGCCAGGGCGTCCTGCTCGGCCGTGAGCCGTTCCTCCGTCGCGGCCAGGGCGTTGGCCATCAGCCAGTACACCTCCTCCCACGCCTCGGCGACCTGAGGGGTGACGGCCTCGCCGAGCACGTCCGCGATGGCGGCGAAGAGGTGCCGGTGGACCAGGGCGTACTGGTCGCGGGTGACGCCGAGGGAGGCGTGCTTGTGGGCGATCCGGGCGAGCATCGCGTCGGGGCGGCTGTCCGGGTGGTCGAGCAGATGGCCGGCGAAGGCGGCGATCGACCCGGCGAGCGCCTGCCGCTGGGTCCCGGCGGCCTGGTTGCCGCGGTTGAAGAGGTCCCGCAGCAGCTCCGGGCGGTCGGCGAAGAGCCGGTCGTAGAACTGCCCGGTGATCTCGCCGATCGCCGCGCCGACGGCGGGCAGGGTGGCGCGGACGGTGGCGGCCGATCGCTCGGTGAGCATGGGGACTCCTTGAGGGGTTGGGGCGAGGAGGTGGCGCCGTTTAATTGGTTTCTCAGATTCCAATTTTGCGGCGTGCGGAGGAGAGGGTGTGCGGACGGCCGGACGGCCGGTTGGCGGGTGGGCGTCAGAGCCCGTCAGGGGCCCGGCTGCGGGCGATGTCGAGCAGGACGGGGCCGGTCGGGGAGGCCGCGAGGCCGCCGACGGTCAGCGGGTCGAGGGCGGCGAAGAAGGCTTCCTGGGCCTGGCGGAGGGCGCCGCGCAGACGGCAGGCGGAGCGCAGCGGGCACGGCTCGGCGCCCTCGCACTCCACGACGTCGCCGGTGCCCTCCAGTTCGCGGACCAGGGCGCCGACGGAGGCGGAGCGGCCGGCCGCGGTCAGGGTGAGGCCGCCGCCGCGTCCCCGGCGGGCCTCGACGAGGCCGAGGTGCTGGAGCCGGGCGACCGCTTTGGCGGTGTGGGTGTACGGGACGCGCATACCCGCGGCGACCTCCCGGGTGGTGGGGAGGTCGTCGGTGGCCTTCGGGTCCTCGACGGCGAGCCGCATGAGGATGCGAAGTGCCAGGTCGGTGAAGCGCGTGAGCCGCATGGCCGCAGCCTAGAAAACTTGCACATGCGATGCAACTTAAGGCTCTCGTAGGGGGCTGTTCGAAAGAAACAGCAAGCTGCCCCGCCGGAGAGTCGATCATTCCCACTCGTTTGTGTAATGGCGTGACTCCACTGGGTGATGGAAGTCTGGGCGCCGAGTTCAGTGTTTGATCGGGAGGGCAATTTCATGTCGGTAGGCGAAGAGATCCGCGCGGAGCAGGCCACACCCCAGCAGAGTCTGGCCACATCCGCCGCGCGGAATCTGGCCACCACCACCAAGTCCGTGCCGCAGATGCAGGAGATCAGCTCGCGCTGGCTGCTGCGCACGCTGCCCTGGGTGGACGTGCAGGGCGGTACGTACCGGGTCAACCGCAGGCTCAGCTACTCGGTCGGTGACGGCCGGGTCACCTTCGTGAAGACCGGGGACCGCGTCCAGGTCATCCCCGCCGAGCTGGGCGAACTGCCCGCGCTGCGGGAGTTCCAGGAGCAGGACGTCCTCGGCGAACTGGCCTCGCGCTGCGAGCAGCGCGAGTTCGAGGCCGGTGAGACCCTCGCCTCCTTCGGCGGCCGCACCGACGCCGTCTTCCTCCTGGCCCACGGCCGCGTCGAGAAGATCGGCACCGGCCCCTACGGCGACGACTCCGTCCTCGGCGTCCTCGCCGACGGCGCGTACTTCGGCGAGCAGGCCCTCACCGACCCGGAGGCCATCTGGGAGTACACGGCGCGCGCCGCCACCCACTGCACCGTCCTGGTCCTCCCCGCCGACCAGGTCGCGCAGGTCGCCGAGCGCGCCGAGCCGCTCGCCGCCCACCTGCGGCAGCTCCGCTCCCTGCCGCAGCAGCGGACCAACAAGTACGGCGAGGCCCCCATCGACCTCTCCGCCGGCCACATCGGCGAGGCCGTCCTCCCCGGCACCTACGTCGACTACGAGGCATCGCCCCGCGAGTACGAGCTGAGCGTCGCCCAGACCGTCCTGCGCATCCACAGCCGCGTCGCCGACCTCTACAACCAGCCGATGAACCAGACGGAGCACCAGCTCCGCCTGACCGTCGAGGCGCTCAAGGAGCGCCAGGAGCACGAACTCATCAACAACCGCGAGTTCGGCCTGCTCAACAACTGCGAGTACGACCAGCGGATCCAGCCGCACGCCGGTGTGCCGGGCCCGGACGACATGGACGAACTCCTCAGCCGCCGCCGGGGGTCGAAGCTCTTCCTCGCCCACCCGCGCGCCATCGCCGCCTTCGGCCGGGAGTGCACCAGGCGCGGGATCTACCCGGAGTCGGTGGAGGTCGCCGGCAGCCGTGTCCCGGCCTGGCGCGGGGTCCCGATCTTCCCGAGCAACAAAATCCCGGTCACCGAGGCCCGCACCAGCTCCATCATCTGCATGCGTACGGGCGAGGAGGACCAGGGCGTCATCGGCCTGCGGCAGAGCGGCATCCCGGACGAGATCGAGCCCAGCCTCTCGGTCCGCTTCATGGGGATCAGCGAGCAGGCGATCATCTCCTACCTGGTGACGACCTACTACTCGGCGGCGGTCCTCGTCCCGGACGCCCTGGGGGTCCTGGAGAACGTCGAAATCGGCCGCTGGCACTGAGCGGTCGCCGATGAACCGCACCCACCACGGCCCGCCCGGCCGGCCGGCCGCCCAGGGCGGCGGGCCGGGGGCCACGGCCGAGCCCGCCGCCTCCGGCCAGGCCGGCGGCGGGCTCCGGGCCACCGTGCTGCGGGCCGGCCGGTGGGCGTTCACCGCACCGCTGCGCCTGCTCTGCACCACCCTCGCCCGTCTCCTGCCCGGCACCCGGCCGGGCGGGGGCGGGCCGCAGGACGGAGACGCGTTCCCCGGCGACCTCGCCACGCCCCGGGGGCCCGTTCCCGGGGCGTGGCGGCACCCCGCCCCGCCCCGGCGGAAGCACGCCCCGTCGCCCTACTGCGCCATGCCGCACGTGCCCCGGGTCGCCCGCTGCCCGCACCGCCCGTCACCGGCGCCCCGGCGGCTGGGGCGCAGGTGAGGCCTAGGGCAAGGCGGCCGTGCGGGCGACGTGGGGGAGTCGAGAAGGTCGCCGGGGGAAGACCGGAAGGGCGGGCGCGCCGGTCCGGGAGAGCGCAAGGTGAAAGCGGAACGAGGGGCGGACCGGCGGGCGCCTGACCGGAGTTCCGGTGGGGAGCCGGGGGACGAGGAGAGGCGAGGGGGTGTCCGGTGCCGGACGCAGGGGCCGGCCTGCGGTGTTCGGCGGGTCCCTCGCCGGGGAGTGGACGGCCTGTTGCCGGGACGCCGCAGCCCGATCGTCGTACGCGAGCGCGTTCATGGGAAGGAACGGAGCGTCGCCCGGATGAGCCGCCTCCGTGCTTCCGGACGGACGGGTGCCGTGTGCGCGGTGCGGGGAGCCGGGCGGTGAGGGGTGTGAGGCGGTCGCCCGTGGGCGGCCGGGGAGGGGACGGACAGCGGGACGGCAGGACAGCTGGACGGCGGGACCGGGGAAAAGGGGAGAAGGGAACACCGATGACGCACATCACGCAGAGCAGAACAGACAGCCAAGAGGCCGCGGAGATCCTGGACGAGGCGCGGGCGGTGGTCGGGCCCGAACTGCGCCGCGCGGTCGACACACTGCCGGCGCCGGTACGCCGCGTCGCCCGCTACCACTTCGGCTGGGAGGACGCCGCAGGGCTCCCCAGTGGCGCCAACGGCGGGAAGGCGGTGCGCCCGGCGCTGGTCCTCGCCGCCGTGCACGCCCTGGGCGGACGGCCCGAGCGCGCCCTGCGCAGCGCCGCCGCCGTCGAACTGACCCACAACTTCACCCTGCTCCACGACGACGTCATCGACCGCGACCGCACCCGGCGCCACCGGCCCACCGCCTGGACCGTCTTCGGCGACGCCGACGCGATCCTCGCCGGGGACGCGCTCCAGTCCCTCGCCCAGCAGTGGCTGGCCGAGGACCCGCACCCGCGGGCCGGGGCCGCCGTCGCCCGCCTCGCCCGCTGTGTGATCGAACTCTGCGCCGGCCAGCACACCGACTGCGCCCTGGAGGACCGCGCCCCCACCGAGGTCTCCCTGGACGAGTGCCTCACCATGGCGGAGTCCAAGACCGGCGCCCTGCTCGGCTGCGCCTGCGCGCTCGGCGCGCTCCACGCCGACGCCGAGCCGGACCAGGTCAACGCCCTCGACGCCTTCGGGCGCGAGGCCGGGCTCGCCTTCCAGCTCATCGACGACATCATCGGCATCTGGGGCGACCCCTCGCGCACGGGCAAGCCCGCGGGGGCGGACCTCACGGCGCGGAAGAAGTCGCTGCCGGTGGTCGCCGCCCTCACCTCCGGCACGGCGGCCGGGGCCGAGCTGGCGGAACGGTACGCCGGACCACCCGAGCCGGACGAACTGGCCCGTACCGTCGCGCTGGTGGAGGCGGCCGGCGGGCGGGACTGGGCGCAGGCCGAGGCGGCCGACCGGATGGGGCGCGCCGTGCAGCAGCTCTCCCTGGCCGTCCCCGATCCGGCGCGGGCCGGCGGTCTGCTCTCGCTGGCGGAGTTCGTCACGCGCCGCTCCTACTGACCCTCTCCCCACCCGGGACCGGCGGGAGCCCGATCCGCACCCGCCGGTTCCCTCGATGCCCTACCCTGCAACAGGCCCGCGGCGAAAGGGAGTTGACACCGTGCTCCTGGTGCGGGGCCGATGGGGAGTGACCGAGGTGCGCGCACCGGGCGGCAGTGGGCCGCACGGGCCGCGCCGGACCGCCCGCGCGGGCGGGGGAGAAGGGGGCGACTGTGGGAGTGGCGACGCGTACGGCGGGGGCCGCCGACCGGGACCAGGTGGCGGCCCTGCTCGACACCGCCTTCCACGACGACCCGGTGAGCGGCTGGGTCTTCCCCGAGGAGGAGCACCGTCGCGCTGTCCACGGCCTCTTCATGGGGTGCTTCCTCGACGCGGCGCTCGCCGGGGGGCGCGTCGACCTCCTGGAGGACGGCTCAGCCGCCGCCCTGTGGCTCTCCGTCCCGGCGGGGGAGCCGGAGGAGGAGGACGACATGCCCGCCCTGATGCGGCGCACCGCCGACCCCGACAACGAGCGCGCCGAACTCGTCGGCCGCCTCACCGGCGCGATCCACCCCACCGAGCGCGCCCACGCCTACCTGCTGCTGATCGCCGTCGCCCCGGACCGGCAGGGCGAGGGACTGGGCACCGCCCTGCTCATGCCCGTCCTGGAGCAGTGCGACCGGGACGGCCTCCCCGCCTACCTGGAGGCCAGCAGCGCCCGCAGCCGCGAGCTGTACCTCCGCCTCGGTTTCGCCGACCGGGGCGAGCCGCTGCGGCTCCCCGACGGTCCGCTGATGTGGCCCATGTGGCGGGAGCCCGCGACGGGGTGACGGACCGGGTCCCGGCCCGCCCCTTACGCCCGTACCTCACCAGTACCGCGCGCCCACCAGCCGCTCCGGGTCGGCGCCCGCGAAGCCGTACGCCGAGGCGATGACCCAGAACTCCTCGGCGATCTCCTCGCGGGCCACGGTCTCGATCTCGCTGCCCGCCGCCTCGAACGCGGCCTCCAGGGCGTTGAACTCCTCGGTGGCGGCGTCGGTGAGGACGTACAGGGCCGCGAGGTCCGCCGGCCGCTCGGCCTCGATCCGCTCGCACAGGGCGGTCAGGATGGCCACCCCCTGGTCCAGGACCTGGTCCGGGAAGTACGGGTCCTCGTAGAGCCCGCGCAGGAACTTCCGCTCCGCCACCCGCTGTTCAGCGACCGCCATGCCGCCCACCTCACCTCTCCGCTGCCAGTGCCACGACCTGTCCGACCCTGCACCACGGCACTGACAACCGGGCGCCGACGGGGCTGCCCTCCCTTGCCTCGCGCCGATTGTTCTAGTTGAATGCTAACAAGTGCACATGGCTGGGCCGTCCTGCCCCGGGACGGGACGTGTGCGCCCCAGGCCGTGCCCGTATCCAGCGGAGGAGTAGCCCATGACCGCCACCGGCCCCCCGTACCGTGTCCCGCGCCGACTGGTCGCCCTCGTCGCCCTGCCGTTCGTCGTCACGACGGCGGTCGTGGCGGCCGTCCAGGCGGGGATGCGTGACCGGCTCCCGGCTGAACTGGCCGTGCACTTCGGTCCCGGCGGTGCGGCGGACCGCTTCGAGACTCCCGGCCGGTTCCTGGTCACCATGGCCGCGATGCTGCTGCTCGGCGGCGCGGCCTGGACCGTGATGGCCGCCCGGAGCGGCCGGGGCGGCGGAAGCGGTACGGGCGTCGTGGCCGCGGTGGGCTGGGGCCTCGCGGCCTTCCTCGGCGCGATCGCCGTCCTGGTGCTCCACCTCAACGCCGGTACCGCCCGCGCCGACGGCCTCAGCCTGCCCCTGTGGCACCTGGGCGTCGCCTTCGCCGTGGGCCTCGCCGGCGGCCTCCTCGGGTACGCCCTGGTCAGGAAGACGGTCCCGGACTGGCCCCCGAGCCAGGACGTGACGGCCCCCGAGTGGCTGGACCTGCCCCGCCAGGGGCGTGCCGGATGGGCGCGGCGTACCCAGTCGGTGCCCATGCTGCTGGGCGGCTTCGTGATGATGGCCGGCGCTCTCGCTCCGCTGGTGGTCTCCACCATGCCGTGGTGGGCCGCGATCGTCCTGCTGCTGGGCGGCCTGCTGCTGGTCCTGATGGCCCAGGCCGACGTCGTCGTCGACCGGCGCGGCCTGACGGTACGTCTCTCCGGCCTGCCCTGGCCCCGGCTGAGCGTCCCCCTCGACCGGGTGGCCACGGCGCGCGCCCGGCCGGTCAACCCGCTGGGGGAGTTCGGCGGGTGGGGGTACCGGGTGATGCCGAAGCGGTCCGGGCTCATCTACCGTTCGGGGGAGGCGCTCGTGGTGCGCAGGACTGGGGACGGGCGGGAGTTCGCCGTCACCGTGGACGACGCGGGCACGGCCGCCGCCCTCCTCAACACGCTGGCCGAACGCCGCCCGGAGACCCGCTGACCATGTTGCTCCACATCGACCCCGGCTCCCCGGTGCCGCTCGGCGACCAGGTCGCGGCCGCCGCCCGCGCCGCCATCGCCTCGGGCGGCTTCGCCCCCGGCGACCGGCTCCCCGCCGCCCGCACCCTCGCCGACTCCCTGGGCGTCAACGTCCACACCGTGCTCCGCGGCTACCAGCGACTGCGCGACGAGGGATTGATCGAACTCCGGCGCGGCCGGGGCGCGGTGGTCGCCCGCACCGACACGGTCAGCAGCCGCGCCGCCCTCCTCCCGCACGCCCGCGCCCTGGTCGCCGAGGCCCGCTCGCACGGACTCGACGAGCAGGAGATCCTGGCCCTGGTCCGGGAGGCGCTGGCGGAACCGGTCTGACCCGGCCGAGGGGGCGTGCTCAGGCCCGCCGGGGTGGTCAACGGGATTCGGAGAGTGCCGCCGCGAGGGACCAGGCGGCGGCGGACACGCCGAGCAGCTCGGGGCCGCCGGGCTCGCCGAGGGCCAGCAGGGCCGACCCGGCGAGGAGCGAGACCAGGCCGCACAGCACGAACGCGGCGCCGAGGGCGGGCCGACCCCTGCGTACCAGGCCGGTGAGGCCGCGGAAGCGGGCGGCCACACGCAGACGGCGCACATGGCGCCGCTCCGCCTTGGCGGCCCCGTAGGCGGCCCGTCGGTCGACGACGTTGCGTTCGGTGGCGTCGAGCAGCCGGTCGAGCCGGGCGAGCGTCCGGGCGGGGTGGGGACGGAGGGTCATCATGGGCTCCCGCAGGAATGGTCGTGGTGGTGGCCTTCACCGGGTACGACGAGGACCGGGCCCCGCGGTGGGAACGTCCACCACGGGGCCCGGCCCCTGAGGTCAGTACCTGTCAGGGCGTCCCCCGATCGCCCTGACAGCCACTCCTAGGCACCTCGTGCCCGCAGATTCTCCCTGGGGGCGGACCGCAGTCCCGCGGTCACCTCCGCGGGGGCGGTGCTTCGGGCGGCGAAGACGGAGAAGTCCGGCTTCGGTGTCCTCCATCGGTCGATGCGGAAGAGCAACGCATTGATCAAGGCTGTGATCGATGCGGTCAGGCGTCGGGAAGGCTGTGGCACGTAAGGGTCCTTTCCGGGTGTGAGGTGGCGGGGATGATTAGCCCCTCCCTTGGGCGTGCGATCCGACGGCCGGAGCCGACGCGATCGCACACCCTGGGCAGCGGCTACCTCAGGTGCCCGAGGGAGGACTGACGCCTCGCCACCTTCCCCCGCGCCCGCCGCACAGCCTTGCGGACAGAGCTGGGTGAGGTGTTCATGAGTTCCGCGGCCCGCTCCGAGGTGAAGTCGAGCACCGAGGTGAGGAAGACCGCCTGGTGCTCCATCGACGTCAGCAGGGCCTTGAGTTCGTCACGGATGTCGGCGTAGTACACGCCGGAGGCGTCCAGCTCGGCGTTCTCCCGCTCCTCCAGTACGGCGGTGTCGTCGCCGACGAGGACCTCGGAGCGCCGCCGGATGAGCCGGAGCTCGTCGATGGCGCTGTTGACGCACGTCTGGCGCATGTAGGCGCGGAGATTGTCCACGGGCTCCGCGCCCTCGCGCAGCCGCTTGGTCACCTTGGCGAAGGCGTTCTGCCAGACGTCCTCGACCAGCTGGGAACGGTTGTGCTGCCCGAGCCGGCGCGCGATCGCCGGGAAGTGGATCGCCGACGTCCGCGCGAGCTCTTCCAGCTGCTCGTCGACGGTGAGGGGCGGCTTCCTGCCGATGCGCAACAACTCCGGGAGCCGCCGCTGCTTCTGCGCCGGGATCACCTGCGGCGGTACGGATTCGGATGTCAAGGGGGCTTACCTCGGTTCCGGTCGGGGGCTGGAGCCCTTTCACCCGAAGGACGCTCGCGGGGGCGCCTTCTGGGAACCACGAGGCAGACATTTCTTCCGGCCGGCCCACGAAGAACCGCACCCGCCCCCCGGACGCCCTCTCGGCGTCCCGTGGAGCGGGTGCGGTCGGTCCTGCCGGGCCCGGCCTGTGGGGCCGGGGTGGCGGGTCACGCCTTCTTGGTCTCCCAGAAGATGCGGTCGATCTCGGCGATGAGGTCCAGGGCCTTCTGGCCGGTGGCCGGGTCCGAGGAGCCCTTGGCGGCCGAGAGGGCCTTCAGGGTGTCGTTGACCAGCTGGTGGAGCTGGGGGTAGCTCTCGAAGTGCGGGGGCTTGAAGTAGTCGCTCCACAGCACCGAGACGTGGTGCTTGGCCAGCTCGGCGCGCTGCTCCTTGATGACGATGGCGCGCGTCTGGAACTGCGGGTCGTCGTTGGCCTGCATCTTGTCCTGGACGGCCTTGACGGACTCCGCCTCGATGCGGGCCTGGGCCGGGTCGTACACGCCGCAGGGCAGGTCGCAGTGGGCGCTGACCTTGACCTTGGGGGCAAACAGGCGGGAAAGCATGAGGTGCGGTCCTTCCTCGTGATCGTCTTCTCGCAGGTGACACTACTCCGTGTGAGGCGCGTTTTCTCGGTCGCCCCCGGGGGCCTAGGGCGAAAGGAGGGGGCGGGACCGGGACCGGGGACGTGGCCTTGGGTGTGCGGACGGGCAGGCGAGTGAGGCGAACGGAAGGGCGAGCAGGTGGCGATCAGACGAGGTGCGGCGGGGGCTGACGACCCGGCGCACGAGCGGCGCGGCACGGGGCGGTTCGGCGTGGTCGAGGTGGACGGGCCGTCCATGGTGCCGACGCTGGAGCACGGTGACTGGCTCCTGGTCCGGTACGGCGCCCGCGTCCGCCCGGGTGACGTGGTCGTCCTGCGCCACCCCTTCCAGCAGGACCTCCTGGTGGTCAAGCGCGCCGTGGAGCGCCGGGAGGGCGGCTGGTGGGTGCTGGGGGACAACGCCTTCGCGGGCGGCGACAGCACGGTCTACGGCGTGGTGCCGCCCGCCATGGTGCTGGCCCGGGTCACCGCCCGGCTGCGGCCGCGCCAGGCGGCGGGCCCCGGGCGCGAGCCGGTGCGCGGGGTGCGGGCGACGCTCGGCTGGGCCTACTCGGCGGTGCGCCCGGTCCGTTCGGACGTGTCGCTCTCGCGGCGCTTGCGGGCCCGGTAGGCGGCGACGTTGGCGCGGGTCGCGCACCGGTCCGAGCAGTAGCGGCGGGAGCGGTTGGTGGAGGTGTCGAGGTAGGCGTTGCGGCAGGGGGACGCCTCGCAGAGGCCGAGGCGGTCGGCGCCGAACTCGGTGAGGTGGAAGGCGAGCCCCATCGCGGCGATGGCCGCGTACCCGCTGGTGGCGTTGGACGGATGGTCGGCGAGGTGCATGTGCCAGTCGGGGCGGCCCTCGGCGTCGAGTTCGCCGTGCCCGGAGATCTGCGGGCTCACCGGGAACTCCAGGAGCAGGGCGTTGAGCAGGTGGACCGCCTGCTGCTGGTCGTCCTCGGCCGCCGCCTCGAAGACCGCGCGGAGCCGGCCGCGTACCGAGCGGAAACGGGTGACATCCGCCTCGGTGGCCCGGCGGGCAGCCTGGGTACTCGTTCCGAAGAGGGCGCGGACCGCGTCCACGGAGGTGAGCGTGTCGGTGCCCCGTGCCGGTTCCTCGCTGTTGACCAGACGCAGGGCGTAATCCGAGTAAGAGGCGAGTTCCACTTGTAGTCCTTACGGGCTCGGTCTAGGGTCGGTCGGACAGGCGGGTGTAATGGCTAGCTCCGCCTTTAGGGTATTACGCTACGGAGGAGTTCGGATGACGGACGCAGAGACCGCGCCGGCCGGTACCACCGACGCGGGTGCGGTGCAGACCGGCGCCACCCCGGGGGCCGACTGGGCCGCCTGGCAGATCAGCTGGGACCAGCAGCAGGAGTGGTACCTCCCCGACCGTGAGGAACGCTTCCGCGTCATGCTCGACATGGTCGAGGCGGTGGCCGGCTCCGAACCGCGCGTGCTCGACCTCGCCTGCGGTACGGGAAGTATCACGGACCGGCTCCTCAAGAGGTTCCCGAAGGCGCAGAGTACCGGCGTCGATCTGGACCCGGCGCTGCTCACCATCGCCGAGGGCACCTTCGCCGGGGACGACCGGGTCACCTTCGTCACCGCCGACCTCAAGGACCCCGACTGGCCGGCGCTGCTCCCGCACGACAGCTACGACGCGGTCCTCACCGCCACCGCCCTGCACTGGCTGCACAGCGAACCGCTCGCCGCGCTCTACGGCCAGATCGCCGGGATCGTCCGCGACGGCGGCGTCTTCCTCAACGCCGACCACATGCCCGACCCCGCCACCCCGCGGATCAACGCCGCCGACCGCGAGCAGCGCCACCGCAGGATGGACGAGGCCAAGGCCGAGGGCGCCGTCGACTGGGCCTCCTGGTGGCAGCTGGCCGCCGCCGACCCGGTCCTGGCCGGGCCGACCGCCCGCCGCTTCGAGATCTACGGGGAGCACGCCGACGGCGACACGCCCCCCGCCGAGTGGCACGCCCGCACCCTGCGCGAGGCCGGTTTCACCGAGGCCCGCACGGTCTGGCAGTCGCCCTCGGACGCCATGGTGCTCGGGCTGAAGTAACCGCGAAGGCGGCCGGGAACGCCGCGGGGGCGGTACGGAACACCAGGTTCCGTACCGCCCCCGTGCGTGTGCCGGGCCCGGCGGCCTCGCGGGACTCAGAGCACCTTCGACAGGAACGACTGGGTCCGCTCGTGCCGCGGGCTGGTCAGGACCTCGCGCGGGTCGCCGGCCTCCACGACCACGCCGCCGTCCATGAAGACCAGCGAGTCGCCGACCTCCCGGGCGAAGCCCATCTCGTGGGTGACGACGATCATCGTCATGCCCTCCTCGGCGAGCTGGCGCATGACGTCCAGCACCTCGCCGACCAGCTCCGGGTCGAGCGCGGAGGTCGGCTCGTCGAAGAGCATCAGCTTCGGGTCCATCGCCAGCGCGCGGGCGATCGCCACGCGCTGCTGCTGGCCGCCGGAGAGCTGCGAGGGGTAGTTGCCCGCCTTGTCGGAGAGGCCCACCCGCTCCAGGAGCTGGCCGGCCCGCTCGCGGGCCGCCGCCTTCGAGACGCCCCGGACCTGGACGGGCGCCTCCATCACGTTCTCCAGCGCCGTCTTGTGCGGGAAGAGGTTGAAGCGCTGGAAGACCATGCCGATGTCCCGGCGCTTCAGGGCGACCTCGGCGTCCTTCAGCTCGTAGAGCTTGTCGCCCTTCTGCCGGTAGCCGACCAGGTCGCCGTCGACGTAGAGCCGGCCGGCGTTGATCTTCTCCAGGTGGTTGATGCAGCGCAGGAAGGTCGACTTGCCGGAGCCCGAGGGGCCGATGAGGCAGAACACCTCGCCGGTGGCGACCTCCAGGTCGATGCCCTTGAGCACCTCGACCTGGCCGAAGGACTTGTGGACGCCCTCGGCCTTCACCATGGCGGTCATCGGGTCACCTCCGAGCGGCTGGAGAGCGAGGTCAGGTGCGCGCGCACCTTCTGCCAGGGGGTCTGCGGCAGCTGCCGCAGCGAACCGCGGGCGTAGTACCGCTCGATGTAGTACTGGCCGACGCTGAGGATCGAGGTGAGGATCAGGTACCAGGTGGCGGCCAGGAACAGGGCCTCCACGGTGGCACCGGAGGTCATGCCGATGTCCTGCGCGTGCTTGAACAACTCGTAGTACTGGACGGCCGCCACCAGGGAGGTCGTCTTCAGCATGTTGATGACCTCGTTGCCGGTGGGCGGCACGATGACGCGCATCGCCTGCGGCAGCACGATGCGGCGCAGGGTCTTGCCCTGGCTCATGCCGAGCGCGTGGGCCGCCTCGGTCTGGCCCTCGTCGACCGAGAGCAGACCGGCCCGGCAGATCTCCGCCATGTACGCGGCCTCGTTGAGGCCGAGGCCGAGCAGCGCCGTCAGGAACGGCGTCATGAAGTCCGACCACTCGTCCTTGTAGAACGGGCCGAGGTTCATGTACTCGAAGACGAAGCCGAGGTTGAACCAGACGAAGAGCTGGACCAGGACCGGGGTGCCCCGGAAGAACCAGATGTAGAACCAGGCGATCGAGGAGACCACCGGGTTCTTCGACAGCCGCATCACCGCCAGCAGCACACCGCCGACCACGCCGATGACCATCGACAGGACGGTGAGGATCAGCGTCTCGCGGACGCCGCTGAGGATGCGGTCGTTGAAGAAGTAGTCCGGGATGAAGCCCCAGTTGATGTCGCCCTGGGAGAACGCGTACACGACCGAGCCGAGCGCCGCGAGCGCGATCAGCGCCGAGACGTAGCGGCCGTAGTGGCGCACCGGGACGGCCTTGATGGGTGCCGCCCGCGTGGGGGCCGGACCCGGAGGGGTGGCCTCCGGGTCCTTCTTGGTGATGTCAGCAGACACAGGTGTTGCCTTTCAGCGACGCCGGAGGGGTCACTTGCCGCCGTTGACGACCGCCTCGGTGACCGCGCCGTCCTCGACGCCCCACTTCTTGATGATCTTGTCGTACTCGCCGCTCTCGATGATCGCGTCCAGCGCGGCCTTGATCGCGTCGCGCAGTTCCGGGTTGGACTTGGAGATCGCGATGCCGTACGGCGCCGCCTCGACCTGCTCCCCGACCAGCTCGAAGTGGTCGCCGCCGCCCGAGGTCTTCACCGCGTACGCGGCCACCGGGAAGTCGGAGGAACCGGCGTCGGCACCGCCCGAGCGCAGCCGCGTCTGGGCCTGCTGGTCGTTGTCGAAGGTCTCCATCTTGATCTCGCCCTTCTCGCACTTCTTCGACTCGGCCTTGGCCAGGTCGTGCGAGACGGTGCCGCGCTGGACGACGATCTTCTTGCCACAGAGGTCCTGCCAGGTCTTGATCCCCTGGTCCTTGCCCTTGTTGGTGTAGATGGAGACGCCGGCGGTGAAGTAGTCGACGAAGTCGACGCCCTCGCCGACCTTCTTGCCGGTCTCGGAGTCCAGGCCCTCCTGGCGCGCCTTGGTGTCGGTCATCGCCGACATCGCCACGTCGTACCGCTTGGAGCGCAGGCCGCCCAGGAGCGTGTCGAAGGTGCCGTTCTCGAACTTCAGCTCCACCCCGAGCTGCTCCCCGAGCGCGGCGGCGAGGTCCACGTCCAGACCGACGGTCTTGCCGTCCTTGTCCTTGAACTCCACCGGCGGGTACGCGATGTCCGAGCCGACCTTGACGACACCGCTGTCCTGGTACTTCTTCGGCAGCTTGTCGGCGAGCGGGGCAGCCGTCTCCTTCTCCCCGCCCTTGTCGGCGCCCGCGGTCTGGTCGCCGCAGCCGGTGAGGAGGAGGGCGCCCGCGGCCGTGATCGCGCCGGCCGTGGCGAGACGGGAGCGAAGGGGCCGGGGGCGACGCGTGATGCTGGCGGTCATGAGGGTTTCCTCCGACAGGTGAGCGGATGGCGAGGGTGCCGGACGGGTCGTTGGCACACACCTTCGGGTGTCGCGACCTCGTGCGATGGGTGGCATCTTGCCATTCGGACCGCGGAGAACGAGGCGCCGCCCATGTCAAAATCGGATAACGGGTCCTTCGCGGGTCCCAACGACCCTGCGCGGAAAGGGCATCGGCCATGCCGCCGGAGTCCGTTACTTAAGTCACGCACATACCGCACATCTCGCCATGTGGGACAGAGAAGCGGCACCGGGGGAGGTTCCCGGGAAGTCGGACATGTGAGCGGGCCGTGTGGCCAATTCGGCTCGGCACGGGCACGCGCGATCAGGTAGAAAAGACGGTTACACCCCTCATCCGGGGCTCAGGACGCGTGTGCGGCGCGTCCGCGCGTGCGACCTCCCCCGTGTGGAGGCGGGCCCATCCGCCCGGACACGGAACGCACGCGGTGCCCGCCCACCCCCCATCCCGGGGGTGGCCAACCCTCGAACGCTCATGACTTAAGGGGTCACCAAGTGGCAGCGGAGATCGTCAATCCTCGCAGCGACAGCGCGCCGGAACCGGACGGGGAGAACTCTCCCCTCGACTCGTTCGACCCGGCCTTCGCGCTCCATCGCGGCGGCAAGATGGCCGTCCAGGCGACCGTCCCGATCCGGGACCGGGACGACCTGTCCCTCGCCTACACGCCCGGCGTCGCCAAGGTGTGCAGCGCCATCGCCGAGCAGCCCGAGCTCGTCCACGACTACACCTGGAAGTCCCAGGTCGTCGCCGTCGTCACCGACGGCACCGCGGTCCTGGGCCTCGGTGACATCGGGCCCGAGGCCTCCCTCCCGGTGATGGAGGGCAAGGCCATCCTCTTCAAGCAGTTCGGCGGGGTCGACGCGGTCCCGATCGCGCTGGCCACCACCGACGCCGACGAGATCGTCGACACCGTGGTCCGGCTCGCCCCGTCCTTCGGCGGCGTCAACCTGGAGGACATCTCGGCGCCCCGCTGCTTCGAGATCGAGCGCAAGCTCCAGGAGCGCCTCGACATCCCCGTCTTCCACGACGACCAGCACGGCACGGCCATCGTCACCCTCGCCGCCCTGCGCAACGCCGCCAAGCTGACCGGCCGCGAGCTGGGCGACCTGCGGGCCGTCATCTCCGGCGCCGGGGCCGCGGGCGTGGCCATCGCCAAGTTCCTCCTGGAGGCCGGGATCGGTGACGTCACCGTCACCGACCGCAAGGGCATCGTCAGCCGCGACCGCGACGACCTCACCGAGGTCAAGCGTGAACTGGCCGAGATCACCAACCGCGCGGGCCTCGCCGGCTCCCTCGACCACGCCCTCGACGGCGCCGACGTTTTTATCGGCGTCTCCGGCGGTACGGTCCCCGAGCCGGCCGTCGCCTCGATGGCACCGGGCGCCTTCGTCTTCGCGATGGCCAACCCGAACCCCGAGGTCCACCCCGACATCGCCCACAAGTACGCGGCGGTCGTCGCCACCGGGCGCAGCGACTTCCCCAACCAGATCAACAACGTCCTCGCCTTCCCGGGGATCTTCGCCGGCGCCCTCCAGGTGCGGGCCTCCCGGATCACCGAGTCGATGAAGATCGCCGCCGCCGAGGCGCTGGCCGGGGTCGTCGGTGACGAACTCTCCGCCGACTACGTCATCCCGTCCCCCTTCGACGAGCGCGTGGCCCCCGCCGTCACCGCCGCCGTCGCCGAAGCGGCCCGCGCCGCCGGAGTCGCCCGCCGCTGACCCGGCCCTCCCCGGGCCGTTCCGACGTCGAGCACCACGCCGGAAGCCGGGGACGCGTCTCAATCGCCGGCCGGGCTCACTCACCTTGAGCCCGGCCGGTTTCCTTGAGCCCGGCCGGCTCCCTTGAGCCCGGCCGGCGATTGAGGCCATCGGTGACAGCAACCACCGCCCCCGGAGCCCGGGGGACCAGGAACGGCCGAGCCCGACAGCACGCACCCCAAGATCCCGGCGCCTCCGGCGCCGATGAGCGGCGGGTCACACCCCGTGGTGGTTCCGTCGCAGGGCCCCCCGCCCTAGGGTCAGGGCATGTTCGCCGCCTACGCCGCACGCATCGACCGCGACCACCCCCTCGACGGCCTCGAATTGGGCGACCGCCCCACCCCCACGGCCCGCCCGGGCTGGACGACGGTCCAGGTCAAGGCGGCCTCGCTCAACCACCACGACCTCTGGTCCCTGCGTGGAGTGGGCCTCGCCGAGGACAAGCTGCCGATGATCCTCGGCTGCGACGCGGCCGGCATCGACGAGGAGGGCAACGAGGTCGTTCTCCACTCGGTCATCGGCCAGAGCGGCCACGGCGTCGGCCCCCGCGAACAGCGCTCGATCCTCACCGAGAAGTACCAGGGCACCTTCGCCGAGCAGGTCACCGTCCCCACCTGGAACGTCCTGCCCAAGCCGAAGGAACTCTCCTTCGCCGAGGCCGCCTGCCTCCCCACCGCCTGGCTGACCGCCTACCGGATGCTCTTCACCAACGCCGGTGTACGCCCCGGCGACTCCGTCCTCGTCCAGGGCGCGGGCGGCGGCGTGGCCACCGCCGCGATCGTCCTCGGCCGCGCGGCGGGGCTGCGCGTGTACGCCGTCAGCCGCGACGAGGCGAAGCGGAAGCGGGCCGTCGAACTGGGCGCGGTCGAGGCCGTCGAGCCGGGCGCCCGGCTGCCGCACAAGGTCGACGCGGTCATCGAGACGGTCGGCGCCGCCACCTGGTCCCACTCGGTCAAGTCCCTGCGGCCCGGCGGCTCGCTGGTCATCAGCGGCGCCACCAGCGGCGACCGGCCCTCCCACGCCGAGCTGACCCGCATCTTCTTCCTGGAACTGAAGGTGGTCGGCTCCACCATGGGTTCCAAGGACGAGCTGGAGGACCTGCTCAGCTTCTGCGCCACCACCGGCGTCCGCCCGGTGATCGACCAGGTGCTGCCGCTGGACCGGGCCCGCGACGCCTTCACCCGGCTCGCCGCCGGCGACCAGTTCGGCAAAATCGTCCTCAGCACGGAGTGAGCCGGGGGAAGGCGACGGGGATGACGACCACGGGGCGGGCGACCACGGGGCAGGCGACGACGGAGGCGGACGGAACGGCACCGCTTCCTCCGCCCGAGGCACCCGGCCTGCTCCTCCGCTACTGGGAGTCCTCCGACGCCCCCGCCGTGCTGGGTGCCTTCGCCACCCCCGAGATGGCCCGGCAGAGCGGCCGCCCCGTCACCACCCTCGCCGAGGCCGCTACCTGGATCACCGACCGCCGGGCAGCCCGGGAGGCGGGCCGCGAGCACTCCTTCGCGGTACTGGCGCCCGGCACCGGCGACCAGGCCTCCGGGGGCCGCCTGCTCGGCAGCGTCACCCTCGGCGCCGTCGACCCCGTCCACCAGACGGGCTGGATCTCCTACTGGACCCTGGCCTCCGCCCGCGGCCGAGGCGTCGCCACCACCGCCCTGCGCGCCCTCGCCGGCTGGTCCTTCGCCGAACTGTCCCTCTTCCGCCTCGAACTGGGCCACCGCACCAACAACCCCGCCTCCTGCGCTGTCGCCCACCGCGCCGGCTTCGCCGTGGAGGGCCTGGAACGCGCCCGCCTCCGCTACGGCGACCAGCGGTACGACGTGGAGCGACACGCACGGCTGGCCACGGACGAGGTGGGTGCGGCGGGCTGAGCGGCGGGCGTCGCCTCCCCCTCCCTAAGCGGCGGCAAGCAGGGCCGTGAGGTGGTGGTCGGCGGTCATGAGCGCAGAGTCGGGGGCCTTGCCGGGGGTGTGCCGCCCGTAGGTTGGGGCGATGGACGAAGCTGTGGCGAGCGGTCAGGTGTGGAGGGACGAGGTCCGTGCGCGGCCTACAGCCGTGCAGGACCGGGACGCCCTGGCGCGGCTTGTCGAGGAGGACGCGGATTCCTTCGAGGTCGCGTTGTACGAGCGTGCGGCGGACCCTCAAGTGCTGTCGGTCGATCGCGCCCAGAGGTCGCGGGCCGGGCAGTACGCCAGGCGCGTGCGGCGACTCCGGGAGCGCCGACGGCGCGAGGGAGGCTGAGCGTGCGCCTTGCGGGTGTGGCGGTCCCGCCTGTCTACGGACGCCACTCCTCGCGGTGGGCCGGGTGCCCGGCGTACGACTGGGCGAGGACTCGGAGCGCGTGGGCCAGGCCCGCCGGGCGGGGGCCCGAGGGAGCCATGGTCCGGACCGAGAAGGGCGCCCCGTTCGCGATGCTCGTCCGCCGCATGCCCGGAGCCCCGGGACGACCCCCTTGCGTCAGGGGTGTCCCGGGTGAGGCTTCCCGTGGCTGCCGCGCAGCCGAGGAGCCCCGCTCCTGTCAGCTCTGCCCGCTGTCCTGTCCGCCGCCTCCGCTCTGTTCCCGCTGTCCGTCCGTCCCCCGCAGCGTCGCCGCGATGTGGGCCGCGGCGGTGGAGAGGTGGCGGCGGGTCTCGCGGAGTTGGTGTTCGGTGACGCCGTGGTCGCGGGCGGTGTCGCGGATGTCGTCGCGGAAGCGGTCCAGGAGGCGGTCGAGGTCGCGGGACGGGTGGCCGGAGGAGGGTTCGGTGGACCACTCCGGGATGTAGGTGAAGAGGTCGCTCTCCGGACCCGGGTTCTCGAAGACGGGCTCCTCGGCGGGGGACGCCGGGCGCTCCTGCTTCTCGGTGCCCCAGCCGAAGCGGGCGAACTCCTTGCCCAGTTCGGAGAGGCCCTCGCGGACGCCGGAGGGCCAGTCGCCCCGGGCGAAGTGGTCCTGGACCTGGTCCTGGACGCGCTTGGCCATGCGGCGCACCTCCTCCTGGGCCTGGCTGGCCTGCTCGCGGGCCCGGTCCTGGGCCTCGCGGGCCTGGGTGCGGGCGCGCTCCGCCTCCTCGCGGGCGCGGCGGCTCTCGTCCTTGGCGCGGCGGGCCTGCTCCTTCCACTCCTGCTTGGCGCGGCGCAGCTCCTCCTTGGCCAGGCGCCAGGACTCGCGCTCCGTGTCGTCGGGGGCGGAGGCGGCGGCGCTGTCGCGGGTCTGCGAGGCGGCCGCGCGCAGTTCGCGCCGCAGGTCGCCGGCGGCGCCCCGGACGTCGTCGCGGATCTCCGCCGCCAGCTCGGCGACCGAGTCGCGGATCTCGATCTCCAGGTCGGCCAGCTCGCCCTGGCGGTCGGCCAGTTCGGCGCGGCCCGCGTCGGTGATGGCGTAGACCTTGCGGCCGCCCTCGGTGGTGTGGCGGACCAGGCCCTCGGCCTCCAGTTTGGCCAGGCGCGGGTAGACCGTGCCGGCCGAGGGGGCGTAGAGGCCCTGGAAGCGCTCTTCGAGGAGGCGGATCACCTCGTAGCCGTGGCGGGGGGCCTCGTCGAGGAGATTGAGGAGGTAGAGGCGGAGGCGGCCATGGGCGAAGACGGGGGGCATGTCAGAGCACCTTCTTGTCGTTCGGTGCGGCGTCGGAGGCGGGGCGCCGCAGCAGGGCGATCGAGCCGGAGACGGTGCTCGCCTTCAGGCGCCCGCTGCCCTCGCCCAGTTTGCCGGTGATCTTCTTCATGCCGAACTGGCCGGAGACCCGCAGGTCCTCGAAGGCGTGGGAGAGGGAGCCGCTGGTGGTGTTGGCCTCGACGCGGGCGTCCGCCGGGTGCGGGAGGCGGACGGCGATCTCGCCGGAGACGCTGGACAGCTCGATGTCGGCGGGGGAGTCGGCCTGGTCGATGTCGACGATCATGTCGCCGTTGACCGAGTCGGCGTGGAGGCTGGGGCTCGTGCCGTCCACCACCGTGAGGTCGCCGGAGACGGAGGCGACGGTGAGGGGGCCGGTCACCGACTGGGCCTCGACACGGCCGGTGACGGTGTCCGCCCGCACCGCGCCGGAGAGGCCGACCAGGGTGGTCTCGCCCGAGACGGCCTTGACGTTGGCCGGGCCCGCGAGGCTGGAGACGACGGTGTCCGCGCCGACCGCGCGGACCTCCAGCCGGGCGGAGTCCGGCACCGCGACGGAGACGACGGCGCGATGGTCCAGGGTGCGCGGGTCGGGGAGCTTGCCGCGCTCGATCAGGCGGCGCAGGCCCTGCCAGCTGAACTCCTCGTACTCGACCGTGAGGGTGGAGCCCTCGCGCCGCACCGTGAGCGGGCGGCCGGACAGCTCGGAGATGTCCAGGTGGGTGGTGGGGTCGGGGGAACCCACGACGTTCACCGCGCCGTTGACCACGCGGACGCGGAGGGTCGTCACGGGGCCGTCGAAGGACATCCGGCGCGGGGCGTCCACGGACCAGGTGCCGTCGTCCGTCCCGCCGTCCGCGCCCTGATGGGATTCCGCTTCCGCCCCGGGCACGGGGGGTGCGGCGTGTGGGGACTCGGATTCGGACTCGGACATGGTGCTGACCTCCTCGGCCTGGCGCACGGCAACGCGTCATATCGCATCACCTGGGACACACGATATATCGCGGTCGGCGGAAGTCAAGGGCTCGGGAGGGGGAGGGGTGGCCGAGGAGGGGAAAGTGGCCGAAAAGGCACGATGGTTCGTTCTGTCCTAGCGTGTGCACCATGCCGACGGACGCCGCGCGGAACCTCGAACAGCCCCTGCGGGGCACCGGCGGGCTGCTGCTCTGCCGGGCCGCCCCCGACGCCGTGGCCCCGGCGGCCGTCCTGCTCAGGCGCCCCATGCTGCTCGCCCCCGCCGGTGGCGGGTGGAGCGTGCTGGTGCCCGCGGACCTGTCCTGGCAGGGCGAGGAGGAACCGGTCGACCTCGTGCTCGACGGCTGGGCGGCGGCGCTCGCCGTGGGGGCACCCTGGCCGGTTCTCGCTCTCTGGTGGGACGCGGGCCGCGCCGGCTTCAGCCTCGCCTCCGGCGTCCGGCGGCCCGTCGGGTACGTGTGGCTGGCGGACGGCACCCCGGCGGGGGAGGACGAGGCGATGCGTACCTTCGCCGGGCGGCTCGGGCTCGACCCGGTCTTCGCCGTTGAGGCGCTGGACGCGCTGACCCGGCCGGACTCCGAGGCGGACGGGGCCGCGCGGCTGCGGGGCGTCCTCGCGGTGCTGGCGCACGCCGGGCTCGCGCTGCCGGCCGGGCTGGTGCCGGTCCGCCCGGCCGACGCGCTGGCCGAGGCGGCGGGGATGGCACCCGGCGTGCGGCGGACGGACCGGGCCGGCTGGCGGGAGGTCGTCCGGCCCGAGCTGGTCGAGGCGAGCGTCGTCGGGCCGCTGATGCGGGGGCGCCGGGCCCGGCTGCTGGCGGCGGCGCACCTGGTGGCGGGCAGCGCCCTCGGGCTCTGGGGGCTCGGGCGGCGCAGCGGCGGCTGGGCGGCGGCGGGCGGGCTGCTGGTGGCCCAGGGGATCGCGGGGCTCGCCTACGACCGGTTCAGGAGCGACCGGGCGCGTCTCCCGGTGCCGCCGGACTGAGGGAGCCCGGGCCCGCGACGGGGCCCGGTGCCGTTACTCGTCCTCGTCCTCGTCGTCGAGGCGGGCCAGCCAGGTGGCGAGGCGCTCGACCGGGACCTCGAAGTCGGGGTTGAGGTCGACGAAGGTGCGCAGCTGCTCGGCGAGCCACTCGAAGGTGACCTCCTCCTCGCCGCGCCGCTTCTCCAGCTCCTCGATGCCGCGGTCGGTGAAGTACATGGGGTGCTCCGTCACAGGTCGCAAGGGGTACGGGCGGCCGCCGCGGGCCGCCGACCCATGATAGGCGGGCCCCCGCGCGGGCCGCCGGGCCCTCGCCACCCCCGGCCGCCGGGGTCTACCCTGCACCCCCCACGGGCAGGTACAGGGGAGACGTGGGAGACGGGGGGACCCCAGCATGACCGCGGAAGCAACGGCAACCCCGCGCACGGCGCGCACCGCTCGCCCGTGCGCGCCCCGGCGCGAGGCCCGGGTACGCGCTCCCGGCCCCGGGCGGTGCGCCCGGTGACCGCCGAGGAGGCGGACCGGCCCCGGGTCGCGTACGTCGAACTGCCCGACGGCACGCCCGTCTGGGCCCGGATCTCGCAGGCCGACGAGCTGGAACTGCCGGACGGGGCGCCGCTCTACACCGACGCCGGGTTCGCCGGGCGGGCCGGGGAGCGGGTCCAGGCGCAGGTGGCCGGGCTCGGCGGGCTGATCACCGGGGTGGCCAGGTCGGTCGCCCAGGGGCTGCGGGCGGTCCGGCCCGACGAGGTCAGCGTCGAGTTCGGGATCGAACTGACCGGCAAGGCGGGCAAGGTCGTCGGACTGCTCGCCGACGGCGAGGCCAAGGCGGCCCTCACCGTGACGCTGACCTGGCAGAACGGCGGACCGCCGGAGCTCGACGAGGCGCCGGCCGAGGAGGACGGCGCCGGGCCCGGCGCCCCGGAGGCCGACGGGCCGCCGGGCCGGGACCGAGGGGGCGCACCCTCCCGCGCACCGGGGCGGCCAGGGCACGGGGGGAGCGGCGCCGGAGCCGTCCCGTGACGGGGGAGGGCGCCACCGGCGCGAGGGGCGCGGCGGCGGGGGACGAACCGCCCCTGGAACACCTCATCGCGGCGGCCACCGTACGCATCCATGGACGGCGGCCCGGGTATGACCCCAGCGGGCCGGACGAGGGCGTCCGGACCTTTCTCGGGAGCGGCTTCTTCGTCGCGCCGAACTGGGTGCTGACCTGTGCCCATGTGGCGCTGGCGGAGGGAGGGGGCCTTGTGGACGTCGTCCATGAGCCGGAGCCAGGCGGTCCGCCCGCTGTGGTGCCCGGCGAGGTCGCCGTCGCGCTGCCCGAGACCCCGCCCCGGCCGGGCGAGGGATGGGCCGCGCCCGACCTCGCGCTGATCCGCCTCCAGAAGCCGGCCGACCACGCCTGCGTCCACCTCGCCGAGCAGCCGCTGACCGACCACGGCCGCCAGGCCGGCGGCCGCTCCGGGCTGCTCCTCGGCTTCGCCGGCTGGTTCCGCTCCGGACACCGCCTCAGCAGGTACGACGGGACCGTCACCGTCCTCGGCCGGATCGGCTGGGGCGCCGACGAGGAGCTGCGGCTCGGCGACGACGACCTGCCCGACGGCGTCTCCGGCGGCCCGGTCTTCGACCCGCACCGCGGCGAGGTGGTCGCCCTGGTCAAGTCCCGCCGCACCCGCGAACAGGGCGGCACCGCCGTCCGCACCGGGCAGCTCCGCCACCTCCCCGTCGCCACCGCCCCCCCGCCCGCCGCCGCGCCCGCCCCCGCCGGCTCCGGCGCGCACTCCCGGGCGTACGCCCCCGAGGACCACGGCCCCGGCCACCCGGCGGGAGCGGCCTGGCCGCCGCCGGACCCGGCGCCCGACCCCGGCGACCTCTACCAGGAGGTTCTGCGCGGTCACGACCGCTTCCACCGCGACCGGCTGCGCCACGCCGACCGGGACGGTGCGCCGCCCGCCTGGGCCGACACCCAGGCCGTCCTGGACGGCGCCCGCACCGTCCCCTTCGGCCCCCGCGAGCGGACCCTGCTCCTCGGCGCCCTCGGCGAACTCCCGCCGCCGCCCTCCACCGCCGGGCTCACCGCGCTGCTCCGCTCCGTCCCCGGCTGCGCCTCCGCCGCGCGCACCGTCCCGCCGCCCCGCGCCTGGCGCGACGGACTCGGCGGGCTCTACGAGAGCCACGCCACCGACGAGGGCCGTCGCCTAGCCGTCCTCCGCTACGTGGTCGCGGTGCTGCACACCCCGCGCTCCCACCACGACCCCGGCACCGCCGAGGCCGAGGCCGCCCTGCGCACCTGGCTGCACCGGACCACCGCCGCCCTCGACCGGCCGGTGCGCGGCGAGATCACCGCCGAACTGCGCCGCCACGCCGCCGCCCCCGCGCCCCCGCCGCCCCAGGACCCCGCCCGGGGCACCCGCCACAGCGTCCTGCTCGAACTGACCCGCCGCCCCTGGGAACAGGACAGCTTCGACTGGCGGATCGGCCTGCTCCCCGCGCCCGGCCCGCCCCGCCCCGCCGGAGCCCCGGCCGAGGGCCCGCCCGACCCGCCGGAGCCCGAGCCGCTCCACGACGACCACACCGGAACCCCGCTCGCCGAGCTGCCCGCGCGCCTCGCCGGACCCCTCGCCCGCGCCTTCACCCTCGCCGACGAGCCCGGCACGCCCGCCCTGCTCCAGGTCGCCCTGGAGCGGGACGTGCTCGGCCTGCCCGTCGACACCTGGCCGGCCGGCCCGGGCGGGCCGCCGCTCGGCCGGCTCCGCCCGGTCGTCGTCCGGCCCGCCGAACCACCCGGCGGCGCCGGCGGGCCCGACCCCGTCGCCGACCGGTACCACCGCTGGCGCTGGACCCACGACGACGCCCCGCTCGCCCCCGGCATCCGCGGCAGGGTCCTGGACTGCGAGGCGGGTACGCGGGTACCCGTACCGTCGACGGACCAGCTGCGTTCGCTCGCCCACGCGTCGGTGCCGGTGCTCTGCCACTACCGGGGGTACGGGCACGCCGGCTCCGCCGAGGCGCTCGCCCGGCTCGTCGACGGCGGCTTCGGCGTCGCGCTGTGGCGCCGGGGCACGGGCGGACCGGAGCGGATGTGCGCCGAGTTCCACCGGCGCGCCGAGGCCGAACTGGCCCGCGCCCGTACCGCCCAGCGGCTCCCCGGCCTGGTCCACGCCCTGCGCGCCGCCCTCGCCGAGGGGCGCACCGACAGCTTCTGGGCCGACGGTGTGGCCCTGCTGTACGACGATCCGCACCAGCCGCTGCCCGGCTCCGACGACCTGTTCGCCCCACTCTGAACAACCACCTGACGACCCGCCGTGCGGCTCGCTACCGTGAGCCGCGAACCGGCGCCGACCGGCCGGCCCCCGGGCCCGGCCGCCCGAGACCTGTGCGACCCAGCGACCACGAGGATTGCTATGAGCGCGACCGACGAGTCCGGCGAGTGGCTCATCTACCGAGGCGCCGGCGAACCCCACGACGGCATCCTCCGGCTGCCCGACCCGCCGCCCTGGCGGGACTTCCGCCGCCGCGAGGGAGCGGGCACCACCGAGACGCGCCGCCTGGGCGCCTACCGCGACCAGGCCGTCTCGCTGCGCCCCGAGGCCGAGGAGCTGGAGGTCATCAATGCCGCGCTCTACCTGCGCCGGCCCCTCCTCGTCACCGGCGGCCCCGGCGTCGGCAAGAGCAGCCTCGCGCACTCGGTCGCCGACGAACTGGGCCTCGGCGACGTGCTGCGCTGGCCCGTCGTCAGCCGCTCCACCCTCCAGGACGGCCTGTACCACTACGACGCGATAGCCCGCCTCCAGGACGTCCAGATCGCCGCCCACAGCGGCACCGCCACCGAACCCGGAGCCCCAGGCTCCGTCGAGTCCATCGGCGACTACCTGCGGCTCGGCCCGCTCGGCACCGCCCTGCTCCCCGGCGAACTGCCCCGCGTCCTGCTCATCGACGAACTCGACAAGAGCGACATCGACCTCCCCAACGACCTCCTGAACGTGCTGGAGGAGGGCGAGTTCACCATCCCCGAACTCCAGCGGATCGCCGACCGGCTGCCCGACCGGACCGCCCACGTCCTCACCCACGACGGGCGCCGCGTCCCCGTGAAGGACGGGCGCGTCCAGTGCACCGCCTTCCCCTTCACCGTGCTGACCAGCAACGAGGAACGCGACTTCCCCGCCCCGCTGATGCGCCGCTGCATCCACCTGGAGCTGGGCCGCCCCGACCACGCCCGGCTCGCCAGCTTCGTCCGCGCCCACCTGGGCCACGACCGCGAACGCGGCGGCGGCGACCTGATCGTCCGGTTCCTGGAGCGCTCCCGCAGCGAACTCCTCGCCGCCGACCAGCTCCTCAACGCCATCCACCTCACCCAGACCGCCCCCGACCTGGACCGGGAGCGCCTCGCCGACCTGCTCATCCAGCGACTCGACCGGCCGAGGTGAGCGAGGATGACCGGAGCCACGGCCCGCCACGGCCCGGACGGCCACCCTGACCGGCCCCCCGTCCCGCCCCAGCGGCGAACGCCCCGCGACCCGTTGCCCGAGCTGGTGGCCCGGCTGCGCGACGCAGGGCTCGACGTCGACGCCGAACACCTCCTCGACGCCCTCTGGCTCGCCGCCCGCACCGGCGCCCCCGCCCCCGCCCCGGCCGACCCCCCGGCCGCCGGGACGGAGCGGGAGACCCCGCCCGAGGCCGCCGCCCAGGACCGGCCGGGCCCCGCCACACCGAGCACCGGACCGGCCGTGGAGCCGCTTCCCGGCCGCCCGGTGGCACCGCCCGGGCCTGCGAGCGAGCCCGGCGCCGAGCCCCGCGTACCCCTGCACACCCGGCCGTTCGCCGTCGCCGACGACGGCCCGGCCACCGGCGCGCTGCCGGTCGGGGTGCCCGCCGCCGCGGTGCTCGCCTCCCCGCTCGGACTTCAGCGTGCGCTCCGCCCGCTCCAGGCGTACCGGACCGGCGCCGCCTCCCGGCGGCAGGTGCTGGACGAGGGCGCCACCGCCGAACTCACCGCCCGTGCCGGGGGGTTGGTGCTGCCCGTCTTCCGGCCCGTCAACCGCCGTGAGGCCCTGCTCCAGCTGGTCCTCGACGCCTCCGGCTCGATGCGGGTCTGGCAGCGGCTCTTCGACGAGTTGCGGGAGGTCTTCGGCGGCCTCGGCGCCTTCCGCGACCTGCACGTCCGCTACCTCCACCCCACCGACGACGGCCGGGCCGCCGTCAGCCGCAGCCCGCGCCGCGACGGCGCGCCCCTGCACTCCACCGACCGCCTCGTCGACGCCACCGGACGCCGCGTCACCCTCCTGGTCAGCGACTGCGCCGGGCCCCTCTGGCACAGCGGCGCCGCCCACCGCACCCTGCACCGGCTCGCCGGACAGGGCCCCGTCGCCGTCCTCCAGCCCCTGCCGCAACGCCTGTGGCCCCGCACCCGGCTCCAGGTCACCTTCGGCGACCTGCGGCGCGGACAGGGCGTCAGCGGGGCCGGACTGCTCAAGGTCGTCTCCGAGGGGCCGCCGCCCCCGCCCGGCGCCCGCCCCGTCCCGGTCCTGCCGCCCACCGCCGCCGCCCTCGGCTCCTGGGCCCGGCTGCTCTCCGGCACCGGACCCGCCCGCACCCCCGGCGCGGTCGGCTGGGTCAGCGCCGCCCAGGAACCGGCCCGGCCGGTCCGGGCCCGCCGTACCCTCACCCCGCTCCAGCTGGTCAGCCGGTTCCGCTCCACCGCCTCACCGGCCGCCGGACGGCTCGCCGTCTGCCTCGCCGCCGCCCCGCTCAACCTCCCCGTCATGCAACTGGTCCAGCGCACGATGCTGCCCGACTCCGGCCCCGCCGAACTCGCCGAGGTCCTCCTCAGCGGCCTCCTGGTCCGCACCGACGAACCGGGCACCGGCGACGGCGAGCAGGAGCAGTGGTACGACTTCGCGCCCGGCGTCCGGCAGGCACTGCTCGGCCCGCTCGGCCGCGACGAGGCGATGCTCGTCCTCAAACACTGCTCCGAGTACATCGAGCAGCGCTTCGGCAAGGGCGGCCCCAACTTCCCCGCCCTCGCCTACGCCCAGCTCGGCCGCTCCACCGCCACCGGCCCGCTCCCCGCCACCGGCCGCTCCGCCCGGCCCGGCCGCGCCCCCGGCACCGAGGCCGGCGAGGCGGGGGAGGAGCACGCCCCCACCGTCCCGCAGCCCTTCGCCGAGGTCGCCGCCGACGTGCTGGAGCGCTTCATGACCGTCCCCCTGCACCACACCGACCCCGCGCCCGCCCCCGACGGCGCCGACCACCCCGTCCTCGCGGCCGCGGCCACCCTCACCCGGCGGTACGAGGAGGAGGGCATGGTCCAGTACCTGATGGACGCCGTCCAGCTCCTGCGCGGCGCCGCCGAGAACAGCCAGGGACCGGCCCGGTCCGCCCTCTGGGCCCGGTACGCCCGCGAGGTGCTGCGGCTCTGGCGCGTCCAGGGCGGCCGGGACCTGCTCACCGCCGCCCGCGAGGCCGCCGAACGCGCCACCGCCGACGACGCCGGCGGCCGCACCGGCCACCGCGACATCCTCGCCGCCACCCTGCACGCCACCGCCGAGGACCGGCGCCGCCGCGGCGACCGCCACGAGGCCCTCGACCTGCTGCGCCGCGCCGACCGGGAGTACGCCGTCGCCTGCGCCGCCCCCGGCCTCGGCCCCGACCAGGCGCTCCGCCTCACCCTGGCGCGGGTCCGCGCCCTGGAGACCCAGTGGCGGCTGGGCGGCGACAGCTCCCTGCTCCAGGCCGCCGTCGGCATGCTGGAGGCCTTCACCGACATCTGGCCCGACCAGCACCGCCGCCCCGCCGTCCTCGCCCTCGCCCACGGCCGCACCCTGCTCCGCCTGTCCGGCACCGGGACCCCCGGCGACCAGGCCCGCGCCCACGCCCGGCAGGCGGCCCGCGCCCTGCGCACCGTCGTCGAGGGCGAGGCGGCCGACACCGACGCCGGGGCGCTGGAGCCCGCCGAGCGCGAGGCGGCCCTCCTCGACCTCGCCGACGCCCTGCTGCGCGCCGGACCCGAGTACCACCAGGAGGCCGCCGACCGCGTCGAAGCGGCCCTCGGCGCCACCCCGCCCCCCTCCGCCCGCCGCCGCTCGGCCCTGCTCACCCGGGCCGGCCGCGTCCACACCGCCCGGTACGAGGAGAGCGGCGACCCGGCCGAACTGGTCCGCGCCGCAGCCCGGTTCGAGCAGGCCGCCCCCGGAATCCCGCGTGACGCCCCCGCCCACGCCGCCCTGCTCGCCGAATGGGGCGAGGCGCGTCTGCGGCGCGCCCTGCTCGGCGACGGGACCCGCGAGGAGCGGCTGGAGCGGGTGGTGGCGGCGGTCCGGGTGCTGCGCGGCTGCCGTGCCGAGACCCCGCGCGGCGACCGGGCCTTCGCCCACCGGCTGGTGCTGCTGGGACGCGGCCTGATGGCCCGCCACCGGCTCACCGGCGACCGGGTCGACCTGCGCGAGGGCGAACACCTGCTGGGCCTCGCCGCCCAGGAGGCCGCCGGGCCGCTGGAGAGCGCCCGCTGCCTGCTGGAGTTGGGCCAGGCCCGGTTCGAGGCGGCCCAGACCCTCGGCCGCCCGGCCCGCCTGGACGAGGCCGCCGACGCCTTCCGGGCCGCCGCCGACGCCGCCCGGCGCGCCCGCGAGGCGGCCGATTCCGAACGGGCCGCCGCGGAATCCGCGACGCTGGGCGCTCAGGCGGAGCACTGGCGGGGTATGACCTATGAGGCCGCGGGGCGCCCGCGTGCGGCGCGCGAGGCGTACGGGGCCGCCCACCGGGCCTGGGGCCTGCTCCCGCCCGGTACGCGCCCCACCGTCGAGCCGACACCCCGGCAGACGGCGCAACGCCTGGCCGAACTCGCCTGAGCGGCGGAACCGGCCGCCTCCGGGAAAGGAAGGACCGCCATGTCCGACTCCGTCCACCAGGCCCCGCCCGCCCGTCCGCCCGCGCCGGAGGCGGCCGCCGTCCTGCCCGACCTCCTCGACCTCGACCTGGAGTCCCTGCGGACCCTGGACCACCCCGTCCTGACCGCCCTCCTCGACGACCTCCGGGGCCGCGGCTCCGCCCCGCGCGAGATGCTCTGGAACTTCAACAGCTCGTTCTGAGCGCTCAGTTCCGGCCTTGCCCCGGCCCCGGCAACTCCGGGGAGTACGGCTCCACAGCCGCCTCTTTCGGCCACCTTTCCCCGTGCGGGCCGGGCCAACAGGCCAGCGGGGGCGCGGCCGGTTTCGTCGCCGTGGGGGACCGGGCACCATCCGGGTCGGGCCGGCCGGGGGCGCGGGGAACGGCCCGTGCCCGGGACGGGCGGCGGACGACACGGGGGTGCCGATGCCACGATCAGCGTGCCCGTCGAGCCCGCCCACGGACGCCGGACCCCCGTACCCCTTCCGCCAGTTCATCGTGAAGGTGCACGGGCGGTGCAACCTGGCCTGCCGCTACTGCTACCTCTACGAGGGCCCCGACACCGGCTGGCGCGACCGCCCGGCCGCCGCCTCCGACGCGGTGCTCGCGCTGACCGCCGACCGGATCGCCGAACACGCCGCCGCCCACCGGCTGCCCGCCGTCTCCCTCGTCCTGCACGGCGGGGAACCCCTGCTGGCCGGCACCGACCGCCTCGCCGCCTTCGCCGCCCTGGTCCGCCGCCGCGTCCCCGCCCCCACCCGGGTGCGCGTCACCCTCCAGACCAACGCCACCCTGCTCACCGCCGCCCGCGTCCGCGACCTGGCCCGGGCCCGCATCGCCGTCGGCGTCAGCCTCGACGGGGGCCGGGCCCGCCACAACACCGCCCGCGTCGACCACGCCGGGCGCCCCTCCTGGCCCGCCGCCCTTCGCGGCACCCGCCTCCTCGCCGAGCACGCCCCCGAGGCGTACGCGGGCATCCTGCTCGTCGTCGACCCGGAACAGGACCCCGCCGAGGTGTACACCTCGCTGCTGCGGCTGCGGCCCCCCGCCGTCGACCTGCTGCTGCCGCACGGCAACTGGAGCGCCCCGCCCCCCGGACTCCGCCCGCCGCCGGGCCCGCCCGCCCGCGCCCGGGCCGGCGCCCCCGCTCCCTACGGCGACTGGCTCGCCGCCGTCTTCGACCTCTGGTGGGAGGCCGGGCGCCGGCAGACCCGGGTGCGGCTCTTCGAGGAGGCGGTCGCCGCCCTGCTCGGCCTGCCGACCGGTACCGAGTCGCTCGGCCTCGACCCGTTCACCGCCGTGGTCGTCGAGACCGACGGCTCCCTCGAACAGGTCGACTCGCTCAAGTCGGCCTACCCCGGCGCCGCCGCCACCGGCCTCACCCTCGCGGAGCACCCCTTCGACGACGCCCTCACCCACCCCGGGATCGCCGCCCGCCAGTCGGGCCCCGCCGCCCTCGCCGCCGACTGCCGGGCCTGCCCCCTCCTGCACGCCTGCGGCGGCGGCCACTACGCCCACCGCCACCGCGCCGGGGCGGGCTTCGGCCACCCCAGCGTCTACTGCGCCGACCAGCAGCGGTTCCTCCACCACGTGGCCGCAGCCCTGGCCCGCGCCACCGGCACCGGACCGGCCCGTGACCCCACCACGGCCGGGGAAGGAGGAACGCGGTGACCCAGCCGATCCCCCACCACGTCCTGTACGAACTGGGGTGCACCGAAGGCTCCCCGGCCACCCTCCGGCTCCTCGCCCGCGACCAGGACCGGCGCCGGCTCCTGCTGCTGCGCGCCGTCCTGGACGCCGCCGACGCGGCCGGCGCCGACCGCTGCCCGCCCGCCGCCCGGCGCGGCCTCGCCGAGAGCTGGGCCCTGCTGGAGGCCGCCGAACGCGCCACACCCGACCGGGGTGCCACCGTCCGCTCCCTGCTGCTCGCCCCCCTCGTCGGCCCCTGGGCCGAACGCGCCCTGGCCCTGCTCACCGGCGCCGGCCCGTCCGACCCCGCCGCCGCCGCACACGCCCTGGCCCACCTCGCCCCGCTCGCCGCCGCCGCGGCCGTCCTCGCCGGGGTGCCGTTCCGGCTGAGGCTCACCGCCACCGGCGGCACCCTCGCCCTGCCCACCCTCGGCGCCCTGCGCACCGGGCCCGGCACCGTCCCGGTCGACGCCCACCACAGCGGCGGCCGCCTCGTCCTGCGCGCCGACGGTCCCCGGGCCGTCACCGTCCGCCCGCAGCGCGGCCACGGTGCCTGGGCGGCGTCCCCCGCCTGGCGCGCCGCCCACGCCCTGCCGCCGCTCGTGCCCGGCGGCCACCCCGTGCCCCTGGACGACCTCGACCCGTACCGCGTCCCGCACCACCCGGACCAGCCCGGGTTCACCGGCATCACCGACCTCGACGACCTGGCCCGCAAACGCTGGGGCGCGTCCTGGTCCGGCACCGCCGCCGCGCTCGGCCACGGCGGGCCGCACCGGATCGGCGAGGCCGTCACCCTGCTGCGCTGCCTGGTGCCGCTGGCGCCGCCGGGCGGGGAGACGGCGGGGGAGCCGCCGCCGGGCAGTTGCAGCGGGACGCGGCGGGAGGCGTTCGGCGCCGTGCTGAGCAGCGAACCGCCCGACGCGGCCGGCTTCGCCGAGACCCTCGTCCACGAGACGCAGCACATCAAGCTCGCCGCCCTCGCCGCCCTCACCCCGCTCCACCACGCCGGCCCGGCCCCGCGCCACTTCGCGCCCTGGCGGCCCGACCCGCGCCCCTTCGACGGGCTCTGGCACGGCGTCTACAGCCACCTTGCCCTCGCCGACTGGTGGCTCCGCCACGCCCGCGCCCTGCCCCCGGGCCCCGGGCGCGAACGGGCCTGGGCCGAACACGCCCGCCGCCGCGAGCAGGTCGGCGCCGCCCTGCCGGTCCTCGTCGGCTCCGACGCGCTCACCCCCGCCGGGCGCACCGTCGCCGAGGGCATGGTGACGGCGTACACCCGGCTCACCCACGCCGAGGTGCCCGCCGACCACCTGGCCCGCGCCGTCGCCTACGTCGCCACCACCCGGGCGCTCTGGCTCCAGCGCCAGGGCGGAACGCACCCTTCCTGATCTTCTTCCGTGAATCACCCGTGTGGGGCCGTGAACACTGCTCCAATTGTGGGAAGTTGAACGGAGGATGTCCGGCCCGTCGACCCACCCAGAGGAGCAGGAGAGGCCCCATGAGTCAGTTCCTCACGCCGGAGGCGGCGTCTCCCGGGGGCGGTGTCCCGCAGCCCGTGACCATCAGCTTCGCCGGATTCGACCGCGCCTGGGCCGCCTGGATCGGCGGCCTGCTGGAGCGCCGCGGCCACGGCGTCGTCCTCCAGCGCTGGGACCCCTCCGTCCGCGAGCCGCTCGCCGACTCGCTCCGCGACCTCACCCTCGCCCCGGGCCCCGTCCTGATCGTCCTCTCCCGCTGGTACGTCCAGCTCGGCCCCCGCACCCACGAGGAGTGGAACGCCGCGCTGCGCGAGGTCGCCGCCACCCACCCCGGCCGCTTCGCCGCCGTCTCGGTCACCACCGGCTCCCTGCCCACCGCCACCTCCGCCCTCGCCGCCGTCAACCTCACCGGCATCGGCGCCGACGAGGCCGAACGCCGGGTCCTGGCCCGCCTCGGCCTGCCCGACACCCCGGTACAGGCACCGAGCCCCGAGGGCGCCCCCCGCTTCCCCCTCGACACCTCCGAGGTCTGGGGCGGCGTACCGCGCCGCAACACCCGCTTCACCGGACGCGAGCGCATCCTCACCGACGCCCACCAGATCCTCCAGGACGCCGCCCGCGGCACCGGCGTCGTCACCCTCCACGGCATGCCCGGCGTCGGCAAGACCCAGCTCGCCGCCGAGTACGTCTACCGCTTCGGCTCCGAGTACGACGTCGTCTGGTGGGTCGACGCCGAGAGCCGCGCCTCCTTCCGGCTGCGCGTCGCCGAACTCGCCACCGCGCTGCGGCTGGACACCGGCCCCGAGTACGGCGAACGGCTCCGCGCCGTCCGCGACGCCCTGCGCCGGGGCCGCCCGTACGGCCGCTGGCTCCTCGTCCTCGACGGCGCCGACGAGCCGCACCAGATCTCCGACCTCGTCCCCACCGGCCCCGGCCACGTCCTCATCACCTCCCGGAACCCCGAATGGGGCGAGCACAACAGCCGGATGCTGGAGATCGGCGTCTACGACCGCGCCGAGTCGGTGGCCTTCGTCCGGCGCCGCGCGCCCCGGCTCGGCGGCCCCGACGCCCAGCAGCTCGCCGAGGCCCTCGGCGACCTGCCGCTCCTCCTCGACCAGACGGCCGGCTGGCTCAAGGACTCCGACCTCTCCGTCGAGGAGTACATCGCCCTCCTCGAAGGCGGCATCGACCAGGACATCGTCAAGGTCTCCCAGGACTTCCCGCTCGCCTTCCAGACCGCCTGGTCGATACTGCTCAACAAGCTCCGCGAGACCGTCCCGGAGTCCGTCGCCCTGCTCGGCCTGTGCACCTTCTTCGCCCCCGGCACCATCCCGGTCCGCATCCTGCGCGACCTCGACCACCAGGCGGCCCCCGAACCGGTCGCCGGGCTGCTCCGCGACCCCCTGCTGTGGAACCGCGCCGTCAACCAGCTCCGCCAGTACTCCGTGGTCAGCCTCGACTCCCACGAGTTCTCCGGCGACGACGCCGCCCTGCCCGGTGAGGCGTTCTACCTCCACCGCATGGTCCACCAGATCGTCCACCGCGACCTGCCCGAGGCCGACCGCGCCCCCTTCGCCCAGGTCGTCCGCGCCGCCCTGGCCGCCGCCGACCCCGGCCGCCCCACCGACACCCGCCTGTGGCCCCGGTACGCCGAGATCGTCCCCCACCTCGAACACGCCCAGGCCCTGGAGTCGACCGACCCGGCCGTGCAGAACCTCGTCCTCAACTGTCTGCGCTACCTCTACCTCTCCGGCGAGTACAAGACCGGCGTCGCCCTCGGCGAGCGCACCCTGGAGATCTGGCGGCGCCTCGTCGGCGACGAGCACCCCCGCATCTGGGACCTCGTCCACCACTACGCCAACCTCCTGCGCGCCGGCGGCGACTTCGCCGGCACCGAGGCGATCGAGCGCGCCGCCACCGAACGGCTCCGCGCCCTGGACGGCCCCCGCGACCTCGCCTATCTGCGCTCCTCCAGCGGCCTCGCCGCCGACCTGCGGGGCCTGGGCCGCTACGAGGAGGCGTACCAGCTCTCCACCGAGATCATGGACGCCTACGGCGAACTCCTCGGCGACCAGGACTCCCGCACCCTCAGCGCCCGCAACAACGTCGCCGTCTCGCTCCGCCTGCTCGGCCACTACCAACGGGCGCTCGTCCTCGACAAGGACACGATGGAGCGCCGCCGCGAACTCCTGCGCCCCCGCCACAACTGGACGCTCTCCTCCGAGCACTCCTACGCCCTGGACCTGCGCCTGGTCGGCCGCTACAAGGACGCCGAGTCCCTCCAGGCCAGGAACGTCCGCGAACAGCGCCTCGTGATGGGCCGCGACAACCCGGTCACCCTCGACGCCGAGCACAACCTCGCCCTGTGCCACTACCGCCTCGGCGACCGCGAGGCGGCCGGACTGCGCCTCGCCGACCTCCTCGACCGCTGCGAGCGCACCGTCGGCGAGAACCACCCGCTCACCCTGCGCCTGACCGTCTCCCAGAGCTGCCACGCCCGCGAGCACGGCGACGTCGACCAGGCCCGCGAACTGAGCGAGTCCGTCCTGCACCGCTACACCACCCTGCTCGGCCCCGGCCACCCCTTCGTCGCCGGCGTCCGCGCCAACCACGCCCTGGTCCTGCGGAACGTCGGCGAGCGCCGCGACTACGCCCGCTACGCCGAGCAGGCCTACACCGACATGGCCCGTGCCGTCGGCGAACTCCACCCCTGGACGCTGGGCTGCGCCCTCAACGTCTCCGCCGTCCGCAATGTCGTCGGCGACCCCGAGGCCGCCGCCGAACTCTCCCGCGCCACCGTCGACCGGGCCACCGAGGCGCTGGGCCGCACCCACCCGCTGACCCTCTCCGCCCGTATCGCGAACGCCGCCGACCTGCGCGGACTGCGCCGCCGCAAGGACGCCGAGAAGATCGAGGACGAGGCGCTCCAGGACTTCGCCGCCGTCCTCGGCGCCCAGCACGTCCACACCATCTCGGCCCGCTCCCGCAACCGCCCGTACTGGGACTTCGAGCCGTACTCCACCTGAGCCCGGCCCGGCGCCCCGTCCCCGGGAAAGCCCTGAGGCCCGCCCCCGCGTGTGCGGGAGCGGGCCTCAGGCCGGTACAGGGCCGGGATCAGGCGTCGAAGACCTCGGCGACCAGCTGGGCCTGCTCGGCCTGGTGGCGCTTGGCCGAACCGACCGCCGGGGACGAGGAGTGCGGACGCGAGATGCGCCGCAGCCGCTCGGCCGCCGGGAGGTCCGCGCCGACACCCAGGTCCAGGTGGTCGATCAGGTTGAGCGCGATGAACGGCCAGAAGCCCTGGTTCGCCGGCTCCTCCTGGGCCCACAGGAACTTCTCGGCGTTCGGGTACTTGGCGATCTCCGCCTGGAGCTCGGCACCCGGCAGCGGGTACAGGCGCTCGACGCGGATGATCGCGGTGTCCGTGACGCCGCGCTTCTGCCGCTCTGCCTCCAGGTCGTAGTAGACCTTGCCGGCGCAGAGGACGACCTTGCGGACCTGCGAGGCGTCCACCGAGTCGTCGCCGATGACCGGGCGGAAGCCGCCCGTCGTGAACTCCTCCGCCTTCGACGCGGCGGCCTTCAGGCGCAGCATCGACTTCGGCGTGAAGACCACCAGCGGCTTGTGGTGCGGGTTGTGCACCTGCCACCGCAGGAGGTGGAAGTAGTTCGACGGGAGGGTCGGCATGGCGACCGTCATGTTGTTCTGCGCGCAGAGCTGGAGGAACCGCTCCGGGCGGGCCGAGGAGTGGTCCGGGCCCTGGCCCTCGTAGCCGTGCGGCAGCAGCAGCGTCACACCGGAGTGCTGGCTCCACTTCTGCTCGGCCGAGGAGATGAACTCGTCGACGACGGTCTGCGCGCCGTTGACGAAGTCACCGAACTGGGCCTCCCACAGCACCAGCGACTCCGGACGGGCCAGCGAGTAGCCGTACTCGAAGCCCATCGCCGCGTACTCGGAGAGCAGCGAGTCGTAGATGTTGTAGCGGGCCTGGTTGTCCGAGAGGTACAGCAGCGGCGTGTAGTCGTCGCCGGTCTCCCGGTCGATGAGGACCGCGTGGCGCTGGCCGAAGGTGCCGCGGCGCGAGTCCTGGCCGGAGAGGCGCACCGGGGTGCCCTCCATCAGCAGCGAGCCGATGGCCAGGGTCTCGCCCATGCCCCAGTCGATCGTGCCGTCCTCGACCATCGCCGCGCGGCGCTGGAGCTGCGGCAGCAGACGGGGGTGGACGGTGACCCGCTCGGGGATGTTGACCTGCGACTCGGCGATCCGCTTGACGACCTCCGGGGAGACCGCGGTGTTGACCGTGACCGGGAACTCCGCCTCGGGGCCCTCCGGCTCGTGCTCCACCGGGTGCGAGGTGGCCTCGCGGACCTCGGTGAAGACCTTCTCCAGCTGGCCCTGGAAGTCCTGGAGCGCCTGCTCCGCCTCTTCGAGGGTGATGTCGCCCCGGCCGATCAGCGACTCGGTGTAGAGCTTGCGCACCGAGCGCTTCTTGTCGATCAGGTCGTACATCAGCGGCTGGGTGAAGGCCGGGTTGTCCGACTCGTTGTGGCCGCGGCGGCGGTAGCAGATCAGGTCGATGACGACGTCCTTGTTGAACGCCTGGCGGAACTCGAAGGCGAGCCGTCCGACGCGGACGACGGCCTCCGGGTCGTCACCGTTCACGTGGAAGATCGGCGCCTCGATCATGCGCGCCACGTCGGTGGCGTACATCGAGGAGCGCGAGGACTCCGGCGCGGCGGTGAAGCCGACCTGGTTGTTGATGACGATGTGGACCGTGCCGCCGGTGCGGTAGCCGCGCAGCTGCGACATGTTGAGCGTCTCGGCCACCACGCCCTGGCCCGCGAAGGCCGCGTCACCGTGGAGGGCGACGGGCAGGACGGTGAAGTCCGTGCCGCCCTTGTTGATGATGTCCTGCTTGGCGCGGACCACGCCCTCCATGACCGGGTCGACCGCCTCCAGGTGGGAGGGGTTGGCGGTGAGCGAGACCTTGATCTGCTCGCCGTCCAGGCCGGTGAAGGTGCCCTCGGCGCCCAGGTGGTACTTGACGTCGCCGGAGCCGTGCATCGACTTCGGGTCGAGGTTGCCCTCGAACTCCCGGAAGATCTGCGCGTACGACTTGCCGACGATGTTGGCGAGGACGTTGAGGCGGCCGCGGTGGGCCATGCCGACGACGACCTCGTCCAGCCGCGCCTCGGCCGCCGAGTCCAGGACCGCGTCGAGCAGCGGGATGACGGACTCGCCGCCCTCCAGCGAGAACCGCTTCTGGCCGACGTACTTGGTCTGCAGGAAGGTCTCGAACGCCTCGGCGCTGTTGAGCCGCCGCAGGATGCGCAGCTGCTCCTCGCGCTCGGGCTTGCCCGGACCGCGCTCCACCCGGTCCTGGATCCACTTGCGCTGCTTCGGGTCCTGGATGTGCATGAACTCGATGCCGGTGGTGCGGCAGTACGAGTCGCGCAGGACGCCGAGGATGTCGCGGAGCTTCATCATCGACTTGCCGGCGAAGCCGCCGACGGCGAAGGTGCGCTCCAGGTCCCACAGCGTGAGCCCGTGCTCGTTGATGTCGAGGTCGGGGTGCTTGCGCTGGTGGTACTCGAGCGGGTCGGTGTCGGCCATGACGTGGCCGCGGACCCGGTAGGAGTGGATCAGCTCGAAGACGCGGGCGGCCTTGGTGACGTCGTCGTCGTGCGAGGCGTCGATGTCCTTGAGCCAGCGGACCGGCTCGTAGGGGATGCGCAGCGCCTTGAAGATGTCGTCGTAGAACTCGTTCTCGCCGAGCAGCAGGTTGGCGACGATCCGCAGGAACTCGCCGGAGGCGGCGCCCTGGATGACCCGGTGGTCGTAGGTCGACGTCAGGGTCATGACCTTCGAGATGCCGAGCTTGTTCAGGGTGTCCTGCGAGGTGCCCTGGAACTCCGCCGGGTACTCCATCGCGCCCACGCCGAGGATCACCGACTGGCCGGGCATCAGACGCGGCACCGAGTGGACGGTGCCGATGCCGCCGGGGTTGGTCAGCGAGACGGTGACGCCCGAGAAGTCGTCCATCGTCAGCTTGTTGTCCCGGGCCCGGCGGACGATGTCCTCGTACGCCTGCCAGAACTCGAAGAAGTTGAGGGTCTCGGCCTTCTTGATGGCCGCGACGACGAGCTGGCGGTCGCCGTTGGGCTTGACCAGGTCGATGGCGAGCCCGAGGTTGATGTGCTCGGGCTTGACCAGCGTCGGCTTGCCGTCCTTCTGCGCGAAGGAGTTGTTCATCGACGGCATGGCCTTGATGGCCTGCACCATGGCGTAGCCGATCAGGTGCGTGAAGGAGATCTTCCCGCCCCGGGCGCGCTTCAGGTGGTTGTTGATGACGATGCGGTTGTCGAAGAGGAGCTTGACCGGCACCGCGCGCACGGACGTGGCCGTGGGCAGCTCCAGCGAGGCGCTCATGTTCTTCGCGACCGCGGCCGAGGGGCCACGCAGCGTGACGAACTCCGGGCCTTCCGCGGGCGCGGCAGGCTCGGCGGCCTTCGCGGCGGGCTTGGCCGGAGCGGCCTTGGCGGGGGCCGTCTTCGCGGGGGCGGCCTTGGCGGCCGGCGCCTGCTCGGCGGGCTTGGCCGGCGCGGCAGCCGGCTTCGCCTCGGGGGCCTTGGCCGCCGGAGCGGGCTTGGCCGGCGCGACCGGGGTCGCGGCCGAGGGGGCTGCGGTCTCCACGGGAGCCGTGCCACCCCCGCCGGGCTTGTAGTCGGCGAAGAAGTCCCACCAGGCTCGGTCTACCGAGTTCGGGTCCTGGAGGTACTGCTGGTAGATCTCGTCGACGAGCCACTCGTTCGACCCGAACGCGGCGGCAGGACTCTTGCCCTGCCCCGCTTGGTCGGTCGAGACGCTCGAATTACTGGGGGACTGTGGCGACACGGCGGCAACCGCCCTCTTCCGCTTCACAAGGTGGTGGACAGCGGGAATAAAGGCTACGCCTTCGTCACCGAGAGGTGCAGGCCGGGCCGGGCATCCGTCGTGAAAGTCACACCAGATCCCGTGTTTCGGGTCTCTGATTGGCGGGAAACAAGCGGGATTTCCCTCCAGCCCGGACGCCTCCGTGCACGGCCGCGGTCCCTCGGGCCCGCATCCCTGTCAGTTGGCACGTCGTTACTGCGTTACCGCTATGAACAGTACGCCACTCGGGGGTCAACCGTGTGCTTCGGGCAGCCCCGGCAGGCTGACGCGAATACGGCAGCCACGTGCGGATTCGGCGACCCCGATGCGCCCGCCGTGCAGATCCACCGCCCACCGCGCGATGGCCAGGCCGAGCCCCGTCCCGCCGTCCGCGCCGGGCTCGTGCGGCTTGGCCGCGCTGCCCCGGTTGAACCGCTCGAAGACCCGGTGCCACTCCGACTCGGGGATGCCCGGCCCCTCGTCCAGCACCTCCAGCTCCAGCGACTGGGCGCCCTGGCCCGGGCGGGCACGGACAGTGACGGCGCCGCTCGGCGGGGAGTGCTTGACGGCGTTGTCGATGAGGTTGGCGACCACCTGGTGGAGCCGCTCCACGTCCGCGTAGGCCGTCAGGTCCAGCGGCTCGACGTCCAGGATGAGGTGGACGTCGGTACGGCTGTGGTTGCCCGAGCCGGAGGTGGTCCGGCGCTGCGAGGCGACCAGGTTGGCCTCCTTCAGCACCCCGGAGAGGTAGGGCCAGACCTCGAAGCGGTGGGCCTTCAGCGGGACGACACCGTTGTCGAGGCGGGAGAGGTCGAGCAGGGTGTCGACCAGCCGGCCCAGCCGCTCGGTCTGCTTCAGCGCGGTGCGCATCGTCTCCGGGTCGGCCGCCGAGACGCCGTCCACGACGTTCTCCAGCACCGCGCGGAGCGCCGCGATGGGGGTGCGCAGCTCGTGCGAGACGTTGGCGACCAGCTCCTTGCGGTGCAGGTCCTGCGACTCCAGCTCGTCGGCCATCCGGTTGATGGTGTGCGCGAGGTCGCCCAGTTCGTCGCGGCGGTCCGCCCCGCGCGCCCGGCGCGTGTAGTCGCCGTGCGACACGGAGCGGGCCACGGAGTTCATCTCGTCCAGCGGCGCCGTCAGGCCGTGCGCCACGAACTGCGTGATCAGCAGTGTGGCGATCATGGAGAAGACGGTGATGAAGCGGAGTTCGGTGTCGGTGCGGACCGCCACCATCAGCAGCCCGGTGGTGATCAGCACGGAGATGACGACCAGCGCGCCGAGCTTCGTCTTCACGGAGAAGGGCCGGTACCCGCCCTGGGGGGCCGCTGGGCCGGTCATGGCGTCGGCGTCTCCAGGGCGTAGCCGACACCGTGGACGGTGCGGATCCGCTCCGCGCCGATCTTCCGCCGCAGCGCCTTGATGTGGCTGTCGACCGTCCGCGTGCCGGAGGCGTCGGCCCAGTCCCACACCTCGGCGAGCAGCTGCTCGCGGGAGAGGACGGCGCGCGGGGTGTTGGCCAGGCAGACCAGCAGGTCGAACTCGGTGGGCGTCAGGTGGACGTCCTCCGCGTGGACCCGGACCCGGCGCTGGGCGTGGTCGATCTCCAGTTCGCCGAGGCGGAGGATGCCGCTGCGGGGGGTGGCCGCCGCGAGCGCCGCCCGCTCGACGCGGCGCAGCAGGACGTGTACGCGCGCCGCCAGCTCCCGCATGGAGAACGGCTTGGTCATGTAGTCGTCCGCGCCGACGCCGAGCCCGACCAGCATGTCGGTCTCGTCGTCACGTGCCGTGAGCATCATCACCGGCACCGGGCGCTGCGCCTGGACTCTGCGGCAGACCTCCAGGCCGTCGAAGCCGGGCAGCATGATGTCGAGGATCAGCAGATCGGGCTGCCAGGCCTCGGCGGTGTCGACCGCCGCGGGCCCGTCCGTCGCCGTCTGCACGAGGAAGCCCTCGGCCCGCAGCCGGGCGGAAATGGCTTCGACGATCGTGGTGTCGTCCTCGACCACCAGCACCCGGCGCTGTGCACCCGGCGTCGCCGCCGAATTGCCGTTGTGGGAGGTCTGTGTGTGCTCCATCGCCCGCCCCTGGAAGTGCGCCTGGTTGGTATGCCGGACCTCGTGGGGAGATCCGGGGGATGGTGAGCAGCGTAAGGGCTGGACAGGGCTCGGGGCTACGCGGCCTTGACAGCGAGGTGCACGACGTCCGGGACGCCCCGGGCAACGGGGATCTCTTCGGTACGGACCGCCCGGAATCCGCATTTACGCAATGTTCTTTCGAAAACGGCGGACGGCTGTGCCGACCAGACCGCGAGCACCCCGCCGTCGGTCAGCCGCGCGGCGCAGGCGGCGAGGCCGGCCGGCGCGTACAGCCCGTCGTTGTCCTCGGTCACCGTCCAGTCGGGCCCGTTGTCGATGTCGAGGCAGAGCGCGTCGTAGGTGGCGGTGGTGGTGCGCAGGTGCTCCAGCAGGTCGGCGCGGACCACCTCGGTACGCGGGTCGGCCAGCGCGGCGCCGGAGATCCGGGCCAGCGGGGGCGCCTCGCCCGCGGTGTGCCAGTCGATGACGGCGGGCTCCCGCTCCACCACGGTGATCCGCCCCCACCCCGGCCCGGCCGCCGCGTGCGCGAGCGAGAAGCCGACCCCCAGCCCGCCGATGAGCACCCGGGGCGCCTCCCGCCCGCCGAGCGCCTCCAGGGCCGCGTCGACCAGCAGCCGCTCGGACCGCCCGTCGGAGGTGTCCATCAGGAACGTCCCGTTGGCGATGATCTGGAGCAGCCCCCCGTGCCGCCGCAGCACCACCTCGCCGTACGGGCCCTCCCGCCGGTCCAGCACCTCGGGGACGGTCTCCTCGGGGGCGAAGGGGGCGGGGTGCGGGGCGGGCATGGCGGCGACCTCCGGGTGACGCGGTGTGCGGGGGTGGCACCATCCTGGCCGGGGCCGACGGCGGCGACAAGCGGTTTCGGCAGGGGCCACCCGGCCGGGTACGGGCCGGCTCACCCCACGGCGGCCCGCACCGTACGAGGCCCCCGCGCCAGCCACAGCCCGACCCCGGCGGCGCCCACGGCCGAGGCGACCGCCCAGGCCAGGGGAGCCCCGGCCCCGGCGGCGGGCCAGGCGATCACCTCGTACCGGCGGCCGTGGACGGGCGGCGCCGCCAGCCACACCGCCGCCGCGTGGAGCGGGCCGAGCAGCGCGCCGAGCGGGGCGCCGGCCAGTACCGAGGCGCCGGCGCTGAGCCCGGCCGCGCCGACCGCGTTCCGCACGGTCGCGGCGGCGTCGGCGCCGGGGGCGAGGGCCACCAGGGCGGCGGCCGGCACGGTCAGAGCCAGCAGCGGCCAGAGCCGCAGCCACCAGCGGGCCCGCACCGTCCCCGCCTCGACCTCCGGCCCGTACGAGGCCGAGGCGCCGACGGCCAGGGCAGCGGCCAGCGCCGGGGCGAGGGCGGCGAGCGGGGCCGGCTCCTGACCGCCGGAGCCCGCCGACGCGTCGCCGCTCCACCAGGCGGCGGCGAGGAGCAGGGCGAGGCAGGCGGCGGCGGGGGCGAGGCGGTTCAGGCGGGCGTGGAGCACGGGCGGTGGGGCAGTGGTCGCGACGATGGCCATCAGAGGTCTGGTCCAATCCGGTTCAGGGTGGCTCCGGGCGGGGTGCAGGGGCGGTGCGGCAGGGTGCGCGGGGCGCCGCCCTTCCCTCGTGGGGCGGCGTCCCGCGCACGGTCAGAGGGCCGGCTGGGCCGCGGAGTCGCAGCGCCGGGCGGCGGCGAGGTACGCCCCGAGCCAGGCGGCGCGTTCGGTCTCGGGCAGGGCGCGGAGGCGGTCGAGCTTGTTGAGGGCGGCGCGGGTCTCGGCGACACCTTCGGCACCCCGGTACCGCTCGGCCCGCTTCAGGGCGTCCGCCGGATCGCTGAGGTTCCGCCGGTGGGCCGGGGCGAGGTAGGTCCACACCACGTCCTCCAGCGCTCCGCCGGAGGGGTCCGGGCAGTCCGGGGAGATCAGGCCCGCCACCGTCTCCCACGTGAACACCGCCTCGTCGGCCACCTCCCCGCGCACCACGGTGCGGCCGAGCGGGGTGAAGGAGGGGAGCGGCACCTCCCCCGAGTCCCGGCGCACGCGGTGCCCGCGCCGCTCCTCCACGAACCGCTCGGGCAGTCCCGGCGCTCCCGCCAGCCGCTCCCGCAGCCCCGACAGCGCCTCCCCTGTGGGGGCGAGCAGGTTCCGGTGGCGCTCGGTCACGCAGATCCGGGGCGTCCCGTCGTCGCAGACCAGGCGCTGGGCACGGGGGTCCGTCCGCCAGGCGTCGTCACCGGTCTGGACCAGTACGGTTCCGGCGAGCGCGGCGGCCAGCAACGGAACCAGGGCGAGCAGTCTCCGCCGGGCGAGGTGGCCCACCAGTGCGGCCAGCGCGAGGCCGCCGACCCACACCGCGATCACCGGCGCCAGCCAGAGCGCCGGTATCCCCTCGCTCACCCCCGGCTCCTGCGCGGGGGCCAGCCGGCCCAAGGGCGTGTCGACGTACGCGGAGACCCCGAGCAGCAGGTAGCACCCGAGTGCCAGGACCAGCGCGATCCCCCGCCAGGTCACCACCCGCCCCACCACGAAGCCGACCGCCGTCAGCCCCGCCACCAGCACCGCGTCGGCCACGTGCAGCAGCCCGTGCCCCCAGGTGAGCCCGCCGCCCAGGGAGTACGGCCAGGTCGCCAGATACACCCCGGCCGTGCCGAGGAGCTGGGCCGCCACCACGCAGGCCACCAGCGGGGCCAGTGCCGTGAGCGCCCGCTCCCGGCGTCCGCGTACCGCCTGGCGCAGCAGGTCGCCGGTGCCCCGGCGGTGCTCCCGGCCGCCCTGCCGGCAGCCGGCGGCGGCCACCAGAGGGCCGAGGAGGAGCATGGTCGTCGTGCGCAGCAGGCCGTGCGTCCGGGCCCAGTCGCCCTGCCACTCGGCCGCCTTGGTCCCCATCGTCACGGCGAGCGTCAGCAGCACGGCCGCCCCGGCCCAGGGGGCGAGCCCGCGCCGGAGTTCGCTGCGCCAGGGGCTTGGCGCGGCAACGGGGTTCGGGGGAGCGGGTGCGGTCCGGGTCGCGGTGGGCGCGCTCATCGCGTACCTCCGCCGGCCGGGGCCGAGCGGTGGTCGCGCAGGGCGAGGGTGTAGCCGCGCTCCAGGGCGTTGCCGCCCAACTCCTCCGGCGCCTCGGTGCCCTTGCGGGCCAGGCCCGCGGGGGTGTCGCGCAGGGCGACGCGGCCCGCGTCGAGCAGGGTCACGGTCGAGCAGGCGTCGGCCACGTCCTCCACCAGGTGGGTGGAGACGAGCACGGTCGTCTCCTCGGCGAGGGCGCGCAGCAGCGCCCGGAAGTCGAGCCGCTGCTCGGGGTCGAGCCCGGCGGTCGGCTCGTCGAGCAGCAGCACCGCCGGTTCGTTGACCAGGGCCTGGGCGATCCCGGCCCGGCGCACCAGGCCGCCGGAGAGCCGCTTGAGCGGGGTGCCGGCGTCGGCCGTGAGCCCCGCCCGGTCCAGGGCGCGTTCCACCGCCCCGGGGGCGAGCGCCGCCGGAACCTCCTTGAGCCAGGCCATGTAGGAGACGAACTCCCGCACGGTGAAGCCGGGGTAGTGGCCGAAGTGCTGCGGCAGGTAGCCCAGCCGGCGCCGCACCTCGGTGCGTCCGGCGCGGTCCGCCAGGTCGTGGCCGAGGATCCGCACCCGGCCCGCCGTGGGACCGGCGGCGGTCGCCAGCACCCGGATCAGGGAGGTCTTCCCGGCGCCGTTGGGCCCGAGCAGCCCGTGCACGCCGGTGGAGAACTCCAGGTCCACCCCGTCCAGGGCGGTGGTCCGGCGGTGGCGGACGTGCAGCCCGTCCACCCGGATCGTGGTCGTGGTCACGGGAACTCCGGTCGGTCGTAGGCGTCGAAGGAATGGCGGCGCACGGCGAGCAGGGCGGCGCAGCACACGGCCGCCCCCGCCCACCCGGCCTGCGCGGCGGGGGAGGAGAACCAGGGGGTGAGGGCCTGGGCGAGGAGTTCCGCGGGGAGGGCGCCGTACCGGACCGTCACCGGGGCGAGCACCCCGAGCGACCAGAGGCCGCCGACCACCGCCACCGCGTTCCGGCACCCCAGGTACGAGCCGAGGGCCAGCGCGCCGAGGGTGAGCGCCAGCGCCGGGAGCAGCCACGCCGCCGGCCCGGGCCCGCCCGCCACCTCGGGCAGCAGCGCCCCGGCCACCGTCAGCGCCGGTACGCAGACCGCCAGTACGGCCGCGCCGCGCACCAGCAGCAGCCGCAGCCCGCCGCCCGGCGTGGTCGCCGTCAGCTCGTGCAGCGGATCGGTGTGCGGGCCGTACGACAGGGCCACCCCGGCGAGCGGCAGCAGCGGCGCCAGCAGCAGCAGGGCGGTGCGCGCCTGGGGGAACGCCCCGCCGTGCGCCAGGACCAGCGCCACCAGGCAGACCCCGGCGACCGCCGGCGGCCAGGGGCCGCGCAGGGCGGGCCCGGCGGCCCAGCGCAGCCGGGCCCGGCGGCTGGGTGCCCGGACGGGAGCGGGGGGCGCCTCCGGCGTGGGCGCGAGCCCCGCCACCTCGGCCAGCACCGCCGAGCGCACCGCCGCCAGCGTGGGCCCCGCGGCCGTGGCGTGGGCGGCGGCGGAGACCCGGGCGGCGCAGGCGCCGCAGCCCTCCAGGTGGCGTTCGACCTGCCAGGAGGCGGGTTCGGGGAGTTCCCCGGAGGCGTAACGGGTGGCCGCCGCGGCGTCGAGGTGGTGGCGGTGCGCGGTCATGCGGTCCCTCCCAGGGGCCGGCGCGGAGAAGAAGGGGGAGTGGCGAGGGGGCGGGGCGGGCCGCCCCGTTCCCCGGCGAGGCGGGCGAGCGCCGCCCGCAGCTCCCTGCGGGCGCGCAGGGCACGGGACTTGACGGTGCCCTCGGGGATGCCGAGCAGGGTGGCGGCCTCCCGGGTGGTCAGCCCGTCGACCACGGTGGCGCGCAGCACCTCCCGCAGTTCGGGGCCGAGCCGGCCGAGGGCGGTGCCGACGTCGCCGAACTCCAGGCCGTCCACGCCGCCCGGTCCGTCCAGTCCGTCCAGTCCGTCCAGGACACAGTCCTCGGCCGAGGGGGCGGGCGGCGCGGGGACCGGCGCGTACCGTTCGGCGCGCTCGCGTGCCCGCAGGGCGTCGACGAGCCGCCGGGCGGCGATGGTCCACAGCCAGCCGCCGGCCTCGCCGCCCCGGTGGGCGCCGGCCGAGCGCCAGACGGTGACGAAGGTGTCCTGGAGGACCTCCCGGACCGTCTCCGGGTCGGGGCAGCGGCGCGTCAGACGGACCTGGAGCCAGCCGGCGTGCCGGTCGTAGAGGCGGGCCAGGGCCGCCTGGTCGCCCGCGGCGACGGCGCGCAGCAGCGCCGCGTCGTTCTCCTCCGGTGCCCCCACGGGGCGGAACAGTCTCACGTCCCCTCTATCGACGGGCGGGGCGCGGACGGTTCACGATGATGCGGACGGAGGGCCGCCGTGAGGCTCCGACCTGGAGACGTTGCATGAGCATGCGTTCCGTTGCATACTCTTGCTATGTCCAAAGTCCTGACCTCCCTCCCCACCGGCGAGCGCGTCGGCATCGCCTTCTCCGGCGGGCTCGACACCTCGGTCGCCGTCGCCTGGATGCGTGACAAGGGCGCGGTCCCCTGCACGTACACCGCCGACATCGGCCAGTACGACGAGCCCGACATCGCCTCCGTGCCCGGCCGTGCCACCGCCTACGGCGCCGAGATCACCCGTCTCGTCGACTGCCGTGCCGCGCTGGTCGAGGAAGGGCTGGCGGCGCTGGCCTGCGGCGCGTTCCACATCCGCTCCGGTGGACGCCCGTACTTCAACACCACGCCGCTGGGCCGCGCCGTCACCGGCACGCTGCTGGTGCGGGCGATGCTGGAGGACGGGGTGCAGATCTGGGGCGACGGCTCCACCTTCAAGGGCAACGACATCGAGCGGTTCTACCGCTACGGCCTGCTCGCCAACCCCCACCTGCGGATCTACAAGCCGTGGCTGGACGCGGACTTCGTCTCCGAGCTGGGCGGCCGCAAGGAGATGTCCGAGTGGCTGCTCGCCCACGGGCTGCCCTACCGGGACTCCACCGAGAAGGCGTACTCCACCGACGCCAACATCTGGGGCGCCACCCACGAGGCGAAGACCCTGGAGCACCTGGACACCGGCCTGGAGACGGTCGACCCCATCATGGGCGTCAAGTTCTGGGACCCGTCGGTGCAGATCGACACCGAGGACGTGACCATCGGCTTCGAGCAGGGCCGCCCGGTCACCATCAACGGCAAGGAGTTCTCCTCCTCCGTCGACCTCGTCATGGAGGCCAACGCGATCGGCGGCCGCCACGGACTCGGCATGTCCGACCAGATCGAGAACCGCGTCATCGAGGCCAAGAGCCGCGGCATCTACGAGGCCCCCGCCATGGCGCTGCTCCACCTCGCCTACGAGCGCCTGGTCAACGCCATCCACAACGAGGACACGGTCGCCGCCTACCACAACGAGGGCCGCCGCCTGGGCCGGCTGCTCTACGAGGGCCGCTGGCTGGACCCGCAGGCGCTGATGATCCGCGAGTCGCTCCAGCGCTGGGTCGGCTCCGCGATCACCGGCGAGGTCACCGTGCGGCTGCGGCGCGGCGAGGACTACTCGGTCCTCGACACCCAGGGCCCCGCCCTCAGCTACCACCCGGACAAGCTCTCCATGGAGCGCACCGAGGACTCCGCCTTCGGCCCCGTCGACCGCATCGGCCAGCTGACCATGCGCAACCTCGACATCGCCGACTCCCGCGCCCGCCTGGAGCAGTACGCGGGCATCGGCATCGTCGGCACCGAGCACCCGACGATCGGCGCCGCCCAGGCGGCCTCGACCGGCCTGATCGGCGCCATGGACCAGGGCGGCGCCGAGGCCATCGCCTCGCGCGGCGAGACCTCCGAGGAGGAGACGGCGCTCGACCGCGCCGCCATCGAGTCCGGCACGGACTGACTCCGCCCGCACGCCCCGCACGGCGGGCCCGGCCACCACGGCCGGGCCCGCCGTCGTTTCTCAGCCCCTCTCGCGCCCCGAGGCGATCCGCTCCGCCAGGGCCCGACGCAGCCCCGCGTCGAGCCGCTGCCCGGTCACCGACTCGTAGAGCCACAGCCCGTCGGCGGCGAGCCGGGTGACGAACCGGTCCAGCGCCTCCGGATCGCTCGCGGCACCCGCGGCCGGCGGCGCCCACCGCTCCATCACCGCGTCCCACGGCGCGGCGTGCTCGGGCGTGGTCGACCCCTCCACCATGAAGAGCAGCTCGGCGCGGGTCGCGCTCTGCGTGGTGACCCGGGCGTACGCGGCCAGCCGCTCGGCGGGGCTCGCCTCGGCGGCCGGTTTCCCCGCCGCCGCCACCAGGTCGGCCTCCCAGCGGTCGGCCAGGTGCTGGTGGATCGCGCGGACCAGCTCCTCGCGGCTGGCGAAGTGGTAGAGCAGCCCGCCCTTGGTCAGCCCCGCCTCGGCCGCCACCGCGTCGAAGGTGACGCTCTTGACCCCCTCGCGCTGCACGAGACGGGCCGCCGCGTCGAGGATCTGGGTCCGCTTGCTGGTACGCATGGTGCTCCTGGGCCGTGGTGGAGGACGGGGTCAGTGGGAGGCGGGGCCGGACAGCGCGGAGCCGGGACCGTGGCGGCGCAGCAGCACCCCGGTGGCGACCGTACCGACCGCCAGCACCCCGGCCACCACCAGCACCACCGCCCCGTACGCCCCGTCGAACGCCTCCGAGGCCGCCGCCACCAGCGCGTCGCCCTCCGCGCCCTGCCCGGCCAGCGCCAGCGCCGCGTCCAGGCTGTCCCGCGCCTCCTCGGGCGTGCCGGGCGGCAGCCGGACCGTCGCCGAGTAGACGGCCGACAGCAGACTCCCGAGCAGCGCCACCGCGATCAGGCTGCCGAACTCGTACGACACCTCCTCGACCGAGGAGGCCATCCCGGCCCGGCGGACCGGCACGTTCCCCATGATCGCGCTGGAGGCCACCGACATGGCCGCGCCCAGCCCGGCGCCCGCGATCAGCAGCCCGGTCACCAGCAGCGGCATGCTGGTGTCGAAGTGGAGCAGGACCAGCACGGTGCCGACGGTGCTCAGGGCGAGCCCGCCCGCGACGATCGGCAGCAGCCCGATCCGGTGCAGGGTCGCGCCCCCGGCCACCGCGGTCGGCAGCGCGCCCAGCGCGACAGCGGCCACCAGCACCCCGGCCCGCAGCGGCGTGAACCCCTCCACCAGCTGGAAGCGCTGGGTGGTGACCAGCTGGAGCCCGGCCACGGCGAACATGGAGAACCCCGCGGCCAGCACCCCGGACAGGAACGCCGGGTTCCGGAAGATCGCGAAGTCGAGCAGCGGGTCCGGCAGCCGACGCTGGCGCCGGGCGAAGGCCCACCCGCCGGCCGCCGCCGCCACCAGCGCCACGCCCGCCGCCACCGGGGACGGGGTGGCCTTGGCGGTCTCCTTGATCGCGAAGACCAGGCCGACCAGGGCCACCAGCGCCAGCAACGAGGAGACCAGGTCCCAGTGCTTGCCCGGGTCCGCGCCGCCGCCCGGGGCCAGGACCAGGGTGGCCACCACCGCCACCACGACCACGGGCACGTTGACCAGGAAGACCGACCCCCACCAGAAGCTCTGGAGCAGCAGCCCGCTGACGATCGGCCCGAGCGCGCTGCCGACGATCGCCAGGCTTCCCCAGACGGCGATGGCGACGTTCCGCTCCCGCTCGTCGGCGAAGGTGACCCGGATCAGGGCGAGCGTGGCCGGCATCATCGCCGCCGCCCCGACCGCGAGGAAGGCCCGCGCCGCGATCAGCGCCTCCGGCGTCGGCGAGAGCGCCGCCGCCAGCGAGGCCGCCCCGAAGACCACCAGCCCGGTCAGGAACATCCGCCGGTGCCCCACCCGGTCGCCCAGCGTCCCGCTGCCCAGCAGCAGCCCCGCCATGACCACCGGATAGGCGTTGATGATCCACAGGCTCTGCGCGCTGCTCGCCCCCAGCTCCTCCACCAGCGTCGGCAGCGCCGCGTACAGGATCGAGTTGTCCAGCGTGATGAGGAGCAGCCCCGCGCTCAGTACCGCCAGCAGCAGCCACCGCCGCCGCGCACTCTCCGCCATCCCGCCCCGCCCTGCCTTCCACCGGTCCGTCACGAGCACCGTAACTGTACCTTACGGAAGGTACAGTTACGGGCCCCCGCCCGCCGCCCGGAACACCTCCGGCCTGGCATTTCGCGCGCTGCCGCCCGGCAGGAATCCGCGGAGTCGCGGCGGTGTTGCCCAGGGCGAGGGCGGAGGTCCGTCCGGGCGGTCCCGCGCGGCCCCGGAGTCGGTTCGCTCACAGCGAACAGCTCCTGGGGAACACCTGGCGGCGCAGAAGCATTGAGCCGGTATAGCTCAACTTGACTGCCGAAGGGGAGATCATGGCTGCTGAGTCCCAGGCCAACACACCGCTGACTCTTCCGGTGCTGCCGCTCGACGATGAAGTGGTGCTGCCCGGGATGGTCGTGCCACTGGACCTCAACGAAACCGATGTACGGGCCGCCGTCGAAGCCGCGCAGGCCGCGGCCGGGCCCGGCGGGGGCAAGCCGCAGGTGCTGCTCGTCCCGAGGGTCGACGGCACCTACGCCGCGGTCGGCGTCCTCGCCACCGTGGAACAGGTCGGACGGCTGTCCGACGGCGACCCCGGCGCGCTGGTGCGCGGCCGCAGCCGCGTGCGGATCGGGGCCGGAACCACCGGGCCCGGGGCCGCGCTCTGGGTCGAGGGGACGCCCGTCGAGGAGACGGTGCCCTCGCCGCTGCCCGGCTCGGTGACCGAGCTGATGACGGCGTACAAGGCGCTGGCCGCCTCCTGGCTGCAGAAGCGCGGCGCCTGGCAGGTGGTCGACCGCATCCAGCAGATCGACACCCCCGGCGCCCTCGCGGACAACGCCGGGTACTCGCCCTTCCTGACCACCGCGCAGAAGGTGGCCCTGCTGGAGACCGGCGACCCGGTCGCCCGCCTCAAGCTCGCCACCGAGCACCTCAGCGAGCACCTCGCCGAGCAGGACGTCGCCGAGACCATCGCCAAGGACGTCCAGGAGGGCGTCGACAAGCAGCAGCGCGAGTTCCTGCTCCGCCGCCAGCTCGACGCCGTCCGCAAGGAGCTCCGTGAGCTGAACGGCGAGGGCGAGGAGGACGAGAGCGACGACTACCGCGCCCGCGTCGAGGCCGCCGACCTCCCCGAGAAGGTCCGCGAGGCCGCCCTCAAGGAGGTCGAGAAGCTGGAGCGGGCCTCCGACCAGAGCCCCGAGGGCTCCTGGATACGGACCTGGCTCGACACCGTCCTGGAACTCCCCTGGACCGAGCGGACCGAGGACGCCTACGACATTCCCGGCGCCCAGGCCGTGCTCGACGCCGAGCACGCGGGTCTGGAGGACGTGAAGGAGCGGATCACCGAGTACCTCGCGGTGCGCAAGCGCCGCGCCGACCGGGGCCTCGGCGTCGTCGGCGGACGGCGCGGCGGTGCCGTGCTGGCCCTCGTCGGCCCGCCCGGCGTCGGCAAGACCTCGCTCGGCGAGAGCGTCGCCCACGCCATGGGCCGCAAGTTCGTCCGCGTCGCCCTCGGCGGCGTCCGCGACGAGGCGGAGATCCGGGGCCACCGGCGCACCTACGTCGGCGCCCTGCCCGGCCGCATCGTGCGGGCGATCAAGGAGGCCGGCTCGATGAACCCGGTGGTCCTGCTCGACGAGATCGACAAGGTCGGCTCCGACTTCCGGGGCGACCCGGCGGCGGCGCTGCTCGAAGTCCTCGACCCGGCGCAGAACCACACCTTCCGGGACCACTACCTGGAGGTCGAACTCGACCTCAGCGACGTGGTCTTCCTCGCCACCGCCAACGTCCTCGAATCCATCCCCGAGGCCCTGCTCGACCGGATGGAACTGGTCCGCCTCGACGGCTACACCGAGGACGAGAAGGTCGTCATCGCCCGCGACCACCTGCTCCCGCGCCAGCTGGAGCGGGCCGGTCTGGAGCCCGGCGAGGTCGAACTGGCCGACTCGGCGCTGCGCAAGCTCGCCGGGGAGTACACCCGCGAGGCCGGCGTGCGGAACCTGGAGCGTTCCGTGGCCCGGCTGCTGCGCAAGGTCGCGGCCCAGCACGAACTGGGCGAGCGGGAGCTGCCGTTCACGGTGACCGACGCCGACCTGCGCGGCCTGATCGGCCGGCCGCACCACGTGCCCGAGTCCGCCCAGGACCCGGCCGAGCGGCGCACCTCGGTGCCCGGCGTGGCCACCGGACTGGCGGTCACCGGCGCGGGCGGCGACGTGCTCTACGTCGAGGCGTCGCTGGCCGACCCGGAGACGGGCGCGTCCGGCCTGACCCTGACCGGCCAGCTCGGCGACGTCATGAAGGAGTCGGCGCAGATCGCGCTGAGCTTCCTCCGCTCGCACGGCGCCGAACTGGAGCTGCCCGTAGCCGACCTGAAGGACCGGGGTGCGCACATCCACTTCCCGGCCGGAGCGGTCCCGAAGGACGGGCCGAGCGCGGGTGTCACCATGACCACCGCCCTCGCCTCGCTCCTCTCCGGGCGGCTGGTCCGCACCGATGTGGCGATGACCGGCGAGGTCTCGCTGACCGGGCGGGTGCTGCCGATCGGCGGCGTCAAGCAGAAGCTGCTGGCGGCGCACCGCGCGGGGATCACCACCGTGGTCATCCCCAAGCGGAACGAGGCCGACCTGGACGACGTCCCCGCCGAGATCCTGGAAGGGCTCGACGTCCACCCGGTGAGCGATGTCCGCCAGGTGCTGGAGATCGCCCTCTCCCCGGCGAGCGTGGCGGTCCCGGCCGCCGCCTGAGCCGGCGGCGCGCGGCCACCTTGCTGAGTCCGAAGAGCCGGGCCCCCTCCGAGGGGGCCCGGCCTTTCGGCGTACCCGGGGCCGCGGGTCAGGGGCGGTAGATGGCGCCCGGAACCGGCTTGGCCGGGGCCATCAGCTGCGGGACGGTGACGAAGGTGTACCCGTCCTTCTTCAGCGCGTGGATGATGCCCGGCACCGCCGGGACCGTCCCCTGGTAGATGTCGTGCAGCAGAATCACGCCGTCCCGGCCCGCCTGGTCCAGGGTGCGTTCGGTGATCAGCTCGGAGTCGTTGGTCGCGTAGTCCTTAGCCGTCGTCGACCAGAGCACCTGGGAGAGTCCCAGCTCCTTGCTGATCTCCGAGACGGTGTCGTCGGTGCGGCCCTGCGGCGGGCGCATCAGGGTCGGCTCGGAACCGGTCAGCCTCGCCAGCTCCTTCTGGGTGCGGGTGAGTTCCTCGCGTATCTCGTCCGGCTCGATCTCGGTCAGGCGCGGGTGGTTCCAGGTGTGGTTGGCCACCTCGTGGCCCTCCTTCGCGATCCTGCGGACCGTCTCCGGGTACTTCTCGATGTGCTTCCTGCCGAGCAGGAAGAAGGTGGCGGGCACCTCCTCGCGCTTCAGCAGGTCGAGGAGGGCGGGGGTGTCCTTGCCCGGCCCGCCGTCGAAGGTCAGCGCGATGCACTTGGCGACCGCGCAGTCCACCTCACCCCCCGCGAGCTTCACCCGCGCCCCCGGTTTCCCGTCACCGCCCGCCTCGTGGGCCCGGGCCCGCTCGTCGGCGGGCGCCACGGTCCCCGGCGTGCAGGAGGTGAGCGCGGTGAGGGCGGCCAGCGCCAGGGCGGCGACGGCGGTACGGCGGATGCGGTGCGGGCGGCGGGTGCGGGGCTCGGCGTGCGTCAGAGTGTTCACGCCGTGTATAGATGGAGTGCATAGTCGAACGGTTGCCCCGCACCCGGAAGGATTTCCGCACCCCGCGCCCGACCCGGAAAAGGCCCGGCGACCAGGTCACCGGGCCTCTTCGGGCTGCGCGGACGCGGGGCGTCCGACCGCTCGGGCTCAGCCGTTGGCGAGCGCCTGGAGCCGGTCGTACGCGCCGTTGAAGCGGTTGTGGTCGCCGACGATCGGGCCGGTGGAGGTGTACTGCCACATCGTGTAGAAGCCCCAGCCGGCCGGGAGTTCGCCCACCGAGGCGGCATACCGGGCGACCCAGAGCGGGTTGGTGGCGCCGAAGCCCGCGTAGTTGCCGGTGCAGGAGGTCCACCAGCTGGTCGCGGTGTAGATGACCGCGTCACGGCCGGTGCGGGCCTTGTAGGTGTTGGTGAAGTCGCGGATCCAGTTGACCATCGCGGACTGGCTCAGGCCGTAGCACTGGTCGCCGTACGGGTTCCACTCGATGTCCAGGACGCCGGGGAGGGTCTTGCCGTCGCGGGACCAGCCGCCGCCGTTGTCCACGAAGTAGTTGGCCTGGGCGGCGCCGCTCGTCGTGTTGGGCGTCGCGAAGTGGTAGGCCCCGCGGATCATGCCCACGTTGTAGCTGCCGTTGTACTGCTGCGCGAAGTACGGGTTCTTGTAGTACGTGCCTTCGGTGGCCTTCACGTACGACCACTTGACGCCGCTGTTCCACAGCCCGGCCCAGTCGACGTTCCCCTGGTGGCTGGAGACGTCCACGCCCTCCGTCTGCTCGGCGAGCGGCGAGACGCCGGGCGCCCCGCTGCGGCCGTCGTGCTCCAGCACGCCCATGCCCATGTGGGCCTCGCCCCGCTCGGGGCGGTCGGCGGCCTGCGCCGCGGAGGGCAGGGTGAACAGCAGGGAGAGGGCGGCGAGGAGAACCCCGGCCGCGGTGGTGCGGGAGGGGCGGGCTCCGGATCTGGGTACGCGCATGGGGGGCCTCCGAGGGCGGTGGGCGAGCGTGACGGGAGATGTGTGACGTGTGCATGCCGTATTGACGCTACGCGCGTGGACCGGCGGTGCGGAAGAGGGCCCAGGACCCGCCGGTGGTCTACTCCTGCGGCAGACTGCGCCAAGCTGGGGGGACCGGCCCCGGCGCGGGGAATCTTTCAGGGACGGAAATCGGTACATGGGTGTTGACGGCGAGGCGGACGCGGAGTTCCTGGCCCTGGAGCGCGAACTCTCGCTCCTCTTCCGGCGGGCCAGGGCCGGTCAGGGCGAACTGGCCAGGGCGGTCCACCCGCAACTCGAACCGGCCGCCTACGGACTCCTCGTCCGGCTCATCGAGGGCGGACCCCAGCGGGCCACCGACCTCGCCGCCTACATGGGCGTCGGCAAGGCCACCATCAGCAGGCAGCTCGGCGGGCTGGAGGAACTGGGCCTCATCGACCGCGCGGTGGACCCCGCGGACCGCAGGGCGTCCCTCTTGCGGGTGACACCGCTCGGCTCCGAACGCGTGGCCGCGGTGGCCGCGGCTCGGCGCAGTGCCTACGTGCGGCGCCTCGCCGGCTGGGACCGCCGCGACGTGGGCGAACTGGCCCGGCTCCTCGGCCGCCTCAACGGGGTGCTGACGGAACCCAACTAGGGGTGGGGTGGCCTCAGGCGCCGGCCGGGCTGGGCTGTGGCCTCAGGCGTCGATTGGGCTGCGGCCCCAAGTCCTCGGGTCGGGAGGGCTGCTGGTGGGGCCGGAGCTGATTCGCTCTCCGGCGTCGTCGTGGAGCTTGGGCGGCCGCGTGCCCCGGCTGTGGCTGGGCCGGGCTCGTGTTCCGCTCCGCTGCGACGGGTGATCTGAGACTGGCCGGCGTTCGAGGCCGCACTCAACAGCCCGGCCGGCGTTTGAGGCCATCGGTGACCGGCACGGTCCGAGGGGAGCTCAGCCCGGAGATCAGCCTGGCCGGCGCTTGAGGCCACACACTCCAGCCCGGCCGGCGTTTGAGGCCACATCGCCAAGTCGCGCCCCACGCCGGGGCGCCGGCCCAGCTGGTCAGAAGGCGACGTGCACGGCTGTGGCGTCGTCGTGCCGCTTGCCCCGGGGGGAGGGGACCGCGTGTTCCAGGTCGCGGACGGCCTGGACGAGGTGGGCCGTGCCCTGGGTGCGGACGAGGTCGAGGGTGCCGGCCCAGGTGCCGCCGAAGCGGTCGACCCAGCGGGTGGCCCCGTCGGTCATCGCGGTCAGGGACCGGAGTTCGGCGCGCGGCGTGCGCCCGGTCACGGCGAGCCGGGCGACGGCGGGGTCGGCGGCGGCCGTGTGGAAGCCGCCCTCGGCGTTGCGGAGTGCCTCGACGGCCTCGACGTACTCCTGGACGGCGGCCTCGCGGCGGGCCGCCGGGGTGTGGCCGGGCAGCGCCCGCACGGCCGCCCGCAGTTCGGGCACCGGGGAGGGGAGGGTGTCGAGGCGCGGGTCCTGGACCGGGACGAGGGTGCCGTCCGCGCGCTCCAGCAGGAGCGTGGAGTCGGAGAGGACGAGGTGTTCGACGGCCTCCTCGTCCCAACGCGCCAGCACCACCGTCGCCTGAGGCGTCCGGGAGTGAGAAAGGTCACAGGTTGAACGATGCGTTCCGGCGGTACGCGCGACGGCCTCCGCCAGGATCTCCTCCAGCGTCATGTCCCGTTGTGAAACGGACAGTTCTCCCAGTGCCCCGCCGAGCCGCGCGGTGAACCAGTCGACCGAGTGCACGCACCCGTCGTCCCCCTCCGGTGGCGTCACCCCGTCCAACAGCACGAGGCAACCCCCGTGCCCGTGTGCGGGAAGCGCGACCGAGCAGTAGTCCTCGTTCGGGTGATCCGGGGCCCCGGGTTCCGTTGTCAGGTCGATGTGCACCGGCTCAGTCTGCATGATGGGCTCTGGCCGCGGCGGCAGGTGACGGCCGCTCGGCCACGCCGCCGGGTTTTACCTGGAATGATCAACTCCGGCTCTACGGGGGCGGGGCATCCTGCCAAAGCGGACCGGTAACGTCCAACCGGCGCCCCGTGTGCGTCGTCAGCGGGGGAGGGGGAGACTTGCCCGCCAACTCCCGGTCGATGTTCACTCCTTCGGGTGGCCCGGCAGACGATGCGCGACCACTGCTCACACGCACTGGGAGGGTCGAGAGCCGTTCCGGAAGGGAGCTCGTGCTGACAGGACGTCACCCGGGCCCTTGGGTAGACGAGTCAAGAATGCGAGCACCGGTGCAGAAGAAGAGGCCTCGGGGCAAGGACGTCCGGACGGGCGACCAGGCGGAAGCCGCCACCCCGACCCCCGAAACCACCGCCCGTCCCGCACGCAAGGCCCGCGTGCGCAACCGCCTGATCATCGCCGTCGCGGTGGTCGCGGCCGCCGTCGCGGGCGCGGGCGTCCCGTCGGTCGTCGCCGCCTCCGGGCAGGCCACGGACGCCCAGGAACTGGTGGAGTTCTCCGAACTGACCCAGCAGGCGGTGACGCTCTCCCACTCGCTGGCCGACGAACGCGACGAGGTCACCGCCTACATCGCGGCCGGACGGCCCGAGGGCAGCGGCCTCTCCGAGAAGCGCAGCTCCCGGGTGGACCGGCAGGTCGAGGAGATCCGCGAGGGCGCCCCGGACACCCTGCGGGAGACCCTGGACACCATCGGCGCCGTCCGCCGCCAGGCGCTGACCGGCAAGGGCGACGCCCTAGACGCGCACAACGCCTACGCGACCGCGATCAACGAACTCCACAGCACCGCCCAGGAACTGGTCGCGAAGCTCCCCACGCGCAGCGGCCCCGGCCGGCTCGCCCTCAACGACCTCGACCGCGCCGTCGAGCAGGCCACCGCCACCCGGGGCCTGCTGCTCGCCGCCCTCGCCGTGCCGAGCAGCACCTCGCAGACCGGCGTCGACCCCGTCACCGGCCTGCCCGTGCAGACCCAGGCTGGGACCGCCGAGGAGACGAGGACCCGCAACGCCCTCAGTGCCGCCGCCCAGCAGGCGCAGGTCGCCGAGCGGGCCGCGCTGGCGGCGTTCGAGCGGGGCGCCTCCCCGGAGAACAAGGCGTCGTACCGGAACACGGTCAGCGGACCCGAGGTGACCACCGCCGAGAAGTACCTGGCGCGGCTCACCAGCGCGCCGACCCTCTCCGACGAGGACGCCGCGCTCAAGCCCGACAAGGTCGACGCCGCCCTCACCGCCCGCATCGAGCAGATGCGCGGCGTGGAGAACGCGCTGGCGGCGGCCCGCACCGGGCAGCTCGCCGAGCAGCGCGACGAGGACGTGCTCGCCCTGGAGATCCAGATCGGGCTGGTCGGGCTCTGCCTGCTCCTCGCGGTCGGCATGAGCATGGGCATGGCCCGCTCGCTGACCCGGCCGCTGGCCGTGCTGCGCCTGGGCACCGCCCGTCTCGCCGCCGACCCGGCGGGCGAGGAGCCGGTCAAGTTCACCGGCCGCAACGACGAGTTCGCCGAGGTCGTCCGCTCGGTCAACGCCCTCCACGCCCACCTCACCGGCCTGCACGAGCGGCTCACCGGCCTGGAGACCGACCGTAAGCACCTGGTCGGCGAGCGGGTCTCGATGGCCGAGGAGCGCGACGCCCTCCGCAAGGAGCTGGCCGCCTCCACCGCCCACCTGGAGCGGGCCCGCCAGTCCATCCACGGCACCTTCGTCAACCTGGCGCTGCGCTCGCTCGGCCTGGTCGAGCGGCAGCTGACGGTGATCGAGAACCTGGAGGAGAGCGAGCAGGACCCCGACCGCCTCGCCACCCTCTTCAAGCTCGACCACTTCGCCACCGTGATGCGCCGCCACAGCGAGAACCTGCTGGTCCTCGCGGGCGCCGAGCACGGCCACAGCCACGCGGGCCCGGTCCCGCTGGTCGACGTCGCCCGCGCCGCCGTCAGCGAGACCGAGCGGTACGAGCGCATCCGCATCTCCACGCTGCCCCCGCACTCGCACCTCGCGGGCTTCGCCGCCGACGACCTCAGCCATCTGCTCGCCGAGCTGATGGAGAACGCCACCTCGTTCTCCCCGCCCGACGCCCAGGTCGAGGTCTCCGGCTGGCTGCTGGAGAGCGGCGAGGTCATGCTCTCCGTCCAGGACGAGGGCATCGGCATGGCCGAGGAGCGCCTCGCCGAACTCAACAAGCGCCTCGCCCACGTCGGCACCGACGGCCTCTACGAGCCGGACGGCGACGGCGGCCTCGGGCTCGGCCTGTACGTGGTGGCCCGCATCGCGGCCCGGCACGGCATCCGCGTCCAGCTCCGCACCCAGCAGCAGGGCGGCGTCACCAGCGTCGTGGTGCTGCCCAAGTCGATCCTGGCCGCCGCCCCCTCGGGCACCCTGCCCGCCTCCGCCGACACCGCGGGCGGCTCCGCCCCGGTCCAGCTGCCGGGCGTCGACGCCGAGGCCAACTCCAACGTCCTGCCCGCCCCGCGCCGCGACGCCCCCGACGACGACTCGCTGGCCCGCGGCTCCACCGACCGGGTCATCGCCGCCGCCGAGAAGGCCGTACGGGAACGCGGCGAGCCCGCGGACCGGTCCGGCACCGCCAAGGCGGCCGAGGCGACCGAGCCGGCCGAGGCCACCGCAGAGGTGCCCGACGCCGAGGCGCCGGCCGAGCCCGCCACCCCGGCCGGCGAGCAGTCCGCGGCCCTCGCCGAGGAGTCCGCACCGGCCGCCGCCGAGGCCGTGCCCGAGGCCGAGGCGCCCGCCGCCGGGACCCCGGCAGCCTCCCCCGAGACGACGATGGAGCTGTACCTCCCCTCCCCGCGCCGCGAGCAGCCCGCCGCCGAGGAGCCGGGGGCCGCCGAGAAGGCCGCCGCCGAGGATGGGCGCGAGGCCGACGAGCCCGCCGCCCCGGGTCCGTACGCGATAGGGCCCGACGCGCACGAGCGCACCCGCGACGAGGCAGCCGCCCCGTCCGACTCCGTGCCGGCCCCCAGGCCGGCCCTCGACCAGCAGCCCGCCGAACCCGCCGATCGGGTCACGGACAAGGGACTGCCCAAGCGCACCCCCAAGCTGACCGCCCCGACCGCCGCGCCGAAGAAGCGCGCCGGCGGTGTCGACGCCGAGAAACTGCGGCAGCGGCTGGGCGGATTCCACTCGGGGGCCCAGGCCGGCCGCCGCGATGTCGAAGCCGAGATCGCGGAGCAGCCCGGCCTGTCAGGACCAACCGGTGAAGCTCAGGGGGACTCAGCCGAGGAGGCTCGCAGTTGACTGCGTCCAGTCCGACATCCGCTACTTCCCGTCAGAACGGTCTCAGCTCAGAAGCACGGAACCTGCACTGGCTGCTGACCAACCTCGTGGAGGAGGTGCCGGGCCTCAATTCGGTCGCGGTGGTCTCCTCCGACGGGCTGATGCTGCTCTCCTCCGACCCGGGGAGAAACGAGCCCGCCACGAGAGAGGCCCCGCAGGGGCCCAAGGGGTCCAGCGCCGACCTCGCCACCATCGTCTCCGGCGTCGGCAGCCTCACCATCGGGGCGTCCAAGCTCATGGAGGCCGGCAACGTCAAGCAGACGATGGTCGCCATGGAGGAGGGCAGCCTCTTCGTCATGTCCATCAGTGACGGCTCGCTGCTCGGTGTCCACGCCACCCCCGACTGCGACATGAGCATCGTCGCGTACCACATGGCGCTGTTCGTGGGCCGGGCCGGGCACGTGCTCACCCCCGAACTCCGCAGTGAACTTCGCCAGTCGATGGAGAGCGCCAAGTGAGCACCGCCAAGCTGCCCCGCCGGGGCGGGGAGCGTAAACCCGCCCGCGTCCGCCCGTACTCGCTGACCGGCGGCCGGACCCGGTTCGGGCACGTCCTGCTCGTGGAGACCTTCGTCGCCGCCCTGGAGGCACCCGAGGAGCGCAAGGAACTGCCCAACGGCACGTTCGGCGCGGCCCGGATCATGCCCGAGATGCAGGCGATCGTGGAACTCTGCCGGCGCATGCGCACCGTCGCCGAGATCGCGGCGATGCTGAAGATGCCGCTCGGCGTGGTGAGAGTGCTCCTCAGCGACCTCGCCGACCAGGGAAAGATCCGCGTGTACGGCAACGGGCACGGCCCGGGCCAGCCCGATCGCGCACTGCTCGAAAGGGTGCTGAATGGACTCCGCCGTCTCTGACCTCCTCCCCGCCGACGAGTCGGAGGAGACCCTCCAGCCCTGGCAGCGGGACAAGACCCGGGCCCCCATAGCCACCAAGATCGTGGTGGCGGGCGGCTTCGGTGTCGGCAAGACGACGCTCGTCACCACGGTCTCGGAGATCACTCCGCTGCAGACCGAGGCGCTGATGACGCAGGCCAGCGAGGAGACCGACGACCTCAGCGAGACGCCGGACAAGACGACGACCACCGTCGCCATGGACTTCGGCCGCATCACCCTCGACGACGACCTGGTCCTGTACCTGTTCGGCACGCCGGGGCAGCAGCGGTTCTGGTTCATGTGGGACGACCTGGTCCGCGGTGCCATCGGCGCCGTCGTCCTCGCCGACACCCGGCGGCTCTCCGACTGCTTCCCCGCCCTCGACTACTTCGAGAGCTGTGGGCTGCCCTACGTCGTCGCCGTCAACCACTTCGACGGGAGTACCAAGTTCGAGCCCGAGGACGTGCGGGAGGCCTTGACAGTGCCGCCCCACATCCCTGTGATCGTCATGGACGCCCGCATGCGGGTCTCGGCCATCGAGACGCTGCTCGCGCTGGTCGGCCACGCGCTCGACGTCACCCCCGAATAGCAGCAGGCGCGCCGCGGCGGACCGGCCGCGGCGCGCGCAACGCAAGGAGAACCCGCCATGCGGAGAATACTGATCGTCGGAGCCGGCCAGTCCGGGCTCCAGCTCGCCCTCGGACTCCAGGCCAACGGCTATGAGGTCACCCTCATGTCGAACCGCACCGCCGACGAGATCCGGACCGGGCGGGTCATGTCGACCCAGTGCATGTTCCACACCGCCCTCCAGCACGAGCGGGACATACAGGCCAACTTCTGGGAGTCGCAGGCCCCGAAGATCAAGGGGCTCGGCGTCTCCGTCGCCGGCCCCGACTCCTCGCGCGCCGTCGACTGGGTCGGCATGCTCGACGGCCACGCCCAGTCCGTCGACCAGCGGGTGAAGATGGCCGGCTGGATGGAGACCTTCGCCGAGCGCGGCGGCCAGGTCGTCATCCACGGCGCCGCCGTCTCCGACCTCGACTACTTCGCCCGCACGTACGACCTGGTCATGGTCTCGGCGGGCAAGGGCGAACTGGTCTCGATGTTCGAACGGGACGCCTCGCGCTCCCCGTTCACCACCCCGCAGCGCGCCCTCTCCGTCGCCTACGTGCACGGCATGGGCCCGCGCCCCGAGCACCCCGACTTCGACGCGGTCCGCTGCAACCTCGTCCCCGGCGTCGGCGAGCTCTTCGTGATGCCGACCTACACCACCTCCGGACGGGCCGACATCCTCTTCTGGGAGGGCATACCCGGCGGACCCCTCGACGCCTTCAAGGGCATCAAGGACCCCTCCGAGCACCTGGCGCTCACCCTGGAGCTGATGGAGAAGTTCACGCCCTGGGAGTACGCGCGCTCCACCCAGGTCGAGCTGACCGACGCGGGCGGCACCCTCGCCGGCCGGTACGCGCCCACCGTGCGCAAGCCGATCGGCCGGCTCCCCTCGGGCGGCCTGGTCCTCGGCGTCGCGGACGTGGTCGTCGCCAACGACCCGATCACCGGGCAGGGCTCCAACTCGGCCTCCAAGTGCGCGGCCTCGTACCTCTCCTCGATCCTCGGACACGGCGACCGCCCGTTCGACGAGGAGTGGATGCAGGCCACCTTCGACGGCTACTGGAACACCGCCCAGCACGTCGTCAAGTGGACCAACGCCATGCTCGGCGTCCCGCCGGAGCACGTGCTGAAGCTGATCGGCTCCGGCATGCGGTACCAGCAGGTCGCCGACCGCTTCGCCAACGGCTTCGACAACCCGGCCGACTTCGACAACTTCTTCTTCGACCCGGAGAAGACGGAGGCGTACCTGGCCGAGGTCGCCCAGGCGGACGCCGCCTGACCGAAGCCCCCGAGCACGACGCGAAGAGCCGCCCACCGGAACGCCTCCGGGGGCGGCTCTCGGCGTAAAGACGATCATTTCGCGCCACGCGTCTTTACGTTCTCTTTACGCGCCCGGTCTCCTCTGTGACGCTGGTGCCCGGACCCGGCCGGTGCCTGCGGGCCGGGGTGTGTGACGGGGGTTCACATGGTCAGTGTCGTCGTCTTTCTCGTGCTCATGTTCGGCGCGGCCCTGCTCTCCGCCGTCACCGTGCTGCGCCGTCGCAACCGCACCACGTACAACGCCGACGGGCTCCTCATCGAGCAGGCCCACCGCGACCAGGCCCACGTCGCCCGGTACGCCTACCGACACCCCTTCGTGGACGGTTCGTTCCCCGGTGGGTCGTCGGGGAGCCGACGCTGAGCCGGGGGCCGCACCTCCAGTACGACCGCGGTGCCCGCCACCGTGCTGTCCTCGTGCATCGTGATCCGTGTGCCGGGACGTGTCTCCCAGGCGGGCCGGAGGTGGAGCCGCACCCGGATCATGCCGCCGTGCGCGGTCCATGGGGCCGTCCTGCAGCGCCTCAGCTCTCCGGCGGCGCCTTCTGCGCGTACCCCGTGTCCGAGCCCTCGCGTGCGCCTTCCGGCAAGGTCGGCGGCTCGTACTCCGGGACCGGGGGCCCGTCCGGGTCGGGGCGGACCGCGCCGAGGACCGGGTTGGCGGCGACGGGGGAGACCTTGACGGCGGCGCCGGGGCGGGGGGCGTGGACGACCAGGCCGTCGCCGAGGTAGAGGGCGACGTGGGTGGCCTCGGGGAAGTAGACGACCAGGTCGCCGGGGCGGAGCTCGCGGAGCGGGACCCGGTCCAGTTCGGCCCACTGCTCCTGGCTGGTGCGCGGTACCCCGGTGCCCGCCGACGCCCAGGCCCGCTGGGTCAGCCCCGAGCAGTCGTAGGAGTCCGGGCCCTCGGCGCCCCACACGTACGGCTTGCCGATCTGGTCCACCGCGAACCGCACCGCCCGCTCCCCGCGCCGGGTCGGCACCGCCGAGGCCGAGCTGAGGCCGCCCGCGGCGACCAGGTTCCGCCCGGCCTCCTCGCCGCGTTCCGCCTCCAGCCCGTCCACCTCGGCGAGCTGGTCCGGGGAGAGGGAGGAGACCAGCGCCGTCACCTCGTCCAGCTTCTCCCGCGCCGCCTGGTGCTGGGCGCGCTGCCGGGCCGCCAGGACCTGCTCCTCGTCGAGGGCCGCCCGCGCCTGACGGGCCAGCCCCGAGGCGCGACGCTCGGCGGCGGTCAGCCGCTCCACCGTCGCCACCCGGTCGCGGGCGGCGCGGCGCAGCACGTGCTCCTGGTCGAGGGCGCCCTGCGCGTCGGCGGCCAGCAGCAGCCGGAGCGTGGGGGAGACCTCCACGACCCCCTGGTACTGCCGCCGCGCCAGCTGCCCCGCCGCGTCCCGCCCCTCGGCCAGCGCGACCCTGGCCTTGGCCAGACCGGTGCCGAGGCGCTTGTTGCGGGCCCGCCGCTCGGCGAGGGTACGGGCGGTCGCCTGGTACGTCTCGGTGGCCTCGCCCAGTTCCCGGTGGAGCCGCTGAAGCTCCGTCAGCAGCTGGGCGGGGCTGCCGCCCGCCGGATCGGGGGCCGCCGGAGCTCCCGGTGCCGCCCCCAGCGCCAGCGCCGCCAGCGCCGCGGTCGTGGCCGCCCTCCATCTGCCCGACACCCGCGCACCTCCCGGTGCGGGGCAGGCCCTCCGCCCCGCACCTGTGAGCCTGCGCGTCCGAGGGCGGCCCCGCGCCCGGCGCTGGGCCACCTCGGGGGCGCTGTCACCCGTTCCGCCGCACGGGCACGGGTCAGTCGCGGGGCTCCCGCCTCGACCAGGGCCAGCGCACCCTGCGCCCGCCGGGCGGGGTGTCGGGCGCGTACTGCCCCGCACCTGTGAGCCTGCGCGTCCGGGGGCGGGCCCGCGCCCGGCGCTGGGCCACCTCGGGGGCGCTGTCACCCGTTCCGCCGCACGGGCGCGGGTCAGTCGCGGCCCTCCCGCCTCGACCAGGGCCAGCGCACCCCGCGCCCGCCGGGCGGGGTGTCGGGCGCGTACACGTACAGCCAGCCGCGCACGATGCCGGTGCGGCGGCCGCGGGCGGCCGGTTCGCGGAGGTAGACCAGGGTGCCGCCCTCGGGGACGGCCACCTCGTAACGGGCCGGGACCTGGCCGGTCAGCCCGGTCACCACGGGCAGTACGCGGCCGTCCAGCGGCCCTCCGACGAAGGCGGTGTCCTCGGTTCTCACCCGCCCAGTGTCGCCCACCCGCCCGGCACCGGCACCGGCGGGAGGAGACCGGCGCGGGCCACGTTTTCCGTCCTGGGCCTCGGGCACGCGAGTCGCGGGATCACCCCGCCGGTGTTCCCCTGGAGTGGACCTTTCGCCGAAGCGCACTGGGAGCCGTCGATGCACACCAGCGAACTGACCCCGGCCGTGCTGAAGGAGTTGCGCAGGCCCCGGCCCTACCCGGCGGTCTCGCTGCTCATGCCGACGCACCGGGCCCGGCCCGAGCGCGACCAGGACTTCATCCGGCTGCGCAACCTCCTCTCCGAGGCCCGCAAGCGGCTGCGCGAGGACCCCGGGGTCGAGCGGGACGCCCGGCTGGAGCTGGAGGAGGTCCTCAAGGAGGAGACTTTCCAGGAGTTCGAGGACATCATCTACGCCGGGGACGGGCTGCTCCTGCTGGTGGCCCCCGGTGAGGAGCTGCAGACCTGGCAGCTGACCACCCCGGTGGAGGTGCCCACCCGGATCGTCTTCTCGGACACCTACCTGACCAGCCCGATGGTCAACGCCCGCCTGCACGCCCGCCCGTACTACGTCCTCGTCCTCGACCAGGAGATGAGCCGCCTCTGGGTCGGCGAGGGGGAGCGGCTGACCGAGGTCGAGGACCACGGGTTCCCGGCCCCGCCGGAGATCCCGGACCCGGAGGACGCCATCCCCGGTCCGCTCTACGGCCGCAGCCCCAGCGCCATCCGCGAGGAGCGCGTCCGCCAGTACATGACGGACGTGGACGAGCGGCTGACCCGGGCGCTCGACGCCCAGCCGCTGCCGCTCTTCGTGGTCGGCGGGTCCGAGGTGCTGCCCCGCTTCGAAGCGGTCTCGCGGCACGCCGCCGAACTGGCCGGGCGGCTGGAGCTGGCCGGGCAGGACACAGAGACCGGGCCCCGGCTGGCGGAGCGGCTGGCACCCGCCCGTGAGGAGTGGTTCAAGGAGCTGGTCCGCCGGGACATGGCCGCCCTCGACGACGCCCGCAGCGCCAAGCGGTTCACCTCGGGGCTGCCCGAGGTGTGGACGATGGTGGCGGAACGCAGGGTGTCCCTGCTGCTCGTCGAGGAGAGCTTTGTGGCCGTGGGCCACGTGGACGAGGAGGGGCGGCTGCATCTCGGGGAGGTGCCCGAGGAGACCGAGCCGCCGATCGACATCGAGGTCGGGCTGTCGGCCGAGACCGACATCATCGACACCCTCGTCGAAACCGCCCTCGACGGCGACGCCCAGGTCCGCTTCGTCCCCGACGGCACCCTCACGGGGGATGGCCGCGTGGCGGCCGTCGCCCGGTACTGAGGGGGGGCCTCACACGCCGGCCGGGCTCGGTGGCCTCAAACGCCGGCCGGGCTCGAGTGGCCTCAATCGCCGGCCGGGCTTGAGTGGCCTCAATCGCCGGCCGGGCTATCAATAGCCCGGCCGGCGATTGAGGCCATCGGTGACCGGTGGCAGAGGTGCCACCTCAGCCCCGTCACAGCCGGGCCGGCGTCTGAGGCCAACCAAGCCCGGCCGGCGCTTGAGGCCACCGAGCCAGGCCGGCGCTTGAGGACACCCCACCCCGACCTGGGGGTAACCCAGGGTTACAGCGCACCCCCGGCGCCCGGCCGAGCGCCGCAAATCCCCCTCGCACGCCTGGTTGACCACGCCCCCCGGGCGTGTGAGCCTGCGAGCGGGCGCTGCCGCCCGGCCCGGCGGCACGCCTCCCCCGGACCGAGTGGAGGAGTGCCGCCGTGTCGACTCGCGATCTCTACACCGAACCCCCCTCCGACCCCCTGTGGCAGGTCCCGGCGACGGGTGCCGCCCGCTTCAGCTGGGAGTACGACGAAGGCCGCGACCGCCTGCTCTCCCTGTACCAGAAGGGCAAGGACAAGCAGTGGGACGGCGCCCGCCGCATCGACTGGGAGCTGGAGGTCGACCCGTACGACCCCCTCGGCACCCCGGACGAGGCGCTGACCCTGCACGGCACGCGCCACTGGGCGCGGATGACCGAGCGTGACAAGGCCGAGCTGCGGCGGCACTACGCCTCCTGGCAGTTCAGCCAGTTCCTCCACGGGGAGCAGGGCGCGATGATCTGCGCCGCCCGCATCGTGGAGTCCGTACCGGACATGGACGCCAAGTTCTACTCCGCCACCCAGACCATGGACGAGGCCCGCCACGCCGAGATCTACGGGCGGTTCCTCCACGAGAAGATCGGGATGCTCTACCCGGTCAACGACAACCTCCAGTCGCTCCTCGGCGACACCCTGCGCGACTCCCGCTGGGACATGCCCTACCTCGGTATGCAGGTCCTCATCGAGGGGCTGGCGCTGGCCGCCTTCGGGATGATCCGCGACACCACCGACAAGCCGCTGCCCAAGCAGATCCTCGCCTACGTCATGCAGGACGAGGCCCGGCACGTCGCCTTCGGCCGGATGGCGCTGCGCGACTACTACCGCCAGCTCACCGACGCCGAACTCCGCGAGCGCGAGGAGTTCGTCATCGAGGGCTGCTACCTGATGCGCGACCGGCTGCGCGGCGTCGAGGTGCTGGAGAACTTCGGCATCTCCAAGGCCGAGGCCCACGAGTTCAGCGAGCAGTCGGAGTTCCTGCACCTCTTCCGCAAGCTGCTGTTCAGCCGGATCGTCCCCTGCGTCAAGGACATCGGCCTGTGGGGCGAACGCCTCCAGCGGGCCTACGTCGACATGGGTGTCTTCGACCTCGGCGACCACAACCTCGACCTGCTGATGGCCCAGGACGAGGAGATCGCCGAGAAGCTGGACGCCGAGCGGTTCGCCGCCGAGGAGCAGGAGCGGGTCAGCGAGGTCACCGACGCCATCCGCGCCGGCGCCGAGAGCTGACGGCCCGAAGGGACAGGGAACACCACGGGGAACACCGGGAGGCGGCGCCGGCTCAGCGGCCGAGCGCCGCCTCCATCACGGCGCGGGCGATCGGCGCGGCCGTCCCCCCGCCGCTGATCGCCTCCCGCCGCGCCTCCTCGTCCTCGACCACCACCGCCACGGCGACCGCCGGTTCGATCGCCTCCTCGTCCCGCGCCCAGGAGATGAACCAGGCGTACGGGACGCCCGCGTTGCCCACGCCGTGCTGGGCCGTGCCGGTCTTCCCGCCGACCTCCGCGCCCTCGATCGCGGCGTTGGTGCCCGTACCGTCCTCGACGACGTCGCGCATCAGCTGCCGCAGGACGGAGGCGGTCCCGGGGTTCATCACCTGGCGGTAGCCGGGCGGCCCGCCGGTCCACACCGGGGAGCCGGACCCGGTGGTGGTCCCCTCGACCAGCCGGGGCGGGCGGACCGAACCCCCCGCCGCCACGGCCGCCGCCACCGAGGCCATCTGGAGCGGCGTGGCCCGGGTGTCGTACTGCCCGATCGAGGAGAGGGCCAGCTGCGCCTCGTCCATCCCGGTGGCGAAGGTGCTCGGCGCGACCCGGGAGGGGATGCGCAGCCCCCGGTCGTTGAAGCCGAACCGTTCGGCGGCGGCGACCATGCCGTCCAGCCCGACCCGCACCCCGAGCCCCGCGAAGACCGTGTTGCACGACCACTGGAAGGCGTACCGCAGCGAGGCGTCCGCACACCCCTCCACCTCGTTGCTGAGCTGCTTCTCGCTGCCGGGCAGGGTGTACGGGTCGGGGGAGCGGGTCGGCGCGTCCGGGTCGGTGACCGTGCCCGCGTCGAGGGCGGCGGCGGCCGTCACCACCTTGAAGGCCGACCCGGGCGGATAGGTCTGCCGGATCGCCCGGTTCAGCATCGGCTCGTCGGCGGCCCGGGTCAGCTGCTGCCACGCCCCGGCCGCCGCCGGACCGGTGCCGGAGAGGCGGCCCGGGTCGTAGGAGGGCGAGGAGACCAGGGCGAGGACCCGGCCGCTGACCGGTTCCAGCGCCGCCACCGCGCCCTTGCGCCCGGCCAGCCCCTCGTACGCCGCCTTCTGCACGGCCGCCTTGATGGTGGTGGCCACCTTGCCGCCGGGGCTGCGGCCGCCCGTCAGGTCGTTCCAGAGCGGCAGCGGGGCGAGGCCCGGGTCGGTGCCGGACAGCACGCCGTCCTCGGCCGCCTCCAGCAGGGTGGTGCCGTACTGCTGGGAGGCGTAGCCGGTGACCGGGGCGTAGAGCGGGCCGTCGGTGTAGGTCCGTTCGTAGCGCAGGAGTTCGCCGGTGTCGCGGGAGCCGGTGACGGGGCGTCCGTCGACCAGGATCTCGCCGCGCGGCTGGGCGTAGCGGGTGATGGCGGTGCGCCGGTTGGCGGAGCTGTCGGTGAGTTCGGCGCCGGTGAAGAGCTGGAGGCGGGCGGTGTGGACCAGCAGTGCCAGCAGCAGGAGGAGGCAGAGCACGCCCGCGCGGCGGATGCAGCGGGTCACCGGTCCGCCTCCGCGAGGGCGGGCGCCTGGCGGCGGGCGGAGTCGCTGAGCCGGATCAGCAGCGCCACGATCACCCAGTTGGTCACCACCGAGGAGCCGCCCTGGGCGAGGAAGGGCATGGCCATGCCGGTCAGCGGGATGAGCCCGGTCACCCCGCCCGCGATGACGAAGACCTGGAGCGCCACGATCGAGGCGAGCCCGGTCGCCAGCAGCCGCCCGAACGGGTCCTCCAGCGCCAGCCCGCACCGGAAACCCCGTTCGACCAGCAGCCCGTAGAGCACGAAGAGCGCGGCCAGGCCCGCCCAGCCCAGTTCCTCGCCGGCGGTGGCGAGGATGAAGTCGGATTTGGCGGCGAAGCCGATGAGGACGGAGTGGCCGGCGCCCAGGCCGGTGCCGAAGAGGCCGCCGGAGGCGAAGGCGAAGAGGGACTGGGCGAGCTGGCTGGAGCCCTCGCCGGCCTCGATGGAGGCGAGCGGGTGGAGCCAGTCGGTGACGCGGGCGTGCACGTGCGGCTCCAGACGCCCCACCGCCCACGCCCCGGCCCCCGCCAGCAGCAGCCCGACGGTGATCCACCCCGTCCAGCCGGTCGCCACGTAGAGCATCACCACGAAGAGGCCGAAGAAGAGCAGCGAGGTGCCGAGGTCCCGTTCCAGGACGAGGACGCCGACGCTCAGCAACCACACCGCCGCCACCGGCCCCAGCGCCCGTCCGGTCGGCAGCCGTACCCCCCACACCTTGCGCCCGCTGTCGCGCAGCACGGCGAGCCCCGCCGCCAGGTGCCCGGCGAAGAAGACGGCGAGCAGCACCTTGGCGAACTCGGCGGGCTGGAAGGAGAACCCGCCGAACCTGATCCAGATGCGGGCGCCGTTGACCGGCGGGAAGAAGACCGGCAGCACCATCAGCGTGAGCGCGGCCGCCACCGAGAGGAAGGTGTAGCGCCGCAGCACCCGGTGGTCGCGGACGAGCAGCACCACCAGGATGAACAGGGCCGCTCCCGCCGTCGACCAGACGAGCTGCGAGCCGGCCGCCTGGTCGTGGGGCGTCTCCTGGTCCAGACGGTGGATCAGCACCAGCCCCATGCCGTTGAGGAGCACCGCGATGGGCAGCAGCAGCGGATCGGCGTACGGGGCGGTGAGCCGGACGGCGCCGTGGGCCAGCAGGGCCAGCGCGCCGAGCCCGGCGGCGTACCGCAGGGTGTCCGGCGGCGGCGTGCCGTGCAGGGTCAGGCCCACTGTCAGGTAGCCGGAGACCGAGAGCAGGACGGCCACCAGGAGGAGGAAGAACTCGGTCCCGCGCCGGCTCGGCCCGTCGGCCGCCGGTCCTCGGAGGCCGGGGCCCGGGGTGACCGGGCGCGGCGGGGGACCGGTGGTCGGGCCGGTCGTCGTTCCGGTCATGGCGGGAACGTAGCAAGTATCGGGCGGGATGTCCGTCGCGCGCCGATATGTCCGGGCGGCCGTGTTCCCTGCCGGGCGGCCGCCGGGCGGGGACGTGCCGGAGCCCGGCCGGTGCCTCGTGGGCTCCGGCCGGGCTCCTGGTCGCGTGGGGCTACGTCAGCACCAGCGCGGGGCCTCGCCGATGTTCTCGATGTAGCGCGCCGAACCCCAGGCCCAGCGGCCGTTGGTCAGCAGGTACCAGCGCGGGTTGCCGTCCACCACGTCGCGGGACTCGACCTTGCAGCGGATGTCGACGACCTTGCCGTAGGGCACGGTGCCGACGACCGCGCCGCCGCGGGTCGGGGCGTCGCGCAGGATCAGGCCCGTCTTGGCGATGACCCGGCCCTTGTAGACCTTGGGGGCGGCGACGGCCGCCTGGTTCGACGCCTGGGCGTCCTCGGGGGTCGGGGCGAGGGCGCCGGCCGGGGCGGCGAGGGCGAGGGTGCCGGCGGCGACGAGCGTGCCGACCTTGATGACCTGGGACCGCAGGGACATGAACTCTCCTTGAGAGAACGAAGGTGGTGTTCCGACAGATCTGACGCTATGAGGGGTATGTCCCTCCCGCCACCGCACGGACCGTCAGCTAGGCCGTCCGCCGGAACGGTCCGCCGGACGGGTGCCCGGGACCGTACGGCGCGCCTTGGAGGCGGAGTTGGCCGTCAGCTCCCCGGCAGCGGCGCCGCCGCCTCCCCGGTGGCCAGCGGTGCCAGCAGGTCCCCGTACCGCTCCACCCGGGCCGCCGCCTCGTCCGCCTCGATCCGCAGGCCGGGCAGCCGGTCGTCCTCGCCCCGGGTGGCGACCTCCTCCCAGGTCAGGGGGGCCGAGACGGTGGGGTGCGGGCGGGCGCGCAGGGTGTAGGGGGTGGCGGTGGTCTTCGAGGCGGAGTTCTGGCTGAAGTCGACGAAGACCTTGCCGCCGCGCAGCCGCTTCGCCATCCGGTGGACCACCAGCTCCGGCGCCGCCTGCCCGGCGGCGACCGCCAGCTCCTTCGCGTACGCCGTCACCTCGCGCGAGGGGGCGCCGGTCAGCGGGGCCAGCAGGTGGAGCCCCTTCGAGCCGGAGGTCTTGGCGAAGGCGGTCAGCCCGTCGGCGGCCAGCCGCTCCCGCAGCATCAGCGCCACCTCGCAGCACTCGGCGATCCCGGCCGGCTCGCCGGGGTCGAGGTCCAGGACGAGCCGGTCGGCGACGGCCGGGGCCTCGGCCCGCCACTGCGGCGTGTGGAACTCGGTCACCAGGTTGGCCGCCCACATCAGGGACGGCAGGTCGTCCACGACCACCTGCCGGGCGCTCGTGGTGTCCCGGGCGGAGCGGGGCACCGTCGCCACCCGCACCCAGTCGGGTGTACCGGGCGGCACGTTCTTGGCGAAGAAGGTCTCGCCCCCGGCGCCGTCCGGATAGCGCAGGAAGGAGAGCGGCCGGTCCCGCAGGTGCGGCAGGAGGACCGGGGCCACGGAGGCGTAGTAGTGCAGCACCTCACCCTTGGTGAAGCCGGTGGCCGGATAGAGGATCTTGTCGAGGTTGCTGAGCGCGAGCCGCCGCCCCTCCACATGGGTGATGGGCGTCATACGATGAGAATCGCACGAAAACACCGCACAATGCCGATACCTCACCAAACCGACCGCCGGGAAGGTGCTCAGCGTGCAGTCGATATGGAACGGCGCGATCTCGTTCGGGCTGGTCAGCATCCCCGTGAAGCTGGCCAACGCCACCGTCAGCCACGCGGTCTCCTTCCGCCAGATCCACACGGAGGACGGCGGCCGCATCCGCTACCGCAAGGTCTGCGAGCTGGAGGAGAAGGAGGTGCCCTCCTCCGAGATCGGCAAGGGGTTCGAGGACGCGGACGGCTCCATCATCCCGATCACCGAGGAGGACCTGGCGAGCCTGCCCCTGCCCACCACCCGCACCATCGACATCGTCGCCTTCGTCGAGTCCGAGCGGATCGACCCGCTCCAGATGGGCAACGCCTACTACCTCATGGTCAACGGCGCCCCCGCCGCCAAGCCCTACGCCCTCCTGCGCGAGGCCCTGCGGCGCAGCGAGCGGGTGGCCATCGCCAAGTTCGCGCTGCGCGGGCGGGAGCGGCTGGGCATGCTCCGGGTCGTCGACGACGTGATCGCCATGCACACCCTGCACTGGCCCGACGAGATCCGGTCGCCCGAGGAGGCCGCCCCCGAGACGGACGTGACCGTGCGCGACGCCGAGCTGGACCTGGCCGACGCCCTGATGGACACCCTCGGCGACGTCGACCTCGACTCGCTCCACGACGACTACCGCGAGGCGGTCGAGGAGATGGTCACCGCCAAGGTGGAGGGGCGCGAACCGGCACCCGAGAAGGAGCCCGCGCAGGGCGAGGGGACCGTCATCGACCTCATGTCCGCCCTGGAGAGCAGCGTCCGCGAGGCGAAGCGCTCGCGGGGCGAGGGGGAGGGCGAGGACGCCGGGAAGAAGGGCGGGGAGAACGGCGGAGAGGGCGGAGAGAAGGGCAAGGACGCCGAGGTGACCTCGCTCAGCTCACGCCGCAGGACGGGCACCCGGGCCAAATCCTCCACCGGCTCCGGCTCCGGGGCGAAGAAGAAGTCCGCCCCGGCCAGGAAGAAGGCGGCCGGCGGCTCCGGCTCCGGGAAGTCCGCCGCCTCGTCCTCGCGCGGCAAGAGCGGCTCCGGGCGCTCCTCCACCGCCAAGAAGACCGCCTCCTCCGGCTCCGGCACCAAGAAGACCGCCTCCTCCCCGACCACCAAGAAGAAGACGGCCTCCGCACGCAAGCGCTCCGCCTGAGCCCGCGCCGGGACGAGGGCTCACGCCCGGCAGAGCGTCACGGTGAACAGCCCGACCCGCTCCCGCCTGCTGCTGACCTCCTTGAACCCGGCCAGCGCCGCCCAGTCCTCCGCCTGGCCCATGTCCCGGCACTTCATCACCCAGGGCTCGCCGTCCCGGTTGGTCAGCACGCCCGCGATCAGCTCCAGCTGCGGATGGCGGGTCTGCGTGGTGAAGACCAGCACCCCGTCCTCGGCCAGCAGCCCCCGCAGCCGCTCGATCGACTCCCGCACCTCGGCGTCGTCGAGCAGCAGCTCGTACAGGCCCGACACCACGATGACGTCCGGCGCCCGCCCCTCGGGCGCCACGGGCGCCAGCGCGTCCCCGGCCTCGTACGTGATGCCGGTCAGTCCGCGCTCGGCCGCCATCGCCTGGCCCTTGCGCAGCCCGGCCGGGGCCAGGTCGCGGCAGAGGACCCGGAGGCGGCCGGGCGGGGTCTGCTCCACCAGGTCCTGGAGGTAGCGGCCGGGGCCCGCGGCCACGTCCAGGACGAAGACCTCGCCCTCGCGGCGGCCGATCTCCTCGCGCAGCACCCGGCTCAGCAGCTCACGACGGGCCCGGATCGCCCGCCAGCCGACGGCGTCCAGGAAGACCCGGTCGATGAGCCGGCCGACGCCGAGGACGCCCCGGGCGCGGTTCTCGTACACGTGGTCCAGCATCACGCCGCTGTCGAAACCGAAGCGGTAGCCGATCCGGATGCCACGGCTGGCCCGGCCGACGGTCCGCAGCACGGTCCGCGCCGCCGTCCACTTGAGGGTCGTCCACACTCTCTTCATGCGCCCCAGCCTCGCCGGGGGCGTGCGGCCGGGGCATCCGCGTAAGTACCTGAGTACCCCGGTGCCGGCTCAGCCCCCGCCGCCGGACCCCGCGGGCTCCGGCGCCCGCTCCGGCTCCTCGGCCGCCGGCTCCGCCGTACGCCGCCCGGGCCGCAGCAGCACCGCCAGCGCCCCCGCGGCGGCCACCGCGCAGAGCGCCAGCAGCACGGTGCGGTCGGAGACCAGCGCGCCCACCTCGGCGAGCCGCTCCTCCCAGGCGTACTCGGTCTCCAGGTCCACCACGGAACCGAGCGAGGCCATGCCGTCGAAGACCAGGAAGGCCACCCCGGTCAGGACGAAGAGCAGCCCGCCCGCCGCCGAGGTGGAGTGCACGGTCAGCGGTCCCAGCCGCACCGCCCGGCCGCGCAGCCACCGCCGGCGGCCCAGCTCGAAGCGGTCCCAGGCCAGCGCCAGCAGGAAGAGCGGCACCGCCATCCCCAGCGCGTACACCGCCAGCAGCAGGGCGCCGCGGACCGGGTCGCCGCCCACCGCCGAGACGGTCAGCACCGAGCCGAGGATCGGCCCGGCGCAGAACCCGGCGAGCCCGTAGACCGCGCCGAGCGCCGCCACCGACAGGGCCGAGCCGTCACGGCGTGCCCCGGCCGCCCGCTGCATCCGGCGTGAGCCGAAGCCCAGCCCCAGGATCTGGGCCAGCCCCAGCGCCACCAGCGTCCACCCGCCGACGGCCACCAGCACCTCGCGGTGGCCGGTCAGCAGCCGCCCCGCCAGCGCCCCGGCCGCGCCGAGCGGCACCAGGGTGGCGCAGAGCCCCGCGTAGAAGAACAGGGTGCGCAGGAGCAGCCGGGTCGGGCCGGCGAAGGAGTAGGCGAAGAAGGCGGGCAGCAGCAGGGCGCCGCACGGGCTGAGCAGGGCCAGCAGTCCGCCGAGGAAGGCCATCAGCAGCCCGGCCTCGGTCACTTGGCGCCGTCCTCGGCGTCGGGCCCGGCGGCCTCGCTGTTGCTCCGGGCGTCCGCCTCGGCCGCCTCGACGGCCTCGGTGAAGGTGGAGCCGGGCTGGGCGCCGAGGATGGGTTCGCCGTTGACGAGGAAGGCGGGCGTGCTGCTGACGCCGAGCCCCGAGCCCTCCTGCTGGTCCCGTTCGAGGGCGGCCCGCCCCTCGGCCCCGCCGAGGTCCTTGCGGAACTGCTCCAGGTCGCCGACGCCGGCCTTCTCCGCCATGTCCACCACGGCCTTCTCGGAGAAGGCGCCGGAGTTCCGCTTGCGCGGCTCGGCGTAGGCCAGGTCGTGGAACTCCCAGAACTTGCCCTGCTGCCCGGCGGCCCAGGCGGCCAGCGCGGCCCGCTCCGACTCCTCCCCGAAGAGCGGGAAGTTGCGCCACTCGATGCGCAGCACGCCCTCCTCGACCTGCTCGCGCAGGAGCGCCGGCTTGGTCTCGCGTGCGAACCGGCCGCAGTACGGGCACTGGAAGTCGGAGTACTCGATCATCACCACCGGCGCGTCCACGTCCCCCACCGCCATCGGGTCGCCCTTCTCCCGCCGGGCCAGCCGCAGCAGCGCCTCGTCCCGCTCCTCGGGGCCCGCGCTCGCCTCGGTCGCGGTCTGCTCCGCGCGTGCCCGCTCCCGGTCGCGGCTGCCGTCGAGGGTGAGCGCGAAGGTCCCGCCGACCAGCGCGGCGACCAGCACCAGCGCGGCGACGACCTTGCGGCGGCGGTGCCGGGAACCGGACGGGGGACGGGCGGCGGGCGGCGCGGAGGTCATGGCGCGGGGCTCCTGGCTCGGTCGGCTCGGTGGTGCGGGGCGCCGGAGCCGACCCGGGCCGGGCCCGGAGGCGTGCGGCCCGGCCTGCCCGCGCCCACGATAGGACACCCCCGCCGCGCGGCCCGGGGCGACACCGGCGCGCCGCCGCACGAGGCAGGGGGAGGTGGGCCGGAGGGGTGACGTATCGCACAGCGCGGGGTGAGGGGGCGTCAGGGGCGCGTCAAGAAAGAGAGGGAGGGATGTCACGCCCACCGGGTGGCGGAGCGGCGGGGCCGGTGTGCGAAGGTGGCCCGGAAGCGGTGCTTCCCGGCCGGAATGAGCAGTTCCCGGTGGCGGAGTCGCGTATCGCACAGAGAAGTTCCGTGCAGACGCGCATGCATGGGTCCGCCGGGGGAAGGCGCCGTTATCGAACAGTGATGCAAGGTTGCTGGTTTGGGGGCATGTTGACCGGGCACACGGGTCGCAGACTCACCGGCGACCAGCCGCGCACGATATTGGAGGGGACTGATGACGGCGATGTCCGCACAGACTGAAGCGGGACGACAGGTCAAGGGGACCCAGGCCGCCCCGGCCGGCGGTCCCGCCGCGGCCGCGGACCTGCCCTGGGTGGAGGACGGCGGCAAGATCGCCCCCCAGGACGCCCGGGACCTGTCGAAGATCTTCTTCGACCGTCTCCAGACGCTGGAGGAGGGTACGCCCGAGCACCAGTACGCTCGTAACACCCTCATCGAGATGAACCTCTCCCTGGTCCGCTACGCCGCCGGGCGCTTCCGGCACCGCGGCCCGGGCGAGATGGAGGACATCGTCCAGGTCGGCACGATCGGTCTGATCAAGGCGATCGACCGGTTCGACCTCTCCCGCGAGGTGGAGTTCACCACCTTCGCCGTGCCGTACATCGTCGGCGAGATCAAGCGGTTCTTCCGCGACACCAGCTGGGCCGTGCACGTCCCGCGCCGGCTCCAGGAGCTGCGCGTCGACATGGCCAAGGCCAAGGAGTCGCTCGCCGCCGAGCTGGACCGCGAGCCCACCGTCAAGGAGCTCGCCGCCAAGCTGGAGCGGACCGAGGAGGAGGTCGTCGAGGGCCTCGTGGCCGCCAACGGCTACACCGCCGGTTCGCTCGACGTCCCCACCGAGTCCGGCGACGACAACCGCGCCGGCGGCAGCCCCCGCTCGCTCGCCGACACCCTCGGCGCCCCCGACCCCGCCCAGGAACTGGTCGAGGACCTGCACGCCCTCGCCCCGCTCCTGGAGACCCTCGACGAGCGTGAACGGCGCATCGTGGAAATGCGGTTCGGCCAGGAGCTGACCCAGTCGCAGATCGGCGCCGAGCTCGGAATCTCCCAGATGCACGTCTCCCGGCTGCTGTCGCGCATCCTCACCCGGCTGCGTTCGGGGATGCTCGCCGAGGAGTGAGCGGGCCCCACCCAGTACGGTGGGCGACTGCACAGCCGCTCGTCGGCACGACCGCACAAGGGAAGATCCACCGAAGTGTCACCGAATCCTCCGATCTACGACCAGCTGGTACGCGAGCACGGCGACGTCCTCACCGAGACGCGTCGAGTTGCCGACCAGGCCCGTCTGGAGGCTCAGAGCGCCCTCGACTGGAGCAGCATCCTCCCGCCGCGGCGCCCCGAGCAGCAGCGTCCCCCGCAGGGGCCCGGGCCGCAGGGCCCCGGCGCCTCCGGCCCCGGCCGGCCGGCCGCCGGAATGCCCGCCCCCCGGCGTGCGCCCGGCGCCCCCGAGGGGCAGCAGCAGGGCCCCGGCCCGCAGCAGCGTCCCGCAGGCCCCGCCTCCGCGCAGGGGCTCGCCGCCGTACAGAACGGCGGCCCGCAGGCCCCGGCCGGCCCGCGCCCCGCGCAGGGTCCTCCGGCGCCGCAGGGCTTCGCGCCCCGGCAGGGCGGCCCGGCCGCCCCGCAGAACGGCGCGCCCCGCGAGGAGGGGCAGCCCGAGCCGGGCGAGGAGGCCCGCGCCTGAGCGGACCTCCACGGGTCGGCCCGTGACACTCCGAGCGCCCCGGCTCCCCCTGTTCCGCCAGGTGGGGGCCGGGGCGCTCGGCCGTGCGGAGTGTCCGGCAGCCCCGCGGATTGGTCCGGTTTACCGCTCATATGTACGGGTACACCGTGGGGCAGGTGTGGAGTGAGAGGCACCGGTCACGCAGCGAACGCGACCGGTCGCCCACAGCCGTACAGCCGTACAGCTGCCGTACAGCTCTACGGCGGGAACCGCGCCCGACCCTTCAGCCGACGCGAGGTCACCATGACGGAGCAGAGCAAGAGCACGTTCGCCACCATCAACCCGGCCACCGGGAGGACGGTCGCGGAGTTCCCGCAGATCGAGGGCAAGGAGGTGGACGTCCGTGTGCAAGCGGCCCACCTGGCCTTCGGCGAGTGGCGTGCGCGCACCGTCGAGGACCGCGCGGCGGCCGTCGGACGCGCCGGCGAGCTGCTGCTGGAGCGCAAGGAGGCGCTCGCCCAGATCGTCACCGAGGAGATGGGCAAGCTGATCTCCGAGGCCCGCGGCGAGGTCGACCTGGCCGCCTCGATCCTCACGTACTACGCGAAGCACGGACCCGAGTTCGCCGCCCCCGAGCCGCTGGACGTCGAGGAGGGTGAGGCGTACCTGGTCAGCGAGCCGCTGGGGGTGCTGCTCGGGGTGATGCCGTGGAACTTCCCGCTCTACCAGGTGGTCCGCTTCGCCGGGCCCAACCTCGTCCTCGGCAACACCGTCCTGGTCAAGCACGCCGGGATCTGCGCCCAGTCCGCGCTGGCCCTGGAGAAGATCTTCCAGGACGCCGGACTGCCGCCCGGCGCGTACACCAACCTTTTCGTCGGCCACGACGAGGTCTCGCGCATCATCGACAGCCGCCTCGTGCGCGGCTCCTCGCTCACCGGCAGCGAGGGCGCGGGCGCCAAGGTCGCCGAGCGCGCCGGGAGCAACCTCAAGCCCAGCCTCCTGGAACTGGGCGGCAGCGACGTCTTCCTCGTCCTCGACGGGGAGAACCTGGAGCACACGGTCAAGGCCGCCGCCGCGGGCCGCCTCGCCAACACCGGCCAGAGCTGCGTCGCCGCCAAGCGCTTCATCGTCCTCGACGCCCACTACGACGCCTTCCTCGACGGCCTGAAGTCCGCCTTCGGCCGCCTCGTCCCCGGCGACCCGGCCGACGAGTCGACCACGCTCGGCCCGCTCTCCTCCGAGGGCGCCGCCGAGACCCTGGTCGAGCAGATCGAGGAGACCGTCCGCCAGGGCGCCGAACTGGTCATGGGCGGCAAGCGTGTCGACCGCCCCGGCGCCTACGTCGAGCCGACCATCCTCACCGGCGTCGAGCCCGGCATGCGCGCCTACGCCGAGGAACTCTTCGGCCCCGCCGCCGTCGTGTACCGCGTCGCCGACGAGGACGAGGCCGTCGCCCTGGCCAACGACAGCGAGTACGGCCTGGGCGGCACCGTCTTCTGCGCCGACACCGACCGGGCCCGCCGCGTCGCCGAACGCATCGAGACCGGCATGGTCTGGATCAACCATCCGACCTCCACCCAGGCCGACCTCCCCTTCGGCGGCATCAAGCGCTCCGGCTACGGCCGCGAACTCGGCCACCTCGGCATGCGCGAGTTCGTCAACAAGAAGCTCGTCCGCGTCCTCCCTCCGGGGACGGAACTGCACGGCATCGCGGGCTGACCGCCCGCTCCGCCCATGCGCGGACGACGCCGCCCCTCCCGTACGGAGGGAGCGGCGCCGCCCGCATGTGCGGTCCGGCCTCACGGGGTCACGGGGTCACGGGGTCACGGGGTCACGTAGATGTTCCCGCAGAACCGCTGGCCGCCGCCCTGGAAATCCCAGTTCATCGACCGCTGGGTCTGGAGCCCGTAGACCCCGTCCTGGGCGATCCCCGCCGCCCGCTGCACCGCGAGGACACCGGCCCGGGTGCGCTCGCCGTAGATGCCGTCGACGCCGCCCGCACCCAGGTTCACCTTGTGGCAGCGGGCCAGCGCGTGCTGGAGCGCCTTGACGGCGCTGCCCGACGAACCGGGGCCGAGCAGGCAGTTGACCGAACCGCCGGAGCTGACCGGCAGCGAGGCGGCCGGCGTGCCCCAGTACACCTTCTTGGTCTTGGTGCAGCTCGCCGCCGCCACCCCGAGCCCTTCCTGTTCCTGCTCCCCGGCGGCCGCGACCGCCGGTCCGGCGGCCGTCGCCGCCCCCGCCAGCAGCAGCGCCGACACCCCCGCCACCGCCCAACCCCGTACGCGCCTGGTCATCGTCGTCCGCTCCCCGTCCTGTCGCCCTCGTGTCATGTGGTCTCCCCTCTTCGTGCGCCCGGTGGAACCCGCCGGGCTCAGACCTTCCGGAGCCGGTTCCAGGTGTTGGGCCCGACGACGCCGTCGACATGGCCCGAGCCCATGTAGTGCCTCTGGAACCAGCGCACCGCCGCCCGCGTGGCCGGCCCGTAGTCGCCGTCCACGTGCAGCGGCGTGCTGTGGTACGCGTAGTACGCCGTGGTGTTGGCGATCAGCGCCTGCACCTCGCGCACCGCCGCCCCCTTGCTGCCCTGCGCCAGGACGACGGTCCGCCCCGCGTGGTGGCCGCAGTACCAGCCCACCGTCTGCGTCCTGCGGCAGTTCTCCGCCGCCGCGGCCGCCGCCGCCGAGGCCGTGCCGGCCACCGCCACCGACCCGCCGAACAGCGCCACCGTCGCCGTCAGCACCACCAGAGACTTCCGTACGTTCTTCATACGCTTCCGCCCTTCCGCCCTTCCGCCCTTCCGCTGTCTGCCGGACTTCCGTCACTCGCGTCCCTCGCCCCGGGCCTACCGCTTGCCGTAGCGGAGCAGCTCCCAGGTCTTCGGCCCGACGATGCCGTCCGACAGCGCCTCGCTGCCGTAGTACCACTGGAACCACGTCACGGCGGTCCGCGTGTCGGCGCCGTAGATCCCGTCCACGGCGAGCGTCGTGCCGTACCGCGTCGTGCGGTTGACGAGCGCCTGGATCTCCTTCACGTGGCTGCCCCGGCTGCCGTACTCGGCCCAGGAGGTGCCCGCGTGGTAGCCGCAGTACCGGCCCACCGTGCTGACCGGCGCGCAGTCGGCCGCCGCGCGCACCTGGGCCCGCTCCGGCGCCGCCGCGCCCGCCACCCCCGCCGGGAGCAGCGTCAGCACGGCACCACCCGCGAGCGCCGCCGTCCACCACGTCCAGTGCTTTCCTCGCACACCGTCCCCCGTCTCGTCGGTTCCGCCCGGTGGCACCACCCTCACCGCGCCCCGGCCCCGCGCACCACCCTGCTCCGGCACTCTGGGACGCATCCGGTCCGTCCCAGCCCCTCACCTGCGAGGACGCCGGAGCACGCGGGACGTCCCACCAACCGGAACCCCAACTACCGCCAGTCCTCACCCCGTTGTGTGATGATCGGCCCATGACGACGCCCGCCCCCAGGGACGACCTGGCCGCCCGCCTCCGGACCGACCGTCCGCACTCCGCCCGGGTCTGGAACTACCTCCTCGGCGGCAAGGACCACTACCCGCCGGACGCCGCCGTCGGCGAGCAGATCCTCACGGCCTTCCCGGACTTCGCCGCCGTCGCCCGCCTCCAGCGCCACTTCCTCGCCCGCGCCGTACGCCACCTCGCCGGCGAGGTCGGCATCCGCCAGTTCCTCGACATCGGCACCGGCCTGCCCACCGCCGACAACACCCACGAACTGGCCCAGCGCGTCGCCCCCGAGAGTCGCGTCGTCTACGTCGACAACGACCCCCTGGTCCTCGTCCACGCCCGCGCCCTGCTCACCAGCACCCCCGAGGGCGCCTGCGCCTACGTCGACTCCGACGTCCGCGACCCCGCCCGCATCCTCGCCGAGGCCCGCCGCACCCTCGACTTCGACCAGCCCGTGGCCCTCACCCTCCTCGGCATCCTGGGCCAGCTCCCCGACGACGAGAACCCCGTCGCCCTCGTCACCGAACTCCTCGCCGCCCTCCCCTCAGGCAGCTACCTCGCCCTCAGCGACGGCACCGACACCAGCGAGGCCCTCAACACCGCCGTCGCCGCCTACAACTCCCAGTCGGCCCACACGTACCACCTCCGCGCCCCGGCCGACATCGCCGCGTTCTTCGAGGGGCTGGAGTTGGTGGAGCCGGGGGTGGTACCGACACCGGACTGGCGGCCGGAGCTGTCGACATACCCGGGGCCTGTGATCCGGGGGCATGCGGTGTGTGGGGTGGGGCGGAAGGGGTGAGGGGGCGATGCCCTACCGCTGTCCTCGGCTGGTTGGAGTGACTGCGGCCCCAACGTGGGCAGGCCGACCAGGGTCCGGCGCCGTCAGGGGCGACCACCTCTCCACGGATTCCTCGGCCCGCCTGCATCAGCTGCGGTAGCCGGGCTGGGCACCAGAGAGGGTGGGGCGCCGCCGCTGCAACCTTGAGTGACGTTGCCGGTACTCTGGGTGTATCGGCTGGGGTGTGGGAGGGCGTATGGATGCTGAGTTTGCCGACCTGCTGGACGGTGGAGTGGCGGCTTTGGGTGGGCTGCTGACGACGGACGCGTATGAACACGTGCGTCCGAGGCTGCTCGGATTGCTTCGGCGTGGCCGGAAGGGCGGGTCGGTGCCGACTATCGAGCACTTCGACCGGGTTCGCGAAGAACTTGCGGATGCGGTTGCCGATGGGGACGCACGGAGGCAGCGCGCGCTTTCTCGCGAACTGAGGGGGTATGTACGCGACTTGATCGATGTTGGTCCCTTGGCTGTGGCGGACTTGTTGGCTTCTGCCGCCGAGGAGGTGGAGCCGGGTGGGCGTGCGGCCGTCTCGCTCGTCAACAACACGATCATTGGCCCTGTGCAAGGGTCGGGCGTGCAGATCAACTCGTTCTAGGGGTGGGAGCATTGAAGAACGAGGACGAGTCCAACGTTGTCCGTGGCAGTTTCATCAACGGGCCCGTTCAGCTTGCGGGTCAGCAGGTCAACAACTACATCGGAGGACCTCCGCAGCATTCGGTGCATGATCTGCTGCGCGACCGGAAACACCTCTCACGGGCAACGTATTGGCAGCTCAGGCGGGATTTCCTCCTCTGTGTCTGGAACGCCTTCTTCTGCCTGGAGGTTTTCGGCATTCTGGTCGTTGTCTGGGTTCTGCGGGGCGGTGGACTCATCGGCTACCTGTTTCGCGAACACCTGCACTGGCTGGTTGCGGTTTCGGCAGTCGGCTGGCTGGGGATGCCTTGTTCTTCTGGGCGCGGTACAGGTTGGAGGCTCGGCGGAATCCTCTGCTGACACGCGGTGGGCCCATTTTCCTGCGTGACGTTCTGCCGAGGCTTCTGGTGGTGGTCTTCGGGGTGGCTCTGTTCGCCGGGCTTCCCCATCTCGGGTCGTAGCCTGTGCCGTCCGCCGGTGCGTGTGCGACGGCTGTGCGGGAGAGGGGGACCAGCCCTCTAGACTTGCTTCGGCCTCCTCTTGAGTAAGCCTGGACGGGGCCGTGCCGACGGCAGCAAGGGGAGGGCGCGAACCCGTGGAGCCACTGAGGGACGACGATCCGCGGACCATCGGCGGATACACTCTGGTCTGCCGCATCGGCTCGGGGGGGATGGGGCAGGTCTTCCTCGGTGAGTCGGCGGCGGGCCAGCAGGTGGCGGTGAAGGTCATCAAGTCCTCGGTTCTCGACGAGGACGCCCGGGCCAGGTTCCTGCTGGAAGTGGATAGTCTCAAGACGGTGTACGGCCCGTTCGTCGCCGCGTTCGTTGCTGCCGACGCCCAGGCGGATGCCCCGTGGCTCGCCGTCGAATACGTACCCGGCCCTGACCTGCGCGTTCTCGTCACCGAGCGTGGTGTGCTGCCGCTGCCGGAGACCGCCAGTCTCGGGGCGCTGCTCGCCGAGGGCCTGGCCACCGTCCACGACGCCGGTCTGCTGCACCGGGACCTCAAGCCCCAGAACATCCTCCTCGCCCCCTACGGACCCAAAGTCATCGACTTCGGGCTGGCCGTCCTCGCCGAGCGCCGTTCGGTGCTGACGGCCTCGGGGTACGTGGTTGGTTCCATCTTCTGCATGCCGCCGGAGCAGGCGCGCGGTGAGCACCAGCTCGACCGCGCGGCCGACGTCTACGCTCTCGGCGCCGTCCTGCTGTACGCCGCCACCGGGCACTACCCCTACTCCGGCTCCACCTGGCAGGCCGTGGCGCTCAACATCGAGGACCCCGCGACCGCCCCGGACCTCACCGGGCTGCCTGCGGAGCTGCACCCCCTGATCACAGCCATGCTCAGCCGGCACCCGGGTGAGCGCCCCACGCTGGAGGAGGTGACCGTGGAACTGGTGCGGGTCGTCCAGGGCTGTGGCCTCACCGCCCGGCAGGCCAAGCGGCGGCTCACGGACCGCATCCCGGCCGTCCCGGTGCCGCACGGGCCGGTGGACGAGCTGCTGTACACCCCGACCCTCGTGGACGTGGCGGCCGACGAGGACGACGAGGCGCCCGCCGGACCGGCCGCGGAAGCGGAACCTGCCGGGCCGGCCGGACCCGCCCACAGGCCGGCAGTGCCGTCCGGAGGCCAGACCCGCGACCACGAGCGCTCTGCGACCGGAGTCGGTACCCGGCTGTCGGCGCCCCTGCGCATCGCCGAGCAGATCCGTGCCGCCTACGCCCGGGACGCCCGCTTCTGAGCCGCATACGCACCTGCGCCCTTTCGGTCCGGCGGCTCGCCCCTGCGTGACAGACTTACGGCCGTACGGCCGTATGAGAGACCACGGAGGATCGCGGTGGCTGAGCTGGGGGAGAACCGGTATCCGCCGGGCTCGCAGATCCTGGTACGGGACGAGCAGTGGCTGGTGCGCAACTCCACGCTCACCGAGTACGACGGCGAGAAGATCGAGGCTCTGGGCGTCTCCGAGTTCGTCCGGGACGAGGAGGCGGTCTTCTTCGGCGGGATCGACAAGGTGGAACTCCTCGATCCGGAGAAGACCCGTCTGGTCCCCGACACCTCCTCCTACTTCCGGCGGTCGCGCCTCTTCCTCGAAGCCGTCCTGCGGAAGACTCCGTTGCCGCAATCGGAGCGCGGTCTCGCCCTCGCCGACAACTTCCTTCTCGACCCGCTCGCCTACCAGCAGCGTCCCGCAGAGCTGGCACTGTCCATGCGCAACCTGCGTCCCCGTCTGCTGATCGCGGACGTGGTCGGCCTGGGGAAGACCCTGGAGATCGGGCTCACGCTCGCCGAGCTGATCCGCCGGGGCCGGGGCGAGCGCATCCTGGTCGTCACCCCGCAGAGCGTCCTGGAGCAGTTCCAGCACGAGTTGTGGACCCGCTTCGCCATCCCCCTGGTACGGCTGGACTCCCTGGGCATTCAGCGCATCCAGCGGGAGATCCCGGCCGGCCGGAACCCGTTCACCCACTACAAGCGGGTGATCATCTCCGTGGACACGCTCAAGAACATCGGCCAGTACCGCCACCACCTGGAGCGCATCCGCTGGGACGCTGTCGTCATCGACGAGTCTCACAACCTGATCAACGCAGGCAGCCAGCGCCGGGCGCTCGCGGAGATCCTGGCCCCGCGCACCGACGCGCTGCTGCTGGCCAGCGCCACCCCGCACAACGGCGACAAGCGTTCCTTCGCCGACCTCATCTCCCTGCTCGACCCGGCCGCCATCGCCAACCGCGACCGGTACGACCCGGCCGACGACCTCGGGCACCTCTACATCCGCCGTACCAAGGTCAGCCCCGAGGTCAGGGAGGAGATGGGGGAGGAGTGGCCTGACCGTGGCCCCACCCTCTCGCTGCACTGTCCGGCGACCGAGGCGGAGGAGCGGATCTTCGCCGAGCTGACCGGGAACTGGCTGCCCGCCCCGGCCACGAGTACCGAGTTCGGTACCGCCGGCCAGGAGCAGACGTCGGTGACGGCGGAGCCGCTCTTCGCCTTCGGCCTGCTGAAGACCTTCCTCTCCTCCCACGTCGCCCTCAAGGCCACGGTCGACGCCCGCCTGGGCACCCTGCAGGGGCGCCTGGACACGGCGGTCCGCGAAGGCCTCGCCCCGGACCCCGCCATCGCGCCCGAACAACAGGCCTTGCACCGGCTCCGGGAACTGGCCGACGGCATGGGCGACGGGACCGCTCCCGGCGACTCGGCAAAGCTCGACGCGCTGGTCGAGCAGCTCAAGGAGATCGGAGTGGGGCCGCGTTCCTCGACCCGGGCCGTGATCTTCTCCGAGCGCATTGCCACCCTCACCTGGCTTGCCCGGGTCGTGCCGGCCCGGCTCGGTTTCCGGGCGGGCACAGAGGGCGCGTACAAGGCCGTCCGTGTCCTCCACGGCGGTCTCGGTGACCAGGAGCAGCTCAGGATCCTGGAGGAGTTCGGCCTCGCCGACAACGAGGTGCGGCTCCTGTTCACCGGCGACGTCGCCTCCGAGGGCGTCAACCTGCACCGCCAGTGCCACCACCTGGTCCACTACGACATTCCGTGGTCCCTCATCCGCATCGAGCAGCGCAACGGACGGATCGACCGCTACGGGCAGACGAACCAGCCGGAGTTCCGTGCCCTGGTCCTGACCTCCGGGCACCCCGGCGCGAGGGACGACCGCACGGTCGCCGAGAAGCTGATCCTCCGAGAGGAGGAGGCGCACAAGCTCAACGGCACCGCCGAGGCGGAAACCGGATACTTCCGCGCCGACGAGGAGGAACGCCGTCTTATTCGGGAACTGGTTCATGGCGGCACCGTGGAGACGTTCCTGGACGACGCCGGTACCTCAGGGGACTCCGACCTTGCCGACCTCTTCGGCCAGGTGGACACGGTCACCGCACACGAACTGCCGGCCCGCGCCGAGCTCGTCTCCCTCTTCGACGGCTCCACCGCCGAGTTCGTCGCCACCGCACTCGCCGAGATCTTCGGCGACCGGGCAGAACAGCAGTTGGAACTCTCCGAGGCGATTGACCGCGACGGAGGGGCCTACCTCTCCCTCTCCCCGGCCCTCGTCCCCGACCTCCTCCACCGTCTCAAGGCCCTGCCCCCCTCCTACCTCAAGGAGCGGGGCGTGGCCAAGCGGATGATGGTCACCTTCGACCGGAGCCTGGCCAACCGGAAACTCGACGAGGCCCGCAAGAGCAGCGACACCATGTGGCCGGAGGTCTCCTTCCTCACCGACCTGCATCCGATGGTGGAATGGCTCACGGACAAGGTGCTGGTCGAGTTCGGCCACCAGGAGGCGCCGGTCATCACCTCACCCCACGTGGACGGTCCGGTCTTCCTCGTCCAGGGCATCTACTCCAACGCCCTGGGCCGTCCGACCGTGGTGAGCTGGATGGCGGTGACGGGCCTCGACGGCTCAGCCCCAGTCGGGGTCCGGCCCATGGCCGAGGCGCTGCGCGAGGCCAAGGTCGACCCGCGGCTCGCCCGGACCGGCGGCCCCCGCGACCTCGGCCACCTCCAGACCCTGGTCCCCGCCGCCGTCGCCGCCGCCCGCAAGCACCTGGAGGCGGGCAAGGAGGAGTGGGCCGCCCGGATCAGCCAGCCCCTGGACTCCTACCGCGAGCACGTGGCCTCGTGGAAGCAGGAGACGCTCGACGCGGGCGCCACCGGCCGCCGCGAGCGCCAAGTGGAGGCCACCGTCGACGAACTGGCCCGGCTCCTGGAGCAGTTGCAGACCACTGGCCGGCCGCTCCTACGGGTCCTCGCCGTCCTGGACCGGCCCGCCGGAACCACCCCCCTCCCCGACACCCCGTCCGACGCGCAGGCGGAGAACAACTGACGTGACGTACGACTCACTGGTCAACCACGGCGACTACCTCTCGGCCCACTACCTTGCCGAGGTCCTACCCAAGGACCTCAAGGCCAAGGACGGACTGCTGGCCCGCTGGGCCGCGGCCGAGGAGACGGAACACCGTCGCCACACCGCCGCCCTCGCCGAGGCGAAGCGGCAGGGCGCCGACCCGGGGACCGTCCCCCCCCGGGCGCGTACGCCCCGCGAGGGGCTGCGCGCCCTGCACGGCCCGTACTTCGCCGGGCGGGCCGAGTTCGTGCAGGACGCGGAGGCGCTCGCCCAGCCCGACGCCCCGGCCCCCGCCGGATGGGACAAGCGCCTCTCCGGGCTCCACCTGGAGACCCTCCGCGCCCTCGGGTACACCGGAGCCCACGAGCAGACCGTCACCGTGCACCGCTCGGACCACGCCTACTCCGTGGAGGTGACCCACGCCGAACCAGGCCTGCTTGCCCTCTCCTGCGGCTGGACCACCCAGCCGGACGCCGCCCTCGACCCGGACGGCGCCGGGCGTCTGCTGCACCCCGTCGCCCTGGAGGGCGCCGCGCGGCTGACCGATGGCAAGGCGCTCACCGACTTCCTTTTCGCCTGTGACGAACCCCCGCGGTACGTGCTGCTCCTCGTCGGCGGCGTGATTGTCCTCGCCGACCGGCTCGCCTGGCACGAGGGCCGCTACCTCGCCGCCGACCTCGACTCGGCCCTCAACCGACGCGACGGCCGCAACGGCGGCGAACTCGACACCGTCGCCGCCCTCTTCGGAGCCGACTCGCTCCGGGTCCCCGCCGAGGGCGGCACCGCGCCCCTGGCCGACTTCCTCGACAAGTCCGGCAAGCACGCCGTGGGCGTCTCCACCGAACTCCGCGAGGGGCTGCGGCTGAGCGTCGAGTGGATCGCCGACGAGGTCCTGAACCGCCTGCGTGAACCGTGCAACGGCGTCGCTCCCGCCGACCTGGACGATCCGGCCCGCCTCGCCAAGGAACTCAGCCGCGAGGCGCTGCGCTACCTCTACCGGATTCTCTTCCTGCTCTACGCCGAGGCCAGCCCCGCCCTGGGCATCCTCCCCTCCGACCACCCCGAGTACGAGCGGGGGTACGGCCTCCAGCGCCTCGGGGACCTCGTCCTGCGCGACCTCGTCGGCGAGCGTTCCCGTCGCGGCTTCCACCTCTACGAGTCGTTGGAACTCCTCTTCGAGAAGGTCGAGGAGGGGCACCGCCGGTACGGGAGCGAGGCGGAGGACCTGGTCGCCGAGGCCGCCGACCGCGAGGCCACCCGGGCCGAACAGGAAGCCGACGCGCTGCTGGCCGCTGGGGCGCTGACCCAGGCCGAGCACACCGAGCGCGTCCGCGAGGCCGACCGGGCCCGTCGGGCCGCCGCCCGATCCACCGGCGCCGGACTGCGTTTCGAGGCGCTCCGCTCCGACCTGTTCAAGAAAGACGCCGTCCGCCTGATCGGCGAGGGCCGCATCGGGAACCCTGCCTACGACCCGGACGACCCGGACTCTCCCCGCCGCCCTCAACTGGACACCCGGCTGCGCAACGAGACCCTCCACAAGGTGCTGCGGCGCCTGATGCTCACCAAGGGCAAGGGCCGGGAACGCGGCGGCTTCATCTCCTACGCCCAGCTCGGCATCAACCAGCTCGGAGCGGTCTACGAGGGCCTGATGTCGTACACCGGGTTCATCGCCGACGAGGAGCTGTGGGAGGTCGCCAAGGGCGGGGACCCCTCCGGCGGCAGCTGGATGATCAAGGCGGCGCAGGTCAAGGAGTACCCGGACGAGGTCTTCGTCCGCCGTGAGAACCAGGAGACCGGTGCCGCCGAACGCGTCGTCCACCCCCGGGGCAAGTTCGTCTACCGCCTCGCCGGCCGGGACCGCCAGACCTCCGCGTCGTACTACACGCCGAAGTCCCTCACCGAGGTCACCGTCGAACTGGCCCTCCGCCACCGCCTGGACCAGGACGGCACCACCACCGAGGCCCGCGAACTGCTCGGCTGGAAGATCTGCGAGCCCGCGCTCGGTTCCGGGGCCTTCCTCAACGAGGCCGTGGACCAGGTGGCCGCCGAGTACCTGAGGCGGCGCGAACGCGAACTGGGCCGCCGGGTCGACGCCGACCAGCGCCAGCTCGAACTCCAGAAGGTCAAGGCGTACATCGCCCTGCACAACGCCTATGGCGTCGACCTCAACGCCACCGCCGTGGAGCTGGCCGAGGTCTCCCTCTGGCTCAACTCCATGCACCCCGGGATGCGCGCCCCCTGGTTCGGCCTCCACCTGCGCCGGGGCAACTCCCTGGTCGGGGCCGGCCGCCGGATCTACCACTCCGAGGCCCTGACCGGAGGCGGGTGGCTGGCGAAGAAGGACCCGCTGCCCCCGGCCGAACTGCCCTTCCGGGACGGCCCGCTGCCCGAGGGCGCCGTCCACCACTTCCTGCTCCCGGCCCCCGGCTGGGGCGCGGTGGCGGGCGAACCGGAGGCGAAGAAGCTCGCCGGCCCCGAGGCCCAGGCGCTGGCCCAGTGGCGCAGGGGCATCCAGCGCTCGCCGAAGGGGCCGAAGCCGTTCGCCGAGACCGCCACCAAGACGTACAAGGACCCGCAGACGGGGGAGCGCAAGCAGCGCCCGGAGACCGCGGAGGAGAAGCGCCGCCGGTACGAACGGTGGCGTGCCTCGGCCGCCGGGACCGAACTGGGCCGGCTCCAGGGCGTCGCCCGCCGGGCGGAGTTCCTGTGGACCCTGGTCGCCAAGCGCCTGGAGCTCTCCGAGCGGAAGATCTCCCGGCGGATCGACGTCTGGGGCGCCGACTGGCTGGACCAGCCCTCGGAGGCGGCCGACCGGAAGGCCGTCCTGGACGACCTCACCCGGCGCGGCACCCCGTACTGGCGGCTCAAGACCGTCATGGACGCCTGGTGCGCCCTGTGGTTCTGGCCCCTGGACCGGGTGGGGGAGCTGGACGGCACGGACACCGTCTACGAGACGGGCGGAGCTCTGGTGGACGAGGCCGCCGTCGCCGCCCTGCTGTCCGGGGAGGAGAACCCGGCCCCGGACCGGCAGGCGCCTCCGGAGCCCCCGCCTCTTCCCGAGGGGCCCGCGCCTGGCGACCAGCAGTGGCAGGCCGCCGGGCTCTTCGACGACCCGGACGGCGAGCAGGAGGAGCTGGCCACCGCGGAGGACGCAGGGCTGAGGACGCGCTCCAAGCGTGGCACGCACGGACGCGAGTCCCAGATCAAGGACACCCGCCGGTCGTGCATCCCGTTGAAGAACCTCGCCGACTGGCTGGACTTCCTGGAAGCCCTGCTCGGCACCGAGGACGTCCCCGAGGACTCCCTGCTCGCCGGCATCGAGAACCTGTCCGTCGACGAGGCCCTGCGCCACCTCGCCGACATCGAGGGCCGCCTCGACGGCACCCTCGGCATGGACACCCCCGGCCGCCTCACCTTCCGCTTCCCCTGGCTCCCCACGGCCGAAGCGATCGCGGGCACCACGGAACGCGACATCAGGGCCGAGGACGGACACGGCTTCTTCCACTGGGAGCTGCACTTCGCCCACGTGTTCCGGGGGGAGCGCGGGGGGTTCGACCTTCAGGTGGGGAATCCGCCGTGGGTGCGGCCGAGGTGGGAGGAGAACCCCCTCCTCGCCGAGTACGAGCCCTGGTTCATGCTCACCGAGAAGCCGACCCAGGCGGAGCGGTCACGCCGGCGGGACGCCCTGCTGAGCTCCGACGAGGTGCGCCGGTACCTGCTGGCGGAGCTGGCCGCACACAGCGGCACGGGCGCCATGCTCGGCTCCGGACACCTCTACCCGCTGCTGGCGGGGACCCAGCCGGACCTGTACCGGGCCTTCATGTGCCGGACCTGGGAACACACCGCGGGCGGCGGCACGGTCGGCCTGGTCCACCCCGACTCCCACTTCAGCGGGGACAAGGAGGGGCGGCTCCGTGAGGCCGCCTACACCCGGCTGCGCGTCCACGGCGACTTCGTCAACTCCGGCAACCGGTTCTTCCCTCCGCCGGTCGGCCGGTCGAGCCACTTCGGGGTGCACGTCTACGGGGAGGCGGGGGAGATCGGCTTCGACCACCTGTCGTGGCTGTTCTCCGTCGAGGCCCTGCGCGATTCGGCCTTCGCCGACAAGAATCAGCCGGACCCCGGGGTCCGCTTCGGCGAGAGCTGGGACGAACGCCCCCACCCCAAGCGCATCGTGCGGGTCGACGAGAGGATGCTGGCACGCTGGCAGCGCCTGACCGGCGACGAGAACCAGCCCGTACGCCAGGCGCGTCTTCTCTCACCGGTGAGCACCGCCGAGGCCGACGCCATCGACGCCCTGGCGCGGTACCCGCTGCGGCTCGGCCGGTACGAGCCGCAGATCAGCAGCGGCTACCACGAGAGCGGAGCCAAGGCGGCAGGCCTCATCGACTACAACGTCCCCGGGCCTGACGGCACCCGCCGCCGGCCCGCCGACTGGTCGGAAGTGATCCTGAAGGGACCCCAGCTCGGTCTGGCCAACCCCATGTTCAAGCAGCCCAGCCAGGGCGCGGGCGAAGTCCTCGGCCTCAACCCGATGACCCTGGCCGACGACGCCGTGCCCGAGTCGGAGTACGTGTACGAGGCCGAACCGATCACCTACCGCGCAGCCCAGGACGTGTGGACCGACGGGCGGAGCCTCGCGGAACTGCGTGCCTCCGAGCGGGAGGTGGCGCGGGCGCGTTCGTCGGCGGCCAGGGCTCACGGCGTCGAGCCGGGGGAGGCCACCGAGGAACAGGTGGAGGTGGAACTGCTACGGCGGCTGGAGCGGCCGTATACGGAGTTCTATCGGGTGGCTTGGCGGCGGCAGATCGCGCCTGACACTGAGCGGGCGCTGTACGTAGCCCTGGTGCCTCCGGGAGCAGCGCATGTCGATCAGGTGCACAGCATGGTTCTGGCCGATGCTCCATCAACGGCCCTGGTTGCCGGGTTCTGGTCGTCGCTGCCGATGGACTACTTCCTGCGTACGACAGGCCGTGGTGACCTGCGTGTCGCGGGCGCGAAGCTGATGCCGGCCCCAGGGGTGGGCCATCCCCTGGCATCCGCCCTGCTCCTCCGCACCCTTCGCCTCAACTGCCTCACCGACGCCTACGCGGACCTGTGGGAGGAGCTCTACGATCCGACCTGGCCCGCCTACGAGCCCTGGGCCTGTGAGTGGCCCGGGCTGGAGCCGCTGCACCAGGTGACCCCGGACTGGAACCGTGGCACCCCGCTCCGTACCGAGCGTGCTCGCCGGGCCGCGCTCGTGGAGATCGACGCGCTCGTCGCCGTCTGGCTGGGGGTGAGCGCGGACGCCCTCGCCGCCATGTACAAGTCCCGCTTCCCGATCATGCAGGACTTCGACGCGGTGACCTGGTTCGACGCCAAGGGACGCAAGATCGCCGGGAACCGCTACACCTACGGCTTCGGCCAGACCAAGCAGCACTACGAGCAGCTGCTCGCCTACGAGGCCAAGGAACGGCCCGGCCCGCCGGAGGACTACACCGCCCCGTTCTACAAGGCCGACCGGGAGGAGGAGATGAGGGCCGCTCACGCCTACTTCTCCCGCCGGCTTCAGGAGGCGGTGGACGCGGGGGAGTAGCCCCCGCCCGCCAGCTGAAACACGGATGCTCCGCCCCCCATCGTGACGGGGCGGAGCACCTGCGAAGTACGCCCGGTGTCAGGCCTCGGGGGCGTAGGTGGCGAAGTAGGCCCAGGCCGTGAGAGAAAGCGTGAGCTGGGGGCCCTTCCGGAACTTGGAGTCGCGTACGTGGACGGCTTCGGAGCCCTTCGCCACCTCCACGCAGTCGCCATCACCACCACTGCTGTGACTGCTCTTGAACCAGACCAGCTCTTCCGTGCTCATAGCGCTCCTCGTATCTCCCGCAACAGGCCCACGGAATCGTCCAGGGAGAGGGCCTGTGCCCGCATCCTGGCATACCGCCGCTGGAGCACGCTTATCTCCTTGGCGTCGCTGATCAGCACGCCACTCCGGTGCCCCTCCGAGTAGGCATACCAACGCGGATCACTTGTCTCCAGTAGCTGCATGGAGCCGTCCAGCCCCGCATGCGAAGCCCTCTCCAGCGGCATCACCTGGATCTCCACGTTCCGCAGTGTGGCGGCCTCCAGTACGTGGTCGATGAGCACCCGGGTCACCTCCACCCCGCCCGTCCGCCTCCGGAACAAGTGCTCCTCCAGGATGAACCCGAACGTGGTGTTGGGTCGCTCCCGCAGCAGCCGTTGCCGTGCCGCCCGCGCCGCCCACTGGGCCTCGATCTGGTCGTCGCTGAGCGGGGGCAACTGGTCCACGAACAGCGTGCGCGCGTACGGCTCCGGCTGCAAGAGGCCGGGGACCATGCGGCATTCGTAGGTGTAGAGCGTCACCGCCTCCTCCTCCAGCCGCGCCCACCGCCGGAACCAGCTCGCCAGTCCCGGGCGCCGGGTCAGGTGGGGTGCCGCCCGGCGCAGCGCCCCGGTATCGCCCAGGGCCGACTCGGCCCGTTCGACGAAGTCCAGGTCGGGCATCCGGCGGCCCTGCTCGATCGAGGCCACGGTGTGCCGGGAGTAGCCCACCCGGGCGGCGAACTCCTCCCGGGCCAGCCCCGCGTGTTCACGCAGGGCCTGGACGACCGCGCCGAAGGTGCGCAGACTGTCCGAGGGCTCGGGCTCGCCGCCCGCCGGAGTGCAGGGCTCCGCGCTCGTACCGCCGCCGTCCGTGTTGCCGTAGCCCATCAGCGGCCACCTTTCGCCCACGTGCCCTCGTAACGCCCTCAGCTCCGCCATGGTTGCGGACGGCCACGCGTACTGTCCACGTTTCGTGCGCGTACGCTGACTCTGCGTACGCGGCGTCCGGCTGGTGAAAGCCTGGATTGCGGCCGCACATTGGGGCCATGACCACCTCCCCGGCCGGACCGGCCGACCAGCTCACCGCCCCCGCGCGGACCTTCACGCAGCGGTTCAGCTCCACTCCGCGCGGGGCCCGCCTCGCCCGGCACCTGACCGCCCACCAGCTCGACGCGTGGGGCATCCCGTACGGCACCGTGGACTCCGACACCGCAGCCCTGCTCGTGGCCGAACTCGCCGCAAACGCGGTGACGCACGGCCGCGTACCCGGCCGCGACTTCGAACTCGCGCTCTTTCTCGGCGGGGGTCTGCTGCGGATCGCGGTCAGCGACGCCCGGGGTGAGCGGCGCCCGCCCTGGCCAGGGGCGCGCCCCGCGCCCGGGCCCCTCGCCGACACCGGCCGCGGCCTGCTCCTCGTGGACGCGCTGGCCGCCCGGTGGGAGGTGCGCGACCGGGTGCCGGTCGGCAAGACCGTCGTCGCCGAGCTGGACCTGCCGCACTGACGGCGGGCGGGGCCCGCCGCTAGGGTGATCCACCAGCGGAGCGCACGTGGCGGCGGTGGAGAGGTGAGTGGCTCGGATGGCGGGACCGGAGGAGACGGCGGGCGGCCGGAGCTCGGGGCGTGAGCGCGCCGTGGGCTATCAGCGGTACGTCGTACCGGACGACCTCGCAGAGCAGGTCTCCCTCTTCCTGCCGCTGGAGAGCCCGATCGAGATCGGCGCGGACGGACGGCCCACCGGTGTCGAGCTGGAGGACCTGGCCGGAGCCGACGACCACGTCGCCGAGCCCGACCCGGACGGCATCTCCGCGCCGTTCCGCCCCGAGTCCATCAAGATCGAGACCCAGTCGACCACCGTGGACCTGCTGCTCTCCCGCCTCCGGGAGGGCATGATCGACCTGGCCCCCGACTTCCAGCGCCGGGCCGGCATCTGGAGCGACACCCTCCAGAGCAGGCTCATCGAGTCCCTGCTGCTGCGCATCCCCATCTCCAACTTCCACATGGCCCAGGACGACGAGGACAACTGGTCGGTGGTCGACGGCATCCAGCGGCTGACGGCGATCGCCCGGTTCATCGCGCCGGACGCGGTGAACATGCCGCCGCTGACCCTGCGTGGGCTGGACTACCTCACCGATTTCCACGGCAAGCGGTACGAGGACCTCTCAGGGCGCCTGAAGATCCGGCTCAGGGAGACCCAGCTGGTCGTGCACATCATCCAGCAAGGCACCCCGGAAGTGGTGAAGTACAACGTCTTCTCCCGCATCAACACCGGCGGGATGGTGCTGAAGGCGCAGGAACTGCGGCACGCGCTGGTCCAGGGCGAGGTCCGCGCCTTCCTGGCCGATCTCGCCGAGGACCCCGCTTTCGGTGAGGCCACCGGCTGGAGTATCTCCAGCGAGCGCATGGCCGACCGGGAGATGGTCCTGCGGTTCCTGGCCTTCCGCCTCTCGGACCCGGCCGAGCACACCCAGCGGGACTTCGACCAGTTCCTCGTCACCGCCATGCACCGGGTCAACAAGGCGGGGGAGCGGCAGCGGAGGGACCTGGCTCTGGAGTTTCGGGCGGCGATGCGCTGTGCCGAGCAGGTTTTCGGGGAACACGCCTTCCGCAAGTGGCACGGCGGAAAGGCGCGTTCCCCCATCAACAAGGCGCTCTTCGAGACTGTCGCGGTCAATCTCGCCGTCCTGGACGATCACGGCAGGAAACGGCTGGTAGCGTCACGCGAAGCCGTTCTCCGCGGCTTCTTCGCGCTGATGAAGGACCTCGACTTCGACCGGTCCATCTCCATCGCCACCGGCGACCCGAAGAAGGTCCGCACCAGGTTCGGCATGATCGCGAAGCTTTTCCGGGGGGTGGCGGCAGAATGATCGACAGTCTCGCCTTGCGCAATTTCAAGACGTTCCAGGAGACAGAACTGCCGCTCGGCCCCCTCACCCTCCTCACCGGCCTCAACTCCTCCGGCAAGAGCACGGTGCTCCAGGCGCTGGCCATGGTCCGGCAGTCGTACGAGGCGGGTGACCTCGATGCGGCGGCGCTGCCGGCTTCCGCGCGGGAAGCAGGGCTCCGGCCCGGCGGCGTGGGCGGGGGCTTCCTGCTCAACGGTGAGCTCGTCCGCCTCGGCACCGGCGAGGACGTGCTGCACGAGGACTTCGCCGGGGACGAGCCCCGGATCGGGCTCGGCGTGGACGAAGGGCTGAACCGCTACGCCTGGACCGTCGGCTACGAGGCCGAGCAGAACCTGCTGCCGCTGCTCGACGTCGAACTGCCCTACACCTCGGAGGGCCCGGACCGGCCGTCCGGCGCGGAGGCGCTCGTCCCGGCCTTCTGCCTGGGCCCCTTCCAGTACCTGCACGCCGACCGCATCTCGCCCGCCGAGTTCTACCCCCGCGACCACCACGCGGCCGTGGCCCGCGGCTTCCTCGGCGTGCGCGGCGAACACGCCGTCAACTTCCTGCGCCATCATGCCCGCGACGAGGTCCCCCAGGGGCCACTGCGCCACCCCGGCGCCGACTCGGCCCTCCTCCTAGACCAGGTGGCCGCCTGGATGGGCGACCTCTGCCCCGGCGTGGACATCCAGGCCGAGGCCATCGAGGGGGCGGACGCCGTACGGCTCTCCTACGGCTTCGAAGGTTCCCTCGGCCCCACCCGGCGCCGCCGCCCGGGCAACGTCGGCTTCGGGCTCACCTACGTCCTGCCGATCGTGGCCGCCTGCCTCACCGCCGGCCCAGGCTCCCTGGTCCTGCTGGAGAACCCCGAGGCCCACCTCCACCCGCAGGGACAGACCGGGATGGCGCTGCTGGCCTCGGCGGCCGTGGCCCAGGGGGCGCAGCTGATCATGGAGACCCACAGCGACCATGTGATCAACGGCGTCCGGCTCGCCGTCAAACGCGGACAGCTCACCCCGGAGCAGGTGGTCCTGCACTACTTCCGGGGCGACGGCACCGGCGTGGACGTGGTCAGCCCCAAGGTCGACCGGGACGGGCTGCTCGACCAGTGGCCGGAGGGCTTCTTCGACGAGCTGGAGAACACGCTCGACCAGCTCATCAGCTGATCACCGCCGGGGGGCGGTCACACACCGTGGCTAAGGGGGAGTCGTGCCGCAGCTGTTCCTGAACGAGAAGTCGTGTGAGTCCGAAGCGGGGCCCGACGCGGTCAACCGGGCGATGACCGAACTCGTCCGGGCCGTCCTGGCCATCGCCGGAGTGGACCGGCCGCGCACCGTGCTCGTCGCCCGGGAACCCGTCAACGGCCTCCAGATCGCCCCGGGCCACCCCATCGGCAAATGGTCCGGTCTGTCCCACAACCGCGACCTGTGGCGGCGCCTGCTCCAGATGCAGTCCAAATCGCCGTACCGGTCCGTCTTCCCGGACGGGCGGGACCGCCACGAGATCGAGCACCGCCACGAGGGCGTCCCGGTCGAAGGCCTCGGCGCCGCCGCCCTCATGGCGGGCATGGGGGTCTCCCTGCCGGTGGCCGCGTGCTGGGCCGGCGCACGGCTGACCCTCGTACAGGAGGAACTCGTCGAGTCCGCGGACGGCGACGGCGATGACGGGGCATTCCACTCGGAAGTGACCGAGGTGACCATCCCGCACGTGGCGACCCGCGAGCACGTCGAGGAACACCTGCCCTGGATCCGCGAAGGGGCCGAGGCCGCCCGGCGCGGGGAGCTGGGCGCCGTGCGGACCGGCGCCGAGCTGCTGAAGTTCGCCGCCACCGGCTTCCCCCACCTGCGGTTCCTGCCGGGAGCCGAGGACCAGCTGCGCCGGCTGAACCCCCTGTGGGTGCACGCCGTCTGCAAACGCCTCACCGAACTTGAGCGGGGCGTGGCCGCCTGGGACCCCGACGCCTCGCCCGAGGGCCCCGCCTGGGGCTTCAAGGTCACCCCGGAACACCAGACGCGTAAGCGGGAGTTCTGCCTCTTCGAGGACCTGGACGGCACGCACCGGTACTTCGACACCCACGTGCGGTTCACCCCCGGCGCCGGGCGCATCCACTTCCGGCTGCTGAGCGAGGAGAAACGCGTCCACGTCGCCCATGTCGGCGGCAAGCTCGGCGGTCGGCTCGGCGGCTGAGCGGGGCCCACCGCCCGGCCGGACACCCACGGCGCCCCGGATACCGTAGGCCTGGTGAGCGGCCCACCGCCCCACCGTCACCAAGGGCCTCACCCGCCACCCCAGCAAGGAGACGACCCGTGCGCCCCACCCTCGCCGCTGACCAGGTACGGGCCAGCCTCAGCCAGTACCTCGCGACGACGTACGCGCTCGCGGACGAGGGGACGCGCGGCGCTCTCGAAAGCTTCCTCTCCGACCCCCGGGAGGGCATCTTCCGCGGCCCGTACCTGCGCATCCGCACGCCCTTCAAACAAGCCGAGGGCGACGGCTGGCAGGAGCACCTCGGCTGGTACCCGCGCGACGACTTCACCCCCTACCGGCACCAGGAACGGGCCTGGCGGAGGCTGTCCACCCTGCATGGACCCGCCCAGCCCACCCTCGTCACCACCGGCACTGGCTCGGGCAAGACGGAGTCCTTCCTCATCCCGGTCCTCGACCACTGCCTGCGACAGCGGCAGGCGGGACGGGAAGGCGTCAAGGCCGTCCTGCTCTACCCGATGAACGCCCTCGCCACCGACCAGGCCCACCGCATCAACGACCGGCTCGCCGACGCGCTCGACCCCCGGCTGCGTGACGCCGGCGTCCGGGCCGCGCTGTACATCGGCGACAAGCCCTCCCAGGAGTTCAAGCAGAGCAACCCGAGGATCGCCGTCGACCGCGACGAGATCCGCCGGACCCGCCCGGACATCCTCATCACCAACTACAAGATGCTCGACCTGCTGCTCCAGCGCCCCGAGGACCAGGTTCTCTGGCAGGACGGCACGCTGACCTACATCGTCCTCGACGAGTTCCACACCTACGACGGCGCCCAGGGTACGGATGTGGCGATGCTGCTCCGGCGGCTCGGCACCGTCAGCGGCCTCGCAAGTCCCGGACGGCCCTTGGGACCGGTCTGCCCCATCGCCACCTCTGCCACCCTCGGCGCGATCAGCGCGAACGGCTCCCGGGCAGGAGAAGCGCAGGGGCCCACCATGCGCGAAGTCGCCGAGCAGGTCTTCGGCGTGCCCTTCCCGCCGGAGGCCGTCGTCGGCGAAGACCGCCACACCACGGGGGAGTTCACCCGGGAGAGCGACTTCTCCCTACCCTTCCCCGATCCCCACGAGGTCACCACGCTCGGCGACCCGGCCCGGGACGCGGAAGCGCTGGACGAACTTGTCGCGCTCTTCACCGGCACCCGGAGCCTGACTCCCGAGGAGCTCGGGAAGACGCTGCGCCGCCACCGCCTCACCGCCGCACTCCTGGAGATCCTCGACGGCAGGCCGCGCCCGCTCGCCGAGGTACTGGAGGCCCTGCCGCGCTACGCCTACCACTGGGGCGTCACCGTCCAGCAACGTCCCGCCCTGGCCGCCACCGCCCTGGCCCGCTACATCGCGCTGCTGTCGCACGCCAGGGCGGAGAACGGCCGGCCCCTGCTCTCCATCGAGATCCACCACTGGGTCCGCTCCGTCTCCCGCCTCCTGCGGGGCATCACCGCCTCCCGGGCCGAGTTCCGGTGGGACGACGAGAAGATGGGCCCGCGCGGCCGTCTGGCCCGCAAGCCGGCGTCCGGCGAGCGGGCGCCCGGCCCGGTGCCCGACGAGGAGGCGGCCACCCCCGGGGACGACAGCGCCCCGCCGCCCGCCGAGGTCTTCCTGCCCGCCGTGTTCTGCCGCGAGTGCGGGCGCTCCGGCTGGGCGGCCTACTCGCCGGAGGCTGACCCCGCCGACCTCGACCTCACGGCACAGCGCATCCGCAGAGCCTCCATGAGCCGGGAGAAGCGACGCGTCCGCAACATGATCGCCGCGACCGGGCAGGAGGTGCACGAGGCTGCTTTCTCCAGCGGCGAGCGTCCTCGCGGCGGACCCACCGTCATGGTGCTCGACGGCGTCAACGGCCGTCTGCGGCCACTCTCACCGGAAACCGACTTTTTCCCCGCCCCGGACGGCGGAGGCCCGCGCCGGGCCAGGCCGCTGCACCACGGCGCCTTCGTGCGGGTCGACCTGGCCGGGGACCGCGCGGCCGAGCAGGACCAGTGCCCCGCCTGCCGCACCTTCAACGCCATCCGCTACCTCGGCACCGGCCTGGCGGCCCTGGCCTCCGCGGCCATCACGCAGCTGTTCACCGGCGGTGAGCTGGACCCGGCCCGCAAAGAGAACAAGACCCTCCTTTTCAACGACTCCGTACAGGACGCCGCCCACCGCGCCGGATACGTGGCCAGCCGCTCGTACACCTTCTCCTTCCGCTCCCTGCTCGCCAGCCGCATCGCCGAGGAGGAGCCGGTCACCGTCGGCGACCTGGCGGCCGACATCATCGCCGACGTGGTCGACAGCAAGGCGGTCCAGGCCGCCGTCATCCCGCCGGACCTGCATGTCCTCCGGGGCGTGGACACCCTGCTCGCGGGCCGCAGCCGCGGCTCCCGCCCGACCTGGGAGCTGATCGCCCAGCGCCTGGCGTTCGCCGCCGTCATGGAGTTCGGCCTCAAGTCCCGGCAGGGACGCACCCTGGAGCTCACCCGCACCGTCGCCGCCGGCATCCCCCTCGCCGACCCGGACGCCATCGCCAGCCTGGTCGCCGACCTCCTGCGCACCACCCCCGGCGAGATCGCCCTGCCCGACGGCTCCCAGCCCGGCCCCGACCGCCACCTCGGCTACGTACGCGGCCTCCTGGAGCGGCTGCGGACCCGCGGAGCCGTCCGGCACGCCTGGCTGGACGAGTGGCTCGCCCAGGGCGGCGTACGCCGCTGGGCCGTGTGGGGCGGCCGGACGCCGGGCATGCCCGCCTTCCCCGCCGGGGTCTCCGCCCCCTCCTTCCTGCTGGGCGGGCCCAAGCAGGGCAGCGAGGACTTCGACGTGCTCACCGCCCGGCTCGGCTGGTACCAGGACTGGACCATGCGCTGCCTCGGCCTGCGCCGCCCGGAAGCCGCCACCGACCTGCTGTCCCGCCTGCTCCCGGCGCTCGCCGACACGGGCGTCCTCTCGGCCCGTACCGCCCAGGACGGCACCACCCGCGTTTACGGCCTCCAGCCCGGCCACATCGAGGTCCGTAAGCTCGCCGACGACCTCGTCGGCGAAGCCACCGCCCACTGCCCGATGTGCTTCTGGGAACAGACCGTCCACCCCGACCACGCCGACCAGTGGCACGGCCAGCCCTGCCCGCGCTACCGCTGCGGCGGAACCCTCAGCACCGGAGCGGACCTGGCCGGCGGGGTACGGCGGCGCGACTACACCGAGGACTTCTACCGCCGCATGTACCGCGAGGCGGGCGTCTTCACCATCAACACCGCCGAGCACACCAGCACGCTCAGCCGCGCCAAGCGCGAAGCGGTCGAGAAGGCCTTCCGCGACGGCACCGACGTGCACTACGCCAACCCGCAGGTGCTCTCCTGCACGCCCACCCTGGAACTAGGCATCGACATCGGCGACCTCTCCACCGTCATCCTCGGCTCCCTCCCCAAGGGGCCCGCCAACTACATCCAGCGGGTCGGCCGGGCGGGCCGCTCCTCCGGCAACGCCTACCTGCTCACCATGGTCGACCGGGGCCCCCGGGACCGGTACTACCTCGAAGACCCCCGCATGATGATCGACGGGGAGATCCAGCCCCCCGGCTGCTACCTCTCCGCCTCCGAGATCCTGCGCCGCCAGTACCTCGCCCACCTCCTCGACCTCGCGGCAGCGGGGCGGCTGCCCGCCGCCGCCCCCGGCGACCAGCCCGTCGGCCCCCTGCCCCGGATGGCCGTCGAACTCTTCGGCGACGAGGCATGGCGGACCGAGTTCACCGAGGCCGCCCTCGCCCACGGCGAGCGGCTGGCCCGTGCCTTCCTGGAACTCTTTCCTCCTTACGACGAGGAGCAGGGCACCGGCATCAGCCCCCAGGCCGCGACCGACCTGCGCACCTACGCCACCTTCCCGGGCCCGGAGGGGTTGCGGGCGCGCGTTGAGGATGCCCAGCAGCAGTGGGAGGCCCGGCGCGCCGAGACCCAGCGCCGGATCGAGGCCATCGACCGCGCCCACGGGCTGCTCGTCGCCGGCGACCCCGAACACGAGCGGCAGGGGCGTGAACTCCGCGCCGAGCGCCGCGCCGCCGTGGGCGTAGTCAAGGTACTGGGGCGGACCACCGCCCACGGCGCCCTCGTCGAGCTCGGCCTGCTGCCCAACTACAGCCTCATCGACTCCGCCACCGAACTGGAGGCCACCCTAACCTGGAGCGAGAGGACCCCGGAAGGCCGCGAGCACCACTCCAAGACCATCACGCACACCCGCCCCGCCCGCCTCGCCCTCAAGGACTTCGCCCCCGGCAACCACTTCTACGCCCAGAGCTACAAACACAAGATCACCGGGCTGGACATCGGCAGCCCCGAACGCCCGGCCTGGCTGTGGTGGCGCGTCTGCCCCGACTGCGGCCACATCCGCACCCACCAGGCCGAACAGGACTCTTCGGCCTGCCCGCGCTGCACCTCCCCGGCCATCGGCGACGTCGGCTGCCTGCACAAGGTGCTCGTCCCCCGGCGCGTCACCTCCCGGGACGTACGCGACGACGTCCGGGTCCGCGACGAATCCGACGACCGGGAGAGGCGCCACTACACCGTCGTCCCCGCCGTGGACATCCGCCGCGACACCATCGAACAGGCTTGGAAACACCAGCACGCCACCTTCGGCTGGGAGTTCACCCGGCAGGCCCTCGTCCGCCACCTCAACGTCGGCGCTGCACGCGCCGACGGCGGGCCGGAGACCCCCTTCGCCGGCGGCGAGGTCCGCCTCAACCCCTTCTGGGTCTGCGACGCCTGCGGATTCGCCGACGCCGACGGGGGCCCGCCTGCCGCACACGACACCTTCGACTCCGACCGCGCCACGCGCTACCACCGCCCCTGGTGTCCCCGCAGGCGCGGCGGGCCCGAGCTCCAGCAGGGCACGAAGGTGCTCCTCGCCCACGAGCTCAGGACCGAGGCCCTGCGCATCCTCATCCCCGCCGTCACCGCCCACACCAACGAACGGCTGGTCTCCTTCAAGGCCCTGCTGCTCGCCGGCATCGCCCACAGCTACGGCGGGGACCCGGACCACCTGGCCGTGGTACCGGCCTCCATGCCGGACGAGGGCAGCCAGGGCAGTGGCCTGCGACGGCACTTCCTCGTCCTGTACGACACGCTGCCCGGCGGCACCGGCTACCTCCACCGCCTGGCGGGGCCCGACGGCCTCCGCAACGTGCTCCGGCGCGCCCGGGAGGCGGTCGAGAGCTGCGTATGCGTGCGCGAGGGCCGCCCGGCCTGCCACCGGTGCCTGCTGCGGCACGTCGACGACCACGAGTACGAACTTGTCTCCCGCGAGCACGCCCTCGACATGCTCGGCGAGCTCTTCGGCCGGGACGGCGGGGCCTGGTCGGCCCAGCCCGTCGCCACCACCCGGGAAATCACACTCGTCCACCAGGTGGAGAGCGAACTCGAAGCGCTGTTCCGGCGCGGCCTGCTGGACTGGGCCGCCCTTGCCGACGAGGTCAGCGTCCGCACCGCCCACACCCCCGACGGCGAACGCGACATCACCCTGCGGTTCACCGCACCCGACCAGACCGTCCGCGGCTGGCAGATGGAGACGCAGACGTCACTCGGCTTCACCCGGCCCGACGTGGTCTTCCGCAGCCTCGACGACGACCGGCGCGTAGCCGTCTACCTCGACGGCTACCGCTACCACGCCGCCCCCGGCTGCAACCGGCTCGCCGACGACGCCGCCAAGCGCACCCGGCTACGGGCCGAGCATGGCTGGCAGGTCTTCCAGCTCACCTGGGAGGACGTCCAGGCCTGGGCGGGCCGCAGCCGGCCGCAGTCCGACCCGGTGTGGCAGCCGTACCAGCACACCGCGCAGCGGACGGCGAGGGACATTCACCGGCGACTTCACGCCGGTGACGCCCGGGACCTGCCCAAGTACGTCTGGGCCAACCCCGTCGAGACGCTGATCGGCTACCTCACCGACCCTGACCCCGCGCTCTGGCGCAGGCGCACCCAGAGCGCTCTCGCCGGGTTCGCCGCTGTCTCGGCCACGAGCCGGGCACTGGCCGACGGCACGCAGGTCCGCGAGCGGCTGACGGAGGCCCTCCGCGGCGAGCGGCTCGCCGGCGGGAACGGCGCGGTGCAGGTCATGGCCACGACAGACGCCTCCGGCTGCCCGCTGGTGATCGCGCTGGACCTGCGGAACGGGCAGGCGCGCGCCGCCTGGACCGCTGTCACCGTGCTCGACGATGCCGACGCCACCCTGGAGACCGACGAGGCGGCACACCACCGCCGCTGGTCCGCCTGGCTCTACTGGACCAACCTGCTCCAGTTCCTCAACGAGGGCCAGGGAGACGGGGTCCAACTGACCACTTCCCTGCTGGAAGGGTTCGACCCGGTCGAACTCGCCGTCACCGGAGGCGGAGGCTGGCTGGCCTCGCAGCGCCGGGCGGACGTGGTGCGAACCCCCGACGCCCCCGCCCGGAACGCCTCCGAGGAGCCGGCCGCCACCCTGCGCGACCCGGCCTGGGACGAGGTGATCGCCTATCTCGTCGACGAGCCAGGGCTGCCCGAACTCGCTTCACGACTGGCCGATTTGGGCGTCACCGCCCCCGAAGCAGGCTTCGAACTCGGCGAAGGGGCCTGGCCGGCCGAGCTGGCCTGGCCGGACCGGCGCGTCGCTGTGGTCCTCGCCCATCGTCCTGGGGCAGGCGAGGACAAGGATCAGGACGCCGAGGACCGCGACCGGGCCTACGCCGCGGCCGGCTGGCAGGCCCGGCCCGCCCCTGAGTGGGACGCACGCGAGCTCGCAGCCCTGCTGAACGAGGAGCCCGGCAAGCAGACGGAAGCAGAGGAGAACGACGCATGACGGTCAACGGTGCCCCCAGGAAGGGGGTCATCCTCCGCCTGCTGGACAAGGCGGACAAGGAAATCGCTGCACTCGACCAGAACGTGGTCGACGCCGTCTACAAGTTCCAGCACGACTTCCGGCGCAACCCCAACGCCGGCGTGTTCCATCTCGCCCCCCTCCAGGGACACCAGCGCCTCTGGTCGGCACACGTCGGCCACGAGCACCGAGCCCTGCTGCTGCGCCTGGCCGAGAACGACTGGCTGCTCGTCTCAGTCAAGCACCAGCGCCGCGTCCACGAGAACCTGGACAGCCTCGCCTACGGCATCAACCAGATCACCGGTGCCATCGAATACGTCGACCTCTCGGTCGTCACCGAGAGCGTACGGCGCCGCGAAGCCGCCCAGCGGCCCGCCCCGGCAGCGCCCGAGTCGGCGCCCGTCCCCTCTGCGCCCCCGGCCGGACAGCCGCTCTTCGCCGAGTACGGCGCCGCCGGCCTCGCCGAGCTGGGTGTGGCCGAACCGCTCATCCCGATCATCCTCAAACTCACCGACGACGACGAACTCCTCGGACTGGTCGAGTACGCCCCCCGGCACACTGGTGAAGTCCTGCTGCGGCTGCGCGACGGCGTCCCCTTCGAGCAGGTCAGACAGGATGTCACGGAACCGGTCGCCGTCCCCGCCGCGGAGCAGCTTGACCCCGAGGACTGGCAGGCGGCCGTCGACCGCTCCCAGGCCGTCGTCATCACCGACGACGAATCGCTCCGCAGCATCCTCGAAGAAGGCGACTTCGGGCGTTGGAAGATCTTCCTCCATCCCACCCAGGAGAAGCTGGTCCGCCGCGAGTACTCCGGCCCTGCCCGGGTCGGCGGAGGCCCAGGCACCGGCAAGACCATCGTCGCCCTGCATCGGGTGTGCCACCTCGTCTCCCAGCTCCCGCCCGGCCACACCCGGCCCGTACTGCTCACCACTTTCAACAAGAACCTGGCCGCCGACCTGCGGGCCCGGCTGCTCTCCCTCGGCGGTCAGGAGACCCTCTCTCGGGTCGACATCACCCACGTGGACCAGCTTGCCACGCGCGTGGTCGGCGAGGCCGACCCCGGCAACCCCAAGCGCCGGATCAGCGACACCCAGGCACTGCGCGAATGGCGGGACCTGCTGGTGGAGTCCGGTGAGAACCGGTGGGGGGCGGAGTTCCTCAGCGACGAGTGGAACCAGGTGATCCTGGGCCAGGCCGTCGCCTCCCGCAGCGACTACTTCAAGGCCAGGCGCGCCGGGCGGGGCCGCAGCGTCTCCCGGGCCGACCGCGCCGACATCTGGCAGCTCGCGGAGCGGTACACCCAGCGTCTGGACTCCAAGGGAGTGGAAACCCACCGGCAGGTGGCCGAGCGGGCCGCCCGCCTGGAGATGACGAGGAAAGCCAAGATCGACCAGCGGGCCACGGAACGCGACGAGCGCGGCGGCCAGTACAACATCCACGTCGAAGACGGCTCCGGCGCATGGCTGCGATACCGCTACCGGCACATCGTGGTCGACGAGGCACAGGACCTCAGCGCCGCCCACTGGAAAATGCTCCGCGCCATGGTCCCGAGCGGGCCCAACGACCTCTTCCTGGTCGGCGACACCCACCAGCGCATCTACGACCACCAGGTCACCCTCGGCAGCCTTGGCGTCAACATCCGTGGCAGGTCCTCCCGGCTCACCCTCAGCTACCGGACGACCCGCGAGATCCTGTACTCCGCCCTCGGAGTGCTCGCGGGCACCGCCTACGACGATCTCGACGGCGGAGAGGACGGCTTGGCCGGCTACCGCTCCGTCCTGCACGGGCCCCGTCCTCAGCTGCGGTCCGCACCCAGCTGGGAAGAGGAGCTGGAGCTGGTGGTGGAACAACTCAACGCCTGGCACGACGTGCCTCGCGAAGCCACGGCCGTCTGCGTCCCCACCAACGACATGGTCACCGAGGTCGCCTACCGGCTGCGGCAGCGCGGCATCACCTCCACCGAGATCACCTCGGACGGGCCCCGTCACGAGGAAGGCGTGCACATTGGCACCATGTACCGGTTCAAGGGGTTGGAGTACCGCCGCATGATCATCGCGGGCGTCTCCCAGGGCCTGGTGCCGCGCGCCTCGGTGGAGGCCTGGGAGCGCACCGATCCGCAGCGGCATCGACGCGAACTCCAGCGAGCCCGCTCACTCCTCTTCGTCGCGGCCACCCGCGCCCGCGACGCCCTGACGATCACCTGGAACGGCCGACCCAGCAGGTTCCTGGAGCCACTGGCGGGGAGCTGACGGCTACGGGGTCACGCCGGGCGCCCGCGTGTCGACGTGACCCCGCCCGAGCACGCCGGCACGCCGCGCGGCCTCGCCCGAAAGGGGCATTGAGACATCGCAGCGGCTTGGGCTGCACCGCTGGGCCCCCGAACGCACGATGGCTCGGTCCGTCAGCCGCCGCCGACACCATCGCTTCCACGAAGGCAGGGCCGAGCACTTCCTCGCTTCCACGAGCATCGACCGCACCTCCTTCGCTACCGACGACCCGTCAGGTGAGGTGACCTCTCAGGGGTGGGTGTCATGCCAGCGCTGAAGCTCGTCGTAGTAGGGGTAGCAGCCTCTGACGTACGCCTCCTCGCCCTCGTCGCAGATGGAGTACTTGTAGGTGCCGTCGAGATTGCGCTCGTCCGGAGCGGGCAGCCCCGTCTCGCAGGCGAAGTTGCCCCAAGTGGAGCTGTAGCACGAGGCGCCGTCGTCTTCCTCGCCGTCAGCGGGCACTTCCTCGCCGTCAGCGGGGTCTTCTTCTTCGCCAGCGTTCTTGACCAACTCGTCGTAGACCTCACGCTTCTCGAAGTCGAGCCGCCCGTTCTTGCAGTCCGCTCTCTCGGCCACGAGGTATAGGTCGATCGACCAGAACGGGACGTCACCAACATCCACATAGAGCGTGTCGTTCCAGCACACGGTCCAGCTCTCGTACTGCGCCGGCAGGTTGTCCGGGGCGCTTGCGAGGTCGTTGTCGTTCCCGACGGACGTGCTGGTAGGCATCCTGGCGTGGATCAGCTCGTATCCGGCCTCGTCGGCGGCCTTGTAGGCACTGGCGAAGTTCTCGCCTCTCAGGTCCGGCAGTTTCGGCTCCGGCGGCTCGCAGGCGGTCAGCGCCAGGCTGCTCACGACGAGAGCGGCGGCCGTAAACGTTCTACGCTTCAAGACACTCCTATGGGGATTAGGGGATCGTTGCGGCGTCAGTCCAAGACGGTGAGGTCTGCGGAGACACCGCACGGAGTGAGGACGGTTAGGGCACCCGTCGGCCCTCCACCTTCGACGGAAGCGACCCGGCGATCGTCCGCGACCGCCCACACTGTTCCTGTGGATACCGCGCCGTCGTCCAAGGCTTAACGACCCGAAGCGCTCAGGGGCATCCAACCGGCCCCTTTGAATCGTGTATGGCGGCGAGCGGGATGCCAGCAGTGACGGTGCCGAAGGCCCACCAGCACGCCCGTGCCGGAAGGGCCGCCCGTTCGATCGGACGGTTCGGAGCGGGGAACGGAGTTGCTGCGCCACGGAAGTGCCGGAAGCACAACGAAAGAGGGCAGGAATCAGAGAAACTGATTCCCGCCCTCTTCTGTCGGCATCCGCCTTGCTCAGCTTGGTGTCCGCTGATCTCTGGCGAGTGCCCCCGGCAGGATTCGAACCTGCGCACACGGCTCCGGAGGCCGTTGCTCTATCCCCTGAGCTACGGGGGCGTTCGCCGGTGTTGGTCGGCGACGGGTTGAACACTACCAGCTCGTGGGGGGTGGGTCGGAACGGGTTTCGCGGGGAGGTGGGGCGGGTCACCCGGAGGGGGCGGAAGTGGGGAAAACGGGGGCGGCGGGGGAGGGGGCGTCCTACTCTCTGGGGTGTGCCAGGCATGTGCGGCCGAGTGCTTGTCGTCGACGACAACAAGGTGATTCGGCAACTGATCAGGGTCAACCTTGAGCTGGAGGGCTTCGAGGTGGTGACCGCGGTCGACGGTGCCGAGTGCCTGGACATGGTGCACCGGGTGCGGCCGGACGTCGTGACGCTGGACGTGGTCATGCCGCGGCTCGACGGGGTGCGGACCGCGGCGCGGCTGCGGGCCGACGAGCGGACGCGGGACGTGCCGATCGTGATGGTCAGCGGGTGCGACGGGGGCGGGGTCGCCGAGGGGGCGGCCGATGCCGGGGTGGACGCGTTCCTGGCCAAGCCGTTCGACCCCCAGGAGCTGGTGCGGGTCGTCGGGCAGCTGCGGGAGCGGCGCAGGGCGCCGGAGGCCCAGGACCCCGGTGACCGGGGTGACGAGGACGAAGGGGAGTTCCCCGAAGGTGCGGGACGCGCCCAGGGCTGAGACCAGCCCGGAGCCGAGCCCACCCCCGGCCCACCATCCGGAACCAATTCGCCTCAGCGCCCCCGACCTCCCTACCCTTGTGCTGTGACCCCCGCCGACCTCTCCCTTGCCGTGCTCAGCGCGGTGCGTTCCGCTGTGGACGGGGGAGAGCTGGCGGTCGCCGTACCCGAGCGGGTGGTGGTGGAGCGCCCGGGGCCCGGTGGGGCGGGGGAGTGGGCGAGCAATGTGGCGCTGCGGCTGGCCCGGGAGGCCGGGAGGCCGCCGCGCGAGGTCGCCGACGTGCTGCGGGGCCGGCTGGTCGACGCTCCCGGTATCGCCGGGGTCGAGGTGACCGGGCCCGGGTTTCTGAACGTGACGCTGGCGGGGGATTCCGTCGGTGCTCTGGTCGCGCGGATCGGCGATGAGGGCGAGGCGTACGGCTGGGGGGACGCGCTGCGCGGGGCCGGGCCCGTCGCCGTACCGGAGGGGACCGAGCTGCGGGCGCGGGTTGTCGCCGAGGCGGCCGGGCGGCTGGTGCGGGCGCAGGGCGGGAGTGTGCGGGGCGGGGGAGCCGCGCCGGTGCCCGCCAGGCCGGGGCTGGACAGTGAGGCTGTGCTGGGGGACGACGGGTTGCGGTGGGCGCTGTTGCATCCCGCGCCGCACGATCTGCCGCACGGGGCCGAGGTGCTGGAGCAGCGGGCGCGTAATCCGCTCTTCCGGGTGCGGTACGCGTATGCCCGCAGCCGGGGGCTGGTGGCGGGCGGGGCCGCGCTCGGGATCGTGCCCGGGTCCGGGCCCGTGACCGGGGAGGCCGCGCGGGTGCTCACGGGGCTGCTCGGGGAGCAGCCGGCCGTGCTGGTGGCGGCGGCGCGCAAGGGGGCGCCCGACCGGCTCGCGCGGCAGCTGGTCACGCTCGCCGACGCCTTCTTCGACTTCCACGACAGCTGCGACGTGCTGCCCCGTGGCGGGGAGAAACCCGGGGCCGCCCACCGCGCCCGGCTCGCGCTCGCCGAAGCCGCCGGGACGGTGCTGGCCGGCGGCCTGTCCCTGCTCGGCATCAGCGCACCCGACCACCTGTGAACGTGAGAGAGACCGCATCATGAGCCGTTCCGCCCACCCCGCCGGGCCCCGCCACGCCGACGTCCTGCCCGAGGGCCACTACAGCGCCCCGGCCGAGGACCTCAACGCCCTCGACCCCAAGGTCTGGGCGCGTACCGTCCGCCGCGACGAGGACGGCGCGCTGACCGTCGGCGGCCTGCCGGTCACCCGCCTCGCCGAGGAGTTCGGCACCCCCGCCTTCTTCCTGGACGAGACCGACTTCCGGGCCCGCTGCCGCGCCTGGCGTGACGCCTTCGGGGCCGACGCCGACGTCTTCTACGCGGGCAAGGCGTTCCTCTCCCGCGCCGTCGTCCGCTGGCTGCACGAGGAGGGGCTCAACCTCGACGTCTGCTCCGGCGGCGAGCTGGCCACCGCGCTGGACGCCGGGATGCCGGCCGCCCGGATCGCCTTCCACGGCAACAACAAGACCACCGCCGAGATCCGCCGGGCCGTCGAGGCGGGCGTCGGGCGGATCGTGCTCGACTCCTTCGAGGAGATCGTCCGCGTCGCGCACGTCGCCGACGAGCTGGGCGTCCGCCAGCCGGTGCAGATCCGGGTGACGGTCGGCGTCGAGGCGCACACCCACGAGTTCATCGCCACCGCCCACGAGGACCAGAAGTTCGGCCTCGCGCTCGCCGGCGGCCAGGCCGCCGAGGCGGTCCGCCGCGCGCTGAAGCTGGACGGGCTGGAGCTGATCGGCATCCACTCGCACATCGGCTCGCAGATCTTCGACATGGCCGGCTTCGAGGTCTCCGCCCGCCGCGTCGTGCAGCTGCTCGCCGAGGTCCGCGACGAGCACGGCGTCGAGCTGCCCGAGATCGACCTCGGCGGCGGCCTCGGCATCGCGTACACCTCGGACGACGACCCGCGCGAGCCGCACGAGATCGCCAAGGCGCTCGGGGAGATCGTGACCCGCGAGTGCGAGTCCGCCGGGCTCGCCACCCCGCGCATCTCGGTCGAGCCGGGCCGTGCGATCGTCGGGCCGACGGCCTTCACGCTGTACGAGGTGGGGACCGTCAAGCCGCTGGAGGGGCTGCGGACGTACGTCTCGGTCGACGGCGGGATGTCGGACAACATCCGCACCGCGCTCTACGACGCCGAGTACACCGTCACGCTGGCCTCGCGCACCTCCGACGCCGAGCCGATGCTGGTCCGGGTGGTCGGCAAGCACTGTGAGAGTGGCGACATCGTGGTGCGCGACGCGTTCCTCCCGGCGGACCTCGCCCCGGGCGACCTGCTCGCCGTACCGGCCACCGGGGCGTACTGCCGCTCCATGGCCAGCAACTACAACCACGCGCTGCGGCCGCCGGTGGTGGCCGTGGACGAGGGTGCGGCGCGGGTTGTCGTGCGCCGGGAGACGGAGGAGGATCTCCTGCGTCTCGATGTCGGGTGATGAAATACTCGTCTCATCATCCGGACTTTCTGCGGAAAGTCCGGAGGGGTGGGCGAGACTGGACCAACTGATGGATTTCCGTGAGCTGAGGCTCTGATGAAAGGCGTAGGTCGGATGATGCGTACGCGTCCGCTGAAGGTGGCGCTCCTTGGCTGTGGGGTAGTCGGCTCAGAGGTGGCGCGCATCATGACGACGCACGCCGCCGACCTCGCCGCACGGATCGGCGCCCCGGTCGAACTGGCCGGGGTCGCCGTCCGCCGCCCGGACCGCGTCCGGGAGGGCATCGACCCCTCCCTGGTCACCACCGACGCGACCGCGCTGGTCAAACGCGGCGACATCGACGTGGTGGTCGAGGTGATCGGCGGCATCGAGCCCGCCCGCACCCTCATCACCACCGCCTTCGAGCACGGCGCCTCGGTCGTCTCCGCCAACAAGGCGCTCCTCGCCCAGGACGGCGCCGCCCTGCACGCCGCCGCCGAGGCCAACGGCCGGGACCTGTACTACGAGGCCGCCGTCGCCGGCGCCATCCCGCTGATCCGCCCGCTGCGCGAGTCCCTCGCCGGCGACAAGGTCAACCGCGTGCTCGGCATCGTCAACGGCACCACCAACTTCATCCTCGACAAGATGGACTCCACCGGCGCCGGGTACCAGGAGGCGCTGGACGAGGCCACCGCGCTGGGGTACGCCGAGGCCGACCCCACGGCCGACGTCGAGGGCTTCGACGCCGCCGCCAAGGCCGCCATCCTCGCCGGGATCGCCTTCCACACCCGGGTCCGCCTCGACGACGTCTACCGCGAGGGCATGACCGAGGTCACCGCCGCCGACATCGCCTCGGCCCGGCGGATGGGCTGCACCATCAAGCTCCTCGCCATCTGCGAGCGGGCCGCCGACGGCGAGTCGGTCACCGCCCGGGTGCACCCCGCGATGATCCCGCTCACCCATCCGCTGGCCTCCGTCCGCGAGGCGTACAACGCCGTCTTCGTCGAGTCCGAGGCCGCCGGCCAGCTCATGTTCTACGGCCCCGGGGCGGGCGGCTCGCCGACCGCCTCCGCCGTCCTCGGCGACCTGGTCGCCGTCTGCCGCAACCGCCTCGCCGCCTCGCGCGGCCCGGGCGAGTCCGCGTACACCCGGCTGCCCGTCAGCCCCATGGGCAAGGTCGTCACGCGGTACCACATCAGCCTCGACGTGGCCGACAAGCCGGGTGTCCTCGCCCAGGTCGCGACGGTCTTCGCCGAGCACGGCGTGTCCATCGACACGGTGCGCCAGACGGGCAAGGACGGCGAGGCCAGCCTCGTCGTCGTCACTCACCGCGCTCACGACGCCGCCCTCAGCGGAACCGTCGAGGCGCTGCGGAACCTCGACACCGTGCGTGGTGTCGCGAGCATCATGCGGGTTGAAGGAGAGTAACCAGCAATGACCCACCAGTGGCGCGGAATCATCGAGGAATACCGGGACCGGCTGCCCGTCTCCGACACGACGCCGGTGGTCACGCTCCGTGAGGGCGGGACGCCGCTCGTCCCCGCGCAGGTGCTCTCCGAGCGCACCGGGTGCGAGGTCCACCTGAAGGTCGAGGGGGCCAACCCCACCGGCTCCTTCAAGGACCGGGGCATGACCATGGCCATCAGCAAGGCCAAGGAGGAGGGCGCGCAGGCGGTCATCTGCGCCTCCACCGGCAACACCTCCGCCTCGGCCGCCGCCTACGCGGTCCGGGCCGGCATGGTCAGCGCCGTCCTCGTGCCGCAGGGCAAGATCGCGCTCGGCAAGATGGGCCAGGCCCTCGTGCACGGCGCCAAGATCCTCCAGGTCGACGGCAACTTCGACGACTGCCTCACGCTGGCCCGCGCGCTCTCCGAGCAGTACCCGGTGGCGCTGGTCAACTCCGTCAACCCGGTGCGCATCGAGGGCCAGAAGACCGCCGCCTTCGAGATCGTCGACTTCCTCGGCGACGCCCCCGACATCCACGTCCTGCCGGTCGGCAACGCGGGCAACATCACCGCCTACTGGCGCGGGTACCGCGAGTACGCCGCCGACGCCGTCTCGACCCGTACGCCGCGCATGTGGGGCTTCCAGGCGGCCGGCTCGGCGCCGCTGGTCCGCGGTGAGGTCGTCAAGGACCCGGCGACCATCGCCACCGCCATCCGGATCGGCAACCCCGCCTCCTGGGACTACGCGATCCAGGCGCGGGACGAGTCGGGCGGCTTCATCGACGAGGTGACCGACCGTCAGATCCTGTCGGCCTACCGCCTGTTGGCCTCCCAGGAGGGCGTCTTCGTGGAGCCCGCCTCGGCCGCCTCGGTGGCCGGGCTGCTCAAGGCGGCCGAGCAGGGCAAGGTCGACCCGGGACAGCGCATCGTCTGCACCGTCACCGGTAACGGCCTGAAGGACCCCGACTGGGCCGTCGCGGGCGCCCCGCAGCCGCTCACCGTCCCGGTCGACGCCACCGCCGCCGCCGAACGGCTCGGCCTGGCGTAACGCGCACACCGCGCCGTCCGCGGCCGGTCCCGCCCCCGGGCGCGGCCGGCCGCGGGACTGCCGGGGCCAGGCGTACGGCGTGAAACCGTGCGGAACAGGTGCACAACGGGTTCTACGACACGCATCGTGCGCCTCCCGTGCGCCCTATGTCGCCAGGCATCCTTCCTTCGATAGGCTGTACCAACCCGCGTCGCCGCCCGAGTCGGAGTGCTGCCGCCGTGTTGGCCACGGGTGATTCCGCAGCCGGGTGCGCATCCGCCCCCGCCGACGGGAAGACACCGCCGAAATCCCGCCAGAGCCCGCCAGCCACCACCACCGCCACGCCGCGCCCCCGCCCGCCGAAACCCCCGTACGTCCCGCACGTATCGCTGTCACAAGGAGAGTCATCAAAGCGATGGCCGGTCCCGCCTTCCGAGCCGCCGCCGTCCGGGTGCGCGTCCCCGCCACCAGCGCCAACCTCGGACCGGGCTACGACGCCTTCGGCCTGTCGCTGGGGCTCTACGACGACGTGGTCGTCCGCGTGGCCGACTCCGGACTGCACATCGACATCGCGGGCGAAGGCAGCGAGACCCTGCCCCGCGACGAGGACCACCTGCTCGTACGGGCGATGCGCACCGCCTTCGACCTCCTCGGCGGACAGCCGCGCGGCCTCGAGATCGTCTGCGCCAACCGCATCCCGCACGGCCGGGGCCTGGGCTCCTCCTCCGCCGCCATCTGCGCCGGCATCGTCGCCGCCCGCGCCGTGACCATAGGCGCCGAGGCCAAGCTCGACGACGCGGCCCTGCTGGAACTGGCCACTGAGATCGAGGGCCACCCCGACAACGTCGCCGCCTGTCTGCTCGGCGGATTCACCCTCGCCTGGACGGAGTCGGGGGCCGCCCGCGCCATCCGGATGGAGCCCGACTCCTCCGTCGTGCCGGTCGTCTTCGTGCCCGGCAAGCCCGTGCTCACCGAGACCGCCCGCGGCCTGCTGCCCCGGACCGTCCCGCACGTCGACGCCGCCGCCAACGCGGGCCGCGCCGCGCTGCTCGTCGAGGCCCTGACCAGGCGCCCCGAGCTGCTGCTGGCCGCCACCGAGGACCGGCTGCACCAGGAGTACCGGGCCCCCGCCATGCCCGACAGCACCGCTCTGGTGGAGCGGCTGCGGGCGGACGGCGTCCCGGCGGTCATCTCCGGCGCCGGACCGACCGTCCTGGCCTTCGCCACCGACGGCGCTGCCGAGAAGGTCGCCCGTCTGGCCGGGGACGGCTGGGCCGCGAACCGGCTGGCACTCGACCTGTCGGGTGCCGGTGTGCTGCCGCTGGCGCCGTGAGTTGCGGCGCCGCACCGTAGAGAGGGGGAATATGTGTGGAGTCCGGTAGTGTTAACCTCAAGTACGCACCCGACCTCAGCACGGCGAGGTGCTTCTTGTCCCCGTTCGGGACAGACATTCTTCCGGGAGCCTCCCAAACTGCCCTGTGCCTCGCACTGAGCAGGGCCGAGCATGCTCCGGAGCTGGCGTGAGAGAGCCGCCGCGTGCCACAGCACATCGGCGCCACGGCTCAGGCACAGCCGATCGCCAGCGAACCCAGTGAATCCCTCCGCCGCCTCAGGCGGACCATCGCCCCGGCACATCCGCACACCGAGGACCTGCCGGACAGCACAACCGGTCGCCGAGCCAGACAGGCCGACGTCCGCTCCAGGGAAGGACCCTTCGTGAGCGACACCACCGATCTGATGGGCGTGACTGCCGACAGCACGGTTGATTCCGCTGCCGCGCCCGCCACGGACGCCTCAGCGGCGCCTGCGGCCGGTTCCCGGCGGCGCCGCGGCACCGGCCTAGAGGGCATGGTGCTGGCCGAGCTTCAGCAGGTCGCCTCGGGCCTCGGGATCAGGGGCACCGCGCGGATGCGCAAGAGCCAGCTGATCGAGGTCATCAAGGAAGCGCAGGCGGGTGGCGGCGCGGCCGCCCCGGCCAAGAGCGAGCCGGAGGCCGCCAAGCCGAAGCGCCGGGCCACCTCCAAGGCCCGTACCGGCGAGGCCGAGGCCGCCGCCGAACCGGCGCAGAAGCCCGCCAAGGCCGCCGAGAAGAAGCAGGCCAAGGCCGCCGAGCCGGCGGAGTCCGAGGCGCAGCAGGGCTCCCAGCAGCAGATCGACATCCCGGGCCAGGGCGCCGGGGACGAGCAGCCGGCCGGTGAGCGCCGCCGTCGCCGCGCCACCGCCGAGGCGGGCAGCCCCGAGCAGGCCGAGGCCAAGCAGGAGCGCGCCGCCAAGCAGCAGGACCAGAAGGGCGAGGGCCGCGGCGACGACGGCTCCGGCCAGCAGCAGGACGGCGGCGAGGGCCGCCGGGACCGCCAGAACCGCCGGGACCGCGACCGCGGTGACCGTGAGCGCGGCGACCGTTCCGAGCGCGGGGAGCGCGGCGGCCGGGACCGCGACCGCCGCAAGGGCGACGACGGCGGCCAGGGCGGCCAGGGCGGCGGCAACCGCCAGCAGCAGCAGGGCGGCGGCCAGAACCGTGACCGCCACGACGACTTCGACGACGACGGCGGCGGCCGTCGCGGGCGCCGCGGCCGCTACCGCGACCGCCGGGGCCGTCGCGGCCGCGACGAGGTCGGCGAGCCGCAGGTCAACGAGGACGACGTGCTGATCCCCGTCGCGGGCATCCTCGACATCCTCGACAACTACGCGTTCATCCGGACCTCCGGCTACCTGCCCGGCCCCAACGACGTGTACGTCTCGCTCGCCCAGGTCCGCAAGAACGGCCTGCGCAAGGGCGACCACGTCACCGGCGCGGTCCGCCAGCCCAAGGACGGCGAGCGCCGCGAGAAGTTCAACGCGCTGGTCCGCCTCGACTCCGTCAACGGCATGGCCCCCGAATCGGGCCGTGGGCGGCCGGAGTTCAACAAGCTGACGCCGCTGTACCCGCAGGACCGGCTCCGCCTGGAGACCGACCCGGGCGTGCTGACCACGCGGATCATCGACCTCGTGTCGCCGATCGGCAAGGGCCAGCGCGGTCTGATCGTGGCCCCGCCGAAGACCGGCAAGACCATGATCATGCAGGCCGTGGCCAACGCGATCACGCACAACAACCCCGAGTGCCACCTCATGGTCGTCCTCGTCGACGAGCGGCCCGAAGAGGTCACCGACATGCAGCGGTCGGTCAAGGGCGAGGTCATCTCCTCGACCTTCGACCGCCCCGCCGAGGACCACACCACCGTCGCCGAACTGGCCATCGAGCGCGCCAAGCGCCTCGTGGAGCTGGGCCACGACGTGGTCGTCCTGCTGGACTCCATCACCCGCCTGGGCCGCGCCTACAACCTGGCCGCGCCCGCCTCCGGCCGCATCCTCTCCGGTGGTGTCGACTCGACCGCGCTCTACCCGCCGAAGCGCTTCTTCGGTGCGGCGCGCAACATCGAGGACGGCGGCTCGCTGACCATCCTCGCCACCGCGCTGGTCGACACCGGCTCGCGGATGGACGAGGTGATCTTCGAGGAGTTCAAGGGCACCGGCAACATGGAGCTCAAGCTCGACCGGAAGCTCGCCGACAAGCGCATCTTCCCGGCCGTCGACGTCGACGCCTCCGGCACGCGCAAGGAGGAGATCCTCCTCAGCGGTGAGGAGTTGGGCATCGTCTGGAAGCTGCGCCGGGTGCTGCACGCGCTCGACCAGCAGCAGGCGATCGAGCTGCTGCTCGACAAGATGCGCAAGACGCAGTCGAACGCGGAGTTCCTGCTCCAGATCCAGAAGACGACGCCGACCGCCGGCGGCAACGACTGACGGACCAGCTCCACGAAGCGCCCCCTCCACTCCGGTGGAGGGGGCGCTTCGCTGTGCGCCCGCGAACTCGGGGGCGCACAGCCGCCCCGCGAGACCTTGACCACACGCCCCCCGGCCGCAAAGACCCGCAAAGGTGATCTTCAGGGCCGGAGAAACCCCAGGTCGTGGCGGTCCGCGCGGGCGCCCCCGGGCCGTTTCGCGGGCCCCTCTCCTCACACGGCGCTCACAGGCCCCTGTGCAACCCTTCTTCAGGTTTCGCCGTCGGACAAGCGAACACACGTGGTACGAGGCCCCCGTGCATCCCGGTGCCTCCACGGACGGCCGGGAAGCCCCGGCCCGCTCCGTACCCCGTACTTCGCCCGCCCACCAGGGACAGACCGACGGACCCCCACCCCCCGACCCGCAGGGGAGCAGCCCGCCGACGACCTACACGAGGGACTGAGGAGCATGGCCGAGCAGACGAGTCAGGACGGCGATACGCCCGAGAACGGCGAGGAGGCCCGGCGCGCACGGCGCATACGCCCCACCGGGCAGCGCCGCCGCCCGCGCAGCCGCCGCCGCAAGATACTTCTGGCCGCCGCCTGGACCGCCGCCGGCGGCATCCTGGTCGGTGGCGCCGGACTCGGCTTCGCGTACGTGAAGCTCAACGGGAACCTCGAAGGCGTCGACATCAACGCGGCGCTCGGCAGCGACCGGCCCGAGGAGGTCGACGACGGCTCCCTCGACCTGCTGGTGCTCGGCTCCGACTCGCGCTCCGGCGACAACGGCAAGTACGGCCGCGACGAGGGCGCCGCCCGCTCCGACACCGCGATGGTCGTCCACCTCCACGAGGGCCGGAAGAAGGCCACCGTCGTCTCCATACCGCGCGACACCCTCGTCACCCGCCCCGACTGCGCCGCCGAGGACGGCAGCACGGTCTCCGGCGGGCAGCGGCAGATGTTCAACACGGCCTACGAGGCGGGCGGGCCGGCCTGCGCGGTCAAGACCGTCGAGCAGATGTCGGGCATCCGCATGGACCACTACCTGGAGGTCGACTTCAGCGGCTTCCAGGAGATCATCGACCGGCTCGGCGGGGTCGAGGTCACCACCGGCAAGGCGATAGACGACGACAAGAGCGGGCTCCACCTCGACAAGGGCACCCACACCCTCGACGGGGAGCAGTCCCTCGGGCTCGTCCGTACCCGGCACGGGGTCGGGGACGGCAGCGACCTCGGGCGCATCCAGCTCCAGCAGACCTTCCTCACCGCCCTGATGCACCGGGTGCAGGACATGGGGCTGCTGAGCAGCCCCAAGAAGCTGTACGGGGTGGCCGACGCGGCGACCAAGTCGCTGACCACCGACGCGGAGCTGGACTCCGTGCCGGCGCTGCTCGACTTCGCCCAGGGGCTCAAGGGGCTGAAGCCCGAGGGGATGGAGATGCTGACGTTGCCGGTCGAGTACGACCCGGCCGACGCCAACCGGGTGCTGCCGCAGGAGAAGGCCGGGGCTCAGGTGTGGAAGGCGTTGCGGGCCGACAAGGCCGTGCCCGCCTCCGCGACCGAGGGGTCGGCCGGGGACAAGGGGGATGTCGACGACGTGGTCAGCGCCGGCTAGCCGGCGCGGGGGGTTGGGTCGGGCGTGACTTGGGGCGGGGGCGGTGACCCCCCGAGGTCACCGATGGCCTCAAGCGCCGGCCGGGCTGAGTTGTGGCCTCAAGCGCCGGCCGGGCTGAGTTGTGGCCTCAGGCGCCGGCCGGGCTGAGTTTGGCCTCAAACGCCGGCCGGGCTGAGTTGTGGGGTTGGGGCTGGGTTTGTCGGTCGGGGGGCGGTGGGGAATACCCAGGGGTGTACCCCGGTTATACCCAGGGGTGTACCCCGGTTTTGGGAGATGCGGCGGTCCCTGGCAGACTGGACTGTCGGCCCCGGTTCACGTGTGCGCAAACCGCGTGTGCGACCCGGCGCCCTCCCGAAACTAGGAGACACCTTGAAGCGCGACATCCACCCCGAGTACGTCGAGACCCAGGTGAGCTGCACCTGTGGCGCGGCGTTCACCACGCGTAGCACCATCGCCAGCGGCACCGTCCGCGCCGATGTCTGCTCCGAGTGCCACCCGTTCTACACGGGCAAGCAGAAGATCCTCGACACCGGTGGCCGCGTGGCCCGCTTCGAGGCCCGCTTCGGCAAGGCTGCCGGCACCAAGAAGTAGCGAGCCACTGCGCCGGTCCTCAGGCCGCCCTCCACGGGCGGCCGGGACCGGCGCTTTGTCCGTTCTGAGCGGCCCGGCCCCCGGCCGCCACCCCAGCACCGCAGCCCCCGCAGTCACCAGCAGGAACCAGGAGCCCGAAGATGTTCGAGGCGGTCGAGGAACTGATCGGCGAGCACGCCGACATCGAGAAGCGGCTCGCCGACCCCGCGGTCCACGCCGACCAGGCCGGCGCCCGCAAGCTCAACAAGCGTTACGCCGAGCTGACCCCGATCGTCGGCACGTACCGCTCCTGGAAGCAGACCGGGGAAGACATCGAGACCGCCCGCGAGCTGGCCGCCGACGACCCGGACTTCGCCGCCGAGGTCAAGGAGCTGGAGGCCGCCCGCGAGGAGCTGACCGAGAAGCTGCGGCTGCTGCTGGTGCCCCGCGACCCCAGCGACGACAAGGACGTCATCCTGGAGATCAAGGCGGGAGCGGGCGGCGACGAGTCGGCCCTCTTCGCCGGCGACCTCCTGCGGATGTACCTGCGGTACGCCGAGCGCGTCGGCTGGAAGACCGAGCTGATCGACTCCACCGAGTCGGAGCTGGGCGGCTACAAGGACGTCCAGGTCGCCGTGAAGACCAAGGGCGGCCAGGGCGCCACCGAGCCCGGCCAGGGCGTCTGGGCCCGGCTGAAGTACGAGGGCGGCGTCCACCGCGTCCAGCGGGTCCCCGCGACCGAGTCGCAGGGCCGCATCCACACCTCCGCCGCCGGTGTCCTGGTGACGCCCGAGGCCGAGGAGATCGACGTCGAGATCAATCAGAACGACCTGCGGATCGACGTCTACCGCTCCTCCGGGCCCGGCGGTCAGTCCGTCAACACCACCGACTCCGCGGTGCGCATCACGCACCTGCCGACCGGGGTCGTCGCCTCCTGCCAGAACGAGAAGAGCCAGCTCCAGAACAAGGAGCAGGCCCTGCGCATCCTGCGCTCGCGGCTGCTGGCCGCCGCCCAGGAGGAGGCCGAGCGCGAGGCCGCCGACGCCCGCCGCAGCCAGGTCCGCACCGTCGACCGCTCCGAGAAGATCCGGACGTACAACTACCCGGAGAACCGCATTTCGGACCACCGCGTCGGCTTCAAGGCGTACAACCTCGACCAGGTCCTCGACGGCGAACTCGACGCCGTCATCCAGGCCTGCGTCGACGCGGACTCCGCGGCCAAGCTCGCCGCCGCCTGACCTTCCCTCTTCACCCCGTACGGACCGGCTGGAGGACCCCGTGAACCTGCTGCTCGCCGAGGTGGCCCAGGCCACCCAGCGGCTGGCCGACGCCGGCGTGCCGTCCCCGCGCAACGACGCCGAGGAACTGGCCGCCTATGTCCACCAGGTCAAGCGGGGTGCCCTGCACACCGTCAAGGACTCCGACTTCGACGCCCGCTACTGGGAGGCGATCGCCCGCCGCGAGGCCCGCGAACCGCTCCAGCACATCACCGGGCTCGCCTACTTCCGGTACCTGGAACTCCAGGTCGGCCCGGGCGTGTTCGTGCCGCGGCCGGAGACGGAGTCGGTGGTCGGCTGGGCGATAGACGCGGTCCGCGCGATGGATGTCGTCGAACCGCTCGTGGTCGACCTGTGCAGCGGCTCGGGCGCCATCGCGCTCGCCCTGGCCCAGGAGGTCCCGCGCTCCACCGTGCACGCCGTGGAGCTCTCCGAGGACGCCCTGGTCTGGACCCGGAAGAACGTCGAGGGCTCCCGCGTCCACCTCCACCAGGGCGACGCCTTCGGCGCCCTGCCCGAGCTGGACGGCCAGGTCGACCTGGTGATCTCCAACCCGCCGTACATCCCGCTCACCGAGTGGGAGTACGTCGCCCCCGAGGCCCGCGACCACGACCCGCAGATGGCGCTGTTCTCCGGCGAGGACGGCCTCGACACCATCCGCGGCATCGAGCGCACCGCCCACCGGCTGCTGCGCCCCGGCGGCATCGTCGTCGTCGAGCACGCCGACACCCAGGGCGGCCAGGTCCCGTGGATCTTCACCGAGGAGAAGGGCTGGGCCGACGCCGCCGACCACCCCGACCTCAACAACCGCCCCCGCTTCGCCACGGCCCGCAAGGCGCTGCCGTGACCAGCGGCGACATCACAGCATGGTCGCCTCCTGCTGACGCCCGGACCGTACGACCGGCGCCCACCGCGACCACCCGGGGCGAAGCCCCAGGAGAGAGTGAGCCGAAGGGGCGTCTCGACAACGACTCAGGCGCCCCGGAGGCGAACGAACGACCATCAAGAGGGAGCGCTGAGCCATGGCACGCCGATATGACACCAACGACGCCACCGACCGGGTCACCGGGCTGCGGGAGGCCGCTTCGGCGGTGCGTCGCGGGGAGCTCGTCGTCCTGCCGACGGACACGGTGTACGGCGTCGGGGCCGACGCGTTCAGCCCGGAGGCGGTCGGGGACCTGCTGACGGCGAAGGGGCGCGGGCGGAACATGCCCTCGCCGGTGCTGATCGGTTCGCCGAACACCCTGCACGGCCTGGTGACCGACTTCTCGGAGACCGCCTGGGACCTGGTCGACGCCTTCTGGCCGGGCGCCCTGACGCTGGTGGCGCGCCACCAGCCCTCGCTCCAGTGGAACCTGGGCGACACCCGGGGCACGGTGGCGGTGCGGATGCCGCTGCACCCGGTCGCCATCGAGCTGCTGACCGAGACCGGCCCGATGGCCGTCTCCAGCGCCAACCTGACCGGCCACCCGTCGCCGGAGACCTGTGAGGCGGCCCGCAACATGCTGGGCGACGCCATCTCGGTCTACCTGGACGGCGGCCCGACGCCGGGCATCGTCCCCTCGTCGATCGTGGACGTGACCGGCTCCGTGCCGGTGCTGCTGCGGGCCGGCGCGATCGACGCGGACGAGCTGCGCAAGGTGGTCCCCGATCTCGAGGTGGCCTCTTGATCGTCCCTGAGGGGCGTGGCATAGCGGCGCAGCCGCCCGGCGGGACCTTCCGCATCCTCCACGTCAGCACCGGCAACGTGTGCCGCTCGCCGATCACCGAGCGGCTGACGCGGCATGCCCTGGCGGACCGGCTGGGGCTGACGGGGCTCGCCGGGGGCACCGAGAGCGGTGTCGGCGGGGTCATCGTGGAGAGCGCGGGCACCTGGGGCCACGAGGGTGCCCCGATGGAGGCCAACGCCGAGGCGGTGCTCGCCTCGCTCGGCGCGGACGCGGCCGGTTTCCGGGGCCGGGAGCTGCTGGACGAGCACGTCATCCGGGCGGATCTGGTGCTCACCGCGACCCGGGACCACCGGGCGCAGGTCATCTCGATGGGCCACTCGGCGGGGCTGCGCACCTTCACCCTGAAGGAGTTCACGCGGCTGGTGCGGGCGATAGACCCGGCCACCCTGCCCGATCCGCTGGAGGGCGGTGTGGTGGGCCGTGCGCGGGCCCTGGTCCAGGCGGCCGCGGCGCTCCGCGGCTGGCTGCTGGCGCCCTCGGTGGAGGCCGACGAGGTGCTCGATCCGTACGGGGCGCCCATGCCGTTCTTCCAGGCGGTGGGCGAGGAGATCCAGGTGGCCCTGGAGCCGGTGCTGACGGCGCTGACCGGGGTGGGCCGGCCGACGGGCTGAGGGGCCGCGAGAGCGGCCGGGACGGGGCCTGAGGGCGCCGCCAGGGCCGGACGGGCCCCTCGTACGGGTCGCCTTCCCCGAGAACGGGGGTAGGCGGCCAGGTGGAGCCGGGCGCAGGGCGTCAACGGGCGTACCGGGGACGAGGCGCGCGGAGGCGTGGAACGGAACGACCGGGAACCGGCAGCGGGCAAACTTCGTCGCTACCCGAAAGTCTCGGCGGGCATGCACCCGAAGCTAGGGTGTGGGCCTGGATGGCCAGCGATACTTGTGGGGAAGCCCGTGCGTGAATACCTGCTGACGCTCTGCATCACGGCTGCGGTGACGTATCTGTTGACAGGGCCGGTACGGAAATTCGCGATCGTGGCCGGTGCCATGCCGGAGATCAGGGCCCGTGACGTCCACCGGGAGCCCACTCCGCGGCTCGGTGGGATCGCGATGTTCTTCGGACTGTGCGCCGGGCTGCTGGTCGCGGATCATCTGACCAACCTGGGCGAGGTGTTCGACTCCAACGAGCCGCGCGCACTGCTCTCGGGCGCCGCCCTGATCTGGCTGATCGGTGTCCTCGACGACAAGTTCGAGATCGACGCCCTGGTCAAGCTGGGCGGCCAGCTCATCGCCGCCGGGGTGATGGTGATGCAGGGCCTCACCATGCTGTGGCTGCCGGTGCCCGGAGTCGGGCAGGTGCTGCTGACCAGCTGGCAGGGGAATCTGCTGACCATCGCCCTGGTCCTCATCACCATCAACGCGGTCAACTTCGTCGACGGCCTCGACGGCCTCGCCGCCGGCATGGTCTGCATCGCCGCCACCGCGTTCTTCATGCACGCCTACCGCATCTGGTACGGCTACGGGCTGGAGGCCGCCGCCCCCGCCGCGCTCTTCGCGGCGCTGCTGATGGGTATGTGCCTGGGCTTCCTGCCGCACAACATGCACCCCGCGCGGATCTTCATGGGCGACTCGGGCTCGATGCTGATCGGCCTGGTGCTCGCGGCCGGCGCCATCTCCATCACCGGCCAGGTCGACCCGGACGCCATGGGGCTGTTCGCCGGTTCGGAGAAGGCCGCGGTGCACCAGACGGTGCCCGTCTACATGCCGCTGCTGCTGCCGCTGACCATCATCGCGGTGCCCGCGGCCGACCTGGTGCTGGCCGTGGTGCGGCGCACCTGGCGGGGCCAGTCGCCGTTCGCCGCCGACCGGGGGCACCTGCACCACCGGCTGCTGGAGATCGGCCACTCGCACAGCCGGGCCGTGCTGATCATGTACTTTTGGTCGGCGCTGATCGCCTTCGGGGCGCTCGCCTACTCGGTCAACGAGGCGTCGATGTGGGTGGCGCTGGGCGTGGCCGCGCTGAGCGCGGTGGGCCTGGTCCTGCTGCTCCTGCCGCGGTTCACGCCGCGTGCGCCGCGCTGGGCGGAGGCGTTCGTGCCGCCGCGCTACCGGCGCCGGGTCTCGGCGGGGCCGCGTCAGGAGGGCGTCGTCACCGAGGGCGAGGCCGGTGCGGAGGGCACCGAACCGCCGGCGAGGGTCACCGTGGGTGTCTCGGGGGCCAACGGAGCGACCGCCGTCGGGGAGCGCTCACGCTTCGGCGGACGGGGCGGCGGCGAGCGCGAGAAGGCCACCAGCACCCGCTCGTGACCTCCGGGGAGCCATCCCCGCCACGGGTCCCCGCGCGACCGCGTTCCGGGTACCCGGCGGCGCAAAATGCGCATTACCAGGCAATGTGCCACGCGTCGCGCACATACGCGCGGGTTACCCCTCACGTGTGACAGGTGGCACACCTGCCGAGTAAAGGACTCATCAAAAAGCTTGTGATACCGTTCACGAGAGCTCGACCTTGAGGGTGAGCGGCCCGCAAGCGACGGGTCGGGTCCGGGGTGCTCAGCGCTCCGTCTACGCTCGGTACGCCCTCAGGTCCGTCTCTCTCTGTCACCTGCTGGAGATCCACTCATGCTGTCGAACGACGCCCGAATTCTGCGCGGCGCCGCGATCCCGTCACTCGGTGCCGGCCTCATCGGTACCCTGATCGGCGGCATCACGGTGGGGTCGCAGGGTGCCATCGGAGGCGCCGTCGGAACCGCCCTCACCCTCGCCTTCTTCGGCGCGGGGCTGAAGGCCATGAGCGTGATCGGACGGCGGTGGTCGGAGCTCTTCATGGCTGCCGGGCTGCTGGTCTACACGACCCAGATCCTGGTCATGGCGATCCTGCTCGCGGTCTTCCGCGACGCGACGTTCATGGACGGACGGGTGTTCGGCCTCACGATGCTCGCCTGCGTGCTCGTGTGGATCGCCGGACAGGCGTGGATGCACACCCGCGTCAAGACCCTGTACGTCGAACCCGAATCAGAGGACGAACCGGTCGGTCCGGAGCGTCGCTGATGGGGACGTCGGAGCCGGCCCCGATAAGTAGGGGCCGGATAAAGTCCGCACCCGAAGGCTGCTATCGTCCGTCGCCGAGAGCGATTCGTGCGGAGCAGCGGGTGTTGTGCGGGACGACACCTGATTCAGCCCACGTCTTTTCGGGGCCCAGTGCCGTCACGCCGGACGCTCCGTCCTCCCGCGACACCCAGTCCAGTGCCGCCATGTGGTCCTGTCCCACGCCGACACATCGAGGAAGCCGTACCTATGCGTCATATCGAAGGAGCTCGCGGTGAGTAGTGACCAGTTGCTCGCCTTCGAGACCGACTGCCACCTCTTCAAGGATTGCGGTTTCCCGGCTCCGAGCGTGTGGTCGTTCTTGTTCGACCCGATCTTCAGCGTCGGCCCGGTCGACTTCAACAAGCCGATGCTGCTGGCCCTGATCGGCACGGTGGTCATCCTCGCCTTCTTCTGGGCCGCGTTCTCGAAGCCGAAGCTGGTGCCGGGCAAGTTCCAGATGGTCGCGGAGATCCTCTACGACTTCGTCCGGAACGGCATCGCCCGGGAGACGATCGGCAAGAAGGGCGAGCCCTTCGTCCCCTTCCTGGTCTCTCTTTTCTTCTTCGTCTGGATTCTGAACCTGTGGGCGCTGATCCCGCTGGCGCAGTTCCCGGTCAACTCCGTCATCGCCTTCCCGGTCGGCCTCGCCCTCATGGTGTGGATCGTCTACATGACGGTGACCTTCAAGACGAACGGCTTCGTCGGCGGCATCCGCAACCTGTGCGTGCCGAGCGGCCTGCCGAAGCCGATCTACGTCATCCTGACGCCGATCGAGTTCGTGTCGAACATCTTCGTGCGTCCCTTCACCCTGGCGGTCCGGCTCTTCGCGAACATGTTCGCGGGTCACATCCTGATCCTGATCTTCACGATCGCCACGTGGTACATGCTCGGTACCCTGCTCGGCACGGTCTACGCCACCGCGTCGTTCGCGCTGACCCTGGTCCTGACCGTCTTCGAGATGTTCATCCAGGCGCTTCAGGCCTACGTGTTCACCGTGCTGACCGCGACCTACCTGTCCCAGGCGCTCGAAGAAGCGCACTGAGCGACCGAAGCCACCTCCACCACCCCTAAGACGCCCGGTGGAAAAGACCTCCCACCGGCCCATTAAGAGAAGGAACCACGGACATGTCTGCTGCTTTTGAGACCCTCGCGGCCGTCACCGGCAACATCGGCACCATCGGCTACGGCCTCGCCGCGATCGGCCCGGGCGTCGGCGTCGGCATCATCTTCGGCAACGGCGTGCAGGCCATGGCCCGCCAGCCCGAGGCCGCCGGCCTGATCCGTCAGAACATGCTGCTCGGCTTCGCGGTCGTCGAGGCCCTCGCCCTCATCGGCTTCGTCGTTCCGTTCATCCTCAGCTAAGTGGCGGTTCGGTCCTAAGCCCGATCAAGACAGAAAGGTCCACACATGATGTACCTGGCTGCCGAGGAACCGCAGAACCCTCTGCTCCCGGTCTGGCCCGAGGTCGTCATCGGCCTGCTCTGCTTCGCCATCATCTTCTTCGTCTTCGCCAAGAAGCTCCTCCCGAGCATCAACAAGGTCCTGGACGAGCGTCACGACAAGATCGTCGGTGGCATCGAGGAGGCCGAGGCGGCTCAGGTCGAGGCCCAGAGTGTGCTGGAGCAGTACAAGGCCCAGCTCGCCGAGGCCCGTCACGAGGCGGCACGGCTGCGCTCCGAGGCGCAGGAGCAGGGCGCCACGCTCATCGCCGAGATGCGCGCGGAAGGCCAGCGCCAGCGCGAGGAGATCATCGCCGCCGGCCACGCCCAGATCGAGGCCGACCGCAAGGCTGCCGCGCAGTCGCTGCGGCAGGACGTGGGTCAGCTCGCCACCGAGCTCGCCAGCAAGATCGTCGGTGAGTCGCTGGAGGAGCACGCCCGCCAGAGCCGCACCATCGACCGGTTCCTCGACGGACTGGACGACGCCGCGACGAAGGCCGAGGCCACGCGATGAACGGAGCGAGCCGAGAGGCACTGGCTGCCGCACGTGAGCGTCTCGACGCGCTGACGGACCACACGTCCGTCGACGCCGGCTCGCTCGCGGCCGAGCTGGCCGACGTCACCGCGCTGCTCCACCGTGAGGTCTCGCTGCGCCGGGTTCTCACCGACCCGGCGCAGGAGGGCGAGGCCAAGGCCCAGCTCGTCGAGCGCCTCCTCGGTGGCCAGGTCAGCGGCACCACCGCCGACCTGGTGGCCGGCATGGTGCGTACCCGCTGGTCGCGTTCGCGCGACCTGGTGGACGCCCTGGAGGAGCTGGCCGCCGACGCGGACCTCACCGAGGCCCAGCGCCGGGGCGCGCTCGACAGCGTCGAGGACGAGGTGTTCCGGTTCTCCCGGATCGTCTCCTCCGACAGCGCGCTGCGCGCCGCCCTCACCGACACCGCCGCCTCGGAGGCCGCCAAGGCCGGGCTGCTGGACTCCCTTCTCGGCACCCGTGCCGACAAGGTCACCCTCCGGCTGATCACCCGGCTCGTCACCCGGCCGCGTGGCCGTAGCCTGGAAGAGGGACTGGAGTCCCTGTCCAAGCTGGCTGCCGCGCGTCGCGGGCGGATGGTCGCCACGGTGGTCTCCGCGGTGCCGCTGAGCGAGCCGCAGAAGCAGCGCCTGGGCGCGTCCCTGGCGAAGCTCTACGGCCGCCCGATGCACCTCAACCTGGAGGTGGACCCGGCCGTCATCGGCGGCATCAAGGTCCACGTCGGCGACGAGGTCATCAACGGCTCCGTCGCGGACCGCATCGACGAGGCGAGCCGGCGGATGGCCGGCTGACGCCGGACGTACCCGGTCAAGAACAGAAGCAAGATCAACGGCCCGAGTTGGGCCGTGCAGAGATGCAGAGTTTCTGGGGGAGCCCCCAGATCCCCCTAAGAACTTCGGGCCCAACAAGGAGAGCAGGGAACCCAGATGGCGGAGCTCACGATCCGGCCGGAGGAGATCCGGGACGCGCTGGAGAACTTTGTCCAGGCGTACAAGCCGGACGCGGCCTCGCGCGAGGAGGTCGGTACGGTCACCGTCGCCGGCGACGGTATCGCCAAGGTGGAGGGTCTTCCCTCGGCCATGGCCAACGAGCTGCTCAAGTTCGAGGACGGCACCCTCGGTCTCGCCCTCAACCTCGAGGAGCGCGAGATCGGTGCCATCGTCCTCGGCGAGTTCAGCGGTGTCGAGGAGGGGCAGCCGGTCACCCGTACCGGTGAGGTCCTCTCCGTGCCCGTGGGCGAGGGTTACCTCGGCCGCGTGGTCGACCCGCTCGGGCAGCCGATCGACGGCCTCGGCGAGATCGAGTCCACCGGTCGCCGCGCCCTCGAGCTGCAGGCCCCCACGGTCATGCAGCGCAAGTCGGTGCACGAGCCGATGGAGACCGGCTACAAGGCCGTCGACGCCATGACGCCGATCGGCCGTGGTCAGCGTCAGCTGATCATCGGTGACCGGCAGACCGGCAAGACCGCGCTGGCCGTCGACACGATCATCAACCAGCGCGAGAACTGGCGCTCGGGCGACGTGAACAAGCAGGTCCGCTGCATCTACGTCGCCATCGGTCAGAAGGGCTCGACCATCGCCTCCGTGCGTGGCGCCCTCGAAGAGGCCGGCGCGCTGGAGTACACGACCATCGTCGCCGCCCCGGCGTCCGACCCGGCCGGCTTCAAGTACCTCGCGCCGTACACCGGTTCGGCCATCGGCCAGCAGTGGATGTACGAGGGCAAGCACGTCCTCATCATCTTCGACGACCTCTCGAAGCAGGCCGACGCCTACCGCGCCGTCTCCCTGCTGCTGCGCCGCCCGCCGGGCCGCGAGGCGTACCCCGGTGACGTCTTCTACGTCCACTCCCGTCTGCTGGAGCGCTGCGCCAAGCTCTCCGACGACATGGGCGCGGGCTCGATGACCGGTCTGCCGATCGTCGAGACCAAGGCGAACGACGTGTCGGCGTTCATCCCGACCAACGTCATCTCCATCACCGACGGCCAGTGCTTCCTGGAGTCCGACCTGTTCAACGCCGGCCAGCGTCCGGCCCTGAACGTCGGTATCTCCGTCTCCCGTGTGGGTGGTTCCGCCCAGCACAAGGCGATGAAGCAGGTCTCCGGCCGTCTGCGTCTGGACCTCGCCCAGTTCCGCGAGATGGAGGCCTTCGCGACCTTCGGCTCGGACCTGGACGCCGCGTCCAAGCAGCAGCTCGCCCGTGGTCAGCGTCTGGTGGAACTGCTCAAGCAGGACCAGTACCAGCCGATGCCCACCGAGGACCAGGTCGTCTCCGTCTGGGCCGGTACCACCGGCAAGATGGACGAGGTGCCGGTCGGCGACGTGCGTCGCTTCGAGCGCGAGCTCCTCGACTACCTGCACCGCCAGGAGCAGGGCCTCATGACCTCCATCAAGGAGGGCGGCAAGATGTCGGACGACACCCTCGTGGCGGTCGGTGACGCCATCGCCGCGTTCAAGAAGCAGTTCGAGACCTCGGACGGCACGCTTCTTGGCGAGGACGCTCCGACGACCGCGGCCAAGTGACGACGGAAGGGACCTGACTCATGGGAGCGCAGCTCCGGGTCTACAAGCGTCGCATCCGGTCCGTCACCGCGACGAAGAAGATCACCAGGGCGATGGAGATGATCGCCGCCTCGCGCATCATCAAGGCACAGCGCAAGGTGACCGCCTCCATGCCGTACGCGACGGAACTCACCCGCGCGGTGACCGCCGTGTCGGCCGGGGCGAGCGCCGAGCACCCGCTGACCAGTGAGGTGGCGAAGCCGACCCGTGCCGCGGTGCTGCTGCTCACCAGCGACCGCGGTCTGGCCGGCGCGTTCAACTCCAGCGCCATCAAGGCGGCGGAGCTGCTCACGGACCGGCTGGAGAAGGAGGGCAAGGAGGTCGACACGTACATCGTCGGCCGCCGGGGCATGGCCCACTACGCCTTCCGCGAGCGGACCGTGGCGGACTCGTGGACGGGCTTCACGGACGAGCCCACCTACGCGGACGCGAAGGCCGTCGCCGCGCCTCTGATCGCCGCCATCGAGAAGGAGACGGCCGAGGGTGGTGTGGACGAGCTCCACATCGTCTTCACCGAGTTCGTCTCGATGATGACGCAGACGCCGATCGACGACCGCCTGCTCCCGCTCGCCCTCGAAGAGGTCGCGGAGGAGTCGGGTACGAAGGGCGACGCCAAGCCGCTCTTCGAGTTCGAGCCGTCGGCGGAGGACGTCCTCGACGCCCTGCTGCCCCGCTACGTCGAGAGCCGTATCTACAACGCGCTGCTCCAGTCGGCTGCCTCCAAGCACGCCGCCACGCGCCGCGCGATGAAGTCGGCGACCGACAACGCCGGAGAGCTGATCAACACGCTCTCCCGCCTTGCCAACGCGGCCCGCCAGGCCGAAATCACCCAGGAAATCAGCGAGATCGTCGGTGGCTCCAGTGCGCTGGCCGACGCGAACGCGGGGAGTGACAAGTAATGACCACCACTGTTGAGACGGCCGTTGCCACGGGCCGCGTCGCCCGGGTCATCGGCCCGGTCGTCGACGTGGAGTTCCCCGTCGACGCGATGCCGGAGATCTACAACGCGCTGACCGTCGAGGTCGCCGACCCGGCTCAGGAGGGCGCGCTCAAGACGCTGACCCTCGAGGTCGCCCAGCACCTGGGTGACGGCCTGGTCCGCGCCATCTCGATGCAGCCCACCGACGGCCTGGTCCGCCAGGCCCCGGTGACCGACACGGGCGAGGGCATCACCGTCCCGGTCGGCGACTTCACCAAGGGCAAGGTGTTCAACACCCTCGGCGAGGTGCTGAACAAGCCCGAGGAGAACGCCAACATCGGCGAGCGCTGGGCGATCCACCGCAAGGCGCCGGGCTTCGACCAGCTCGAGTCGAAGACCGAGATGTTCGAGACCGGCATCAAGGTCATCGACCTGCTGACCCCGTACGTCAAGGGCGGCAAGATCGGTCTGTTCGGTGGTGCCGGTGTCGGCAAGACCGTGCTGATCCAGGAAATGATCTACCGCGTCGCCAACAACCACGACGGTGTGTCGGTGTTCGCGGGCGTCGGTGAGCGTACCCGTGAGGGCAACGACCTCATCGAGGAGATGGCGGAGTCCGGCGTCATCGACAAGACCGCGCTGGTCTTCGGCCAGATGGACGAGCCCCCGGGCACCCGTCTGCGCGTCGCGCTGGCCGGCCTCACCATGGCCGAGTACTTCCGCGACGTCCAGAAGCAGGACGTGCTGTTCTTCATCGACAACATCTTCCGCTTCACGCAGGCCGGTTCCGAGGTCTCCACGCTGCTCGGCCGCATGCCTTCCGCGGTGGGTTACCAGCCGAACCTGGCCGACGAGATGGGCCTCCTCCAGGAGCGCATCACCTCGACGCGTGGTCACTCGATCACCTCGATGCAGGCGATCTACGTCCCCGCGGACGACCTGACCGACCCGGCCCCGGCCACCACCTTCGCCCACCTGGACGCGACCACCGTGCTGTCGCGCCCGATCTCGGAGAAGGGCATCTACCCGGCGGTGGACCCGCTGGACTCGACGTCCCGCATCCTGGACCCGCGGTACATCGCGAAGGACCACTACGAGGCCGCGATGCGCGTCAAGGGGATCCTCCAGAAGTACAAGGACCTCCAGGACATCATCGCCATCCTCGGTATGGACGAGCTCGGCGAGGAGGACAAGCTGGTCGTCACGCGTGCCCGTCGTGTCGAGCGCTTCCTCTCGCAGAACACCCACGTCGCCAAGCAGTTCACCGGCGTGGACGGTTCGGACGTGCCGCTCGACGAGTCGATCGCCGCGTTCAACGCGATCTGCGACGGCGAGTACGACCACTTCCCCGAGCAGGCGTTCTTCCTCTGCGGTGGCATCGAGGACCTGAAGGCCAACGCCAAGGAGCTGGGCGTCTCCTGAAGCCGGCGGGCCGGGTGACCGGCCCGACGACTCGACCGGACGGAGGGCCGCGGCCCCCCCTCGCGGGGCGGCCGCCGCCCTTCCTCCGGAGCCCATTAGAATTCGTCCCAACACCCGGCCGACCTGCCGGGTGGTGACCCGAGGAGCCCCTCTTGGCTGCTGAGCTGCATGTCGAGCTGGTCGCCGCGGACCGCAGCGTCTGGTCCGGCGAGGCCACCCTGGTCGTGGCACGTCTGACCACCGGCGACGTCGGCATCATGCCCGGTCACCAGCCGCTGCTGGGTGTGCTGGAATCGGGCCCCGTGACCATCCGCACCGCCGACGGCAAGACCGTCGCGGCGGCGGTGCACGGTGGTTTCCTGTCCTTCGCCGACGACAAGCTGTCGGTGCTGGCGGAGATCGCCGAGCTGGCCGGTGAGATCGATGTCGAGCGTGCGGAGCGGGCGCTGGAGCGCGCGAAGGCGGAGGCCGACGAGTCCGCCCATCGCCGCGCCGACGTCCGTCTGCGGGCGGTGACGTCGCGCTGACCGCGCGCTGAAGACGACGACGCGCCTCAGCCGCGGCACCCTCCGGACCCTTCCGGAGCGTGCCGCGGCTGAGGCGATGCAGGTGCTAGTGCGAGTTCCGTTACGGAAGACGAGGAGGTCGGTGCCGATGCTCCTCGCTCTGCTTGTCTGCGGACTGGTGATCGTGCTCGTCACCCTGGGGCTGTTGGTCTTCGGACTGCGCCGCCGCCTGATCCAGCGGTCGGGCGGCACGTTCGACTGCTCGCTGCGCTGGGACGCCCCCGAGAAGGGCGACACCAGCGGCAAGGGGTGGCAGTACGGGGTGGCCCGCTACAACGGGGACCGCGTCGAGTGGTACCGGGTCTTCTCCTACTCCCCGCGCCCCAAACGGATGCTGGAGCGTTCGGCGATCGAGGTGGTCGACCGGCGTTCCCCCGAGGGCGAGGAGGAGCTGGCGCTCCTCTCCGACGCGCTCGTGCTCGGCTGCCGCCATCGCGGCGTACGGCTGGAGCTGGCGATGAGCGAGGACGCCCTCACCGGTTTCCTGGCCTGGCTGGAGGCGGCGCCTCCGGGGCAGCGGGTCAACGTGGCCTGAACGTGGGGCCCTTCCCTGGCGGGGAGGGGCTTTTTTCATGCCCGGACACGTGAAGAGCCGGGAGGACGGGGGGCGTTCCCGTCCTCCCGGCGTCCGGGGGAGGTGGTGCTCAGGGGGCCGGGCGGGGTGCCGGCCCGGGGCTAGCGGAGGCCGGAGTCCATCGCGGCGACCAGTTCGCCGCCCGCTGTGTCACCGCTGAACTCCCAGAAGAAGGCGCCACCGAGACCCTGGTCCTTGGCCCAGGTCATCTTGGTCTTGATGGTGGCCGGGGTGTCGTAGCTCCACCAGTTGCTGCCGCACTTGGCGTAGGCGGTGCCGCCGACGGTGCCGGTGGCGGGGCAGGTGTTCTTGAGGACCTTGTAGTCCTCGATGCCCGCCTCGTAGGTGCCGGTGGCCGGGCCGGTGGCGGTGCCGCCCGGGGCGTCCTGGGTGACGCCGGTCCAGCCGCGGCCGTAGAAGCCGATGCCGAGCAGGAGCTTGCTCGCCGGGACGCCCTTCGCCTTGAGCTTGGCGATGGCGGCGGCCGAGTGGAAGTCGGCCTTGGGGATGCCGCTGTAGGAGTTCAGGGCCGAGTGGGGCGCGGTCGGGCCGGTCTTGTCCCAGGCGCCGAAGAAGTCGTACGTCATCACGTTGTACCAGTCGAAGTACTGGGCGGCGCCCGCGTAGTCGGCGGCGTCAAGCTTGCCGCCGGAGCTGGCGTCGGCGGTGATGGCGGCGGTGACCAGGTCGGTGCCGAACTGGGCGCGCATCGCCTGGACCATGTTCTTCAGCGCGGCCGGGCCGGAGCTGTCGCAGCTGAGGCCGCAGGCGTTGGGGTACTCCCAGTCGAGGTCGATGCCGTCGAAGACGTCGGCCCAGCGCGGGTCCTCGACCAGGTCGTGGCAGGACTTGGCGAAGGCGGCCGGGTTCTTCACGGCGTCGGTGAAGCCGCCGGACCAGGTCCAGCCGCCGAAGGACCAGAGGACCTTGATGTGCGGGTACTTGGCCTTGAGCTTGCGGAGCTGGTTGAAGTTGCCGCGCAGCGGCTGGTCCCAGGTGTCGGCGACGCCGTCGACCGACTCGGCGGCGGTGTACGCCTTGTCGTAGGCGGCGAAGCTGTCACCGATGGTGCACTTGCCGCCCTGGACGTTGCCGAAGGAGTAGTTGATGTGGGTGATCTTCTCGGCGGAGCCGGAGGTCACCAGGTTCTTGACGTGGTAGTTGCGGCCGTAGACGCCCCACTCGGTGAAGTAGCCGAGGTTGATCTTCTCGCGGGGGCCGGGGCCGGGGCCGGGGCCCGTGCCGTCGCCGGGGGTGGTGACCTTGACGGGGGCGCTGACCGGGCCCGTCTGGTCGGCGGTGTCGCGGGCCTGGACCGAGTAGGAGTAGTCGGTGCCGGGGGCGAGGTTCTGGTCGGTGAAGGTGGTGGCGGTGACGGTGGCGACCTTGGCGCCGTCGCGCAGGACGTCGTAGTTCTTGACGCCCTTGTCGTCGGTGGCCGCCTTCCAGGAGAGCTTCACCGAGTTCTTGGTGAGGTCACTGGCGGTGGGGGTGCCGGGGGCGGTGGGCGGGGTGTCGCCGGGGACGCTGCCGCCGTCGCAGGAGGCGCCGTTGAGCTTGCAGCCCGAGGGGGTGCCGGGGCCGGTGCCGTTGAAGCCGAAGCTGACCGAGGCGCCGGGGGCGAGGCTCCCCGCCCAGCTCTTGTTCTTGGCGGTCCAGTGGTCGCCGTTGTTGGTGACGTCGGCGTCCCAGGCCGAGGTCACCTTGGTGCCGGCGGGGAAGTCCCACTCCAGGGTCCAGCCGCTGAGGGGGGCGGTGCCGGTGTTCTTCACCGTCCACTTGCCCTCGAAGCCGCTGCCCCAGTCCTGCGTCCTGGTGTAGGAGGCGCTGGGGTCGGCCGCGGCCTCGGCGGCCTGGGTGGGGGCGGCGAGGCCGACCATCCCGGCGAAGGGGACCGCGAGGCCGACGAGCGCGGCCAGCGCGCGCCGGCGGAAGCGGCTGAGGGGTCTGGGACGGCTGCGGGCGCCGTCGGTGCTGGGGGAAACCGTACTCAAGGCGTACTCCTCAAGAGGTCCGGACGTATGGGGGCGGAACCCTGCGACGCCCGTGAGCACCGACGACCGATGTGCCCACCGCAGTGGGGCGAGAGTAGAAAAGGTCTGGACCAGAGGTCAAGAGGTCTGGACCAAAGGAAAGTTCGGCCGGATCGCGCCTGGTGCGCGGGGGTGGCGACATGCGGACACGGCCGCCCGTCGCGGCGACCGGAGCTCCGGTGCCACGGCGGACGGCCGTGCGGGAAGGGTCAGTTCCGGGTGGGTGCCCGGCCGGTCAGCGCAGCCCCTCGTGCATCGCCCTGAACAGATCGCCCTTGGCGCCGTCGCCGGCGAACTCCCAGAGGAAGGCACCGCCGAGCTTCTGCTTCTTCGCCCAGGCCATCTTGCCCGTCACCGTCTCGGGAGTGTCGTAACTCCACCAGTCGTCACCGCACTTGGCGTACGCGGTGCCGCCGGCGGTGCCGGTGGCCGGGCACTTCTCGGCCAGCACCCGGTACTCCTCGTTGCCCGCCTCGTAGGTGCCGGCGGCCGGGCCGGTGGCGGTGCCGCCGGGGGCGTCCTGGGTGACGCCGGTCCAGCCGCGGCCGTAGGCGCCGATGCCCAGCAGCAGTTTCTTCGCCGGGATGCCCTTGCCCCGCAGCTTGGCGATGGTGGCCGAGGAGGTGTTGTGCTCGCCCTGGATGCCCGGGTAGGCGGTGAGCGGCGAGTGGGGCGCCGTCGGGCCCTGGGCGGCCCAGGTGCCGAAGTAGTCGTAGGTCATCACGTTGTACCAGTCGACGTACTCGGCGGCGTCCGCGTAGTCGGCCCGGTCGAGCTTGCCGCCCTCGGAGGCGTCGGCCGCGATGGCCGCCGCCAGCAGGTCGGTGCCGAACTCGGCGCGCATCGCCCGCATCATGTCGGTCAGCGCCTCGGGCGGCGAGTCGTCGCAGGTGTCGCCGCAGGCGTTCGGGTACTCCCAGTCGAGGTCGATGCCGTCGAAGACGTCGGCCCAGCGCGGGTCCTCGATCAGCTCGTGGCAGGACCTGGCGAAAGCGGGCGCGTCCTTCACGGCCTCACCGAAGCCGCCGGACCAGCTCCAGCCGCCGAACGACCAGAGGACCTTGATGTGCGGGAACTCGGCCTTCAGCTTGCGCAGCTGGTTGAGGTTGCCGTGCAGCGGCTGGTCCGGGCGGTCGGCGACGCCGTCCACGGCCTCGTCGGCGGTGAAGACCTTGCCGTACGCCGCCTCGGTGTCACCGGCGACGCACTTGCCGTCCCGGACGTCCCCGAAGGCGTAGTTGATGTGCGTGATCTTCTCGGCGGAGCCGGAGGTCACCAAGTTCTTGACCTGGTAGTTCTTGTCGTAGATGCCCCACTCGGTGAAGTACCCCATGGTGATCTTCGACTTGGGCGCGGGCGCCGCCTTGCCCTTGGTGCGCGCCTTGGCGGCGCCGCTGAACGGGCCGGTCTGCTTGGCGGTGTCGCGGGCGCGGACCGTGTACGAGTAGTCGGTGCCGGGCGCGAGGCCGTGGTCGGTGAAGGTGCGGCCGGTGACCGTGGCGACCCTGGTGCCGTTGCGCAGCACCTCGTAGTCCTTGACGCCCTTGTCGTCGGTGGCCGCCGTCCAGGAGAGCGTGGCGGCGTTCCTGGTGACCTTGGAGACCGCCGGGGTGCCGGGGGCGGTGGGCGGGGTGTCCTCGGGCTGCTCGGCGCCCTCGCAGGGGACGCCGTTGAGCTTGCAGCCGGTCGGGGCGCCGTCGCCGGTGCCGTTGAAGCCGAAGGTGGTGGAGGCGCCCGGGGCGAGGGTGCCGTTCCAGGAGCGGTTCTTGGCCGTCCAGCGGTTCCCGTCGTTGCTGACCTCCGCCTCCCACGGCAGGGTCACCTTGGTGCCGGCGGGGAACTCCCACTCCAGCGTCCAGTTGCTGAGCGGCGTGTCACCGGTGTTCTGCACCGTCCACCGGGCCTGGAAGCCGGTGCCCCAGTCCTGGGTCCGGGTGTACGAGGCGCTGGGCGCGTCGGCGGCCTGGCTGGGGGCGGCGAGGCCGACCATCCCGGCGAAGGGGATCGCGAGGCCGGTGAGGGCGGCGAGGGTGCGTCTGCGGAGCCGTCGCAGGGGTCTGGGGCGGCTTCCGGAGCCGTCGTGCGCGGGGTGGGCCGATCTCAAGGCGTACTCCTCAAGGGGGGTCCGGGCATGCGGAGGGGTGGGTGCGCCGAGCGTAGAAAGGTCTGGACCAGTGGTCAAGGGGTGTGGATCAAGGGGGAGTTGTGACGCGTGCGCGGCGGTCCCGTGACAGGGGTGTGAGGGGCCTCGCCGACGGTCAGATCCCCAACTCCTGTGCCAGCAGCGCGGCCTGAGCCCGGCTCCGCAGTCCGAGCTTGCCCAGGACCCGGCTCACATGGGTCTTGGCCGTCGCCTCCGCCATCTCCAGCCGCTCGGCGATCCGGGCGTTGGACAGCCCCTCGCCCAGGCAGCCGAGCACCTCCCGCTCCCGCCGGGTCAGCGCGGCCAGCTCCGGCGGCTCGGCCCCGGCCGGACGCGGGGCCCGGCCGGTGGCGAAGGCCGCGATCAGCCGCCGCGTCACCGCCGGGGCGATCAGCCCCTCACCCGCGGCGACCGTCCGCACCGCCGCCAGCAGCCCCGGGGCGTCGGTGTTCTTCAGCAGGAAACCGGCGGCGCCCGCCCGCAGCGCCCCGAAGACGTACTCGTCCAGGTCGAAGGTGGTCAGCACCAGCACGTCGGCCCAGCCGCCCGCCACCACCGCGCGGGTCGCCGACACCCCGTCCAGCCGGGGCATCTGCACATCCATCAGCACCACGTCCGGACGCAGCTCCTCGGCGAGCCGCACCGCCGCCTCCCCGTCCGCCGCCTCCCCGGCCACCTCGATGTCCGGCGCGCTGCCCAGGATCAGCACCAGCCCCGCCCGCACCGCCGACTGGTCCTCCGCCACCACCACACGGATCACCACCGCGCCTCACCTCTCCCTCGTGTCACCCAGGCCGTCGTCGTCCGCCTGGCCGGAAACCGTCCCTCGCGGGCCGCCCTCCGCCTCCCCGAGCGGCAGCACCGCCCGGACCTCCCACCGCCGCTCCCCGCCCGTCCCGGCCCCGGCCACCGGCCCCGCCGCGAAGCTCCCGCCCAGCAGCTCCGCCCGCTCCCGCATCCCCACCAGCCCGGCCCCGGACCCGGGCACACGCGGCCCCGGTCGCGCCCGGGGCCCGAGCGGCGAGACCACCCGCACCGTCAGCGCCCCGTCCGCCCGGCCGAGCACGGCGTCGACGGGGCCCGGGGCACCGTGCTTGAGCGCGTTGGTCAGCGACTCCTGCACGATCCGGTACGCGGCGAGACCGACCGGCGCCGGAGGCGGCGGGCCGGCCGGGGGAAGGGTGAAACGCCGTACGTCCAGGCCGTTGGCGCGGGCCTGTTCCACGAGGGTGCCCAGCCCGTCCAGGGTCGGCGCCACCGAGGGGGCGTCGGTCTCCTCGGCGCGCAGCACCTCGATCAGCCGGCGCATCTCGGCCAGGCCCGCCACGCTGTTCTCCCGGATCACCCCGAGGGCGCGGCGGCTGGTGGCCTCGTCGTCCAGGGAGAGCGCGGCCGTGGAGTGGATGGCGATGGCGGAGAGGTGGCCCGCGACCAGGTCGTGCAACTCCCGGGCCATCCGCGCCCGTTCGTCGGTGACCGCCTGGACCCGGTCCATCTCGGCCAGCAGGGCCGTCTGCTCGGCGCGCAGCCGGGCCGCCGCCGCGGCCTCGCGGTGGTTGCGCAGCATCGCGCCCGTGGTCGCCGGGCCGAAGAAGATCACGCCGACCACCAGGCCGACCAAAAGGGCCTGCGGCTCCCGGAACCAGGCCAGCAGGGCCAGCGTCACCGCCACCGTGACCAGGCCGGTCACGGCGGGCAGCCGCCGGGCCCGGGCGGGCGGGCCGTAGAGCGCCGCCGCGTAGACCAGGTCGGTGTACATGAGCACGGTCGCCAGCGAGCCCACCGTGAACTGGTCGGCGACGAGGGCGACCGTGCCGACCGCGAGGCCGCACCCCGTCCAGCTGCGGCGCAGCAGCTCCGCGCCGGCGGTCGCCGCCAGCGGCAGCAGCGTCCAGGCGGCGCTGTTGTCGGTCGGGACGGTGGGCGCCGCGATCCGGGTGTGCAGGCCGAGCCCCCACAGGAGCAGCCCGCCGAGCAGCCCCAAGAGCGCGATCAGCACGTCGAACCGGGGCGGGCGGGGCGGCAGGCGGAACATGCTCCCATCCAACACGCCGCCCGGGCCGTCCGCGCGGACCCACGGGCCCCTTCCCCGCGTCCGCCGCTACATCGAAAGGCGCAGCCCCGGATCGTCTGCCGCGACGACGCCGCGCGCCCGGCCCCGCCCGAGGATGGAAGGCGGAACGGGCCACCTCGCCGTGCGGCCCGGCCGCCGGAGCCCGAGGGGGAGCACGCCGTGATCGTCACGCTCATCGTCATCTGCGAGGTGGGCTTCTGGGTCCTGCTCGCAGCCGGGCTCGGCCTGCGCTACCTGGCGAAGATGCCCCGCACCGGCGCCGCCCTGCTGCTCTGCGAGCCGCTGCTGGAGGTCGTCCTCCTCGTCGTCACCGTCCTGGACCTGCGGGCCGGGGCCGACCCCGACTGGAAGCACGGCCTGGCGGCGGTCTACATCGGCTACACCGCCGCCTTCGGCCACTACACCGTCCGCTGGCTCGACGGCCACGCCCGCCACCGCCTCGCCGGCGGCCCGCCGCCCGTCAAGCCCCCGCGCTTCGGCGCCGCCCGCGCCCGCCACGAGGTCAGGCTCTGGCTGCGTACCGTGGCGGGCGCGGGGCTCGCCGCGGCCCTCCTCCAGATCGGCGTCTGGTACGTCGACGACCCCGAGCGCACCGCCTCCCTCACCTCCTGGCAGGGGTTCGCCGGGCGCGCCGTCCTCATCCACGGCCTCATCGCCCTCTCGTACGTGCTGTGGCCGAAGAAGCCGAAGGGGGAGGGCGGGGGGAACCCGCCCGAGGCCGCCGCCGGGGCCGGGGCGGGGAAGGACGCGGTCCGTCCGGTGGAGCACCGGGCCGGGCGGTAGCGGACGCCCCCTCAGCGCTCCCCGCCGGGCACCCACAGCACGTCGCCGACCTCCTTGTTGGCCACCCGGGCCAGGATGAACAAAAGGTCGGAGAGGCGGTTGAGGTAGGTCGCGGCGAGCGGGTTCATGGTGTCGCCGAAGACCTCCGCAGCCGCCCAGGTCGAACGCTCCGCGCGCCGCACCACGGTGCACGCCTGGTGGAGCAGGGCGGCACCCGGCGTACCGCCGGGGAGGATGAACGACCGCAGCTTCTCGACCTGTTCGAGGTAGGTGTCGCAGTCGGCCTCCAGCTTGTCGATGTACGACTGCTCCACCCGCAGCGGCGGGTACTCCGGGTTCTCCACGACCGGCGTGGAGAGGTCGGCGCCCACGTCGAACAGGTCGTTCTGGACGCGGAGCAGGACCTTGGCGATGGACTCGGGCAGATTCCCGAGGGCCAGCGCGGTGCCGATGGCGGCGTTGGCCTCGTTGGCGTCGGCGTAGGCGGCGATGCGCGGATCGGTCTTGGCGGTGCGGCTCATGTCGCCGAGGGCGGTGGTGCCCTTGTCCCCGGTGCGCGTGTAGATGCGTGTCAGATTGACCATGCGGCCAGCGTAATGACGCCGCCTCGCCGCCGCGCGCCACGCCGTACCCGCGTCCGTGCCCCCGCCCGTGTGATGTCCGCCCCTTGAGACGTGATGCGCGTTACCAACCGCCCCACGCGGGCCGCCGGACCGCTACTCTCCGCCGAAGAGACAGAGGCAAACAGTGCGTTAGGGGATGTCGTGGCACGCAAGCTCGCCGTCATCGGAGCCGGACTCATGGGTTCGGGAATCGCTCAGGTCTCCGCCCAGGCGGGCTGGGACGTCGTCCTGCGCGACGTCACCGACGCCGCCCTGACGCGGGGGACGGACGGCATCAAGTCCTCCTTCGACCGGTTCGTGGCCAAGGGCAAGCTCTCCACCGAGGACGCCGAGGCGGCGCTCGGCCGGATCACCACCACGACCGACCTGGAAGGCGCCGCCGACGCCGACATCGTGGTCGAGGCCGTCTTCGAACAGCTCGACGTCAAGCACGAGATCTTCCGCACCCTCGACAAGCTGGTCCGCGAGGACACGGTGCTCGCCTCGAACACCTCCGCCATCCCGATCACCAAGATCGCCGCGGTCACCGAGCGGCCGGAGCGGGTCGTCGGCGCGCACTTCTTCTCGCCGGTCCCGATGATGCAGCTCTGCGAACTGGTCCGGGGCTACAAGACCAGCGACGAAACCCTCGCCAGGACCCGGGAGTTCGCCGAGTCCACCGGCAAGACCTGCATCGTCGTCAACCGCGACGTGGCCGGCTTCGTCACCACCCGCCTCATCTCGGCCCTGGTCGTCGAGGCCGCCAAGCTGTACGAGTCGGGCGTCGCCACCGCCGAGGACATCGACCTCGCCTGCAAGCTCGGCTTCGGCCACGCCATGGGGCCGCTCACCACCGCGGACCTGACCGGCGTCGACATCCTGCTGCACGCCACGCAGAACATCTACACCGAGTCGCAGGACGAGAAGTTCGCGCCGCCGGAGCTGATGCGCCGCATGGTCGACGCCGGCGACCTCGGCCGCAAGAGCGGCGAGGGCTTCTACTCGTACTGACCTCCGCGCCGGGTCCGCCCCCTCGGGGTGCGGGCCCGTCCGCACCCGCGTGGGAGCGCGCCCGCGCCCGGGGGAACCCTTCGCACCGCCGTCCGTACGGGCGGGCCACCGTCGCACCTCAGTTCCGCCCGGGCGGCACCGGCAGCACACCACCCTCACCCCCACGGGTGAATTCGGTATCGGTTCGCTTACAGGCGGCAACTTCTGTGTGCATGAGCCAGTCAGTTGCAGTGACATACGCAGTGACACCACACGACCCACCCGGGGCGGCACCCGGCTCCGGCGGCCCACCAGGCTCCCCGGAGTCCGCGAGATCCTCCGTCACCCCGGGCGCCACCGGCGGCCCTGACCGAGCCGCCCGCGGACGCCACCTCCGCAGCCCACGCCAGCAGACCCGGGGAGCGCATATGTACATCAGGGGCGACCATGCCGAGCTGGTCGTCGGGGGCCGCCTCGACGTCCGCAGCGCGGCGGACGCCCGGACGGTCCTGCACTCCGCCGTGGACGACGGCGCCGGGGACCTCGTCCTCGACCTGGCCGCCCTCGACTCCTGGGACGCCACCGGGCTCGGCGTCATCATGGGTGCCCACCGCCGCGCCGGCCGCTGCGGCCGCCGCCTCGTCCTGCGCTCCGTACCGCCGCAGATGCAGCGGCTCCTGGTCGCCACCCGCCTCCACCGCATCCTCGCCATCGAGGGCGGCATCGGCCTGGACTCCCTGCCCCGCGCCTGAGCGGCGGGCGGGGAGCGGCGCCGGCCGCCGGGGGACCGGAGAGGGCCAATCCGGGCGTTCCCGAGGGATCAGCGCACAATCCTCATGAGACCGTGACCTCCCGGGCCCCGGACCACCCCGGCTTGTCCTGGATACTGGCCGAAGGCTTATGGTTCGGTCCCGTCCGCTGTCCTCATGCCCGGCGCCCCACGTGTCCGGCGGCAGCGGAGACCCGACGCGCCGCACCGACGCTTTCCGGACCGGGCTGCGGCACCCGCCCCCCGGCCGGACGGGGCGGCGGCCGGGCACGCGGTACGGCACGACGCTATGGGGGCTTCAGCCATGGACCCGAACCACCGGGACCCGCACCAGCGGGGCGACGGCGACCCGCACCGCATACCCGGCGGCCCGCAGCCGGGCGCCGTCGAGCGGCGGCCCCGTCCGCCGCAGGGACCCGACCTCGGCCAGCCCGTGCCGCCCCGGGTGCGCACCGCCGAACTGGTCGCCGGCGGCCACCTCGTCACCGTCAACCCGGTCGACGGCAGCGAGATCGAGGTCTGCCCGCCCGGCCGCCACCCGAGCCCCCCGGTCCGCCGCACCCCCGACGACCGCGCCGCGCTCGCCGCCGCGGCCAGGCCGCCCGCCCCGCCCGGCGTCCCCCGCACCCACCACCGGCTGCTGGAACGCGACCGCGAGCGCGACACCCTCGTCCAGCTCCTCGCCCGGGGCCGCTCCGTCCGCCTCACCGGCTCCCGCGGCTCCGGCCGTACCGTGCTGCTGGACGCCGTCGCCGCCCGCTGCGAGGGGCTCGCCCCCGACGGCGTCGTCCGGCTCGACGGCCACCACCGCACCGCCGACGAGCTGCTGCACGCCCTGTGCGCCGCCGTCCACCTGCTCCCCGCGCACCGTCCGGGCCCAGCCCTCCTCGCCGAACTCGCCGGGGAGATCGGGGCCGTGGTCCTCATCGACGACGCCGAGATCGGCGGCGCCGCCCTCGACTCCTTCCTCGCCGCGACCCCCGAGTGCGCGGTCCTGCTCGCCTGCACCCCCGAGGTGCCGGCGCCGGGTGAGGAGGCCCGCGTCGAGGAGGTCGTCCTCGACGGCATCGGCCGCTCCGGCGGGCTGGCCCTGCTCGCCCAGGGCGCCGGCCGCGCCCTCAGCGACGACGAGGTCTCCTGGGCCGGCGACCTCTGGTTCGAGTCCGAGGGGCTGCCGCTGCGGTTCGTCCAGGCGGGCGCCCTGCTCCACCAACGCGACCTGCTGCGCGAGGAGTCGGGCTCTGCCGAGGCGCCGCTGCCCACCGTCGCCGAGGGCGCCGCCCCCGCCGCCCTGCTCGCCTCCCGGCTCAGCGAGGCGGCCCGCGCCACCCTCGGCTTCGCCTACGCGCTCGGCGGCGAGGTCCCGCACCAGGCCCACCTCCCGGCCCTGGTGGGCGACACCCACGCCGACGCCGCCCTCACCGAACTCCTCGACTGCGGCCTGGTCACCCCGGTCGGCAACCGCTACCGCCTCGCCGCGGGCGTCACCGAGCAGCTCGCCGCCGAGGGGTACGCCGACGAGGGCGAGCGCGCCCACACCGCCGCCCAGCACTACACCTGGTGGACCGGCCACCCCTCGGTCACCCCCGAGCGGGCCGCCGCCGAGTCCGACGCCGTCCTCGCCGCGCTCACCGCCCTCGTCGGCGGCCAGGACCCGGCCCGCCAGGCCACCGCCGTCCTGCTCGCCCGCACCGTCGCGCCGGTCCTCGCCGCGGGGCTCGCCTGGGGCGCCTGGGAGCGGGTGCTGCGCTCCGGCCAGGAGGCCGCCCGCCTCTCCGGCGAGGTCGCCGAGGAGGCGTACTTCCACCACGAGCTGGGCATCCTGGCGCTCTGCCAGGACCGGCTGGACCGGGCCCGCGCCGAGCTGGAGGCCGCCGTCGCGCTGCGCGGCGCCCTCGCCGACAAGCGCGGCACCGTCGCCGGCCGCCGGGCCCTCGCGCTGGTCGCCGACCGCGCGGGGGAGACCGTCCCGGTGACCCGCGCCGTCCTGCCCACGGACGGGCCCCCCGTCCTGCCGCGCCGCGACGGTCTGGGCACCCCGCCCACCGGGTTCCCCCGGACGACACCTGCGGCCGGGGTGACCCGGGTCCAGCCGGCCGCCTCGGCCACCGGGGCGACCGTCGTGGGCGGCCCCGCCGCGACGGCCGCCAAGGACGGCAGACCCGGCCGGGCCGCGGTCACCGGCGCCCGGCGCAACCTGGTCGCGGCCGGAGCGGGCGCCCTGCTCGTCGCGGTCCTCGGCACGGTCGTCACCCTCGGCGCCATCAACGGCGACGACGAGGAGCCCGCCTCCGTCGACCGGGTCACCACCGAGCAGACGACGCCCGAGGACGAGGGCGACGAGGGCACCGAGGCCGAGCGGCCCGCCGACTCCGCCGAGCCCAGCACCGACCCGGGCGAGGACGGCGTCACCGGCACCCCCGACGACCCGATGCCCGGCGACAGCGGCTCGCCCTCGGAATCGGAGTCGGACGAGCCCAGCAGCTCGCCCACCGACCGTCCGACGACCTCCCCCTCGGACCGGCCCACCACCAAGCCGCCGACGACCCCGCCCACCTCGTCGAAGCCGCCGACCACCCCGCCCCCGTCCAGCCCGGACCCGGAGCCCAGCGACACGACCCCGCCCACCGAGGACCCCGACCCCGAGGACCCGGAACCCGGCACCGACAACTCGGCCAGCGGCCCGGCCCCCGAGCCGTCCACGAGCCAGACCTTGTCGTAACCCCGCCGTACAGGAAGAACGCCCCCGGCCGCGAAGCCGGGGGCGTTCTGACTACGTTCCGCATTCGTGCAGGGCACCGAAGGACCGACCCGAGCCGCACTCACGAGGCATTCCCGCACCCCGACATGCCCGCGGTTTGAGCCAAAGGGGCGCGTCGTTGTCGAGGCACCTGTCGCGCGCAGGGAGCGAAGCGAGTGAGCACGTCAGGTGGCTCGACAACGACCTGCTGCGCCCCGGCGGCGAAAGCCGCCTTAAAACAAGCGCAGCTTGTCGTCCTCGATGCCGCGCAGGGCGTTGTAGTCCAGGACCGTGCAGCCGATGCCGCGGTCGGTGGCGAGGACGCGGGCCTGCGGCTTGATCTCCTGGGCGGCGAAGACGCCGCGGACCGGGGCGAGGTGCGGGTCGCGGTTGAGGAGTTCCAGATAGCGGGTCAGCTGCTCCACGCCGTCGATCTCGCCGCGCCGCTTGATCTCGACGGCGACGGTCGCGCCGGAGGCGTCCCGGCAGAGGATGTCGACGGGGCCGATCGCGGTCGGGTACTCGCGCCGGATCAGGGTGTATCCCTCGCCGAGCGTCTCGATCCGGTCGGCCAGCAGCTCCTGGAGGTGGGCCTCCACGCCGTCCTTGATCAGGCCCGGGTCCACGCCGAGTTCATGCGAGGAGTCGTGCAGGACCTCCTCCATGGTGATGACGAGCTTCTCCCCGCCCTTGTTCACCACGGTCCAGACGTTGTCCTCGCCCTCCTTGAGGGTGCACGGCGGCGACATCCAGTTGAGCGGTTTGTACGCCCGGTCGTCCGCGTGGATCGAGACACTCCCGTCGGCCTTCACGAGGATCAGGCGAGGGGCGGAGGGAAGGTGGGCCGTGAGCCTGCCCGCGTAGTCCACGGAGCAGCGGGCGATGACGAGACGCATGGTCGGCAACGCTACTCGACGGGCGGCCCCGGACGCGATTCGCCCGGGAAGCCCCGTTCAAGGCTGGCCGGTTGTGTGCGCATTCTCCTGGTGCGCGCCGGTCTCCTTGCATACCGTGGCAGCGGGAGGTTGCCATGCGTGCACGCTGCGTGTGCGTGAACTCCAGCCCTGTCCGTCAGCCCCCGTCAGACGGGGGTGTGAGAGGAGAACCCATGTCGCTCGACGTCTCACCGGCCCTCTTGGAACAGGCCGAGCGAGGCGAGGTCGACGAAGCCGCCTTCGTCGACTGCGTCCGGACCTCCCTGCCCTACGCATGGGACATGATCAGCAAGCTCGTCGCCCAGCTGAAGGTCGACGGCGGAGAGTTCGCCGACAACCAGACGCCACCGCCGGACGAGCAGGCCCGCGGCCAGCTGCTGCGCGCCCTGGCCAGCGACGCCATCCGGGGGGCGCTCCAGCGTCACTTCGGGGTCCGCCTGGCATTCCAGAACTGCCACCGTGTGGCGGTCTTCCCGCTCTCCTCCGACTCGGACGAGCGGCACGCCCGCTTCACCTCGATCCGGGGGCAGCTGCTCAACCAGTCCCCGGAGCTCAGGGACTGCTGACCCGGCCCCGCCGGAACCGCCTCAGGCGGCGGGTCCGGGCGTGACGCGCATCCGCCGTGCGGCGGCCCTCACCAGGGGCCGCCGCACGGCGCGTTCAGCGCAGCTGCGGCAGTACGTCCCGGCCGAGGCGGCGGATGTTCTCCTCGGTCCCGGCGAGGTCGCCCGACCCCTCCACCATCAGCGCGAACCGGGTGATCCCGGTCGCCTCGGCGGTCGCCGCCAGCCGGTCGGCACAGAGCCGCGGCGGCCCCACCGGATGGATCGAGCAGAGGAACTCGGTGTACGCCACCGGGTCGCGCATCGCCCGCGCCCGCCCGTCGACGGTGACATGGGCGCCCAGGCCCAGCTCGAACCAGCCCGGCATCGCCTTCACCAGCGTCTCGGTGGCCCGTCCCGGCCCGTCCTCGACCTGGGCGACGCCCGCCGAGACGTGCGCGGCCGCCGCGATCTCGTCGCCGTCGCGCCCCGTCTCCCGGGCATGACGCCGCCACAGCGCCACCATCTCTGCCTTCTCGGCGTCCCCGGTGTGCATCCCCAGCAGCATCGGCAGCCCCCGCTCGGCGGCCAGCCGCACGCTCGACGGCGAGGTGCAGGCCACCACCACCTCCGGGCCCGGCAGCCCGTCCAGCGACTCCACCGGGCTCGGCACCACCGCCACCTCCCGGAAGGCGTACCGCCCGCCCTCGGCCGACGCCCCCACCCGTGGCTCGCGCAGCCAGCGCAGCAGCAGGTCCAGCGCTTCCGGGAACCCCTCCTCGAAGGCCGGCAGGCCCGCGCCGAAGACCTCCAGGTCGACCCAGGGGCCACCGCGGCCGACGCCGAGGGTGAACCGGCCGCCGGCGGCGAGGTGGAGCAGGGCCGCCTGCTCGCCGAGGGCGACGGGGTGGGTGGTGGGCAGCACGCTGACCGCGGTGCCCACCCTCACCCGCCGGGTTCTGCCCAGCAGCAGCGCGGCCAGGGTGGCGGCGGAGGGACAGGTGCCGTACGGCACGAAGTGGTGTTCGCCCAGCCAGACGGTGTCGAGGCCGGCCTCCTCCGCCACCTCGGCCGAGCGCACCGCACGGTGCAGGGCCTCGCCCTGACCCTGGCCCGGGAACTGACCACCGAGTACAAAACTTCCCACGTGCATGACGCATCCTGCTTCCTTGGTGCCCGACACGGCACTCCCCCTGCCTGGCAACAACGCCTGACACGTGCCAAAGGCACGGCCTGGCAAGAGGATTGGCGGATTATGGGGATTTCCCGGGGGCACGCACGGCGTACGGAGGGGGCGGGAAGGAGCCTGAAGGGGGCGTGTGGCGCTTCGGCGGGCGCCTGCCGGCGGAGGGGCGGCGCGTAGGCTGTCCGGGAGGCCGTGACCGCCGTACAGCAGATCGTGAGGTGCCCCGTGTCCCCGCGCAAGAACCGCTCCAAGCCCTCCCGCTCCTCCGGGCGGCGAGGCGGCGGCGACGACGAACCGGGCGAGCGGTACGGCTTCCAGTCGGCCGAGAGCTGGCGCGGTGAGCAGTGGTCGGTCCGCCACATCTCCGGCTCGGGCCCCGCCTCCGCGGGCAAGCGCTACCGCTGCCCCGGCTGCGACCAGGAGATCCCCGCCGGGCTGCCGCACGTCGTCGCCTGGCCCGAGCACTCCGGCGTCGACGAGCGGCGCCACTGGCACAAGGCCTGCTGGAACGCGAAGGACCGCCGCACCACGCGGGTGCAGCGGTCCCGGAACGCGCCGCGCTTCTGACCGGCGGGGCGGGCGGCCTCAGACGTCGCGCTTCTCCAGCAGGGCGAAGGCGCCGGCCACCGCCACCAGCGTGATGCCGAGCAGCGCCAGCAGCTGCGGCACGCCGCCGGCCTGGCCGTCGTACATCGCGGTGCCGAAGAGCGCGGAGAGCGAGTTGGGGGCGTTGTACTCCAGCATCGTCTCGCCGATGCCGCGCAGGGCCGGGGAGATCATCAGGAAGGCCGGCATGATCGCCGGGACCAGCACCACGCCGAGCATGGCGGTGATCGCGCCCGCCGAGTGCCGCAGCATCGAACCGACGGCCAGCCCGAGCACGCCGAGCAGCGACACGTAGAGCGAGCCGAGCAGCACCGAGGTGCCCCAGTTCTCGCCCGGACCCGAGGGGATCTCGTTGATCGCGGCGGTGGCCAGCCCCACCACGGTGATCGACACCGCCGAGACCGTGTAGGCCAGCGCGAAGAAGACCAGGAACTTCGCCGCCAGCACCCGGTGCCGCTGCGGGGCCGCCGTGAAGGTGGTGCGGATCATGCCCGTGCCGTACTCCGAGGTGACCACCAGCACGCCCAGCGTGATCAGGCAGATCTGCCCCAGCATCAGCCCGAACAGGGCCGGGATCGTGTACGGCACGTCCGTGTAGGTCTCGCCCGAGGTCTTCCACCCCACCAGCAGGCCGATCCCCACCACCAGCGCCACGAAGACGCAGAGCGTCCACACCGTGGAGCGGACCGAGCGGATCTTCGTCCACTCCGAGGCCAGCGCGTGCCCCAGATGGGTGGGGCGGACCGGGATCGGCGAGGTGTACATCGCGCCGGGCAGCGCGCCCGGCTGCTCCGGCTGCTGGGTCGGGGTCGTCATCGCGGGTCCTCGGTGTCGCTCTTGCTCAGGTCGGGGGCGGCGGGCCGCTCCTGGCGGGGCGGCGGGGGCGCGTACCAGCCGGGCTGGTCCGCGCCCGGCTGCGGCACCGGGAACGGCTCGGGCCCCTGGGCGCCCTCCTCGTGGAGACCGGCCCGCCGGTCGTCGGTGGAGCGGTAGTCCACGGCGCCCTGCGTCAGCCGCATGTACGCCTCCTCCAGCGACGCCTGGTGCGGCGAGAGCTCCCAGAGCCGGACCCCGGCGGTGTGCGCCACGTCGCTGATCCGGGGCAGCGGCAGCCCCGCCACCCGCAGCGCGCCGTCCGGCTCCGGCAGCACCTGGCCGCCCTCCTCGGCCAGCGCCGCCGCCAGCTTCTCGCGCGAGCCCGGCTCGGTGTCCGGTACGCGGACCCGGGCGAACCCGGCGGCGTTGGCGGCGATGAACTCGCGCACGCTCATGTCCGCCATCAGCCGGCCCCGGCCGATCACGATCAGGTGTTCGGCGGTCAGCGCCATCTCGCTCATCAGGTGCGAGGAGACGAAGACCGTGCGGCCCTCGGCCGCCAGCGACTTCATCAGGGTGCGGACCCAGAGGATGCCCTCCGGGTCCAGGCCGTTGACCGGCTCGTCGAAGAGGAGAACCTGCGGGTCGCCGAGGAGCGCCGCCGCGATGCCCAGCCGCTGCCCCATGCCGAGGGAGAACCCCTTCGAGCGGTGGCGCGCCACGTCCTGGAGCCCCACCACGCCCAGCACCTCGTCCACCCGGCGGGCCGGGATGCCGGAGAGCTGCGCGAGGCAGAGCAGGTGGTTGCGGGCCGAGCGGCCGCCGTGCACCGCCTTGGCGTCGAGCAGGGCGCCGACCTGGCGCGGGGCGTTCGGGACGCGGCGGTAGGGGAGGCCGCCGATCGTGACATGGCCGCTGGTGGGCTCGTCCAGGCCGACGATCATGCGCATCGTCGTGGACTTTCCCGAGCCGTTCGGGCCCAGGAAGCCCGTCACCGTGCCGGGCCTCACCTGGAAGGAGAGGTCGTGCACGGCGGTCTTCGCGCCGTAGCGCTTCGTCAGGCCGGTGGCCTCGATCATGTGCTCCCCGCACCCGTCGACAGAGTTCCTTGCCGGGGTTGTCCCCGTCAACGTAAGGAGGATAGTCACCGGCGTTCGGTTCCGGCCAAGCGGAAGTTCCCTCCCGGGGTGGGCTGGGGGTTGGCCTCAAGCGCCGGCCGGGCTGATCGAGGGGTGCTGGTCTGTGCCGACCTCGCGGTCAAGGATGGCCTCAAACGCCGGCCGGGCTGTTGGTAGCCCGGCCGGCGTTTGAGGCCACCCGGTCGATGGCCAGGTTCCGTCTGGCTAGGCGTCGCGGTGGCGGAGTAGGGCGTACCCGAGGGCCAGGGAGGCGATCACCCAGAGGGCCATGATGCCGAGGCCGCCCCAGGGGCCGTAGGGGGTGTCGTCGTTCAGCGGCGCCACCACCTGCATGATCTTCGAGCCGGCCTGGTCGGGGAGGAAGCGGCCGATCTTCTCGGTGGCGGAGACGGCGCCGAGGATGGAGGAGACGAGGAAGAAGAAGGGGACGAGGATGCCGAGGGAGAGCATGGGGGAGCGGAGCATCGCGGCGACGCCCATGGAGAAGACGGCCATGAGGGTCATGTAGAGGGCGGCGCCGATGACGGCCCGCAGCACGCCGGGGTCGCCGATGGAGGCGGAGAGGTTCCCGAGCAGGGCCTGCCCGAGGAAGAAGGTGGCGAAGGTCGTCACCAGGCTCACCAGCAGCGCCAGCACGGTGGCCACCGCGACCTTGCTGAAGAAGAAGGTGCCCCGCTGCGGCACGGCCGCCAGCGACATCCGGATCATGCCGGTGCTGTACTCGTTGGAGACCACCAGCACCCCGAAGACGACCATCGCCAGCTGCCCGAGGCTCAGCCCGGCGAAGCTGATGAAGGTCGGGTCGAAGGTCAGCTGGTCGCGCGGGGAGAGGTTCTCGTACTCGCTCTTGGAGAGGGCGCTGATCAGGGCGCCGAGCCCGATCGTCACCACGGCGGCGAGACCGAGCGTCCACACCGTCGACTGGACCGAGCGGATCTTGGTCCACTCGGAGCGGACCACCTGCGTCACGGCCATCTCAGCCCTTCCTCCGCCGCTGCTCGGGGCCGCCCCAGCCGGCGCCCCACTGGCCCTCGCCCCCACTGGTCGCCCCGCCCCCGGGGGCCGGCCCGCCGCGCACGGCGCCGGGGTCGCCGTCGTGCGCGTGGTACTCCACCGACTCGGCGGTGAGCTGCATGAACGCCTCCTCCAGCGAGGCCTGCCGGGGGCTCAGCTCATGCAGCACCAGCCGCTCCCGGGCCGCCAGCTCGCCCAGCTCCGGGGCCGCCACCCCGTCGACCTCCACCGCCCCGTCGGGGCCGTCCGCCACCGCGATGCCGGCCGCGTGCAGGACGTCCAGCAGCCGCTCCCGTTCGGGGGAGCGCATCGTCACGTAACTGCGGGAGTTCTCCCGGATGAAGTCGGCCATGGAGGTGTCGGCCATCAGCCGGCCCTGGCCGATGACCACCAGGTGTTCGGCGGTCAGCGCCATCTCGCTCATCAGGTGGGAGGAGACGAAGACCGTGCGGCCCTGGTGGGCGAGGGACTTCATGAGGTTCCGGATCCAGTGGATGCCCTCGGGGTCGAGGCCGTTGACCGGCTCGTCGAACATCAGGATGCGCGGATCGCCGAGGAGCGCCCCCGCGATCCCCAGCCGCTGGCCCATGCCGAGCGAGAACCCCTTGGCGCGCTTGCGGGCCACCGGGGTCAGCCCCACCGTGTCCAGCACCTCGGTGACCCGGGAGGCGGGGATGCCGTTGGACTGGGCCAGGCAGAGCAGGTGGTTGTAGGCGGTCCGGCCGCCGTGCATCGCCTTGGCGTCGAGGAGCGCCCCGATCTGCCGCAGCGGATCGTGCAACTGGGCGTAGTGCCGCCCGTCGATGCGGACGTCACCCGCCGACGGTCTGTCCAGCCCGAGGATCATCCGCATCGTGGTGGACTTCCCCGCGCCGTTCGGCCCGAGGAACCCCGTCACGATGCCCGGGCGCACCGTGAACGTCAGATTGTTGACGGCCACCCTCTCGCCGTACCGCTTGGTCAGCCCCGACAGCTCGATCATGCGTCGAGGCTACGGTCCGGGCGCGCGGCCCGCCCGTGGGCTTGGACCGGTTGCCGCAACGGGCAGCGCGAAGCCCCCGCCCCGGACGGACCGGGACGGGGGCGAGGAACGCTGGGCGCTCGGGTCAGCGGGACTGCTGGGCCGGGACGCCGCGCGACGCGGAGTCGTCCTCGGCGGCCGGGGCGCCCGCGGCCGCGACAGCGGCACCCGTGAGGGTGGCCAGCATCTCGCGGACGTTGGTGAGCTGGGCGTTGATCGAGTCGCGGCGGTTGGTGAGCGCCGCCAGCTCGCGCTCGGACTCGCTGCGGATGCGGTCGGCCTTGGCGTTGGCGTCGGCGACGATGTCCTCCGCCTGGCGCTGCGCGGTCTCCACCGTCTGGCGGGCGCGGCGCTCGGCGTCGGTGCGCAGCTTCTCGGCCTCCAGGCGCAGCTGCTCCGCCCGGTGCTCGATCTCCGCGAGACGCTTCTCCGCCTTCGCCTGACGCGAGGCCAGGTCGCGCTCGGACTGCTCGCGGCGCTTGGCGAGGTTGGTCTCGAAGTCCGCGGCGGCCTGGGCGGCCTTGGCGCGGGTCTCCTCGAAGAGGGCGTCGGCCTCCTCGCGCTTCGACTGGGCGTCCTTCTGGGCCTCGGCGCGCAGCGCGCTCGCCTCGCCCTTGGCCTTCTCGACGATGCGGACGCCCTCGTCGTCCGCCTTCGCCTTCCGCTCGGTGGCGAACGCCTCGGCGTCGTTGCGCACCTGCTGGGCGGCGGACTCCGCCAGCTCGCGGTGCTGCTCGGCGGCGCGGCGGGCCTCCTCGCGCAGGTCCTTGGCCTCCTCCTCGGCGAGGCGGAGGATCTTCTCTACCCGGGCGCCCAGACCGGCGTACGACGGCTCGGCGTCGGCCACCTGGGCCTGCGCGTTCTGCGTTTCGAGGTGCAGCTCCTCGATGCGCTTTTCCAGAGCGGTGATGCGGGTGAGGGCGCTGTCACGGTCGGAGACGAGCTTGGAGATGCGTTCGTCCACCTGAGCGCGGTCGTACCCACGCCGCACGAGCTCGAAGCCATAGGGGGAAGTGTCGCTCATGGGGTTCCTGTCGAATGGGACCGGTGAGGTGATAGAGGGAATCCTAGGGGCCAAAGCGGCGTGTCATCGAGCGGATGCCCGTTTGATCTGGAGAATGACACCCCTTTTGGGTGGTCAACGGCGGCAGCTCTTGCCAGATCGGCCCAGAACAGGCCCATTACCGCACCTCCCACGCCCCCGTGTCCGACTTTTCCGCCCCCGTCACCGGGGGAGGCCCCCCGGCGTGTGCTGTGACCCGGCCGTCCGTCCCCGGCGGCCCGTCAGTTGTCGTTCTGTTTGCCACCCGAACGGGAACTCCCCGCCGAGGCCCCCGCCTTGACGCCCGTACCGGAACCGCCCGGAGCCGCCTTGCCGGCCGGCTGGGACTCGAAGCCCTCCAGCGCCTCCAGCACGTCCTGGACGCGGGAGATCTCCTGGTTGATGTCGGCCCGGCGGCGCATCAGCACCTCCAGTTCGCGCTGGCCCTCGGCGACCACCCGCTCGGCCTCCTCCTCGGCCTCGCGCTTGATCTGCTCGGCCTCGCGGATGAGTTCGGCCTTCTTCTGCTCGGCCTCCTTGAGCAGCCCCTCGGCCTTGCGCACCGCGGCGATCCGGACCTTGCCGGCCTCCGAACTGGCGTCCGCCAGCAGCTCCTTGGCGTCGGCCCTGGCCTTCGCCTCCTGCTCCTCGGCCGCCTTGACCAGCGCGTCGCACCGCTCGCCGGCGTTGCGCATCGCCTCCGAGGACTCCCGGCGCGCCCGGTCGTGCAGCTCCTCGATCTCCGCGGTGACCCGCTCGCGCAGCTCCTCGGCGCGCTCGCGGATCGCGGTGGCGTCCCGGCGGGCGCCCACCAGCAGTTCGTCGGCGTCGGCACGGGCCCGCTCCACCAGGCTGTTGCCCTCCACGGTGGCCTCGGCGACCAGCCGCTCCGCCTCCGCGCGGGCCGCGCCCACCATCGAGTCGGCCCGCGACTCGGCCTCCGTCGTCGCCTTCAGCGCCGCCTGCTGCGCCTCGGTGGTCAGCTTCTCCGCCTCGGCGGCCGTCTCGCTCAGCAGCCGGTCGACCTGCTCGGCCGCCTCCGAGCGCCGCTTGTTGGCGTCGGCCCGCGCCTCGTCCAGCGTCCGGTCGGCCTCCGCGCGTGCCTGCGAGGTCAGTTCCTCGGCCGCGGCCAGCGCCTGCGACTCGACCCGCTCGGCCTCCTCGCGGGTCCGCGCGGCCCGCTCCTCGGCCTCCGCCACGGCGCGCGCCGCCTCGGCCCGCAGCCGCTCCGCCTCCTCGGCCGCCTCGGTCACCGTCCGCTCGGCCTCGGCCCGCGCCTCGGCCCGGAGCCGCTCCGCCTCCTCGGCGGAACGCGCCCCCAGCGACTCGGCCTCCGTGGCCGCCTGCGAGACCAGCCGGTCGGCCTGCTCGGCCGCCTCGGTCCGCATCCGGTTGGCGTCCTGGCGGGCCTCCGCCCGCGCCTTCGACGCGTCCGCCTCGGCCGAGGCCAGCGCGTCGGAGGCCTCCGACCGCAGCCGCTGGGCGTAGCTCCCGGCGTCCGCGCGCAGCCGCTCCGACTCGGCCGTCGCCTCCGAGACCGCCGTCTCGGCCAGCGCACGCGCCGTCTCCAGCTCCTCGGCCGCCTCCGACCGCAGCCGCGCCGCGTCCTCGGAGGCCCGCTCCCGCTCCGCGTGCGCGTCGGAACGGACCCGGTCCGCCTCCTCCTGCGCCTCGCCACGGGTGCGCTCCGCGGCGTGCTCCGCCGCCGACCGCAGCCCCGCGATCTCCTCCTGCGCCTGCTCCTGGAGCCCCGCGACGGAGTCCCGGACCTGCTGCGCGGTCGCCTCGGCGGCCGACACCAGCTCGGTGGCGCGGGCGTCCGCCTCCTCGACCAGCCGCGCCGCCTCGGCCTCGGCCTCCTCGACCCGTTTCCGCGCCGAGGCCAGCAGCTCCTCGGACTGCTCGCGGGCCCGCTCGCGCTCCTGCCCGGCCTCGGTACGCGCCGACTCCAGCGCCTCCTCGGCCGAACGCCGCCTGCGGTCCGCCTCCTCCTGGGCGCGCTCCAGCGCCTCGGTGGCCTCCGCCTCCGTACGCTCCGCCGCGCTCGCGGCCTCGGCGCGCAGCCGGTCGGCCGCCTCCTGGGCCTCGGCCTTCAGCCGCTCGGCCTCCTCGGCGGCGTCGGCGCGCAGCCGCACCGCGACCGCCTCGCCCTCGGCCCGTGAGGCCGCCGCCTCCTCGGCCGCGGTCGCGGTGAGCGCCTCGGCCTCCTCGACCGCCTGGTCGCTGAGGGTCCGAGCGCGCTCGGCCGCCTCGGTACGGGTGCGCTCCGCCTCCTCGGCGGCCTCCTTGCGGAGCCGGCCGGCCTCGGCGCGCGCCTCGGTCAGCGCCTCCTCGGCGGCGACGACCCGCTGCTCGGCCTCCTCGCGGAGCCGCACCAGCTCGGTCTCGGCCTCCTCGCGGCGGGCCCGTACGCCTTCCTCGGTCTCCTCGCGCAGCTCCCGCGCGGCCTGCTCGGCCTCCTCGCGGGTCCGGGCGGCGGCCTCCTCGGCCTCCTCGCCCAGCTTCGCCGCCTCGGTGCGGGCCCGCTCCAGGGCGTCGTCGGCCTGCTTGCGCAGGGCCGCCGCCCGCTCCGCGGACTCCGCCCTGGTCCGCTCGCCGTCCGCCTCGCCGGCCTCGCGGGCCTCGGCGGCGTCCTCGCGGGCCTTGGTCAGCAGCTCCTCGGCGGTGGTGGCCGACTCCTCGATCTGCTGGACCGCCTCGCGGCGCGCCTCGGAGCGGATCCGCTCGCCCTCGGCGACCGCCTCGGCGCGCAGCTGCTCGGCCTCGCCGCGCAGCCGCCGGGCCTCCTCCTGGAGCTCGACGGTCTTGGCGCGGTACTCCTTGGTGTCGTCCTTCGCGGCGCCCTTCAGCTCCTCCGCGAGGTCGTGCGCCTCGGCCCGCAGCCGGTCGGCCTCGGCCTCCGCCTCCGAACGCAGCCGCTCGGCCTCCTCGGAGGCGGAGCGCCGGGTCTCCTCCGCGTCCTTCGACGCCTTCTGGAGCACCTCCTCGGCGGTCCTGGCCGCCTTCGCCAGCGCCGCAGCCGAGTCCTCGGCCGCCGCCGCGCGGGCCTTCTCGGCCGCCTCGGAGCGCGCCTTCTCGGCCTCGGCCACCGCGCGCTCGCGCAGCTCCTCCGCCTCCGCGCGGACCGCCTCGGCCTCCTTGGTGGCCTCCTCGACCAGCCGGGCCACCTGCTCCCGCGCCGTCCTGGTCCGCTGCTCGCCGGCGGCCTCGGCGGCCGCCATCCGCTTGGCGGCGGTGGCCTCCGCCTCGGCCACCAGCTTCTCGGAGCGCGAGGTCGCCTCGCGCAGCGCCGTGTCCGCCTCGGACATCCGCTGCTCGGCGGCGCGGGTCAGCTCCGCCGACCTGCGGTGCGCCTGGTCGGCCTCGGAGGCGGTCGACGTGCGCAGCTGCTCGGCGTGGTCGGTGGCCTCCTGGGCCTGCTGGGAGGCGGCGTTCAGCATCCGCTCCGCGTCGGCGCGGGCCCGGCGCAGCAGCGCCTCCGCCTCCGTGCGGGCGTTCTCGGTCTCCTCGCCGAGCCGCCGGCGGGCCTCCTCGGTGAGCCGCTGCGCCTCCGCGCGGGCCGCCGCGAGGGACTGCTCGGCCTGGGCGCGGGACTCGTCGAGGAGGCGCTGGGCCTGCGACTCGGAGCGGGCCCGGAGCTGCTCGGCCCAGGCGACGTTCTCGTTGACGTGGGACTCGACGGTGGCGCGGCGCTCGGCGAGCTCCTGGTCGAGCTGCTGGCGCCGGTTGACCGCCTCGGTGTGCAGCTCCGCCTGGAGGCGGGCCTGCTGCTCGGCGTGCTCCTGGAGGATGCGCTGGGTCTGGGCCCGCACCTCGCGCAGCTCGCGCTCGGCGTCGCTGCGCATCTGGTCGGCCTGGAGCTGGGCGTTCCGCAGCATCTGCTCGGCCTGGTAGCCGAGGTCCGCGGTGTCGTAGGAGTGGGGACGCGTCGCCAGCGCCCGTCGGGCCTCGTGCAGCTTGGCACGCAGAACCTCGACCTGGTAGCCGAGGTCCTCGGCGTGCTGAACGGCCTTCTCCCGGTCGGTCTTCAGCCGGTCCATCTCGGCTTCGAACCGAGAGAGGTGGTCGTCAGCTCGGTGGCGCTCCTGGCCTTCGTAGCCCCGCACTGCGCGGTCCCATCCGTCCCCTGGTCGCGAAAACTCCGAACAACCCCCTCCGCGGACGGACGAGGCTCCCGGGGGAAATGGTGTCAGACCGCCCGCGGGCCCGGACTGCCGCCCGGCGCTGCCGCTCTGAAACCCGGACCCCGGCCCGGCGGCCGCCCGCGTGGAAGCGACGGCCGCCCCCCAACCCTACCGGCCAATCAGGTGTCCGATCAGTGCTCCGCCGACTCCTCGGGCGCGGAGGTGACGAGTTCGGTCAGTACGCCGTGGCAGTCCTTGGGGTGCAGGAAGGTGATCCGGGACCCCATGGAGCCCTTCCGGGGCTCGTCGTAGAGGACCCGGACGCCCTTGTCGCGGATGTCCGCGGCGTCCTGGTCGACGTCGGCGGTGCCGAAGGCGATGTGGTGCACGCCCTCACCGTTCTTGGCCAGCCATTTGCCCACCGCCGAGTCCTCGCGGGTGGGCTCCAGGAGCTGGAGGTAGGAGGCGCCCCCGTCGGAGGTCTCGTTGATCTTCAGCATGGCCTCCCGCACCCCCTGTTCCTCGTTGACCTCGGTGTGGAACACCTCGAAGCCGTAGGTGGAGCGGTAGAACTCGACGGTGGCGTCGAGGTCGTGGCAGGCGATTCCGATGTGGTCGATACGCGTCAGCATGGAGCCAGTGCAGCGCGCCGGGCCCGGTTACGCAACGTGCGCGCGATCACACCGTAAGCCCGGTGACCCCGGGGCGTACCGCTCAGTACATTGACGTAAACCCTCGTTCACTTCGCACCACCGATGCAAAGGGGCCCACGGCCATGACTGGAACCCAGAGCACCACCTCCGTGATCGTCGCCGGCGCGCGTACGCCCATGGGGCGGCTCCTCGGCTCGCTCAAGTCCTTCTCCGGCGCCGACCTCGGCTCGTTCGCGATCAAGGCGGCCCTGGACCGGGCCGGGATCGGCGGCGACCAGGTCCAGTACGTGATCATGGGCCAGGTGCTGACGGCCGGCGCCGGCCAGATCCCCGCCCGCCAGGCCGCCGTCAAGGCCGGCATCCCCATGAACGTGCCCGCCCTGACCATCAACAAGGTGTGCCTCTCGGGCCTGGACGCCATCGCCCTCGCCGACCAGCTGATCCGCGCCGGCGAGTTCGACGTGGTGGTCGCGGGCGGCCAGGAGTCCATGACCAACGCCCCGCACCTGCTGCCCAAGTCCCGCGAGGGCTACAAGTACGGCGCCGTCGAGATGCTCGACGCGATGGCCCACGACGGGCTCACCGACTCCTTCGAGAACATCGCGATGGGCGAGTCGACCGAGAAGCACAACACCCGCCTCGGCATCGCCCGCCCCGAGCAGGACGAGATCGCCGCCCTCTCCCACCAGCGCGCCGCCGCCGCCCAGAAGAACGGCGTCTTCGAGGCCGAGATCACCCCGGTGGAGATCCCGCAGCGCAAGGGCGAGGCGGTCCTCTTCGCCAAGGACGAGGGCATCCGCGCCGAGACCACCGCCGAGTCCCTCGGCAAGCTGCGCCCCGCCTTCGCCAAGGACGGCACCATCACCGCCGGCTCCTCCTCGCAGATCTCCGACGGCGCCGCCGCCGTCGTGGTCATGAGCAAGGCCAAGGCGGAGGAGCTGGGTCTGGAGTGGATCGCCGAGATCGGCGCCCACGGTAATGTCTCCGGCCCCGACAACTCCCTCCAGTCGCAGCCCTCCAACGCCATCGCGCACGCCCTGAAGAAGGACGGCCTGACCGTCGGGGACCTCGACGTGATCGAGATCAACGAGGCGTTCGCCGCCGTCGCCGTCCAGTCCATGAAGGACCTCGGCGTCACCTCCGAGAAGGTCAACGTCAACGGCGGCGCCATCGCGCTCGGCCACCCCATCGGCATGTCCGGCGCCCGCCTCGTCCTCCACCTCGCCCTGGAGCTGAAGCGCCGCGGCGGCGGCATCGGCGCGGCCGCCCTCTGCGGCGGTGGCGGCCAGGGCGACGCCCTGATCGTCCGCGTCCCCAAGAGCTGAACCGCGGCGCGGCCCGGCCCCCTGTGCGAGGGGCCGGGCCGCGTCTTCGATGGGACCCCAAGTCGCCGTACGCCGTGAACGGAGCAGCCATGCAGGACGTCCCCGCCCTCGTCGCCCAGGCCAGGGAGGGCAGGCCGCGGGCTGTGGCCCGGCTGATCTCGCTGGTCGAGGGGGCCTCGCCGCAACTGCGGGACGTCATGGCCGCGCTCGCCCCGCTCACCGGCAACGCCTACGTGGTCGGGCTCACCGGCTCGCCCGGCGTCGGCAAGTCGACCACCACCTCCGCGCTGGTCAGCGCCTACCGGGCGGCCGGGAAGCGGGTCGCGGTGCTCGCCGTCGACCCGTCCTCGCCGTTCTCCGGGGGCGCGCTGCTCGGCGACCGCATCCGGATGTCCGACCACGCCTCCGACCCCGGTGTCTACATCCGCTCCATGGCCACCCGCGGCCACCTCGGCGGGCTCGCCTGGGCCGCGCCGCAGGCGATCCGCGTCCTGGACGCGGCCGGGTTCGACCTGGTCCTCGTCGAGACCGTCGGCGTCGGGCAGTCCGAGGTGGAGATCGCCGCCCAGGCCGACACCAGCGTGGTGCTGCTGGCGCCCGGCATGGGGGACGGCATCCAGGCGGCCAAGGCCGGAATCCTGGAGATCGGCGACCTGTACGTGGTCAACAAGGCCGACCGGGACGGGGCCGACGCCACCGCCCGGGAGCTGAACCACATGCTGGGGCTCGGGGAGGCGCGCTCCGCCGGGGACTGGCGGCCGCCGATCGTGAAGACCGTGGCGGCCAAGGGGGTGGGGGTCGACGACCTGGTCGACGCCCTGGAGAAGCACCGGGGGTGGATGGAGGAGCGGGGGGTGCTCGCCGAGCGGCGGGTGGCCCGTGCCGCCCGGGAGGTCGAGACGATCGCGGTCACCGCTCTGCGGTCGCGGATCGCCGATCTCTCCGGGGATGCGCGGACCGGGGCGCTGGCCGGGCGGGTCGTGGGGGGTGAGCTTTCGCCGTATGCGGCGGCGGATGTGCTGCTCGACGCGATCGCGCCCAGGGCGCTCGGGGCGCCCGAGGAGTCGGCCGGCGGCTGAGGCTCGGTTCGACCGTGCCGGTCAGAGACGGCCTCAAGCGCCGGCCGGGCTGGAACTGTGGCCTCAAGCGCCGGCCGGGCTGGATTTTGCCGGGCTGGGCTGAGAGTTCCGCGCCCTACTCGATCTCGCTCGGTGTGGGTGCCGGAGTGTGGCCCGCCTGGACCTCTTCGAGGCGTTGGGTGCCGTGTTGTACGGCGTTCTTGGTGGTGGGGGCGTCGGCGCCGTCGAGGCCGCCGTTCGTGACGGTGAAGGCGTCGGTGCCGATGCGGACGGCGGCGACGTCGAGGGTCAGGGTGAGGGGGGTGCCCTCGTTCTCGCCCTTGAGCTGGACCTTGAGGCCCTGGCGGGCGTCGCCCTCGTCGGGGAGGGAGGTCTCGGTGACCTCGACGGTGCGGCGGCCGCCCTTGCCGCCGGTGACGGTGAAGGTGTCGCAGGTCTCGGGGAGCGAGGCGAGCCACTTCATCGAGGCGTCCAGGGTCTTCTTGTCGTACCCCGCGACCTGGTAGAGGAGGCGGGAGTCGCCCTGTTCGAAGCCGGCCAGCGCGGTCGGGCCCGAGGGCTTGCCGAGCAGGGTGTCGTCGTACAGGGCGTCCACCAGGCGCTGGCACTCCTTGGCGTCGCTCCTGCCCGTGACGAACTGGGCGGCGTCGACCTCGCCGAGGAGCAGGGAGTCCCGCCAGGACTGCGGCGGGGCCTGGGACTTCTGCCACTGCTCCTCGATGTCCGCCTCGGTGATCAGGGCGTTCCGCGCGCCCTCCTCGGTGAGACGGGACGACGGGGAGGGCGACGGGCCGCGCTCCAGGTGGTGGGCGGGGGCGGCGGCGCTCTCGCGGGCGGCCGGGGCCTCCTGCCCGCCGGAGCAGGCCGCCGTGGCGAGCAGGGTCCCCGCGGCCAGGGCGGTGGCCAGGGCGCGCGAGGAGCGGTGCGGGCGGGAGGCGGGACGGGGGCGGTGCGTGGTCATGGGCGCCTTTCTGGGGCCGGGCCGGTCCACCCGGTGGCCTGCGTGCCCCGGGCGCCCCCCTGCACCCCCTCAGCGGACCACCCTCCGGCCGGGCCGACCAGCGTGGCGGGGCCGGACGGGCGAAGCGCCGCGCCGTACCCGGCCCGCCCGGCGGGTCAGCCCTCGCGGGAGGCGCGCGGGGTGTCCAGCGGCACGGTCCAGTCGGCCTCGCCGACCTCGACCTCCCAGCGCCCGTCGTCGAACTCCACCGAGGTCACCGCGCCGTCCACGGCGGCTGCCGCGTCCCGTGCGGAGACCTTGGCACCCTGGACGGCCTTCAGCTCGGCCGCCGCGTCGTCCTCGTCCCGGTCGGTCTCGGTCCGGACGACCTTGCCGGTGGTCGAGTCGACCTCGATCTCGTGGACGGTGGAGCCGCCGGTGGCGACCTCGACCTCCCAGCGGCGGTCCCCGTCGTCGTCCAGGTCGGCCGAGAGCACCGTCCCGGAGGTGTGGTTCAGCGCCGCCGCGATGGCCTGCGCCACGGTGACGTTCCCCGGGTCGGCCGCGGCGCCCTTGTCGTTCCGCTGGTCGTCCTGGTCGTCCTTGGCGTCGTCGCGGTCGTCGTCCTTTGCGTCCCGCTGGTCGTCCCGGTCGTCGTCCTTCGCGTCCTGGTCGTCGTCCCGGTCCGCCGGGGCGGTGGACTCCTGGCCGGAGACGAGGCTGACGCGGTCGGCGGGGGAGGCGGTGGCGGGGGCGTCGTCGCCGGAGCTGACGGCGACCGCGGCCGCGCCTCCGCCGATCACGGCGACGGCGGTCAGGGCGGCGATGACGGCATTGCGCTTCATGGCGGGTTCCTCCCGAAAGGCAGTGGTCTGCGGTACGGACAACACTGTGGCCGCCGGAGGCTGAAGCCTCGCTGAAGCAGCCTGAAGCGGACTTCAGGTTGGCTCTGCGAGTCTTGGCCCATGCGCCTGTTGATCGTGGAGGACGAGAAGCGGCTGGCCCTGTCCCTGGCGAAGGGACTGACCGCCGAGGGATACGCCGTGGACGTCGTCCATGACGGGCTGGAGGGACTGCACCGGGCCAGCGAGAGCCCGTACGACCTGCTGGTCCTGGACATCATGCTGCCCGGCATGAACGGCTACCGGGTCTGCGCCGCCCTGCGCGCCGCCGGGAACGACGTGCCGATCCTGATGCTGACCGCCAAGGACGGCGAGTACGACGAGGCCGAGGGGCTCGACACGGGCGCCGACGACTACCTGACCAAGCCCTTCAGCTACGTGGTGCTGGTCGCCCGGGTGCGCGCCCTGCTGCGCCGCCGCGCGGGGGCCGGTGCCTCCCCGGTGCACACCGTCGGCGGGCTGCGCGTCGACACGGCGGCCCGGCGGGTCCAGCGGGACGGCGAGGAGGTCACGCTGACCGCCAAGGAGTTCGCGGTGCTGGAGCAACTGGTGCTGCGCGCGGGCGAGGTGGTCTCCAAGGCCGACATCCTGGAACACGTCTGGGACTTCGCCTACGACGGCGACCCCAACATCGTCGAGGTCTACATCAGCGCCCTGCGCCGCAAGCTCGGCGCCCAGGCCATCCGGACCGTGCGCGGCATGGGATACCGGCTGGAGGCCGGCCGGTGAAGCGGCTCTTCGGCTCGGTACGGGCCCAGGCGACCATCGGCGCGACCCTGGTGGTGGCCGTCGCGCTGATCGCGGCCGGCACCGCGGTCCTGCTGTCGCTGCGCTCCAATCTCATCCAGGAGGCCGCCGCCCAGGCCGACGCCACCGCCCGCCAGGTCGCCTCGAAGGTGGCCGCGCGCACCGCGTACGAGGACCTGGACCTGCCCGACGACGAGGACCGGCCGGTCCAGGTGGTCGACTCCAGGGGCCGGCTGCTCGCCGTCAGCGAGGACCTGGAGCGGATCAGCGGGACCGGCACCGACGCGGTCCGCCCCGACCCCGAGGCGCTGCGCGAGCCGGGCGGCGGGAACGACGACGATGACGACGGGGAGCGGCTGGAGGCCGGGGAGATCTCCGACGAGGTCGAGCGCGGCGAGGGCACCGCCACCGTCGACGGCCACACCGCCGACTACCGCTTCTCGGCGGTCGAGGTGGAGAACGACGACGACCGCCTCACCGTCTGGGCCGGGGCCCCGCTCGCCGCCGAGCAGGGCGCGGTGAGCACCGCCCAGACCGTCATGCTGATCGGCCTGCCGCTGCTGCTCGTGGTGGTCGCCGGGGTCACCTGGGGCGTGACCGGACGGGCCCTCAAGCCGGTGGAGGGTATCCGCCGCGAGATGGCCGCCATCACCGCCTCGGAGGATCTGGGGCGCCGGGTCCCCGAACCCTCCACCCACGACGAGGTGGCCCGCCTCGCCCGCACCACCAACGCCACCCTCACCGCCCTGGAGGCCTCCGTCGAGCGCCAGCGCAGCTTCGTCGCCGACGCCTCGCACGAGCTGCGCAGCCCCATCGCCTCCCTCCGCACCCAGCTGGAGGTCGGCCTCGCCCACCCCGAACTGCTGGACGTGGCCGGCGCCGTGGAGGACACCGTACGGCTCCAGGCGCTCGCCGCCGACCTGCTGCTCCTGGCCAGGCTGGACGCGGGGGAGCGGCCCACCGGCGGGCGGCTGGACCTCGGGGCGCTGGTGCGCGAGGAGGTCTCGCAGCGGGTCGGCGACCGGCTGCCGGTGACCGTGCACGGCCGGGCCGGGCTGGAGGTGGCCGGATCGCGCGGCCAGCTCGCCCGGGTCGTCGGCAACCTGGTCGACAACGCCCAGCGGCACGCCGCCTCGCGGGTGGAGGTGCGGGTGCGCACCGACGGGCCCGAGGCGGTCGTCTCGGTCGCCGACGACGGGTCCGGGGTCCCCGAGCCGGAACGGGAGCGGATCTTCGAGCGGTTCGTCCGCCTCGACGACGCCCGCAGCCGCGACGACGGCGGCGCCGGCCTCGGCCTCGCCATCGCCCGCGACGTGGCCGCCCGGCACGGCGGCACGCTGCGCGTCCGCGAGGCCCCGGAGGGCGGCGCCCTCTTCGAACTGCGGCTGCCCCGGCCGGCGGACTAGGGCGGCTACCGGGCCGCCTGGTCGGCCCGGTCCCAGGCCAGCATCTGGTAGATGTACTCGGCGCCGAGCCCGTAGGTGCCGCCGTGCGCGCGGGCCAGGTCGCCCACGGCCGAGGCGGTCTCGGAGCGGGCCCAGTCCCGCTGGAGCTCCAGCAGGTACTGGAGCCAGGTCAGCGGCTGCGCCCCGGCCTGCACCAGGCGCTGCACCGCCCGTTCGTGCGCCTCGGCGCTGACCCCGCCGCAGGCGTCGGTGACCACGTACACCTGGTGGCCCTCGTCCAGCGCGCAGAGGGCCGGGGCGACCACGCAGACCTCGGTCCACAGGCCGGCCAGGACCAGTTTGCGGCGGCCGGTGGCGAGGTAGCGGTCGCGGACGCGGGGGTCCTCCCAGGCGTTCATGGTGGTGCGGTCGATCCACCCGGAGGTGTCCGGGAACGCCTCGCGCACGCCCCGGAAGAGGGGCCCGCTGAAGTGCCGCTCCATCACCGTGGTGACGATGGCCGGCACCCCGAAGAGCACGGCGGTCTTCGCCAGCCCCGTGACGTTGTTGAGGACCACCTCCATCGGGTGCGAGGCGACCGCGAACCCCATCTGGCTCTCGTGGTCGATCAGCATCAGGGCGTGGTCGTCGGGGGTCAGCAGCTTCGGCGAGGGGGTGACGGGGCCGGTGGACTCGTCGGCCATGGGGGCGTTCCCTTCGGTCGGGTCGGCCCGGGCGGCTCGGCGGTGGGCGGGCCGTGGCGTACCTCGTAGCTGACGGTGACGCCGTCGCCCTCGGGGGAGCGGGCCGCCGGGTCCGGGAGCCGGTCCGGGCCGGGGCGCTCCCCGGGCCCGGAGGTCACCGGGTCCCGCCGTCCGCGGCCCGGCTCTGCTCGCTGTAGAGCAGGTCCCGGTAGGCGGGGTGGCGGGAGATCCACCCGGCGTAGAAGGGGCAGACGGCGAGGACGGCGGCGCCCTGCTCGCGCGCCTCGTCCAGCGAGTGGCGCACCAGGGCGCCGCCGACGCCGTGGCCCTCGTAGGCCGGGTCGACCTCGGTGTGGACGAAGGCGATGAGCCCGGGCGTACGGATGTACTGGGCGGTGCCCGCGAGCTGCCTGCCGACGCGGGCCTCATAGCGGTTGGCCTCGGCGTCGTCCCGGACGTCGACGGTCTGCGGGTCTGCGGTGGGCGGCTCGCTCATGGGCACCAGCGTGGCCCGGCCGCGGCACGGCCGCGACCGGGACTGGGCCGTGCCGGTCAGCCCCGGGCGGGCCGCTGGCGCAGGTGCTCGGCGACGGGGCCGAGCGCGCGGCTCAGCTCGGCCAGCGCCTCGGGGGAGAGGTGGTCCATGAAGTGGCGGCGGACGGAGGCCACGTGGTGCGGGGCGACCTCCTCCATGGTGCTCGCGCCCTGCTCGGTGAGGACCGCGTACAGCCCGCGCCGGTCGGACTCGCAGTGCTCGCGGCGGACGTGGCCGGCCTTCTCCATCCGGGTGATCTGGTGCGAGAGGCGGCTCTTGGACTGGCGGGTGGCCTCGGCGAGGTCACTCATCCGCAGCCGCTGGCCCTCGGCCTCGGAGAGGTTGACGAGGATCTCGTAGTCGTTGTTGGTCAGGCCGAACGGCTGGAGGTCCTTCTCCAGCTCGTGCATCAGCAGGCGGCTGACGTCCAGGTGGGTGCGCCAGACGCACTGTTCCGTCTCGCTCAGCCAGCGCGTCGCCGTTTCGGTCTCCATACGTGGATTCTACCTAAAAAGTTGAAAAGCTAACGAATGGGGGATCGGTGAGAGGGGTGGCGAGGTCGGCCCGGGATGCGAGCAGACGTTCGAGGTCACACTCCGCAGGGTACCGCTCACCCAGTGGTGGCCCGGCCGGGTCCCGCCCCCGTCGCCCGCTCCGCCAGTACCTTCTCGGTCGACTGGAGCAGCACCGTCCCCGCCCCGCTGAACTCGTACTGGTGCTCCTCCCCGGAGGCGCCGCCCAGCCCCGTCAGCGACCGCACCCCGCCGAGCACCCCGCGCAGATAGCCGTGATCGTAGTGGTGGTACGGCGAGGGGCAGTCCGCCCAGCCCACCAGCGCCTCCGGGTCGACCCTGAGCGGCGGCTCCATGAAGACCACCGGCCCGTTGGAGGCCGCCACGAACTTCCCGGTGCCGATCAGCGTCAGGAAACCGGGGACGATCGACTGCTTGAGGGAGAGGCTCGGCTCGAAGGCGAGCAGGTTGCCCGAGCGGACCGTGAGGTTGCCGTCGTCCAGGTCGAAGGAGTTCACGTCGTACGCCCGGTCGGCCAGGAGCATCTTGCCCGTCCCCTCGGCCACCACCCAGTCCGCCGCGTGCATCGGCGAGTGGAAGGCCGAGCGCACCAGCGCGTCCAGCGGCCCGTACCCGACGCCGTTGAACGACATCCGGCCGTAGTAGGCGATCATCTTGCCCTTCTGGAGGAACCAGCGGCCGCCCGCCATTTCCACGCAGAAGGTGTACGGATTGACGTTGTCGTCACCCGGAAGGGTGGCCGGGTCGAAGATCCTCGGGCCGGTCCCGCCGGCCGTCGCGAACGCGCTCACAGCTTCTCCTCCGACGCCTGCACCAGCACCGCCCCGCTCCCCGACAGCTCCAGCTGGAACGCCTCGCCCGAACCGCGGCCGACCATCTCCCGCCAGCCGATCGCCGTCGTCAGCTTGTTCCGTACGTCCCCGTGGTGGGCCACGTACGCCTGCGGGTCGACGTGGACCGGCCGGCCGGGCGCGATCTCCACCTCCACCACGCCGCCGTGGGCCATCACCGCCACCGCGCCGTGCCCGGTCAGCGCCGTGGTGAACAGGCCCTGGCCGGAGACCTGGCCGCGCACCATGCCCATCACGCCGCCCTGCGAGCCGAGGAAGACGGTCTGCTGGCGCAGGCTCCCCTCGAAGCAGAGCAGCCGGTCCGACTCGACGTACAGCGTGTCCCCGGACAACTCCACCACCTGCACGTGGTGGCCGCCGTGGCCGAAGAGGACCGTGCCGCTGCCCTCGACCGTCATCAGCGGGGCCGCCTCGTTCGCCACCCGGCGGCCGATCATCGACATCACGCCGCCCTGGCCGCCGCCGATGTCCGGGGTGAAGGAGACCTCGCCCCGGTAGGCCAGCATCGCGCCGCGCTGGCTGTACAGCCGGGTGCCCGGCACCACCGTCGCCTCGATCATCTTGTGGTTGACCTCGCGGAACCCCATCAGAGGTCACCCCCGAACGTCGCCCGCTCGCTCGGCTGCACGTACACCACGCCCTCGCCCTCGAACCGCAGCTGGAACGCCTCGCCGCCGCCCTCCCCGAACAGCGTCCGCGCCCCCGCCCCGCTCTGGAAACTCCGCCGCACCCCGCCCTGGTGCGCGATGTACGCCCCGGGGTCGACGGTGAGCGGGTACGCCGGGCTCACCCGCAGCGCCACCACCGGGCCCCCCGACATCACCGCCGCCTGCCCGGTGCCCTCCACCGTCGTGGTGAAGAGGCCGTCGCCCTGGGCCGCGCCGCTCAGCCCCGCGAACGAGGTCCCCGTCCGCAGCCCGCCCTCCGTGCAGAGCAGGTTCTCCGCCTCCACGTGCAGCGTCTCGCCGGAGAGCCGGACCAGGCTGACGTCCCGGGCGCTGTCCGCGAACCAGACCGTCCCCTCGCCCTTCACCTCCATGACCTCCATCTGCTCCCCGGTCAGCCGGCGGGTCACCATGCCGCGCAGGCCGTTGCCGCCTCCCGTCAGCTTCTTGAACGTCATCCGCCCGTCGTAGGCGACCATCGACCCGTTCTTCGCCCGGACCGTGTCGCCGGTGAGACGGACCACCAGCATCGCGCTGCCTTGCAGTCGGAACTCAGCCACGCCCCGACCGTAACCGCCCGCCGCCCCCGCGCACAGGCCGCCCGGCGGGCCCGCGCCCCTGGGGCCGACCCCTGGTTCAAGAGCGGGCAAAGGAAGCTGCCACAATGGCACCGGAGCTTGTGCATGCGTTCACAAGATCGCCCGGCATCCGGCTCCGCCGTCCGGCCCGTTCCGTCCGTGCTCTGCCCGGCCCCCGACCTCGAAGGTTGCCCCCTCGTGGACATCAAGACCGCTTCCGCACTCCGCCGCCTGCGCCTCGTCTCGGCCCCCGAGGCCGTGTCGTTCCTGCTGCTGCTCGTCTGCTCGGTGCTCAAGCGCACCACCGACTTCAACGCGGTCCCGGCCATGGGCGCGCTGCACGGACTCCTCTTCGTCCTCTACGTCCTCTTCTGGCTGGACGCCTGGAACCGCACCAAGTGGTCCTTCGGCCGCGCCGCGATGTACTTCGCCCTCTCCGTGGTGCCCTTCGGCGGCTTCTTCGCCGAGCGCAAGCTCAAGGAGGAGGCCCAGGGCGCCGTGGACGCGGTGATCGCCGCCCGCGCCCGCCAGGAGCAGAAGCAGGAAGGCGCCTCGGCATGATCGTCGCCTTCTCCGTCACCCCGCTCGGCGTCGGTGAGGACGTCGGCGAGTACGTCGCCGACGCCGTCCGCGTCGTCCGCGAGTCGGGCCTGCCCCACCGCACCGACGCGATGTTCACCAGCGTCGAAGGCGACTGGGACGAGGTCATGGACGTCGTCAAGCGCGCCGTCGCCGCCGTCGAGGCCCGCGCCCCGCGCGTCTCGGTCGTCATGAAGGCCGACATCCGCCCGGGCGTCACCGACGGACTGGTCTCCAAGGTGGAGACGGTGGAGCGGTACCTGGGGGAGTGACCCCAGCTACACGGGCGTGGGCCCGGCCCCGGCGGTGTGCCGCCGGGGCCGGGCCCACGCGCTTTGCGGACGCCACGGGTGGCGTTCCTCTCAGTCGTCAATCGTCGAACGAGATTCCGGCCAGCGGGTCCGGTTCTCCCGTCCACGGGTCGATCCCCTCGGCGCGCATCCGGTCCTCCGACTTTTCGCTAATGAACCGAGGGTTGGGTTTGTCCCAGAGGCTGCTGTCGCTCAGTGGGTGCTTGTCCAGTTCCGCGTTGAACAGGCCCAGGAGGAAGCCGGTCATCCCGTGCGGGACGATCGTCCAGTGCTCGGGACCCTCTTGCCGCCCCCAGACTGCCACGGGCCACCGGTCCGGGTCGTCCTCCTTCGACAGCCAGCACACCAGGTCGCCCCCTGTCGTCACTGCCCACGCGATGAGGGGAGGCCGCTCGGTCAACTGCCGCTCGACCGGCCACACCCCGGCGGTTCCAGGAGCCTCGGGCGGCCAGAGGGCGCAGGCATTACGCGTCTCGCTCAGCATTGAGCCGTACTCCACGTCGTCCGCGACCGGAGGCCCGAGGACGACGAGGGTGTCCTCGATCATTCCGGCGCCGAAATGCGCCATAAATCGCTTGTAGTCGTCCGGAAACCGGAAGCCCTTCGCCTCGACCGCCTGCCAGCCGACCTCCTGATCGTCCCCCAGTTCGGGGGACATCCGGACGAGAAGCCGCGCGAAGGCGTCCTGAGCTGGTGCCGTGGGCCGGACAGCGTCGTTCACTTCATTCCTCCCGCTGTTTCAGAACGTGGGCCAGGTGTTCGCGTGCACCTCAGGGACGCGGGCGGGAAAGCCCTCCGGAAGGCCGTGGCCGGGGATCTCCCCGCGTATGAGCCCTACGAGGTAGGCGGTCGCGCTCGTCGGGAACTCGGCCCAGTCCTCGCAGTCGTCGTTCCGGTTCCCGACGACGACGGGCCAGCGGTCCGGGTCCTCACCCGCCACCCGCCAGTACCAGACGTCCCCCTCCCCCGAGCTCGCCCAGGGGATGAGCCCTCCGGTGGTACTCGCGACGTACGGGACATGGGGGTGGCAGGCGTCAGGGCAGGCGAGCCTTCTGAGGCTGCCGATGTCGTCCCAGGCCGAGGCGGTGTACGCGCTCTCCTCACCGGGGCGACGACGTGAACTGAGAGGGCCGGTCCAGGGCCAGGTACGCGTACCGCTCGCACAAGTGGCGGAAATCTCCGGGCAGGCGTCCCAAGAACCGTTCTCCACGACACCCCAGTCGATCTCCCGCCCCGGCGTCGCCTGCGACGCGAGCGCGGGCAACTCCCTCTCCAACTCCCTAAGGCCCATCCCCACCCCCTTGGCGCGGCCATCCGCCCCCATCCTCCCCACCCCCACCGACAACCGCCCCGCCCTACCCCCTCCTCCGCCCCACCCCCGGCACCCGGGTGACCCGTCACCCGAACGCCAGCCTCTGCCGCTCGCACGGCGGCGTCCGGAATGACAGGGGAGTGGGGGTGCCGTCTCGTAGGGCTTACTGGCCCGTCGTCGAACATCTGGAGGGCGTTGTGCGGCCGGACGGTTACGACTACGACACCCACAGCCGAATAGCCGGGCCCCTGACCGAGCCCGCCCCCGACTACCGCGTCGAGTACCGCAGGCTGCTGGCGGCCGAACCGCACCGGATACGGGCGGTCCTGCTGATGACGCTGGCGCCGCTGCTCACCGGGACGCTCATGGTCTACCTGGTGTGGCCCAGCCACTGGACCGAGCGGGACGGCGGGGAGACCTGGCTGGTGGTGCTCGACCGGACGATGCTGACCGCCATCGGCCTCATCGGGCTCTTCATGCTCGTCAACGTCGTCTCCATCGCGCACGCCACGCTGATGGCCCGCGACCCGGTCCCGGTCACCGCCGAACCCGGTACCCGCGTCGCCTTCCTCACCACCTACGTGCCCGGCAAGGAACCGCTCTCCATGGTGCGGGCCACCCTCCAGGGCGCGGTCCGGCTGCGGCACGAGGGCCCGCTGGACGTCTGGCTGCTCGACGAGGGCAACGACCCCGACGCCCGCGCGCTCTGCGCCGAACTGGGGGTGCGTCACTTCACCCGGTGGGGAGTCCCGGAGTGGAACCGGCCCCGGGGCGTCCACAAGGCCCGGACCAAGCACGGGAACTACAACGCCTGGATCGCCATGCACGGCGACTCCTACGACTTCTTCGCCTCGGTCGACACCGACCACGTCCCGCTGCCGGAGTTCCTGGAGCGGATGCTCGGCTACTTCCGTGACCCGGACGTCGCCTTCGTCGTCGGCCCGCAGGTCTACGGGAACTACACGGCGCCGGTCACCAAGGCCGCCGAGTCGCAGCAGTTCCTCTTCCACGCGCTGATCCAGCGGGCCGGCAACGGCTACCGGGCGCCGATGTTCGTCGGCACCAACAACGTGGTGCGGATCAGCGCCGTGAAGCAGATCGGCGGCCTCTACGACTCGATCACCGAGGACATGGCCACCGGCTTCGAGCTGCACCGCACCCGCAACCCGCTCACCGGCCACCACTGGCGCTCCGTCTACACCCCCGACGTGCTCGCCGTCGGCGAGGGCCCCGCCTCCTGGACGGACTTCTTCACCCAGCAGCTCCGCTGGTCGCGCGGGACCTACGAGACGCTCTTCAAGCAGTACCCGAAGGCGCCCTTCCGGATGCCGGTGGGCCGGCTCCTCTCGTACACGCTGATGCTCGTCTACTACCCGATGACGGCGGTCAACTGGCTTCTGGGTGTGACCAGTTGCGTGCTCTTCCTCTGGTTCGGGGCCTCCGGCACCGAGGTGGCGGCCTCGGTCTGGCTGATGCTCTACAGCGACGCCGCCGCCCTCCAGGTGGGGCTGTACCTGTGGAACCGGCGGCACAACGTCTCGCCGCACGAGCCCAGTGGCTCCGGCGGGCTCGCGGGGATGGGGATGTCCGCGCTCTCGGCGCCGATCTACCTCAAGTCGCTGGGCGCCGCGGTGCTCCGTCGCCCCTGCCGCTTCGTCATCACGCCCAAGGGCGCCGACGCCAGCGCCGACCTGCTGCGGACCTTCCGCGTCCACCTGTGCTGGGCCGGGGTGCTGGCCACCTCGCTGGCCGCCTCCTTCGTCCTCGGCCACACCCACGTGGCGATGCGGACCTGGGCCTTCTTGGGCCTGGCGATCTCGCTGGCCCCGGTCGTCGTCTGGTACGGCGCCGGGCTGCTGGAGCGGCGCCGGCTCGCCGCCCTCGCGGCCGTGCAGAACGCCCCGGTCACCGCGACCGCGTCCACCACCGGCGAGGTGGAGACCGCCACCGCCGCCCTCGTCACCAGCACCCCGACCGGAGGGAACTGAGCCATGGCCTACCGGCCGACCGGGAAGTTCAAGAAGACCGCGCTCGGCGTCGGCGGCGTCGCCGTCCTGGCCGGCCTGAACGCGCCCGCCGCGATCTCCTTCGCCCAGGACCAGTACCACCAGTACAAGATCTCCCAGCCCGCGTACCAGAAGAAGTACGGCTCCTGGAAGCAGGTGTCGATCCCCGAGGAGTACCGGACCAACGCCATCCACGCGGCGCTGCTGCACACCGGCAAGGTCCTCATCGTGGCGGGCTCCGGCAACGACGAGGCCAACTTCGACGAGGGCACCTTCGACACGGTGCTGTGGGACCCGCGCGACGACTCCTTCAAGAAGGTCGACACCCCGGAGGACCTCTTCTGCTCCGGCCACTCCCAGCTCGCCGACGGCCGGCTGCTGGTCGCGGGCGGCACCGCCCGCTACGAGGTGCTCGACGGCGCCGTGGAGCGGGCGGGCGGCGGGATGCGGGTGAAGAACGAGAACCCGGAGAAGGAGGTGACCCTGAAGAAGGGCACCCGGTTCCGGTCACCCACCGGCATCGAGTACGTCAGCCGCTTCGACGTGACGGTCCCCAAGGCGGTCAAGACGGTCGAGGGCGGCGGAGGCGGCAAGGGCGGCGGCCCCGAGAAGGTCACCGTCCAGGCGAGCGAGGCCCGCGTCTGGGTGGAGGCCACCGGCAAGGGCCGCGACTACGTGAGCGAGCGCCCCGCCCAGTACGAGATCGTCGGCCTGAAGGGCGAGGATGCCGACAACACCTACGGCCTCGCCGAGAAGATCAGCCTCGACAAGCAGGACTACCAGGGCATCCGCTCGGCCTACGAGTTCGACCCGGTCGCCGAGAAGTACATCCCGGTCGACCCGATGGACAAGGCCCGCTGGTACCCGACCCTGGTCACCCTCCAGGACGGCAAGGTGCTCGCCGTCTCCGGCCTCGACGACGTCGGCGTGATCGACCCCGGCGACAACGAGATCTACGACCCGGAGACCAAGAAGTGGTCCAAGGGCCCCTTCCGCTACTTCCCGACCTACCCGGCCCTCTTCCTCACCAAGGGCGGCAAGCTCTTCTACCCGGCCTCCAACGCCGGGTACGGCCCGGCCGAGAAGGGCCGCGAGCCGGGGATCTGGGACATCGAGAAGAACACCTTCCAGAAGGTGCCGGGCCTCACCGACCTCGACCAGACGGAGACCTCCGCCTCCCTGCTGCTGCCGCCCGCCCAGGACCAGAAGGTGATGGTGCTCGGCGGCGGGGGAGTCGGCGAGTCGGAGAAGTCGACCCGGCGCACCGCCGTGATCGACCTCAAGGAGGAGAACCCGGCCTTCAAGCCGGGCCCGGACCTCCCGCAGGGCACCCGCTACCTCAACAGCGTGATCATGCCCGACGACTCGGTCTTCACCACCGGCGGCTCCTACGACTACCGGGGCCGGGGCGCCTCCAACATCTTCAAGTCGCAGTTCTACGACCCCCGGACCAACTCCTTCACCCCGGCCGCCGAACCCACCGTCGGCCGCAACTACCACTCCGAGGCGCTGCTGCTCCCCGACGGGCGGGTGGCCACCTTCGGCTCCGACTCGCTCTACGGCAACAAGGAGAACACCAAGCTCGGCACCTTCGAGCAGCGCATGGAGGTCTTCACCCCGCCCTACCTGCACAAGGCAGGCGAGGGGGAGCGGCCGGCGCTCGGCAAGGGACCCGAGAAGGTGAGGTACGGCGCCACGGCCACCTTCGCGACCGAGGACGCCGGCACCATCACCAAGGCGCGGCTGATGCGGCCCAGCGCCGTCACCCACACCACCGACGTCGAACAGCGCTCCATCGACCTGGAGCTGAAGAAGACCGAGGACTCCGTCACCTTCACCGTCCCGGAGGACCCGACGCTGGTGCCGCCCGGCTGGTACATGGTCTTCGTCAACACCGCCGACGGCACGCCCTCCGAGGCGAAATGGATCAAGGTCGGCTGACCGGCCGGGAAGGCGGCCCGCTCACCCCTTGGTGTTGCGGGCCAGCCCCAGCGCGTACTCCGGCCACCAGGTCCCGGCCGACGGCCCGCCCCGGCAGCTGCCGTCGGACTCACCGGGCCGCTTGATCCAGAGGTACGCGTCGAGCAGCGGGTCCCCGGTCCGGGTGGTCGGAGGGGTGCCCAGCGCGCGGCCCGGCGGGTTGCACCAGGCGTCCTGCCCGGCCGCGCCGAGCGGGCCGTTGCCGTTGCGGCTGGTGTCCACCACGTAGTGGGCGCCGTCGAGCCGCTCGGAGAGGGCCTTGCCGTAGGCGCGGGTCGCGGTGTCGGTCTGGAAGTTGGAGACGTTGAGCGAGAAGCCGTCCGCCTGCGCGATCCCGGCCCGGCGCAGCGGCCCGGCGATCTTCTCCGGGTCCTCGATCCAGGCCGGGTTGCCCGCGTCCAGGTAGACCTTGACCCCCGGCTGCCGCTTCAGCCGCTCGACGGCGCCGGAGATCAGCGTGGAGCGCTCCCCGTGGTACTCGGCCGGGGTGCAGCCGTCCACCATGTGCGGCACCGCGTCCGGCTCCAGCACCACCACCGCCTTGCTCTCGCCGATCGCCGAGGCGAAGGCGTCGATCCACTCCCCGTACGCCGCGCGGTCGGCGGCCCCGCCCGCCGAGTGCTGGCCGCAGTCGCGGTGCGGCACGTTGTAGGCGACCAGGACGGCGGTGGAGCCCGCCTTCGCCGCCCCGCCGGTGGCCCGGCGCACCGCGGGCACCGGGTCGTCCCCGGCCGGCCAGACCGCCGCCGGCTGCCGGGCGATCCGCTCCAGCAGCGCCGCCTGGCTCTCCTTGCCCTCGACCCGCAGCCGGGCCGCCTCCACGGCGGCCGGGGACTCGGGGTCGACCCAGAACTCGGGGGCGGCCACCGCGGCCGCCGCCGAACGGGACGGCTCCGCCTCGCGGGCGTCGGGGGCCGAGTCGTCGCCGGTGCAGGCGGGGGTGGCGGCGAGCAGGGCGAGCAGGCCGAGAGGGAGGAACGGGCGGGTGAACCGGGCGGGGACAGGCATCAGCCGGGACATTCCCCAGCCTCCTTGGGGGACGGACGGACGTGCGAAGGGTCGGGCCGCCGACGGCCCCCGGGACCCCGGTGCACCGGGGCTGCCCGGCGGGGACGGGCACACCCGGGCGATCCTCGCACCGGGTGTGCCCAGGTCAGGGGCGCGTGGACGGCCCCGTGCGGCGAGTCCCCCCGATCGGCCCCGCCGCCGCGCCCGGGGCCACGCGCCGCACCGCCCGGGAGCCGGGCCGACCGAAGGGCGAGACAGGGCTGACCGCGATATGACCGGCCGGTAGGGTCGTGCCCGTGCCGAAGCCGCTCAGCCTCCCCTTCGACCCCATCGCCCGCGCCGACGAGAGCTGGCGGGAACGGTGGGGGCCCGTGCCCTCCATGGCCGCGATCACCTCGATCATGCGCGCCCACCAGATCCTCCTGGCCGAGGTCGACGCCGTCGTCAAGCCGTACGGCCTCACCTTCGCGCGGTACGAGGCGCTGGTGCTGCTGACCTTCTCGCGCGCCGGGGAGCTGCCGATGTCGAAGATCGGCGAGCGGCTGATGGTCCATCCGACCTCGGTCACCAACACCGTCGACCGCCTCGTCCGCTCCGGCCTGGTCGCCAAGCGCCCCAACCCGCAGGACGGCCGCGGCACGCTGGCCTCCATCACCGACCAGGGGCGCGAGGTGGTCGAGGCGGCCACCCGCGACCTGATGGCGATGGAGTTCGGTCTCGGCGCCTACGACGCGGAGGAGTGCGCGGAGATCTTCGCGATGCTGCGCCCGCTGCGGGTCGCCGCACACGATTTCGAGGACGCTCCGTAGACCTCGCCACCACGGGGTGAACAACTCCCGGGGCGCCGCAAGATCGCCCCGGGAGTGCGGTTAGGCTCGGCCCCATGAAACGCAGCGTGCTGACCCGGTACCGGGTCATGGCCTATGTCACCGCAGTCATGTTGCTCGTGCTCTGCGTGAGCATGGTGTTCAAGTACGGCTTCGACACGGGGGCCGATGTCACCTTCGTGGTCTCCCAGGTCCACGGCCTGCTGTACATCATCTACCTGATCTTCGCCTTCGACCTCGGCGCCAAGGCGAAGTGGCCGGTCGGCAAGTTGCTGTGGGTGCTGCTCTCGGGCACCATCCCGCTCGTCGCCTTCTTCGTGGAGCGCCGGATCACCCGCGAGGTCGAGCCGCTGGTCCAGGACCGCGTCCCGGCCGAGGCGAAGGCCCGCGCCTGACGCCGGTCCGCCCGACGCACCCCCACGACCCCCGGAAGCCCGCCGCTTCCGGGGGTCGTGGCGTTCCTGAGGACGGGTCCGTCACGGATGGCCGTTCCCCATCGACATTTACTAGGACGTCCTAGTAGTTTTGAGGTATGGACGCTGAAGCCATCGAGGAGGGCCGCCGACGCTGGCAGGCCCGTTACGACCGGGCCCGCAAGCGGGACGCCGACTTCACCACGCTCTCCGGGGACCCGGTCGAGCCTGTCTACGGGCCCCGGCCCGGCGACACCTACGAGGGCTTCGAGCGGATCGGCTGGCCGGGGGAGTACCCGTACACCCGCGGACTGCACCCGACCGGCTACCGGGGCCGTACCTGGACCATCCGCCAGTTCGCCGGCTTCGGCAACGCCGAGCAGACCAACGAGCGGTACAAGATGATCCTCGCCAACGGCGGCGGGGGGCTCTCGGTCGCCTTCGACATGCCGACGCTGATGGGGCGCGACTCCGACGACCCGCGCTCGCTCGGCGAGGTCGGCCACTGCGGTGTCGCCATCGACTCCGCCGCCGACATGGAGATCCTCTTCCGGGACATCCCGCTCGGCGAGGTCACCACCTCGATGACGATCTCCGGACCGGCCGTCCCGGTCTTCTGCATGTACCTGGTCGCCGCCGAGCGGCAGGGCGTCGACCCGGCGGTGCTCAACGGCACGCTCCAGACGGACATCTTCAAGGAGTACATCGCCCAGAAGGAGTGGATCTTCCCACCCGAGCCCCATCTGCGCCTCATCGGCGACCTGATGGAGCACTGCGCACGGACCATCCCGGCCTACAAGCCGCTCTCCGTCTCCGGCTACCACATCCGCGAGGCCGGGGCGACGGCCGCGCAGGAGCTGGCGTACACCCTCGCCGACGGCTTCGGCTACGTGGAGCTGGGGCTCAGCCGGGGCCTGGACATAGACGAGTTCGCCTCCGGCCTCTCGTTCTTCTTCGACGCCCACCTCGACTTCTTCGAGGAGATCGCCAAGTTCCGCGCCGCCCGCCGCATCTGGGCCCGCTGGATGAAGGAGGTCTACGGCGCGCGGACCGAGAAGGCGCAGTGGCTGCGGTTCCACACCCAGACCGCCGGTGTCTCGCTCACCGCCCAGCAGCCGTACAACAACGTCGTGCGCACGGCTGTCGAGGCGCTCTCCGCCGTCCTCGGCGGCACCAACTCGCTGCACACCAACGCCCTGGACGAGACCCTCGCCCTCCCCAGCGAGCAGGCCGCCGAGATCGCCCTGCGCACCCAGCAGGTGCTGATGGAGGAGACCGGCGTCGCCAACGTCGCCGACCCGCTCGGCGGCTCCTGGTACGTCGAGCAGCTCACCGACCGGATCGAGGCGGACGCCGAGAAGATCTTCGACCGCATCCGCGACCGGGGCGTCCTCACCCACCCCGACGGGCAGCACCCCATCGGCCCGATGACCTCCGGCATCCTGCGCGGCATCGACGACGGCTGGTTCACCGGCGAGATCGCCGAGTCGGCCTTCCAGTACCAGCGGGCGCTGGAGAAGGGCGAGAAGCGCGTCGTCGGCGTCAACGCCCACACCGGCTCCGTCACCGGCGACCTGGAGATCCTGCGGGTCAGCCACGAGGTCGAGCGCGACCAGGTCCGCGAACTGGGCGAGCGCCGCTCCCGCCGGGACGACGCCGAGGTCCGCGCCAGGCTGGCCGAGATGGTGGCGGCGGCCCGCTCGGGCGCCAACATGATCGCCCCCATACTCGACGTGGTCCGCGCCGAAGGCACCCTCGGCGAGATCTGCGACGCCCTGCGCGAGGAGTGGGGCGTCTACACGGAGCCGCCCGGCTTCTGACCCGCCGTCTCCCGGCACGGACGTGCGCGAGGCCGCCGCACCCGGAGAGGGGGGGCGGCGGCCCCGTGCGGCAGGGCCGGGTCACGCCTCGAAGTCCACCACCGTGACCTCCTCGGCCGCCTCGTAGCCGGCCAGCGCCAGGCCCAGGCCGAAGAAGGTCGGCGCCCACTCGCCGACGAAGATTCCCCAGCGGTCGGCGCGCTCCACCCCGCGGGACTCGGCCTTCAGCGAGCCGGCCCACGAACAGAAGGACAGGCCGATCGAGACGAAGGCGGCGGCGTAGGCGTGCTCGCTCTTCAGCCCTTTCTCGTGCAGCGTTTTGACGATCATGGCGCTCCCTGGGACGGGGATAGGGGGACCACTTCATCGTGGGCTCGGCGCGCGCAAGTCGCATCCGGGGCGAAGGGTCAGCCCATCGCCGCCGGCAGTCCCGCGATGAGCAGCCCGGCCAGCGCCTTCGCCCATGCCTCGTCCACCGGGCCGTCGCTGACCAGGGCCCGGTGGACCACGGTGCCGGCGATCACGTCGAAGATGAGGTCGGCGTGCTGCTCGGCGACGGCGGGCTCGGTCTCGTAGGGGAGTTCGCCGCGCCGCTGGGCGCGTGCGCGGCCCTGGAGGACGAGGCGCTTCTGGCGGTCGACGATGGCGGTGCGGATGCGCAGGCGCAGGGCCGGGTCGGAGGTGGACTCGGCGACCACCGCCATCAGCGCCGTCCGGGTCTCCGGGCGCTGGAGCAGCTCGCCGAACTGGAGGACCACCCCGACCACGTCGGCGGCGAGGCTGTCGCCGTCCGGGAGCACCAGCTCGTCGAAGAGCTCCGCGACCGCGTCCACCACCAGTTCGTTCTTGCCCGCCCACCGCCGGTACAGCGTGGTCTTGGCGACCCCGGCCCGCTGGGCGACGTCGCCCAGCGACATCCGGGACCAGCCGATCTCGACGAGGGCGTCCCGGGTCGCTGCCAGGATCGCGGCGTCCGCCGCCGCGCTGCGCGGGCGACCGGTGCGGGCGGGAGGGGTGCGGCTCTGCATGGCAGCGACTGTATCCAGAGCTACCGAACGGTCAGTATGCGCGCGCACGGTGACCCGGATCACCCGGGCCGCCCTGACACGGAGTGCCTCGGACAGTTACGCTACGACCCGTAGCGAAAGCTCGTGTTCACCCACGGGCGACAACCACAAGGCCCGGGTGGGGACCCGGTGCCGCACCAGTACGACGGACTCGCCGTCGATCGCCGTTCGACGGGTTTCCCAGCACGCGCGCCGAGGGGGGAGGATGTACGCATGCAGCCACGGAACATGTCCATGAGCGGAGTCGTCGACCTCGCCGCGGTGAAGCAGGCCCAGGAAGCGAAGGCCAAGGCCGAGCAGGCCCGCGCCGAAGCCGCCCGACAGGGCGGAACCGGTGCGGTTCCCGCGTCGAGCCTGGTCATCGACGTCACCGAGGCCGGCTTCGAACGCGACGTCCTCCAGCGCTCCACCGAGGTCCCGGTCGTCATCGACTTCTGGGCCGAGTGGTGCGAGCCGTGCAAGCAGCTCGGCCCCCTGCTGGAGCGCCTCGCGCACGAGTACAACGGCCGCTTCCTGCTGGCCAAGGTCGACGTCGACGCCAACCAGATGCTGATGCAGCAGTTCGGCATCCAGGGCATCCCGGCCGTCTTCGCCGTCGTCGCGGGCCAGGCCCTCCCGCTCTTCCAGGGAGCCGCCCCCGAGGCGCAGATCCGGGAGACCCTCGACCAGCTCATCCAGGTCGGCGAGGAGCGGTTCGGCCTCACCGGCCTCACCGTCGACCCCGGCTCCGACGCGGGCGACCCCGCCGCCGTCCCCGAGGAGCCCGCCGGGCCGTACGACGCCCTGCTGGAGGCCGCCGTCCAGGCGCTGGACGCCGGTGACCTGGACGGCGCCGTCCGCGCCTACCAGAACGTCCTCTCCGACGACCCGGCCAACACCGAGGCCAAGCTCGGCCTCGGCCAGGCCGAACTCCTGCGCCGGGTCAGCGGCCTGGACCCGCAGAAGGTCCGCCAGGACGCCGCCGAGCGCCCGGCCGACGTCGCCGCGCAGTCCGCCGCCGCCGACCTGGACCTGGTGGGCGGCCACGTCGACGACGCCTTCGGCCGGCTGGTCGACACCGTGCGGGTCACCGCGGGGGACGACCGGAACAAGGCCCGCCTCCACCTGCTCGACCTCTTCGAGGTGGTCGGCGCCGAGGACCCGCGGGTGACCGCGGCCCGTACCGCCCTGGCCCGGGTGCTGTTCTGAGCGCCTGACCCCGCGCGCCACCCCTGGGGCGTGGGAAGCGATTTGACGACAGAGAGACCCAAGCGGCCGCGCTTTACCAAAACTTGGTAATCGCGGCCGCTGTTACTCGGAGTAAGTCCGACCTCGTCATCCATCCGCATCTGTCATCCCGAGTGATGATTTGTCACCCCTCCTCGCGGCACGGTCCGTGCCCGCGCGGCACCGCTGTGACCGACTTTGGTTATCCAGCCGTTACTAGCCGGTAACGAACCCCTTGTGCCCGGGCTCCGAATGCACCACGATCGGCGACGCTCGGTCCCTTTCCCGTACCCCGGCAGCCAACCGGGTCCACGGGCTCTCTGGGTCCCCACCGAGCAGGTCGAGGCCGCGGGTCTCGGCCTGGACAGGGGGGTCTCTGCCCATCGGCAGGGCCTGTCCGAACCGGCTGCGCATCCCCGTGCGAGGCGTGGCCAGTGGTTGTCGCTCGGGGGTGATCGCCGCCGAACCGCCCCATCCCGTGCCCACGAGGCGCGGCGTGGACGGTCGAAGGCGCTCTCCTTGCCGAGGACGTAGCACTTCTCCCATCCCTGCCCGGCTGACCGCCCGATCGGGACCAGTCAGAGGCCGGAGATGTACGTCCGAGAAGGAGGAATGTCATGGAGTCCGTGGCTCGTGGCGGGACCAGATGGAAGCGGTTCGCCGTCGTCATGGTGCCCACCGTCGCCGCTACCGCGGCGATCGGCGTGGCCCTGTCGCAGGGTGCGCTCGCGGCGTCGTTCGCCGTGTCCGGCCAGTCGTTCAAGGTGTCGGCCGACAAGCTCGTCGGTAACGGGTTCGTCCAGTACGGCGGTGTGGACACCGGTTACGACCTGAAGGGCAACAAGGCTGCCCATCCGGTCGCGATCTCCGCGTTCAAGAGCGCGACGATCAACAACATGTGCCAGTCCGTCGTCACGCCGGACGTCCCGCTCATCGGCACCATCAGCCTTCAGCTGAAGGCCGGTACGGGCAAGGCGCCGGTCGAGGCCGAGAACCTCTACATCGACGTCGCCCAGCTCGACGCCGACGCCGAGTTCAAGAACATCAACATCGGTGTGGCCGCCGGCGAGAGCACCAAGGGCCCTGGCATCAAGAAGGGTGACCAGGCCAACCCTTACGGCTTCTCGCAGGAGGCCGACTCGGCCACCCTGAAGAACGTCAAGCAGACGGCGTGGGCGACCACCGCCGGAACCTTCAAGCTGAGCGGTCTCAGCATGAAGCTGCACAAGGGCGTCAAGGAGTGCTACTAAGCGCTCCCTGGGCGGGCGCGGAGCGAGCCGTGGCGCGCTCGGGGTGTGAGCCCCGGAGCGCCGCGGCGGGTTCCCCGCCCGCCACTCCATCTTCTCTCCACGCATTGCCGGTTCCAGGGAGCTGTTTTCCATGAGCGCCGAGTCCCCAGGGCTGAGCGACCGATTTCACTACTGGCGGCTTCGCTTCCGGGTGTGGCGCGGCAGCCGCCCGTTCTGGGCGGGGCTGCTGACGATGCTGGGCGGCATCCCCATCGCCTACCTGCCGTACGCACAGCTCACGCTGGGACAGCTGAGCCTGCGGATGGCGACCACGGCGGGCGCGGGATCGCTGATCATCGGCGTCCTGCTGGTCACGCTCGGACTGACGATGTGGTTCCAGTCCATCGTCCGGGTCTTCGCGGGTGTCGCGGCGATCCTTCTCGCGCTGGTCTCCATACCGGTGTCCAACCTCGGCGGGCTGCTGATCGGCTTCCTGCTGGCCATGTTCGGCGGGGCCCTCTCGATCTCCTGGGCCCCGGGCAAGACCGCTCCCGAGGGGAGCGGGCAGGGCGCGCGGCCGGCCGGGACCAGGACCCAGGCCGAGCCGGAGCCGCAGCCGGAGCCGGCCGGGCCGGTCGTCCAGGCGGGAGCGCCCAGGCCGGAGCCGCACGCCGGAGGCGAGAGCGCCCCGGCGGACGGCACGACACTTGAGACCAACGGCGGGAGGCACCGTGCGGGGTGACGAGGCGCAACTGGCTGCCGAAGAGGGCGGTAAAGCCCTCGGCAGAACCGGGCCGCGTCACGCGGCCCCCCGGAAGTCGCTGCTGACGAAGCTCCAGATACCCGCGGGCAAGGCGTTCGCGCTGGCCGCGATGCCCACGGCGGTCTTCGTGGGCATGGGCCTGACGCCCAAGCTCGCCCTGGCCGACGACAAGGCGGACATCCCGCGCGGTGGCCCGTGCGTGACCCGCTCCGACGAGCCGTCGGAGGCGGCCGAGCCGGACGCGACGCCCACCCCGGAGCCCGGCGCGTCGAAGCCGGCCTCCCCGGGCGCCACGCCCACTCCGTCCGCCTCCTCGTCGGCCCCGTCCGGCGGCGGCAGCGAGAAGCCGGAGCCCGACCCGGCGGACGAGCAGCCCACCACCGAGCCGGAGCCGGAGAAGACCAGGAACCCGCTCGACCCGCTGGGCCTCGGCGACGCGCTCAAGGACCTCTTCACCCCCGGGGACGAGAAGTCCGAGGAGCCCGAGCCGGAGCCGTCCGCCTCCGAGAAGGCCGGCGGTACGTCCGGCGGCACCACGGAGAAGGACGACAAGGCCACGGCGGACTCCGGTGCGGCGGACAAGAAGGCGTCCGACGGGAAGGCCGCCGACAAGAAGGCGGCCGACCGGAAGGAAGCCGCCGAGAAGAAGGCCGCCGACGAGGCGAAGGCCAAGGAGGAGGCCGCCGAGAAGGAGGCCGAACTCAGCCCCGCCGAGCAGCTGAAGAAGGACATCGAGGACGCCGCCCGCAAAAACGGCGTCTCGGTGAGCGAGCTGGCCGCCGGGGCACAGGGTGCCGTCGGTGCCGCGGACGACGACCCGTGCGCACCGGACCCCAAGGCCCTGGCCGACCTCGACCTGGAGCCGGGCATCCCGCTCCTGCCGGACGACCCGTGGCGGCTGGAGAGCAGCAAGCTGACGCTGGGCGGCCTGGACTACCACGGCGTGGTCAAGGTCAAGACGTACAGCGGCAAGGTGAAGCCGGTCCTGAAGTTCACGGCGAAGACCACGGACATCAAGGACCTGCACCAGCTCACCGTCGGTCCCAAGGGGCAGACCGGCCACGTGAAGGCGGCGGAGGGCTCGACCTCGACGATCAGGAACGGCGAGGTCACCATGTACACCGAGGAGCTGAAGGGGAACCTCTTCGGGCTCATCCCGATCACCTTCAACCCGGAGAGCCCGCCCCCGCTCAACGTGCCCTGGGCCTTCTTCACCAAGGTCAAGGTCGTCCAGGCGGGCCAGTTCGGCGGCACGCTCACCGTGCCGGGACTCCAGAACTACTTCACCGACGGCGACTGAGCACACCGCCGTATCCCAGACCCGTCCGGGAGCCGCACAAGACGGTGGCCCGCGTCCTCAGCCGAGGACGCGGGCCACCGTCGTGTCCGCCGGGCCCAGCGGGGCAGATGCCGGCCCGGCGGAGTCAGGAGGTCAGCCGCGGCCGCCGAGGTGGTGGACGCGGACCATGTTGGTGGTGCCGGGGACGCCGGGGGGCGAGCCGGCGGTCATGACGACGGTGTCGCCGTCGTTGAACCGCTTCAGCCCGACCAGCTCCTCGTCCACCTGGTCGACCATGGCGTCGGTGTTGTCGACGTGGTCCACCACGTGGCTCTCCACGCCCCAGCTCAGGGTGAGCTGGTTGCGGGTGGCCTCGTCGGTGGTGAAGGCGAGGATCGGCTGGGCCGCGCGGTAGCGCGAGAGGCGCCGGGCGGTGTCACCGGACTTGGTGTACGCCACCAGCGCGCGGGCGCCGAGGAAGTCGGCGATCTCGGCGGCGGCGCGGGCCACGGCACCGCCCTGGGTGCGCGGCTTCTTGCCCGGGACCAGCGGCTGGAGGCCGCGCGAGAGCAGCTCCTGCTCGGCGGCGACGACGATCTTCGACATCGTCTTGACCGTCTCGATCGGGTACGCGCCGACGCTGGACTCGGCGGAGAGCATGACCGCGTCGGCGCCGTCCAGGATGGCGTTGGCGACGTCGGAGGCCTCGGCGCGGGTCGGGCGGGAGTTGGTGATCATCGACTCCATCATCTGGGTCGCCACGATCACCGGCTTGGCGTTCCGGCGGCAGAGGCTCACCAGGCGCTTCTGCACCATCGGGACCTTCTCCAGCGGATACTCCACCGCGAGGTCGCCACGGGCCACCATCACGCCGTCGAAGGCGAGCACGACCGCCTCCATGTTGGCGACCGCCTGCGGCTTCTCGACCTTGGCGATGACCGGGACCCGGCGGCCCTCCTCGTCCATCACCTTGTGGACGTCCTTGACGTCCTCGGCGTCCCGGACGAAGGAGAGGGCGACCAGGTCGCACCCCATCCGCAGGGCGAAGCGCAGGTCCTCGATGTCCTTCTCGGAGAGGGCCGGGACGTTGACCGCCGCGCCGGGCAGGTTGATGCCCTTGTGGTCGGAGATGACCCCGCCCTCGATGACGATGGTCTTGACGCGGGGGCCCTCGACCTCGGTGACCTTCAGCTCGACGTTGCCGTCGTTGATGAGGATCGGGTCGCCCTTGGCCACGTCGCCCGGCAGCCCCTTGTAGGTGGTGCCGCAGACCGACTTGTCGCCGGCCACGTCCTCGGTGGTGATGGTGAACTCGTCACCGCGCACCAGCTCGACCGGGCCCTCGGCGAAGGTCTCCAGCCGGATCTTGGGGCCCTGGAGGTCGGCGAGGACGCCCACCGCCCGGCCGGTGTCCGCGGACGCCTGCCGGACCCGGCGGTACCGGTCCTCGTGCTCGGCGTGCGATCCGTGGCTCATGTTGAAACGGGCCACGTTCATGCCTGCCTCGATGAGCGCTTTCAGCTGCTCGTACGAGTCGACGGCGGGGCCCAGCGTGCAGACGATTTTGGAACGGCGCATGGGACGATCCTATCGGTTTGTTTCCGTGCGGAATATTCCATCTGGCGGAAGATACATATGGGCGGACGGGCGCTCAGCCGGGCGGCGTCACGGGGGAGTCGGCGCCCTCCGGAGCGGGCCGGGTGTCCGGTCCGACCAGGGCGTAGGTCTGCTCGGCGATCTCCAGTTCCTCGTCGGTCGGCACCACCGCGACCGCCACCCGCGAGGAGCCGGGCGAGATCAGCCGGGGGACGCCGGAGCGGACCGCGTTCAGCTCGCGGTCCACCGCCATCCCGAACCCTTCCAGACCGTCCACCGCCGCCTGGCGCACCGCGGCCGCGTTCTCCCCGACACCCGCCGTGAAGACCACCGCGTCCACCCGGCCGAGGACCGCCGCGTACGCGCCGATGTACTTCTTCAGCCGGTGCACGTACATGTCGAAGGCGAGCCGCGCGTCCTCGTCCCCCTCGTCCATGCGCCGGGTGATCTCACGCATGTCGTTGTCGCCGCAGATCCCGACCAGGCCGCTGCGCTTGTTGAGCAGGGCGTCGGTCTCGTCGGTCTCCATCCCGGCGACCCGCTTGAGGTGGAAGACGACGGCCGGGTCGACGTCGCCCGAACGGGTCCCCATCATCAGCCCCTCCAGCGGGGTGAGCCCCATCGAGGTGTCCACGCAGATCCCGCCGCGCACCGCCGCCGCCGAGGCCCCGTTGCCCAGGTGCAGGGTGATGAGGTTCAGCTCCGCCAGGGGCCGGTCCAGCAGTTCGGCGGTCTTCCGGGAGACGTAGCCGTGCGAGGTGCCGTGGAAGCCGTAGCGGCGGACCCGGTGGGCGTCGGCAATCTCGCGCTCGATCGGGTAGCGGGCGGCGTACTCCGGCATCGTGGTGTGGAAGGTGGTGTCGAAGACCGCCACCTGCGGCAGGTCCGGGCGCATCCGGCGGGCGGTGCGGATGCCCATCAGGTTGGCCGGGTTGTGCAGCGGCGCCACCGGGATTAGCCGCTCGATCTCGGCGAGCACCGCGTCGTCGATGACGGTCGGCCGGGTGAACAGCCGCCCGCCGTGCACCACCCGGTGCCCGATCGCCGCCAGTTCGGGGGAGTCGAGCCCCAGCCCGTCCTCGGCCAGCTCGGCGGCGACCGCCTCCAGCGCCGCCTGGTGGTCCGCCACCCGGCCGGTCACCTCGCGCTCCCCGCCGGCCCCCTCGGTCAGCGGCGTGTGGACGATCCGCGAGGTCTCCTCGCCGATCCGCTCCACCAGCCCGACGGCGAGCCGGCTGGAGTCGGCCATGTCCAGCAACTGGTACTTGACCGACGAGGAGCCGCAGTTGAGGACGAGGACGCGGTGGGGACGCGGGCCCTGCTCGGTGCTCACGTGCTGCCCTCCTTCGGTGCGGGGCCCGGTCGGCGGCGCGCTCACGCGTCGCTCTCCTGGGCCTGGACGGCGGTGATGGCGACGGTGGTGACGATGTCCTGGACGAGCGCGCCCCGGGAGAGGTCGTTGACCGGCTTGCGCAGACCCTGCAGGACCGGCCCGACCGCCACCGCGCCGGCCGACCGCTGCACCGCCTTGTACGTGTTGTTGCCCGTGTTGAGGTCCGGGAAGATCAGCACGGTGGCCTGTCCCGCCACCTCGGAGCCGGGCAGCTTGGCCGCCGCCACCGTCGGCTCGACCGCCGCGTCGTACTGGATCGGGCCCTCGATCAGCAGGTCGGGCCGGCGTTCGCGGGCCAGCGCGGTCGCCTCGCGGACCTTCTCCACATCGGCGCCCGACCCGGAGCTGCCGGTCGAGTACGAGAGCATCGCGATCTTCGGGTCGACGCCGAAGCGGGCGCCGGTCAGCGCCGACTGGACGGCGATGTCGGCCAGCTCCACCGCGTTCGGGTCGGGGTTGACCGCGCAGTCGCCGTAGACCAGCACCCGGTCGGCGAGGCACATGAAGAAGACCGAGGAGACCAGGGTGGCGTCCGGGCGGGTCCGGATGATCTCGAAGGCCGGGCGGATGGTGGCCGCCGTGGAGTGGGCGGAGCCGGAGACCATACCGTCGGCCAGCCCCTCCTCGACCATCAGCGTGCCGAAGTAGTTGACGTCGGCGACCACGTCGTACGCCAGCTCCACCGAGACGCCCTTGTGGGCACGGAGCTGGGCGTACCGCTCGGCGAACCGCTTGCGCAGCTCCGACTCCTGCGGGTCGATCAGCTCGGCGGCGCCGAGGTCCACCCCCAGGTCGGCGGCCTTCTTGCGGATCGCGTCGATGGGGCCGAGCAGGGTGAGGTCGCAGACCGAGCGGCGCAGCAGCACGTCGGCGGCGCGCAGCACCCGCTCCTCCAGCCCCTCGGGCAGCACCACCCGGCGGCGGTCGGCGCGGGCCCGCTCCAGCAGCTTGTGCTCGAACATCATCGGCGTGACCCGGTCGGTGGAGCCGACCGAGATCCGGTCCAGCAGCTCGGCGGTGTCCACCCAGTCCTCGAAGAGGCCGAGCGCCGTCTCCGCCTTGCGCGGCGTCGCCGCGTCGAGCCGCCCCTCCAGGGTGAAGAGCCGGGTCGCGGTCGGGAAGCTGTTGCCCGGTACGGAGACCACCGGCGTGCCCGGCGCCACCTTCGCGGCCAGCCGCAGCACCTCGGGGTCCGGCCGCTCGCCCAGCGTCAGCAGCACCCCGGCGATCGGCGGGGTCCCGGAGCTGTGCGCGGCCAGCGCCCCCACCACCAGGTCGGCCCGGTCGCCGGGGGCCACCACCAGGCAGCCCGGGGTGAGGGCGTGCAGGAAGGTGGGGAGGGTGGCGCCGCCGAAGACGAAGTCGAGGACGTCCCGGGCGAGGCCGGCGTCGTCGCCCAGCAGAACCGTTCCGTCCAGCGCCCGGGAGATCTGCCGGACGGTCGGCGCGGAGAGCGCGGGGTCGTCGGGGAGGACGTAGCAGGGCACGGGGAGGCGGGCCCCCAGCCGCTGGGCGACCACGTCGCGGTCCTCGGCGGCGACCCGGTTGACGCCCACGGCCAGCACGTCGCAGCCGAGCGCGTGGTAGGCGCGGTAGGCGTTGCGGGCCTCAGCGCGGACCGACTCGGCGCTCTGCGACCGGCCGCCGACCACCGGCAGCACCGAGGCGCCGAACTCGTTGGCGAGGCGGGCGTTGAGCGCCAGCTCGTCCGGGAGCTGGGTGTCGGCGTAGTCGGTACCGAGGACCAGCACCACCTCGTAGTCGCGGGCGACCGCCAGATAACGGTCGACGAGCTGAGAGACCAGGGCGTCGGTGCCCTGTTCGGCCTGGATGCCCGCCGCTCTGCGGTAGTCGATGCCGTGCGCGGTGGCCGGGTCCTGGCTGAGCCGGTAGCGGCCGCGCAGCACCTCGAAGAGGCGGTCGGGTCCGTCGTGCACCAGCGGCCGGAACACCCCCACCCGGTCGACCCGGCGGGTCAGCAGTTCCATGAGACCCAGCTCGAAGACCTGCCGGCCGTCGCCCCGGTCGGTCCCGGTGACGTAGACGCTGCGTGCCACGCGTCCGCTCCTTCCGCTGGTCCCGGCCGGCGCCGGCCGGGAGCCCGATGCGTACGTCTGTGCTCCAGGGGATCGCCTGCCCCACCTGGGCGGACGTGACCCCTGCCGCCGCCAGTTCCTTACCAGGGGTCTTCGCGGAACCCGGAGTGGAGTGGTGCCGCTTTTGCTACGGTATGCACTCCGACGATACCGGTGCGCGGGCGCCCGCTCTTGTTCGGCGGCGTCGGCGTTCCGCCGGTCAGGGGTGGGCCCGTGCCGGCGGGGCAGGCGACCGGTCGGGGCGTGGTGGAAGTGACCTGGGACACGGACGCGGCGGCGGCCGTGTCAGAATTCGCACCGGTCCGTCTCCCTCCGGCGGACCGCGACCCGGACGAACGGCCAGTATCGAGCAGGAGAGACAGCACGATGCGTATCGGAATTCTCACCGCAGGCGGCGACTGTCCCGGCCTGAACGCCGTGATCCGCTCGGTCGTGCACCGCGCCGTCACACACCACGGCGACGAGGTCATCGGCTTCGAGGACGGGTACAAGGGCCTCCTGGACCGCCGCTACCGCCCCCTCGACCTGAACGCCGTCAGCGGCATCCTCGCCCGTGGCGGCACCATCCTCGGCTCGGCCCGCCTGGAGCGCGGCCGCCTCGCCGAGGCGTGCGAGAACGCCCCGGAGCTGGCCCGCGAACTCGGCATCGACGTGCTGATCCCGATCGGCGGCGAGGGCACCCTCACCGCCGCCCGGCTCCTCTCCGACTCGGGGATGCCGGTGGTCGGCGTGCCGAAGACCATCGACAACGACATCTCCGCCACCGACCGCACCTTCGGCTTCGATACCGCCGTCGGCGTCGCCACCGAGGCCATCGACCGGCTCAAGACCACCGCCGAGTCCCACCAGCGCGTCATGGTCGTCGAGGTGATGGGCCGGCACGCCGGGTGGATCGCGCTGGAGTCCGGCATGGCCGGCGGCGCCCACGGCATCTGCCTGCCCGAGCGGCCCTTCGACCCCGCCGACCTGGTCAAGATGGTCGAGGAGCGGTTCGCCCGGGGCAAGAAGTTCGCCGTCATCTGCGTCGCCGAGGGCGCCCACCCCGCCGAGGGCACGATGGCCTACGGCAAGGGCGCCATCGACCAGTACGGCCACGAGCGGTTCCACGGCATCGGCACCGCGCTCGCCGGGGAGCTGGAGCACCGCCTCGGCAAGGAGGCACGGCCGGTCATCCTCGGCCACGTCCAGCGCGGCGGCAGCCCCACCGCCTACGACCGCGTCCTCGCCACCCGCTTCGGCTGGCACGCCGTCGAGGCCGCCCACCACGGCCGGTTCGGCCGGATGACGGCGCTGCGCGGCACCCGGATCGAGATGGTCCCGCTCGCCGAGGCGGTCACCGAGCTGAAGACCGTCCCCCAGGACCGCATGGACGAGGCCGAGTCGGTCTTCTGAACCGGCTCCGCACACACGCGGACGGCGGGCCCCAGGGAACCCTCGGGCGCCCGCCGTCTTCGCGTCCGCGAACGTTCGCGGGCGGACCGCTCACTGCCAGCGGTACCGCAGTTCCGGGCGCCCCACCGTGCCGTACTGGGGGCTGCGCACCGCCCGTCCCGAGGTGACGAGGTGCTCCAGGTAGCGGCGGGCGGTGATGCGGGAGATGCCGACCTCCTCGCCGGTGGCCGCCGCCGTCAGGCCCTCGGGGGACTCGCGCAGGGTTTGCGTCACCCGTTCCAGGGTCGGGGCGCTCAGCCCCTTGGGCAGCACCGCCGGCTGGGGCGCGCGCAGGGCGCCGAGCGCCCGGTCCACCTCGGCCTGGCCGCTGGCCTCCCCGGCGGCGGTACGGAACTGCGCGTACCGCACGAGGCGGTCCCGGAGCGTCGCGAAGGTGAACGGTTTCAGGACGTACTGGACCACCCCCAGCGACACCCCCTCACGGACCACCGCCAGGTCCCGCGCCGAGGTCACCGCGATCACGTCGGCCCGGTGGCCCGCCGCCCGCAGCGAGCGGGCCAGCTGGAGCCCGTGCCCGTCCGGCAGGTACAGGTCGAGCAGGAGCAGGTCGACCGGGAACCGCTCCAGGGCCCGCTGCGCCTCGGCCCCCGAGTGCGCCACCCCCACCACGGTGAACCCCGGGACCCGCTCCACGTACGTCCGGTGCGCGTCGGCCGCCACCGGATCGTCCTCCACCACCAGCACCCGGACCCGCCCCGGGCGGCCCCCTTCTCCGCCGCCGGGCGCCTCGGCACCGTCGGACCCGGCGGGCTGGGTGGGGTACGGGGTCATCTGGGGCTCTCCGGGGTGGCGTCGTCGGTCGGGGCGGGCGTGGGCAGCGGGCCGGTGCCGGGCGGGCCCGCGCCCGCGTGCGGGCGTGAGCGGGGTGCGGGCAGGGCGGTGGCACCGTCCGGGGTGTGCCGGCCGAAGGGGATACGGACCCGGAAGGCGGCCCCGCCGCCGGGCGCCTCGCCCACGGTGACGGTACCGCCGTGCCGCTCGGCCGTCTGCCGGACCAGCGCGAGGCCCAGCCCCCGGCCGCCGCCCTCCTTGGTGGACCAGCCGCGGTGGAACACCTCGTCGCCGTCGGGGACGCCGGGGCCGTTGTCGGCGACCCGCAGCAGCAGGCCGTCCGGCTCGGCGCGGGCGGTCACCGTGACGCGGGCGCCCGGGATGCCCGAGACGGCCTCCATCGCGTTGTCGACCAGGTTGCCGAGGACGGTGACCAGGTCGCGGGCGGGCAGCTCCGGCGGGAGCACCCCGTCGTCCAGGCGGCTGTCCTCGTGCACGGTCAGCTCGATACCGCGCTCGTTGGCCTGCGCGGTCTTGCCCAGCAGCAGCGCGGCCAGGACCGGTTCGCCGACCGCCTGCACCACCTGGTCGGTGAGGGTCTGGGCCAGTTCCAGCTCGGCGGTGGCGAACTCCACCGCCTCCTCCGCCCGGCCCAGCTCGATCAGCGAGACCACGGTGTGCAGCCGGTTGGCGGCCTCGTGCGCCTGCGAGCGCAGCGCCTCGGAGAAGCCGCGCTCGGTGTCCAGCTCGCCGGTGAGCGCCTGCAGCTCGGTGTGGTCGCGCAGGGTGACGACGGTGCCGCGCTGCTCCCCGGCGGCGACCGGCGAGGTGTTGACCACCAGCACCCGGTCGGCGCTCAGGTGGACCTCGTCGACGCGCGGCTCGGCCGCCAGCAGCGCCCCCGTCAGCGGGGCCGGCAGCCCCAGCGCGTCGGCCCGGTCGCCCACCCCGCGCTCCGGGGCGAGGCCGAGGAGCTCCCGCGCCCCGTCGTTGATCAGCGCGATCCTGCGCTGCCCGTCGAGCATCACCAGCCCCTCGCGGACCGCGTGCAGGGCCGCCTGGTGGTAGGCGTACATGTGGCTGAGCTGGGCGGCGTCCATGTCGTGGGTGTGCCGGCGCAGCCGCGCGTTGATGACGTAGGTGCCGACCCCGCCGACCGCCAGCGTCAGCCCTCCCACCGTCAGCAGGGTGAGCACCTGGTCGCGCAGCCGGGCCGCGATCTGGTCGACCGTGATCCCCGCGCTGACCAGCCCGATCACCTCGCCGTCGGCGTGGATCGGGGTGACCACCCGCACCGAGGGGCCGAGCGTGCCGGTGTACGTCTCCTGGAGCGTGCGGCCGCTCAGGGCCTCCTCGGTGTGGCCGAGGAAGCGCGCGCCTATCTGGCCCTCGTCGGGGTGGGTCCAGCGGATGCCGCGGGTGTCCATGATGGTGACGAAGTCGACGTCGGCGTCGCGGCGGACCTCCTCGGCGTACGGCTGGAGGAGGCGCGAGGGATCGCCGCCCGCCTGGATCGCCTCGCGGACCGAGGGGGAGTCGGCGACGGCGCGGGCCGTCGCGCCCGCCTGGCGGCCCGCCGCCTCCTCGGCCTGGCGGCGGTCGGAGAGGAACGCGAACAGGACACAGCCGAGGATCAGCAGGCCGACCAGGAACACCTGCATCGCGAAGAGCTGACCAGCGAGGCTGCGGGGACGGGGGAGGGGCATGCCGGACAGTCTGCCTGGCCGGATGTGTGCGAACTAAATGAACGCAAGGGTGACCGCCCTCACAGCCTGCGAAAGAGTCGCCGCACCGCCAGCACGTGAGCCGCACGCACTGAGCGTTGTGCAGGCCCCTCCCCGCTCCGCCCCCGGGTCGTGAGCGTCGCTTGCACGTCCGGCGCCGGGCGACCGCCCGCACCGGTCCGCATCCCCGACGACGACGTCCAAGGAGGCCCCCCGTGGCTGCAGCCGCCAAGCGGGACAGAACGCATTATCTGTACATCGCCGTGATCGCCGCGGTCGTGCTCGGCATCCTGGTCGGCTTCGTCGCCCCGTCGCTGGCGGTCGAGCTGAAGCCGCTCGGGACCGGCTTCGTCAACCTGATCAAGATGATGATCTCGCCGATCATCTTCTGCACGATCGTGCTGGGCGTCGGATCGGTCCGCAAGGCCGCCAAGGTCGGCGCGGTGGGCGGTCTCGCCCTCGGCTACTTCATCGTGATGTCGACCGTCGCCCTCGCCATCGGCCTGGTCGTCGGCAACTTCCTGGAGCCGGGCCACGGCATGCAGCTCACCGACGAGCTGCGCGGCGCCGGAGAGGCCCAGGCCGGTGAGGCCAGCGAGTCCACCGTCGACTTCCTGATCGGCATCATCCCGACCACCATGGTCTCCGCCTTCACCGGCGGCGAGGTCCTCCAGACCCTGCTGATCGCCCTCCTCGTCGGCTTCGCCGTGCAGGCCCTCGGCAAGTCCGGCGAGCCGATCCTCGCGGGCATCGGCCACATCCAGCGCCTGGTCTTCCGCGTCCTCGCCATGATCATGTGGGCCGCCCCGGTGGGCGCCTTCGGAGCCATCGCGGCGGTGGTCGGCGAGACCGGCGTCGACGCGCTGAAGTCGCTCGCCGTCATCATGATCGGCTTCTACGTCACCTGTCTGGTCTTCGTGGTCGTGGTGCTCGGCGCGCTGCTGCGGATCTGCACCGGGGTCAACATCCTCAAGCTGCTCAAGTACCTGGGCCGCGAGTTCCTGCTGATCCTCTCCACCTCCTCCTCGGAGTCGGCGCTGCCCCGCCTCATCGCCAAGATGGAGCACCTGGGCATCTCCAAGCCCGTCGTCGGCATCACCGTCCCGACCGGCTACTCCTTCAACCTCGACGGCACCGCCATCTACCTGACGATGGCCTCCCTCTTCGTCGCCGAGGCGATGGGCAACCCGCTCTCGCTCGGTGAGCAGGTCTCGCTACTCCTCTTCATGATCATCGCCTCGAAGGGCGCGGCGGGCGTCACCGGCGCCGGGCTCGCCACCCTCGCGGGCGGCCTCCAGTCGCACCGGCCCGAGCTGGTCGACGGCGTCGGCCTGATCGTCGGCATCGACCGCTTCATGTCCGAGGCCCGCGCCATGACCAACTTCGCGGGCAACGCCGTGGCCACCCTGCTCATCGGCACCTGGACCAAGGAGGTCGACCGCGACCGGGTCCAGAAGGTCCTGGCCGGCGAGATCCCCTTCGACGAGAAGACCCTGGTCGACGACGGTCACGGCGGCCCGGCCCCCGAGGACGTCGAGGCGCCGCCCGCCAAGGACGGCCTGGTGAAGGACGCCCCGCAGACCGACGGCGAGGTCCCCCTCCAGAAGTCCACCACCTGACCCTTTCCCCGCGCCGCGCCTCACTTCCCCCCGAGGCGCGGCGCTCCCCGGACCGGACGACCCCCCACCGCCCGGCCCCGCCAACGCCCCCGGCTCCCCCCGCCGGGGGCGTTCGCGTTTTCTCGCGCGGTACGCGGACGGGTGGTGCCCCCGGCCTCAGCCGCGCGGGCTGAGCCCCGTCACGAACAGGTCGAGCAGGCGCGCCGCCTGCGCGGCCGGGTCCCGGTGGTGCTCGGTGGCCAGGGCGATGCCCGCCACGGCGGTGACCAGGTCGTGGCAGCTCGCCTCGGGGCGGGCGGCGCCCTCGCGCTGGGCCCGGGCCAGCAGCGGGGCGAGAGCGGCCTCCAGCATCGTGCCGCAGGAGGACGGCGCCGCCTCCCCTGCCTCCCCGCCCGCCTCGGCCGGCGGCTCGTACGCCAGGACGTCGGCGAAGCCGCGTGCCGAGACCGCGTAGTCGGTGAAGTCGCGCAGCCAGGCCAGGAGCGCGGCCCGGCTGTCGCTCTCGCCGGTCAGCTCCGCGGCCCGCGCCTGAAGGGCCTGGGCGCGCTCCGCGAAGACCGCTTCGAGCAGGGCCTGCCGGGTGGGGAAGTGGCGGCGGACGGTGGCGGAGCCGAGCCCCGCCGTGCGGGCCACCCGCTCGATGGAGGCGGCGGCGCCCAGCTCGGCGATCTCCGCCTCGGCCACGGTGAGGATGCGCCGGTAGTTGCGCTCTGCGTCGGATCGCCGGCCGGTCACGGGCACTCCCTCTCGACAAAATGGCGGGGTCCGCCTCTTGCTAAGTGGCGGGGTCCGCCATATCGTAGCGGATGTGAAGTGGCGGACCCCGCCGTTTCACCCCGTGCCGAGATGAAGGATGCCCCGATCATGGTCACCACCCCTGCTCCCGTACTGGTCACCGGTGCCACAGGCACCCAGGGCGGAGCCGTCGCCCGGGCCTTGGCCGACGCCGGTGTGCCGGTCCGTGCCCTGGTGCGCGATCCCGGCGCGCCGCGAGCGAAGGCGGTCGCGGCGGCCGGCGCGGAGCTGGTGCGCGCCGACCTCACCGACCCGGACTCCCTCGTTCCGGCGGTGCGCGGGGTCCGCGCCGTCTTCTCGGTGCAGATGCCGCCGATGAGCGAGGCCGGCGTGGACTTCGCCGGTGAACTGGCCCAGGCGACCCACCTGATCGAGGCGGCACGGGAGGCCGGGGTCCCGCAGTTCGTGCAGTCCTCCACCTCCGGCGTCGGCGACCACACGCGGGCGCCCGGCTGGGCCGAGGGGCGCTGGGCCGCCATGGAGGAGTACTTCACCACCAAGCAGACGATCCTGGAGCGGGTCCGCGCGGCCGGCTTCCCCCGCTGGACGGTGGTGAAGCCCGCCTACTTCATGGAGAACCTGCCCGCCCTCGTGCCGCACGGCCCGGCCGGCGGCCTGGCGACGGTCCTGAAGCCGGACACCGAACTGGCCCTGGTCGCCCCGGCCGACATCGGCGCCGCCGTGGCTCGCGCCGTCCAGGACCCCGACCGCTTCCACCAAGTCGAACTGGAACTGGCCGGGGACCGCCTGACCGTGCGCCAGGTCGCGGCGGTCCTCTCCCAGGTGTGGGGCGTCCCCGTCGAGGCTCCGGTCATGGACCTGGAACAGGCGCTGGCGGCGGGTATGCCGAGCTGGGGCGCGGGTCACGAGTGGAACAACGCCGTCGTCCAGCCCGCCCACCCCGAGGACGCCCGCGCCCTCGGCATACCGGTCACCTCCTTCGCCGACTGGGCCCGCGAACGCCTCGGCTGAGACCGGTGCTCACTCCCGGAGCCCCGCCGCCAGCAGCCCCGCCCGCGCCGCCTCCCACTCCGCGACGGGCGCCTCCCGCGGCCCGCGCCCGGCACCCTGGTCCTTGAAACCGGCGGAGGTCGAGACGCACACCACCGGCCCGTCGAACTCCTCACGGGGCGGGGCCCGCAGCCCGGCCAGCCCCACCGCCGCGGAGAGTTCCGCCCACAACCCCGCCCGGCCCATTTCCGCCTGGGCCGCCCGCGCCTGCTCGTCGGTGACCAGCACCGAGCGGCCTCCGCTCTCCCGCACCGCCACCACGCCCCGGTAGCCACCCACCGGGCAGTTGATGCCGTACGCCTCGGTGGGGCCGACCTCCACCCAGGTGGCCGGCAGCCCCTGGCGCAGGGCCGCGGTGAGGGGGCCGCCGGTGGCGGGTTCGCAGGCGATCAGCCGGGGGACGCGGTCGGTCACCCCGAGCCGGCGCAGCTCGGCGAAGCCCTTGTGGATGCCGAAGAGCAGTTCGCCGTAGCCGGTGGGGACGAAGACGGCCGCCGGTACGCCGAGCTCCGCGTGGAGCTCGTAGGCGACGGTCTTGTACCCCTCGGCGCCGAAGGCGTGCCCGGTGTGGGCCTGCGGGGTCAGGTTGCTGACGGGGTGCAGGCCGAAGTGGTACGCGATCCGCCGGGTGAGCGGCCAGCGCGCCTCCACCGGCACCGGCAGGACCACCGCCCCGTACGCGTGCAGGAAGGCGTCCACCGCCGGGGGCAGTGCGGTGCCCGTCAGCACCACGCACCGGAGTCCGGCCCGGGCGGCGAAGGCGGCGGCGGAGGCCCCGTGGTTGCCGGAGGAGGCGACGACGACACCGGGCGCCCCGCAGCCAGGGCGGCGCTGACCGTGCACCGGTTGAGCCGGTCCTTGTGACTCCAGGTGGGGTTGCGCGACTCGTCCTTGACGAACACCCCGGGCTCCAGCTCCACCAGCGGGGTCCCTCCCTCGCCGAGCCCCGGCGCGGCGAGCGGCGGGAGAAGCGGCGCCCACCGGTCGAGGCCCCCACGCCCCGGCCGCGCCTCGAAGAGGTCCGCGGGCACCTGGTCGTACGCGTACTCCACCTCGACGGGGTAGCTCACCTCCTCCGTGCTCGTCGCCGGGCAGCCGCCGGTCAGCGGGGGCCAGAGCGGGTAGCGGCGGCCGGGGTCGCCGAGCGAGCGCTGGGCGGTGGCCAGGGAGGCGGTCGGCGGGGAGGTCATGCGCGAGAGCGTAGAGGGCGGCGGCGCGCCGGCGGACGAGCCAACGTCCCGTGGGCGCCAGACGCAGGGTCAGCTCAGGCGCGATCCGCTCCCGCGCGAGCGCGGGCAGGACCTCCGCGCGGGCGAACGGATGGACCCGGAGTACGGCCAGGTACCTCGCCAGGGCCGCCTGGCCGGGGTGCGAGGCGAGGACGACCGCGACGTTCTCCCCGGTCCGCACCGGCAGCCTCGCGAAGGTGTGGCCTGAGACCCGGACCAGGAAGTCCCGCCGCATCACCTGTCGTCGTCAGTCACCGTCGAAGACGAGATACGGGTGAGCCTTGCCCTCGACTTGGGCAGTCGGCGCAAGGATCCGTACGCCCTACTGCCGCGCAGCCCCCTCACCCCAGCCCGCCACCCTCACCCCCGACCGCGCCAGCCACCGCCCCCCGTGCCGGGAGACCTCGACCGGGCGGCCGAAGCAGGCGGTCAGGTGGTCGGTGGTGAGGACTTCGGTGATGGGCCCCTGGGTGAGGACGCGGCCCTCGCGGAGGAGGAGGGCGTGGGTGAGGGCCGGGGAGAGTTCCTCCAGGTGGTGGGTGACGGTGACCGTGGCCAGGTGCGGGCGGTTCAGGGCGAGGTGGCGCATGGTGTCGACGAGGTCCTCGCGGGAGGGCAGGTCGAGGGCGTTGAACGGCTCGTCGAGGAGGAGCAGGGCCGGGTCGGCCATGAGGGCGCGGGCGATCAGGAGCCGGGCCTGCTGGCCGCCCGAGCAGACGCCGTACGGGCGGTCGGCCAGCTCCTTGATCTGGAGTTCGGCGAGCAGCCCGCGGGCGCGTTCGCGGACCTCGTCGTCGTACTTCCTCCACAGCGGCTGGACCGTGCCGGTGTGGCCGGTGAGGACGACTCCGTGCCCGGGCAGGTCCGGCGGGACGCGCTGGGAGGTGGAGACGTGGCCGATCAGGGCGCGCAGCTCCCGTACGTCGACGCGGCCGAGCCGGTGGCCGAGAACCTCCACCGTGCCGGTGGTCGGGAAGGTGAGGGCGCCGACGAGGCGGAGGACGCTGGTCTTGCCGGCGCCGTTGGGGCCGAGGAGCGCCCAGTGCTCGCCGGCGCGGACGGTCCAGTCGACGGTGTCGAGGATGGTCTGCCCGGTCGTGTGGCGGCGCAGGCTCGCGCCGTCGAGTGCGGCGACGACGCGCCCGTTCAGGTCGCCGGTGGTTCCGTCCATCGGGGCGGCCCGTCCTTTCGCGAGGAGGCGGAGACCGCGCAGGATAGCTGTACGCCGCACCCACCGGCCGGGGTGACCGTATGGCGAACAGAGCGAGCGGGCGGGGTAAAGGGCAACAAAAAAGCCCTCCGGGGATTTGACGCCGGGGGGCTTTCGCTGCGTATATTCGGGGTTTCTGCTTTCCCTCAAATGGGCGCAGAAAAACACCTGATGAAGCCATCTTAACCGGCGAGGAGTCGCATTGTCAACCGAGTGGCAGGGGAATCGCGAAGAGTGCGGGGACGACGCGGAATTGCGGGCCGAGCAGTCCTTCGTCACCCACCTGTACACCCTCCTCGACGCTCGCCGCGCCGCCGAGGAGAACGCCGTCAGAGCATCGTTGTCGCAGGTCACCACGGGTCAGCAGGCGCGCCTTGAGCGGGATGTGGCGGTCACCGAGCACGGGATGACCGCGGCGGCGCTGGACCCCGTGGATTCCGGGCTCTGTTTCGGACGGCTGGATTTCCGGGACGGTGTCCGCCGGCACATCGGCCGTATCGGAATCCGGGAGGAGAACGCCGAGCGCACCCCCGTCCTCATCGACTGGCGGGCACCCGTCGCGCGCCCCTTCTACCTGGCCACCGGCCACACCCCGATGGGGCTGCGGCGCCGCCGCCACCTCACCACCGAGGGGCGTACCGTCACCGCCCTGCACGACGAGATCCTCGACCTCGGCGACGAGCGGCGCACCGGCCACGAGGACCCCAACGGCGACGCCGTTCTGCTCGCCGCGCTCGGCGCCGCCCGCACCGGCCGGATGGCCGACATCGTGCAGACCATCCAGGCCGAGCAGGACCGCATCATCCGCGCCCCGCACCAGGGCGTCCTCGTCGTCGAGGGCGGACCGGGCACCGGCAAGACCGCCGTCGCCCTGCACCGCGCCGCCTACCTCCTCTACGCCCACCGCGAGCAGCTGGCCCGCCGCGCCGTGCTCATCGTCGGCCCCAACCCGGTCTTCCTCGGCTACATCGGCGAGGTGCTGCCCTCCCTCGGCGAGACCGGCGTCTGGCTCGCCACCCTCGGCGAACTCTTCCCCGGCGTCGAGGCGAAGGGCACCGACACCCCCCGCGCCGCCGAGGCCAAGGGCCGCCTGGAGATGGCCGGGGCGCTGGCCCTGGCCGTCGCCGACCGGCAGGCCGTGCCGGACGAGGTGCTGGAGATCGACCACGACGACTACGGCACTCTCCACCTCGACCGCGCCATGGCCACCGAGGCGCGCGAGCGGGCCCGCGCCACCGGCCTGCCGCACAACCTGGCCCGCCCGCACTTCGCCTTCCGGATCATCGACGCCCTCACCGCCCAGCTCACCGACCGCCTCGGCGCCGACCCCTACGGCGGCCCCAACCTCCTGGACGCCTCCGACGTCGCCCAGCTCGCCAAGGAGATCGCCGCCAGCCCCGAGGTGCACGCCGCCATCGGCTCGCTCTGGCCCCAGCTGACCCCCGAGGAGTTCGTCACGGACTTCCTCGCCGATCCCACCCACCTCACCGAGGCCGAGGCCGAGGCGGTCCGCCGCGAGGGCGGAGCGTGGACCCCGGCCGACGTGCCGCTCCTGGACGAGGCCGCCGAACTCCTCGGCGAGGACGACTCGGCCGCCCAGGCCGCCGCCGAGGCCGCCCGGCAGGAACGCGTCGCCTACGCCCAGGGCGTCCTGGAACTCGCCTACGCCTCACGGACCTACGAGTTCGAGGACAAGGACGACGAGGACTCCGAGGTGCTCGGCGCCCACGACGTCATCGACGCCGAGCGGATGGCCGAACGCCACGAGGAGGCCGACCACCGCACCGCCGCCGAACGGGCCGCCGCCGACCGCACCTGGGCCTTCGGCCACATCATCGTCGACGAGGCGCAGGAACTCTCCGCGATGGCCTGGCGGCTGCTGATGCGCCGCTCGCCGACCCGCTCCATGACCCTGGTCGGCGACCCCGCCCAGACCGCCGAGGGCGGCGGCCTCGGCGACTGGCACACCATCCTCGACCCGTACGTCCCGGGGCGCTGGGAGTACACCCGGCTCGGCGTCAACTACCGCACGCCCGAGGAGATCATGGCCGTCGCCGGCGCCCTGCTCCGCGCACAGGACCCGGAGTTCACCCCGCCCTCCTCGGTCCGCTCCACCGGCCGGCGCCCCTGGTCGCGGCGGACCACCCCCGACGCCCTTCCGGCGGCCGTCGCCGAGGCCGCCCGCGCCGACGCCCCCGAGGAGGGCCGGCTCGCGGTGATCGCCCCCGCCGCCCTGCACGAGGCGCTGGCGGCAGCCCTGCCGGACACCCCCGCCGGGGGCGAGCCCGACCTGACCCGTCCGGTGGTGCTGCTCACCCCGCGCCAGGCCAAGGGGCTGGAGTTCGACGCGGTCCTCGTGGTGGAACCGGGCGCGTTCCCCACCAGCGACCTGTACGTGGCGCTGACCCGCGCCACCCGCACCCTCGGCCTCCTGCACACCGGCGACCTGCCCGCCGCCCTCGTGGACCCGCAGACCGTCGAAACCCGCTGACGCCCCGTCGCCGTGCGCGCTACCCTCTGGCCGCGCACGGCACGGGCGCGGCGGCCACGGACTCGGGGGAGCGATGGCGGGACCCAGCACAGGCAGACCGGGAGCGGCCGCCGCGATGACCGACGCGCCGTTGCTCGCCCCGTACCAGGGCCGGGGATCGCGGCCCTGGGCGGCCTGGCTGCTGCCGCCCGTCGCCGCCCGGCGGCTCTGCCGGCCCTCGCGGCCGGACCGGATCGACGACCGCGCCACCCGCGCCGTGCAACGGGCACGGGCGGCCGCCGGGTTCGTGGTGATCCTCGGGGTCGCCCTCGCCTACCAGGTCGCCGACGCCGTGGAGGCCGTCACCGAACCCTGGGTGCAGCTCATCCAGAACTGCGTGGTGCTGGTCCTGGTGGTCCCGGTGGGGCTCGTCCTCTTCGTCCGCGCCGCCCGGCCCGACCTGCGCCGCGGCTATCTGCGCCGGGCACGCGGACCGCTCTGCGCCCTGCTGGCGGTGGCCGGCTCGCTCGGCTTCATCCTCGTGGTGAGCGCCACCCGGTCGGGGAACAGCTTCAGGGGCAGTGCCTTCTGGCTGCTGTTCCTCCTGACCTGGATGATCTTCTTCGGCCTCGGCGCGCTGGTCAACGGCGTCGCCAACGTCTTCCGCACCGCCGACGTCCACGAGGTCCTCCCGCCGCTGGTCTCCGTCGCCCTGGTCTGGGGCGGCCCGCTCACCGTCACCTGCCTCGCCCTGTGGGAGCTGCGCCGCCTGCGCCGGGGCCACGGCCTGACCCTGAGGCGGGCGCTCGGCCGCTGAGCCCGGACACGCGGCGGCCCGGCCCGCCCCCGCGACGGGGGAGGACCGGGCCGGGTGTGCCCGCCGGGTCAGGCCGGCCGCAGCCAGACCGTGGCCAGCGGCGGCAGGGTCAGCCGGAGGGCGGCCGGGCGGCCGTGGGTGCCGGGCTCCCCGGGCTTGAGGGGCTCCGGGTTGCCGATGCCCCCGCCGCCGTACCGCTCCTCGTCGGTGTTGAGGACCTCCCGCCACACCGTGTGGGCGTCCGGCACGCCGAGGGCGTAGCCGTGGCGGACCACCGGGGAGAAGTTGCTGACCGCGAGCAACGGCGCGCCCTGGTGGTCGTGGCGGAGGAAGGCGAGGACGTTGTCCTCGGCCGCGTCCGAGACGATCCAGGCGAAGCCGCCCGGGTCGGTGTCGCGCTGCCACAGGGCCGGGGTGGCGCCGTAGACGGTGTTCAGCTCGCGGACCAGGTCGCGTACGCCCCGGTGGTCAGCCTCGGCGCCGTACGCCGGGTCCAGCAGCCACCAGTCCGGGCCGTGCTCCTCGGACCACTCGGCGCCCTGGGCGAACTCCTGGCCCATGAAAAGGAGTTGCTTGCCGGGGTGGGCCCACATGAAGCCGAGGTAGGCGCGGTGGTCGGCGCGCCGCTGCCACCAGTCGCCGGGCATCTTGGAGACCAGCGCCTGCTTGCCGTGGACCACCTCGTCGTGCGAGATGGGCAGGACGTAGTTCTCGCTGTAGGCGTACACCATCGAGAAGGTCATCTCGTTGTGGTGGTACCTGCGGTGCACCGGCTCCTTCGCCATGTACTCCAGCGAGTCGTGCATCCACCCCATGTTCCACTTCAGCCCGAAGCCCAGGCCGCCGAAGCCGCCCTCGCCGGTGAGATGGGTGGGGCGGGTGACGCCGTCCCAGGCCGTCGACTCCTCGGCGATGGTGACCACGCCGGGCGCCCGGCGGTAGACGGTCGCGTTCATCTCCTGGAGGAAGGCGACCGCGTCGTGGTTCTCCCGCCCGCCGTACTCGTTGGGCGACCACTGGCCGTCCTCGCGGGAGTAGTCGAGGTAGAGCATCGAGGCGACCGCGTCGACCCGCAGCCCGTCGATGTGGAACTCCTCGCACCAGTACACCGCGTTGGCCACCAGGAAGTTGCGGACCTCGGTGCGGCCGTAGTCGAACTCCAGCGTCCCCCAGTCCGGGTGCGCCGCCCGGAGCGGGTCCGGGTGCTCGTACAGCGGCCGCCCGTCGAACTCCGCCAGGGCCCAGTCGTCGCGCGGGAAGTGCGCCGGAACCCAGTCCATCAGTACGCCGATGCCCGCCTGGTGCAGGGCGTCGACCAGGTACTTGAAGTCGTCCGGGGTGCCGAGCCGCGCGGTCGGCGCGTAGAAACCGGTCACCTGGTAGCCCCAGGAGCCGCCGAAGGGATGCTCGGCGACCGGCATCAGCTCGACATGGGTGAAGCCGAGGTCCTTGACGTACGCGGGGAGCTGCTCGGCCAGCTGGCGGTAGGTGAGCCCCGGCCGCCAGGAGGCGAGGTGGACCTCGTAGACGGAGAAGGGCGCCTCGTGCACCGGGGTCTGCCCGCGCCGGGCCAGCCACGCCTGGTCGCCCCAGGTGTGGTGGGAGTCGGCGACCACGGAGGCGTTGGCGGGCGGCACCTCGGTGCGCCGGGCCATCGGGTCGGAGCGCCGGGTCAGCGAACCGTCCGGCCGGGCGATCTCGAACCGGTACAGCGCCCCCTCGCCGACCCCCGGCACGAACAGCTCCCAGATCCCGCTGGAGCCGAGCGAACGCATCGGGTACGCCGTGCCGTCCCAGTAGTTGAAGTCACCGATGATCCGCACACCGCGTGCGTTCGGCGCCCAGACGGCGAACCGGGTCCCGGTCACCCCCTCGTGCGTCATCGGCCGCGCCCCCAGCGCCCGCCACAGCTCCTCGTGCCGCCCCTCACCGATCAGGTGCAGGTCGAAGGAGCCGAGCGAGGGGAGCATGCGGTACGGGTCGGGGGTGGTGAGGGTGTGGCCGGGGCCGCCCTCCTGGCCCGGGTAGGTGATCTCCAGCCGGTAGTCGGGGACCGAGGCCACCGGCAGCAGCCCCGAGAAGAACCCGTCGCCGTCGTCGGCCAGGGCGACCCGCAGCCCCTCGGAGACCACCGCGACCCCGGTGGCGTACGGGCGCAGGGCCCGCACCACGACGCCGTCCTTCGCCGGGTGCGCGCCGAGCACGCCGTGCGGGTCGTGGTGGTGGCCGTGGAGCAGGCGGCCCCGGTCGTCCGGGTGCGGGGCGTACGGCGAGGCGGGCGGCTCGGTGGCCGCCACGGGGCGCCGGGTGCGGGCGGCGGGGGTGCGGCCGGGCTTGGCCGGGGTCTTGGCGCGGGACTTGGCGGGCGTCTTTGCGCCGGCCTTGGCGCCCGCCTTCGCGCCGGACTTGGCCGCCGCCTCGGTGCCGCTCTTCGCGGTGGACTCGGCCCCGGTGGCCGTGGCCGCCTTCGCCTTCGTCGCGGTGCCGGCCTTGGCGGTGGTCCTGGTGCGGGTCTTCGGCTTCGCCTTGGGCTTCGGCGCGCCGTCGCCGGTCACCGAGGTGGTCGGCTCGGCGGGCTCCTCCGGCCGCGCGGCCGGCTCGCGCGACGGCTTGCCGCTCGCCTTGGCGGGCTTGCCCGCGCTGCCGGACTTGGTGGAGCGGGGGCGGCCGGTGCGGGCGCGGGCCACGTCCTCGTTGTCGGTGCCGGGTGCGGTGGCCGGGGCCGGGCGGGTGCGGGTGGCGGTGGCCGCCTTCGGGTCGGTACCGGTGCCCGCGGCGCGCTCGGGGTCGGGGGAGGCGGCGGCCGGGGCCTCGGTCTCCCGGTCCTCCCCGCGGGCCGGGGCGGGGACCAGGGGAGCGGGCGGCTCGGCCGCGTCGGAGGGTTCGGGGGCGGGCGGACGGGGGGTCACGGGGAGGGCCTCCTCGGCACGGTGGGCGGGGGCCCGGCTCGGGGC
>NZ_JOII01000006.1 GCF_000719955.1 Streptomyces albidoflavus
GTGGCCGGGACGAGCCGGACGAGCCGGACGGGCAGGACGGGCCGGGTGGCCGGGGCGAGGACGGTCGTCGACGGGCGGGGCCTGACCGTGGTGCGGGTGTGGGGGAGCGGGGACCCGTGGATCTGCGGTTGGCGGTGCCCGCGGTGGCCGCGTGGGGTGCTGCGGCGCTGCTGGTCGGTGTGGGGCCCGGGTGGGCGTGGGGTGTGGTGGGGGTGGCGTTGCTGGGGGCCGGGTGGGTGCTGGCGGGGGCGTGGGGAGGGCGCGAGGCGGATGGAGCCGGCCGGGGCGGGGTGCCGGCCGGGCCGGGAGTGCGAGGGCGTGGCCGGTCCGGGGCCGGGCGCCGGAGGGGTTCCGGGAGCGGCCCGGTGTCCTCGCGCGCCCTCGCGAAGGCGCCGGTGCCCGGGGTGCGGCGGACCAGGCTCTGTGTCGCGGCGGCCCTGCTCTGCGCGGCGGCCGGAGCCGCTTCGGCCGGGCTGCACGGGGCCGACCGCCACCGGGGGCCCGTGCCGGAGCTGGCCGGGCGGCACGCGCGGGTCACCGCCGAGGTGGAGGTGACGGGGGACGCCCGTCCCGTACGGCAGCCGGGCGGGACGGCGGGGGACGAGTCGGGGCGGCCGCCCTCGCTGCTGGTCGACGGCCGGATCGTCGGCGTGGCCGAGGCGTCCGGCGCGGCGGTCCGGACGCGTACCCCCGTGCTGCTGATCGTGCCCGTCCCCGACCGCGCGGACGGTGACCGGTGGCGCGGGCTGCTGCCCTCGACGCGGCTGCGGCTGACCGGGCGGCTCGCCCCGCCGCTCGACCCCGGCGGGCCCCACGCCGCCGTCCTGCGGCCCGCCCGGCCCGGCCCACCCGTGGTGACCGGTGAGCCCAGCCGCCTCCAGCAAATCGCGGGGGAGTTGCGCGCCGGTCTCCGGACGGCTTCCGAAGGGCTGGAGGCGGACGCCCGGGCGTTGCTGCCCGCCCTGGTCGTCGGCGACACCGGGCGGGTCCCGGACGACCTGCGGGAGGCGTTCCGGGCCACGGACCTGACCCATCTCATGGCGGTCAGCGGCTCCAACCTCACCATCGTGCTGGCCCTGCTCATCGGGCCGCCGGGCCGCGCCCACCGGGCCGAACGCGGCGGACTGGCACCGCTGCTCGGACTCGGCCTGCGCACCACGGCCGTCGCGGGCGGCGCGCTGACCCTCGCCTTCGTCATCGTCTGCCGGCCCGAACCCAGCGTGGTGCGGGCCGCCGCCTGCGGAGCCGTGACCCTGCTGGCCGTCGCCACCGGCCGCCGCCGCAGCCTGGTCCCGGCACTCGCCGCCGCGGTGCTGCTGCTCTCCCTCTGGGACCCGTGGCTGGCGCGCGGCTACGGCTTCCTGCTGTCGGTGCTCGCCACGGGGGCACTGCTGCTGCTCGCACCCCGCTGGAGCGAGGCGCTCCGGGAACGCGGGGTACCGGCCCGGATCGCCGAGGCGGTGGCGGCGGCCGCAGCCGCACAGGCGGTCTGCGCACCGGTCGTCGCGGTGCTGTCGGCGCGCGTCGGCCTGGTCGCGGTCCCCTGCAACCTCGTCGCCGAGTTCGCCGTGGCCCCGGCCACCGTGCTCGGCTTCACCGCCCTGGCCCTGGCGCCCGTGCTGCCCGGCGCCGCCGAACTGGTCGCACGAGGCGCGGGTCTGCCCGCCGGGTGGATCGCCGGGGTGGCGCGGACCGGGGCCGCGCTGCCGGGGGCCGGCTTCGGCTGGCCGGGCGGCTGGGGAGGCGGCGCCCTGCTGGCCCTCGTCACGGTCGTCGTGGTCCTGGCGGCGCGCCGTCTGCTGCGCGGGCGGCGCCTGGTCGCGGTCGCCGTCGCGGTGCTGCTGGTGCTGTTCGTGGTGCAGCCGCCCGGCGTCACCCGCGTCGTCACCGGGTGGCCTCCGCCGGGGTGGCGGATGGTCCTCTGCGACGTGGGCCAGGGCGACGCGCTCGTCCTCGCCGCCGGCCCGGGCGCGGCCGTCGTCGTCGACACGGGTCCCGACCCGCTCGCCGTCGACCGGTGCCTGCGCGTGCTCGGGATCAGCCGCGTTCCCCTGATCGTCCTGACCCACTTCCACGCCGACCACACCAGTGGCCTCGCCGGGGTCCTGCGCGGCCGCTCGGTCGGCCTGGTCGAGACGACCGCCCTCGCCGACCCGCCGGCGCAGGCCGCCCTGGTCCACCGCACCGCGGCGGGAGCCGGTGTCCCGGTGCGGGTCGCCTCGGCGGGGGAGGCCCGCCGGGCGGACGGCGGGCTCAGCTGGGAGGTGCTGTGGCCACCCGCCCCGTCCGGGCCGGACGCGCGGCCCTTCGGCACGCCGGACGGTGCCAACGACGCGAGCCTCACCCTGCTCGTCCGCACCGCCGGGCTCACTCTCCTGCTCCTCGGAGACCTGGAGCCACCGGGCCAGCGGGCACTGGCCCGTACCGGACGGGTCCCGGCCGGCGTCGACGTGCTCAAGGTCGCGCACCACGGTTCCGCGCACCAGGACCCCGGGCTGCTGGCGGCGGCAGCGCCCCGCCTCGCCGTCGTCTCGGTCGGCGCGGACAACGGCTACGGCCACCCCGCGCCGAGCACCCTCGCCGCCTTCCGCGACCGGGGCGTCCCCCTCCACCGGACCGACCGGCAGGGGGACATCGCGGTACTGGGCGGGGACGGAGACGGGGACGGTGGCGGGGCCGGTCGCCCGGGTTCCCGCGCGACCGGCGGCGTACCTCCCCTGCGGGTCGCCACCCGTGCCGGGGGTGCCGCCGGAACCGCGGCGGCCGGCGGAGGCGAGGCGTTCACCGTGGCGCGGGACGACACTCCCGCCGGCGGGCCTCCGGGGAGCCGGGCCGGGGCGACCGGCGCCCCGGCCCGCCTGGAACGCTTGGCCCATGGACAAGATCATGACCGACGCCTACCTCCGGCGGCTCGGCGTCGACCGCCCGGCCCGCCCGGACGCCGCCGCCCTGCACGCGCTGCACCTGGCCCACCTGCTGGCGGTGCCCTTCGAGAACCTCTCCGTCCACTTCGGCGAGGAGATCCGGCTCGACGGGGACAGCCTCGCCGAGAAGATCGCCGTGCGCCGCCGAGGAGGCTTCTGCTACGAACTGAACGGGGCCTTCGGCACCCTGGCGGACGCTCTCGGCTACCGCGTCGACTTCCTCCAGGCCAGAGTGCTGGACCGGGAGGGCCGCCCGGGCATCCCCTACGACCACATGACGCTGCGGATCGAGGACGCGGACGGCGGCCGGTGGCTGGCCGACGTCGGTTTCGGGGCGTACCTCCACCGCCCGCTCGCCTACGACGAGCGGGGCGAACAGCGGGACGGGGGCGGCCTCTTCCGGATCGAGGCGGCGGACGGCGGCGACCTGGTGGTGGTCCAGGACGGCGTGGCGAAGTACCTGTGGGAGGAACGGCCCCGGGCGCTGGCGGACTTCCGGGCCGGCTCCTGGTGGCACCGGACCTCGCCCGACTCGCACTTCCGGCGCTCACTGGTGTGCTCCCTGCCCACCCACGGCGGGTCCGGCCGGATCACCCTCAGCGGGCGCACCCTCAAGGCGACCGGCGCCGCCGTGGCCGAGGACGCGCCCGCCGACGCCACCCACACCCGCGAACTGGACTCCGACGCCGAGGTGCTGGAGGCGTACCGGACCTGGTTCGGCATGGAGTTCACCACCGTGCCGGAGGCCGCCCCGTTGCCGCACGGGGCTGGCTGTTGCCGTGAAGTAAGAGGGTGAGAAGGGGAGTTGGCCGGTAAGAGCAGTTGCGGGTGATTCGGACGGTCGGGGGTGAGTTGCCCCGAAAGTGGGGGCGGTGATCGAATGGGTGGGCTAAACGGTAGTTGTTCCGCGGCGTTGGAGGGTGGTCCCCATGTTCGGCTTCGGTGCGAAGCGGCGGGCTCGGCAGGCGGCGGGGCCGCTCTCCACCGTCGAGGTGCCGCCCACGGCCGGGGTGCTCAGCGGGCGGATCGTCGACGGCGAGCAGCGGGACGAACCGGTGCGGCACGCCGAGTTCACCCTCAGCGATTCGCTGGGGCGGACCGTGATCGAGGGTGGGCTCGACCCGTACGGCTCGTTCGTGGCGACCGTGCCGGCGGGGGAGTACCGGTTCGCGGTCTCGGCCGACGGACGCCGTCCCTTCCGGTCCTCGGTCGCGGTGGACGAGGGCGGTCACACGGACCTCGGCGACCTCCCGCTGGACAGCGTGCAGCCGCCGACGCTGCCCGCGCCCGGCGACTGGGACGTGGAGCCCGCGCACTCCTCGATCGCCTTCACCGCCCGGCACATCGGGCTGGCCCGGGTGCACGGCCGGTTCAACGTCTTCGCCGGTGCGGTGCGGATCGCCGAGCGGATGGAGGAGTCGGCGCTGCACGTCGTCATCGACGCCGCCTCGATCGACACCAACGTCCCCGCCCGCGACAAGCACCTGCGCTCGCCCGACTTCCTCGACGCGGCACGCTTCCCGACGCTGGAGTTCTACGGCGACCGCTTCGCCCACCGGGGCGGCAGCCACTGGGCGGTCACCGGCGCGCTCTCCCTGCACGGTGTCACCCGTACGGTCACGCTGGAGACCGAGTACCTCGGGCTCGGCCACGGCATGGAGGGCGAGACCCGGGCCGCCTGCCGGGCCGTCACCGAACTCCACCGCGACGACTTCACCGTCAGCTGGCAGACGATGCTGGCCAAGGGCATCGCGGTCGTCGGGCCCAGCATCACCATCGAGCTGGACATCCAGATCGTCCCCAAGGCCGTCGGCTGAGCCGCCCCACGGGGAAGCGGGCACCGGCCGGTTTCCCCTCGCGGCCGGGCGCCGGTGAGAATGGCCCGGTGAGTGAAGAGAACGCCGCCGTCCCCGCCGACGAGGAGCCCCGCCACGTCCTGGTCCTCCCGGACCGCGACGCCGCCGAGGAGGCCGCCACCGAACTCGCCGCCCGCTTCGGCCTCCGCGAGGAACCCCAGCTCGTCCGCGACGCCCTGGCCGGCGAGGACGACGCCGAGGACGCCCAGTGGCTGCTGGTCCTGACGGCCGCCGCGGGCGACCTCGACCCGGCGGAGCTGGACGCCTTCGCGGGCGAGTGGGACGGCTGGCGCGAGGAGCCGTAGGCCGGCGCACGGCCGCCCGCCCTTCCGCCGGTGCCGACGGGGGCCGGGTCCGCCTCTGGTGGGAAGTCGCCATGCTTGCGGTGCCGGGATTCCGCTCGGCGTCGTCAGCGACGTCGGCTGGGACCTGCGGGCCACCTTCGCCAAGGACGGCGGGGCTGCGGGCGCCGGGCTGCGGTCGTACGTCTTCCCGGTGGGTGCCGCAGTGGGGCTCCGGGTGTCCGGCGTGACCGGTGGCGGACCCGTGTCGGTGGCCCGTGGGATGCTGGACGGCGATGCCCAGGAAGACTGCCAACGACGATCCGCTCGCCCCGCTCACCCTCGCCGTGGGCCAGGAGGATCTGCTTCTCGACCGCGCCGTGCAGCAGGTGGTGGCCGCCGCCCGTGCCGCCGACGCCGACACCGACGTACGCGACCTCACCTCGGACCAGCTCCAGCCCGGCACCCTAGCCGAGCTGACCAGCCCCTCGCTCTTCGCGGAGCGGAAGGTGGTCGTGGTGCGCAACGCCCAGGACCTGTCGGCGGACTCGGTCAAGGACGTCAAGGCGTACCTCGGGGCGCCGGTCGAGGAGATCACCCTCGTCCTGCTGCACGCCGGGGGAGCCAAGGGCAAGGGGCTGCTCGACGCGGCCCGCAAGGCGGGGGCCCGCGAGGTCGCCTGTCCGAAGATGACCAAGCCCGCCGACCGGCTGGCCTTCGTCAGGAGCGAGTTCCGGGCGCTGGGGCGTACCGCCACCCCGGAGGCGTCCCAGACGCTGGTCGACGCCATCGGCAGTGACCTGCGGGAGCTGGCCTCCGCGGTGACGCAGCTCGCCGCCGACGTCGAGGGGAACATCGACGAGGCGGTCGTCGGGCGGTACTACACCGGGCGCGCGGAGGCGTCGAGCTTCACCGTGGCCGACCGGGCGGTGGAGGGGCGCACGGCGGAGGCGCTGGAGGCCCTGCGCTGGTCGCTGTCGACCGGGGTGGCGCCGGTGCTCATCACCAGTGCGCTGGCGCAGGGGGTGCGGGCCATCGGGAAGCTCAGCTCCGCGCGTGGGGGGCGGCCCGCCGACCTCGCCCGGGAACTGGGGATGCCGCCCTGGAAGATCGACCGGGTCCGGCAGCAGATGCGGGGGTGGACCCCCGACGGGGTCGCCACCGCCTTGCGTGCGGTCGCCTTGGCCGACGCCGGGGTCAAGGGGGGCGGGGACGATCCCGAGTACGCCCTGGAGAAGGCGGTCGTCGCCATCGCCACGGCCGCGCGGGCGCGACAGGGGCGCTGAGTCTCTTTCCGGCGTGGCCGCCTTGCCCGGTGGCCTCAATCGCCGGCCGGGCTCACATGTGAGCCCGGCCGGCGATTGAGGCCAATCAGTGAGCGGAAGGACCACCTGCGGTCAGCTGAAGGCGGTGCCCGGCACCCGAGCGGAAGATCAGGCGGCCAGGGACGCCGAAACCCCCGCCCCGCCCTGGGGAAGGGCGGAACGGGGGTTCCGGTTCACTGCTGTGCTGGGTCCCGCACCCGCGTGGCGAACGCAGGCCGCGTGCGGGAACCGGGGTGCCGGCCGGGGAGCGGATGAGAGGGCCCGCTGTGGTCCCTGGCCGACGGTCGGATCAGATCCGGTCAGCCCTTGAGGGCGGCAGTCTGGGTGGCCAGCGCCGACTTCTTGTTGGCGGCCTGGTTCTTGTGGATGACGCCCTTGGAGACGGCCTTGTCGAGCTGGCGCGACGCGGCGCGCGTGTACTCGGTGGCCTTCTCCGCGTCACCCGCGGCCACGGCCTCGCGGGCCTTGCGGATAGCGGTCTTGAGCGACGACTTGACGGCCTTGTTGCGCAGGCGCGCCTTCTCGTTGGTCTTGTTCCGCTTGATCTGGGACTTGATGTTCGCCACGAAAGAGCCTTTACAGGTTCAGGTTGGGTGTTTCCGGTCGTGTCCCGACGCTGAGAGGGCTACGAGACACATCGGGCCAGGCTACCAGCGGCCCCACGCACGGCCCAAACCGGTCGCCGGTCCCCGCGCATGGGACGATGGGGGCCGCGGACCCCGGGGGTCGTGTGCCGGCCCGGTGGGCGCGCCCAGGCGGCGTGAGCCCACCCGAGGTGAGGCGCGTACTGCCCCCGTCCGGCTCCGCGCCGCCCGCCCGCCTCGACGTCTCGACGTCTCAAGAACCAGGACCACGCGTGCCCGCGACCCCCAGCCACGTTCCCGAGCCGAGTCGCACGGACCCGGCGCTGATCCGTAACTTCTGCATCATCGCCCACATCGACCACGGCAAGTCCACGCTGGCCGACCGGATGCTTCAGCTGACCGGCGTCGTCGAGCAGCGTGCGATGCGCGCGCAGTACCTCGACCGGATGGACATCGAGCGCGAGCGCGGCATCACCATCAAGTCGCAGGCCGTGCGTCTGCCGTGGGCCCCCACCGAGGGCCCCGACCAGGGCAGCACGCACATCCTGAACATGATCGACACCCCCGGCCACGTCGACTTCACCTACGAGGTCTCCCGGTCGCTCGCCGCCTGCGAGGGCACGGTCCTGCTGGTCGACGCGGCCCAGGGCATCGAGGCGCAGACCCTCGCCAACCTCTACCTGGCGATGGAGAACGACCTCACGATCATCCCGGTCCTCAACAAGATCGACCTGCCGGCCGCCCAGCCGGAGAAGTTCTCCGAGGAGCTGGCCAACCTCATCGGCTGCGACCCCTCCGACGTGCTCAAGGTCTCCGCCAAGACCGGCATGGGCGTCGAGGCGCTGCTCGACAAGGTGGTCGCCGAGGTCCCCGCCCCGGTCGGCGTCAAGGACGCCCCGGCCCGCGCGATGATCTTCGACTCGGTCTACGACTCGTACCGCGGTGTCGTCACCTACGTCCGGGTCGTCGACGGGCAGCTCAACAAGCGTGAGCGCATCCGGATGATGTCCACCGGCGCCACCCACGAGCTGCTGGAGATCGGCACCAACTCCCCGGAGATGCTCCCCGCCGACGGGCTCGGCGTGGGGGAGGTCGGCTACCTCATCACCGGCGTGAAGGACGTCCGCCAGTCCAAGGTCGGTGACACGATCACCTCGCTGTCCAAGGGCGCCGAGGTGCCGCTCGGCGGCTACAAGGACCCGAAGCCGATGGTCTTCTCGGGGCTGTACCCGCTGGACGGCTCGGACTACCCGCTGCTGCGCGACGCCCTCGACAAGCTCCAGCTCAACGACGCGGCCCTGGTCTACGAGCCGGAGACCTCCGCCGCGCTCGGCTTCGGCTTCCGCGTCGGCTTCCTCGGCCTGCTCCACCTCGACGTGATCCGCGAGCGGCTGGAGCGCGAGTTCAACCTCGACCTCATCGCCACCGCGCCCAACGTGGTCTACCGGGTCAACATGGAGGACGGCACCGAGCACCAGGTGACCAACCCCAGCGAGTTCCCCGAGGGCAAGATCGACGAGGTGTACGAGCCGGTGGTGCGCGCCACGATCCTCGCGCCCAGCGAGTTCATCGGCGCGATCATGGAACTCTGCCAGTCGCGGCGCGGCGTGCTGCTCGGCATGGACTACCTCTCCGAGGACCGGGTCGAGATCCGCTACACCCTGCCGCTGGCCGAGATCGTCTTCGACTTCTTCGACCAGCTGAAGTCCAAGACCCGCGGCTACGCCTCCCTGGACTACGAGCCCACCGGCGAGCAGAGCGCCCACCTGGTCAAGGTCGACATCCTGCTCCACGGCGACAAGGTCGACGCCTTCTCCGCCATCACCCACCGCGACCAGGCGTACGCCTACGGGGTGCGGCTGGTCGCGAAGCTGAAGGAGCTGATCCCGCGGCAGGCCTTCGAGGTGCCCGTGCAGGCGGCGATCGGCTCCCGGGTGATCGCCCGCGAGACCATCCGCGCCATCCGCAAGGACGTCCTCGCCAAGTGCTACGGCGGTGACATCTCGCGTAAGCGGAAGCTGCTGGAGAAGCAGAAGGAGGGCAAGAAGCGGATGAAGATGGTGGGCTCGGTCGAGGTCCCGCAGGAAGCCTTCATCGCGGTGCTGTCCAGCGACGACAGCGGTGGCGGCAAGGCCAAGAAGTAACCCTCGCGGAAGCGAGGCGGAGCGCGGGTGAGGCGCCCGTCCGGCGGTGGCCGGTCGGGCGCCTCCGTGCGTCCGGGGACAGGCGCCCCGGCCGTGCGGCGGCACCGACTGGCCGGAATTCGCCCTCCCGGCGGCCGGGTCCCGCCTCCGGAACACCGTCTGTGGATGTCCCGTACACGGATCGTGGGGGAGTGGTGCGGGGTGTGGCGGCGGGGCACGGCGGTGCGGCCGGGCGCCGGAGCCGGGCGGTGTGTGACCGGACGCACGGGTGGTCCCCGGTTCCCCGGCGGCGGTCGGGGGGATAGTGGCAGGACCAGCAATTGGTGGAAAGTGACAGGTCGCAGCCTCTTACGTGACGGGCGGTGGCGCTCTACCCTGATCACTGCTCGATGGTTACTCGCAAGTTAAACAACAGCCGCACCACCAGTCAGCAGCACGCACTGTCGCGGGCCCGGAGGATGTCGTGAGCGACGCACAGACCATGATCGAGAACCGGCCGCCCTCTGTGGCCACGCTTTTCCTTGAGCGCGTGGAGGCCACCCCCGACGGCGAGGCATACCGTTACCCGGTGCCGTCGGCCCAGGAGGGCCCGGACGACTGGAAGTCGCTGAGCTGGCAGCAGGCCGCGACCAGGGTCTTCGCCATCGCGGCCGGCCTGATCGAACTCGGCGTCGACGCCGAGCAGCGGGTCGCCCTCGCCTCCGCCACCCGCGTCGAGTGGATCCTCGCCGACCTCGGCATCCTCTGCGCCGGAGCCGCGACCACCACCGTCTACCCCTCCACCAACGCCGACGAGGCCGCCTTCATCCTGGCCGACTCCGAGAGCCGCGTCCTCATCGCCGAGGACGCCGAGCAGCTCGCCAAGGCCCGCGAGAAGCGTGCCGAGCTGCCCCACCTCGCCCACGTCGTGGTCCTCGACCCGGCCGGCGCCGAGGCGGCCGAGGGCGACCCGGAGGGCTGGGTGCTCAGCCTCGCCGACCTGGAGAAGCGCGGCGCCGCCCGGCTGGAGCGCGAGCCCGAGCTGATCAAGGAGCGGGTCGCGGCGATCACCGCCGACCAGCTCGCCACCGTCATCTACACCTCCGGCACCACCGGCCGCCCCAAGGGCGTCCGGCTGCCGCACGACAACTGGTCGTACATGGCGAAGGCCATCGCCGCGACCGGCCTCGTCGGCCAGGACGACGTGCAGTACCTGTGGCTGCCGCTCGCCCACGTCTTCGGCAAGGTGCTGACCTCCGGCCAGATCGAGGTCGGCCACGTCACCGCCGTCGACGGCCGGGTCGACAAGATCATCGAGAACCTGCCGGTCGTCCAGCCCACCTACATGGCGGCCGTCCCGCGCATCTTCGAGAAGGTCTACAACGGCGTCGCCGCCAAGGCCCGCGCGGGCGGCGGAGCCAAGTACAAGATCTTCCAGTGGGCCGCCGAGGTCTCCCGCGAGTGGGCGAAGACCACCCAGGACAACTTCCGCCGTACCGGCAAGGCGTCCGCCCCCGCCGCCCTGAGCGCCAAGCACGCCGTCGCCGACAAGCTCGTCTACGCCAAGATCCGCGAGGCGTTCGGCGGCCGGCTGCGGGCCTGCATCTCCGGCTCCGCCGCGCTCGCCCCCGACATCGGCTTCTTCTTCGCCGGCGCCGGCGTGCACATCCTGGAGGGGTACGGCCTCACCGAGACCAGCGCCGCCTCCTTCGTCAACCCGGGCGAGGCGTACCGCACCGGCACCGTCGGCAAGCCGCTCCCCGGCACCGAGGTCCGGATCGCCGAGGACGGCGAGATCCTGCTGCGCGGCCCCGGCGTCATGGAGGGCTACCACCAGCTCCCCGAGAAGACCGCCGAGGTGCTGGAGGGCGACGGCTGGTTCCACACCGGCGACATCGGCGAACTCTCCGCCGACGGCTACCTCAAGATCACCGACCGCAAGAAGGACCTGATCAAGACCTCGGGCGGCAAGTACATCGCCCCCGCCGAGGTCGAGGGCCAGTTCAAGGCGATCTGCCCGTTCGTCTCCAACATCCTGGTCCACGGCGCCGACCGGAACTTCTGCACCGCCCTCATCGCCCTGGACGAGCCGACCCTGCTCGGCTGGGCCAAGGAGCAGAACCTCCCGGCCACCACCTACGCCGAGATCGTCGCCCGCCCCGAGACGCAGGCGCTGATCGAGGGGTACGTCAACCGCCTCAACGAGGGTCTCCAGCGGTGGCAGACGATCAAGAAGTTCAAGCTCCTCCCGCGCGACCTCGACATCGAGCACGGCGAGCTGACCCCCAGCCTCAAGCTGAAGCGCCCCGTCGTGGAGCGTGAGTTCGGGCACCTCATCGACGAGATGTACGCGGGCACGCGCGAGGCCTGACCAGGCCCGCGCGCCCCGAGGCGCACCCCGCCGGACCCCGGCCGGACGGTCCCCGCGACCGCCGGGCCGGGGTCCGGCCGCGCGTGCGGGACAATGGACCCCATGCCTTCCGCACTCCCCGACGGTGAGCCCGTGCCCGCAGACGGCACGCTGCCCGCCTCCGCCCTCGACGGTGCGGCCGACCGCCCCCTCGGCTTCTACCTGCACGTGCCGTACTGCGCGACCCGCTGCGGCTACTGCGACTTCAACACCTACACCGCGACCGAGCTGCGCTCCTCCGGCGGGGTCCTCGCCTCCCGCGACAACTACGCCGACACCCTCGCCGACGAGGTCCGCCTCGCCCGCAAGGTCCTCGGCGACGACCCGCGCGAGGTCCGCACCGTCTTCGTCGGCGGCGGCACCCCCACGCTGCTGGCCGCCCGCGACCTGGTCCGGATGCTGGAGGCGGTCCGCTCGGAGTTCGGGCTCGCCCCCGACGCGGAGATCACCACCGAGGCCAACCCGGAGTCCGTCGACCCCGCCTACCTCGCCGAGCTGCGCGAAGGCGGCTTCAACCGGATCTCCTTCGGCATGCAGAGCGCCCGGCAGCACGTCCTGAAGGTGCTGGACCGCCGGCACACCCCCGGGCGCCCCGAGGCCTGCGTCGCCGAGGCCCGCGCCGCCGGCTTCGACCACGTCAACCTCGACCTGATCTACGGCACCCCGGGCGAGAGCGACGACGACTGGCGCGCCTCGCTCTCGGCGGCCGTCGGCGCCGGGCCCGACCACGTCTCCGCGTACGCCCTGATCGTGGAGGAGGGCACCGGTCTCGCCCGCCGCATCCGGCGCGGCGAGGTCGCCCCCACCGACGACGACGAGCACGCCGACCGCTACCTCATCGCCGACACGATGCTCGCCGAGGCCGGCTACCACTGGTACGAGGTCTCCAACTGGGCCACCACCGAGGCGGGCCGCTGCCTCCACAACGAGCTGTACTGGCGCGGCGCCGACTGGTGGGGCGCGGGCCCCGGCGCCCACAGCCACGTCGGCGGCGTCCGCTGGTGGAACGTGAAACACCCCGGCGCCTACGCCGCCGCCCTCGCCGACTCCCGCTCCCCGGGCGCCGGCCGCGAACTCCTCACCCCCGAGGACCGCCGCGTCGAACGCATCCTCCTGGAACTCCGCCTCGCCGACGGCTGCCCCCTGGCCCTCCTCAACCCGGCCGGCCTCGCCGCCGCCCGCCAGGCCCTGACCGACGGCCTCCTCGCCGAAGCCCCCTTCGCCGAGGGCCGCGCCGTCCTCACCCTGCGCGGCCGCCTGCTGGCGGACGCCGTGGTGCGGGACCTGGTGGACTGAGGGCGTGCTGCCGGACGAGGGGCCACGCCCCGGGGTCGCGGACTTCTACGAGGCGCTGGCCGTGCCCGACTGGAACGCGGCAAGGGACCGGATCACGGCCGCCTGCTCCCCGCCGAGCTGGTCACCCTGCTCGTCGAGGTCGTCTCCCGCTCCAGCGTCGACCGGGACTACGGCGACAAGCGGTCGATCTACGCGGCCGGGGGCGTCCCCGGTTACCTGATCGTCGACCCCATGGCCGCCCAGTGCGTGCTGCTCACCGAGCCGTACGGCGAGGGTGAGCAGGCCGACTACGGGGTCGAGCAGACCTTCTCCTTCGGGCTGGGCGTGCCCGTGCCGCTGCTCGGTGTCGAGCTGGAGACGGCGGAGTTCCCGACACTGCCGCCGGTCAAGCGGCACCGGCGGCCCTGAGGGCGCGCCTATCCGGCCTCGGGCGGGGCGGTGACGAAGTCGATCAGTTCCTCGACGCGGCCCAGCAGGGCGGGCTCCAGGTCCTTGTAGCTGCGGACGGCGGGGAGGATGCGGCGGTGCCAGGCGGCGCCGGTGTCGGTGGGCCAGCCCAGGGCGCGGCAGGTGCCGGTCTTCCAGTCCTGGCCGCGGGGGACCTCGGGCCAGGCGTCGATGCCGACCGAGGCGGGCTTCACCGCCTGCCAGATGTCGATGTACGGGTGGCCGACGACCAGAGCGTGCGGGCTGCTGACGGCGGCCGCGATGCGGGACTCCTTGGAGCCGGGGACCAGGTGGTCGACGAGGACGCCGAGGCGCGCGTCGGGGCCCGGCGCGAAGGCGTCGACCAGGGCGGGGAGGTCGTCGACGCCCTCCAGGTACTCCACGACGACGCCCTCGACGCGCAGGTCGTCGCCCCAGACCCGCTCCACCAGCTCGGCGTCGTGGCGGCCCTCCACATAGATGCGGCCGGCCCGCGCCACCCGGGCCCGCGCGCCCGGCACCGCCACCGAGCCCGAGGCGGTCCGGGAGGGCGTGGCGGGCGCCTGCCCGGCCTTCGGGCGGACCAGGGTGACCGGGCGGCCCTCCAGGAGGAAACCGCGCTCCACCATGGGGAAGACGCGGTGCTTGCCGAACCGGTCCTCCAGGGTGACCACCGGACCCTCGGCCGACTTCTCGCAGCGGATCACCGCGCCGCAGAAGCCGCTGGCGGGCTCCTCCACGACGAGGTCGGCCACCGCCTCGACCTCGGGAGCGGGATTCCGCTTCTTCCACGGCGGGGTCAAGTCCGGCTGGTAGCTGCGCATGGGCAGACGTTATGACAGGGCGAACCTGCGGGCCAGCTCATCGCGTTGGGCCCGGACGAACGCGGCGTCGACGACCGCCCCGTGCCCCGGCACGTAGACGGCGTCGGGGCCGCCGAGCGCCAGCAGCCGGTCCAGCGCCTCGGGCCAGCGCGCCGGCAGCGCGTCCGGGCCCGCCTGCGGCTCCCCGGACTCCTCGACCAGGTCGCCGCAGAACACCACGTCGGGCAGGCCCGGGACGAGGACGGCGAGGTCGTGCGCGGTGTGGCCGGGGCCGAGGTTGGCGAGGAGCGCCCTGCGTTCGCCGCCCAGCTCCACGACGGCCTCGCCCGAGACCAGGTGGCGGGGGACCACCAGAGCGTCGGCGGCCTCGCCCGCCTCGCGGGGGCCGAGCCCGTGGCGTACCGCGTCGGACTCCAGGGTGCCGGTGCGGGTGAGGGCGGTGTCCAGGCCGACGGCGCCGTGGACCTCGGCGCCCGCGAAGGCGGCGGCGCCGAAGACGTGGTCGAAGTGGGCGTGGGTCAGTGCCAGATGCGTCACACGGCGCGGGCCGCCGCGCTCCCGCAGGGCCTCCTCGGCCGCGTGGCGCAGCAGGGCGCCCTCCCGCAGGGACGCGCCCGCGTCGATCAGCAGGGCGCCGGCGGGCCCGACGGCCAGCCCGGCCGTCGCGTCCCAGCGAGGCAGCCGCAGCCGCCCGACGCCGGGGGCCGGCCACTCCCAGCGCCACTCCGGCCCGGTCCCGTACGCGTTCATCGGCTCATCACGGCTCCACCCTCTCAGGCGTCGCGCGGCATACCCGGCGGTACCGGGTGACTTCGCCGCGTCGTCCCCGGCCAGGTGTGCCCCGGCCTTGCCGCGGACACACCGGTCAGCCGTACACTGGTCCGCGACGTGGTTGGCACTCGCGCGAGGTGAGTGCCAGCAGAGGCCCGCCGAGGACGCGGGAGCGTGGCAGGCGACTGGGAGGTGCGCGGTGCTCAGTGAACGAAGGCTCGAAGTCCTGCGCGCGATCGTCCAGGACTACGTCGGCACCGAGGAGCCGGTCGGCTCGAAGGCGCTGACCGAACGCCACCGGCTCGGCGTCTCCCCGGCCACGGTCCGCAACGACATGGCCGCGCTGGAGGACGAGGGGTACATCGCCCAGCCGCACACCAGCGCGGGGCGCATCCCGACCGACAAGGGGTACCGCCTCTTCGTCGACCGGCTCGCCGACGTGAAGCCGATGACGGCACCCGAGCGGCGTGCCATTCATCACTTCCTCGACCAGGCCGTCGACCTCGACGACGTGGTGGCCCGCACGGTGCGGCTGCTCGCGCAGCTCACCCGCCAGGTCGCCGTCGTGCAGTACCCCTCCCTGACCCGGTCCACCGTCCGGCACGTGGAGCTGCTGTCGATGGCCCCGGCCCGGCTGATGCTGGTGCTGATCACCGACACCGGGCGGGTCGAGCAGCGGATGATCGACTGCCCGGCGCCGTTCGGCGAGTCCTCCGTGGCCGACCTGCGGGCCCGGCTGAACAGCCAGGTCGCGGGGCGCCGGTTCGCCGACGTGCCGCAACTGGTCCAGGACCTTCCGGAGTCCTTCGAGAGCGAGGACCGGCCCACCGTCTCGACGGTGCTGTCCACGCTCCTGGAGACCCTGGTCGAGGAGACCGAGGAGCGGCTGATGATCGGCGGCACCGCCAATCTCACGCGCTTCGGGCATGACTTCCCTCTCACCATCCGCCCCGTCCTGGAGGCGCTGGAGGAGCAGGTCGTCCTGCTCAAACTCCTCGGTGAGGCGAAGGATTCGGCCATGACCGTACGGATCGGTCATGAGAACGCCCATGAGGGCCTCAGCTCCACGTCGGTCGTCTCGGTCGGCTACGGTTCGGGACGCGAGGCAGTCGCCAAACTCGGCGTGGTCGGACCGACCCGCATGGATTACCCCGGAACGATGGGAGCGGTACGCGCAGTGGCACGTTACGTCGGACAGATCCTGGCGGAGTCGTAAGTGGCCACGGACTACTACGCCGTACTCGGCGTGCGCCGCGACGCTTCCCAGGACGAGATCAAGAAGGCGTTCCGCAGACTCGCCCGCGAGCTGCACCCGGACGTCAATCCCGATCCGAAGACGCAGGAGCGCTTCAAGGAGATCAACGCCGCCTACGAGGTCCTCTCCGACCCGCAGAAGAAGCAGGTCTACGACCTCGGCGGGGACCCCCTGTCGCAGAACGGCGGAGGCGGCGCGGGCGGCTTCGGACAGGGCGGCTTCGGCAACTTCTCCGACATCATGGACGCCTTCTTCGGCACGGCGTCCCAGCGCCGCCCCCGCTCGCGCACCCGGCGCGGCCAGGACGCCATGATCCGGCTCGACATCGAGCTGGACGAGGCCGCCTTCGGCACCACCAAGGACATCCAGGTCGACACGGCCGTCGTCTGCAACACCTGCAACGGCGAGGGCGCCGCCCCCGGCACCTCCGCGCAGACCTGCGACATGTGCCGCGGCCGCGGTGAGGTCTCCCAGGTCACCCGGTCCTTCCTCGGCCAGGTCATGACCTCCCGCCCCTGCCCCCAGTGCCAGGGCTTCGGCACCGTGGTGCCCACCCCCTGCCCCGAGTGCGCCGGGGACGGCCGGGTCCGCTCGCGCCGCACGCTGACGGTGAAGATCCCGGCCGGCGTCGACAACGGCACCCGCATCCAGCTCGCGGGCGAGGGCGAGGTCGGCCCCGGCGGCGGCCCCGCCGGCGACCTCTACGTGGAGATCCACGAGCTGCCGCACTCCGTCTTCCAGCGGCGCGGCGACGACCTGCACTGCACGGTCACCATCCCGATGACGGCCGCGGCCCTCGGCACCAAGGTGCCGCTGGAGACGCTGGACGGCATGGAGGAGATCGACATCCGGCCCGGCACCCAGTCCGGCCAGTCGGTGCCGCTGCACGGGCGGGGCATCACGCACCTGCGCGGCGGCGGACGCGGTGACCTGATCGTGCACGTCGAGGTGACCACGCCCGGCAAGCTCGACGCCGAGCAGGAGCACCTGCTGCGCGAACTGGCCAAGCTGCGCGGCGAGGAGCGGCCCACCGGCCAGTTCCAGCCCGGCCAGCAGGGCCTGTTCTCCCGCCTCAAGGACGCGTTCAACGGCCGCTCCTGAGCCACCGCCACCCGTACGCACCGGGGCCCGGCACCGCCACACGGCGGGGCCGGGCCCCGCTGCGTACCCGGCTTCGGCGATCCGGCGGGAGAGCCCGGCGGATGCGGAGGAGTCGAGATTCGGCGGGATGCGGGGGACATGGCACGATGCGCTCATGTCCCGTGCGCTGACCGACCTCTGCGATGTCCCGATCGTGCAGGCCCCGATGGCCGGCGGCGGCTCCTGCCCCCCTCTCGCGGCGGCCGTCAGCGACGCCGGGGGCCTCGGTTTCCTCGCCGCCGGCTACAAGACCGCCGACGGCATGTACCAGGAGATCACCCAGCTCAGGGCCCTCACCTCGCGCCCGTTCGGTGTCAACCTCTTCCTCCCGCAGCCCGAGCTGGCCGACCCCGCCACCATCGAGGTCTACCGCCACCAGCTCGCGGGCGAGGCCGCCTGGTACGAGACGCCGCTCGGCGACTGCGACCTGGGGCAGGACGACAACTGGGACGCCAAGCTCGCCATCCTCCTCGACGACCCCGTCCCCCTGGTCTCCTTCACCTTCGGCTGTCCCACCGCCGAGGTGATCGACTCCTTCCACCGGGTCGGCACCCGTACCGCCGTCACCGTGACCACCCCCCAGGAGGCCCGCGCCGCCGAGGAGGCGGGCGCCGACGCGCTCTGCGTCCAGGGCATCGAGGCCGGCGGCCACCAGGGCACCCACCGCGACGACCCCGAACGGGACGGCGCCGGTTTCGGCCTGCTCACCCTCCTCACCCTGGTCCGCGAGGCGGTGCACCTGCCGATGATCGCGGCCGGCGGCATCATGCGGGGCGAGCAGATCGCGGCCGCCGTCGCCGCCGGGGCGCAGGCCGCCCAGCTCGGCACCGCCTTCCTGGTCTGCCCCGAGTCCGGCGCCCCGCTGCTGCACAAGCAGTCCCTCGGCAACCCCCTGTTCACCCGCACCGAGCTGACCCGGGCCTTCTCCGGGCGCCCGGCCCGCGGCCTCGTCAACCGCTTCCTGCGCGAACACGGCCCCTACGCCCCCGCGGCCTACCCGCAGGTCCACCACGTCACCTCCCCGCTGCGCAAGGCGGCCGCCCGCACCGGCGACGCCCAGGGCATGGCGCTCTGGGCCGGGCAGGGCCACCGGCTCGCCCGCGAGATGCCCGCCGCGCAACTGGTGGAGGTCCTCGCCGCCGAGACGGCAGCCGCCGTCCTCGCTCTCGGCGGCCCGTCGCCCACAGGAGGAACCCGATGACCGCACCCGTCTTCCTCGTCGACGAGGTGTCCGCCGGCACCGTCGTCCTCGACGGGCCCGAGGGCCGGCACGCCGTCTCCGTACGGCGGCTCAACCCCGGTGAGCCCGTCGTCCTCACGGACGGGGCCGGGCGCGGGGCCTTCGGCACCGTGGTGTCGGCGGAGGGCAAGTCCACGCTGTACGTCGCCGTGGGCGAGGTCCGTGAGGAGCCCGCGCCCCGGCCGCGGATCACCGTGGTGCAGGCGCTGCCCAAGGGGGACCGGGGAGAGCTGGCCGTCGAGACGATGACCGAGACCGGCGTCGACGCGATCGTGCCGTGGGCGGCCTCGCGGTGCATCACCCAGTGGAAGGGGGAGCGGGGGCTCAAGTCGCTGGGCAAGTGGCGGGCGACGGCCCGGGAGGCCGGGAAGCAGTCGCGGCGGCTCCGGTTCCCCGAGGTGGCGGACCCGCACTCCACGCGGCAGGTGGCCGCGTTGCTCGGTGGGGCCGATTTCGCGGCGGTCCTCCACGAGGAGGGGAGCGCGCCGTTGGCGCGGGCCGCCCTGCCCGAGGAGGGGTCGATCGTGCTTGTCGTCGGGCCCGAAGGGGGGGTTTCTCCGGAGGAGTTGGCCGCCTTCGGGGAGGCGGGGGCCGGGGCGTTCCGGCTGGGGCCCAGTGTGTTGCGGACCTCCACCGCCGGGACGGCCGGGGTGGCCTTGTTGCTGGGGCGGACCGGGCGCTGGGGGTGAGCCCTGCCGGGCTCGGCTCCGGGGACGGGGTGCCCGTGGCTGGGCCGGCTTCTCGGGTGCTCGCCGGTCGGGCGTGCCCGTCACCGATGGCCTCAAGCGCCGGCCGGGCTGGTTTGGCCTCAAGCGCCGGCCGGGCTGAGTGGCCTCAAGCGCCGGCCGGGCTGAGATTTGCCCGCCGGGCTGAGGTAGCCCGGCTGAGGTAGCCCGGCTGAGGTAGGCCGGCCCGGCTGAGGTAGGCCCGCCCGGCTGAGATATGCCCGCGGGGCTGAGATATGCCGACCGGGCCGGCTTCGGCTCTGGGGCCGAGGTGGGGGATGAGATCCGGGCAAGTGATCCAAGGGCCTCCCCGAGGGGTGGGTCGGCTGCATAGGCTGATCGGGTGACACAGCCTGCGTACCTCCGGTTTCCGCATGTCCACGGCGAGTTGGTCGCCTTCGTCGCAGAGGACGACGTCTGGGTGGCGCCGCTCGACGGCGGGCGCGCCTGGCGGGTGAGCGCCGACAACATGCCGGTCGACCATCCCCGCTTCTCGCCCGACGGCACCACGGTCGCCTGGACCTCCACCCGCGACGGCGCCCCCGAGGTGCACGTCGCCCCCACCGACGGCGGCCCCTCCCGGCGCCTGACCCACTGGGGCAGCAAGCGCACCTCCGTGCGCGGCTGGACCCCCGGGGGCGAGGTCCTCGCCCTCACCACCTACGGCGAGGCCTCCCTGCGCCGCAGCTGGGCCCGGGCCGTGCCGCTCGACGGCGGCCCCGCCCCCGCCCTGCCCTTCGGCCCCGTCGGCGGCGTCGCGTACGGCCCCGACGGCCAGGTGCTGCTGGGATCGGTGTCGATGGGCCGCGAGGCCGCCTGGTGGAAGCGGTACCGGGGCGGTACCGCCGGAAAGCTCTGGACCGGCACCGAGGGCGGCGAGTTCACCCGCCTCCACGCCGGCCTCGACGGCAACATCGAGTACCCGCTCTGGGTCGGCGACCGCATCGCCTTCCTCAGCGACCACGAGGGCGTCGGCGCCCTCTACTCCTCGCTCCCCGACGGCACCGACCTGCGCCGCCACACCCCGCTCACCGACCCGGACACCGGCCTGCCGGCCTTCTACGCCCGGCACGCCGCCACCGACGGCACCCGCGTCGTCTACACCGCGGCCGGCCGCCTGTGGGTGCTCGACGGCCTCGACGTCCCCGAGGGGCAGGACGCCGCGCCCGAGCCGCGCCCGCTCGACATCGCCCTCGGCGGCCAGCGCGCCGACCTCCAGCCCCGGCCCGTCGAACCGGGCCGCGACCTCGGCGGCGCCTCGCCCGACCACACCGGCCGGGGCAGCGCCGTCACCGTGCGCGGCGCCGTCCACTGGGTCACCCACCGCTCGGGCCCCGCCCGCCTCCTCTCCGGCGAACCGGGCGTCCGGCACCGCCTGCCGCGCACCTTCCGGGTCGACGGCGAGGAGTACGTCGCCTGGGTCACCGACGCCGAGGGCGAGGACGCGCTGGAGTTCGCCCCCGCCACCGGCACCGCCGCCGGCTCCACCCCGAGGCGGATCGCCGCCGGGCAGCTCGGCCGCGTCCTCCAGCTGCGGATGGCGCCCGACGGCAGCCGGGCCGCCGTCGCCTCGCACGACGGGCGGGTGCTGCTCGTCGACCGGGAGACCGGCGAGGTCCGCGAGGTCGACCGCAGCGAGGACGGCGACGCCACCGGCCTCGTCTTCTCCCCGGACTCCTCCTGGCTCGCCTGGTCCCACCCCGGCCCGGAGCCGCTGCGCCAGCTCAAACTGGCCAACACCACCGACCTCACCGTCTCCGAGGCGACCCCGCTGCGGTTCAACGACCACAGCCCCGCCTTCACCCTCGACGGCAAGCACCTGGCCTTCCTCTCCGAGCGCTCCTTCGACCCGGTCTACGACGACCACGTCTTCGACCTGGCCTTCCTCGACAGCAGCAGGCCGCACCTGATCACCCTGGCCGCCACCACGCCCTCGCCGTTCGGCCCGCAGCGGCACGGCCGGGCCTTCGAGACGCCCGACAAGGACGAGACGCCCGACAGCGAGGGCGCCCCCGCCACCCGGATCGACCTGGACGGACTGGCCGACCGGATCGTGCCGTTCCCCGTCGACGCCGGGCGCTACTCGGGGCTGCGCGCCGCCAAGGACGGCGTCCTGTGGCTCAGCCACCCGCTGCGCGGGGTCCTCGGCGCCGCCCACGCCGGTTCGGACAGCCCGCGTCCCCGCTCGGTCCTGGAGCGGTACGACTTCGCCCAGCGCCGGATCGAGGAACTCGCCTCCCCGGCCGACGGGTTCGCCGTCACCGGCGACGGCAAGCGGGTCCTGCTCCGGGTCGACGGCGAGCTGCGCCTGGTCCCCAGCGACCGCCGCGCCCCGCACGAGGACGACGGCGAGCACCGCGTCACCGTCGACCTCGCCCGCGTCCGGCAGAACATCGAACCGGCCGCCGAATGGCGCCAGATGTACGACGAGGCCGGCCGCCTCACCCGGGACCACTTCTGGCGCCCCGACCTCGGCGGCCTCGACTGGGACGGCGTACTGGAGCGCTACCGCCCGGTGCTGGAACGCGTCGCCACCCACAGCGACCTGGTCGACCTGCTCTGGGAGGTCCAGGGCGAACTCGGCACCTCGCACGCCTACGTCACCCCGCACGGCACCTGGGTCGGCCCCCGGATGCGGCAGGGCCTGCTCGGCGCCGACCTCGCCCGGGACGAGGAGGGCGTCTGGCGCGTCGAGCGGGTGCTGCCCTCGGAGACCTCCGACCCGCACGCCCACTCGCCGCTCGCCGCCCCCGGCGTCGCGGTCCGCGCGGGCGACGCGATCCTCGCCGTCGACGGACAGCCCGTCGACCCGGTGACCGGCCCCGGCCCGCTGCTGGTGGGTACGGCCGGCAAGCCGGTGGAGCTGACCGTCTCCCCGGCCGGGGGCGGCGACCCGCGCCACACCGTGGTCGTCCCCCTCGACGACGAGGAGCCGCTGCGCTACCACGCCTGGGTCGCCGACCGCCGGGCCCACGTCCGCGCCCTCTCCGACGGCCGCCTCGGCTATCTGCACGTCCCCGACATGCAGGCGCCCGGCTGGGCCCAGATCCACCGTGACCTGCGCGTCGAGGCCGCCCACGAGGGCCTGGTCGTCGACATCCGGGAGAACCGGGGCGGCCACACCTCGCAGCTCGTGGTGGAGAAGCTGGCCCGCAAGATCGTCGGCTGGGACGTGCCGCGCGGCATGCGGCCCTCCAGCTACCCGCTGGACGCGCCGCGCGGCCCCGTGGTCGCCGTCTCCGACCAGTTCTCCGGCTCGGACGGCGACATCGTCAACGCCGCCATCAAGGCGCGCGGCATCGGCCCGGTCGTCGGCGTCCGCACCTGGGGCGGCGTCATCGGCATCGACAGCCGCTACACCCTGGTCGACGGGACCGTCGTCACCCAGCCCAAGTACGCCTTCTGGCTGGAGGGCCAGGGCTGGGACGTGGAGAACCACGGCGTCGACCCCGACATCGAGGTGGTCCACGCCCCGCACGACTACGCGGCCGGCCGCGACCCCCAGCTCGACGAGGCGGTACGGGTGGCCCTGGCCGCCCTGGAGGAGACCCCGGCCCTCACCCCGCCCGAGCTCCCCGAGCCGAAGCGCCCGGCGGGGGGCCAGTACCGGGAGTGACCGGTGAGCGGGGAGGGGGTGCCGGCGCACGTGCGCCGGCACCCCCTCCCCGGCTCGTCCCGGCAGCCGACACCCAAGGCACGGAACCGGGCCGGTCGGCCCCGGTTCCCCGCCCTTCCGGCCGCCGGGACCGCCGCGAGGGCAGGGGAGTTACGATGCGGCTCACCGATCAAGAGGGAGTTCCCCAGTGACGGACCAGCCCAGCCTGCCGCACCAGCCCGACTGCCTGTTCTGCAAGATCGTCTCCGGTGACGTGCCGGCGACGATCGTCCGGGAGACGGACACCACCGTCGCCTTCCGCGACATCAACCCGCAGGCGCCCACGCACATTCTGGTGATCCCCCGCGCCCACTACCCGGACGCCGCCGCGCTGAGCGCGGCCGAGCCCGCCGTCGCCGCCGACGTGCTGCGCGAGGCCGGCGAGATCGCCGCCGAGGAGGGCATCGCGGAGACCGGCTACCGGGTCGTCTTCAACACCGGCTCCGGCGCCGGGCAGACCGTCTTCCACGCCCACGCCCACGTGCTCGGAGGCCGCGGCCTCCAGTGGCCTCCCGGCTGAACGCCCCGTGTCCGTGCGTGAGCTGGTGGTGCTGGGCACCGCCAGCCAGGTCCCGACCCGCCACCGCAACCACAACGGCTACCTGCTGCGGTGGGACAGCGAGGGCATCCTGTTCGACCCCGGCGAGGGCACCCAGCGCCAGATGGTGCGCGCCGGGGTCTCCGCCCACGACCTGAACCGGATCTGCGTCACCCACTTCCACGGCGACCACAGCCTCGGCCTGGCCGGCGTGATTCAGCGGATCAACCTCGACCGGGTCCCGCACCCCGTCACCGCGCACTACCCGGCGAGCGGGCAGCGCTTCTTCGAGCGGCTGCGCTACTCCACCGCGTACTACGAGAGCGTCGGCGTCACCGAGGCCCCGGTCACCGCCGACGGCCCGCTCGCCGCCGGCTCCTCGTACACGCTGGAGGCGCACAAGCTGTCGCACCCGGTGGAGGCGTACGGCTACCGGCTGGTGGAGCCCGACGGGGTGCGGATGGTGCCCGAGAAGCTGGCCGCGCACGGGATCAGCGGGCCCGACGTGGGCGTGCTCCAGCGGGAGGGGAAGCTCGGCGGGGTGACGCTGGCGGAGGTCGGCGAGGTGCGGCGCGGGCAGCGGTTCGGCTTCGTGATGGACACCCGGCTCTGCGACGGCGTCCACGCCCTGGCCGACGGCTGCGACCTGCTCGTCATCGAGTCGACCTTCCTCGACGAGGACGAGCGCCTCGCCACCGAACACGGCCACCTGACCGCCGGCCAGGCCGCCCGCGCCGCCGCCGACGCCGGGGTGCGCCACCTCGTCCTGACCCACTTCTCCCAGCGCTACACCGACCCCACCGCCTTCGAACGGCAGGCCCGCGCCGCCGGTTACGAGGGTGAGCTGACCATCGCACGGGACCTGGACCGGATTCCGGTGCCGAAGCGGCGCTGAACCTCCGCCCCGTACCGGCCTACTTGGACTCGATCCGTCCGAAGGGGGCCGATTCGGCGGCCAGTTGGTCGCCCGCCGTCCGCCAGGCAGGATCGTCGGGGTCGAAGGCGCTGCGCAGGTAGGCCGCGGTGAGCCGGGCGACCGCGGCCACCCTGGCGGGGTCCTCGTCGGTGGTCTCGGCGACGTCGTACCCGGAGACGCCGCCCAGCCCGTGTTCCGCGCCGAAGAGGGTCAGCAGGGACTTGGGGCCCGGGGCGAGGGTGTACGGGTCGGCGTGCCACTGGGGGCCCGCGACGGTCAGGAAGGCGGAGTCGTCCTTGTCCCCGGCGACGACGAGTGCGGGCGTCGCCATCCGGGAGAAGTCGGTGGTCAGGAAGAACGGGTAGTGCTCCACCGTGAAGTCGGTGAGGGCGTCGCCGCCCCGGCCCGGCGCCGCCAGCAGCACCCCCGCCGTGATCCGGGGGTCGGCCAGCTTCACCTCGGCCCCGTCGTCCGGGTCGGTGAGCCGGGCGCCGAGGAGCAGGCTCGCGGTGTGCCCGCCCATCGAGTGCCCGGCCACCGCCACCTTGCTCCGGTCCAGGCGCCCGGCGAGCCCGGGTACGGCCTCCTCCACCTCGTCCAGCCGGTCCAGGACGCGCCGCATGTCCTCGGCGCGGGAGCGCCAGTGCGGGACGCCCCCGGCGTCTGTGCCCCGGTTCTCGCCCAGGGTGCGCGAGTCCAGGTGGGTCGGCTGGATCACCACGAATCCGTGGGCCGCCCAGAAGGCGGCGAGGGGCGCGTAGCCGTGCAGCGAGGAGAGGTGGTGCGAGAAGCCGAGCCCGTGCGAGAGGAGGACGACCGGCAGGCCGCTCCCGGTCACGGGCGCCGAGACGCGCAGCTGGAGGTCGACGGCCCGGTCGGGGGCCGGCAGGGTGACGGGGCTGACGGAGAGGACGGGGACGGGCCGGCCGAGGACGTCGGCCGCAGGGGTCGGTTCACTCATGACAGAGGGGTCCCTTCGAGGGCCCGGCCGCCGGTGGCGGGGCCGGGCAGGGGTGGGAGGGGGAGGGGCGGGCAGCACGGGATGTCGGCTACCCTGAAAGCGGAACGCCGTTCGGTTTCGACCATACGGAACAGTGTTCCGTTTCGTCAACGGCCGCCGGAACCGGAAGGGGAGAGCCGTGCCCAGCGCGAGCGAGTCCAAGGGGGCGTCGGCCCGCAGCACGCGGTCCGACGCGGTGCGCAACCGGCAGGTGCTGCTCGACGCGGCCGCCGAGGTCTTCGTCGCCTCCGGCGTCGACGCGCCGATCCGGGAGATCGCCGCCAGGGCGGGCGTCGGGACGGGCACCGTCTACCGCCACTTCCCGACCCGCGCGGACCTCGTCGTCGCCGTCTACCGCCACCAGGTCGAGGCGTGCGCGGAGGCCGGGCCGGCTCTGCTCGCCGACTCCGCCTCCCCGTTCGCCGCGCTCCGCGCCTGGACCGGCCTCTTCGTCGACTTCCTGGTCACCAAGCACGGCCTCGCCGACGCGATGCGCGCCGACAGCGGCGGCTTCGAAGCCCTGCATGCCTACTTCCTCGACCGCCTGGTCCCCGTCTGCGCCCAGCTCCTCGACGCCGCCGCCGACGCCGGCGAGATCGGGCCCGGCACGCGGGCGTACGAGCTGATGCGCGGCATCGGCAACCTGTGCGCCGGGTCCGACGACGACCCCCGTTACGACCCGCGCCGCCTGGTCGGGCTGCTCCTTCAGGGGCTGCGGCAGGCCGAGTAGCCCTGGCCCCTGGGCCGTCGGCGCTCCCGGACTTCCTCCGCGCCTCTTGACGTCCCGCCTCCGGCGGCGTGCAATATATTGCATGCCAGTTCCCGACAGCCGCGGGCTCGTCAGCAGATCCCTCCTGCGGGAGGAGGCGTACCGGGCCATCCGGGACGCCATCGTGGACGGCACTCTCGCCCCCGGTGAGCGGCTGCAGGACGCGGCCCTCGTCGCCTGGCTGGGTGTCAGCCGTACCCCGGTCCGGGAGGCGCTGGCCCGGCTGGAGCAGGCCGGGCTGGTGCGGACCACGCCGGGGCGGCACACGCTGGTCAGCCCACTGGACGTGCGGGCGGCCCGGGACGCCCAGTCGGTCACCGCCGCCCTGCACGAACTCGTCGTCCGCCAGGCCGTACCCCGCCTCTCCGCCGCCGAGCTCGACGCCATGCGGGAGGCCAACGCCCGCTTCGCCCGCGCCCTGCGCGAGAACGACGTGCCCGCCGCCGTCGCCGCCGACGACGCCTTCCACGGGGTGCCCGTCACCGCCGCCGCCAACGCGGCCGCGCGCACCGTCCTGGACCAGTTCACCCCGGTGCTGCGCCGGGTCGAGCGGCTCCGGTTCTCCTCGCTCAGCGGCCGGGCCTCGGTCGCCCAGCACGACCGGATCGTCGAACGGTGCGCGGCCGGGGACGCCGAGGGCGCGGCCGCCGCCACCCGCGAGAACTGGCAGACCCTCGTCCCGCTCCTCGACCGGCTCCACGACGAGAGCGCCGCCGACACCCCCTGACCGCCCGCCCCGCCCCGGAGGTACCCGTGTCCCTGGACGACTTCGACCGCCACCCGCTGCTCTTCGGCCCGAGCCCCATCCACCCCCTCGACCGGCTCACCGCCCACCTCGGCGGCGCCCGCGTCTGGGCCAAGCGGGAGGACGTCAACAGCCCGCTGGCCTTCGGCGGCAACAAGACCCGCAAGCTGGAGTACCTGATACCGGACGCGCTGAAGCAGGGCGCGGACACCCTCGTCACCATCGGCGGCGTGCAGTCCAACCACACCCGCCAGGTCGCCGCCGTCGCCGCCCGGCTCGGCCTGAAGGCGGTCCTCGTCCAGGAGAGCTGGGTCGACTGGCCCGACCCGGTCAACGACAAGGTCGGCAACATCCTGCTCTCCCGCCTGATGGGCGCCGACGTCCGGCTGGTCGACGCCGGCTTCGGCATCGGCTTCAAGGAGAGCTGGAACCAGGCGCTGGAGGACGTCCGCCGGGCCGGCGGCACCCCGTACGCCATCCCGGCCGGCGCCTCCGACCATCCCCTCGGCGGGCTGGGCTTCGCCCGCTGGGCCGAGGAGGTGCGCGAGCAGGAGCGGCAGCTCGGCGTCTTCTTCGACACCGTGGTGGTCTGCGGCGTCACCGGCTCCACCCACGCCGGGATGATCGCCGGGTTCGCCGGGCAGGACCGGCCGCGCCGCGTCCTCGGCATCGACGCCTCCGCCAAGCCCGCCGAGACCCGCGCCCAGATCGAGAAGATCGCCCGGGACACCGCCGCCCGCATCGGCCTCGGCCGCGACCTGCGCGACGAGGAGATCACCCTCCTCGAAGGCTGGGCGGGGGAGCGGTACGGCATCCCCGACCGCTCCACCCTGGACGCCATCCGCCTCACCGGCAGCCTGGAGGGCGTCATCCTCGACCCGGTCTACGAGGGCAAGTCGATGGCGGCCCTCATCGACCTGGTCCGCGACGGCGACATCCCCCGCGACGCGAACGTCCTCTACGCCCACCTCGGCGGCCAGCCCGCCCTCAACGCCTACAGCGGCGCCTTCGCCTGACCGCCCGCCAGAACCCGGCCGCCGCCCTCCTTCTCCCCCTGGGCGGCGGCCGCTCACCCGGCCGGGCGGCACATCCGGCACAGGGCGCACGGACACCGAAACGGTCCAAGGGCCCCTTTCGCCCAGGACGACCGGCGGGACCGTACGCTTCCCTCCATGGCGCGGCCCGCGATCCGGGCCCGCCCGTACCACCCGCACCAGCCGAGAGAGCCCGCTCATGCCCCTGCCCAAGGCCGAACTCCATCTCCACATCGAAGGCACCCTCGAACCGGAACTCGCCTTCGAACTGGCCGCGCGCAACGGCGTGACGCTGCCCTACGCCTCCACCGAGGAGCTGCGCAGGGCGTACCTCTTCACCGACCTCCAGTCCTTCCTCGACCTCTACTACGGCCTGATGGCGGTCCTCCGTACCGAGCAGGACTTCGCCGACCTCGCCGACGCCTACCTCGCCCGCGCCGCCGAACAGGGCGTGCGGCACGCGGAGATCTTCTTCGACCCGCAGGCGCACATGGCCCGGGGCGTCTCGATGGAGACGGTGGTCGGCGGCCTGAGCCGGGCGCTCGCCACCAGCGAGGAGCGGTTCGGCATCTCCACGCTGCTCATCATGTGCTTCCTGCGCGACCAGAGCGCCGAGTCGGCGATGGAGACGCTGAAGGCCGCCGAGCCGTACCTGAACCGCATCACCGGCGTCGGCCTGGACTCCGCCGAGGTCGGCCACCCGCCGGCCAAGTTCCGCGAGGTGTACGAGGAGGCCGGGCGGCTCGGGCTGCGCAAGGTCGCGCACGCGGGCGAGGAGGGCCCGCCCGCGTACATCACCGAGGCGCTGGACGTGCTGAAGGTGGAGCGGATCGACCACGGGCTGACCGCCATGCGGGACCCGGCCGTCGTGGAGCGGCTGGTCCGCGACCAGATCCCGCTGACGCTCTGCCCGCTCTCCAACGTCCGGCTGCGCGCCATCGACATCCTGGAGGAGCACCCGCTGCGCGAGATGATGGCCGCCGGACTGCTCTGCACCGTCAACTCCGACGACCCCTCCTACTTCGGCGGCTACGTCGGCGACACCTTCCACGCCGTGCAGGAGGCGCTCGGCCTGGACCACGAGGCGCTGCGCACCCTGGCCCGCAACTCCTTCCGGGCCTCCTTCCTGGAGGACGACGAGGAGCGCCGCGCCCGCTACCTCGCCGAGGTCGAGGCGTACACCTTCGACTGAGGCGGCGGCCGGTAAAGCGGTTGCCGGTGGCCGGCACGCCCGGCTACCTTGCCGCCATGAGTTCCTTCCTCCAGATGTACGGCTGACGGCACCTTCCGGTCCGGGGCGCGGCGCGAGCCCCCCGGACCACCGCCGCGACCGCGCCCGCCCCTGACCGGGGCCGGGGCGCGGTCCGGTGACGCCGTCACCCGTTCATCACCGCAGGAAGAGTTCCCCATGCAGCGCACCACGCGTCCGCGCGCCCACATCGCCATGGCCGGCGCGCCGATGGTCAGCCACATCCTCCCCAGCCTGGAGATCATCCGGGAGCTGGTCGCCCGCGGCCACCGGGTCACCTACGCCGCCGACCCGGCGGTCCGCGACCTGATCGCCCCGACCGGCGCCGAACTGGTCCCGGTCCCCTCCACCCTCCCGTTCGCCGACAACGTCTGGCCCGAGGACGGCGTCGAGGCCATGCGCCTCTTCGTCGCCGACGCCGCCCAGGCCCTCCCGCACCTGCGCGCCTTCTACGACGAGGACCCGGCCGACCTCTACCTCTACGACATCGGCGCCTACGCGGCCCGCGCCCTGGCCGAGTCCCAGTCCCGCCCGCACGTCCAGCTCTCCCCGACCTACGTCGCCTGGAAGGGGTACGAGGAGACGGTCGGCGCCGCCGTCCGGGCCCTGCCCGGCTACGAGGTGTACGCCAGGGAGGGCAACGCCTGGCTCGCCGGAAGCGGGGCGACCACGCGGGAGTTCGAGGAGTTCGCCGGCCTGCCCGCCCGGGCGCTGGCGACCGTGCCGCGCGCCATGCAGCCCTTCGCCGAACAGGTCGACCCGGACGTGGTCACCTTCGTCGGGCCCTGCTTCGGCGACCGGGCCGACCAGGGCAGCTGGCAGCGCCCGGCCGGGGCCGAAAAGGTCGTCCTGGTCTCGCTCGGCTCCGCCTACACCCAGCAGCCCGGCTTCTACCGGGCGTGCGTCGAGGCGTTCGGCGGGGACGCCCTGCCGGGCTGGCACGCCGTGCTCCAGATCGGCAGGCACACCGACCCGGCGGTGCTCGGCCCGCTCCCGGACGACGTGGAGGTGCACCGCTGGGTGCCGCAGCTCTCCGTCCTGGCGCAGGCCGACGCCTTCGTCACCCACGCGGGGATGGGCGGCTCCAGTGAGGGGCTGTACTTCGGGGTGCCGATGATCGCGGTGCCGCAGGGCGCCGAGCAGTTCGCCAACGCCGACCAGCTGGCCGCCCTCGGGGTGGCCCGGCGGATCGACACGGCCGAGGCCACCGCCGGGGCGCTGCGCTCCGCGCTCACCGCCCTCACCACCGACCCGGAGGTCGCCGCCCGCTCCGCGAAGCTCCGGGCCGAGCTGCGGGCCGAGGGCGGCACCGCCCGCGCGGCGGATCTGCTGGAGGCCGAACTGCCCGGCTGACAGACGGAGTTCCCGGCCGCCGTCCGGTCCCGCACGGGCCGGGCGGCGGTCAGGCCGCCGTCTCCTCGGCGACCTGGATCACGTGCTTGCCGCGGACCCCGCCGGACTCCAGGGCCCGGTGGGCGTCGGCGAGGCCGGCGAGCGGGCGCACCGTGTCGACCACCGGGCGCAGGGCGCCGCTGTCCACGTAGCCGGTGAGTTCGCGCAGGAGGGCGGTGCGGGGGTTGCCGCTGAAGAAGCGGACGCGGCCCTTGCCGTGGACGGTGGAGGCGAGGAGGTAGCCGAGGCTCGACGGGATGTGGTCGAGGTCGAAGCTGATCGCGACCATCCGCCCGCCCGGCGCCAGCCGGCGCCGCCAGAGGCGGTGGTCGGTCCCGGCGGTGTCCATGATGACGTCGAAGGGACCGAGGTCGCCGGGGCCGTACTCGGTGTAGCTGTACGCCTCGTCGGCGCCCAGTTCCTTCACGAAGTCCAGCAGGCGGGGCCCCGCCACCGCCGTGACATGGGCGCCCAGCGCCTTGCCGAGCTGGACGGCGACGCTGCCGACGCCGCCCGCCGCGCCGCGCACCAGCAGGCGTTCGCCGGGGCGCAGGCCCGCGTGGGCCTTCAGCGCGGTCAGGCCGGTGGTGCCGCCGGCGGGCAGCGAGGCGGCCTCGGTGAGGCTGACCGTCCGGGGGGCCCGCGCGATCCGGTCGGGGCGGATCGCGAGGTACTCGGCGGCGCTGCCCATGGTCCGGCCCAGCACGCCCCACACCCGGTCGCCGACGGCCGGGCCGCGCACGCCCGGGGTGACCTCGGCGACCTCGCCGGTGAAGTCGATGCCGGTGCGCTGCGGGAAGCGGCGGCCGGTCACCAGCCGGACCCGGCCCGCGCGCCCGGCCAGCTCGCCGCCGTTGACGCTGGTGGCGCGCACCTTGACCAGCACCTCGCCCGGCTTCGGCACGGGGACGGGAAGACGCCCCTCGTAGAGGACCTCGGGCGGTCCGTAGCGGTCGAAGAGGGCGGCGCGCATCGTGGTCATGGCGGGTCCTTGAGGGGGAGCGGGAGAGTGGAGGCGGGGCCCTGGGCCGGGCCCGTCCTCCACGCTAACCGGCTAACCGGAGGAACCCTTCCACTTGGCCTAAAGTGAGAGACATGCCTGCTCAGCCCTCTCGGAACAGCCCCGCCGACGGCCTGCGCGCCGACGCCCGCCACAACCGGGCCCGCATCCTCCAGGCGGCCCGCGCCGCCTACGCCGCCCACGGCATCGACGTCCCCGTCACGACCATCGCGCGGCGCGCGGGCGTCGGCGTCGCCACGCTCTACCGGCGCTTCCCGACCCGGGACGCGCTGGTCGCCGAGGCGTTCACCGAGCAGTTCCAGGCGTGCGCGGCCGTCCTCGACGAGGCGCTGGCCGACCCCGACCCGTGGCGCGGCTTCCGCTCGCTGGTGGAGAAGGTCTGCGCCATGCAGGCCCGCGACCGGGGTTTCACCGCCGCCTTCCTCGCCCGCTTCCCCGGCCTGCTCGACCCCGGGGGCGAGCGGGAGCGCGCCGAGGAGAAGCTCGCCTTGCTGGTGCGGCGCGCCCAGGAGGCCGGGGTGCTGCGCCCCGACTTCGACCCCAGTGACGTCGTCCTGGTGCTGCTCGCCAACAACGGCCTGGCCGGCGCCGACGAGGCCGCCTCCCGCCGCCTGACCGCGTACCTCCTGGAGTCGTTCCGGGCCGTCCCGGCGGCGGACGGGGCCCGCCGGGACGCGCTGCCGCCCCCGGCCCCGGTGGAGCTGCGGCAGCTCCACGAGGGGCCGTGAGCGTCAGCCGCCGTCGCCCGCACCGCCGCCCGCGCCCGGCCCGTTGCCGGGTCCGGCGGTGCTCAGGGCGCGCCGGGTGAGGTGGCGGCCGGTGACGGAGAGCGGGGCGAGCGGCTGTTCGGGGGTGCCGAGCGGGGGCACCGGCAGCGGGGGCGTGCCCGTGGCGGTGAGGCCCCCGCGGCGGACCAGGCCGAAGGAGAGCGGGCGCGTGGTGGTGTGGACGGCGACCAGGGTGAGCGGCGCCGCCAGCAGCACCAGGGTCGTGCCGAGCACCAGCCCCATCACCGGGAACCCGGCGTGCTCCGAGAGGAGCGAACCGGCGAGCGGGCCGAAGGCCACCCCCAGCGCGGAGGCCGAGCCGACCATCACGGCCCAGCGGCCGCGCGGGTCGAGGTGGGCGCCGAGGCCGATCAGGTAGGAGAGGACGGCGGGGTAGAGGGTGTTCCAGGCGATCTCCCCGGTGGCGAAGGCGGTGAGCCCGTCGGCGCGGGCGCTGGCCGCGATGCAGCCGGCGATCAGCACGGTGCCGACGCCGATCGGTGCGGCCCGGCCGAACCGGGCGCCCAGCGCGCTCGCGCCGAGGATGCCGAGGAGCCCGGCGCCGAGGGCCGCGGCGAAGACCGCGCCGACGGCGGCCTCGCTCAGCCCGGCCTGGTCGGTGCCGATCCGGCCGCTCACGCCCCACAGGGCGTTCTGGCAGAGCGCCCACAGGACGATCGCCCCGGCCAGCACCCCGCCCGCGCGCCGGTGCGGCAGCGGGGAGCCGACGGTGGCCACGGAGGGGTCGCGGCTGTCGGGGAGGTGGCCGGTGGCGGGCCAGACGAGCAGGGCCACCACGGCCACCGCCGCCAGCGGCAGGCCGTGGCCGCCGCCGAGCGCGGGCAGTATCAGGTAGAGGGCGCCCGCCGTGGCGGAGACGGCGAGCAGCCCGAGGGTGGAGGCGCGGTGCGGGTCGCGCCGGGCGGCGATCCGGCCCGCGGCGACCGTCATGGTGGTGCCCGAGCCGAACCCGCCGACGGCGGCGCCGGCCACCACCAGCGGCAGCACGGTGGTCGCGGCGGCGGTGCCGTACCCGGCGGCCGTCAGCAGCAGTCCCGCCCGCGACAGCCGCCGCGCGCCGAGCCGCTCCACGCGCGAGGCGAGGAGGAAACCGGCCGACGCGGAGCAGAGCAGCAGGACGCTGCCGAGGACTCCGGCCTGGGGGGTGGTGAGGGGGAGGTGGTCGTCGAGCCGTCCGACCAGGGTCGGCAGCAGGTACGAGGCGAGGTAGCCGGCGGTGAACAGGGCGACGAGGGGCCAGGCGGCACGGTGGCGCGAGGACACAGGCGTTCCTTGAAGAAGGCATGCCGAGAAGGCACGCAGGAAGCGAGAGAGGTGGGAGTCGCTTCCGTTCCGACCACGAGTGGGGGGAAGCGCGGGCCAATTTGTATCAAGCGCGCGGACGCGCCGGACAGCCAACCCGCAGTGATGCCGGTCACATTATGTTTGCATTCCGCTTACCCGGGTATCCCCGGCTGAACTCCCAGCTCAGGGGGGCGTGTTGAGGTTCCGCTTAGCGTTCGCCGAGGGGAGTGCGCACGAAACGGGCCGAGGCGCTGACACGCGCCCCGGCCCGTCGTCTGACGCTCCGCCAGGCGGAAGCACCCCGGCGCGCGCCTCTTCGCGCCGATTACGCCCCCCATCCGTGCGGGCACGCCTCGGAGACTCCCCGCCCGCCGCCCGGAACTCCGCCCGTGATCCGCCACCTGGCCGAGCGCACCGGGGCTCGCCGCACGGCACCCCGGGCGTGCGCCCGTCAGCGTGCCGCGCTCTCTCCGTACCGTCCGTGCGCCGGTGTCACGCCCCCGCGCGGGCCAGGACGCGTTCGGCCGCCGCCACCGAGTCGACCAGGGGGTGCAGCGCCACCGCGCGCAGCGCCGCCTCGCGGTCCTTGAAGAGCGCCGCCTCGATCGTGGCCCGCTCCACCGCCTTCAGCTGGAGCACCAGCCCCAGTTCCGCCGGGCCCAGCGGCACCGGCGACACCACCGGCCGCACCCCGGAACCGTCCACCTCGCACACCGTCTCGACCACCGCGTCGGCCGGCAGCGCCGGCAGCACCAGCGGGGCGCCGGGCCCGCCCGCGCCGTTGCGCACGTTGAGGATGAGCCGGGCCGGCCGGTCCCGGGCCAGCGCCCGCATCAGGGCCAGCGCCACCTGGTCGTACCCGCCGCCGTCCAGGTCGCAGGTGTCCCGCTCCCAGCCGCCGGAGGCCGCCCGGCTCTCCGCCATGTACGTCTCCTCGCGCTCCAGGCGGGTCCGCTCCCAGAGCGCGAAGGCCCGCTCGGGCTGCCGCTGGGCCTCGGCGAAGAAGGCGGACTGCTGCCCGTCGAGGAAGGCGCCCCGGGTCTGCTCGGCCGCCCGTACCGCCGCCAGCGTCTCGCGGCGGAAGTAGTAGTAGTGCAGGTACTCGTTGGGCAGCGCGCCCAGCGCCCGCAGCCAGGTCGCGCCGAAGAGGCGGCCCTCCTCGAACGAGCCGAGCGCCGCCTCGTCGGCGAGCAGCCCCGGCAGCAGGTCGCGGCCGTCGGGGGTGGTGAGGGAGCGCAGCCAGCCGAGGTGGTTGAGGCCGACGTAGTCGTAGCCGACGGTGTCCGGGTCGGCGCCGGCCGCCCGGGCCGCCCGGCGGACCAGGCCCACCGGGGAGTCGCAGATGCCGGTCACCCGCGAGCCGAGCACGGAGGCCATCGCCTCGGTGACCGTCCCGGCCGGGTTGGTGAAGTTGATGACCCGGGCGCCGGGGGCGAGTTCGGCGATCCGCTCGGCGATCCTGAGCGCCACGGGGACGGTACGCAGTCCGTACAGCACGCCGCCCGCGCCCACCGTCTCCTGGCCGAGCAGCCCCTCGGAGAGCGGGATGTGCTCGTCGGCGACGCGGCCCGCGGTGCCGCCGACCCGGATCGCGGAGAAGACGAAGTCGGCGCCGCGCACCGCCTCGTCGAGGCTCTCGGCGACCACCACGCGCGGCAGTCCGCCGCCGTCCGCCGGACGCGGCAGCCCGTCGAGGACCGAGCGCATCACGCCGGCCCGCAGCGGGTCGGTGTCGTACAGGGTCAGGGTGTCGACCTCGCTCCCCGCCAGCGCCCGGTACACCAGCGGGACGCGGAAGCCGCCGCCCCCGAGAATCGTCAGCCTCATGGGGCGGAACGTACCGCATGGAACGGGTACGCGGTCGGGCAGACTGTCCAGATCCGCACCACGCAGGGGAGTCCGCCGTGAGCCTGGCCGAAGGAGACCGCACGCCGCACCGCACCGCCGGTGTGGACCCACTGGCGGGGCTGCGCCGCCCCGGCGACCCGCCGGTGGACGTCTACCTGACGGGCACGGTCTTCCTCGACATCATCTTCACCGGCCTCGACTCGGCACCGGTGCGCGGCACCGAGTCCTGGGCGCGCGGCATGGGCTCCAGCCCCGGCGGCGTCGCCAACATGGCCACCGCCCTCGCCCGCCTCGGCCTGCGCACCGCACTGGCGGCCGCCTTCGGTGACGACCACTACGGCGAGTACTGCTGGGACGCGCTGGAGAGCGGCGAGGGGATCGACCTCACCGGCTCCCGCCGCGTCGGCGGCTGGCACTCCCCGGTGACGGTCTCGATGGCCTACGAGGACGAGCGGACGATGGTCTCGCACGGCCACGAGGCCCCCGTCGACCTGGCCCCCGTCCCCGCCCACCCGCCGCGCGCCCGCGCCGCGGTGGCCGCCCTCGCGCCCGGCGTGCGCGCCCCCTGGATCGCCGAGGCGGCCCGCGCCGGTACGCGCGTCTTCGGCGACGTCGGCTGGGACGACACCGGCACCTGGGACCTGGACGCCCTGCCCGACCTGGAGCACTGCGAGGCGTTCCTGCCCAACGCCGCCGAGGCGATGCGCTACACCCGCACCGACTGCCCCCGGGCGGCGGCCCGCGCGCTGGCCGACCGGGTGCCGCTCGCCGTCGTCACCCTCGGCTCCCAGGGGGCGTACGCCGTCGACGGGCGGACCGGGGAGACCGCCGACGTGCCCGCCATCGCGGTCGACGCGCTCGACCCGACCGGCGCGGGGGACGTCTTCGTCGCCGGGTTCGTCACCGGGACGCTCGCCGGGTGGCCGCTGGCCGACCGGCTCGCCTTCGCCGGGCTGACGGCGGCGCTCTCGGTGCAGGAGTTCGGCGGCTCGCTCTCGGCGCCGGGGTGGACGGAGGTGGCGGCCTGGTGGCGGCGGGTGCGGGCGTACACCCGGACCTCGGCGCGCTCCGCCCACGGCCACGACCCGCAGGCGCTGCGGCGGTACGCCTTCCTGGAGGACCTGGTCCCCGAGGTGCCGGCCACGGCCTGGCCGCTGCGGCGCGCGGTGCCGACCATCGGTTTCGGGAGGTCCGCCTGACGGCGCGTCCCCCGACCGGGTGAACCCGCACGGGGGGTCGGGTTCCCCCCACCCTCGGAGGTCGCTAAGGTAAGCCTTACCTTACCGAAGGGGCACCTGATGTACGCGCACGCCCGAGACGGGGAGCCGACCCCCGCCCAGCGAGTCCGCTCCGTGGTCGAGGCCGCGGATTCACTGACCGTCACCACCGACGGCCACAGCATCGGCCTGGTCGGCCTGCACACCGTGGACGCCAGCGGCGGCCTCACCCTCCACGACCCGCCCGGCGAGCACCTCGGGGCCGAACTCGACGCCTCCCTCGGCGGAACCCTCCCCGCCGTCGTGGAGTTCACCGACGTGGCCCCCGTCCACCTGCGCGACCGCGTCCGCGCCCGGCTCAGCCTGCACGGCTGGCTCGGCACCGCCGCCGACCGCGGCCTGCACCTGCACACCGAGTACGCCGTCCTCGCCGAGCACGGCCGCAGCCGCCGCATCGGCGTCGACGAACTGGTCGTGGCCCAGCCCGACCCGCTGGCCCGCGCCGAGGCCGAACTCCTCTCCCACCTCGACTCGGCCCACGAGGACATGGTGCGGGCGCTGGCGCGGCTCGCCCCCGCCGACGTACGGGCGGCTGCCGTGCGGGTGCGTCCCGCCCGGCTCGACCAGTACGGGATCACCCTGCGGTTCGAGCACGCCGGGCGCAGCCACCAGGAGGTGCGGCTGGGGTTCGGGAAGGTCGTGCGGTACCCCGAAGAGGTGGGGGAGGGGATTCGCGGGCTGGTGGTCGGCAGGGTGTGACCCTCATGTGCCGGGCGGGCTGTTCGCTTGGCGGGGGCGCCCCTTGACCGTGCCGGTCATGGAGGTGGCCTCAGGCGCCGGCCGGGCTGTCGGTGGGGGGTGCTGTCCGGCTTTCCGTGCCGGTTCACGATGGCCTCAAGCGCCGGCCGGGCTGGGGGTTTGCCGGGCTGGGATGTGCCGGGATGTGCGGGCCGTTCGACCGTGGCGGTCAAAGATGGCCTCAAGCGCCGGCCGGGCTGGATTTGGCCGGGCTGGGTTCTGGCCGGGCTGATTTGGCCTCAGGTCGCTGTCCAGCGTTGGGACGGGCTTCCCGTGCACTGGGTGGTGGTGATGCGGGAGCCGTTGACTGTGTCGAGGCAGCCGCCGGTGCCTACGCTTTTCAGGGTGCCTTCTGGGCCGGTGCGCCAGCGGCGGCTTTCGGCCTGGTTGCAGGAGAGGAGCAGGGTGCCTCCGGCGCCGGAGGAGAGGCAGCTGCGGCCCGACTCGTGGACGATCTCGAAAGAGCCGTCCGAGAGGGGGCGGAAGGCCCAGACCGTGCCGGAGCCGTTGCAGGCGGCGGTGGTGGGTGGGCTGTTGAACGGGGCGGCCAGGCATTTGGCGTTCTCGCCGTTGCGGTAGCGGTGGGCGCCGGACGGGGGCTTGGCGTCCCCGTCGGGGTCTTCGGTGGGGGCGGAGCCGCCACCGGCGCCGGAGGAGCTGGAGCCGCCGGAACCGTTGCCCTTGTCCCCGGTGCCGGGGGCATCGGCTCCGTTCTCCGAGTCGTTCCCCTGGCCTGCGCCCTTGTCGGCGTCCTTGTCTTCCTTGTCCCCGTCCGCATCTTTCTTCTCGTCCTTCTCCTTCTCCTTGTCCTTGGCGGACGTTGCGGGGGAGGCCGGGCCGGACGGGCCCGTGCCCGGGGTGGTGGGGGCCGAGGCGCTGAGGGAGGGAGCGGGGCCGGTGGGGTCGTCGGCGTCGGAGATGTGGGGGAGCAGCTGGACGGCGAGGGTCGCGCCGCCCGCGATGACGACGGGGACGACGGCGAGGAGGACGCGGGTGCGGCGGCGCTCGGCGGGAGGCTTCGGGCCGGACTTCCTGCCCAGGTTGAGCGTCTCGACGGAGACGGGGGGCGGGGAACCGGGCTCCTGGACGTGCGCAGCGAAGGCCGCCTTCGCGGCCAGGTCGGCGCTGAAGGAGTCCGGCCACAGGGGCGCGGTGGACGGGCCGTGTTCCGTGGCGCGCCGGACCAGCTCGGCGGCGGTGGGACGGGCCTCGGGGTCCTTGGCGAGGCAGGCGGTGACGAGGTCGGCGAGGGCGGGGTCCAGCTCCCGTACCGCCTCCAGGTCGGGCTCCTCGTGCACGATGCGGTACAGGACGGCGGGGCCGGACTCCTCGCCGAAGGGCGGGTTGCCGCCCGCCGCGTAGGCGATGACCGAGCCCAGCGCGAACACGTCGACGGCGCCGGTCAGGTCGCGTCGTGTGACGGCCTGTTCGGGGGCCATGTAGGCGGGGGTGCCGACCACCACGCCGCTCCGGGTCAGCTGGCTCTGCTCGGTGGCCCGGGCCACGCCGAAGTCGATGACCGTCGCGCCCTCGACCGTCAGCATCACGTTGGACGGCTTCAGGTCCCGGTGGACCATGCCGAGTCCGTGCACCGGGACCAGCCCTGCGGCGGCCTCGCGCAGCAGCAGCCAGACCGCCTCGGCGGGCAGCGGGCCCTGGTGGAGCCGGACGGCGTCGCTCAGGGTGAGCCCGGGTACGTAGGCGGTGGCGAGCCACGGGGGACGGGCGTCGCGGTCGCTGGCGAGCAGGGGGGCGGTGGCCTCCGGGGGCAGCCGGGAGAGGTTGTCCAGCTCGTGGCCGAAGCGGCGGACGAAGTCCTGGTCCTCGCCGGCGACCGAGGGCAGCACCTGTTTGACGGCGACGTACCGCCCCTCGTGGACGCCGAGGAAGACGCGCCCCATCCCGCCCGTCCCGAGACGGCCCGCGAGGCGGATGCCGCCGATGTGGGCCGGGTCGTCCGGTCGCAGCGGCTCGGCCCCGCTGCCGGTCAGGTCGAACACGCCCACTCTTCTCCCCCGTGGCACACCGTCTGATCCAGGCGAAGTCTGGCCAGCGGGTACAGGGAGGGGAAGCACTTTCTGGAAAAACGCTCCAGAAATTCACGCGGACGTGCACCCCGGGCCGACGCCACCTCCAGGCGGCTCCCGCACGGCCGGGGCGCGCGGGTGGCGGCATGTCGAAAAGCTCTTCGGGTGGAGGTGGGCGGGGACGTACGCTGGGGGTCTAGGCGGGCCGTCGGAGGACGGCTTCCCTGAGCGAGGAGGACGAGCAGGCTGAAAAGCCGGCCCATGACGCAGACACCGACAGGACCGAGCCCCGCACGGGGGCAGGCGCGCGCCCAGTTCACCGTTCCGGCGAAGCACCCGATGGTGACCGTGCTGGGATCCGGAGACGCGCTGCTGCGCGTGATCGAGAAGGCTTTCCCGGCAGCCGACATCCACGTCCGGGGCAATGAGATCAGCGCGACCGGCGACCCGGCGGAGGTCGCCCTGGTCCAGCGGTTGTTCGACGAGATGATGCTGGTGCTCCGCACCGGTCAGCCGATGACGGAGGACGCAGTGGAACGCTCGATCGCCATGCTGAGGGCGAGCGAGGAGGGCACGGGCCCGGAGGAGACCCCGGCCGAGGTCCTGACCCAGAACATCCTCTCCTCGCGCGGCCGCACCATCCGCCCGAAGACGCTCAACCAGAAGCGGTACGTCGACGCCATCGACAAGCACACGGTGATCTTCGGCATCGGCCCGGCCGGTACCGGCAAGACCTACCTGGCGATGGCCAAGGCCGTGCAGGCGCTCCAGTCCAAGCAGGTCAACCGGATCATCCTGACCCGGCCGGCCGTCGAGGCGGGCGAGCGGCTCGGCTTCCTGCCCGGCACGCTGTACGAGAAGATCGACCCGTACCTGCGCCCGCTCTACGACGCGCTGCACGACATGCTCGACCCCGACTCCATCCCCCGCCTCATGGCGGCCGGGACCATCGAGGTCGCCCCGCTGGCGTACATGCGCGGCCGGACGCTCAACGACGCGTTCATCATTCTCGACGAGGCCCAGAACACCAACCCGGAACAGATGAAGATGTTCCTCACCCGGCTGGGCTTCGAGTCGAAGATCGTCATCACCGGTGACGTCACCCAGGTCGACCTGCCGAGCGGCACCAAGAGCGGCCTGCGCCAGGTGCAGGACATCCTGGAGGGCGTGGACGACGTCCATTTCTCCCGCCTCACCTCCGAGGACGTGGTCCGGCACAAGCTGGTCGGCCGTATCGTCGAGGCGTACGAGAAGTACGACAACCGAGACGGCCGCTGAGGCGGCCTCCTCCGTCCGCGCCCCCGGGCACGCCCAGCAGGAGTACAGCAGCACCATGTCGATCGACGTCAACAACGAGTCCGGAACCGAGGTCGACGAGCGCGCGATCCTCGACATCGCCCGCTACGCGCTGGCGAGGATGCGTATCCACCCGCTCTCGGAACTGTCGGTGATCGTCGTCGACCCCGAGGCGATGGAGCAGCTGCACATCCAGTGGATGGACCTGCCGGGGCCCACCGACGTCATGTCCTTCCCGATGGACGAACTGCGTCCGCCGGTCAAGGACGAGGAGGAGCCCCCGCAGGGCCTGCTCGGCGACATCGTGCTCTGCCCGGACGTCGCCCGGCAGCAGGGTCAGGACGCGCCGACCCAGCACTCCATGGACGAGGAGCTCCAGCTCCTCACCGTCCACGGCGTGCTGCACCTGCTCGGCTACGACCACGAGGAGCCGGGCGAGAAGGCCGAGATGTTCGGCCTCCAGCAGGCCATCGTGGACGGCTGGCGCGAGGAGAACGGGCTGACCGGCCCCTCCCCGGCCCCGACCGTCTCATGATCGGCGGCCTGCTCACCGGCGCCGTCCTGCTGGTCGTCGTCGCCTGGCTGGCCGCCTGCGCCGAGGCGGGGCTGGCCCGCGTCTCCAGCTTCCGGGCCGAGGGCGCCGTCCGCGCGGGCCGGCGCGGCAGCGCCAAGCTGGCCCAGGTCGCCGAGGACCCCACGCGCTACCTCAACGTCGCGCTGCTCGTCCGGGTCGCCTGCGAGATGGCCGCCGCCGCCCTCGTGACGTACGTCTGCGTCGAGCGGATCAGCGTCACCTGGGAGGCTCTGGCCGTCGCCATCGCGGTGATGGTCCTGGTCAGCTACGTGGCGGTCGGGGTCTCCCCGCGCACCATCGGCCGCCAGCACCCGCTGAACACGGCCACGGCCGCCGCGTACGTCCTGCTGCCGCTCGCCCGGATCATGGGCCCGGTCCCCAAGCTGCTGATCCTGCTCGGCAACGCCCTCACCCCCGGCAAGGGGTTCCGGCAGGGCCCGTTCGCCAGCGAGGCGGAGCTGCGGGCGCTGGTCGACCTCGCCGAGAAGGAGCAGCTCATCGAGGACGAGGAGCGCCGCATGGTGCACTCCGTCTTCGAACTGGGCGACACGCTCGTCCGCGAGGTGATGGTGCCCCGCACCGACCTGGTCTCCATCGAGCGGTACAAGACGATCCGCCAGGCCCTCACCCTCGCCCTGCGCTCCGGTTTCTCGCGGATACCGGTGACCGGGGAGAGCGAGGACGACGTCGTCGGCGTCGTCTACCTCAAGGACCTCGCCCGCAAGACCCACATCAGCCGCGACGCCGAGACCGAACTGGTCTCCACCGCGATGCGGCCCGCCGTCTTCGTCCCCGACACCAAGAACGCCGGGGACCTGCTGCGCGAGATGCAGCAGCAGCGCAACCACGTCGCCGTCGTCATCGACGAGTACGGCGGCACCGCCGGGATCGTCACCATCGAGGACATCCTGGAGGAGATCGTCGGCGAGATCACCGACGAGTACGACCGGGAGCTGCCGCCCGTCGAGGAGCTGGGGGAGGGCCGCTGCCGCGTCACCGCCCGCCTCGACATCGGCGACCTCGGCCGCCTCTACGGCCTGGAGTCCTACGACGACGAGGACGTGGAGACCGTCGGCGGCCTGCTCGCCAAGGCGCTCGGCCGGGTCCCGATCGCCGGGGCGGGCGCGGTCGTCCCGCTCCCCGACGGGCGCGGTCTGCGCCTCACCGCCGAGGACTCGGCCGGCCGCCGGAACAAGGTCGCGACGGTCCTCGTCGAACCGCTCGACCAGCACGAGGCGGCGGAAGCCGTCGCCGCCGAGGAGGACCGGGAGACCGACTGGTGAACACGCGCGGGAGCGGTACGGACGACGCCCTGGACGCGGAGGGCCTGCGGGCCTTCTGCCTCTCCTTCAACGGAGCCGCCGAGGAGTTCCCCTTCGACCCGGAGACCTCCGTCTTCAAGGTCGAGGGGAAGGTCTTCGCCCTCACCGACCTCGGCGCCGACCCGCTGAAGATCTCCCTCAAGTGCGACCCGGACGAGGCGGTACGCCTGCGCGCCGCCCACCCCGGGATCGTCCCCGGCTGGCACCTCAACAAGCGCCACTGGAACACGGTCACCGTCGCCCCGCTCCCGCCCCGCCAGCTCCGCGAACTGATCGAGGACTCCTACGACCTGGTGGTGGCGGGCCTGCCCCGCGCGGTCCGCCTCCGCCTCGACCGGCCCTGAGGCCCCGCACCGCGCACCTCTTATGCTCGGGACCATGACCGAGAGCACCGAGCTGCACCCCGAGGACCGCAAGATCGTGACCCTGGCCCGCTCCGCCCGGGCCCGCAACGGGGTCCCGGAGGGCGCCGCCGTCCGCGACGAGACCGGCCGCACCTACGTCGCCGGCACCGTCACCCTCGACTCCCTCCAGCTCAGCGCCCTGCGCACCGCCGTCGCCATGGCCGTCGCCTCCGGCGCCCGCTCCCTCGAAGCCGCCGCCGTCGTCACCACGGCCGACCACCTCCCCCCGGAGGACCGCTCCGCCGTCACCGACCTCGGCGGCCCCACCACCCCCATCCACCTCGCCACCCCCGACGGCACAGTCCACGACACCCTCACCACAACCTGAGCACCACACTCACCACCCCGACCGGCCCAAGAACAGCCCGGCCGGCGCTTGAGGCCATCTTGTACGCGCGGCGTCCCACCGGACCTGAGCCCCAACTCAGCCCGGCCGGCGCTTGAGGCCAACAATCAGCCCGGCCGGCGCCTGAGGCCAAAAATCAGCCCGGCCGGCGTTTGAGGCCATCCTGTACGGGCGGCGGCCCACCGAACCCAAGCCACCCTCCCCGCCCGTCAGGGCACCAAAGACAAGGCTCCCCGGGCCACAGCCAGGGCCAAGGCCAAACAGGCCACCCCCAGAACCCGGGGTCCAAGGACCCCCACGCATCGGGGACAATGGGCGCATGAGCGCCCCCTCCTCCTCCGCCACCCCCGCGCACCGCGCGGGCTTCGCGTGCTTCGTCGGCCGTCCGAACGCGGGCAAGTCCACCCTGACGAACGCACTCGTCGGGCAGAAGGTCGCGATCACCTCCAACCGGCCGCAGACCACCCGCCACACCGTGCGCGGCATCGTCCACCGGCCCGATGCGCAGCTGATCCTGGTCGACACCCCCGGCCTCCACAAGCCGCGCACCCTCCTGGGCGAGCGGCTCAACGACGTGGTCCGCACCACCTGGGCCGAGGTCGACGTCATCGGCTTCTGCCTCCCGGCCGACCAGAAGCTCGGCCCCGGCGACCGCTTCATCGCCAAGGAGATCGCCGGGATCAAGAAGACCCCGAAGGTGGCCGTCGTCACCAAGACCGACCTGGTCGACGGCAAGCAGCTCGCCGAGCAGCTGATCGCCGTCGACCAGCTCGCGGCCGAGCTGGGCTTCGAGTGGGCCGAGATCATCCCGGTCTCCGCCGTCAAGGGCGACCAGGTCGAGCTGCTGACGGACCTCCTGGCCCCGCTGATGCCGGAGGGCCCCGCGCTCTACCCCGAGGGCGACCTCACCGACGAGCCCGAGCAGGTCATGGTGGCCGAGCTGATCCGCGAGGCCGCCCTGGAGGGTGTCCGCGACGAGCTGCCGCACTCCATCGCCGTCGTCGTCGAGGAGATGCTGCCCCGCGAGGACCGTCCCGCCGACAAGCCGCTGCTCGACATCCACGCCAACGTCTTCATCGAGCGCCCCAGCCAGAAGGGGATCATCATCGGCCCCAAGGGCAAGCGCCTGAAGGAGGTCGGCGTGAAGTCCCGCAAGCACATCGAGGCCCTTCTCGGCACCCCGGTCTTCCTCGACCTCCACGTCAAGGTCGCCAAGGACTGGCAGCGCGACCCGAAGCAACTCCGCCGCCTGGGCTTCTGAGGCCGCAGGGCCTTCGGGCGACGGAGCGGGCGGACCCGGTCCCGGGCCCGCCCGCTCCGGACGGTGGCGCCTAAGCTCCCTCCTTCAGCACCCGGGAGACCAGTTCGCGCTGGGCGGGGGTCAGGTGGGGGTCGGTGAAGTGGGCCGAGTGGCCGTCGACGGTCAGCTGGTAGGCGAAGCCGTCGGGGACGCCGGTGGCCGGGGCGGGGGTGGCGGTTTCCAGGGCGCGGGCGGCCAGCTCCTCCCAGACCTCGGCGTCGGGGAGCGAGGTGGTGTCCACCCCGGCCCGCCGCTCGATGCCGGAGAAGCCGCCGGTCCGTCGTACGTCGATGCGCATGCCCAAGTCCCTACCCGCCTCGCCCGCCCGGCACCGGGGTCCGGGCGGCCCGGCGGTCAGGAGTTCGCCCCCACCCCGACCTCGGACCAGGCCTTGAGGACGGCCTCGCGCTCCTCGCCCCGGCCGAACCGCTCCTCGGCCGCCTTGGCGGTGAGGGCCGCGAAGGCGGCGAAGTCGGCCTGCGCGCTCAGCTCGCCGCCGGTCAGCACGTCGTACCAGATCTGGCCGGCGCGCTCCCACGCCTTGCCGCGCAGGGCGGTGGCGACCAGGTAGAAGGCGCGGTTGGGGATGCCGGAGTTGATGTGGACGCCGCCGTTGTCCTGGTCGGTCTCGACGTAGTCGGCCATGGAGCCGGGCTGGGGGTCCTTGCCGAGGACGTCGTCGTCGTAGGCCGTGCCGGGCTCCTTCATGGAGCGCAGGGCCTTGCCCTCGACGCGCGGGCCGAGCACGTCGGCGCCGATCAGCCAGTCGGCGTCCTCGGCGTTCTGCCCCAGCGTGTACTGCTTGAGGAGGGAGCCGAAGACGTCGGAGACCGATTCGTTGAGCGCGCCGGGCTGGCCGCGGTAGACGAGGTTGGCCGTGTACTGGGTGACGCCGTGGGCCAGCTCGTGGCCGATGACGTCGACGGGGAGGGTGAAGTCGAGGAAGACCTCGCCGTCGCCGTCGCCGAAGACCATCTGCTCGCCGTCCCAGAAGGCGTTGGCGTACTCCTTGCCGTAGTGGACGGTGGCGTTGAGCGGGAGGCCGCGGCCGTCGATGGAGTCGCGGCCGAAGCTCTTGAGGAAGAGCTCGAAGGTGGCGCCGAGCCCGGCGTAGGCGCGGTTGACGCTGGCGTCGCCGCCCGGGTCGGAGCCCTCGGCGCGGACCTTGACGCCGGGCAGCTCCTCGCGGGTCTCCGCGTCGTAGATGGTGCGCTGCGGGGTGGCCTCGGCGCCCTCGGCGCGGCGCGTCGCGGGCGGGGCGGCGGCGCGGGTGGCGGCGACGGCGCTGAGGCGGCGGGTCCGCTCGCGGGCGTCCCGCTCCAGGGTGCGGCGGGCGGGGACGGAGAGGACCGGGTCGTCCAGGTGGCTGAGGTGGTCCAGGACGTGCGGCGGCACGATCGTGCAGAAGACGGAGTGCGGGGCCGGGCGGACCAGAGCGGAGTCGGCGGCGGTGCGGGCGGTCGGGGTGCGCGTCGGGCGCTGGTTGTCGGTCATGAGACTGGCTTGCTCTCTGTGACCAGACTGAAACACTCCGTGCGGGAGATTAGCGAAATAGAGGGACTCGTCACCTCTGGGCCGTTACCTCACCCCGGTCCCGCATACTGATACACGTCAGCGCAACAGGGACGGCTCAGTTAGGCTGCGGAGCATCATGCGTTACGGGCTGCTTCTCCTTAGCTGCCGCGGCGAGGGCCTGTAGTCGAGGTCGACCCCCTCCCCGCGGAGTTCGGTGTTGCGGTGAACCCGCCGCCAGTCGGCCGTCTCCAGTGGACCACCGAGGAGCCCCGCGCATCATGTCGAACCCCGTTGACGTATCCCGTACCGCCACCGCCGACCAGCCGGTGAGCCGCCGGACCCCCCTCACCCGGGACAGCGTCACCCAGCGCCCCTCCGGCATGCCGACCGGCCGGTACCGCGGCTACGACGCCGTCGACCTGGCCGACCGCACCTGGCCCGAGCAGCGCGTCACCAAGGCCCCCCGCTGGCTCTCCACCGACCTGCGGGACGGCAACCAGGCCCTGATCGACCCCATGTCGCCCGCCCGTAAGCGCGAGATGTTCGACCTGCTCGTGCGGATGGGCTACAAGGAGATCGAGGTCGGCTTCCCCTCCTCCGGGGAGACGGACTACGCCTTCGTCCGCTCCATCATCGAAGAGGGCGCCATCCCCGAGGACGTGACCATCTCCGTCCTGACCCAGGCCCGCGAGGACCTGATCGAGCGCACCGTCCAGTCCCTGAAGGGCGCCCACCGCGCCACGGTCCACCTGTACAACGCCACCGCGCCCACCTTCCGCCGGGTCGTCTTCCGCGGTTCGCGCGAGGACGTCAGGCAGATCGCCGTCGACGGCACCCGGCTGGTCATGGAGTACGCCGAGAAGCTGCTGGACGCCCGGACCGCCTTCGGCTACCAGTACAGCCCGGAGATCTTCACCGACACGGAGCTGGACTTCGCGCTGGAGGTCTGCGAGGCGGTGATGGACGTCTGGCAGCCCGAGGAGGGCCGCGAGATCATCCTCAACCTGCCCGCCACCGTGGAGCGCTCCACCCCCTCCACCCACGCCGACCGGTTCGAGTGGATGTCGCGGAACCTGTCCCGCCGCGAGTTCGTCTGCCTCTCCACCCACCCGCACAACGACCGCGGCACCGCCGTGGCCGCCGCCGAGCTGGCCGTGATGGCCGGTGCCGACCGCGTCGAGGGCTGCCTGTTCGGGCAGGGCGAGCGCACCGGCAACGTCGACCTGGTCACCCTGGGCATGAACCTCTTCTCCCAGGGCGTCGACCCGATGATCGACTTCTCGCAGATCGACGAGGTCCGCAGGACCGCCGAGTACTGCAACCAGATGGAGGTCCACCCGCGCCACCCCTACGTCGGTGACCTCGTCTACACCGCCTTCTCCGGCTCCCACCAGGACGCCATCAAGAAGGGCTTCGACGCCATGGAGGCCGACGCGGCCGCCCAGGGCAAGACCGTCGACGACATCGAGTGGGCCGTCCCCTACCTGCCCATCGACCCCAAGGACGTCGGCCGCTCCTACGAGGCCGTCATCCGGGTCAACTCGCAGTCCGGCAAGGGCGGCATCGCCTACGTCCTGAAGAACGACCACCACCTCGATCTGCCGCGCCGCATGCAGATCGAGTTCTCCCGGCTGATCCAGGCCAAGACCGACGCCGACGGCGGCGAGGTCACCCCGGCCGCGATCTGGTCGACGTTCCAGGACGAGTACCTGCCCAACCCCGAGAACCCCTGGGGCCGCATCCAGATCCGCGCCGGCCAGACCACCACCGACGTCGAAGGCGTCGACCGGCTGACCGCCGAGGCCGTCGTCGACGGCGAGGAGACCGTCCTCACCGGCTCCGGCAACGGTCCGATCTCGGCCTTCTTCGACGCCCTGCAGACCGTCGGCATCGACGTACGCCTGCTCGACTACCAGGAGCACACCATGAGCGAGGGCGCCAACGCCGTCGCCGCCTCCTACATCGAGTGCGCCATCGACGACAAGGTGCTCTGGGGCATCGGCATCGACGCCAACACCACCCGCGCCTCCATGAAGGCCGTGGTCTCCGCGGTCAACCGCGCCGCCCGCTGATCCCGGCGGCGCCCGACGCCCCGCCCGTTCCGTACGCGGCGGGGCGTCGGGTTACGGCCAGGTCACACGCGCGGGGCTGACGCCGCCCGGTCCATGTGGCTAACATCACGTCCACACGGCAGCCCCACGCGGGCCCAGCCGCCGCCCCCGGGACGAGGCGACGGCCGCGCGGGGCACGGCGCGACGGTGCGCCAGATGCGACGGAGGTGCGACGTGCTGCCCAGGAGCCGACCAGGACGGGCCGCGGAGGACCGGCGCCCGCGCGTCTGCGGAGTCCGCACCCACTGGACCACCGTCGCCGACGGCGAGTTCCACTGCCCCGACTGCGGCGGCGACCGCAACTACCAGCGCCGCACCGGACGCCGCAGGCTCACCCTGCTCGGCCTGCCCGTGCTGCCCCGTGGCGAGGCCGGGCCCGTCGTCGAGTGCGCCTCCTGCGCCGGCCACTTCCCGACCGAGGTCCTCACCCGGCCCACCACCACCCGCTTCTCGGCCCTGCTCCGCGACGCCGTGCACACCGTCGCCCTCGCCGTCCTCGCCGCCGGCGGCACCGGCTCGCGCACAGCGCTGGCCGCCGCCGTGGAGGCGGTCCGCGACGCCGGGGACGAGGAGTGCACCGCCGAGCGGCTCACCGCCGTCGCCGACGCGCTGGCCGCCGACACCGGGCGCCGGACCGGCGGCGAGGACGGCGAGGCCCCGCTCGCCGCCGAGCTGCACGAGGCGCTCGACCCGCTCGCCCCGCACCTCGCCGACCTCGGCCGCGCCTCGCTGCTGCTGCGCGCCGCCGGCATCGCGCTGGCCGACGGCCCCTACACCCCGGCCGAACGCGACGTCCTCACCACCGTCGGTGCCGCTCTCACCCTGCCCCGCGAAGAGGTGGCCGACCTCCTCACCGCCGCCCGCACGCCCTCCTGAGCGGCGGGGACCCGGATGAACGGCACCCGCGCCACGGGCGGCGTCCGCGCGCAGCGCGGCGGGCTCGGGCCTGTCCGGACGGCCGTCGCCTGCGCGACGCTCGCCTGCCTCGTCCTCACCGGGGCTTCGTGCGCCCCGGCCCAGCCGTCGCCCGGCGGCTCGGGGGCGCCGGAGCGTACCGGGGCGCCCCGGGTGGACGAGCCGCTCGCCACCGAGGCGAAGAGGGCGTATCCGTGCGCCTCGCTGACCGACGCGCAGGCGGTCGCCGCCGGTGCGCCGCCGGGCACGGAACACCGGGCACTCCACGACGGCACCGGAGCGGCCTGCCTGTGGGAGCCCGAGGCGTCGGCCGAGGGGGCCAAGGTCACGGTGTCCTGGCCCAGTGACACCCCGGACCTGGACGTCCTGTACGGCCTCCGTGACGAACAGGCGTACTTCGAGGAGACCACCCTCCAGGGGTACCCGGCGGTGTTCGCCAAGCAGAACGACCGGCGGGACCGGCACTGCGTGCTCTACGTGGGGGTCTCCGACGACGCGGTGTTCTCCACGGCGGTGGACACCTTCGGCGAGGACGGGGCGCCAGGCCCCTGCGGCGCCGCCAGGAAGGCCGCGGAGAGCGTCGTGGACAATCTCCGGCAGAACCCCGCCGCCTGACCGGCCGGGGATCTCACACCCGGTACAGAGACCCCGCGCACCCGACGGGCCCCCGCCGTACGGGACAATGGGGCCCATGAGTCTGTTCCGCGACGACGGCATCGTGCTGCGCACCCAGAAGCTGGGTGAGGCGGACCGGATCATCACCTTCCTCACCCGCCGCTACGGCCGGGTCCGCGCCGTGGCGCGCGGGGTGCGGCGCACCAAGTCGAAGTTCGGCGCCCGGCTGGAGCCCTTCTCTCACGTCGACGTGCAGTACTTCGCCCGCGGCTCCGAGCTGATCGGCCGGGGCCTGCCGCTCTGCACCCAGACCGAGACCATCGCCGCGTACGGCTCCGGCATCGTCACCGACTACGACCGGTACACCGCAGGCACCGCCATGCTGGAGACCGCCGAGCGGTTCACCGACCACGAGGGCCAGCCCGCCGTCCAGCAGTACCTGCTGCTCGTCGGCGGGCTGCGCACCCTCGCCCGCGGCGAGCACGCGCCCCGGCTGGTTCTCGACGCCTTCCTGCTGCGCTCGCTCGCCGTCAACGGCTACGCGCCGAGCCTCGGCGACTGCGCGCGCTGCGGAATGCCCGGCCCGAACCGTTTCTTCTCCGTCGCCGCCGGCGGCAGCGTCTGCGGGGAGTGCCGGGTGCCCGGCAGCGTCGTACCCTCTGCGGAGGCCGTCGGCCTGCTCAGCGCGCTGCTCAGCGGCGACTGGGTGTCGGCGGACGCGTGCGAGGGGCGGCACGTGCGGGAGGGCAGCTCCCTCGTCTCCGCCTACCTGCACTGGCACCTGGAACGCGGACTGCGCTCGCTGCGGTACGTGGACAAGTAGCGGCCCGGCGCGGGCGGGGGCGACGCGCGGCGGCCCGCCACCGAGCACCTGAGATCTTTGAGAACTGGGAGACGAACACCTCATGGCACGACGCGGAATCCTCGGCCGCAACCGGCGCGACTACCAGACCCCCGAGCCGCACCCCTCGGGCGCCCGCCCGCCGAAGATCCCCGGCGAGCTGGTCCCCGGCCACGTCGCCGTCGTCATGGACGGCAACGGCCGCTGGGCCAAGGAGCGCGGCCTGCCCCGCACCGAGGGCCACAAGGTCGGCGAGGGCGTCGTCATGGACGTGCTCAAGGGCTGCCTGGAGATGGGCGTCAAGAACCTCTCCCTGTACGCCTTCTCCACCGAGAACTGGAAGCGCTCCCCGGAGGAGGTCCGCTTCCTCATGAACTTCAACCGCGACGTCATCGCCCGCCGCCGTGACGAGATGGACGCCCTCGGCATCCGTATCCGCTGGGTCGGCCGGATGCCCAAGCTGTGGAAGTCGGTCGTCCAGGAGCTCCAGATCGCCCAGGAGCAGACCAAGGACAACGACGCCATGACGCTGTACTTCTGCGTCAACTACGGCGGCCGCGCCGAGATCGCCGACGCCGCCCGGCGCATGGCCGAGGACGTCGCCGCCGGCCGCCTCGACCCGTCCAAGGTCGGCGAGAAGACGCTCCAGAAGTACCTGTACTACCCCGACATGCCCGACGTGGACCTCTTCGTCCGCCCCAGCGGCGAGCAGCGCACCTCCAACTACCTCATCTGGCAGAGCGCCTACGCCGAGATGGTCTTCCAGGACGTGCTCTGGCCCGACTTCGACCGCCGCGACCTGTGGCGCGCCTGCCTGGAGTACGCCCAGCGCGACCGCCGCTTCGGCGGCGCCGTCGAGGAGCCGCAGCCCTCGGTACCGCCTCAGCAGGGCTGACGGCGCCCGGCGGGCACGACGAGGCCCCTGGGGCGCGCAGGTGAGTTCCCGCGCGTCCCAGGGGCCTTCTGCGGCTTCCTGGGCCGGTGCCTACTTCTCGGGCCCGGCCGCGCTCGCGTGGCACTCGGCGCAGGTGCCGAAGATCTCCACCGTGTGGTCGACGTCGACGAAGCCGTGCGAGGCGGCGACCGAGTCCGCCCACTTCTCGACCGCGGGCCCCTCGACCTCGACCGCCTTGCCGCACACCCGGCAGACCAGGTGGTGATGGTGGTCCCCGGTCGAGCAGCGGCGGTACACCGCCTCGCCGTCGTGGGTGCGCAGGACGTCCACCTCGCCGGCGTCCGCCAGCGACTGGAGCGTGCGGTAGACCGTGGTCAGCCCGACCGAGTCGCCCTGGTGCTTGAGGATGTCGTGCAGGTCCTGGGCGCTGCGGAACTCGTCCACCTGGGCGAGAGCGGCGGCCACCGCCGCACGCTGCCGGGTGGACCGGCCCTTCACGGGGGGTCCTGCGGTCGTCACTACACGGTCCTTTCCCACTATTCGGAGCTTCGCTCGCCGCCGGGGCGCCACACGTCGTTGTCGAGCCACCCGACGTGCTCAACCGCTTCGCGGCCTGCGCGCGACGGGCGTCTCGACAACGACGCGCCCCTTTGGCTCCCGAAGCTCTGGTCTAGTCGTGGTTGGTCGGGGAGGCCGCGGTGCCGGTCTTCCCCTCGTCCAGGGTGCAGGATGCCACGTCCTCGGGGGAAGGCGCTGTTCCGCGTGCGCGGCGGCGGGCGAGGGGAGTGGCGGCCAGGCTCAGGATGAGGAAGACCACGATGGCCAGCAGGACGATGGCGGCGCCGGAAGGGGCGTCCACGTAGTACGTGGTGACGGTGCCGGCGAGGGAGACGACCACGCCGATGACCATGGCGCCGGCCAGGGTCGCGCCGAACCCCTTGGTGAGGCGCTGGGCGGCAGCGACCGGGATCACCATCATGGCGCTGACCAGCAGCAGGCCGACGATGCGCATGGCGACGGTGACGGTGACGGCGGCGGTCACCGCGATCACCAGGTTGAGCAGGCGGACCGGGAGGCCGGTGACGCGGGCGAACTCCTCGTCCTGGCAGACCGCGAAGAGCTGGCGGCGCAGGCCCAGCGTGACGGCCAGGACCAGCAGGGCGAGGACGACCACCGCCGTCAGGTCCTCGGGGGAGACCGTGGTGATGGAGCCGAAGAGATAGGTGTTGAGGTTGGCGGTGGAGCCGCCCGGCGCCAGGTTGATGATCATGACACCGCCGGCCATGCCGCCGTAGAAGAGCAGGGCCAGCGCCACGTCGCCGCTGGTCCGGCCCCGGGAGCGGATCAGCTCCATGCCGACCGAGCCGAGCACGGCGACCGCGGTGGCCATCCAGACCGGGCTGGTGTTGAGCAGGAAGCCGAGCGCCACGCCGGTCATCGCCACGTGCCCGATGCCGTCGCCCATGATCGCCTGGCGGCGCTGGACGAGGTAGGTGCCGATGGCCGGCGCGGTGAGGCCGACCAGGACCGCGGCGAGCAGCGCGCGCTGCATGAAGGCGTAGTCGAAGAGGTCCATCAGTCGAGCAGTCCCGTCCGGATCGGATCGGCGTTCTCGGGCGCCGCGTGCGGGTGTACGTGGTCGTGGCCGGGCAGGGCGTGCTGGCCGACGGCCTTCGGCGGCGGCCCGTCGTGGGCCACGCAGCCGTCGCGCAGGACGACGGCGCGGTCGATGAGCGGCTCCAGCGGGCCCAGCTCGTGCAGGACGAGCAGGACGGTGGCGCCCGCGTCGACCTGCGCGCGCAGGGTCTCGGCCAGCACCTCCTGGCTGGCCAGGTCGACGCCGGCCATCGGCTCGTCCATGATCAGCAGCTCGGGTTCGCCGGCCAGCGCGCGGGCGATCAGCACCCGCTGGTGCTGGCCGCCGGAGAGGGCGTTGACGGAGTCCTTGGCGCGGTCGGCCAGGCCCACCGCGCCAAGGGCGCGGTCGACGGCCTCGCGGTCGGCCTTGCGCAGCGGGCCCAGCCGGGTCCGGGAGAGGCGGCCGGAGGAGACGACCTCGCGGACGGTGGCGGGCACGCCGCCCGCGGCGGTGGTGCGCTGCGGGACGTAGCCCACGCGCGACCAGGCGCGGAAGCGGCGCAGCGGCGTGCCGAAGAGGCGGACCTCGCCGCGGGTGAGCGGGACCTGGCCGATGGCGGCGCGGACGGCGGTCGACTTGCCGGAGCCGTTGGCGCCGAGCAGGGCGACCACCTCGCCGCGGTGCACGGCGAGGTCGATGCCGCGCAGCACCGGGCGGGCGCCGAGGGCGGCGACGGCGTCGGTCAGCGAGACGACCGGGTCCGCGTCGGTGCGGGGGGAGGCTCCTGCGTTCACCGGGTCCTCCGTGCTGGCTCGGGGGCTGCGGGGGGCGGGGACGGTCACTTGGCGCCGAGCGCCTTCTTCAGGGCGGCCAGGTTGGCCTCCATGACCTCCAGGTAGTCGTCGCCCTGGGACTTGTCGGTGATGCCCTCCAGCGGGTCGAGCACCCCGGTGCGCAGCCCGGTGTCCTCGGCGAGGACCTTGGCGGTGCGGTCGCTGGCCAGGGTCTCGAAGAAGACGGTGGTCACCTTCTCCTGTGCGGCGATCTTCTGGAGCTCCTTCATCCGCGCCGGGCTGGGCTCGGACTCCGGGTCGACACCGGCAATGCTCTCCTGATCCAGGCCGTACCGCTCGGCGAGGTAGCCGAAGGCCGCGTGGGTGGTGATGAAGGTCCTGGTGTCGGTGTTCTTCAGACCGTCGCGGTAGTTCTGGTCGAGCTTCTTCAGCTTGCCGGTGAGGGCTTCGGTGTTCTTGCGGTAGTCGGTGGCGTGGTCGGGGTCGGCCTTCTGGAGGGCCTCGCCGACGCCGTCGGCCATCTCCGCGTACTTGACCGGGTCGAGCCAGACGTGCGGGTCGAGGCCGGAGTCGCCGTGGTCGTGGCCGTCGCCCTCCTCCTCGGCGTGGTCGTGGCCCTCCTCCTCGCCGTGGTCGTGCCCGTCGCCCTCGCCGTGGTCGTGGCCGTCTCCGCTGGAGGAGCCGTGCGCCTCCAGGGTGGTGAGGTCGGCCGCGTCGACGGTGTTCTTCACGCCGGCCTGGTCGACCGCCTTGTCGACGGCGGGCTGGAGGCCACGCAGGTAGAGCAGGACGTCGGCCTCGCTCATCTGGCCCGTCTGGCGCGGGGTGATGTCCAGGTCGTGGGGTTCGACGCCGGGGCCGGTCAGGGTGGTGACGTCGACGTGGTCGCCGCCGATCTGCTCGACGAGGAACTCCAGCGGGTAGAACGAGGCGGTCACGGCGAGCTTGCCGTCCGCGCTCCCGCCGGACTCGGCTCCGCCGCATGCCGACAGCACGCCCAGCGAGAGGGCGGCGGCGGAGGCGGTGAGGGCTATGCGGATCGAACGATTCCGGCCACGACGTATGTTCATGACACTCATTTTCAACAAAGGTGGAAACGATTGTCAAAAAATCCTTTCATCGCCACTCGGGATGCGCCACTCGGGGGAGGCCGCCGGAGGGTCGGAGTCCCACTTGTCCCGATGGCGTCCCGGGCGGCCGCCCGCATTGCCCCGTTCCGGCCGTCCGCGCTCCGGCGGATTTGATCCCGGGGGTGCGGGCGCCGGTAATCTGAGGTATTCGCCGGGCCGCGGCCGCACGTGAGCCCCGGCGGACCCACCAACCGCTTCGTCGTAATGAAGAGAGCACCGTGGCCGCCGACAAGATCGACAGCATCGTCAGCCTGAGCAAGCGCCGTGGCTTCGTCTACCCGAGCAGCGAGATCTACGGTGGCCAGCGCGCCGCCTGGGACTACGGACCGCTGGGCGTCGAGCTCAAGGAGAACATCAAGCGCCAGTGGTGGCGCTACATGGTCACCTCCCGTGACGAGGTCGTCGGTCTCGACTCCTCGGTGATCCTCGCCTCCGAGGTGTGGGTCGCCTCCGGTCACGTCGCCACGTTCAGCGACCCGCTGACCGAGTGCACCTCCTGCCACAAGCGCTTCCGCGCCGACCACCTGGAGGAGGCGTACGAGGCCAAGCACGGCCGCCTCCCCGAGAACGGCCTGGCCGACATCAACTGCCCGCACTGCGGCAACAAGGGCCAGTTCACCGAGCCCAAGGAGTTCTCGGGCCTGCTCTCCACCCACCTCGGCCCCACGCAGGACTCCGGCTCCATCGCCTACCTGCGCCCCGAGACCGCCCAGGGCATCTTCACCAACTTCGCCCAGGTGCAGCAGACCTCCCGCCGCAAGCCCCCGTTCGGCATCGCCCAGATGGGCAAGTCCTTCCGCAACGAGATCACGCCCGGCAACTTCATCTTCCGCACGCGCGAGTTCGAGCAGATGGAGATGGAGTTCTTCGTCAAGCCGGGCGAGGACGAGCAGTGGCAGGAGTACTGGATGGAGCAGCGCTGGAACTGGTACACCGGCCTGGGCCTGCGCGAGGAGAACATGCGGTGGTTCGAGCACCCGAAGGAGAAGCTCTCCCACTACTCCAAGCGCACCGCCGACATCGAGTACCGCTTCCAGTTCGGCGGCTCCGAGTGGGGTGAGCTGGAGGGCGTCGCCAACCGCACGGACTACGACCTCTCCGCCCACGCCAAGGCGTCCGGCCAGGACCTGTCCTTCTTCGACCAGGAGGCCGGCGAGCGCTGGACCCCCTACGTCATCGAGCCCGCCGCCGGTGTCGGCCGCGCCATGCTGGCCTTCATGCTCGACGCCTACATCGAGGACGAGGCGCCCAACGCCAAGGGCAAGCTGGAGAAGCGCACGGTCATGCGGTTCGACCCGCGCCTGGCCCCGGTCAAGGCCGCCGTGCTGCCGCTCTCGCGCAACCCCGAGCTGTCCCCGAAGGCCAAGGGCCTGGCGGCGGCGCTGCGCCAGCACTGGAACATCGAGTTCGACGACGCCGGCGCCATCGGCCGCCGCTACCGCCGCCAGGACGAGATCGGCACGCCGTTCTGCGTCACCGTCGACTTCGACACCCTGGACGACAACGCGGTGACCGTCCGCGAGCGCGACACCATGAAGCAGGAGCGGGTCTCCCTCGACCAGATCGAGGGCTACCTGGCCGCCCGCCTCGTGGGCTGCTGACCCACCCGGCACTCCCGGACGCCCCCGGTTCCCCTCGCGGGACCGGGGGCGTCCGGCTGTCCGGGGCCCCCGCCGAAAATGCGTCGCCGGCCCTCCCCGAGCCGGGTAGCCTCATCCGCATGTTCTCGATGACGCCTCTCTACGAGTGAGAGCGGGCGGGCCCGCGGCCCGTCCCCCACATCGTCCTTCCCCCTTCACCGCGCCGCGTCCGTCACGCGCCCGGGCCGCACCGGCCCGCCGTGCCACGGCGTGGAGGGTCGCGTACGCGTGTCGCCTGCCGGTCCGACGCATCGCGGTGTCATCCAGAGCCCAGAAACGGAGATCCCCGTGGCCAAGAGCCGCAACAACCTGCTCGGTGTCGGCGGTCAGCGCAACAAGCTGCCCCGCAACGGACGCCCCGCCAGCGCCCCCGGCGGTGCGGCGGACAACCGCCCCGCCGCCCTCGACCAGAAGCAGGAACTCCTCCGCAAGATGCGCGAGCGCACCGCCGCCGCCTCCGCCGACACCCCCGCCGAGGCCCCCGAGGCCGAGCGGGACGAGGCGACCCAGGAAGCGGGCGGCAACGCCTGACCCGCACGGACCCACTCCCCGGGCCCGTGTCCCGCCCCTTCACCGGGCAGGACACGGGCCCGCGGCATGCCCGGACGTACCTTCGCCCCGGCGGCGAGCGAAGCTCCAAAAATGGAGTGCGACAATGGGGGGATGTCCGCGTCATCCCCCGCCCTCGCCAGCACCACCGCGCCCGTGGCCGCCTCGCTCGCCATCGGCCCGCACATCGTCTCGCCGCCCGTCGTGCTGGCGCCGATGGCGGGGATCACCAACGCGCCGTTCCGCACTCTGTGCCGGGAGTTCTCCGGTGGCAAGGGGCTGTTCGTCAGCGAGATGATCACCACGCGGGCGCTGGTGGAGCGCAACGAGAAGACGATGCAGCTGATCCAGTTCGGGGAGACGGAGCGGCCCCGCTCGATCCAGCTGTACGGCGTCGACCCGGCCACCGTCGGCAAGGCCGTCCGCATGATCGTGGACGAGGACCTCGCCGACCACATCGACCTCAACTTCGGCTGCCCGGTGCCGAAGGTCACCCGTAAGGGCGGCGGCTCGGCGCTGCCCTACAAGCGGAACCTGCTGCGGGCCATCCTGCGCGAGGCGGTGTCGGGCGCCGGCGACCTGCCGGTGACGATCAAGATGCGCAAGGGCATCGACGACGACCACACCACCTACCTCGACGCCGGCCGGATCGCCGTCGAGGAGGGCGTCACGGCGGTCGCCCTGCACGGCCGCACCGCCGCGCAGCACTACAGCGGCACCGCCGACTGGGAGGCCATCGCCCGGCTCAAGGAGCACGTCACCGAGATCCCGGTGCTGGGCAACGGCGACATCTGGTCGGCCGCGGACGCCGTCCGCATGATGGCCGAGACCGGGTGCGACGGGGTCGTCGTCGGCCGGGGCTGCCTCGGCCGCCCCTGGCTCTTCGGGGACCTGGTCGCCGCCTTCGAGGGGACGGGCGCGCCGGCCGCGCCGACCCTGCGCGAGGTCGCCGACGTCATGGTGCGCCACGCGCAACTGCTGGGGGAGTGGATCGGCGACGAGGCGCGCGGGGTGATCGACTTCCGCAAGCACGTCGCCTGGTACCTCAAGGGGTTCTCGGTCGGCTCGGACCTGCGCCGCAGCCTGGCGATCACCTGCTCCCTCGCCGAACTGCGCGAGCAGCTCGACACCCTCCACCTCGACCAGCCCTGGCCCGCCGGGGCCGACGGCCCGCGCGGCCGCACCTCCGGCCGCGACCGCGTCGTCCTCCCCGACGGCTGGCTCAACGACCCCTGGGACTGCGCCGGGGTCGCCCCCGAGGCCGAACTGGACACCTCCGGCGGCTGATCGCCCCGCCGCAGCCCCCGGCACCGCACGACGGACCCCGCGTGACCGCCCCGGTCGCGCGGGGTCTTCGCATGTCCGGGCCGGTGCCCGTGCGGTGACTGCGGCCGGCCCCGTTCGGAGCATCAGCGAAGGCGGCGTGTCGGCGCGCTGCCGAGACTGAGGCCATGGCAGAGCAACGCACCAGACCCGCCAAGAGATCCACCGCCTCCAAGGGTTCCCGCGAGGAGCCGGTACGTGGTGCGCGGGGTGCCGCCGAGCGGGCGTGCGAGGGCCTCGCCGACCTGATCGGCCACCGCACCGAGGGGGTCTCGGCCGTCCGCAAGGCCGAGGAGCACCCCGGCTGGCGCGTCGACGTCGACGTGCTGGAGGTACCCAGGATTCCCGACACCACCAGTCTGCTCGCGACCTACGAGGTCGAACTGGACGGTGACGGCGAACTCCTGGAGTACCGCCGGGTACGCCGCTACCGGCGGGGCGCCGCCGACACCTGAGAAAGCTGGTCCGCCATGACGACCCCTGCGATATACCGCGACGACCTCGTCTGCGCCCCGCGCGCCGGCACGCTCTACGACACCCTGGAACTCATCCTCGACCGCGGCATGGTCATCGACGTGTTCATCCGGGTCTCCCTCGTCGGCATCGAGATCCTCAAGATCGACGCACGTATCTGCGTCGCCAGCGTCGACACGTACCTCCGCTTCGCCGAGGCGTGCAACCGCCTCGACCTGGAGAGCGACTCGCACAGCCGGACCGTGCCCGAACTCTTCGGGGGCGGGATGGCGGGGGCCGCCGGCAAGGCCGGGGCCAAGCGGGCCGCCAGTTCGGTCGGCGGCAAGGTCAAGGGCGCCCTCGGCCTCGACGGTGAGGATGACGACGACGAGGCCGACGAGGCCGAGGAGGAGCGGGCCGAGAAGCCGAGGCCGCGCAAGAAGCGTTCCCCGTCGTCTTCCGACCGCCCCCGCCGCCGCCCGGCCAGGAGCTGACCCATGAGCCTGTACGTCTACGGAGTCGTCGCACCCGGCCACCCGGTCCCGGCCGGCCGCGCCGGTGTCGGCGCCGGACCCGTGCGCCTGCTCACCACCGGGCCCGAGGCGCCGGCGGCGGTGGTCGGCGGCGCCCCGGCCGGGCTGCGTGCCCGGCGCCGCGATCTCACCGCCCACCAGGAGCTGCTGGTGGCGCTCGCCGCCGACGGGCCGGTGCTGCCGATGAGGTTCGGGGTGGTGCTGCCCGACGAGGCCGTGCTGCTCGACCAGTTGGCCACCCGCCGCTCCGCCTACGAACGGGCGCTGGAGCGGGTCGCCGGCCGCGTCGAGATGAACGTCAAGGCGCTGCCCCCGCAGGGCGAGGCCGCCCTCGCCCAACTCCTCGCCGAGGAAACGGGGTTGCGGGCGATGCGCGACCGTGGCCTGCGCCGCCCCGGGTACGAGGCGAGTGTGCGGCTCGGCCAGGCGGTGTCGGACGCGCTGGAGCGGCGGGCCAGGTTCGCCGCCGAACGGGTCCGCCGGAGCCTGGTCCCGCTCGCGGACCGGTGGTGCGACGGCCCTCAGGTCGAGGGGTGCGTCCTCAACGTGTCGCTGCTGCTGGACCGGGAGGCCGAGGCGGCCTTCCGCGCCGAGGCCGACCGCCTCGCCGCCGCCCTGGCCGGCCGGGCCGAACTGCTGCTCACCGGCCCGCTGCCCTGCTACAGCTTCGTCCCCGCCGAGGCACCTACCTCCCCGGCGCCGCACAGGGCGGCGGTCTGAGATGGGGCTCCTCACCGGACTGCTCACTCTGCCGCTCGTCCCCGCACGCGGCGTCGCCTGGATCGCCGACCGGCTGGAGGAGACGGCTGGGCGCGAGACCGCCGACCCGGCCGTGCTCCGCGCCCGCCTGGCCGCGCTCAACCGCGCGCTGGATGAGGGCGAGATCGACCAGGAGCGCTTCGAGCTGGAGGAGGAGCGCCTGCTGGACCTCTTGGAGGGCCGCCCACCGGGCCCGGTTCCCACCCACCCCGCACCCCCACCCCCGGGAAGTCACTGATGAACGACACGAACAAGGTGGCCCTCGCCACCGCGGTCGCCGCCGGGTACGCCCTCGGCCGCACCCGTAAGGCCAAGCTGGCCCTGACCGTCGGCACCTATCTGGCCGGACGCCGGTTCAAGCTCAGTCCGCAGGAGCTGGTGACCGAGGGAGTCAGCCGGCTCCGCGAGACCCCGCAGTTCAACGCGATCAGCGACCAGGTCCGCGGCGACCTGCTGACGGCGGGCCGCAGCGCCCTCACCGCGGCGGCCGACCGGCGCTTCGACTCGCTCGCCGACACCCTCCGCGAACGCACCTCCCTGCTCAGCTCCCCGCGCTCGGAGGAGGACGAGGACGACGACACCGAGTACGAGGAGTGGGAGGACGAGCCGGAGGACGAGCCGGAGGACGAGTACGCCGAGGAGGACGACGACTTCGGCGAGGCGTACGAGGGCGAGGAGGACGAGGAGGAGCCCGAACCCGAGCCCGCTCCCCGCCGTCGCAGCCCCGCCGCCAAGAAGTCGCCGCCCGCCAAGAAGTCCGCGCCCAGCAAGAAGTCGCCTCCGGCGAAGAAGTCCGCCGCGCGGAGGCCCGGGGAGGACAGCCCGGCCAAGAAGGCGGCCAGGAAGCCGCCCCCGGAGAAGGAGCCGTCCGGGAAGAAGGCCCCGGGCAGGAAGGCGGCGGACGAGCCGCCGGCGAAGAAGGCGGCCAAGAAGGCACCGGCCAAGAAGTCCGCCGCGAAGAAGCCGCCGGCGAAGAGCGTCCGTCGCCCCGGACGAGAGGGGTGACGGCAGATGGCCGCGAAGAAGGACGACGAGCAGGGTTCGGCGTTCGACCGGCTCAAGGAGGAGGCAAGGTCGCACCTGAGCGCCCGTGCCCAGAGCCTCGCCGACAAGGCGGGTGAGAAGGTCACCGAACTGACCGGGCGGCTCACCGACTCCGTGGACGGACCGGCCGGCGAGGCCGGCAAGCGCATCATGGAGGGCGAGTCCCCGGTCAAGGCGATGGCAGCCGAGAAGGCCAAGGACGTCAAGGACAAGGCCGTCGGCAAGGTCAAGGAGGCGTTCGGCGGCGGCACCGGCTCCACCGGCGACACCAAGGTCACCAACATCGTCGAGTCGATCGACATCCCGGTGCCGCTGCGGACGGTCTACGACCACTGGACGCAGTTCGAGGACTTCAGCTCGTTCATGAAGGGCGTCAAGTCGGTCACCCAGAACGAGGACGAAGAGACCGACTGGAAGGCCAAGGTCTTCCTCTCGGAGCGCAGCTGGACCGCCACCATCCAGGAACAGGTCCCCGACGACCGGATCGTCTGGACCTCGGAGGGGGACAAGGCCAGCACCGCCGGCGCCGTCACCTTCCACGAACTGGCGCCGCACCTCACCCGCGTCGTGGCCATCGTCGAGTACTACCCGGCGGGCTTCTTCGAGAAGACCGGCAACCTCTGGCGCGCCCAGGGCCGCCGGCTGCGCCTGGACCTCAAGCACTTCGCCCGCCACGTCACCCTCGGCCCGGACCCGGAGATCGAGGGCTGGCGCGGCGAGATCCGCGACGGCGAGGTGGTCCGCACCGACGAGGAGGCGCGGGAGGACGAGGAGTCCGAGGAGGAGTACGAGGACGGGTACGACGAGGACGAGGACGGGGAGTACGACGACGAGGACGGCTACGACGACGAGGACGACGAGGACGACGAGGACGACGAGGACGACGAGGACGACGAGGACGACGAGGACGACGAGGAGGAGAGGCGGTGAATGGCGGCGCGGCCGGGCTGCAGAGCTGGGAGCAGACCGACGTGCTGCCGCACAACGGTCCCTCCTCGGGCAACCTCGCCGACATCCTCGAACGCGTCCTGGACAAGGGCATCGTCATCGCCGGCGACATCAAGATCGACCTGCTCGACATCGAACTGCTCACCATCCGCCTGAGGTTGTTCGTCTCCTCGGTCGACACCGCGAGGAAGGCGGGCATCGACTGGTGGGAGACCGACCCGGCCCTCTCCTCCCGCGCCAAACGGGACGCCCTCATGGAGGAGAACGCCTTCCTCCGCGGCCGCCTCAGGGAACTGGACCCGGGCGACGGCGAGGAGGACGGCGCGGCAGAACGGACCACCAGGCCCCCGAACGAGAGGACGGCCTCCGCATGACCTACGCGACGTACGTCTACGCCGTCCGCCGGACCGGCGGTCCCGAGATCCACAGCCCCGGCCATGACGGCGGCGGGCCGGTGCGGCTGCTGCCGCTCGGTTCGCTGACCGCCGTCGTGCAGGACGTGCCGGCCGCCGAGTTCACCGAGGAGGCGCTGCGGCAGCGGTTCACCGACCGCCTCGACCTGGAGCGGTGCGCCCGCACCCACCACCGGGTGGTCAGCGCCGCCGCGGCCGGCGCCGCCACCGTGCCGCTGCCGCTCGCCACCCTCTACGCCAACGACGTGCGCACCAAGGTCGTCCTGGAGGAGCACGCCGAGCGGCTGAGCGAGGCCCTGCACCGGGTCACCGGGCACGTCGAGTGGGCGGTGAAGGTGCACCGCGACACCGCCGTGCCGCTCCTGGAGCCGGACGCGGACGCGGACGCGGACCCCCCGGCGGCGTCCGCGCCCGACGAGCCCGCCACCGGCCGGGAGTACCTGGCGCGGGTCCGCGACCGCCGAGCCACCCGCGAACGGCGGCAGGAGAGCGCGCTGGACGCCGTCGACCTGGTCGACCGGGTGGTCCGCACCGTCGCCGTCGCCTCCGTACGCAGGCCCCTGCACGGGGTGGAGCTGACCGGGCGGGACCGGCCGCAGGTGATGAACGGGGCGTACCTGGTGCCCCAGGACGACGAACGGCTGCTGAGCGCCGCCCTCGACACCCTGCGGCAGGACCCCCGGCTGAGCGGCTTCGCCGTCGAGGCGTCCGGGCCCTGGGTGCCGTACTCCTTCGCTTCGGTCGCCCTGACGGAAGGGGTCGGCCGTGACGGCGCCCCCGCGTGAGGTGGTCGACTGGGAGCACGTCCAGGCGCCGGTCGGGGTGCCGCTGGTCGACCTGCTCGACCGGGTGCTGGCCACCGGCGTGGTGATCAGCGGCGACCTGGTGATCGCCATCGCCGACGTGCCGCTGATCCGGCTCTCGCTGCACGCCCTGCTCGCCTCGGTCAGCGAACGCGTGCCCGCGCCCTGGGCCGACGGGGGGCCGCTGTGACCGGGACCCGGGTCGACATCGACCCACAGCAGGCCGGGCGGGACCTGGCCGCGCTGGTGCTGACCGTGGTCGAACTCCTCCGCCAGCTGATGGAGCGCCAGGCGCTGCGCAGGCTCGACCTCGGCGACCTCGACGACGGGCAGGAGGAGGCCATCGGCACCACCTTGATGATGCTCGACCGGCGGATGGACGAGCTCTGCGCCCAGCACGGCCTGCGCCGCGAGGATCTCAACCTCGATCTCGGCCCGCTCGGCACCCTGCTGCCGGACGGGGCCTGAGGGCGCGGGGGGTATCCAGGGATTGCGCCGGATTCGGGAGTAACGTACCGCCGCTCTCCGGTCACGGGGACGGAAGATTTCCAGACTGGCTCGTTCTGCGGAGGATGCCTGACGCATTACTGCAAGAGGAGTCTTGTCTTCCGTTCGTGTGTGCGTTCCGACCTGGAATGATGAGAAGCCGGGGCGGTGCGCGGTCTTTCCGCCGGGAGATCATCCGCGTGCGGGGAGGGGTTTCCCCTCTCGTGCGGCCGTTGTCCAGTGTGCGAAATGGCCAAAGTGCAAATACTCCCGCGCGTATCCATGTCCGTTCGGTCGCACCGCTGTGACCTGCGTAGCTGTGGAGTTTGTCAGGCTCCCGAACGATATCCCCGCGGGCATATGCGCGGTTGACGCGTGGCTGAGGTGCGCTATAGCTTCCGCTTGGTCTTGCTGGAGGACTGCTAAAGGGGCTTCCGGCATCACCTGCGTTCTGCGTAAAGGACGCGCCCTCGTCCGGGGAGACCCCCCGGGCGAAAGGTTGCAGTGCGCTCAGGGGGATGTTCGTGATCAACGCTGTCACCAGACGCTATGTCGACCGGTGCGCCGAGGCGGAATCGCCGTTGCGGAATGCCGCGCGGAAACTCAGCCTTCCGGCCGTCTACTCCCAGTCGTTCGGCCAGGTGCTCCTGGACCGCCCGCTCTTCGCCGACCGGACGGAGACCGAGGAGTTCGCCGACGACCTCCGTTCCCTCTTCACCCTCATGACCTCGCTGCCGGCCCGCCTCTACGGCGGGGACCTGCGCGCCTACTGCGCGGCCATCGGCATGGACGACCGGCTCGCCGAGCTGATGTGCCGGGGCTCGGTGCAGCCGCCCGTCCTGCACGCCCGGGCCGACGCCTACCACGACGGCACCCGCTTCCACCTGCTGGAACTCAACGCCGGCAGTGAACTGGGCGGCACCGACACCGCCCAGCAGAACCGGGCCTGGCTCCGCGTCCCCGAGTTCGCCGCCTTCGCCGAGGAGCACGGCCTGCGGCACCTCGACACGACGCCCCGGGTGGCCGCCGCCCTGCGCCGCGCGGCCGAACCCGTCACCGGCGGCGAGCCGGTCGTCGCCCTGATCGAGAGCACCGGCGGCCTCGCCGCCCACGAGCACGTCTTCACCGCGGTCCGCGAGGCCATGGCGGCCGAGGGCATCACCCTGCTCCTCGGCGAGATCCACGAACTGGCCGAGCGGAACGGCAAGATCACCCTCCGGGGCACCCCCCTCGACGTCATCCTGCGCTACTTCGTCGCCGGTGAGCTGCTCGACGACCCGGCCGGCCAGCAGGTCCTCGACACGCTCATCCGTGCCGACCGCGAGGGACGCACCGCGCTCTTCCTGCCCCTGGACAGCGGGGTCTACGCCAGCAAGGGCAGCCTCGCCCTCCTCCACGACCCCGCCGTCCGGGCCGAGCTGACCGAGGCCGAACGCGCCACCGTCGACCGGGCCGTGCCCTGGACGCGGCTGCTCGACGAGGGCCGGCAGTACGCCGGTGACCGCGCCGGTCTCCTCGCGCGCTGTCGCGCCGAACGCGAGGAACTGGTCCTCAAGCCCGGTGTCGGCTACGGCGGCGTCGGCACCGTCATCGGCCACGAGACGGACGACGCGAGCTGGGCCGAGGCGCTGGAACGGGCCGCGGGCGGCGACGCCGTCGTCCAGCGGCGGGTCCGCCCCGCCCCCGAACCCGTGGTGGACGCGGTCACCGGGCGCACCGAGGAGTGGGCCGCCAACTGGGGCGTCTTCGTCGACGGCGAGGGCTACGCCGGAGGCTTCGTCCGCGCGCTCCGGCCCGGCCACGGCGCCGTCATCTCCTTCTCCAACCCGGGCACGCGCAGCAGCTGCGTCTTCACCGCCGACTGACCGGCCGCCGCACCCTTCCCGCGAGCTCTTCCGCATCGCCGCACCGTCGCACCGTCGCACTCCAGGGCAGCCCTGCCCTCCTTCGTCACGCACCCGGCCGCCGGGCCGCGCCCCCGCAGGCACGGCCGGCCGCCCTGAAGGGACCGCTGATGTCCGAGCACGCCCCCGACGAGGAAGACCGCCCCCACATAGTCGTCATCAACCGATGGCGGGAGCGGTACGCCGACTACGCCGGCTACCTCGACCACGCCACCCACCGCGTCACCTACGTCTCGACCGACGTGGGGCTCGGCTCCGTGCCGGCCACGGCCGCCGGGACCGAGGTGGTCGCCGCCACCGACGACCTGCCCGCCGTCCGCGCCGCCGTCGCCCGGCTCGCCGCACGCCACGGCGCCCCGCGCGCCCTGGTCGCCCTCAAGGAGGACGACCTGCTGACCGGCGCCGAGCTGCGGACCGAGTGGGAGCTGCCGGGGCCACGCCCCGAGGACCTGGTGCGGTTCCGGGACAAGTACCTGATGTGCCGCGCGGTCGCCGCCGCCGGGCTGCCGGTACCCGCCTTCGCTGCGGCCGAACGCCCTTCAGATGTACGGGAGTTCGCCGGCCGCGAGGGATGGCCCGTCGTGCTCAAACCCCGTATCGGCAGCTCCAGCGCGGGCGTTCGGGTCCTGGACGGGCCCGAGGAGCTGCCCGGGGACGCCCCGTTCGCCGAGCCGATGCTGGTCCAGAGCTTCGACGCACGCCCCATCCACCACGCCGACGGCGTCTTCGACGGCACCCGCGTCACCCGGCTGCGCCTCTCCCGGTACGTCAACACCTGCCTGGGCTTCCGCGAGGGCACCTTCCTCGGCTCCGTCGAGGTGGACGACCCGGCCGTGGTCCGGGCGGCCGAGCGGGCCGCGACCGCCTACCTGGCCGCGCTCACCGACGCCCCCACCCCCTTCCACCTGGAACTCTTCATCGGCCCCGCCGGGGAGGCCGGGCCGGACTGCTCCTTCCTGGAGGTCGGTGCCCGGGTGGGCGGCTCGGAGATCCCCTTCATCTGGCGCGACCTGCACGGCCACGACCTGATGCGGACCGCCTTCGACCTCCAGCTCGGCCGCACCCCCGCCGCCGCGGACGCCGCTGCCACCGGCGAGGTCGGCGGCTGGCTGCTGATCCCCGCCCCGGCCGAACGCCCCTGCCTGATCACCCACGTCACCTCGATGACCGGGCTGACCCCGGGGCCGTACGCCGAGGTGGTACTGGCCCCCGGCGGGGTGCTGCCGGAGGCGGACGCCTACTACGAGCACGTCGGCGGGAGGTTCCGGTTCCGGGGCCGCACCAGCGCCGAGGTGACCGAGGCGCTGATCCACACGGCGACCCGGTTCCGGGTCAGTGCCGAACCGATTCTGCGGAGCACGCCCGCGGGCCCGTCGCCAAACGGCCGCACCGCGCTCTCCGCCGCGCACACCGCACCCGTGGAGGTGACCGGATGAAGGACTACGCCGAACAGATCCTCGACGGCGAGGGCGAGAACGACTACACCCGCTACATGCGGACCGACGCGCTGCTCTCCCTCCAGCGCGGGCCCGGGGAGTGGGTCCACCGGGACGAGATGCTCTTCCAGATCGTCCACCAGTCGACCGAGCTGTGGCTCAAGCTCGCCTGCGCGGAGGTGGCCGAGGCGACCCGCCGTATCGAGGCCGGCGAGCTGGACGCCGCCACCCGTCTGCTGGGCCGGGCCGCGCTCGGCGGCCAACTCGTCACCCAGCAGCTGGAGATGATGCGCCGTCTCTCCCCCTGGGACTTCCAGACCATCCGCACCATCCTCGGCCACGGCTCCGGCGCCGACTCGCCGGGCTGGCGCGCGGTCCGCAGCCACAGCCGGGTGATCGGCGCCGCCTTCGACAAGCTCGTCGCCGACCGGGGCATCGACCTCGCCGAGGTCTACCGCACCGGCGAGGACACCCCCGAGTACCGCCTCGCCGAGGCGATGATCGAGTGGGACGACCGGATCTCCATCTGGCGCGTCCAGCACTTCAAGGTGATCACCCGCATCATCGGCCACCAGTCCGTCGGCACCCAGGGCACCCCGGTCGACATCCTGGCCAAGCTGATCTCGCACAAGCTCTTCCCCGAGCTGTGGCACCTGCGCACCGAACTCACCGCCACCGGACCGATGGGCGACCAGCCGGTACGGGAGGGACTGTGAGCACCCTCGCCGCCGGACCGCGCCCCTCCGGCACGCTGAGCGCGGAGGAGTTCCGGGCCCACTTCCCCACGCTGGAGCGCGTCACCCACCTCGCCGGCTGCGGCCTCGCCCCCCGCTCGACCGCGCTGGACGAGGCGCTCGCCGAGATGCTGGAGGCGATGGCCTCGCACGGTGCTCCCTGGCATCTCTTCGAGGAGAGGACCGCCCAGGCCCGCGAGCGGTTCGCCGCCCTGGTCGGGGCCGACCCCGAGCAGATCGCCGTGGTCCCCAACGCCTCCGTCGGCGCCTACCAGGTCGCCTCCACCGCCGACTGGACCGCCCGGCCCCGCCTGGTCACCACGCCGCTGGAGTTCCCCTCCCTGGCCCACATCTGGCTCGCCCAGCGGCCCCGGGGCGCCGAGGTCGTCTTCGCCGAGGACCCCGAGGAGTACGCGGCGGCCGTCGACACCACCACCCGGCTGGTCTCGGTCCCCATGACGGCCTACCAGGACGCCCTGCGGATGCCGGTCGCCGAGATCGCCGAAATCGCCCACGCCCGCGGCGCCGAGGTCTTCGTCGACGCGTACCAGGCGGCCGGAGTCGAACCCGTCGACGTGCACCGCCTCGACTGCGACTACCTGGTCGCCGGCACCTCCAAGTACCTGCTCGGCCTCCCCGGCCTGGCTTTCCTCTACGCGCGTCGCCCTGAGGCGGCCGACCTGGACCCGGCCCTGACCGGCTGGTTCGGACGCCGCGACCCCTTCGCCTTCGACCCCCGCCTCCTCGACTTCTCCGGCACGGCGCGCCGCTACGAGACCGGCACCCCGCCGGTCCCCGCCTGCTACGCCGCCGCCGCCGGGCTCGGGCTGATCGCCCGGACCGACCCGGCGCGGGTACGCGCCCACGTCCAGGAACTCACCGCCCGCGCCGCCGACGCGCTGCGCGCCCAGGGCGAGAGCGTCCGGGAGATCCCCGCCGCCCGGCGCGGCGCCCACATCGGTCTGCTCGACCCCGAACCCGCCCGGCTCGCCGAGGAGCTGGGACGCCGCGGGGTCGCCGTGAGCGCCCGGGGCGACGTGGTCCGCGTCGCCTTCCACTACTACAACCACCCCGACGACATCGCCTCGCTCTGTAAGGCGCTGCGTGAGTACAGGTCCCGCTGAGAAACGAGCACCATCCGCCGAGCACACTCCCCACCCACACCCGTGGCAGGAATCATGTTCACAGCCGAACTCGCCTCCTGGGCCCGCGAACCGGACCCCGGAAGATTTCCCTACGACGCCGTCGTCCGCGAGTACCACCGCGTCGGCAAGCACTTCGTCCCCGCCGAACTGCTCCAGGAACTCACCCGGGTACGCGACATGCTGCCGGCCGTGCACGGCCCCTGGCCGGAGATACGCGCCCTGGCGTCCTTCCTCGACACCGCGCTGGACAAGCCGGACGGCCGCTACGACTACCCGACCTACCTGGCGCTGCCCGTCCTGGAACTGCCCAGCGCCGACGACCCGGTCTCCACCGCGCCCTTCGCCCGGCCCCGCTGCGACCGGCTCATCGCCCAGCTCGTCGCCGACGCGCTCGACTTCGAACTGGCCGCGCTGGACGGGCTGAGCGTACGGCTGCCGGAGATGCGCCCCGGCGAGGATCTCGTCGTCAAGCGCTGCAAGCACGGACTGCGCGCGGTCCTGCCCGCCCTCGGCCGGATGGCCCTGGACCGGGGCGTCACCGCCACCGGCCACATCGACCGGGCCCGCCAGGTCCGCACCCTGGTCCGCGCCGACATGTCGGTGGCCGAACGGCGCGCGGTCCAGCTGAGCGTCCTGCCGGTCTACGTCTCCCACGACGAGTACCTCTTCCTGCGCGTCCTGCAGTCCTTCGAGACGACGTTCGTGCTGCTCGCCATGGACCTGCGCGCCGCCATCGAGGCACTCGCCGGGCGCCGCGCCGAGGAGGCCGTCCACTTCATCCGGGGCGCCGAGGAGGCGCTGCGCGAGTCCGCGCCGCTCTTCTCCATGCTCGCCACCATGCAGATCGGCTCGTTCCGCACGTTCCGCGAGTTCACCGAGGGCGCCAGCGCCATCCAGTCCCGCGGCTACAAGCTGGTCGAGGCGCTCTGCCGCACCCCCGACAAGGAGCGGGCCGAGTCGCCCGCCTTCCACTCGGTGCCCGAGATCCACGCCCGCCTCGCCGGGGGACACCCCAACCTCGACGACGCCTACCGCGAGGCCCGGGAGTCCGGCGCCCTCGACGCGGAGGCGGCCGCGGCGGTCGAGTCGGCCATGACCGGCTTCGCCCAGGCGCTCCAGCGCTGGCGCGGCACCCACTACCGGCTCGCCGTGCGGATGCTCGGCGAGGCCACCGGCACCGGCTACACCGAGGGCACCCCGTACCTCGACTCGGTGCGCGACATACCCGTCTTCCACCACGCCGCGCCCGCGGCCGACCGGACCGTGAGGACACGATGACCGCAGTGGACGCACCCGTGGGGATCGTCGGAGCCGGGCCCGTCGGCCTGGTCGCCGCCCTCAGACTCGCCGGCCTCGGCGTGGCCAGCATCGTGCTGGACGCCAAACCCTCCCTGGTCAAGCAGGGTTCCAAAGCCTGCCTCATCCAGGGCGACGTCCTGGAGATCCTCGACAAGGCGGGGTGCGCCGACCCCGTCGACGCCGAGGGCGTGACCTGGCGCGTCGCGCGGACCTACGTGGCGAACGAGGAGATCCGCGCGGTCACCCATCCCAAGCCGCTCGGCTACGGCCCGTTCGTCAACATCTCCCAGTACCGCATCGAACAGGTCCTGGCCGAACGCGCCGCCGCCGAACCCCTCATCGACCTGCGCTGGGACCACCAGGTCGAGGACGTCGCCCAGGACGCCGCCGGGGTCACGCTCACCGCCAGGACCTCCGGCGCCGAACAGGTCCTGCGCTTCCGGCACCTGGTCGCCTGCGACGGCGTCCGCAGCACCCTGCGCGAACTGCTGGGGGTGGAGTGGACCGGGTACACCCACAAGGACCGGTTCCTCATCACCGACATCAAGGCCGAACTGCCGCTCGCCAAGGAACGGCACTTCCACTACAACCCGTCGTTCAACCCGGGCCGCCAGCTGGTCATGCACCCGCAGCCGGACGACATCTGGCGCATCGACTGGCAGCTCCCGCCCGACGCCGACATCGAGGCCGAACGCGCCGACGGCCGCTTCGACGCCCGGGTGCGCGCCGTCATCGGCGACATCCCCTACGAGATCGACTGGGTCAGCACCTACCGCTTCCACCAGCGCGTCGTCGCCCGGCTCCGGGTGGGCCGGGTGCTCTTCGCGGGCGACGCCGCCCACGCCCTGCCGCCGTACGGCTCGCGCGGCATGAACAGCGGCATCCAGGACGCCGACAACCTCGCCTGGAAACTCGCCCAGATCGAGCGGGGCCTGGCCGACGAGGAACTGCTGGAGAGCTACCACACCGAGCGGTACGCCGCGGCGCGCGAGAACCTCCGGGTCACCGAGGCCACCATCCGCTTCATGGTGCCCCCGCACCCCCTGCGCCGCTGGGCCCGGTCCGTCCTGCTGCGCCTCTCCAAGGTCCTGCCCTCGGCCGAGCGGCGGGTCAACAGCGGCCGCATGGCGGAGCCGTACGTCTACCGCGAGTCGCCGCTCATCCCGGGGGCCGAGGCCCACCCGCTGCTCGGCGCCTTCGCACCGGACGCGGCGCTCACCGGCGAGGGCGCCCCCGACCGGCTGCGCCGCCTCTTCGGCCGCGGCTTCACCGGGCTGCTGATCGCCCCCGACGCGGCCGGCGCCGCCCGGCTCGCCGCCGAGGCCCGCTCGCACCCGTGGGCCGTCCCGGCCGGCCTCGTCGCGGTGCTCCCCGCCGGCGTCCCGGCCGACGGCCTGCCCGAGGACGTCACCCTCGTCCGCACCGGCCCCGAGGGCCTGCCCGCCGGGTACGCCGCCACCACCCCGGTGTGGTGGCTGGTCCGGCCCGACGGCCACCTCGCCGCCCGCTCCACCCGCGGCGAGAGCTTCGCCGCCGCACTCCACACCGCCGCCGGAGCCAGCGTCCCGGCCGACGACGGCACCACTCCGGAAGGCGACGCCGCCCGCGTGGCCGCCCCCCTGCTGAGAGGAACCCAGGCATGACCACCCAACCACCCCCGTACGCATGGCTCAACGGTGGAGTCGTCCCCTGGGACCAGTGTGTTCTGCACGCGCGCAGCCAGGGGGCGTTCTGGGGCGCCAACGTCTTCGAGGGGCTGCGGGTCTACCGGGACGAGGACGGGCAGCGCCAGGTCTTCCGCGTCCAGGACCACCTGGACCGGCTGCGCCGCTCGATGAAGAGCCTGCACATGGAGATCGAGTACACCGACGAGGAGCTGACCCGGGCCTGCATGGACCTGGTCCTCGCCAACGACTTCGAGGCCGACGCCCACGTCTGCGTGGTCGCCTACTTCGGTCTGGGCTCCACCTTCGACCCGATGGGGCGCACCACCGAGACGGGCGTCCACATCACCTCCACGCCGGTGCCGCGCTCCGCCGCGCACGGCAGCGGGGTGGCCGCGACGATCTCCTCCTGGCGCCGCATCGGCGACGACACGATGCCCCCGCGCATCAAGACCGGCGCCAACTACCACAACAGCCGCCTCGCCCAGCACGAGGCGCTGCGCAACGGCTACGACACGGCGCTCCTCCTCAACCAGCAGGGCACCCTCGCCGAGGCCCCCGGCTCCTGCGTGGTGGTCGTCCGCGACGGCCGGCTGATCACCCCGCCCGGCACCAGCGGCGTCCTGGAGGGCATCACCGTCGACACCGTCGCGCGCCTCGCCGACGAGCAGCTCGGCCTGACCCTCCAGCACCGCCCCGTCGACCGCACCGAGCTGTACGTGGCCGACGAGGTCTTCCTCTGCGGCACCATGTCCGAGCTGCTGCCGGTCACCAGCGTCGACCGGCTCCCCGTCGGCGACGGCACCCCGGGCCCGCTGACCCGCGCCCTGCAGAACCACTACGACGACGCGGTCCGCGGCCTCGGCAAGCACCCCGAGTGGTGCACCCCGGTCCCGGCCCGGACGGGCGGTGCCGCATGAGCCTGCTGACCGACCTGGTGACGGCGGTGCGCACCGGCGGCGTCCGCGTCGTCGACCTGACCTCCCCGCTCAGCGAGGAGACCCCGATCATCGACCTGCCGCCCGAACGCGGCCAGCCCTGGCCCTTCGGCCGCGAGGTGATCAGCCACTACGACGCGGCCGGCCCCACCGTCTACTGGAACAACATCCGGCTCTCCGAGCACACCGGCACCCACTTCGACGCGCCCGTGCACTGGCTCTCCGGCAAGGACGGCCAGGACGTCTCCCAGGTCCCGGCCGAGCGCCTGGTCGGCCCCGCCGCCGTCATCGACCTCACCGCCGAGGCCGCCGACGATCCCGACTTCCTGATGCGCCGCGAGCACGTCGAGGCGTGGCAGGAGCGCCACGGCGCGCTGCCCGAGGGCGGCTGGCTCCTCTACCGGAGCGGCTGGGCCGAGCGCCAGGACGACCCGGCCGCCTTCCACAACGGCCGCCACACCCCGGGCGTCGCCCCCGACTGCGCGCGCTGGCTCGCCGAGGAGACCCCGCTGGCCGGGATCGGCGTGGAGACCGTCGGCACCGACGCCGGACTCGCCGGCGAGTTCCCCGACCGGCCGTACCCCTGCCACTGGTACTTCCACGGCGCCGGCAAGTACGGCCTGACCCAGCTGCGGAACCTCGCCCAGCTGCCGCCCACCGGCGCGGTCCTCATCGCGGGGCCGCTGCCCATCGTCGGCGGCTCCGGCAGCCCCAGCCGGGTGCTCGCCCTGGTCGAGACCGCCCCCGAAGGAGCCTGACCATGCGGGACAGCACGGGATTCGACCGCGCCAGCGACCTGCTGCGGCGGCACACCGGTGACACCGGGCGCCCCGGCGAGTTCACCCTCCTGGACCGCGAATGGGAGCTGCTGGACGGGGTGTTCAGCCCGACCTACACCCCGGTCACCGGCCTGTTCACCACCTGGCTGCCGTTCCCCGACGGGGGCTCCTTCCTGGAGATCGGCTCGGGCACCGGGGTCACCGCCGTGGTCGCGGCCCAGGAGGGCTGCGCCTCGGTGACCGCCCTGGACCTGAGCGAGGAGGCCGTCGAGAACACCCGCCGCAACGCCGCCCGCCACGGCGCCGGGGACCGCGTACGGGTGCTCAGGAGTGACCTGTTCTCGGCGCTCGGGCCCGAGGAGCGCTTCGACCTCATCTACTGGAACTCCAACTTCGCCGAGCCGCCCGAGGGTTTCGTCAACGAGACCGACCTGCACCACGCCTTCTTCGACCCCGGGTACGACGCGCACCGCCGCTTCCTGCGCGAGGCCCCGGCCCGGCTGAACCCCGGCGGACGCGTCCTCCTCGGCTTCAGCAGCATCGGCAACGTCGAACTGCTGCGTGCCCTGGCGGCCGAATCGGGACAGAAGCTCACGCTCTTCAGAAGTCAAGGGCGAGAAGTGGACACGATGGTGATCGAGTTTCAGATGTGGGAGCTCACGGCGGAGTGACCTCCCCCACAATCGACGGGTCAGACCCACCGCACAGACGACCGACCGAAGGACCGCACGTGCCCCAGAACGACGACGCCCGCGACCGCACCCTCTCCCTCCTGGACGACATCAGCCGGGGTGTGCTGGTCACCCTGAAGAAGGACGGCCGCCCGCAGCTGTCCAACGTCGACTTCACCTACGACCCGGAGAAGGGCGTCATCCGCTTCTCCACCACCGACGGCCGCGCCAAGGTCCGCAACCTGCGCCGCGACCCCCGGATCAGCCTCCACGTCACCACCGCCAACGGCGGCGCGTACGCGGTCTTCGAGGGCACCGCCACCCTCTCCGACGTGGCCGCCGCCCCCGACGACGAGGCCGTCGAGGAACTGGTCGACGTCTACCGCGCCGTCCAGGGGGAGCACCCCGACTGGGACGAGTACCGCACGGTCATGGTCGAGGACGGGCGCCTCGTCGTCCGGTTCTCCATCGACCACAGCTACGGCTGGGTCCCCGGCGCCTGATCCTCGCCCCGCTCACCCCCGGCGGGGCGCCACCGCGCCCCGCCGTCCACCCCGCACCACCGGAACAAGGAGTCCCGCCCATGCCCCGCCTGCACGTCGTCATAGCCTCCACCCGCCCCGGCCGCACCGGCCCGGCCGTCGCCGACTGGTTCACCGGCATCGCCGAGAAGCACGGCGGGTTCGACGTCCACGTCGTCGACCTGGCCGAGGTCGGGCTGCCCCTGCTGGACGAGCCGCACCACCCCGCGGAGCGGAACTACACCCACCAGCACACCAAGGACTGGAGCGCCTCGGTCGACGCCGCCGACGCCTTCGTCTTCGTCGCCCCCGAGTACAACTACGGCATCAACGCCGCCCTGAAGAACGCCATCGACTACCTCTACTTCGAGTGGCAGTACAAGCCGGTCGGCATCGTCAGCTACGGCAACACCTCCGCCGGCCTCCGGGCCGCGCAGATGACCAAGCAGGTCGTCACCACGCTGAAGATGATGCCGGTCACCGAGTCCGTGGCGATCCACTTCATCGGCACCCACATCGCCGAGGAAGGCACCTTCCAGGGCACCGAGGGCATGGCCGAGGCCGCCGGCGGGATGCTCGACGAGATCGCCCGGTTCGCCGAGGCGCTGCGCCCGCTGCGCGAGCCCGCAGTCTGACCCGACCGCCCTGACAGCGCCCGGAACCCTGGAGGGGAACGCCGTGCAGCAAGCCCACATCATCCTGGTCGGAAGTGGCGGACAGCCCTACCGCGACTACGCCTTCCGGTCCCTGGCCGGACGGTACCGGCTCTCGGCCCTGCTGCCGACGGACCCCACCTGGCAACAGCCCCACCTCCAGGACTGGCGCACCGCCGACCTCACCGACCCGGACGCCGTCACCGGCGCCCTGAAGGAGCTGGCCGACGACGGCTCCGCGGTGCTCACCTGGGACGAGACCGTCCTGGAGGTCACCGCGGAGGCGGCGGGCCGGCTCGGCCTGCACCACATGAGCGCCCGCTCCGCCCAGCGCTGCCGGGACAAGTACCTCACCCGCCGCCTGCTGGACGAGGCGGGGCTGCCCGCCGTCCGCCACGGCCTCGCCCACACCGCCCGGGAGGCCGAGGAGATCGCCGCCCGCCTGGGCTTCCCCGTCGTCGTCAAACCCCGCGCCCTCGCCGGCAGCGTCGGCGTGGTCCGCGTCGAGGAGCCGGAGGCGGTCGCCGCCGCCTTCGAGCTGGCGGGCGGCGCCGGGTACGCCACCCTGCCGAACGGCCACGGTATCCTCGTCGAGGAGTTCCTCGACGGCCCCGAGATCAGCGTCGACAGCGCCGTCCTGGACGGCGAGGTGAGCTGTGTCCAGGTGGCCGCCAAACGCCTCGGCTACGCCCCGCACTTCGAGGAGACCGGCCACCTCGTCAAGGGCTGGGACGGCACCGAGCCGTGGGCCGATGAGGTCCGCGCCCTGGTCACCGCCGCCCACACCGCCCTCGGCGTGGAGGCGGGCGTCACCCACGCCGAGGTCCGCCTCACCTCCCGCGGCCCGCGCCTGGTCGAACTCAACGGACGGCTCGGCGGCGACCTCATCCCGTACGCGGGACAGCTCGCCACCGGCGTCGACCTGGTCCGGGCGGCCGCCGCCGTCGCCCTCCGGGAGCGGCCCGACCTCACCCCCACCCGCGCCCTCACCACCGAGGTCCGGTTCGTCTACCCGCCGCACGACGGGCGGGTCGCGGCCGTCTCGGTCGGCCGGGCCGCCGAACTGCCCGGCGTGGCCCACGCCGCCACCCTGGTGGCCCCCGGCGACACGCTGCTCCTCCCGCCGCGCCAGCCGATACCCCGGCTCGCGGTGCTCATCGCCGAGGCCGCCGACGAGGCCGGGTGCGCCGAGGTCCTGGCCCGGGCACTGCCGGAGGTCACCAGCGAGGTCGTCCCGCTCACCGGGGAGCCCGGCCGATGAGCCTGCTCGGCCGCTTCCGCCCGGTCGACCGGCTGATCGTCACCCACGGCCTGTCCTCCTTCTGCCTCGGCCTCGTCTTCCCGTACACCGCGATCCACCTCGCCGCCCAGCCCGGGGTCGGCACCGGCGGCGTCGCGCTCTTCTACGGCGCGGCCGGCGTCGCCAACCTCGCCGTCGCCCTCCTGCTGACCGGCGGTGTGCTACGGCTGCCCCGGGTCACCCTCGGCGTGCTCGGCACCCTGCTGTGGTTCGTCGGCTACCTGACGATGCCGTTCGTCTCCTCGCACGCCCTGGCGCTGGTGGCGGGCGTGGCCATCGGCTGCGGCCAGGGCGGCTTCCTCGCCGCGATCGTGCCGCTGGTCAACTCCCTGGTCACCGCCGAGGAACGCCGCAAGGTCTTCGCCCGCCGCTACGCGGTGCTCAACGCCACCCTTGCCGCCGGCTCCCTGGTGGCCGGCGCGCTGACGCTGGTGCTGCCGCGCGGCGTCATCCCGTACTTCTTCGTCGCCAACGCGGTGGGCATCCTGCCGCTCACCCTCGCCATGCTGATCGCGGGGCGGCACGCCCGGGCCGCCGACGAGGAGAAGGAGAAGGCCGGGGGAGGGGAGGACGGGCCGCTGCTGCCGATGGCGGCGCTGGTCCGGCTGGCCATGCCGGCCGCCGCCGTCCAGCTCGCCGTCTTCCTCTTCGGCTTCAGCCAGTTCGAGGCGACCGCGCCGCTGGTCTCCGAACGGCTCATGCAGATGGGCCTGTTCGTGGTCTCCATCCTGCTCGCCGTCAACGTCCTGGTGATCGTCTGCACCCAGCGCCTGGTGACCCGCCTCCTGGAGGGCCGCCCGGAGACCGACGGCCTGCGGATCGCGGTGGGCCTGTGGACCGTCGGCTACGCGGTGGCCGGGGCGATGGCCTTCCTGCCGTACGGCTTCCGCCTCACCGGGCTGCTGGTCTACGCCGTGCTCTTCGCCCTCGGGGAGTGCGCCTACTCCTGCTCGTTCCACCCGTGGCTGATCTCCCTGGTCCCCGACCGGGAGCTGACCCGGGCCAACGCGCTGGCCAACTCCATGATGGGGGTGGGCAACTTCGCCGGGCCCTCGATCGGCGTGGCGCTCGCCGTCACCGGCAGCGCGCCCGTGGTCTGGTTCGGCCTCGGACTGTGCTGCACCCTCATCACGGTCGCCGTCGGCCTGCTGGCCCGCAGGAAGGCGGCGAAGGCTCCCGCCCCCGCCGCCGCCTGACGCACCCCCGGCTCAGACCCCGCCGACCGCCGTCAGCAGGGCCAGCGGGGTCGCCGCCACCCGGGACTCCCGGACACTGGCGTACGGGTGCGGGACCGGGGCGGGGGAGTCGGCCCGGTCGTACCCGGCGGCCACCGAGGGCAGGCCGCCGCCGGTCAGCGCGGCGGCCTCGGCGAAGGCCGCCGCCACCCGCCGGGCCTCGTCGTGCAGCCCGTACCGGGCCAGCCCCAGCGCGGCCAGCGCGTTGTCGTGCGGCCAGACGGCGCCCCGGTGGTAGCCGAGCGGGTGGTAGGCGGGCTGGCCGGCGGCCAGGGTGCGTACGCCCCAGCCGGAGAAGAAGTCCGGCTCCAGCAGGCGGCGCCCGACCACCTCCCCGTACTCCTTGTCGAGCAGCCCGGACCAGAGCAGGTGCCCGGCGTCCGAGGCGAGCGCGTCGAGCGGGCGGCCGTCGGCGTCGAGGGCGAGCGCGGGGAAGCCCTGCGGCTCCAGCCAGAAGTCGCGCTGGAAGCGGTCCCGCAGATCGGCGGCGGCCTGGTCGCAGAGGTCGGCGTAGGGCAGGTCCGCCCAGACGGTACGGGCCAGTTGGGCGACGCGGCGCAGCGCGTCGTACGCGTACCCCTGGGCGCCCGCCGAGGTGACCGCGCCCACCGGGCGGGAGCCGTCGGCGCGGCACAGGGCGCCGGGGGAGTCCTTCCAGTGGTGGTGGGCGTGGCCGCCCTCGTCGGCCCGGTGCAGCAGATAGCCGCTGGTGGCGAGCCCGCCGTGGTCCAGCATCCAGCCGACCGCCGCCCGGGCGTGCGGCTCCAGCCGCCGCGCGAGCGCCGCCTGTCCGGTCTGCTCGGTGTACGCGCCGAGCAGCACCAGGAAGAGCGGGGTGGCGTCGACCGAGCCGTAGTACCGCCCGTAGGGGACCTGGCCGAAGTGGGCCAGTTCGCCGTGGCGCACCTCGTGGACGATCCGGCCGGGCCGGGCCGCCGGGTCGGCCGCGTCCGGGTCGTCCGGGGCCTGGGTCGCGGCCAGCGCCAGCAGGGTGGCCGCCGCCGGGGCCGCGCGGTACGGCAGTACGAAGAGCGAGGCCAGCAGGGCGTCGCGGCCGAAGAGCGCCGCGTACCAGGGGACACCGGCGCCCGGCACGAGCAGCGCCTCGCCCTCCGGCCCGGCCGCCTCCACCTGGAGCAGCGCCAGTTCGGTCAGGCCCCGGTCGGCGGCGGCCGCGAGAGCCGGCTCGGAGGCGGGGAGCCTGACGCCCGCGCGGTACTCCTCGACGCTCCGCGCCCGCCGGGCCACCGCGTCCGCCACGGTGGCCGGGGGCGTCCGGGGCGCCGGGGCGTCACCGGGCAACGCCCGCACCCGCACGGTCAGCACCGCCTCCCCGGCCGCGTCCGGGTCGAGCGTCCAGACCAGCCGCCGGGCCCCGGTCCCGGTCTCCTCCACCGCCTCGGGGGCGGGCGTGGCGGTGATCCGCGTACGGGCCAGCCAGCCGCCCCGCCGGTAGCCGAACTCCACGCCGTCGTCCAGGAGTTCACGGCTCCGCTGGAGCGCGGCCTTGACGTAGGTGCGGTGGTCGGAGCGCAGCTCGAAGAGGTCGGCGAAGTCCGCGTCGACGGTGAGCGCGATCCGCAGCGGCGCCGCCGCCGGGGTGTTCCGCACCACCCGCAGCCGGTCGACGAGACACCCGTCGCTCAGCGCCTGCTCCCGGAAGACGGTGTACGCGGGCGGCTCGCCCGGCCCCGACCGGGGCGCCAGCACGCACCGCAGCGTCTCCTCGCCGGAGGCCGGGACCAGCACGTCCGGCGCGGCCCCGTCCAGCGCCAGCTGCCACCGGCTGAGATGCCGCGCGTCCCGCACGAACAGCCCCTTCGGCACGGCCCCCCGGCCGGCCACCACCGCCTCCCCCTCGTCCCCGAGCGCGGCGAACGCGCCCCCGTGCACCAGCAGATGATGGTCTCGCCCGTTCATGGCATGGCCCTCCCTTGACCCCGTGCCGACAAGTCTCAGACGCGGACCCCGGCCGTCCGCCGGTCCGCCCACCGCCCCGCGCGCCCCGCAGCCGTCCGCACCACCGCGGCCGGTTCGCCCGCCGGCTCCTCGCTCAGCAGGTCCACGCAGAGCGCCGCCGTCCAGCTGAAGTCCCGCGTCCCGCAGCTCTCCTTGGTGTACGGGTCGACGTACTCGGCGAAGCCGGAGGCGGCGGCGGTCTCCACCAGCGCCGCCCGCAGCCCGGCGGCCAGGCCGCGTTCACCGTGGAGCCGCAGGCCCCGCTCCAGCAGCCAGTTGGTGTTGAACCAGGCCGGGCCCCGCCAGTAGCGGCGCGGGTCGAAGACGGGGCCGAGCAGGTCGTAGCTGGGGACCAGTTCCACCGGGCCGCCGAGGCCGAAGTGGGGACCGCACGCGGTGTGCACCAGGGCGTCCACCACCTGCGGCGGCAGGCCCGGCAGCAGCAGCGGGAGCAGCCCGCCGACGGCCCGCTCGGGGACGGGCGCGCCCTCGCCCCCGGGGCCGGCCGGCAGGTCGCGGCAGAGGAAGAGACCCGCTTCGGGGTCCCAGAGCCGTTCCACCAGCACCTCGGTCAGCCGTCCGGCGCGGGCCAGCCGCTCGGGCTCCGGCTCGCCCAGTTCGGCGGAGATCTCGGCGAGGGCCTGTTCGGAGGCGATCAGCAGGGCGTTGAAGGCGGGGTCCTCCACCGCGAACTCCGGCCCGTCCGCGCCGCCCGGGGCCCGGTCCGCGTAGCCGCCGTCCCGGTAGCGGACCGCGAGCCGGACGTACCGGCCGTAGTCCAGGTCGGTCGGGCGGTCGCTCACCGTGCCGTGGTCGAGGTCGGCGCGGCGGAAGGAGCGGGCCGGGGCCGGGGTGACGCGGGCGAGCGGCGCGTCCCAGCAGGGGCTGTTGTCCATGCCCTGTTCCCAGGGGTGGACCACCGAGGCGAGTCCGGCGCCGCCGAGGTCGCGCCGCTCCAGCAGGTAGCGGTGCCAGGCGGCGAGCTTCGGCCGCAGGCGGGCGAGGAAGCCGCGGGCCCGGGAGAGCCCCGGGTCGGCCCGGTGGACCAGGAGCGCGGCGAGCGCGTGCACCGGTGGCTGGACGATCCCGGAGGTTTCCACCGCCTCGGGGGCGCCGGCGCCCCGGCCGTCGGTGGAGGAGCGCCAGAAGCCGGGGCCGGGGAAGTAGGCGCCGGCCGGCACCTCCGGGTTGAAGACGATGTGCGGCACCCGGCCGTCGCCCCACTGGGCCGCCAGCAGCGTCTCCAGTTCGATCTGGGCGCGCAGCGGCGAGAGGTGGCGCAGGCCGATGGCGACGAAGGCGGAGTCCCAGGACCACTGGTGGGGGTAGAGCCCGCGGGAGGGGACCGTGGAGGTGCCGGTCCAGTTGGCGTGCAGCACCCGGGCGGCGGCGGAGCGCAGCCGGGGCGCCGCCTCGGGCGCGGAGAACGGCGGGACCAGGGTGAGCGAGCCGGGGGTGACGTCGGTCACCCCAAGATCGGATGCAATCGTAGGCACACGCTCCGCTTCGGGCGCGGCGGTCTCGGCTGCCGGGTCGGCGGCGGTGCGGTCCACGCGTTCTCTCCCCTGGAGGGTCGTACGGACGCACCACTGCCCCCGTCGTGCGGCAGTGGGTACCGTAGGGTTACGTCTATTTAACACGCAAAACTCACTGTGTAATGCACAGTTGATGAGCGCAAGGGGGTAGGACATGTCGAGTTCGGCCGGAAAGGCCGGTCCCCGGGCCGGTGCGGGGGATCTGCTCGCCCTCGTCCGGAGCGGCCGCGCCACCACGCGCGGCGCCCTCCAGCAGGCCACCGGACTCTCCCGCGCCACCGTCGGCCACCGCCTCGACCGGCTCTTCCGCGCCGGATGGCTGCGCGAGGGCCCGGCCGACCCCGGCGGCTCCCCGCTCGGGGGACGCCCCTCCGTACGGCTGGAGTTCGACGACCGCCACGGCCTCGTCCTCGCCGCCGACCTGGAGACCCGGCACGCCCGCGCCGCCGTCCTCACCCTCGGCGGGGAACTCCTCGCCGAGCACACCGGTCCCCTCGACATCGCCGCCGGACCCGGCCCGGTCCTCGACACCCTCGGCCGCTGGTTCGCCGCCCTGCTCGTCCAGGCGCGGAGCCCCGCCGACGCCGTGTGTGGGATTGGTCTCGCCGTGCCCGGACCGGTCGACCACGCCACCGGCCGGGTCGTCCAGCCGCCGATCATGCCGGGCTGGGACGGGGCACCCCTCCCCGGCCTCCTCGGCGACGCCTTCCGCCGCCACTGCGGCGCCCCGCCCCCGCCGGTCCTGGTCGACAACGACGCCAACCTCATGGCCTACGGCGAGCAGCGCCACGCCCACCGCGACTGCGCCGCCTTCGCCCTGGTCAAGGTCTCCACCGGGATCGGCGCGGGCGTCGTGGTGGACGGCGGGATCTTCCGGGGCGTCGACGGGGGCGCGGGCGACATCGGCCACATCCGGGTCCCCGCCGGGCAGGACGCCCGCTGCACCTGCGGGGCCCACGGCTGCCTCGCCGCCATCGCCAGCGGCCGGGCGCTCGCCGCACGGCTCACCGAGGCCGGGGTCCCGGCAGCCTCCGGCTCGGACGTCCGCGACCTCCTCGCCGCCGGGCACCCCGAGGCGTCCCGGCTGGCCCGCGAGGCCGGCCGGCACGTCGGCGAGGTCCTGGCCACCGTCGTCACCCTCCTCAACCCGGGCGTCCTGATGATCGCCGGCGACCTGGCCGGCACCGCCTTCCTCACCGGCGTCCGGGAACTCCTCTACGAACGGGCCCTGCCCCGCTCCACCGCCCACCTGGAGGTGGTCACCTCCCGGCTGGGGGAGCGGGCCGCCGTGCGCGGCGCCGGGGCACTCGTCGTGGAACACGTCTTCGCCCCGGAGCGCGTGGAGGAACGGCTGGCGGCCCTTTCCCTGTGAGGGGTGGGGCTCAGCCGGCGGCGGCCCCGGCAGGTACGCGATCTCCGGGTTGGCCCCGGTGTCGAGCGCGTCGGGGAAGGCGCTGACGGAGCACCCCGCGAAGGGCGAGGCCACCTTCCCCCTGCCCGCCGCGACCAGCGAGACGCGCCCGTGGCACAGCGTGACGACGAACCGGTCCTCGGCCGGCGACCGGTCCAGCGTCCCGGTGACCTCCTCGCTCTCCGCAGGCGCGCCAGGCACCCCCGCCCGCCCGGTGGCGGCCCCCACCACCCCGGGGCAGAGTGGCCGCGAGGGGGACGACGAGGAGGTCCCGCATGTCCCAGCCGTCACCCCGGAACGGGCAGGAGTACGACTTCGTCGTCGTCGGCTCCGGAGCGGGCGGAGGCCCGCTCGCCGCCAACCTGGCCCTCGCCGGACACCGGGTGCTCGTGCTGGAGGCGGGCGGGGACCACGACTGCCCGTACCGCTCGATCCCGATCATGCAGTCCTTCGCCAGCGAGGACCCGGACATGGCGTGGAACTTCTTCGTCCACCACTGGGACGACCCGGCGACCGCGCGCCATGACCAGAAGTTCGACGAGGCCCGGGACGGCGTCCTGTACCCGCGTGGCAGCTCACTGGGCGGCAGCACGACGGTGAACGCGCTGATCACCCTCTTCCCCCAGGGGGAGGAGTGGCGGCGGCTGGCCGAGCTGACCGGGGACCCCGGCTGGGGCGTCGAGGCGATGCGGGAACGGTTCCGGCGCCTGGAGAACTGGCAGGGGCAGGACGCCGAGCCGCTGCCGGGCGAGAGCGCGGCCGAGCGGGACGCGAAGGCACGGCACGGCAGGGAGGGCTGGCTCGCCACGACGCGCGCCGCCCCGGGACTGGCCCCGCGCGAGCCCCGGTTCCTCGACATCATCGGCGCCGTCGAGCAGACCGCCCGCGCCCGCTTCGGCATCCCCGACGACGTCCCGCTGCCCCGCGATCCCAACGCCGCCGACACCCCGCCGGACTTCCAGGGGATGGCCTTCATCCCGGTCGCGGTCGACCAGGGCGTGCGCAACGGCACCCGCGAGCGGCTGCTCGACGTCCGACGGCAGGTCGGCGACCGTCTGACGATCAGGACCGACACCCTGGTGACCCGCGTGATCGTCGAGGACGGCCGCGCGGTCGGCGTCGCCTACCGCGAGCAGCGCCGGGCCTACGGCGCCGCGCCGGAGCGCACCTGCCGCCTCTCGCCCGACCCGGCGGACAGGGGCGAGGCCGAGCCCGTGACCGGCGAGGCGTACGCCTCCAAGGAGGTCGTCCTGGCGGGCGGCACCTACAACACCCCGCAACTGCTCATGCTCTCCGGCATCGGCCCCCGTGCCGAACTCGACCGCCTCGGCATCCCTGTGCTCGTCGACGCCCCGGGCGTCGGGCGGAACCTGCACGACCGGTACGAGGCCTCCGTCATCGCCGAACTCGACCGCAACTACCCGCTCTTCGACGGCTCCACGCTCGACGTCCCCGCCCCGGGCGAGCGGGAGGACGCGCTCATCGCCGAGTGGCGCGCCGGGCACGGCGGCCCGTACGGGACCAACGGCCAGCTCGCCGCGATCATCGGCCGGTCGAGCGTCTCCAGGGGCGACTCCGACCTCATGCTGCTGGTGACGCCCCTCGACTTCCACGGCTACTACCCGGGTTACGCCCAGGACGGCACCCTCGCCCACGACCGGCTGGGCGTGGTCGTGCTCAAGGGCCACACCAGGAACCGCGGCGGTGCGCTGACCCTGCGCTCGGCCGACCCCACGGACCCCCCGGAGATCCGGTTCCGCTACTTCGCCGAGGGCACCCCCGGCTGGGAGGAGGACCTGCGGGGCCTCGCCGACGGCCTGGAACTGGCCCGGGAGTTCCTGGACCAGGCCGCCGCCTCCGCCGGCGTCGTACGCGAGCTGGTCCCCGGTCCCGAAGTCCGCACTCCCGACCAGCTCATGGAGTGGGCGCGGACCCAGTCGTGGGGCCACCACGCCTGCGGCACCGCGAGGATCGGCGCCGACGACGACCCCGAAGCCGTGCTCGACGGCGATTTCCGGGTGCGCGGAGTGCCCGGGCTACGTGTCGTGGACGCCTCGGTCTTCCCGGACATCCCGGGCCTGTTCATCGCCTCCGCGGTCTACCTCGCCAGCGAGAAGGCCACCGAGGCTCTGCTGGCGGAACACCCTGCCTGACTCCGTCAGACGGCAACCGTGCCGGAGGTGAAGAGGCCGCAGCGGTCTTGCCCCGCACCTGCCGGTCCACCAAAGTCTTGAGTCCAGGTGCGCCGCCGACCTCGAGTGTGGCCGATTCGCATCGAACCCCTCCCGGGGACGGGCAGCCTGTAATCCCTCGGGACGTGGATCGACGCAGAGATGCCGGTCCTGGTTTCGTACATGGCAGCTCGTTGGAGCTGCACCTGCTGATCGGCGCCTGGGAGCGCACGTTCAAGCAACTCCCATTTCCAGTAGGCGAGTTCGTCCGTAACCAAGGAGAGTCCCCCGTGGCATCCAGGAGCGAGCAGCGCATGATGGCGGACCGCCTCGGTGTCCGTGCCGAAGCCGCTGAGTGGTGCACGATCGACAAGATCCCCCAGCCTCCCGCGGAGGTTCTCCGGGCCGCCGGCCATCCCCCGCTGCGGCCGGGGAGACTTCGCCCTCTGGGCATGGTCGGCGCGGCGCTCGCGCTGCTTTTCGCGCCGCTCGTCATGCTGTTGTCCCTTTTGTCCGACGCGAAGGAAGCGCTGAAGCGGGCCCTCGCGACGAAGTCCGAGAGGGAGCGGCTGCGCGCCAAGGACGCCGCCGACAGGCGGCGGGACGCTCTCATCGCCGAGCGCGGACTCGACCAGGTCTTCGACGGGAACTGGCACGGCGACGCGGGGCGTTTCCTGCTGGGCTGGTACAGCCGCTCCGCTCACCCCGAACGGCTCGTCGTCGCGGTGGAGGACGGGATCGTCCTGGCGGCTCCGCCGAAACGCGTGTCGGTCGGAAAGGAGAAGCACATGCGCGTGGTCGCGCGTCTCTCCGGCTCCGAGGCCGTCCTCGTCGACCCGTTCAACGGCGAGTTCGACACCCGCATCGTCCTGGTCCGCTTCCGGGACCGCTCCTGGCTCCGTCTGGGGACGGTCGAGCCGCGCGGTGCGCTGCACAAGCACCTGCTTCGTCAGCCTCTTGCCGACAGTTGACCCGCCCGGTCTGCAGGACGGGTCAGCTGTCGGCGCCCCTTGCTCCGCGCCTGCTTCGCTCGTTCTGCCGGGCGTGGGTGGGGATGGATGCCGATGTGGCTCGTAGTGGAGACGCCGCAGGCGGCACCAGCCCGTCTCCGTCGCGACGAACGACGAGGCCACATCCCCCAAGCCGCAGCCTCGTCACTTGAGCACGGTTGCGGCACTTGGCCCCGCTCATCCGAGCACACCCCACCCCCGCCCCCGGATTGGCGCAAACCCGCGCCCCCGCGGGGCCATCCGTGCGGCACCCCGTGCCGAGAGTGCCGGTATGCGGTGTGAGCTGTTCGCCTGGCGTGCGGAAGTGGTCCACATGGTGGCCCGAACCCCTGGCGTAGGGCGTGATTCTCGCCACCCCTGATCGGGCCTCTGCTCAGATGAGCGCGAATTGGGGGTCTGCACTTGTCAAAGGGTGGCACTGGGTGCCAATGCTCGATCATTTTTGAGCCGAACATCAATGTTGCCGAGCGTCACCGAATCGGCCCCGGAGTCTCACGTTCCGCTTTTATCCGTTCGACTCTTGAACGCGGATTCTTGATCCGCGCTCCCTTGCGATCACTTTAGATCTGCTGGCAGACGGGTGGCGGCAGCCCCATGACGCGCAAGTGGACGTACCGAGGAGCCTTCGATCTGGGTATGTTCCTCGCCGTCAGGGCAGCCAGTCCGCGAGGAGTCGAATCCCGTGTCGGAATCGAAGAACACAGAACCCGCCGTAACGAACGCCGGTGCCGAGCAGGCGCACGCGCAGAAGTTCGTCTACGACTTCACCGAGGGCAACCGCGACCTCAAGGACCTTCTCGGCGGCAAGGGGGCCAACCTCGCCGAGATGACCAACCTGGGTCTGCCCGTCCCTCCGGGCTTCACCATCACCACCGAGGCGTGCAAGACGTACCTCGACAGCGGTGACGAGCCCAAGGAGCTCCGCGACGAGGTGAGTGCGCACCTCGACGCCCTGGAGCGGACCATGGGCAAGAAGCTCGGCCAGGCCGACGACCCGCTGCTGGTCTCGGTGCGCTCCGGCGCCAAGTTCTCGATGCCGGGCATGATGGACACCGTCCTCAACATCGGCCTCTCCGACAAGTCCGTGAAGGGCCTCGCCGCGCAGTCCGGCGACGAGCGCTTCGCCTGGGACTCGTACCGCCGCCTCATCCAGATGTTCGGCAAGACCGTCCTCGACGTCGACGGCGACCTCTTCGAAGAGGCCCTGGACGCGGCGAAGAAGGCCAAGAAGGTCACGGTCGACACCGACCTGGACGCGGCCGAGCTGAAGAAGCTCGTCACCAAGTTCAAGAAGATCGTCAAGGCCGAGGCCGGGCGCGACTTCCCGCAGGACCCGCGCGAGCAGATGGACCTCGCCATAAAGGCCGTCTTCGAGTCGTGGAACGGCGACCGCGCCAAGCTCTACCGCCGCCAGGAGCGCATCCCGCACGACCTGGGCACCGCGGTCAACATCTGCTCCATGGTCTTCGGCAACCTCGGCCCCGACTCCGGCACCGGCGTCGCCTTCACCCGCGACCCCGCCAGCGGCCACCAGGGCGTCTACGGCGACTACCTGCAGAACGCCCAGGGCGAGGACGTCGTCGCCGGCATCCGCAACACCGTGCCGCTCGCCGAGCTGGAGTCGATCGACAAGAAGTCGTACGACCAGCTCATGGAGATCATGGAGACGCTGGAGACCCACTACAAGGATCTCTGCGACATCGAGTTCACCATCGAGCGCGGCCAGCTCTGGATGCTCCAGACCCGCGTCGGCAAGCGCACCGCCGGTGCCGCCTTCCGCATCGCCACCCAGCTCGTCGACCAGGGGCTCATCGACGAGGCCGAGGCGCTCCAGCGGGTCAACGGCGCGCAGCTGGCGCAGCTGATGTTCCCCCGCTTCGACGAGACCACCTCCGTCGAGACCATCGGCCGGGGCATCGCCGCCTCGCCCGGTGCCGCCGTCGGCAAGGCCGTCTTCGACTCGTACACCGCCATCAAGTGGTCGCGGTCCGGCGAGAAGGTCATCCTGATCCGCCGCGAGACCAACCCGGACGACCTGGACGGCATGATCGCCGCCGAGGGCATCCTCACCTCGCGCGGCGGCAAGACCTCGCACGCCGCCGTCGTCGCCCGCGGCATGGGCAAGACCTGTGTCTGCGGCGCCGAGGACCTGGAGGTGGACACCAAGCAGCGCCGGATGACCGCGCCGGGCGGCCTCGTCGTCGAGGAGGGCGACGTCGTCTCCATCGACGGCTCCAGCGGCAAGGTGTACCTCGGTGAGGTGCCCGTCGTGCCCTCGCCCGTCGTCGAGTACTTCGAGGGCCGGATGCACGCCGGCGCCGACGACGCCGACGAACTGGTCGCCGCCGTCCACCGGATCATGGCCTACGCCGACCGCGTCCGCCGCCTGCGGGTGCGCGCCAACGCCGACAACGCCGAGGACGCCCTGCGCGCCCGCCGGTTCGGCGCCCAGGGCATCGGCCTGTGCCGCACCGAGCACATGTTCCTCGGCGAGCGCCGCGAGATGGTCGAGAAGCTGATCCTCGCCGACACCGACGCCGAGCGGGAGAGGGCGCTGGAGCAGTTGCTGCCGCTCCAGAAGAAGGACTTCGTCGAGCTGTTCGAGGCGATGGACGGCCTGCCCGTCACCGTCCGGCTCCTCGACCCGCCGCTCCACGAGTTCCTGCCCGACATCACCGAGCTGTCGGTCCGCGTCGCCCTCGCCGAATCCCGCCAGGACGCCAACGAGAACGACCTGCGCCTGCTCCAGGCCGTCCACCGCCTGCACGAGCAGAACCCGATGCTCGGCCTGCGCGGCGTCCGTCTCGGCCTGGTCATCCCCGGCCTGTTCACCATGCAGGTCCGCGCCATCGCCGAGGCCGCCGCCGAGCGGAAGAAGGCCAACGGCGACCCGCGCGCCGAGATCATGATCCCGCTGGTCGGCACCGTCCAGGAGCTGGAACTGGTCCGCGACGACGCCGAGCAGGTCCTCGCCGAGGTGCAGAAGGAGACCGGCGTCGACCTGAAGCTGGCGCTCGGCACCATGATCGAGCTGCCCCGCGCCGCGCTGACCGCCGGCCAGATCGCCGAGGCCGCCGAGTTCTTCTCCTTCGGCACCAACGACCTCACCCAGACCGTGTGGGGCTTCTCCCGGGACGACGTGGAGGCCAGCTTCTTCACCGCCTACCTGGAGAAGGGCATCTTCGGGGTCTCGCCCTTCGAGACCATCGACAAGGACGGCGTCGGCAAGCTCGTCCGCGACGCGGTCGAGGCCGGCCGGGCCACCCGCCCCGACCTCAAGCTCGGCGTCTGCGGTGAGCACGGCGGCGACCCGGAGTCCGTCCACTTCTTCCACGAGGTCGGACTCGACTACGTCTCCTGCTCGCCGTTCCGCATCCCGGTCGCCCGGCTGGAGGCCGGCCGTGCCTCGGCCGCCTCGAAGGGCAGCGACAGCCGCTGACCCGCGACCTCCGGAGCCGCCCGCACGCCAGCCCCTGACCCTCACCGGCGTGCACCGCGTAAGGTTCCGGTTCCACCCTGGACCGGACCCGTCGCCACCCTTGTGCGGGGGAGCGCCGGGCCCGGTCCGGTGACAGAGCCCCTGGGTCCCGCTTCACGAGGGCGGGCCCCAGGGGCGCTGTGGTGTCCGGGGCCCGGGAGCGGGCGTGCGCCGTCTCGGCCCGTGGGCTCCCGAGGGGCTGGGCGCGCCTCCCCGATAGGGTCATGCCCATGCCTGACATAGCCCTGACCAGCATCATCCTGCTCTGCGTGGCCGCGCTGGCCGCCGGCTGGATCGACGCCGTGGTCGGCGGCGGTGGGCTGCTCCTGCTGCCCGCGCTGCTCCTGGGGCTCCCCGCCAACACCCCCGCCGCCTTCGCCCTCGGCACCAACAAGGCCGTCGCCATCGTCGGCACCACCGGGGCCGCCGTCACCTACGCCCGCCGCGCCCCCGTCGACGTCCGCACCGCCGTCCGGATCGGCCTGGCCGCGCTGGCCGGCTCGACCGGCGGCGCCTTCTTCGCGGCGGGGATGAGCACCGAGGTGCTCAAGCCGGTGATCATGGTGGTGCTGCTCGCCGTCGCCGCCTTCGTCATCCTCAAGCCCGCCTTCGGCACCACCGCGCCCCCGCCGGGCCCGGTCTCGCGGCGCCGCACCCTCGCCGCGATCGGCCTGGCCGGCCTCGGCATCGGCTTCTACGACGGGCTGATCGGCCCCGGCACCGGCACCTTCCTGGTGCTGGCGCTGACCGCCGTCCTCCACCTGAACCTGGTCACCGCCTCCGCCACCGCGAAGATCGTCAACTGCTGCACCAACGCCGGCGCGCTCGCCATGTTCGCCTGGCAGGGCACCGTCTTCTGGCAGCTCGCCGTGGTGATGGCCGTCTTCAACCTCGCCGGGGCCACCCTCGGCGCCCGCACCGCCCTCAAGCGGGGCAGCGGCTTCGTCCGGATCGTCCTGCTGGTCGTCGTCCTCGCCCTGGTCGCCAACATGGCGTACGAGCAGTGGATCGCCTGACCGGACCGGCCCTCACCTGATCCCGCGCGCCAGCAGCCACAGCCCCAGGCAGAAGAAGAACCAGGTCCCGGCGCCGACGGCCAGCGTGACCGCCCTGCGCCGCGACAGCCCCGCCGCCCCGGCCGCGCGGACCGGACGCCGGGCGGGCCCGGTCAGAGCCCGCCGCCACGCGTGTGGCGGTGCAGCAGCCAGGTGCCGCCGGCGGCGGCCAGCCCCAGCGCCGCCACCCCGGCCGTGACCTGCACCGGGTCGGTGCCCAGCGCCGAGTCGACGCCCGCCACGGAACCCTGGGTCACCTTCTCCCCGGCGGCGTCCGCCGGTTCGCCCCCGGGCCCCGAACGCCCCTCGGGCCGCTCGCCCGGCAGCAACTCCTCCCGCTCCCGGGAGTCGTCCTCGCCCAGCGAGGTGAGCCTCACCACCAGATCCGCGGCCACCACCTCTCCCTGCGGGCAGCGCGCCACGATCTCGTACGTCCCCGGGACCGCCGAGCGCGGCACCCGGAAGGTGCCCCGCGCCTCCTCGCCCTCCGCGTCCGGCGCCAGGCTGAACCGCCCCGCGCCGACCGCGCCCGCGTCGCCCGTGACGGTCCCGCCGCCCCGGCCCTCCTCGGCGCAGGCGCCGGTCAGCAGGGTGACCGCGGCGCCGGGCGCCACCTGCCGGGGCTCGACGGCCGCCCGCCCGCCGCCCCCCGCGTCGGCGTACGCGGCCGGGGCGGCGGACAGGGCGAGACCGGCACCGAGGGCGGCGGCCGCTCGGACCGTACCGGTCAGCAGACGGGCAGTACGCATGGTGCTCCTTAGCCACAGACGACAGCGGCACACGGGTGCCGCCGGGGCGCGTCCCCGCTACCGAGGTAAAGCCGCCCCGCCGCGCACCGCCTGTCGGACACCTCGTCACAGCCCCGCGCCCGCCCAGTCGGCTGACGCCTCGTCGGCCTCGTCGGCGCAGGTCACAGCAGGTGTACCCGCGAGCGGCCGCCCCTTCCCCCGCCCCGCCGGTGAACGGGTGACCCGCACCCCCGACCGGCCCAACCCCCTCGCCCGCCCGCCGTCCGACGTACCGTGAGCGCGACACTCAGCCCGAGGAACCCGAGTAACCCCAGGAGAGGGAACCGAGATGACCGCCCCGCAGGAGTCCACGCCCCCGCCCGCGCTCGTCGTCGTCACGACCGTCGACACCCCCGACCGGGCCGAGACGCTGGCCGCCGGAGCCGTCGAGGCCCGTCTCGCCGCCTGCGTACAGATCGTCGGCCCCGTGACCTCGGTCTACCGCTGGCAGGGCGCGGTCGAGAACGCCCGCGAATGGCAGCTCCACCTCAAGACCGCCGAGTGGCGCTACCCGGCCCTGGAGGAGTGGCTGCTGAGCCACCACGACTACGACACCCCGGAGATCCTCGCCGCCCCCGTCACCGGCAGCCCCGCCTACCTCCGCTGGATCGCCGAGGAGACGGCCCCTGACGCCGGGTGAAATCCCCGTGCGGGCCACCCCGCCCGCGCGCCGGACTCCCCGCATGACGCCACGCCTGACCCGCCTCGACCCCGACGCCCTGCACGCCACCCCCGGCTACCACCACGTCACCGTGGTCGAGGCGGGCCGCACCGCCCACCTGGCCGGACAGTGCCCCCTCGACCCCCAGGGCGACCTCGTCGGCCCCGGCTCCCTCGACGCCCAGACCGACCAGGTCGTCGCCAACGCCCTCACCGCCCTGGCCGCCGTCGGCGCCGGTCCCGACGATGTCGTCCGCGCGGTGATCTACGTACGCAGCGACGAGCGGGGCCGACCTCTCGGCCACCTGGGCGCGGCTCATGGACTCCGCCCTGGCCCCCGCCTTCACCGGCGCCGCGACCCTGCTGGGCGTCGCTCAACTGGGCTTCGCGGGGCAGCTCGTGGAGATCGACCTGACGGCGGCGCTTCCGGACGGGGGCTGAGGGCGGCACTCCGTCGCTGTCCAGCTCTCCCAGACGGCCGCCAGCCCCGCCTCGACCGGCGGAGTCACCCGGTCGAGCAGTCTGACCTGCGCCCCTGGCCCCGCCAGCTCCATCCGGGAGGGATGGCCGGCTCCGGGCGGCCGGACGCCCAGCGAGGTGACCGAGCCGATCACCCGGTGGGGGCCGAGCACGCCGGGCAGTTCGCGCTGCTCAGGGTCGAGCAGGTCGAGGTCCTCCATGAGGAGTTCGGTGCCCTCGTGCCGGGCCCGGGTCAGCGCCCGGACCGCCCCGCCGCGCTCTCCGGAACGGCCCAGGACCAGCAGGTCCCGCCAGAGCATCCGGCCGCCCGCGGCCACCTCCACCTCCGTCAGCCGCTCCACCCTGGCCCCCGAGGCGATCACGAACGGGGCTCCTGACCAGAGGAGTTCACCGCCCTCGGCGATCTCCACCCGGGCCCGCCACCGGGAGGCCCCGCCCCGGTGGTCGTAGGCGACCAGGCCGGAGGGTTCCACCAGTTCCAGCCGCGCGCCCGCCCCGACCGTGATCCGCAGGTCGAGGGTGTCCCCGGCCAGCAGCCCCGCCCGGGTCGAGACCAGGGCGACACGGACCCGGTCGGGCGGGGAGAACAGCGGCCGGGGCGCCAGGAACGCGCCCGGGCTCAGCTCGGCGGCCACCTGCCGCCCGGCCCCGTCGCGCACCGCTTCGACCAGGGTGGGGCGGGTCTCCTCGCCGGTCGGGTCGGTCCCCGTCACGCGTGCCGGTGCGGGGCCATGGGGCCCGGGTCGGTGGGCACATGGACGCCCGCGCGGTGGCGTACCAGCAGCGCCCGTACCCAGTCGGCGAGTTCGGCGACCGAGGCCGGGTCCTTGCGGGAGAGGGCCAGGACCGGGAGCCCGTCGCGGGCCGCCTCGGCGTCGGCGACCATGGCGGCCACGTCGACCTCGACGTGCGGGGCCAGATCCGTCTTGTTGACGATCAGCAGGTCGGCGCCGGTGATGCCGGGGCCGCCCTTGCGGGCCACGTCCCCGCCTCCCGCGACGTCGATGCAGAAGAGCTGGGCGTCGGCGAGGGCCGGGCTGAAGGTCGCGGTGAGGTTGTCGCCGCCGCTCTCCACCAGGACGAGGTCGAGCGGTCCGTACGCCTCCTCCAGATCCTCGACCGCGTCGAGGTTGGCGGTGACGTCGTCGCGGATCGCGGTGTGCGGGCAGGCGCCCGTCTCCACGGCGCGGATGCGCTCGGTCGGCAGGACCCCGGCGGAGCGCAGGAAGCGGGCGTCCTCGTCGGTGTAGATGTCGTTGGTGACGACGGCCATCGACAGCTCGGGGGCGAGCGCCCGGCAGAGCGCCGCCAGGATGGAGCTCTTCCCGGTGCCGACGGGGCCGGCGACCCCCAGCCGCAGTGCGCGCGGCCGGCCGGCGTGGTGGGTGTGCGGACGGTTCTCGTGGTCAGGCAAGGAAGAGTCTCCGTTCTCGTCGTGCGTGGTCCAGCGCCCACTGTTCGGTGAGCGGGGCCGCGCGGGCGGGCAGGCCGTCCGGGGTCCGGACGGCGAGGGCCAGTTCCACCGCCGACTCGGCGTCGGGCCGGGCGGCGAGGAGCCAGGCGACCGAGTCGAGCGGGTCGCCGGGCAGCAGTTTGAGTGCGGCGGCCGCGACGGTCTGCAGCTCGTCGTGGACCACCGCGTGGGCCAGTTCGGCCGCCGTCACCCCCATCACGGCGCCGAGCGCGCCGAGCGCGCCGAACGCCACCGGGCGCAGCGGGCGGGAGCCCAGCCCCGCCAGGGCGGTGACCGCCGGATGGTCCGGGGCCAGCCGCCGCGCCAGCCGGTGGACACCCCGGCCCAGGGTGGCCGAGACCTCGCGCTGCGGCGCCGCCGGCATCCGCGCGGCCAGCGCCCGCTGGACGGGCTCGTACGCCACCGGCGTCCGGTGTGCCGCCCGCAGCGCGAGGACGGCGCCGGCCGCCTCGGTGACCGCCGTGGTGCGCAGCCGGGCCCGCAGCAGCGCCGGGACGCGGTCGCGGGTCAGCCCGGCGGCGACGGCGGGTTCGAGCCCGGCGCTGTAGGTGTGGCCACCGACCGGCAGGCGCCCGTCACCCAGCAGCAGGGCGGCGAGGGCACCCATCAGAAGAGGCTGTACCGCTGGGCCAGCGGAAGGGTGGTGGCGGGTGCCGGCACGACGGGCTCCCCGTCGACGCTGATGGCGAAGGTCTCCGGGTCGACGTCGATCGCCGGGAGTGCGGTGTTGTTCGGCAGGTCCGCCTTGGTGAGGTGCCGGGTCGGCCGGACCGGCAGCAACTCCCGTGCGAGGCCGAGGCGTCCGGCGAGCCCGTCGTCCAGGGCGGCGGGGGCGACGAAGCTCACCGAGAGGTGGGCCCCGGCTCCGGCGGCCGCGGTGGGGCGCAGCAGGACCGGCTGGGTGGTGGGGATGGCGGCGTTGGCGTCGCCGAGCGGCGCGTACACCACCATGCCGCCCTTGAGGACCGCGGCGGGGCGGATGCCGAAGAAGGCCGGGTCCCACAGGACCAGGTCCGCGAGTTTGCCGGGCTCCACCGAGCCCACGACGTGGTCGATGCCGTGCGCGACGGCCGGGCAGATCGTGTACTTGGCGACGTAGCGGCGGGCGCGTTCGTTGTCGGCGGGCAGCGAGCCGCCGAGGCGGCCGAAGCGCTGCTTCATGGTGTGGGCGACCTGCCAGGTGCGGCAGACGACCTCGCCGATCCGGCCCATCGCCTGGGCGTCGGAGGAGGTGATGGAGAGGGCGCCGAGGTCGTGGAGGATGTCCTCGGCGGCGATGGTGGTGGCGCGGATGCGCGACTCGGCGAAGGCGAGGTCCTCGGGCACCCGAGGGTTGAGGTGGTGGCAGACCATCAGCATGTCGAGGTGTTCGGCGACGGTGTTGACGGTGTGCGGCAGCGTCGGGTTGGTGGAGGCGGGCAGGATGTGCGCCTCGGCGGCGAGGGTGATGATGTCGGGCGCGTGCCCGCCGCCCGCCCCCTCGGCGTGGAAGACGTGGATGCCCCGCCCGGCGATCGCGCCGAGGGTCCCTTCCACGTAGCCGGTCTCGTTGAGGCTGTCGGCGTGCAGCGCGACCTGGAGTCCGTACGTGTCGGCGGCGCGCAGGGCGGCGTCGACGGCGGCCGGGGTGGCGCCCCAGTCCTCGTGGACCTTGTAGCCGCCGGCGCCGCCGAGCGCGGCCTCGGCCAGCGCCTGTTCGCCGACGGTGGAGCCCTTGCCGAAGAGCATGACGTTGAGCGGCAGGGAGTCCAGCGAGCGGTGCATCATCGCCAGGTTCCACGGCCCCGGGGTCACGGTGGTCGCCTTGGACGCCTCGGTGGCGCCGGTGCCGCCGCCGATCACGGTGGTGGTGCCGGTGGCGAGCGCCTCGTGCAGGGTCTGCGGCATCAGGAAGTGGACGTGGGTGTCGACGGCCCCGGCCGTGAGGATGCGCCCCTCGCCGGAGACGACGTCGGTGCCGGGGCCGATCACCAGCTCCGGGTGGACCCCGTCGCTGATGTCCGGGTTGCCCGCGCGGCCCAGCGCGACGACCCGCCCGGCGCGGACGCCGACGTCGGCCTTGACGACGCCCCAGTGGTCGAGGACGAGGGCGTTGGTGACGACCAGGTCGAGGGCGCCGCCGGCGCGCGAGGTGGTGGCCTGGGCCATCGACTCGCGCACGGACTTGCCGCCACCGAAGACGGCCTCGTCGCCGCCGAAGCAGCGGTCCTCCTCGACCTCGATCCACAGGTCGGTGTCGGCGAGGCGGACGCGGTCCCCGGTGGTGGTACCGTAGAGCGCCGCGTAGGCGGCACGGGTCAGCCGGGCCATGTCAGGTTCCCTCCATCGGCAGGGGACGGGTGGACGGGGCCAGCACCGTCGGCGCCACGGCGGGTGCCCCGGGTGTCAGGAGGGCCGTGGGCCCGGCCGCGCCGGTGCCGGCGGCGGGAGGCTCCGGCCGCGCGGTGCGCACGAGGATGCCGGGGACGTGCCGCCGGCCGCCGAGTGCCACCAGGGGGACATCGACCCCGACCCCCGGCTCGAAGCGCAGCGAGGTGCCGGAGGGAATGTCGAGGCGGAATCCCTCAGCCGCGGAACGGTCGAAGGAAAGCGCCGGATTCGCGTCGGGGAAATGCAGATGCGAGCCGACCTGAATAGGGCGGTCGCCGTCGTTCACCACGGAAATCAGTATCGTGGAAAGAGTTGAGTTCAGTATCAGTTCGCCGGGACCGGTCCGGGTCTCGCCGGGGATCACGGGATCGGCGAGGTGATCGTGACGAGCTTGCGCCCGTCCGGGAAGGTCGCCTCGACCTGGACGTCGTGCACCATCTCCGGGACGCCTTCCAGCACGTCAGCACGGGTGAGGACGGAACGGCCCGTCGTCATCAGCTCGCTGACCGAGGCGCCTTCCCTGGCCCGTTCCACGGCCCAGCAGGAGAGCAGTGCGACCGCCTCGGGGTAATTGAGGAGAACGCCGCGTTCACGCCGGTCGCGCGCCACCATTCCGGCGACGCTCAACAGTAGTTTCTCCGTGTCGGACGGAGTGAGAAACATGGGAAACCTCCGTGGCGGCGGCACTCCCCGGAATTCCCGGATTCGCCCCGGCCACGGTCCTCTTATAAGCCCCGGAAGAGCGTGCTGGCAACTTCCTCCGCACCGCAAAAAGTCCCTTTCTGGGGTTAGCTACCCCTATATACGGGCAAATCAGGCAAAATTTGGTGCCGGAGTCAGTCGCCCGGACGGTCCCGCCGCCCCTGAAGCACCCCGGCGAGCAGCAGCACCAGCACCCCCGCGAAGGGCACCACCAGCAGCCCCACCCGCAGGCTCGCCGCGTCGGCGACCAGGCCGACCAGGGGCGGGGAGAGCAGGAAGCCGAGCCGCATCAGCCAGGAGACCAGGGCGAGGCCCGATCCGGGTTTGAGCCCCGGCAGTTCGTCGGCCTCGTGCATCGCCGCCGGTACCAGCGTGGCCACGCCGAACCCGGCCGCCGCGAAGCCGAGGATCGTCCCCGGCGCGGTCGGGAAGGCCAGGGCGAGGCCCATCCCCGCCGCCGCGATCAGCCCTCCGGCGCGGGCCACCGCCCGCTGGCCGAACCGGTCGACCAGCCGGTCCCCGAGGATGCGGCCGACGAACTGGGCCCCGACCAGGGCGATGAAGCCGAAGGCGGCCAGCGCCACCGAGGCGTGCAGCGGTCCCGAGAGGTAGAGCGCCGCCCAGGAACTGCCGGCGTCCTCGACCTGCGTGCCCGCGGTCGCGATGAGGACCAGCGCGGCCAGTACCCAGGCCGTACGGCGGCCCGGGGTGACCGTCTTCCCCGGCCGTTCGGCGGGCGCGTCGGCCACCGGCTCGACGGGGGAGTCGGTGTCCGGGCCCGGCAGGCAGAACCGCAGGGCGCCGAAGGCGGCGGCGGTGCACACCGCGCCGGAGACGGCCAGATGCTGTCCCGGCGGCAGGCCGAGCGCGATGGCTCCGGCGGCCGTCGCCCCGCCGGTGACGGCGCCGATCGACCAGATGGCGTGGAAGGAGTTGATGACCGAGCGCCCGTACCGCCGCTGCACCCGCAGCCCGTGGGCGTTCTGCGCCACGTCGGTGATGGCGTCCATCGCCCCGGCGAGGAAGAGCGCGGCGGCGAACAGGCCGACCGTGCCGGAGAATCCGGCGGCGACGATCCCCGCCGCCGTCAGCAGCGTCCCGGCCACCGCCGCCCGCGCCGACCCCAGCCGCCGGATGACCACCCCGGCCGCGAGCCCCGCCGCGACCGCCCCCGCCGGGAACGCGGCCACGGCCAGCCCGTACCCCGCGTTCCCGATGCCGAGGGCCTCCTTGATCTGCGGATACCGCGGCAGGAGGTTGGCGAAGAGCGCGCCGTTGGTGAAGAAGAGCACGGCGACGGCCACCCGCGCCCGCCGGACGGCCACGGGGGGCCCGGTCGCAACATCGACTGTCATGCGCGGGAGCCTATAGCCCGGAGTGTACGAACGTACATTCCTCGGGCGGGTCCGTCCTGGCCGGGCCCGTCCTGGCCGGGAGCGGGCCCGGCCGGAGCGGTCAGACGATGCCGCCGTTGGCGCGCACCACCTGGCCGTTGACCCAGTGCCCGGCCGGAGAGGCGAGGAAGGCGACCACCTCGGCGATGTCCTCGGGCGTGCCCAGGCGTTCCAGCGGCGGCTGCGACGCCAGCCGCGCCACGGTCTCCTCGTCCTTGCCGTCGAGGAAGAGGTCGGTGGCGGTCGGGCCGGGGGCGACGGCGTTGACCGTGACGTTCCGTCCGCGCAGTTCGCGGGCGAGCACCAGGGTCAGCGCCTCCACCGCGCCCTTGCTCGCGCTGTACGCGCCGTAGGTGGGGAAGGCCAGGCCCACCACCGAGGTGGAGAAGGTGACGAGGGCGCCACCGTCGCGCAGCGTCCGGGCCGCCTGCCGCGCGACCACGAAGGTGCCCCGCACGTTGGTCCGCAACACCGCGTCCAGCTCCGCCAGTTCCAGCTCGGCGACGGGCGCCAGGTGCATGCGCCCGGCCGCGTTCACCACCACGTCGACCCCGCCGAACGCGGCTTCGGCCTCGGAGAAGAGCGCCGCCACCTGCTCCTCCTCGGCGATGTCGGCCTGGACCGCGACGGCCCGGCCGCCGTTCGCGGTGACCTCCCGCGCGGCGTTCTCGGCCAGCTCGCGGTTGCCCGCGTACCCCACCACCACCGCGAAACCGTCGGCGGCCAGCCTGCGCACCGTCTCGCGGCCGATGCCCCGCGAACCACCGGTGACGATCGCGACGCGACCGCCCTTCTCCTCCTGCGACGCCATGAAAGCTCCTGAAGGTCGGACGGGCTGCGGACAGGGGCGCCGGACGCCGACGCCATTGTTCTCCCGCCCCACCCCCACCGCATCTCGATAAGCGCCCCTTATCGCGCATTCGAAAATGCCTCTTTGACGCCACCGTGCGTGCGGGTGGAAGGTGGATATCGGCTCGGAAAACGGACCGGAAATACCCCGGTCACGCGAAACCGCATTTCCGATGCCTGTTTCCCAGGAGGAAATCATGGCGAAGATCGTCTGCGTTCTCTACCCGGACCCGGTCACCGGCTTCCCGCCCCAGTACGCGCGCACCTCCCTCCCCGCGCTCGACGGCTACCCCGGCGGCCAGACCCTGCCGACCCCCGAGGGCCTCGACTTCACCCCCGGCGAACTGGTGGGCAGCGTCTCCGGGGAGCTGGGGCTGCGGGAATTCCTGGAGTCCCAGGGACACACCCTGGTGGTCACCTCCGACAAGGAGGGCCCCGACTCCGAGCTGGACCGTGAACTGGCCGACGCCGACGTGGTGATATCCCAGCCGTTCTGGCCCGCCTACCTCACCGCCGAACGCATCGCCCGCGCCCCGAAGCTGAAGCTGGCGCTGACCGCCGGCATCGGCTCCGACCACGTCGACCTGGACGCCGCCATCGCCCGCGGCATCACCGTCGCCGAGGTCACGTACAGCAACAGCATCAGCGTCGCCGAGCACGCCGTGATGCAGATCCTGGCCCTGGTCCGCAACTACCTGCCCTCCCACAAGATCGCGGCCGAGGGCGGCTGGAACATCGCCGACTGCGTCTCGCACGCCTACGACCTGGAGGGCATGGACGTCGGCGTCATCGCCGCCGGCCGCATCGGCCAGGCCGTGCTGCGCCGCCTCAAGCCCTTCGGCGTCCGCCTCCACTACACCGACAAGCGCCGGCTGCCGCGCGAGGTCGAGGAGGAGCTGGGCCTGACCTTCCACGCGAGTGCCCAGGAACTCGCCCGCAACATCGACGTGGTCTCCATCCACGCCCCGCTCCACCCCGAGACGCAGAACCTCTTCGACGAGAAGCTGCTGGCGGCCATGCGGCCGGGCTCCTACATCGTCAACACCGCCCGCGCCCAGATCGTCGACCGCGACGCGATCGTCCGCGCCCTGGAGTCGGGACAGCTCGCCGGTTACGCGGGCGACGTCTGGTACCCCCAGCCCGCCCCCGCCGACCACCCCTGGCGCACCATGCCGCACAACGGCATGACCCCCCACATCTCCGGCACCACCCTCACCGCCCAGGCCCGCTACGCGGCCGGCACCCGCGAGATCCTGGAGGACTGGCTGCAGGGCACGCCGATCCGCGAGGAATACCTCATCGTCGACGGCGGCCGCCTCGCCGGAACGGGTGCCGCGTCGTACACGGCGGGAGAAAAGACGGAAGAAAAGAGCTGACCCGCACCAGAACAACCGGCCAGTGAATTCCGGCCGTAATGTCGGAACACCGGTGGCGCTTTTCCCCGAAAAGCGCCACCGATGACTGTCCGCCTGCCGGCGCTCTCACTCCCGCCGGTGCACCGACACCGCGTACGCCCCGCCGTCGTACGGCTCCCGGTCCCAGGTCGCGTACCGGGCCTCAAGGTCCAGCCCCGCCGCCGAGGCGTGCGCGTCGTACGCCTCCAGGGTGTACCCCCGGTCCAGCGAGAACCCCGCGACCAGTCGGCCGCCTTCCGGGCGCACATGCCGGGCCACCCCGGCGACCAGCGCGGCCTCGGTTCCCGGTGCGGTGAACAGAGGGACGTTGCCCGCCATCACCACCACGTCGAAGGAGCGCCCGAGGTCGAGGCCGGCCAGATCGCTCCGGTGCCACGCGAGGCCGGGGGCGAGGCGTCGCGCGGTCGCCAGCATCGAGGGGTCGAGGTCCACCCCCACCACCTCGATCCCGTGCCGCGCCAGCTCGACCGCCACCCGCCCGGTCCCGCACCCGGCGTCGAGCACACTGCCCGGCCCCAGCGACCGCACCAGCTCCGCCTCCCCGTGCACCTCGCCGCCCCCGGCAGCGATCTCGTCGAACCGTGCCTGATACGCGTCGCCGTTCCACACCATGCGGGGAACTCTGGCACAGGCGGGAAGGGGGCCGGGGCGGCGGGGGCTCAGCGGTGCTGGGGCGTCGGATGGTGCTGTTCCCGCCAGGCACGCGGGGAGATGCCGTAGGCGTGTTTGAACGCCTTGCTGAAGTGGGTGGCGTCCACGAATCCCCAGGTGCGGCCGATGCTCGCGATGGTGCGGAGGCGGCCCTGCGGCCCGGCCAGTTCCCGTCGGCACTCGGCCAGCCGGTGGGCGCGTATCCAGTCGCCGAGGCTGATGCCCGACCGGGCCAGCACGGTGTAGAGGTGGCGTACCGAGATGCCGTGCGCGGCGGCGATGCGCGGGGCGCACAGGCCGGGGTCGGCCAGGTGGTCGCGGATGTACTGGGTGATCCGCAGGCTGAGCGGCGCTTCCGGCACCTTCGCCCGCCCGGGCAGCACCCCGCCGAACTGGGAGACGACCACGGCCCGCAGGAGTTCGACGCTGGGGTGTACGAGTGCTTCCGCCCCGGAGCCGCCGCGTAACTCCTCGCTCGCGGCCAGCTGGGAGAAGTAGGTGAAGGCGAGACGCGCCGTGGGATTGGCGGGGCCGAAGGCGGTGGCGGTGACCGCGCGCAGGACCCGTTCCGGGAGCGCGAGCGTCTCGCGGGGGATGCGCAGGGAGAGGTAGTCCACCCCCTGCTCGAAGCTCAGCGAATATGGCGCGGTCGACTCGAAGACCACCAGGCTCCCCGGCCCGACCCGGCACTGCCGGCCGTACTGTCCCACCACGTTGGTCCCCGTGACCTGGAGTCCGAGGAAGACCGCCGGCGCGTGGTCCCCCCGGGCCAGCCGCTCGGTACGGCGCAGGGTCACCGGGGTGCCCCGGGCGGAGCAGACCTTGAGGGGGCCCACGGCGCCGAGTCCCATCCGGGCGCCGATGCGCTCCTCGGGACCGTGGTGCTGGATGTCGATGCGGGAGAAGGACTCCCACAGGGCGTGCCGGATCAGGTCCTCACGCTCCGGCGGGGCCACCGCCGAGGTGTCGAGCACCGCCGTGCGGCCGGTTCCGGGCCCCGCCCGGCCCGGGACCGGCATGACGGCCTGGTGATCTGTTCCCCCCACGAGCCACCCCTCCTCGTGCGCACTCGGCGCTCCGCACCACCCAGCAGGATGTGGCGTGCGCCCCCGTCGCACAAGGCGCGGGCGGAGACCGGCGGCAGGGCGCACGACTGACCAAGAGCCATGCACGCTCGACCAGGTCGCGCCTCCTTCTTACTCCTACTGTTCCGAGCCGACGGGCTCACCGGAGCGCGCGGGAGGGGGGAACAGGGTGCGGGGGAAGAAGAGTCTGCCGCTGGCCGTTCTCCTCCTCGTGCTGACCGCCGGCTGCGCGGGCGGAACGGGGGAGCACGCCACCGGCTCCGGAACGCGGGCCAGGGAGCTGACCCTCGCCGAGGAGGCCGCGATCGACCGGGCGGAGGACACCCTGGTCGGCGTCTGTATGCGGCGCGAGGGCTTCCGGTACTGGCCGGGCCCGGTGCCGGGCGTCGCGGAACGCCAGGCGGGCCGCTACGTCGTGGACGACGTCGACTGGGCCCGCCGGTACGGCTACGGCCGGTCCTTCGACCTCGCCGCCGAGAAGGCGCGCGTCGGCCACCCCAACGTCACCTACGCCAACGCGCTGCCGGCGCGCGAGCGCGTCCGTTACTCCCACGCGCTCGACGGGGACCTCGACGACGCCGTCACCGTCAGCCTGCCCTCCGGAGGCACGGTCGCGACCCCGCGCACCGGCTGCTACGCCGAGGCGCGGACCCGCCTGTACGGCGACCACGCGGCCTGGTTCCGCGCCCGGAAGACCGTCACGTCCCTGACCCCCCTGTACGTCCCGCGCATCCTCGAGGACGCACGCCTGTCCACCGCGGTCGCCGCCTGGTCCCGGTGCATGAAGGAGGCGGGCAGGCCCTTCGCGAGCCCCGACGAGATCCGCCGCGAACGGGACGGCCTGGTCGAGGGCATGAGCCGGGCCGAGGCCCTGCGCACCGAATCCGCGCTGGCCGTGACCGAGGCCGAGTGCGCGCGGGAGACCTCCCTGGGCGAGACCGCACGCGCACTGGAGACCGAGTACCGCGCCGAGGCCCTGCGCCCGTACGCCGAGGAATCCACCGCGTACCGCCGGATGAGGCTGGCCGCCCTCGCCCGGGCCCGGGAGCTGTGAAGCAGGCCGGCGCCCCCAGATCTCCGTGGCATCCCGTCACGGGAGTACCGACCCTTCCACCCACCGAGGAGTCCCGCTCATGAGGAAACTGCCCGCCGCCCTCACCGTGCTCGCGATGGCCGCACTCGGCACCGCCGTCCCCGTCTCCACCGCGCAGGCCGCCGCAGGCTGCGCCGACGCCTACGCCGGCGCGATCTCCGGCTACATGTACGCCTACGACTACACCAACTGCAGCGGCTACCTCGGCAGGGCCGAGGGCAACGACTCCAACTGGGGTGACAGCGGCGGCAGCTTCCAGGGCTCCGACACCAACAGAGCCACCTCCGTCCTGAACAAGGGCAACAGCCAGGAGGTCCAGTTCTTCAACGGGACCGGCACCCAGTGGAGCGGCGGCCAGATCTGCCTCTCCCGCTCCGAGCGCTACGCCTCCGACCTCACCAACGACTACTTCACCAGCGGCGCCCTGGTCAGCAACGCCATCAGCTCGCACCGCTGGGTGAATTCCGGCACGTGCACCAAGTGGGCCGTCTGACCCCCGCCTGACACCGGTACGAAGAAAGGGGGCCGCCATCGTGAGATGGCGGCCCCCTTCTCAGGTTCCGCGGCTGCGAAGGCCCCCGGGGCGCCTTGCGGTGGGGCGGGTGGGACTCGAACCCACGACCGACGGATTATGAGTCCGCTGCTCTAACCGGCTGAGCTACCGCCCCGTAGCGGCGTGTCGCGTACATGTGTACGTGCCGTCTGCCGCAGCATAGCCGCTCATACGATCTGCTGCCCCGGCTGGTCGGCCTTGCCCGATCTTGAGGACTCCGCGGCGGCGTGTGCGGTTCCACGAACGGGGCAGAAGCTCCGCACATGGACTTCGACGAGACGCCGGGCGCACGAAAAAGGACCCCCGAGGGGGCCCTCATCGTTTGCTCTCCCGACTGGACTCGAACCAGTAACCTGCCGGTTAACAGCCGGCTGCTCTGCCAATTGAGCTACAGGAGATCGAGCTCCCCCGACTGGACTCGAACCAGTAACCTGCCGGTTAACAGCCGGCTGCTCTGCCAATTGAGCTACAGGGGAATGCTGCTTCGCATCGAACGGGGCTCCCGCGCGGAGTGCTCCGGAGGGCGCTCGTTCGCTGCGACACATACATTAGCGCAAGCAGGGGGGTGCTTCGCCAATCGGTACCCGGCGGGGCCTCGCCCCTGCTCCCGCGCTCGGCAGAACCGACCACTACGGAAGGGTGGCAGTTGATGCGCTACCGGCTCACCTTCGTCGCCGGAGTGGCCCTGGGCTACGTGCTCGGGAGCCGCGCGGGCCGCGAGCGGTACGAACAGTTGAGGAAGTGTGCGGAGCGCGTGGCGCAGAACCCGGCGGTCCGCAACGCCGCCGAGAGCGCCGCCCAGCAGGGGCGGGGCTTCGCCGGCAAGGCCTACCACTCGGTGAGCGAGCGGGTCGGTGACCGGGTCCCGGCGCCGGTCGCCGAGCGGGTGCGGTCGCTGCGCGAGCGCGGCCAGAACCCGGGCGACGACTGGGGTACCGGGAACCTCTGAGACCGGTCTCACACCCCGCCGCCCGCCCGGCGCGGACCCAGGGCGCCCCGTCTCCACGGGGCGCCCTCCGCGTGCGGCAGAATCGTCCTATGGGCATAGTCGCCGGGCTGGACAGTTCGTCCGCATTCACGCGCATGGTCGTCTGCGACACCGAGACGGGTGCCGTACTGCGGCAGGGGTACGCGCCGCATCCGAAGGAGGGTGAGGGGCCGGTCTCGGACGTCGATCCGCAGAGCTGGCTGCTCTCGCTCGGCGAGGCCGCGGCCGGCGGGCTGCTGGAGAACGTCGAGGCCATCGGGGTCTCCGCCCAGCAGAACGGCCTGGTGCCGCTGGACGCGCAGGGCGGGACGGCACGGCCCGCCATGGTCGGCGGGGACAAGCGGGCGCAGGTCGCCGCGGCCGATCTGACGGCGGAGCTCGGCGGGCGCGAGGCGTGGGTCCGGGCGGTCGGCTGCGTACCGCAGCCCGCCCAGCCGGTGGCCAAGCTGCGCTGGCTGGCGAAGAACGAGCCGGAGAACGCCGCCCGTACCGCCGGGCTGCTCCAGGCCCACGACTGGCTGGTCTGGCAGTTGCTGGGCCGGCCCGTCCGCCGCACCACGGACCGGGGCGGCGCCTCGGGTACCGGCTACTGGTCGGCGGCGGCGGGGGAGTACCGGCCCGAGCTGGTGGAGCTGGCGCTCGGCCACCGGGCCGTGCTGCCCGAGGTGACCGGCCCGGCCGAAGCGGCGGGCACCACCCCGGAGGGGCTGCTGATCTCGGCGGGGACCGGCGAGACGATGGCGGCCGCCTTCGGTCTCGGCGTCGGTCACGGTGACGCCGTGGTCTCGCTGGGCGCCTCCGGCTCGGTGATGGCCGTCCACCACGAGGCCGCCTGGGACCCGGACGGCCTGATCACCTCCTACGCCGACGCCACCGGCATGCACCTCCCGGTCGTCCACACCCTCAACGCGGTACGGGCCCTGCGCGGCACCGCCGACCTGCTCGGCGTCGACCTGCCCGAACTCTCGCGGCTGGCCCTGGAGTCGACGCCCGGTTCGCACGGCCTGGTGCTGCTGCCGTACCTGGAGGGGGAGCGCACGCCCCGGCTGCCGCACACCGCGGGGACGCTCAGCGGGCTGCGGCGCGAGTCGATGAAGCGGGAGCACCTGGCGCGGGCCGCGTTCGAGGGGATGCTCTGCTCGCTCGCCGACGCCCTCGACGTGCTGCGCGGCCGGGGCGTGGCGATCCGCCGCGTCTTCCTGCTGGGTGCCGCCGCCGACCTGCCGGCGATCCGGGCCGCCGCCCCGATGATCTTCGGCGCCCCGGTGATCGTCCCCGAACCGGCCGACTACGCGGCCCTCGGCGCGGCCCGCCAGGCGGCCTGGGCCCTCGGCGTCGAGCGGGGCACCCTGGACCGCTCGGCCCCGCCGGCGTGGGGCGGCGCGGCCGGTACGCACCTGGAGCCGGGCGAGGAACTCCCCGTCGGCCAGGCCGTACGCCAGCAGTACACGGCCGTGCGGGACCAGACCCACCCGGACGCCTTCGGCGGGGGAACTCCGGCCTGACCTGCGGCGGGGCCTGGGGCCGGAGCGGCCACCCAGGAGTCTTGACCCGGGTTTGGACAAAACCGGTGGGTTCCGGCGGGCCGGGTGGCGCAGGATGGGTGCGCATCCCGTACGGCCGATCCGGAAGAGACCTGTGCTCATACGACTCCTGCGGACGTATCTGCGTCCGTACCAGAAACCCATCGCGCTGGTGATGGTGCTCCAACTGCTCCAGACCTGCGCGGCCCTGTACCTTCCGTCGCTCAACGCGGACATCATCGACCGGGGCGTCGTGCGGGGCGACACGGGCGTCATCCTCGGGCTCGGCGCCGTCATGCTGGCGGTCACGCTGGTGCAGATGGCGGGCAACATCGGCGCCGTCTACTTCGGCGCCCGGACCGCCGCCGCCCTCGGCCGGGACGTGCGGGCGGCCGTCTTCGACCGGGTGCAGTCCTTCTCGGCACGGGAGCTGAACGGCTTCGGGGCACCGTCCCTGATCACCCGGACCACCAACGACGTCCAGCAGGTCCAGATGCTGGCCCTGATGACCTTCACGCTGATGGTGACGGCGCCCATCATGTGCGTGGGCGGCGTGATCATGGCGCTGGGCCAGGACGTACCGCTCTCCGGGGTGCTGCTGGCGGTGCTGCCCGTGATGGCGGCCTCGGTCGGCGTGGTCGTCTGGCGGCTGCGGCCGCTCTTCCGCTCCATGCAGAAGCGGCTGGACACCGTCAACCGGGTGCTGCGGGAGCAGATCACCGGCAACCGCGTCATCCGCGCCTTCGTCCGCGACCGGTACGAGACCGAGCGGTTCGGCCGGGCCAACACCGACCTGACCGAGGTCTCGCTGGGCACCGGCCGGCTGCTGGCGCTGATGTTCCCGCTGGTGATGCTGGTGGTGAACCTGTCCTCGCTGGCCGTGGTCTGGTTCGGCGCCCACCGGATCGACAGCGGCGCGATGGAGATCGGCTCGCTCACCGCCTTCCTCGCCTACCTGATGCAGATCGTCATGTCCGTGATGATGGCCACCTTCATGTTCATGATGGTGCCGCGCGCCGAGGTGTGCGCCGAGCGCATCCAGGAGGTGCTGGGGACGAGCAGCAGCGTCGTCCCGCCCGCCGAGCCGGTCCGCGAACTGGCCGGCCGGGGCACGCTGGAGATGCGGGCCGCGGGGTTCCGCTACCCGGGCGCCGAGGAGTGGGTCCTGCGCGACGTGGAGCTGTTCGCCGGGCCCGGCGAGACCACCGCCGTCATCGGCTCGACCGGCTCCGGCAAGACCACCCTGCTCGGCCTCGCCGCCCGGCTGATCGACCCCGTCGAGGGCGAGGTGCTGGTCGACGGCGTCGACATCCGCCGGATCGACCCGGCGCTGCTGGCCCGCACCGTCGGCCTCGTCCCGCAGAAGCCGTACCTCTTCTCCGGCACCGTGGCGAGCAACCTGCGGTACGGCAACCCCGAGGCGAGTGACGAGGAGCTGTGGCACGCGCTGGAGGTGGCGCAGGCCAAGGAGTTCGTCGAGCGGCTGGAAGGCGGGCTGGAGGCTCCCGTCTCGCAGGGCGGGACCAACGTCTCGGGCGGTCAGCGGCAGCGGCTCGCCATCGCGCGGACCCTGGTGCAGCGCCCCGAGATCTACCTCTTCGACGACTCGTTCTCGGCGCTGGACTACGCGACCGACGCGGCGCTGCGGGCAGCCCTGCGCGCGGAGACCGCCGAGGCGGGCGTGGTGATCGTCGCCCAGCGGGTGTCGACCATCCGGGACGCCGACCGGATCGTCGTCCTCGACGAGGGCCGGGTGGTGGCGGTCGGCCGCCACCACGACCTGATGGAACGGGACGAGACCTACCGGGAGATCGTGCTCTCCCAGCTGACGGAAGCGGAGGCCGCGTGATGGCGGGCCCGATGGGCGCGGGAGCGCCGGGACAGCAGTCGATGGACTTCAAGGGTTCGGGCAAGCGGCTGCTGGCCCAGTTCCGCCCCGAGAAGAAGGTGCTGTGGGCGATGCTCGCCACCGGCCTGGTCAGCGTGGCGCTCTCGGTGACCGGCCCGAAGATCCTCGGCTGGGCCACCGACCTGGTCTTCGCGGGCATCGTCGGCCGCGACATGCCGGCCGGCGCCACCCGCGAGCAGGTACTGGCGGGGATGCGCGAGGGCGGCGACGACGGCGTGGCCGACATGCTCTCCGGGATGGACTTCACCCCCGGCCAGGGCATCGACTTCGGTGCCGTCGGCGAGGTGCTGCTGCTGGCCCTCGGCGTCTTCCTGCTGGCCAGCGCCCTGATGGCGGTCTCGGCCCGGCTGAGCAACCGCGCGATCAACCGCACCGTCTTCCGGATGCGCCGCGACGTGCAGACCAAGCTGTCGCGGCTCCCGCTCTCCTACTTCGACCAGCGCCAGCGCGGCGAGGTGCTCAGCCGTGCCACCAACGACATCGACAACATCGGCCAGACGCTCCAGCAGACGATGGGCCAGGTGGTCAACTCGCTGCTGACCGTCATCGGTGTGCTGGTGATGATGTTCTGGATATCGCCGCTGCTCGCCCTGGTGGCGCTGGTGACGGTGCCGCTCTCCTTCGTGGTCGCCACCCGGGTCGGCAAGCGCTCCCAGCCGCACTTCGTCAGCCAGTGGTCCTCCACGGGCACGCTCAACGCCCACATCGAGGAGATGTACACCGGCCACAGCCTGGTCAAGGTCTTCGGCCGCCAGGACGAGTCGGCCGAGCGGTTCGCCGAGGAGAACGACGCGCTGTACCAGGCGTCCTTCAAGGCCCAGTTCACCAGCGGCATCATGCAGCCGCTGATGATGTTCGTCTCCAACTTCAACTACGTGCTGGTCGCGGTCGTCGGCGGCCTCCGGGTCGCCTCGGGCGCCCTGTCCATCGGCGACGTGCAGGCGTTCATCCAGTACTCCCGGCAGTTCTCGATGCCGCTGACCCAGGTCGCCTCGATGGCCAACCTGGTGCAGTCCGGCGTCGCCTCCGCCGAGCGGGTCTTCGAACTCCTCGACGCCGACGAGCAGGAGCCCGACCCGGTCCCCGGCGCCCGCCTGGAGAAGCCGCTGGGCCGCGTCGCCCTGGAGAAGGTCTCCTTCCGCTACGAGCCGGACCGGCCCCTGATCGAGGACCTCTCCCTGACCGTCGAGCCGGGCCGCACGGTCGCCATCGTCGGCCCGACCGGCGCCGGCAAGACCACCCTGGTCAACCTGCTGATGCGGTTCTACGAGGTCACGGGCGGCCGGATCACCCTGGACGGCGTCGAGATCGCCGCCATGGCCCGGGAGGACCTGCGCTCCCGGATCGGCATGGTCCTCCAGGACACCTGGCTGTTCGGCGGCACCATCGCGGAGAACATCGCCTACGGCGCCTCCCGCGAGGTCAGCCGCGAGGAGGTCGAGGAGGCGGCCCGCGCCGCCCACGCCGACCGCTTCGTCCGCACGCTCCCCGACGGCTACGACACCGTCCTCGACGACGAGGGCAGCGGGGTCAGCGCCGGGGAGAAGCAGCTCGTCACCATCGCGCGGGCCTTCCTCTCCGACCCGGTGATCCTCGTCCTGGACGAGGCCACCAGCTCGGTGGACACCCGTACCGAGGTGCTGATCCAGCAGGCCATGGCCCGGCTCGCGCACGGCCGGACCTCCTTCGTCATCGCCCACCGCCTCTCCACGATCCGGGACGCCGACACGATCCTGGTGATGGAGAACGGGGCCATCGTCGAGCAGGGCTCGCACACCGAACTCCTCGCCGCCGAGGGAGCGTACGCCCGCCTCTACGCGGCCCAGTTCGCCGAGGCGGCCGTCGAGGTCGACTGAGGGGCGGCCACGGGGGCCGGGCGGCCCCCGTGGCATGCTGGAACGGCCGCCCGTGTACAGGACAAGGGCGCCGGACGGACGAAGGAACGGGTGGCGGAGTTGGCGGAGGAACCGCGCGAACGAGGGGCCGGCGGGCGGGGTTCCGAGCAGCCGTCGGCGATCGCCCTCTACCTGCCCGTCGGGATGTGCCTCGGGGTGGCGGCCGGCCTGCTCCTCGACAACCTCGCCGTCGGGATCGGCCTCGGCCTCGCGCTCGGCGTCGCCCTCGGCGCGGTCGTCGACGCCAGGCGGCGCGGCCAGGAGTGAGCCGGGCCCGCCCCGCTCACTCCAGATAGCCCCGCAACTGCCCCGCCGCCGTGTGCTCCCGGAGCCGGCGCAGCGTCTTCGACTCGATCTGGCGGACCCGTTCGCGGGTGACCCCGAAGAGCCGGCCGATCTCCTCCAGGGTGCGCGGCCGGCCGTCGTCGAACCCGTACCGCAACTGCACCACCTGGCGTTCGCGGTCGCCGAGGGTGGCGAGGACCGCGTCGAGGTGCTGGCGGAGCAGGAGCAGGGCGGCGCTCTCGGCGGGGGAGGCCGCGTCGGCGTCCTCGATGAGGTCGCCGAGGAAGACGTCGTCCTCGCCGCCGACCGGCGCGTGCAGGGAGATGGGTTCGCGGGCCAGCCGCAGCACCTCCTCGACCTTCTCGGCGCTCAGCCCGAGCCGCTCACCGACCTCCTCGGCGGCCGGCTCGCGCCCCGCCTCCTGGAGCAGGGCGCGCTGGGTGCGCACGACCCGGTTGATCAGCTCCACGACGTGCACCGGCACCCGGATGGTGCGGGCCTGGTCGGCGAGGGCGCGGGACATCGCCTGGCGTATCCACCAGGTCGCGTACGTGGAGAACTTGAAGCCCCGGGTGTAGTCGAACTTCTCCACCGCGCGGATCAGCCCGAGATTGCCCTCCTGCACCAGGTCGAGCATGGTCAGGCCGCGGCCCGTGTACCGCTTGGCGACCGAGACGACGAGCCGCAGGTTGGCCTCGATGAGCCGCCCCTTGGCCCGCTCCCCGAGGACCACCAGCCGCCGCAGGTCCCGGGCGAGACCGGCGTCCGCGCAGCCCCCGGCGAGCTTCGCCGCGGCGAACACGCCCGCCTCGACGCGCCGGGCCAGCTCCACCTCGTCGGCGGCCGAGAGCAGCGGGATGCGCCCGATCTCCCGGAGGTACTGCCGGAAGAGGTCGGGGGCGGCCGCCCCCGCCTGCTCGGATCCGGCCGGTACCCGCCCGCCCGCGCCCTGCGGCCCGGTCCCGGCTCCGCCGGCCGGGGCCCGCTGGGGCGACCTGCGCGGGGTGGGGACGGCCGGGGCGAGGACCGCGGACGGAGCGGTGGGGGCGGAGCGAGGGGGCCTGGTCTGCACGGGGGGTGACCTCCCGGGTGATCGCGTGGCGGATCGGGGGATGGTGCGTACGACGTGCGAGGTGCGGCGGTGCGGGGGGAGCACGCCCGGGGCCGAGGGCGCCGCACCAGTGTGCGGCACACCGCGCCTTAACCACGAGAGTGCGTCCGGACTTTTCCGGCAGGGCCTCCGCCCGGGCGGCGAGCGGGGCGTGGCGTCTACAGGGCCTGGGCGCCGTTGTTGCGCAGGCTCCGGTCGTACTGCTGGAGGACCCACAACTCGTTCTGTACGGAGGCGAGTTGCGTCTGGTCGCCCTGGGCGGCGACGCGGGTGAAGGTGCCCTGGAGGTCGCGGATGCGGCGTTCGACGGCGCGCAGGCGGACCTTGACCAGCTGCTCCCCGGCGTAGACCTCGTCGACGGTGCGGCGGCGGATCGCCTCGACGGCCAGTTCGGTGACCATGGCGCGGACCGTGTCGTCGGGGGCGGCCTCGCGGACCCGGGTGAGGTAGTCCATGCCGAGGTCGGCGCCGAGTTCCGCGCCGCCCGCCTCCTCGATGGCCTCGCGCACCGCGGCGTAGGGGGCGGCGGTGAACTCGTCGGAGCCGTAGGCGTCGAAGGCCGGGGAGACGAGTTCAGGGCGTTGCAGGGCGAGCTTCAGCAGTTCGCGTTCGGTGGTGAAGGCGGGGCTGCGGAGGTTGAGGGCGGGGCCGCTGAAGCGGGGGGCGCTCGTCTCGACGGCGTGGCCGGCGACGTCGGCGCGGCGGGGCGCGGGCCCGGCGTCGGAGCCGCGGTCGCGGGCCCAGCGGGCGAGCTGCCCGATCCGGCGGACGACGAACTGGGTGTCGAGGATGCCGAGCATCCCGGCGAGCTGGACGGCCACCTCGTGCTGGGAGGAGGCGGACTTGATGCGGGCGACGACCGGACCGGCCTCGTCCAGCGCGGCCGCGCGGCCCGCCGGGGTCTCCAGGTCGTACCGGGAGACGATCTGGCGCAGGGCGAACTCGAAGAGCGGGGTGCGGGGTTCGACCAGGTCGGCGACGGCCTCGTCGCCCTTGGCGAGACGGAGGTCGCAGGGGTCCATGCCGTCCGGGGCGATGGCGATGTAGGTCTCGGCAGCGAACTTCTGGTCGTCCTCGAAGGCGCGCAGGGCGGCCTTCTGCCCGGCCGCGTCGCCGTCGAAGGTGAAGATCACCCGGGCGCTGCCGTTGTCCATCAGCAGGCGCCGGAGGATCTTGATGTGGTCCTGGCCGAAGGCGGTGCCGCAGGTGGCGACGGCGGTGGTGATCCCCGCCAGGTGGCAGGCCATGACGTCGGTGTACCCCTCGACGACCACGGCCCGGCTCGCCTTGGCGATGTCCTTCTTGGCGAGGTCGATGCCGTAGAGGACCTGCGACTTGCGGTAGATCGGGGTCTCGGGGGTGTTGAGGTACTTGGGGCCGTTGTCGTCCTCGCGCAGGCGGCGGGCGCCGAAGCCGACGACCTCGCCGCCGATGTCGCGGATGGGCCACATCAGGCGGCCCCGGAAGCGGTCGACGGGGCCGCGGCGGCCGTCCTGGGCGAGGCCGGAGGTGATCAGTTCCTTGTCGGTGAAGCCCTGGCCGCGGAGGTAGCGGGTGAGGTGGTCCCAGCCGACCGGGCTGTAGCCGATGCCGAAGTGGGTGGCGGCGGCCTGGTCGAAGCCGCGCTCGGCGAGGAAGCGGCGGCCGGTCTCCGCCTCGGGGCCGTCGAGCTGCTTGGCGTAGAACTCGGCGGCGGCCTTGTGCGCCTCGATCAGCCGGATGCGCTCGCCGCGCTGGTGGGAGGGGTTGTACCCGCCCTCCTCGTAGCGCAAGGTGATGCCGGCCTTGGCGGCGAGGCGTTCGACGGCCTCGGAGAACGTGAGGTGATCGACCTTCCGCACGAAGGTGATCGTGTCGCCGCCCTCCTGGCAGCCGAAGCAGTGGAAGAGGCCCTTGGCCGGGCTGACCTGGAACGACGGGGACTTCTCGTCGTGGAAGGGGCAGAGACCCTTGAGGTTTCCGCCGCCCGCGTTGCGCAGCGAGAGGTACTCGGACACGACGGCGTCGATCGGGACCGCGTCCCGGACCGCCTTCACGTCCTCGTCATTGATCCTGCCTGCCACGCGGAAAGTCTACGGCCGTCGCGAGGCTGGTCCGCCGTCCGGTCTCCCTCCGGACCTCCGGCCCCGCAGCTCACCGGAGCCGGGGAACGGAGGACGGCGGACCGGACGGCCCGTGCGGCGTCAGGCCCCGAGGCTCTCCAGCGGCACCGAGGGGTCGGCCAGCGCGTCGGCGTCGACCGGTTGGCCGTGCCGGATCAGCCGCTGGATCTGGTCGGTGACGTCCCACACATTGACGCTCATCCCGGCCAGCACCCGCCCCTCGGAGAGCCAGAAGGCGACGAACTGGCGGCGGCCCGCGTCACCCCGGATGACGACCTGGTCGTAGGTGCCGGGCGGGGCGTAGCCGGAGTACTCCAGCCCGATGTCGTACTGGTCCGAGAAGAAGTACGGGACGCGGTCGTAGCGGACCATGCGGCCCAGCATGGCGCGGGCGGCGGCCGGGCCGCCGTTGAGGGCGTTGGCCCAGTGCTCGACGCGCAGCCGGGTGTCGAGGAGCGGGTGGTGGGCGGCGGCCACGTCGCCGGCCGCGTAGATGTCCGGGTCGGAGGTGCGCAGCGAGGCGTCCACCGCGATGCCGCCGCCGTGCTCGCGGTCGACCAGGGCGAGCCCGGCCGCCTCGGCCAGCGCGGTGCGCGGCGCGGCGCCGACCGCGGCCAGCACGTCGTGGGCCGGGTGCTCCTCGCCGTCGTCGGTGTGCGCGGCCAGGACCACCCCGTCCTGGCCGCTGATGGAGGTGAGGCGGGCGCCGAAGTGGAAGCGGACCCCGTGGTCGCCGTGGAGCTCGGTGAAGACCTGGCCCAGCTCGGGGCCGAGCACGTCGTGCAGCGGCGTCGGCTGCGCCTCCACCACAGTGACCTCGGCGCCGTAGCCGCGTGCGGCGGCCGCCACCTCCAGGCCGATCCAGCCGCCCCCGGCGATCACCAGGTGGCCGTTGTCCCGGCCGAGCGCGGTGAGGACCTGGCGGAGCCGGTCGGCGTGGGCGAGGCGGCGCAGGTGGTGGACGCCGACCAGGTCGGTGCCCGGGACGTCGAGGCGGCGCGGTTCGGCGCCGGTGGCCAGCAGCAGCTTGTCGTACTTGAGGACCGTGCCGTCGCCGAGCCGGACGGTGTGCGCCTCGCGGTCGAGGGCGACGGCGGGCTGGCCGAGGTGCAGCTCGATGTGGTGGCGGGCGTACCAGGAGGGTTCGTGGACGAAGACGCTGTCCCGCTCGTCCTTGCCGGTCAGATAGCCCTTGGAGAGCGCGGGCCGCTCGTAGGGCCGGTCGCGTTCGTCGCAGACGAGGATCACCCGGCCTCTGAAGCCTTCCTCGCGGAGGGTTTCGGCCGCCTTGGCCCCGGCCAGTCCTCCTCCGACGATGACGAATGTCTGATCCGCGTCGACCACGTCGAGCCTCCCTGTTCTTCCTGCCCTGCGGCGCAGGTGCGGTGCTGCCCGCCTCAGCGAGCGTCCCGTACGGAGCGTAATGCGGGAAGAGGGGGTGGCCCGATCGGGCCAACGAGTCGTCACACCACGTGGTGGACAAGGGGCTTGACGCCTGGGCCGCCCGGCCCTTGCGCGGCCGCCCAAAGGGGTTGCGCCGCCGGGTCACAATGGTGCGGAGTGTGTGCGTCCGCGCTGGTGGGGAGCGGTGGACGCAGAGTTCCAGGCGGTGGCCGAGGGTGACGGGAGTCCTGGCCGGGCCGCGACCGGGACCCGGAGACAGGAGGAGCCGTGGTGGGTCAGCGAGGCCATGACACCGTCCTGGGCACGGCCGGTACGCCGGGAGCCGGGGCCGGCCCGGTGACCGCCGAGCCCGGGGCGGTGCGCGGGGCCGCGCCCCAGCCGCCGCCCGCCCGGCCGCGCCGCCCCCGCCCGTGGGCGCTGCGCGCCCCGCGCCGGATGGCCTCGCAGGTGCTGCTGGTCCAGCTGGTCATCGCCGTCGGCGTGACCGCCCTGGCCACCGGGCTCTTCCTCGCCCCGCTCAGCGACCAGCTCGACGACCAGGCCACCCACCGCGCGCTCGCCGTCGCCCAGGCCATGGCGAGCGACGAGGACCTCGCCGGCGACCTGCTGCGCGCCGAGCCGGTCCGGGGCAACCCGGTGCAGCGCTCGGCGGAGCGGGTCCGGCGGGCCACCGGCGCCGAGTACGTCGTCGTCCTGGACCGGCAGGGCGTCCGCTACTCGCACACCGACCCGGCGCTGATCGGCCGCCGCGTCTCCACCGACCCCTCCCGGGCCCTGGCCGGGCACGAGGTGCGGGAGATCGACGTCGGCACCCTCGGCCGCTCGGCCCGCGGCAAGACACCCCTGCGCGACGCCGACGGCCGGGTGATCGGCGCCGTCTCGGCCGGCATCCGCTACGAGTCCGTCCGCGACCGGCTGACCGGGGCCGTCCCGCAGGTCGCCGGGTACGCCACGGGCGCGCTCGGCGTCGGGGTCCTCGGCGCGCTCGCCTTCTCGCGCGTCGTCTACCGGCGCACCCGGGGCCTCACCTTCTCCGACATCGCCGCCCTGCTCGACGAGCGCGAGGCGATGCTCCACTCGATCCGCGAGGGCGTTCTCGCCCTGGACGGCCAGGGCAGGGTCCGGCTCGTCAACGACGAGGCGCAGCGGCTGCTGGGTCTCGGCCGCCCGCGCGCCGGGGAGCCCGACGGGATCGGCCGGCCGGTGGCGGCCCTGCTCGGGCCCGGGCGGCTCACCTCCGTGCTGACCGGCGAGGTCGCCGGGACCGATCTGCTGGCGGTGCGCGGCGGCCGGGTCCTGGTGGTCAACCGGATGCCCACCGAGGACGGCGGCGCCGTCGCCACCCTGCGCGACCGCACCGAGCTGGAGGCGCTCGGCCGCGAGCTGGACGCCACCCGCGCCCTCCTGGACGCCCTGCGCGCCCAGGACCACGAGCACGCCAACCGCCTCCACACCCTGCTGGGCCTGCTGGAACTCGGGCTGTACGAGGAGGCCGTCGACTTCGTCACCGAGACGGTCGGCTCGCACCGCGCCACTGCCGAGCAGATCGCCGAGTCGGTGGGCGACCCGCTGCTGGCCGCGCTGCTGGTCGGCAAGGCCACGGTGGCCGCCGAACGCGGGGTGGCGCTGCGGCTGGCCCCCGGCTCACGGCTGCTCGGCCGGCTGGTCGCCCCGCACGATCTGGTCACCGTCCTGGGCAACCTGGTCGACAACGCCCTGGAGGCGGTCGGTGCTCCCGGGCCCTCCGTACCCGCCGGCGGCGAGGACCGGCTGGTGGAGGTCGGGCTGCGGGCGCGCGGGCGTACGGCGGAGCTGACGGTGCGCGACACCGGCGCGGGCGTGCCGCCCACCCAGCGCGAGCTGGTCTTCGCCGACGGCTTCTCGACCAAGGAGGCCGCGCCCGGCCGGGGCGGCCGCGGACTCGGCCTCGCCCTGGTCAAACGCCACGCCCAGCGGTACGGAGGTACCGTCTCGGTGGCGGGGGCCGAGGGCGGCGGCGCCGTGTTCACCGTGGTCCTGCCCGAGGCGCTGGCCGCCCCGGAGGGGTCCGCGTCCGACCCGCACGAGGAGGAGGGCCGATGATCGACGTCCTGGTCGTCGACGACGATCCCCGGGTGGCGCGGATCAACGCCGCCTACACCGACCGGGTGCCCGGCTTCCGCACGGCCGGCACCGCCCACACCACCGGCCAGGCCCTGGCCTGGCTGGACGGCCACCACGCCGACCTGGTCCTCCTCGACCACTACCTCCCCGACGAGAACGGCCTCGGCCTCGTGCGGCGGCTGCGCGCCGGCGACTCCCGCACCGACGTGATCATGGTGACGGCCGCCCGCGACGTGGCCACCGTGGAGGCGGCGATGCGGTACGGCGCCCTGCACTATCTGGTCAAGCCGTTCAGCTACAGCGGCCTGCGCGCCAAGCTGGAGGGGTACGCCGTCCTGCGCCGCACCCTCGCCGACGGCCCCGAGGCCGGCCAGGAGCGGGTCGACCGGATCTTCGGCGTGCTGGGCAGCGCGGCGGCCGGCCCGATGGCCCTGCCCAAGGGCCACTCGGCGCAGACGGTGCGGCTGGTGCGGCAGGCGCTGAAGGAGGCCGGCCAGCTCTCCGCGACCGGCGTGGCCGACCGGACCGGGCTCAGCCGCCAGACCGCCCAGCGCTACCTGAAGCTGCTGGAACGCTCCGGCCAGGTCGGTCTCACCCTCCGCTACACCGGTTCCGGGCGCCCGGAGCACGTCTACACCTGGACGGGGACCGGCGACGACGCGTGACGACGAGGGCGCGCCCCGGTCCCTCGTGGTGGACCGGGGCGCGCCCTCGTGCGGGCGGTACGGGCGGGGGCCTCAGGCGATGCCGAGGAGCAGGGCGGCGGCCAGGATCACCAGGGAGACCATCACGGCCCACTTGACCGTGGCGCGGGTGTGGTCGCCGAACTCCACCTTGGCCATGCCGACCAGCACGTAGACGGCGGGGACCAGCGGGCTGGACATGTGGAGCGGCTGGGCGATGAGTGAGGCGCGGGCGATCTCCAGCGGGGAGACGCCGTGCTGGGCGCCGGCCTCGGCGAGGATCGGCACGATGCCGAAGTAGAACCCGTCGTTGGACATGAAGTACGTGAAGGGGATGCTCAGCAGGCCGGTGATGAGGGCCATGTGCGGCCCGAGGCTGTCCGGGACCGCGCCGACCAGCGTCTTCGCCATCTCCTCGACCATGCCGGTACCGGTCAGCACGCCGGTGAAGACGGCGGCGGCGAAGACCATGCCCGAGACGTTCAGGACGTTGTCCGCGTGGGCGGCGATCCGCTCCCGCTGCTGCTTCATGTGCGGGAAGTTGACGGTCAGGGCGAGGGCCGCGCCGAACATGAAGATGACCGGGATCGGCAGCAGCTGGGCGACCAGGGTGACCAGGACCGCCAGCGTCAGCAGGGCGTTGAACCAGAAGAGCTTCGGGCGCAGCGTGGGGCGGTTCGGGTCGAGCGTGCCCCCTTCCCCGTCCTCGGCGGGCCCGTCGCCGGAGTCGCCGCCGGTGCCGGGTTTCGCCAGGTCCGGGGTGGCCGTACCGCCGGAACCGCTCGCGGCGGCGGGGCCGGTGGCCGTACGGGTGGCGGTCGGCCCGGCGGAGCCGGTGCGGCTGCCCGCGCCCACGCCGGCCGGGGTGCGGTCGCGGGTCTCGGCCCCGGCCTCCTCGTCCTCGGTGGTGGTCACGGTGTCGGAGGCCGGGCCGGACTCGGTGAGCAGGCCCAGGCGGCGGCGCTCGCGCAGGCCGAGAATCCAGGCCAGGGCGAAGACGCTGAGCAGGCCGATGGCGAGGGCGGGCACCATCGGGACGAAGATGTCGCCGGCGTCGAGCTTCAGCGCGGTGGCGGCGCGGGCGGTGGGGCCGCCCCAGGGGACGGTGTTCATCACGCCGTTGGCGGTGGCGGTGACCATGGTCATCGTCAGCACGCTCATCTTCAGCCGCAGGTAGAGCGGGAGCATCGCGGAGACGGTGATCATGAACGTGGTCGAGCCGTCGCCGTCCAGCGAGACGATCGCCGCGAGCACCGCCGTGCCGAGCACGACCCGGGCGGGGTCGGCCTTGCAGAACCGCAGGATGCCCCGGACGATCGGGTCGAACAGGCCGACGTCGATCATCACGCCGAAGAAGATGATCGCGAACATCAGCATGGCCGCCGTGGGCGCCAGTTCGCCGATCCCCTCCAGCACGTACTCACCCAGGTGGGACCCCTGTCCCGCGATCACGCAGAAGAGGGCCGGGATGAGGATGAGCGACGTCATCGGGGACATCTTCTTCGTCATGATCAGCGTCAGGAATGTCGCGATCATGACGAATCCGAGGACCGTCAGCAGCATAGAACTTCCACCTTCGTCCGGCTCGTGGCCACAGCTCCGTGGCCGGACGAAAGTACGAGCGGCGCTCCGGCGGACACAAGGAGTCAACGCGAGAGCAATACGCGCGAAACCTTCCCGCCCCCTCCCGGTCGCCTCGGCGGCGCGGGCGAAGCCTCCGGCGGCGTCCTGATCTGCGGTGACGGGTCGAAGAGCGGATGGCGGGGGCCGGGCGCGAGGTTCCGGGGACCGGCTACGGTCGGTGGCGTGACCGGTCCCTGGGGTGGCGCTGAACGCGCCTCACCGAGCCGGTACGGGTCCCTGGCGGGCCGACGCGGCGGCGGACGCGGACGGGCGCTGACGGAACGGCCCGCCGGGCGGGCGAGCGGGACCGTGGCCGGGCCGCGCCCTGGTCGACGTCCCGCTCAGCTGACGCCTCGTCAAGAGGGTGGCCCCTGCGGCAAATACCGGCGCACGCCGTGGACATCCGTGTCCCGGTGCCGGGGTGGGTCGGGCTCCTCGCGGTCGCGCCGGTGGGTGCCGGGCGGCGGCCAGTCGGCCTCCACCCGGGAGGCCGTCTCGATGTCCGGGGCGGAGCTTCAGGGCGGCTCCCGCCGGTGCCTGCGGGCCGCCGCCGGCTTGGCCTTGCGCGCGACCCGCTCGGCCCTGCTCCCGCCCTCGTGCCGCGCGCCCCTGCGTGCCGTCCGCCCGGAAGAGCCCACCTCCGCCGTCCGCCGGGCCGTCCGCCCGGCCGACCCGGCCGCCTCCGAGGCCGTGTCCCCGGCTTCGGACGCCGTGTCCCCGGCCTCGGAGGCGACGTCGGAGGCCGCGTCTCCGGCCTCCTCGACCGCCTCGCCGGCGCTTCCCCCGACCTCCTCCGCCGCCTTTCCCGCGCCCTGTCCGACCTCCTCGGTCGCCTTCCCCGCGCCCTCCCCGACACCCTCTACGGCCTTGCGCGCCCCCTTGCCCGTCTCCTGCACGGCCTCCCCGGCGCCCTCGCCCAGCTCCCCGACCGCCTGACCGGCGCCCTCGCCCAGGTTCTCCGCCGTGGCGCCGAGCCCGGCGGTGATCTGCTCCAGGATCTGCGGGTTCCGGTCGATGGTGGCGAGCACCCGGCCGATGATCGCGGCGACGTTGTCGAGCCGGACGTTGAGCAGCGCCTGCGCGTCCACGCCCTTGATGTCCAGCTCCACGCCGGAGAGTTCGACGTCTGCGCCGACGTTCAGCTTGAGGAGGCTCAGCACCTCGGCCTGGAGGGAGACCTTGGCCCGCAACTCCTCGACCTGGAGATCGATCTCGTCCACGTGGAGCTGCGGAACGTCGAGGTGGACGTCCGGCTCGCCGGACGTCCCGGCGGGCGGCGAGGGCGGGGCCGGCTCGGCCAGCTCCCCCTCGATCGGCTCTTCGAGCTCCTCCTCGCGGTCCGCCTCGTCCTCCGCGTAACCGTGTTCTGTCATGCGGCCCTCCGTGGATCTGCGGGCATACCGTCACATTTCACCCTAGGTGAGGTGTGCGCGGAGTGCGCCCGGAGAGCCGTCGGCGCAGGTCGTCGGGGAGCACCACGTCGTGGGGCTCCCGCCTCGTGATGCCTTCCGGCCGCCCGGTGACGCGGTCCTCCCGTGTGGTCACGCCTCCCGGCCGGGGCCGCCGTGCCTCAGCAGCGGCTGCCCGGCTCCGTCAGGTCCGCGTGCAGGGAGCGGGCGGAGGCGTCGGTGAGCGAGGCGATCTGGTCGATGACGACGCGCTTGCGGGACCGGTCGTCCTGCGCGGCCTCGAAGAGCGCGCGGAACTGCGGGTCCAGCCCGAACGGGGCGCGGGCGAGGAGCGCCTGCGCCAGCTCGGCGATGACCACGCGCTGCTCGGCCCGCAGCACCTCCTGCTCGGCGCGCTGCATCACGTACCGGTCGGCCAGCGCCTTCAGCACCGCGCACTCCAGCCGTGCCTCACGCGGCACGACCAGCTCCGCCGCGTACCGCACGGGGGAGGTGCCGCGTCCGGCGCCGGTGGGCGGTCCGAGGACGTACGCGGCGCGGGTGGCGGCCTCGGCGGCCAGGCAGAAGCGGCCGATCAGCTGGCTGGTGGCGTCCTTCAGCCGGGCCTGCGCGGCGGCGGTGCCGTCGTACCCGTGCGGCCACCACTCCTCGTCCATGAGGCGGTCCAGCGCGGCCGTCACCTCGGCCGGGTCGCTCCCCGCCGGGGCGTACCGCTCCAGGGCGAGGCGGGCGATGTCGCGGCGCTCGGGGTCCGCGTGCAGCAGATTGGGGTCGATGTGACCCGCGTGCAGGCCGTCCTCCAGGTCGTGGACGGAGTACGCGACATCGTCCGACCAGTCCATGATCTGGGCCTCGAAGCAGGTCCGCCCGGCCGGGGCCTGGTCGCGGAGCCAGGTGAAGACCGGCAGGTCGTCCTCGTAGACGCCGAACTTCGGGGAGGCCGGATCGGTGGGGTGACCGCCGCGCGGCCACGGGTACTTGGTGGCGGCGTCCAGGGAGGCGCGGGTGAGGTTGAGCCCGACGCTGGTCTGCTCGCCGGTACGCGGGTCGGTGCGGAACCGCTTGGGCTCGATCCGGGTGAGCAGGCGCAGCGACTGGGCGTTGCCCTCGAAGCCGCCGCAGTCCCCGGCGATCTCGCTCAGCGCCTGCTCGCCGTTGTGCCCGAAGGGCGGGTGGCCCAGGTCGTGCGAGAGGCAGGCCGTCTCGACCAGGTCCGGGTCGCAGCCCAGGGCGGCGGAGAGGTCGCGCCCGACCTGGGCGCACTCCAGGGAGTGCGTGAGGCGGGTGCGGGGCGCGGCATCCCACACCCGGCTGCGCGTACCCGGGGTCACCACCTGCGTCTTGCCGGCGAGGCGGCGCAGGGCGGAGGAGTGCAGGACGCGGGCCCGGTCCCGCTGGTACGCGGTCCGGCCCGGTCGTTTGTCCGGCTCCGGGTCCCACCGCTCCACGGCGGTGACCGCCGCCTCGACCGGATGGGGATGCTCTGCTGCCGTCATGGCTCCGACCGTAGCCGCCGCGAGTGACAACCGTGCACGCGGAGCCTCCGGTGGGGTGTCCGTGCCGAGGCGCACGCTGGAGGGCGGCGCGGGCTGAGGTGCCGTCAGGCAGGTTTCCCACCGGCTTCGTTGTGGAGGCGCGTGGCGGGAACCGGGGCAGACCGGGCGGCGTTGGAGAGGGCAGGGGGATCACGGAGCGTGAAGTGTGGGGGTAGAGATGGGGAACGGTGTGCGGGCCACGGCCGAGCGGGCCGGGCGCGCGGTGCTGAAGGCCCGGCGGGCGGCGGCGCACCTCGTGGCGGGGCGGGCGCCGGCGTCCCGGGCCGCCGGCGGGAGACGGCCGGGCGGGCGCCGGGCGCTGCTCGCGGTGATGGTCCTCTGCGTGCTGGCGCTGCTGCCCGCCGCCTGGATGCGCTTCTCGGCCGACGGCCACCTGCGGAGCACGGCGGACGTGGAGCGGACCGAGGTCGCGGTGGTCTTCGGCGCCGGTCTGTGGGGCGAGGAGCCCTCGCCCTACCTCGCCCGCCGCCTGGACGCGGCGGCCGAGCTGTACGAGGCGGGCCGCACCGAGGTGGTCCTGGTGACCGGGGACAACAGCCGCGAGGAGTACGACGAACCGGAGGCGATGCGCCGCTACCTGGTGGCCCGGGGCGTCCCCGACCACCGGATCGTCAGCGACTACGCGGGCTTCGACACCTGGGACTCCTGCGTCCGCGCCCGGAAGATCTTCGGCGTGGACAAGGCCGTCCTGATCAGCCAGGGCTTCCACATACACCGGGCGGTGACCCTCTGCCGTTCCGCCGGGCTCCAGGCGTACGGCATCGGCGTCGACGACCGCCACGACGTCAGCTGGTACGCGGGCGGCGCCCGTGAGGTCCTGGCCTCGGGCAAGGCCGCCCTGGACGTCCTGCTCCGCCCCGACCCGGTCTTCCTCGGCGAGCAGGAGGAAGGGGTGACCCGCGCGCTGGAGTCCGCGCGGTGACCTGGCGGCGGTGGCGAGCGCGCCGTTCGACCGGGTGGCGGTTCCCCTTTGGCAAGGCCACCCGGGTCCGGTCGAAGGGTGAGAAGCGACGGGGGTTCCGCAGGGCTGTGAAGCGGGTGGGGGAGGGGCTGGTCGAGGCGGTGGGGGAGGCCGTCGCCGAGGTGATTCTCGGCCTGCTCGCCTGTGCCCTGCTCGGCTGCCTGGTGCTGATCGCCTACCTGAGCTGGTCCTTCAGTCCGCGCCTCACCCTCGCAGGGGCCGGGCTGTTCAGCCTCCTCCTCGCCCATGGGGCCTGGCGGACCTTCCGCACCACCGCGAAGGGGCGCCGCCGGGGCTTCGCCGCCTTCACCGCCGGCATCTTCAGCGTCACCGCCGTGACGGCCCTCTTCCTGCTGTTCTACGCCACAGGATGCGACTGCCTGTGAGGCCCGGGTGGCACGACCCCGGCGCCCCACTACGATCACCGCCGTGCGAACGCCCGGTCTCGCGGTCGCAGGTGTTCGCGTGGGCCCGCCGCCCGCAGGACCACGTCCAGGACCCGTGCCGGGTCGGCCGCGTAGGCGTGCGAGAACCACGCCATGTTGGCCTCCACCACGGCCCACCGGTGGCGTTCCTGGCGCTGGTCGCGCAGGTGCCCGATGTCCAGGACGACGGCACTCGGCAGCGTGTGCCCGGCGGCGGCGGTCAGCCGGTCGACGAACTCCCGGATCTGCGTGGCGACGGCCCTGCCCGCGCGGTCCGTACTGAGCGGGCAGGGGTCGAGTCGGCCGAACACCGCATACCGGCTCGCCGTGGCGATGCGCCCGTCCAGCAGGAAGAGCCGGTACTCCGCTGCGAAGGTCACCACGTCGGACAGCAGCACCGGTTCGGCCGGGTCGAGGGAGGGGGAGAGCTGGGAGCCGTCGGTATAGACATCGGCCGGGAAGGACTTTTCGCGGGGCGGTTTGACGAACGTCGGACGGTCGATCGCCCGCGCGTCCGCGACGGTCCCCGTGCGGACCCGGCGCCCGGTGAACTCCTCCGGCAGCTCGGCGAGCCAGCGGTCCGCCGGTTCCAGCAGCGCCAGGCCGAGCCGCCCTGCCAGCCGCTCACCTGCGGCGGGTCCGCCGTACCAGTGGGCCGGCCCGGTCAGGCCGGGCTCCTCCGCCGCTCTGACCGGCATCCCCCGGCGCGCCGCCTCGGCGGCCAGGAGTTCCATGGTCGACGTCCGCCACCCGGGCATGACCAGCACCGAGCACCCCTCCCCACCCTTCGCCGGACCGCCACGCCGACCCGGCGGCGTCCGCCGTCGTTCTACGCCGCCAGGGGGCTCGTGTCCAGGTGGGCCAGGAGGTCGCCCGGGGTGTCGTAGACCGCGACGGCGCCCGCCTCCTTCAGTTCGGCGGCGCTGACGCCGCCGGAGAGCAGGGCCGTGCAGTCGACGCCCGCGCGGCCGGCTGAGACCACGTCCCAGACCGAGTCGCCGACGAAGTGGGCACGGTTCGGGGGGACGCGGGCCTCGCGAAGGGCGGCTTCGACCAGGTCGGGGGCGGGTTTGCCGGCGTCCACCTGGTCGCTGTCGGTGGTGGCGAGGATGGCGTCGTCGGCGTCGATGGTGCCCAGCATCGCCTTCAGGTCGTGACCGCGCGCCGAGGTGGCGAGGACCACCCGCCAGCCGCGCCGGGCCAGCGCGCGCAGCAGGTCGGCGGCGCCGGGGACGGGCTGGAGCCGGTCGTGCCAGGTGCCGAAGAGAGTGGCGTGGGCGTCGCTGATCGCGGAGACGTGCTCCTCGGAGTGGCCGGGGCCGATCAGGCGCTCGACGAGGTGGCCGCCGGACATGCCGATGAGCCGGTGGATGTCGCGGGTCGCCACCTTGTGCCCGGCCTGCCGGAACGCCTCCCACCAGGCGACGGTGTGGAAGTAGGTGGAGTCGACCAGGGTGCCGTCGACGTCGATGATGGCGGCGCGGGCCTGCTCGGGGGGTGGTGTGGTCACGGCGGGCACCTCGCTGAGGTAGGGCGGACACGGGCACGGCGTGCGGTCCCGCCTGCCCGGTGATCGTGCCGGGAACCGGACGGAGGCGGAACGGAACGAATCGCTCCACCCTTGCGAGCGTAGGCCCGGCCAGGGTGGTCGGGCATCCGGAGCGCCCGCGTCCCGGCGGGTGGCGGGAGCGTGCGTTCCCGATCCTCGGGCAGCCGGATCCGGAGGGGCGTCCCGGGTTTCATTCTCCGCCGATCGGCAAAGCACCTCATATGGTGCAAATCGGATACACGATGATGACCGAGCAGGCAGGCCCCCGGCAGCTCGTCCAGGACGTGGTGAAGGCCGAGGAGGTCGGCTTCGACTTCTCCGTCACCTCCGACCACTACGCCCCCTGGCTGGTGGAACAGGGCCACGCCCCGTACGCCTGGAGCGTGCTGGGCGCCGCTGCCCAGGCCACCTCCCGCATCCCGCTCATGTCGTACGTGACCTGTCCGACGACCCGGTACCACCCGGCGGTCGTGGCCCAGAAGGCCGCCACGCTCCAGCTGCTCTCCGAGGGCCGTTTCCGGCTCGGGCTCGGCTCGGGGGAGAAGCTCAACGAGCACGTCGTGGGCGGCGGCTGGCCCGGGATCGCCGAGCGGCAGGACAAGTTCGACGAGGCGGTCCGGATCATCCGCTCCCTCCTCGACGGCGACACCCTGACCCACCACGGCGAGTACTTCGACGTGGACGCGGCCAAGCTCTGGGACCTCCCCGACGAGCCGCCGCCCATCGGCATCGCCGTCTCCGGTGAAGCCTCCTGCGAGCTGGCCGGCGAGCTGGCCGACCTGGTCATCGCCACCGAGCCCAAGTCCGGGCTGATCGACGCCTTCGAGCGGCACGGCGGCGAGGGCAAGCCCCGCGTCGGGCAGCTCCCCATCTGCTGGGACCCGGACCGTGCGGCGGCGGTGCGCCGCGCCCACGCCCAGTTCCGCTGGTTCGGCGGCGGCTGGAAGGTCAACAGCGAGCTGCCCACCCCGGCCGCCTTCGCCGGGGCCACCCAGTTCGTCCGCGAGGAGGACGTGGCCGCCTCCATCCCCTGCGGCGACGACGTGGGGGAGTTCGTCGACGCCATCGGGGCGTACAAGGAAGCCGGGTTCACCGAGATCGCCGTGGTGCAGGTCGGCGGCGACTCGCAGAGCGGCTTCCTCGACTGGGCCGGCTCCACCCTGCTCCCCGCGCTCCGCGACCGGCTGTGAGCGCGGTGGGCGCCGGGGACGAGGAACGCGTCCGGGCCGGGCGGCGCACCCTCACCGTCCACCGGCCCGACAAGGTGCTCTACCCGGACGACGGCCTCACCAAGGGCGAGGTCGTCGGCTACTACCGTGACATCGCCCCGCACATGGTGCCCCACCTGCGCGACCGCCCGCTGATGCTGGAGCGCGACCCCGAAGGCGTCGGGGAGCAGCCGCACTTCATGCAGAAGAACGCCGGCGCCCACTATCCGGAGTGGGTGCGCCGGGCGCCGATGCCCAAGGAGGACGGCGGCACCGTCGACCACCCGGTCTGCGACGACGCCGCCACCCTCGTCTACCTCGCCGACCAGGCGGTGCTCACCTTCCACCGCTGGCTCTCCACCGTCGGGAACCCCCGCCACCCCGACCTCCTCGTCCTCGACCTCGACCCGCCGGGCGACGACTTCGCGGCGGTCCGCGAGGCCGCCCTGCGCTTCCGCGACCTCCTCGCCGAGGTGGAGCTGGACCCGCTGCTGATGACCACCGGCTCGCGCGGGCTGCACCTCGTCGTCCGGCTCGACGGCCGCGCCGGTCACGACACCGTCCGCGCCTTCGCCCAGGACGCCGCCGAACTGCTGGCCGCCCGCCACCCCGACCGGCTCACCACCGCCGTCCGCAAGGACCGCCGGGGCGACCGCCTCTTCCTCGACTCCGGCCGCAACGCCTACGCCCAGACGGCCGTGGCCCCCTGGTCGCTCCGCTCCCGCCCCGGCGCCCCCGTCGCCGCGCCGCTCACTTGGGAGCAGCTGGACGACCCGGAACTCGACGCCCGTACCTTCTCGCTCCGTGACCCGGACGGCGTACAGGCGCAGGCCGCGTCCCGGCCCTGGGCCCGGCCGCCGAGGCCGCGGGGGATCGCGGCCGCCGCGCGGCGGCTGGAGAAGCTGCGACGGAGTGGCTGAGCCGGCATGCCGAGCCCGGTCGCGGAGGGTGATTGGCCCGTGTTGCGGGGTTTTACGGCCCGGGGGACGGTTACGCGAGTGGGAGCCCACCGGCCTCACGCCCCCCACGTGACTGCAGGAGACACCCGGCATGGCGCAGAACAAGTCCCCCGACCCGAAGCAGCGGCAGCGCGCGGAGGCGCTCGCGCCCGACCCCTGCGGCGGCCCCCTCACCACCGACCAGGGCGTGACCGTCGAGCACACCGACGACTCGCTGCGCGCCGGCGAACGCGGGCCCACCCTGCTGGAGGACTTCCACTTCCGGGAGAAGATCACCCGCTTCGACCACGAGCGCATCCCCGAGCGGGTGGTGCACGCCCGGGGCGCCGGGGCGTACGGCTACTTCGAGCCCTACGCCTCCTGCGCGGAGTTCACCCGGGCCGCCTTCCTCCAAGACCCCGCCGTGCGCACCCCGGTCTTCGTCCGCTTCTCCACCGTGCAGGGGCCGCGCGGCTCCGCCGACACCGTGCGCGACGTGCGCGGCTTCGCGACGAAGTTCTACACCAGCGAGGGCAACTACGACCTGGTGGGCAACAACTTCCCGGTCTTCTTCATCCAGGACGGCATCAAGTTCCCGGACTTCGTGCACGCGGTGAAGATGGAGCCGCACAACGAGATCCCCACCGGCGCCTCCGCCCACGACACCCTCTGGGACTTCGTCTCGCTCCAGCCGGAGACGCTGCACACCATCATGTGGCTGATGTCCGACCGGGCCATCCCGCGCAGCTACCGCATGATGCAGGGCTTCGGGGTGCACACCTTCCGCTTCGTCGACGCCGCGGGCAAGGGCACCTTCGTCAAGTTCCACTGGAAGCCGAAGCTCGGCGTCCACTCGCTCGTCTGGGACGAGGCCCAGGAAGTGATGGGCCGCGACCCCGACTTCAACCGGCGCGACCTCTGGGACACCATCGAGGCCGGCCAGTACCCCGAGTGGGAACTGGGCGTGCAGCTCGTGCCCGAGGCGGACGAGCACAAGTTCGACTTCGACCTCCTCGACGCCACGAAGATCATCCCGGAGGAGCAGGTCCCCGTACGGCCCATCGGCCGCATGGTGCTCGACCGCAACCCGGACAACTTCTTCGCCGAGACCGAGCAGATCGCCTTCTGCACCGCCAACGTCGTGCCCGGCATCGACTTCACCAACGACCCGCTGCTCCAGGCCCGGAACTTCTCCTACCTGGACACCCAGCTCATCCGGCTCGGCGGCCCCAACTTCGCCCACATCCCGGTCAACCGGCCGGTGGTCGACGTCCGCAACAACCAGCGCGACGGCTACCACCAGGAGGAGATCCACCGGGGCACCAACTACTCGCCCAACTCGCTGGGCGGCGGCTGCCCCGCGCTCGGCTCCGTGGACGAGGGCGCCTACCGCCACCTCGCCGAACGCGTCGACGGCGTCAAGATCCGCAAGCGCAGCCCCAGCTTCGACGACCACTACACGCAGGCCGCGCTCTTCTGGCACTCCATGGCCGGCTGGGAGAAGCAGCACATCGTCGACGCCTTCCGCTTCGAACTCGGCAAGGTGGGCGCCGTGCCGGTCCGTGAGCGCACCGTCGAGCAGCTCGCCCGCGTCGACCACGAGCTGGCCACCGCCGTCGCCGAGGGCATCGGCGTCGCCGCCCCCGCCCGCCAGGAGACCCCGAGCCCGCAGCCGTCCCCGGCGCTGAGCTTCGAGAACAACCAGGGCGAGTCCACCATCGCCACCCGGCAGATCGCCCTGCTCGCCACCGACGGCGTCGACGCCCACCAGGCCACCGTCCTCCGCGACACCCTGCGCGAACGCGGCGCCGTCGCCGAGGTGCTGGCCCCGCACGACGGCACCGTACGCGCCGCCGACGGCTCCCCCCTCACCGTCGACCGGGCCCTGCCCACCGTCGCCGCCGTCCTGTACGACGCGGTGGTGCTCACCGACGGCAGCGAGCCGGGCGACGGCTCCGACGGCGACGCGGCCCGGCGCTTCGTCCGCAATGCCTACCGCCACGGCAAGCCCGTCGCCGCCTACGGCTCCGCCACCGAGCTGCTGACCCGGCTGCTCCCCGACGGGCTGCGGCTGAGCACCCCCGACGGCGAGGTCACCGCCGACCGCGGCGTGGTCAGCGGGGGCACCGCCGACTCGCCGTTCACCGAGGAGCTGGTGAAGGCCGTCGCCGCCCACCGCTTCCGCGACCGCCCGGCGCCCCGGGCCTGACCCGCCGCCGGCCTTCGACCGCCGACCACCGCCGACCACCGAAAGGGAGGCCCACGTGAGCCCCTCCGACAACGGGACCCAGGTCCTCGTCGTCCTGACGGGCGCCGACGCCCACGACGCCCGGATCGTCTTCGACGCCCTCGGCACGGCCTTCGCGCCCGCCGGGCCCGACGAGAACCGGGCCGCCGCCGAGGACGACGCCGCCGGGGCCTCCCTGCTGCGCTCCGCCCTCTACGAGGCCGGCGAGCAGACCGGCCACCCCCAGGTGGCCAGCCCGCTGCGCACCGTCGTCAACGTCACCCTCCAGGGCGACTACGGCGCCGTCGACCGCCTCTGCGCGACCCTCGCCGACGCCTTCCGGCTGGAGAAGGTCGGCGAGGCCCCCGGCGACCAGGAGAAGGAAGTCGAACTCCGGCTCCACCCGCACGACAGCTGACTCCCCCCGACACCCGCCGGGCCGCCCCCCCCATGTCCCCACGGGGAGGCGGCCCGGCGGCGTGCCGCCCCGCTCAGGCGGCGGCCGGTTCGTGCCCGGCGAGCGGCGCGGTCGGCAGGCCCCCGTGCGAGCGCACCCCGCGCAGGAAGGCGTCCACCGCCTCGGTCGCGCTGTGCTCCGGCGACCAGCCCAGCTCCGCACGGGCCCGCGCGGTGTCCAGCAGCGGCAGCCGCAGCACCGCGTCGAAGAGCCCCGGCGAGGCCCCCAGCGCCCGCAGCCGCCACCCCGCCGACAGCGCCGCCCTCGGCAGCGCCGGGGGCAGTTCCACGGACCGGCTCTCCAGCAGTGCGGCGAGGACCTGCCCGTCGATCACGGGGTCGGCGGCGAGGTTGAAGGGGCCGCGCACCTCCTGGACGACGGCCCGCGCGTAGGCGTCGGCCGCGTCGTCGGTGTGCAGCGCCTGGAACCGCAGCCCGCGCACCCCCGGCAGCACCGGCAGCAGGTCGGGCCGGAGCAGGCGCCCCGGCAGCAGCCGGTGGCCGAAGATCCGCAACTGCTCCCCGGCCGCGCTCTCCTTGAAGAGGAAGGCGGGACGCATCCGCACCACCCGCGTGTCGGGGTGGTCCCGCTCGAAGGTGTCGAGCACCCGCTCCAGGTACGCCTTCTCCCGCGTGTAGGCGGCGCCCGGCCAGCCGTGCGTCGGCCAGGACTCGTCCACCCGGTGGCCGTCGGCCGGCCCCGGCGCGTACGCGCCGACCGAGGAGGCGTGCACCAGGGCGGGCACCCCGACCGTCGCGGCGGCCTCGAAGACCCGCAGCGAACCGAGGACGTTGGCCTCCCAGGTGACCGCCGCGTCCCGGGTCGGCTGGAACCGCCAGGCCAGGTGGACGACGGCGTCCGCGCCCTCGAAGAGCCGCAGCAACCGGTCGGGCGCCTCCGGCGCCGTCAGGTCGCAGGCGGCCCACTCGACCCCCGGATACGAGAGCCGGGGCGTCCGCCGGGCCAGACCGAGCGCCGAGACCACCCGGGGCTCCTCGGCCAGACGCCGCATCACACTGGTGCCGACATTGCCGGTGGCGCCGGTGACGACCACCCGCAGGGGTTTCGGGGTGCTGCTGGTCATGGACACTCCTCCTGCCGTACGGCGGAACCGGCCGGGCCGGGGGTGGACCGGCCGGGGGTGTGCTGGTGGTGGGGGAGGCAGGGGGCGCCGCCCCCGGTCGGGGCGCGCCGGCGCCGGCCACCCCAGGCCGGCCGCTCCGCCCGTGTCGGTCGGACGCGCTTCTCGGGCCTCGCCTCGCCGGCCACTAGAGCGGCTGCCCGCCCGTCACGTTCATGATCTCGCCGGTGATGTAACTGGCCTGGTCGGAGGCGAGGAAGACGTAGGCCGGAGCGAGTTCGGCCGGCTGGGCGGCGCGGCCCAGCGGCGACTGGGCGCCGAACTCCTCGGTGCTGGGCAGCGTCGAGGGGATGAGCGGGGTCCAGACGGGGCCGGGCGCGACCGCGTTGACCCGGATGCCGTCGGCGGCCAGCATCTGGGCGAGGCCGTGGGTGAACGTGGTGATGGCGCCCTTGGTCATGGCGTAGTCGAGCAGGTGCGGGGAGGGCTGGAACCCCTGCACGGACGTGGTGTTGATGATGGCGGAGCCCGGGCCCAGGTGCGGGCGGGCCTCGCGGCAGAGCCAGAACATCGCGTACAGGTTGGTGCGCATCACCCGGTCGAACTGTTCGGTGGTGATCGCCTCGATGCCCTCGGGCTGTGACATCTGGTACGCCGCGTTGTTCACCAGCAGGTCCAGGCCGCCGAGTTCGGCGACGGTCCGGGCGACCAGTTCGCGGCAGGTCTCCTCGTCGCGGATGTCGCAGGGCACCGCGATCCCGGTGCGGCCCGCCTCGGTGATCAGGCGCAGGGTGACGCGGGCCTCGTCCCGCTCCTCGGGCAGGTGGGCGAAGACGAGGTCGGCGCCCTCGCGGGCGAAGGCCAGCGCCACCGCCCGCCCGATCCCGGAGTCCCCGCCGGTCAGCAGCGCCCGCCGGTCCCGCAGCAGCCCCCGGCCCCGGTAACTCTCCTCGCCGTGGTCGGGTACGGGGTCCATACGGGCCGTGCTGCCCGGGTGCTCCTGGCTCTGCTCGGGCTGGGGCGGGCGCGGGCGGTCGCCGGCGTCCTGGTGGCCTCGGGGGTCGGTCATCGGAAGCTCCCTTCCGGTCGTCGGAGGTACGGGGCGCGGTCAGGCGGGCCGGGCCACGGCGTCGGCGTGGTGGCCGGGGAGGAGGGCGCTGCGGTCCTGGGTCCAGGCGTCGAGCAGCAGCGCCCCGAGCCGGTCCTCCAGCAGGGAGGTGGCGGCGACGCCGAAGGCCACGTCGGCGTCGAGTTCCGGTTCGTCGGCGAGGAGCCCGGCCACCACGTCCCGGCGCACCACCTGTTCGTGGACGGCGTCCGCCTCGACGTGCTCCTCGTAGAAGCGGACCGCCGCCGGACCGGCCCCCGCCTTGCGCAGCGCGTCCGCGAGCCGCCGCGAGCCGGGGGAGGAGGTCACCTCGACGGCGGCGAAGTGGCCGACCAGCGCGCCGCGCAGCGCCCGGTGCAGCCCGAAGAGCGACATCAGGTTGACGGTGGCGAGGGCGGCGGCGGGGGCCGCGTCCAGGTAGTGGCCGTAGGCCGGGTCCAGGCCCAGTTCGGCCATCAGCTCCGCGTAGAGCCGGGCGTGCACGTCCTCGGCGCGCCCCGCGCCGAACTCGTCGTACTCCACCGCGGCCAGCCCCGCCTTGGCCCGGCCGCGCAGCCGGGGGATCATCCAGGCGTGCGGGTCGGCCTCCTTGAGGTGGTAGAGGGAGCGCAGCGCCGCGTACTCGCGCAGTTCGGGCAGGCGGTGGGTGCGGCGCAGGTGGTGGCTGACGCTGCCGGGCCGGTGGCCCGCGGGCTCCACCAGCAGGGCGTCCAGGGCGGCCGCCGCGCTCGCCGGGCGTTCGGCGTCGGCCCGCAGCGCCGCCAGGAACGGCTGCTCCAGCGTGGCGCGCAGGGCCAGCAGTTCGGGATCCCACTCGCGGCTGTCGTCGGCCGGGGCGCCCGCGAAGCCCTGGTAGTGGAGTTCGTAGAGGACGTACAGGGCGAGCTGGAGGTCCTCGCCGTACGGGTCGGCGGTGGCCTCGGCGCCGTCGGTGACGGGGGAGCCGCCGGAGCGCAGCGCCTCCACCACCCCCGCGGACACGGGGCCGCGCGGCTCGGGGAGCCGGGGCCGGGTGAGCCGGGAGCGGGCGGGCGTGGTCATCGGGGTTCCTCCTCCGGGGAGTCGGGCGCGTCGGCCCTCTCCGGGGCGCGTGCCCGGTGGCTGGTGTCGCACCACGGGTAGCGGGCGCTGCGGCGGCAGGTGCAGAGGGCGACGGTCGGCCGGTGCGAGAAGTGGGTGGTGCCGTCCTCGGTGACCACCTCGACGGGCCCGTCCACCAGGAGCGGCCCGCCGTCGGGGTCCAGCCGCACCCGCGTCGGGCGCTCAGGCGTGGACGGCACGGACGATCACCAGTTCCTCCCACGGACTGCCGTCGGCCAGCCCCCGCGCCACCAGCCACTCGTGGCGCCCGGTCAGCACCGGCCCGTACGGGATGCGGACCCGGTCGCTGACCTCGGCGCGCATCCCGGCGGCGGCCAGCCGGCTCAGGGTCGCCTCGGTGCCGCAGAGCGCGGAGTGGACCAGCAGCAGGGTGCCGCCGGGGCGCAGCGCGGCCGGGGCGTCGGCGCAGATCCGGTCGAGCAGGGCGCGCCCGTCGGGACCGGCGTCCCAGGCGCGGGCGGGGCCGGAGGCGGGCGGTGTCTCCTCGGGCGCGGGCACGTACGGCGGGTTGCTGACCACCAGGTCGAAGGTGCGGCCGGTGACGGGCGCCGTCAGGTCGCCGCGGTGGACCCGCAGGCGGCAGCGGGCCCGGGCGGCGTTGAGCCGCGCGGTGAGGACGGCCGTCCAGGAGATGTCCACGGCGGTGACGCGGGCGCCGGTGCGGGCCGCGTGCAGGGCGACGGCCCCGGTGCCGGTGCCGAGGTCGAGCACCTCGGTACCGGGTCCCGGCTGCTCGGCGGTGACGGCCCGGGTCAGCAGGGCCGTGTCGTGCTGGGGTGCGTAGACCCCGGCCGGGGCCAGCACGGGGGAGAGCGGGGGAGCGGGGGCACTGGTCATGGGCGGCTCCATCCTGGTCGGGGCAGCGGCGAACGCGGCCGGACCTCCTGTCCACTCTCCGGCCGACGGGCCGGGTCCACCACTTGGCCCAGGGGATGTCCTGGGGCGCCGCGTACGCCCGAGGAGCGCGTCCACCTTTCGGGGCCCGGTTGCTCCGGTCGGGTGACCGGGTGAATGACTGGCTCCGCAGCGGTCATGCGGGGGGTGAGGGATCTTTCGCGAAGCGCCCGCACAGCTCCGGGCGTAACGTGGAGAACCAGACATGTCGGACGGCGGTGACCGCTGGGCGGACAGCCCGGCAGGCCGCCCGCACCGACCGACCGCCCAGCGGCAGGAGGCGCGCACATGTACGCAACGACCGAGGCCCAGGTCCTGGGAGCCTCCGAGTCGGGGGGAATCGGGTGGGTGCTCGGCATCGGGCTCGCCGTGCTGGCCGTGGCCGTGGTGGGGATGCTCGTCTGGGTGGTCCGCAAGGGCATCCAGACCCGCGCGGAGGAGCCGGAACCGCCGAGCCCCGAGTCGCAGCCGCACAAGCCCGCCCGGCCCACCCATGAAGAGGACTACCGCGAGGACGACGTGGGGGAGTTCCCGACCGACGGCGGCCGGCTCCTGCCCCACGAACTGAAGGGCGTCAGCAGCCACCAGGCCGAGCCCCCCGAGGGCGGCCGGCCCAAGCACACGCCGGGCCACAGCGGTGGCTTCGGCAGCGGCGGCGCCGGCGGCTGAGCCGCGCCCCCTGCCGCACCGCGGCGTGACCGCCCGAAGGCCGGGCCCTCCCAGGAGGGCCCGGCCTTCGGCGTGCGGGGCGCCCGCCGCCCGCTCAGGTCATGGGCGGCATCTCGCCCTCGGTGGTGCCGGTGTCGATGACGGAGAAGGACGCGCCCTGCTGGTCGGAGACGGCCGCGAACCGGCCGAAGGGCGTGGTCGTCGGGCCGTAGTGGACCTGGCCGCCCAGGCGGACCGCCGTGTCGAGGGCCGCGTCGCAGTCCGGCACGGAGAAGTAGACGTTGACGTAGCTGGGGACCTCCGGCGGGAAGTCGTCGGTCATCGCCATCCGGCCGAGGACCGGGCGCCCCGCCACGCTCCAGATCCGGAAGTCCATCTCCGGGTCCTCCATCACGCCGACCTGGTAGCCGAAGAGCTCGGGGAAGAACCGGTCGGTCGCCGCCGCGTCCCGGGTGTAGACCTCCGCCCAGGCGTACGCGCCCGGCACCTCGGTCAGCCCGAACCCCGGGTGGGTGTTCGGCTGCCAGAGCGAGAAGGCGGTGCCCGCCGGGTCCCGCAGCGAGGAGGTGATGCCGAAGCCGCCGACGTCCTCGGGCCCCATCGCCACCGTGCCGCCCAGCCCCTCCACCCGGCCGGTCACGGCGGCCGCGTCCGAGGTGGCCAGGTAGAGGTTCCACAGGGCGGGGGCGTCGGGACCGGGCATGACCGGCATGAGGGCGGCGACGGGCTTCCCGTCGACCAGCGCCATCGTGTAGTTGCCGTACTCCTCGCCGAGGTCGTCGAAGGTCCAGCCGAGGACCTGGCCGTAGAAGTCACGGGCGGCCGCCAGGTCGGGAAACATCGCGTCGGCCCAGCAGGGCGCGCCGTCGGGGAACGGACTCATGGGGTTGCCTCCACAGGGGCGGGGGGGGGAAGGGGTGGTCCGCGGCCGGTGCGGCCGCAGGACGGGCCGGGGCGGGCGAGGGGCCCGCCCCGGCCCGTGGGTCAGGGAGTTCGCGGAGCGCGCGGCGCGGCGTCAGGCGGAGAGCGGGTTGAGCGTCATCGGCTCGATCAGCCCGTCGAGCATCGCGCCGAGCCCGGTCACCGAGGCGATGTCGGGCCGCTCGGCCACCTGGACCGGCATCCCGGTCGCCTCCCGGATCATCTGGTCGAGGCCGGGCATCAGGGCGCTGCCGCCGACCATCATGATCCCGCGGTCGGCCAGGTCGGCGACGAGGTCGGGCGGGCAGTCCCGCAGCACCTTGCCGATGCCGTCGAGGACCCCGGTGAGCGGGATGCTGATGGCGCTGCGCAGCCCCACCGTGTCCACCTCCACCGACCGGGCGAGGCCGGTGGCGACGTCCCGGCCGTGGATCTCGGTGGTGCCGCTCCCCGTCATGGACAGGTCGCCGCCGCGCAGCGCCACGTGGAGCGGGCGGACCGACTGGCTCGGCAGCATCAGCTCGTGGTGGTGGCGCAGGTAGGAGAGGACGGAGTGGTCGATGGCGTTGCCGCCGACCGGGACGCGCTCGGCCGTCACGATCGAGCCGAGCGAGAGGACGGCGATCTGCGTGGTGGCGGCCCCGCACACCAGGATCATGCTGGCCTCGGGCCGCTCCACGGGCAGCCCGCACCCCACGGCGGCGGCGATCAGCGTGTCGACCAGCTCCACCCGGCGCGCCCCGATCCCCACCAGCGTCTCCACGGTGGCCCGCTGGGCCAGCGGGTCCGCGTCGTGCGGCGTGCAGGCGGCGGCCCGCAGCCGGGGCTTGCGGCGCAGCGCGCGGCGCACCTTGTCACCGAGGAGGTGGCGGAGCATCCGCTGCGCCATGTCGATGTCGATGACGGTGCCGCCCTTCACGGGGCGGACCACGCGGATGTAGCCGGGGGTGCGGCCGGTCATCTGCTCGGCCAGCGTGCCGACCGCGATGAGCGCGCCGGTGCGCGTGTTGATCGCCGCCGCGCTCGGTTCGTCGACGACGACCCCCTCGCCCTTGATGAAGACCCGGGTCCGTGCGGCCCCCAGGTCGACGGCGAAGTGGCAGCGGCGCAACTGCTCCAGACTTGCGGTCACGGCAGATCCTCCCGAGTGCGGTGACGGATACGAGCCCGGTGCGGGCGGCTCCCTCGATCCTGGGCCCGCCGCCGGTTTGCCGCCCGCCGGGAGGGTCCGCGCGGGTGGCCGCGGGTCCCGGGGCCGGGGGAAACCCGCTCGGCCGGGTGGTGGGCGGCGCGTTAGCATCCGCTCCTGTGCACAGTGAGACCTCGAAGGACGAGCCCCCGGCCCCGGACGACGCGCAGGCGATACTCCCCTCCCCGCGAGACCCGGTGGCGGCTCCGCCTCGAAAACGGCTCCTCGCCGACCTGACGCCCCTGCGTACCTCCGCAGACTTCCGGCGGCTGTGGATCGGCAACACCATCTCGTGGGTCGGCCAGGGCATGACCGCCCTCGCCATCTCCCTCCAGGTCTACGACCTCACCCGCTCCAGCTTCTCGGTCGGCCTGGTCGGCCTCTTCTCCCTGGTGCCCCTGGTCGTCTTCGGCCTCTACGGCGGGGCCATCGCCGACACCGTCGACCGCCGCCTGCTGGGGCTCGCCAGCTCCACCGGCTCCTGGCTGCTGGCAGTCGCCCTCGCCGTGGCCGCCTTCGCCGGCTTCCACCAGGTCTGGTTCCTCTACGCGGTCGTCGCGCTCCAGGCGGTCTGCGCGGCGCTGAACTCCCCGGCCCGCACCTCGATGATCCCGAGGCTGCTCCCCGCCGAACAGCTCCCCGCCGCCAACGCCCTCAACTCCATGACCACCACCTTCGGCACCATGACCGGGCCGATGCTCGGCGGCGCCCTGGTCGGACTCTGGGGCTACCAGGCGGCGTACCTCATCGACGCCGTCGCCTTCACCGCCGCCCTCTACGCGATGTGGCGGCTCCCGGCGATGCGCCCGCAGCGCGAGGAGGGCAGCCGGGGGCGCGCCTCGGTCCTCGACGGCCTGCGCTTCCTCGCGACCCGGCCCAACATCCGGATGACCTTCTTCACCGACCTGTGCGCCATGGTTCTCGCCCACCCCCGCGCCCTCTTCCCCGCCGTCGCCGTCGTCTGGTACGGCGGCGACGCGAAGACGGCCGGGCTGCTGGTGGCGGCGCCCGCCGTCGGCGCCCTGCTGGGCAGCGTCTTCTCCGGCTGGCTCGGCCGCGTCCACCGGCACGGGGTGGCGATCCTGCTCGCGGTCGGCGGCTGGGGGCTGGCCGTCGCCGTCTTCGGCCTCACCCGCAACCTCTGGCTCGGCCTCCTCTTCCTGGCCCTGGCCGGCGCGGCCGACGCCATCTCCATGGTTTTCCGCTCGACCATGCTCCAGGCGGCCACCCCGGACGCGATGCGCGGCCGGCTCCAGGGCGTCTTCATCGTGGTCGTCGCGGGCGGCCCGCGCCTCGGCGACTTCCTCGCCGGCAGCGTCGGCGACCTCGCCTCCCCGACGGTCGCGGTCACCGGCGGCGGCCTCCTCTGCGTCCTCGCCGTCACCGCCCTCGGCCTGCGCTGGCGCAACTTCGCCCGCTACGACGCCCGCGACCCGCAGCCCTGACCCCTGGAGGGTGAGTGAACGGCGGCGGCGCCGCCTCCCCTTGGGACGAGGGGAGACGGCGCCGCACCTGCCCGGGCTCAGTGCCCGGACGCGCTTCCGACAGGTGTCACACCAGCCGGCCGACGAAGTGGACGAGGCCGGCGAGGATGTCGGTGAGCAGGTTCATGGGAGGGATCTCCTTGGTGCTGCGCGCCCGGGGACAGGGCGCTCGGGACATGGAACACGGGCCCTGGGAAAGAGACTTGGGCTCCGTCGCGGTGACGGTGTGCACCCCGTCGGTCGCTGAACGCAAGCATTGTGCTTCGTGGCGTGCTCACGCAATTCCTCGCGGAATGATCACCTGTTCAAGGGAACATCCGTCCATCTGTTCGCGCGACCGGCAACGGGGGTCACTCGCGTCCCTCCACCACCGTGACCTCCTGGAGCAGCCCCCAGGTGAACTCCGCGACCGCGTCCCGCACCGGCCCGCCCTCGCACTCCGGCGCCGTGACGCGCAACCGCCACCGGGTCGGGGCCGAGCCTTGCATCGGCCGTGCGGGAAAGGCCCGCGCGACCTCCTCGACGGTGTACTCCCAGGGCCGCAGGGCATCCAGCGCCGCCGGAGCGGGCGGCGCACCCCCGGGCCCCCGCACCAGCCACTCGTTCCACAACGCACCCCCGGGCGCCACCACCGCCTCGAACCGCAACGCGGGCCAGAGCACCACCGGCCACCGCAACGCCTCACACTCCAGATCCCCCACGACCCGCCGCTCCACGGCCTCCGGCACCCCCAGCACCGACCGCAACAACCCGGCCCCCCGCCGCCCCCTGGGTAACCGCACCATCGCCTGCCACCGCCGGTTCGCCTCCCGCATGGCGCCGGCATCCACCCCCAGCTCCCGCCGCGCCTCCTCCACCATCCCCGCCTGAAAATCAGCCATCCGCCGCAACAACACCAACTGAAACTCAAGCGACCCGAACGAACTGGTCCCACCGACAGCAGCGCACATCCCCCCATTGTCCGCAGCCCCCACCCCACCGCGAAAAACAGCGGGCACGACCACCGAGAGGCAACTGGCCGACCGCCGAAAAACAGCCCGGCCGGCGCTTGAGGCCATCTTGAACGGACGAGTCCGATCCGGACCTCGGCCCACAACCCAGCCCGGCCGGCGCTTGAGGCCATCCTGAACCGTCAGGTTCCCCCGGGCCCAAGCCCAAAGATCAGCCCGGCCGGCGCTTGAGGCCACCCCACCGCACCCCCGCCGGGGAGGGAAGACTCACTCCCCGGCCATCCTCCGCAACATCCCCCGGAGGACCTCCCGCTCCTCCCGGGAAAACCCGGCAAGCGGCTCCCGAGCAAAATCAAGGGAGTCCCGCAGCACCCGCGCGACCTCAAGCCCCTCCGCGGTCAGAGCGGCCACCTTGATCCGCCGGTCCCCGGGATCGGCCTGCCGCTCGACCAGCCCCCGCAGGGCGAGCCGGTCCACGATCCCGGTGACGTTCGACGGCTCGCACTTGAGCCGCCGGGCGATCTGCCGCATGGGCATCGCCTCGAGGGACAGCAGACCCAGTACACGCGCCTGCGCGCCGGTGAGTGCCTGCTCGGCGGCGGCCCGGTCGTACTCCTCGTGGTACCGCGCCACGACAGCGCCGATCAGCTCGACGACTTCGAGGGTCAAGGGGTCCGTGCGGGTGGCCATGGGTCCCAGGATAGCCGGTTGCTTGACAACATGAAATATTCAGACGCATTGTTGTTTCACCTCATGAAACATTAGGAGGAGACACCGCATGACCGCACTTCCCTCGTCCGGCCGCGAATGGCACCTCGTCGCCCGCCCCGACGGCTGGCCCACCCCCGAGGACTTCGCCCTCCGCGAGGTCCCGGTCGAGGCCCCCACGGCCGGCCGGATTCTCGTCCGCAACCTGTACTTCTCGGTCGACCCGTACATGCGCGGCCGGATGAACGACGTGAAGTCGTACGTCCCGCCGTTCCAGCTGGACGCCCCCATGGACGGCGGCGCGGTCGGTGAGGTCATCGCCTCCGAGGCCGAGGGCTTCGCCGTCGGCGACCACGTCCTGCACGGCCTGGGCTGGCGCGAGTACGCCAACCTGCCGGCCAAGCACGCCAAGAAGGTCGACGGCTCGCTGGCCCCGCTCAGCGCCTACCTCGGCGTCCTCGGCATGCCGGGCCTGACCGCGTACGCCGGCCTGCTCGACGTCGCCTCGTTCAAGCCCGGCGACGCCGTCTTCGTCTCCGGCGCGGCCGGTGCCGTCGGCAGCGAGGTCGGCCAGATCGCGCGGCTCAAGGGCGCCTCCCGGGTCATCGGCTCGGCCGGCTCCGACGAGAAGGTCAAGCTCCTCGTCGACGAGTACGGCTTCGACGCCGCCTTCAACTACAAGAACGGCCCCGTCGCCGAGCAGCTGAAGGAGGCCGCCCCCGACGGCATCGACGTCTACTTCGACAACGTCGGCGGCGACCACCTGGAGGCCGCCCTCGGCCGCCTCAACCAGTTCGGCCGGGTGGCGCTCTGCGGCGCCATCGCCCAGTACAACGACAAGGGCGCCCCCACCGGCCCGCGCAACCTCGCCCTCGCCATCGGCAAGCGGCTGCGGCTCCAGGGCTTCATCGTCGGCGACCACAGCGACCTGCAGCCGCAGTTCGTCGACGAGGTCTCCGGCTGGGTCCGCTCCGGCGAGCTGAAGTACAACGAGACCTTCGTCGAGGGCATCGACAACGGTGTGGAGGGCTTCCTCGGCATGCTCCGGGGCGAGAACACCGGCAAGATGATCATCGACCTGTCCCGCTGAACGACTCTCTCGTCTAGGCTCGGCCACGGCCCGCCGGGGTCGTGGGCGCGAGCCCCGGCGGAACAATCAGGAGGAACACGCATGTCCATCCAGCACATAGACGTCGCCTACACCGCCGTCGCCACCGCCGAGAACGGCCGTGACGGCCGGGTCGCGACCGACGACGGCAAGCTCGACGTCGTCGTCAACCCGCCCAAGGAGATGGGCGGAAGCGGCGCCGGCACCAACCCGGAGCAGCTCTTCGCCGCCGGTTACAGCGCCTGCTTCCAGGGCGCGCTGGGCGTCGTGGCCCGGGCCGCCAAGGCCGACATCAAGGGCTCGACCGTCACCGCGCAGGTCGGCATCGGCAAGGCCGAGGCCGGCGGCTTCGGCCTGGAGGTCGAGCTGATCACCTCCATCCCGAACGTGGACCGCGCCACCGCCGAGGAGCTCGTCGCCAAGGCCCATGAGGTCTGCCCGTACTCCAACGCCACCCGCGGCAACATCAAGGTGACCCTCACCGTCGCCTGACCCCGCCCCGCGGCCCCCGGCCCACCCGCCCCGCGCACGCGGTGCGGGTGGGCCGGTAGGGTTCCCGCATGGGTGATCTCGGCGTCGGTTTCCGGTACTTGATGAACGGCCAGCGCTGGGCGCTGTCCCATGGGAAGACCTTCGGGCTGGGTCTGCTGCCCGGCCTGATCACGCTGGTCGTCTACGCGGCGGCGCTGGTCGCGCTCGCCTTCGGCGCCGACGACCTGATCGCCTGGGCCACCCCCTTCGCCGACGGCTGGGGCTCCCCGTGGCTCGGCCTCTTCCGCGGCTTCCTCACCGCGGTCCTCTTCGCGCTGGGCCTGATGCTCGCGGTGATCACCTTCACCTCGGTCACCCTGCTCGTCGGCTCGCCCTTCTACGACGCCGTCTCCGAGCGCGTCGACGCCTCGATCGACGGCAACGTCCCCACCTCCGGCCGCTCCTTCTGGTACGACCTGTGGGTCTCGACCCGCGACAGCCTGCGCATCCTGGTCCGCGCCGCGATCTGGGGCGTACTGCTCTTCGCGCTCGGCTTCATCCCGGTCGTCGGCCAGACCGCCATCCCCGTCGCCGGCTTCTTCGTGACCGGCTTCTTCCTCACCGAGGAACTCGCCTCCGTCGCCCTCGCCCGGCGCGACGTCGACCTGCGCGGGCGGCTCACCCTGCTCCGCTCCCGCCGGATGCTGGCCTGGGGCTTCGGCGTACCGCTGGCCCTCGCCTACGTGATCCCGTTCGTCGCCGTCTTTCTGATGCCCGGTGCCGTCGCCGGGGCCACCCTGCTCTCCCGCGACCTGCTGGGCGAGCCGACCGCCCCCACGGCGGACGCCGTCCCCGGCACCGGCGAAGCCGCCCCCACCGGCCTGGCGAAGCCCCCGGCCGACACTCCGGCCGAGCGCTGACCGGCCGTAACTCCCCTCCTCAGGACGGCGGCTCCTCGCCCAGCAGGACGAGGAAGTCGCGGAAGGCCGCCGTCATGTCGACCGCCTCCGGGTCCAGCAGCCACTGGTACTGGAGGCCGTCCATGACCGCCACCAGCAGCGGAGCCGCCTGCTCCGGTGTCAGCCCACTCGGCAGCCGCTCGCCGTACGCGGTGCGCAGGATGGCCGCCATGTCCGCGCGCACCACGGCGTACCGCCCGGTGAAGTAGGCGCGGGCCGGGTGGTCCCCGGTGACGCTCTCGCCCAGCAGCGCGGAGAAGGTCCGCACGATGGCCGGCCGGGTCGCGTTGTAGTCGACCAGCGCCGCCAGCAGATCCAGCCGCCAGCTCTCGCGCGGGGTCGCGTCCCACTGGTCGCGGGCCTCCAGCACTCCCACCAGCAGCGCCTCCTTGGTGGGGAAGTGGTGCAGCAGCCCCTGCTGGGTGAGGCCGACCCGCTCCGCCACGGCCGCCAGCGAGGCGGCGCGGTAGCCGCGCTCGGAGATCACCTCCAGCGCCGCCCGCAGGATCTCCCCGCGCCGGTCCTCGTTCCTGCCGCCCCTGCTCATGGCTGGCGCCGCCCTCTCCTCCTGCTGTACCGCCGGAAGCCGGACCCGCGCGCCCGGCAGCGGCGACGTTACGACACCCCGTGACCGGCCGGGGACCCGGCACACCCATGACATAACGAAAAGGTCACGAACCCGATCGCTCACCAGGGAGCGAGGGCAAGATGTGACCAGGCGCCGGGCAGGGACCCCCGCGCCGCCCACCCGCGCGAGGAGAGACCATGACGGATCACCCCGGCAAGGAGTACGAGGACCGGCTCGACCAGGCCGTCGAGGCCGCGTTCGCCGCCCTCGACCTGGACGCCAAGAGCCGCCTGCTGGCCGGACAGGACATGTGGTCGCTGCCCGCGCTGCCCGAGGCCGGAGTCGGCTCGCTGGTCATGTCCGACGGGCCCGTCGGCGTCCGGGGCGTCCGCTGGACCGCGGCCGACCCCTCCGTGGCGCTCCCCTCGCCGACCGCGCTCGCCGCCTCCTGGGACCCGGAGCTGGCCCGCCGCGCCGGGGTCCTCCTCGCCCAGGAGGCCCGCCGCAAGGGCGTCCACGTCCTCCTCGCGCCGACCGTCAACCTCCACCGCTCCCCGCTGGGCGGCCGCCACTTCGAGACGTACAGCGAGGACCCCTACCTGACCGGGGCGATCGGGACCGGCTACGTCCAGGGTGTGCAGAGCGGCGGGGTCGGCACCACCGTCAAGCACTTCGCGGGGAACGACGCGGAGACCGAACGCTTCACCGTCGACAACCGCATCGACGCCCGGACACTGCGCGAGGTCTACCTCGCGCCGTTCGAGACGATCACCACCGAGGCCCGCCCGTGGGGCGTCATGACCGCCTACAACAGCGTCAACGGCACCACCATGACCGAACACCACGAGCTGGTCACCGGCGTCCTGCGCGGCGAATGGGGCTTCGACGGGATCAACGTCTCCGACTGGCTCGCCGCCCGCTCCACCGGCCCCGCCCTCACCGCCGGCCTCGACCTCGCCATGCCCGGCCCGCGCACCGTCCACGGCCCCGCGCTCGCCGCCGCCGTCCGCGCCGGGCAGGTGGACGAGGCGTACGTCGACGCTGCCGTCCGCCGTGTGCTGCGCCTGGCCGGACGCGTCGGCATCCTCGACGGCGTCGGCCCCGCCGTCGGGCCCGGGCAGCTCCCGGCCGAGGTCGACGGCGCCGCGGTGGCCCGCGAGGTCGCCCGGCGCGGCTTCGTCCTGCTCCGCAACGCACCCACCGCCGACGGCACGCCGGTCCTGCCGCTCGGCCCGGAGCCCGGCACCGTCGCCCTGATCGGCGCCGCCGCCCGCGAGGCCCGCGCCCTCGGCGGCGGCTCCGCCACCGTCTTCCCGCCGCACCTCACCTCGCCCCTGGAGGGGCTGCGCGCCGCCCTCGGCGAGGAGGCCGTCACCTTCCGCGTCGGCGCCGACCCGCAGACCGACCTCGGCCCCGCCACCCAGGGCTTCGACCTGCGCGCCGTCTGCCGCGACGCCGAGGGCACCGTCCTCGGCACCGCGCCCGTGCCCGGCGGCGCCGTCCAGTGGGTCGGCAGCGATCTGCCCGAGGGCGTCACCCACGACACCCTGCACTCCATCGAGATCACCGGCACCTACACCCCGCCCGAGTCCGGCCGCCACACCTTCGGCACCCGGGGCCTGGGCGCCTTCCGCCTCACCGTCGACGGCCGGGAACTCTGGTCCGGCAGCCAGGGCCTCGGCGAGGCCCGCGACCCGTTCGAGGCGTTCTTCGGCGCCCCCACCGAACGCGCCACCGCCCACCTCACCGCAGGCACGCCCGTCGACCTCAGCCTGGAGTACGTCCGCACCCGCCTGCCCGACGCGCCCCTGGAGGGCGTCAGCGTCTCCCTCGTCCACCTGCTGCCCCAGCGCGACCCGGACGAGCTGATCGCCGAGGCCGCCGAGGCCGCCCGGCAGGCGGAGACGGCGGTGGTCGTCGTCGCCACCACCGAGGCCGTCGAGTCCGAGGGCTTCGACCGCACCTCGCTGGCGCTCCCCGGCCGCCAGGACGACCTGGTCCGCGCCGTCGTCGCCGCCAACCCCCGCACCGTCGTGGTGGTCAACGCGGGCTCGCCGGTCGAGATGGCCTGGCGCGAGGAGGCCGCCGCCGTGCTGCTGACCTGGTTCCCGGGCCAGGAGGGCGGCTCCGCCCTCGCCGACGTCCTCCTCGGCCACGAGGAGCCCGGCGGCCGCCTCCCCACCACCTGGCCGGCCCGCCTCGCCGACGCCCCCGTCACCGACACCACCCCCACCGACGGCCGCCTCGATTACACCGAGGGCGTCTTCGTCGGCTACGCCGCCTGGGAGCGGGCCGGCACCACCCCCGCCTACCCCTTCGGCCACGGCCTCGGCTACACCGACTGGGCCTACGAGACCCTGCGCGCGGAGGGCCGCACGGTCACCGTCGGCCTGCGCAACACCGGTACCCGCCCGGGCCGCGAGACCGTCCAGCTCTACCTCGCCCCGCCGCCCGCCGCCCCCGGCGAGCCGGAACGCCCCGCCCAGCGCCTCGCCGGCTTCGCCCTCGCCGAGGCGGGACCCGGCGAGTCCACCGAGGTCACCGTCGAACTCCCCGGCCGCGCCTTCCAGATCTGGGACGAGGCGGCGGGTGGCTGGTCCCACCGTCCAGGCCGCTACGAGGTGCGCGCCGCCCGCTCCGCGGCCGACCCGCGCCTGACCCTGGCCCTCCAGGAGGACTGACCGGCGTGCGGCCCGGGGTGCCGTACGCGCCCCGGGCCGCTCAGCCCTTCGCCGTCACCGCGCGGTAGGCGATCCGCGCGATGTGCGCCTGGCCGTTCTTGCTGGGATGGAACCAGTCCCACGGGGAGAGCTGCGTACCGGTGAAACGGAAGTCGAAGACCGCCCCGCCGTCGGTGCGGCAGAGCCGGTCCTGCCCGCAGACCTCCGCCAGCACCCGGTTGTACGCCTTGACCCGCTTGTGCACCTTGGCCCGGCGCTTCACCGACTTCTTGTCGACCGCGTCCGGCTTCGACAGCATCGACCGGCAGATCCCCAGCGCCCACACCTGCTTGCCCAGCTCGCTGGTGCGCCCCTCGGACCAGAGCCGCTTCAGGTCCGGCACGCTCGCCATGTACACCTGGGTGCGCGGGAGCTCCTCGCGGACGATCTCCATCGCCTCCTTGACCGACTTCCGGAAGTCCTTGACCTTGGTCATGTGGCGGGTGGAGGTCCGGCAGGCGTCGTTGGCCCCGACCATCACCGTCAGCAGCTCCGGCCGGTCCTGCACCGCCCGCTCCACCTGCGCCGGAAGGTCCGCCGCCCGCGCCCCCGAGACCGCGTGGTTCCAGCTCCGCTCCGCCGCGCCCCGCTCCCCGAGCAGCCGCAGCGCCAGCGAGCGCACCCCCGGGTCGCTGCCCGTGGCCCAGGACGCCTCCGGGCAGTCGGCCAGCACCGAGCAGGCGTCGAAACCGCGCGTGATGGAGTCCCCGACCGCCGCCAGCGAGGCCGGACGCGTGTCCCACCCGGTCTGCTGCCTGGCCCGGGGCGCGGCCTGCTCGTCGCTGCCCTGCGAGGAGGACGGCGCGCTCCCGCAGGCGGGCAGCACCGCGCCCAGGAGCACCGCCAGGGCCGCCGCGGTCCCCGCCCGCCTCCTGCGGCCCCGTACACCCCGCTCGCCCATCGCGCCTCCTTCCGCCTGCTGCTCCGTCGCCGCCTGCCGTCAGGGCGGTCCTCCCGCTCAACGGGTTCGCCCCCTCGCGCGGTTCCGGGCGCCATCGTCGCGCGGCCCGGGGGCCGCCGCGCGCTGTGCTCGGCCGGTCCGGTGCGTACTGCCCCCGGCCGGCCCAGCCGCGCCACCCGCCCGTCACCCGGCCGCCGGAACGGCCCCGGGGGTGTCTGACAGATCCTGTGCGGTGTCCGCGGTGTTCGGTGCGTGCTCTCGGCGCGCCGGACGAAGGTCCTCGTAGCGGAGCTACTTGGGCCTTTGGCCGGTGCGGCGAGAGTGCGTGCCGGGCGCCGCGGGTGCCGTGCGGGATCTGTCAGGCACCCCCCTAGGTTCTGTCCGGCGGATCACTGGCGGAGCCAGAGGCGTATCGCTGCGGCGGTGACGGTGCCGTGGAAGACGTAGGCCCGCTTGTCGTAACGGGTTGCGACTGCGCGGGAGTTCTTAAGCCGGTTGATGGTCCGCTCGACCTCGTTGCGGCGCCGGTAGTGGTCGCGGTCGAAGCCGGTGGGCCTGCCGCCCGCGCTGCCTCTGCGGCGGCGGTTGGCCCGCTGGTCCTTCGGTTCCGGAATCGTGTGTCGGATGTCGCGTCTTCGCAGGTAGCTGCGGTTGCGGCGTGAGCTGTATGCCTTGTCGCCGCTGACGTGGTCCGGCCGTGTCCGGGGTCGTCCGCCCAGCGGACGGGGGACCCGAATGCGGTCCAGGACCTCGATCATCTGTGGGGCGTCGCCCCACTGGCCCGGCGTGAGCAGGAGGGCCATGGGGCGGCAGCCGCCTTCGCCGGCAAGGTGGATCTTGCAGGTCAGGCCGCCCCGGGACCGTCCGAGTCCCTCGTCGGGGCGGTGGTGCCGGGGCGTCGTCCTTTTTTCGGGACCCGCGGCCGGGTCTTGCGGGCGCCGGCCGCATGCTGGTGGGCCCGGCAGGACGTCGAGTCGACACCGACCATCGACCAGTCGATCCGCCCCGCCAGGTCGGCGTCGGCCTGGACCGAGTGCAGGATCCGGTCCCAGGTTCCGTCCGCCGACCAGCGGCGATGCCGTTCATAGACGGTCTTCCACGAGCCGTAGCGTTCCGGCAGGTCACGCCACGGGACACCGGTCCGGACCCGGAACAGGACGCCGTTGACCACAGTGCGGTGGTCGTTCCATCGGCCGCCCCGCCGACCCGAAGGCGGCAGATGTGGTTCCAGTAACGACCACTCGCGATTCGTCAGATCCCCCCGACCCATGACCGAACCAACGAGCGACCGGTCAGAAGGTCACATGATCCGCCGGACAGAACCTAGGCCGGGCGGGTGGCGCCGGGCGTGCGCCGGGCGCGTCCTGGCGGGTGAAAGGCTGGGGATTCGGGGAAACCGGCCCGACGGTACGTCACCCTCCCACGGGTGCGGCACGGTAGCTTTGGCCCCGGGCAGTCCGGCCGGTGGCGTACGGACGCCCCGGGGGCCGCGCCGCCCACCGGTTCCGCTAAGTTACATCACGTCACATCTGTCCTATTTGGGAAATTCGCTCGGCATGGGTGCGAGGCCGCTCGGGACAGCGCCCCTCGGTCCCCCACTGGAGGTTCCGGTGACGACACGTGGAGTCCTGTACGTGCACTCCGCTCCCCGCGCGCTGTGCCCGCATGTCGAGTGGGCCGTGGCCGGTGTGCTCGGCGTGCGCGTCAGCCTCGACTGGATTCGGCAGCCCGCCGCCCCGGGCACCTGGAGAGCCGAGTTCTCCTGGCAGGGCCAGGCCGGCATCGCCTCCCGGCTCGCCTCCGCGCTGCGCGGCTGGCAGCAGCTGCGTTTCGAGGTGACCGCCGAACCCAGCCCCGGCGCCGAGGGCGAGCGGTACAGCTCCACCCCGGGCCTCGGCATCTTCCACGCCGTCACCGGCATCCACGGCGACATTCTCGTCCCCGAGGACCGGCTGCGCGCCGCCCTGGTCCGCTCCCAGGCCGGCGAGACCGACCTGGAGGCCGAGATCGCCCGCCTCCTCGGCAAGCCCTGGGACGACGAACTGGAACCCTTCCGTCACGCCGGCGAGGGCGCCCCCGTCCGCTGGCTCCACCAGGTCGTCTGAGCCCCGGGCGCCCGCACGCCCGTACAGCGGAAGGGCCCGCCTCCCCACGGGGGGAGGCGGGCCCTTCGCCCTGCGTACGCGGGCCGGTCAGACCGTGCGGAAGGCGAGGACCACGTTGTGGCCGCCGAAGCCGAACGAGTTGTTGATCGCGGCGACGGTGCCCTCGGGCAGCTCGCGCGCCTCGCCGCGGACCACGTCCGCGCCGGCCTCGGTGATCGCCGGGTCCAGCTCGTCGACGTTGAGCGTCGGCGGGGCCTTGCGGTGCTTCAGCGCCAGGACCGTCGCGACCGTCTCGATGCCGCCGGCGCCGCCGAGCAGGTGGCCCGTCATCGACTTGGTCGCCGAGATCGCCACGTGCTCCAGGTCCTCGCCCAGGATCTGGCGAAGCGCCTTGACCTCGGCGATGTCGCCCTGCGGCGTCGAGGTGGCGTGCGCGTTCAGGTGCACGACCTCGGAGGGCTTCAGGTCGGTGTCGTCCATCAGGTGCTGCAGCGCCGCCGCGATGCCCCGGCCGGTCGGCTCGGGCTGCGCGATGTGGTGGCTGTCGGCCGACAGGCCCTGGCCCAGCACCTCGCAGTAGACGCTCGCCCCGCGCGCCGCCGCGTGCTCGGCCGACTCCAGGACGACGACGCCCGCGCCCTCGCCGAGGACGAAGCCGTCGCGGCCGGTGTCGTAGGGGCGCGACGCCTTCTCGGGCTCGTCGTTGTTCTTCGACATCGCCATCATGTTGGCGAACGCCACCACCGGCAGCGGGTGGATGGCCGCCTCGGTGCCGCCCGCCACGACCACGTCGGCGCGGCCGGTGCGGATCATCTCCACCGCGTAGCCGATCGCCTCGGCGCCGGAGGCGCAGGCCGACACCGGGGTGTGCACACCGGCCCGGGCGTTGACCTCCAGGCCGACGTTGGCCGAGGGGCTGTTCGGCATCAGCATGGGCACGGTGTGCGGGGAGACGCGCCGGGCGCCCTTCTCCTTCAGCACGTCGTACTGGTCCAGCAGCGTGGTGACGCCGCCGATGCCGGAGGCGATGACCGTGCCGAGGCGCTCCGGGCTGATCTGCTCGTCCTCGCCCGCCATCGCCGTGTAACCGGCGTCGGCCCAGGCCTCACGGGCGGCGATCAGCGCGAACTGCGCCGAGCGGTCGAGCTTGCGTACCAGGGGGCGCGGCAGGACCTCGGCCGGCTCCACCGCGATCTGCGCGGCGATCCGGACCGGCAGGTCCGCGTAGCGTTCGTCGTCCAGCGGACGGACGCCGGAGCGGCCCGCGATCAGACCTTCCCAGGTCGATGCGGCGTCGCCACCCAGCGGGGTGGTCGCGCCGATACCGGTGACGACCACGGTGCGATTGGTCGGGCTCACAGGGCTTGTCTCCACAGGTCAGAGGGTCGAGCTACGAGGCGCGCCACCACCGGTGCGGCGGTCGGGCGCCCGGACCGGCCGAGGCCGGGGCCGGGCAGCGGGGAGCGGACCCGGAAGGCCCGGGGCCGCTCCCGGTGCGTCGGGGCTCAGCCCTGGTGCTTCAGGATGTAGGACGTGGCGTCGCCGACGGTCTTGAGGTTCTTGACGTCCTCGTCGGGGATCTTCACGTCGAAGCGCTCCTCGGCGGCGACGACGACCTCGACCATGGACAGCGAGTCGACGTCCAGGTCGTCGGTGAAGGACTTGTCCAGCTGGACGTCCTCGACCGGGATGCCGGCGATCTCGTTCACGATCTCCGCGAGACCGTCGACGATCTCTTCCTGCGTGGCGGCCATGATGGCGCTCCTTCGTTGGTGTTCTGAGGTGTACGGTTCCGCGCACTCCGGAAGAACCGGAGGTGAGCGGCGCCTAGGGGAGAGTAACGACCGTCGCGGCGTAGACGAGACCCGCCCCGAAGCCGATGACGAGTGCCGTGTCGCCGCTCTTGGCCTCGCCCGTCGCCAGAAGCCGCTCCATCGCGAGCGGGATCGACGCGGCCGAGGTGTTGCCGGTGGTCTCGATGTCACGGGCGACCGTGACGTGCTCCGGCAGTTTGAGGGTCTTCACCATCGAGTCGATGATCCGCATGTTGGCCTGGTGCGGAATGAAGACGTCCAGGTCGTCCGCGGTGATCCCGGCGGCCTCCAGCGCCTGCTGGGCGACCTTGGCCATCTCGAAGACGGCCCAGCGGAAGACCGCCTGGCCCTCCTGCGTGATCGCCGGGAACTTCTCCGGGTGGCCGTCGCGGTACTCCGCCCACGACACCGTCTGCTTGATGGTCTCCGACTTGTCGCCCTCGGAGCCCCACACCGTCCGCCCGATGGCCGGGACGTCGGAGGGGCCGACGACGACCGCGCCCGCGCCGTCACCGAAGAGGAAGGCCGTCGCGCGGTCCTCGTGGTCGGTGAGGTCGCTGAGCCGCTCCACGCCGATGACCAGCACGTGCTCGGCCGACCCGTCGACGATCATGCCCTTGGCCAGGGTCAGGCCGTAGCCGAACCCCGCGCAGCCGGCGGAGATGTCGAAGGCGGCGGGCTTGCCGGCGCCCACCAGGTGGGCGATCTCGGTGGCGACCGCCGGGGTCTGCTTGAAGTGCGAGACCGTCGAGACGACGACGGCGCCGATGTCGGCCGGGGCTATACCGGCGTCCGCGATGGCCTTGCCCGCCGCCTCCACCGACATCGCGGTGACGGTCTCCTGGTCGTCGGCCCAGTGCCGGGTCGCGATGCCCGAACGCGAGCGGATCCACTCGTCGGACGAGTCGATCCGCTCCAGGATCACCTCGTTGGGCACCACCCGCGTCGGGCGGTAGCCGCCGACCCCGAGAATGCGCGCGTACGGTGCACCCTTGCTGGGCTTGATCTTCGCCATGCTGTCGGTGCTCCTTCTCAGGCCGTCTGCGAGTCCGCCGGGGCGGCGGGGGAGTGCTCGGCGATCAGGGCGCGTGCGGCGTCGAGGTCGTCGGGGGTCTTCAGGGCGAGCGTCTTGACGCCCGGCATCGCACGCTTGGCCAGTCCGGTCAGCGTGCCGCCCGGGCAGACCTCCAGCAGCGCGGTCGCGCCCAGCTCCTGGAAGGTCTCCATGCACAGGTCCCAGCGGACCGGGTTGGCCACCTGGCCCACCAGCCGCTCCAGCACCTCCGTACCCGTGGCCACCCGCGCGCCGTCCCGGTTGGAGACGTACGGCACCACCGGGTCGGCCGGGGCCAGCTCCTTGGCGGCCGTCTCCAGCTCCGCCACGGCCGGGGCCATGTGCGTGGTGTGGAAGGCACCGGCCACCTTGAGCGGCACCACCCGGCGCACGCCCTCGGGCTTGTCGGCCACCAGGGCGTCGATCTGCTCCAGCGTGCCCGCGGCGACGATCTGCCCGGCGCCGTTGACGTTGGCCGGGGTGAGGCCGAGCTTCTCCAGGTGGGCCAGGGTCACCTCCGGGTCGCCGCCGAGCAGGGCGGCCATCCCGGTGGCCGTGACCGCAGCGGCCTCGGCCATCGCCTGCCCGCGGCGGCGCACCAGGCGCAGCGCGGCGGTGTCGTCCAGGACCGAGGCGAAGGCGGCGGCTGTGATCTCGCCGACGCTGTGACCCGCGACGGCGCCGGGGGCCACCTCGCCGAGCGCGGCGGCGGAGAGCAGCCCGGCCGCGACCAGCAGCGGCTGGGCCACCGCGGTGTCACGGATCGCCTCGGCGTCCGCCTCGGTGCCGTAGTGCACCAGGTCGAGGCCGATGGCGTCGGACCAGGCCGCGACGCGGTCGGCGGCACCGGGGAGTTCGAGCCAGGGGGTCAGGAAGCCGGGCGTCTGAGCGCCCTGGCCGGGAGCGACGAGTACGAGCACTCTCACACTCTCTCTTGGGGAGGGCCCCGACGGCCGGTGGGGACAGGGACCAAGAACCGTCAGGGGAATTGTTGGTGTCCGACAAAATCCTAGAGTTGCGCCTCGGCGTCCGCCAAGCGCCCCAGGATCAGCGCGATACGCAGCGTGAAGGCCGATCGCACGTCGGAGGGTGACCAGCCGGTGACGTCAGTCACACGTCGAAGCCGGTAGCGCACGGTGTTCGGGTGGACGAACAGCATCCGCGCCGCCCCTTCGAGGCTGCTCGCCTGCTCCAGGTACACACTCAAGGTCTCCAGGAGGGCGGACCCCGCCTCCTCCAACGGTCTGTAGATCTCCTCCACCAGCTGGTCCCGCGCGGCGGGATCGCCCGCCATCGCGCGCTCGGGCAGCAGATCGTCCGCGAGGACCGGGCGGGGCGCGTCCTGCCAGGCCGCGCACGCCTTCAGCCCCGCCGCGGCGGCCTGCGCCGAACGCGTCGCCGCCAGCAGATCCGCCACCACCGGACCGGCCACCACGGGCCCCGCCGCGTACGGCCCGATCAACGCCTTCGCCACGTGCAGCGGGTTGTCGCTGCCGCCCGCGATCACCACCAGACGGTTGCCGAGGACGCCGGTCAGCACCTGCACCTTGGCCCCGCGCGAGGCCCGCCGGATCGCCTCCACGGTCAGCTCGCTGTCGCCGTCGGGCGCGGTGCCGAGGATGACGCAGACGTGCTCGGGGGAGTTCCAGCCGAGCGCGGCCGCCCGGGAGACGGCGCCCTCGTCGGCCTCGCCGGAGAGCACCGCGTTGACCACCAGCGACTCCAGCCGGGCGTCCCAGGCGCCGCGCGCCTCGGCCGCCTGCGCGTAGACCTGGGCGGTGGCGAAGGCGATCTCGCGGGCGTAGACCAGCAGCGCCTCCCGCAGCACCGACTCGTCGCCCGGCGCCGCCACCTCGTCGATCGCGGTCTCCATCACCTCGATCGTGGTGCGCACCATCTCCACGGTCTGCCGCAGCGTGATCGCCCGCGTCAGTTCGCGCGGTGCCGTGCCGAAGACGTCGGTGGAGATCGCCTGCGGCGCGTCCGGCTGCCGGAACCACTCGGTGAACGCCGCGATACCCGCCTGCGCCACCAGGCCGATCCACGAACGGTTCTCCGGGGGCATCGCCCGGTACCAGGGCAGCGTCTCGTCCATCCGCGCGATGGCGTTGGCGGCGAGGCGCCCGGAGGAACGCTCCAGCCGCTTCAGCGTCGCGGTGTGCGGGTGGCCGGCCCCCGCCTCCGCGGAGTGCTCCGCGGACTGCTCGGTGGGCCGGTCGGGGGGTGTGGATTCGGGTTGGGACACGTGACAAGACTGCCTCATCGGAGAGGGGTGGTGGGCTGGCGGGTCGCAGGGGAGGGGCGCCGGACGCGTGGAGGGCCGGGCCGTACCGTGGTGCGGGTGATCGACGTACGGCGCTCCGGCGACCGGTACCGGGGCAGCGAGCCCCCGTCCGGCATCAGCTCTCTGCACGCCTTCTCCTTCGGCCGGCACTACGACCCGGACAACCTCCGCTTCGGCCCGCTCCTCGCCTGCAACGAGGAGCGCCTCGCTCCCGGCGCGGGCTTCGACGAGCACCCGCACAGCCACACCGAGATCGTCACGTGGGTGACCGAGGGGGAGCTGACCCACCAGGACTCCACCGGCCACACCACCGTGGTCCGCCCCGGCGACGTCCAGCACCTCAGCGCCGCCTCCGGCGTCCGCCACGTCGAGCGCAACGACGGCCCCGCCCCCCTCGCCTTCCTCCAGATGTGGCTGGCCCCCCTCACCTGGGACGGCACCCCCGCCTACTCCCTCATCCGCCGCGAGGACCTCCCCCAGGACCACGCCGACACCGTCGTCCTCACCCTCCCCGCCGCGGCAGCCACCCTCCACCACCTCCAGCTCACCCCCGGCCGTCCGCAGCCCCTGCCGGAGGCGCCACTCCGGTACGTCCACGTACTGAACGGTGAGGTCCGGTTCGGCCCCGCCCCGGCGGAGGCCCCGTCCGGCGCCCCGGAGGCCGACGTCCGGAACGGCGCCCCGGCGGCGGAACTGGGCCCCGGGGACTCCGCCCGGATCGGCGCCCCGGCCGAAGGCCCCCTTACGCTCATGGCGCACGGCGAGGCCCCGGCCGAACTGCTGGTCTGGGCGATGGAGGGGTGACGGGCGTCCGCGCCCGGACGGGGGAGGGCCAGGCACGTCGATCGGCCGTGGGGTGCCCGAAAGCCGGCCCGGTCAAGTCCCGCCGACGCTGAGGAACGGCCCGGGAGCGGCAGGCGGGCGGGCGCGGCGGAAGCAGCGGTACGGGGCGAACGGCTCGCCCCTCAACTCCGCTTCCCGTGCCGCCACATGGCCCACATCTCCGGACCGGAACGGAACGTGAGCCGCCGCTCGGTCACGAACCCCAGCCGCTGGTAGAACCCCAGATTCCGCTCATTGCTCGACTCCAGGAACACCGGCCGCCCGTCGGCATCCGCCCGCTCCAGCAACCCACCGAGCACCACGCCCCCGAGCCCCGTCCCCTGAGCCTCGGCCCGCGTCCCCAGGAACTCGACGTACCAGTGCTCCGGCATCCTCGGATGCCGCCGCTCCAGGGCGAACAACCGCGCCCCGACCCTCGGCAGCTCCGCCCGGCCCGCCCGGACCAGCGTCCCCGCGTTCCGCAGCAGATAGGCGGCCGGCAGCTTCCAGGCACCGGGCTCCGCCCACACGCACACCACCCGCCGCCCCTCATCGGTCCACACCCGCCCGTACGGGATCTGCTGCGCGAGATGCCCCCGGAACAGCAACCGGAGCCGCCCCTCCCGGTCACGCGGCATCAGCCACGCCCAGACCGGATCGTCCCGGTACGCACTCGCCAACACCCCGGCAAGCACCTCCACATCAGCCGCACGGGCCTGCACGAGTCGCCCCATGCGGGGACGGTACGCGCGGGGGACTGGGGGCGCCAAGGGGCGGAGGGGCGGGGTACGGGGGCGCGAGGTGCGGCTGGGGGAGCGGCAGACGATCCCTTGTGGGCGGGGTTTTGGCGGGCAAGGCAGGGGCGGGGTTCAGGCGGCCTTGGGCGGGGGCCGGGGTGGGGCGCTGGGCGAGATGGCTGGGGAGGGGTGGAGGGAGTTGGAGGGCGTGCTGACTAGGCGGGTGCTTGAGGGGAGGGAGGCAAGGAGGACGAGGGCTGAGCAGGTTCGGGCGTGCCCGGTGCTGGGGCTGGCCCGTGCGGACAGTGGGTCCAGCCGGGGAGCCGACCGAACCGGGAGGCCAGCCTGACTCTGGATCTGCCTCGCCTGGAGCTGGCCTCGCCGGGAGCCGCCCGGCTTAGGGTCACGTCGGAATCTGGGCGACTTGGCGCCGGCCCCGCCCTGTCACGGGTCCACCAGGGCGGGGCCACCGGGGCCGGGTATCCGGAGAGCCCGACCCGGGAGTGCGCAAGGCTCGCCGCTCGGAGATCCGGTGTCTTGTCAGGCCGTGCCCTGAGGCGGAACCGAAGCCGAACGATCTCGACCCGGCCCTCTTTACCCCAGCCTCGGCGCACAGGGGCCCTTGGCCCTGGGTCCCGTCAGCTGTCCCCGGCCCCGCCCAGCTCCTTGAGGACGGCGTCCGTGAACGGGGGCCACGCCTCGATGGCCCAAGGCCCGAAGTCCCGGTCCGTCAGCGCGACGGCGGCGGCCCGGGCGTCCGGGTCGATCCACAGGAACGTGCCGGACTGCCCGAAGTGCCCGAAGGTCCTCGGCGACGACGCCGCCCCCGTCCAGTGCGGCGACTTCCCGTCCCGGATCTCGAAACCCAGTCCCCAGTCGTTCGGATTCTGGCTCCCGTACCCGGGCAGCACCCCCTTCAGCCCCGGATGCACGACCGACATGGCCTCGGCGACCGTACGGGCGTCCAACAACTGGGGCGCCTGCACCTCCGCCGCGAACCGGATCAGGTCGTCCACCGTCGACCACCCGTCCTTCGCCGGGGACTGCCCCCCTTCCAGCGTGGTCGACTCCATCCCCAAGGGCTCCAGCACGGCCTGACGCAGGTACTCCGGGAAGGCGATTCCCGTCACCTTGGCCAGGTGCTCCCCCAACGCCTCGAAACCGGCGTTCGAGTAGATCCGACGCGCTCCGGGCTCCGCCTGGACCCGGTTCTCGTCGAAGGCCAGCCCGCTGGTGTGCGCCAGCAGGTGCCGTACCGTCGCGCCCTCGGGCCCGGCCGGCTCGTCGAGCTCGACGGCCCCTTCCTCGTACGCCACCAGCACGGCGTACGCCGCGATCGGCTTGGTCACCGACGCCAGCGCGAACCGCCGGTCGGTGGGCCCGTGGGTCCCGGCCACCGTCCCGTCGGACCGCACCACGGCCGCCGCCGCGTGCGGCACCGGCCACTCGTCCACCCGTGCCAGACTCTCAAGGCTTCGCATGTCGGCGAGTCTAGAACGGGCGTCCGGCCCGGTCGGGCGGTGCCCGGTCCTCACCAGGCGAAGTCCGGCGACGCGTGGAAGGCGTGCAGGGTGATGGCGGACGGCCGCCGAAGCGGGCGGGAGGCGGATCGTGCCCGCCTCGGGGCGATCCGCGCTTGCCTGGAGTGGACTCCAACGTTCTAGCGTGGAGGACATGACGGTGACGGATACCACCTCCCTGCCCGCTGTGGTCCGAGACTGCTTGGCCGAACCCGACCCCCTTCCCCGCCCGGACGGCGACGACCGGTACACGATCAGCGAGGTCGCCGAGCTGACCGGTCTGACCCCTCACACCCTCAGGTGGTACGAGCGCATCGGCCTGATGCAGCACATCGACCGCTCCCACTCCGGACAGCGCCGCTACAGCAACGCCGACCTGCGCTGGCTGTCGCTGGTCGGCAAACTGCGCCTCACCGGCATGTCCGTCGCCGACATGATCCGCTACGCCGAACTCGCCCGAGCCGGGGAGCACACCTTCGCCGAACGGCAGGAACTCCTCCAGGCCACCCGCCGGGACGTCCTGACCCGCATCGCGGAACTCCAGGGCACCCTCTCCGTCCTCGACTACAAGATCGACCACTACGCGGGCAAGATCGACCGCCACGCACGCACCCGGACGGCCGAAGCCGCCCCGCGCGCCGAGGGCGCCCCGCGCGCCGAGGGCGCCCCGCGCGCCGAGGGCGCCTGACCTCCCGCTCCACGGCCCGCGCCCACGACGCGAGCCACCCACGCCACTCCGTTCTGGCCCCCGTCCACGATCCCGCGACGGCGAGGCCAGGGCTCCCATGGAGGAATCACCATGACGCAGCACTCTCCTGACTCTTCCGCCCCGTCCGCCGGCGCCGCCGACGGCACCCGCCCGTCCCACATCGGCACGGTGGCCCTTTCGACAGGCGGCCCCGAAGTCGGTGTCCAGGGCCTCGGCTGCATGGGCATGAGCTTCGCCTACGGACCCACCGACACCGACGCTGCCCGCGCCACCCTCAGCCGCGCCCTCGACCTCGGCGTCACCTTCTTCGACACCGCGGACGTCTACGGCGCCGGTGAGAACGAACAGTTCCTCGCCCCCTTCTTCCAGGCCCACCGCGACGAGATCACCATCGCCACCAAGTTCGCGCTGGGCATCGACCCGAACCAGCCCGGCGTGCGCACGATCCGCAACGACGCGCCCTACATCCGTGAGAGCGTCGACGCCAGCCTCCGCCGACTCGGCGTGGAGCACATCGACGTCTACTACATGCACCGCCGCGACACCTCCGTCCCCATCGAGGAGACCGTCGGCACCATGGCGGAACTGGTCAGCGCCGGCAAGGTCGGTCACCTCGGCCTCAGCGAGGTCACCGCCGCCGAACTCCGGGCAGCCCACGCGGTCCACCCGATCACGGTGGTCCAGTCGGAGTGGTCGCTGTTCAGCCGTGACGTCGAGGCGTCGGTGGTTCCCGCGGCCGCCGCGCTCGGCGTCGGGTTTGTGCCCTACTCACCGCTCGGGCGGGGATTCCTGACCGGCTCCTTCGTCCAGGCCGAGAGCGAACTCACCGACGACGACTTCCGCCGCAGCCAGCCCCGTTTCACCGGCGACAACGCCGCGGCCAACGCCGCCCTGCTGGAGCCCCTGCGCACGGTCGCCGCCGCCCACGGAGCCAGCCCTGCCCAGATCGCCCTGGCCTGGGTCCAGCAGCAGGCGGAGGTGCACCGCCTGCCGGTCGTCCCCATTCCGGGCACCCGCAAGCCGACCCGCGTCGAGGAGAACACCGCGGCGACCCGCATCCACCTCACCGAAGCGGAGCTGGCCCTCCTGGAGCCCATCGCGGGCAAGGTCGCCGGTGACCGCTACGCCGACATGTCCTTCACCTCGGCGGGCCGCGACTGATCCGTACAGCCTCATCCCGCTTCCCCCTCTCCGCCTCTCGCGTCTCTGCCTCTCACGCCCGGTCCTGAGGTCTCCCATGTGGCCGAAGGGCCGGGCCTCCTGGCCGCGCGCACTCCTGAACTCAGGCCAGCCGGAGAGCGAATATCGCGAACCCCGCCGCCAGCACACCGGCCACCACGCGTATCCCTCGTCCCGCTCCGGTCCACGGCGCGTCCAGGCGACGGGCGGACCTCGCGGTCACCATCAGCAGGGCGGCGAAGAGCGGTATCCACATCACCCGTGCGGCGACCCAGCCGGCCGTGTCCGGTGTCGAGGTGAGGCCGGGCACCACACCGAGGGCCGCCCCCGGTATCGCCGCGGTCAGCATCGCCGTCTGGTGCCAGCAGAGGATCGTCATCGCCGACAGGTTGACCGCGACGACCGGTGTCCACCAGGACGGGCGCCGGAGCAGTGAGGCGAGCCGGTCGCGCAGCAGCACCGCCGCCCCGCTCTGGAAGGCCCCTAGCGCAAGTACCAGCAGTGAGGGCGGGTGCGAGTTGGTCCGGGCCTCGCCCGGCACCCCCACCATGGACATCGGATACCCGAACTCCCACAGCAGCAGGGCGAACAGCGCGGCCCCACCGAACAGCAGCACCTTTGCCGCCCGCCGGCTCATACGCCCTTCGCCCCAGCCCACCCCCAACTGGTAGGCGAACAGCCACCCGGGCAGCACGTTCAACAGACTCAGCCACGTCGGCATCCCGGCCGACCAGGGTCCGTACCGAAGCAGGTCCACGACGGCGACCGTGCCGAGGAGTGGCACGGCGGCCCAGGGACCCGCCTTCCGGGCGGCAAGCGCACACCACGGTGTCAGCGCGGTGACCGCCCCGTAGACACCGACGAACCAGAGCGGCTGGATGACGAGAGTGGCCGCTGTGTGCAGGGTGGCGTCAGGCACCCCCGACCACCACAGCACCGTCAGGAGGCCCGCCCAGATCGCCGTCACGCCCACCACGGGGCGTCCGAGCCGTACCAGCCGTCCGGCGATCCAGCTCCGTGCCGACTCGCCCCGCTCGGACGCCCGCCGGTAGGAGAGCGCCGAGGCGTATCCCCCGACGAGGAAGAAGATGCCGAGCATCTGCAGCACCCAGCTCAGGGGCGCGAGCGAGGGGAAGGAGGAGAGCGGACTGGCGTTGTGGAGGCCGCCGTCGCCGTCACGTGTGAACCCGCCGAGGAGCCAGTGGCCGGTCGGCACCGCAAGCAGGGCCAGGGCCCGCAGTCCGTCGAGCGCGCGGTCACGGTGAGCAGGAGTTGCCGCGTCCACCTTGGCCACGGCCTGACGCATCCGGGTCGCGTTCATGCCGCTCTCCCTTCCGCGATGGAGGCGAAGACCGCGAGAGCGTCCGTACCGGGAGCGAAGTAGTCGGAGTGGCCGCTCACCCCCTGCGCGGGCACATGGCGGGCGCCGAAGCCGGGCGCGGTCGGGTCGGTGCCGTGGCCCAGCTCGAAGAGCCGCAGATGGGGCACCTTGCCGATCCAGTCCCCGGAGCTGCGTGCCGCCCAGACGCGGGCGGAGGTGCCCAGGGAGGCGGCGTCCGCCACCCGCATCCCCGGTGAGCCCAGGACCACCAGATCGCTCATGCGCAGACCCGGTGCGGCCAGGCCGCACACCACCGATCCGTAGCTGTGGCAGAAGAGTGACGGGCTGGGAAGTCCCGTGGCGTCCAGCCCCTCGACGAAGCGCCTCAGCCGGGGTGCGCCCGCCTCGGCCAGGCGGCCGGTGGCCGCGTCGGGACCGATCCCGACCGGGGTGGTGTAGCCGACCCAGGCGATGACCGCGGTCCGCCCGTCCGTCGCCTTGGCGAGGGAGCGGGCCATGCCCGCCGGTGTGCCGTAGGGGTTGCCTGAGCGGTTGAAGGTGCCGAGGTCGATGTCGGAACCGGGGACGACGACCGCCACGTGCCGGGCCGAGCCGAGGTCGCCGAAGACCTCTGCCACCTGCCCTCGGCCCCGGGGATCGAAGACGAGTATCTGCCGTCCCGGCTCCAGCAGCCCGCGGTACCGTTCGGCACGCTCGGCCGCCCGGTCGCGTTCCTCGCCGGACAGCCGCCGGTCCGCCGCCCTTTTCCGCTCCCCGGCGCGTGCGTCGGCCAGTGCCCGGGCGTTGGCCGCGTAACGGAGGGGGGCCGGCGCGCCGTCCAGGTTGCCCAGGACGAGGGGGTGGCGTTCGGCGAGGTCAGCCAGCTGTCGCTCCGTCAGGTCGGCCAGGAGATGACCGACTTCCGTGGGCGTGGTGCGTGCCGGGTCGGGCAGGTCCCGCCCTGTCGAGGTGTCGGTGCGCCAGGCTGCGACGCCGGGTGGCGGTCCCGTGACAGGGGCCTGCTGGCCGGTCGACGCCCACCCGGTGGTGGCCGTCATCAGCGTGGACGCCAGCACCAGCCCGGCCATCGTGCGCCGGCCTCGCGAACGTGCCCCTGGCCTCGCTGAACGTACCCGCATCCGCATCATCGGTCCCCGTCTCCCCGTCCGGCCGGTGCTCGTGTCCGGCCTGTTGGAGAGAAAGGTAGGAAGACGACACCCGCGGGGGCTTCACACCGGAGAGCCAAGTACGGCGTCATACCCCAGTAGGGGGTGGGTGAGGCCAAGGAGGCGGGGGACGACGGAGAAGACCGCCCGGCGCGGAGGCTGCCGGACGGTCGGGGGAGAGGGGGCGAGCGAGGTCAGCGCACGCTGTCACCGGGCTTGACCAGCCCGGATTCGTAGGCGGCGATGACCGCCTGGGCGCGGTCGCGGATACCGAGCTTGGAGAGGATGCGGCTGATGTGGGTTTTCACCGTCTGCTCGGCGAGGACGAGTTGTTCGGCGATCTCCAGATTGGAGAGCCCGCGGGCCACCAGCTCCAGTACCTCGGTCTCACGCGGTGTGAGGCCGTTCAACTGCAGACGGGGGTCGCGACGGGGGCGCGGGCGCCGCCGGACGATGTCCTCGATGAAGCGGCGGGTCACGGCGGGGTCGAGCAGCGCGTTCCCGCCGTGGATGACGCGGACCGCCGAGACCAGGCTGGCCGGCGGCGAGTCCTTCAGCAGAAAGCCGGAGGCTCCGGCGTGCAGCGCCTCGTACACGTAGTCGTCCACGTCGAAGGTGGTCAGCATGATGACCTTCGGACGATGGGCCGTCCCCGGCTGCGGGCTCAGCAGCTCCCGGGTCGCCGTCAGACCGTCCATCTCCGGCATCCGTACGTCCATCAGCACGATGTCGGGGTGGGTCTTGCGGCTCACCTCGATACCGCTCCGCCCGTCCGCGGCCTCGCCGACGACGTCGATGTCCGACTGGGCGGACAACAGCGCGGCGAAACCGGCCCGCACCATGCCCTGGTCGTCGACGATGATCACACGGATGCTCATGCGGGGTCAGGTTCCTTTTCACGACGGGGGAGCCGGGCGGCGACACGGAATCCTCCGCCGGGCAAGGGGCCGGTGTCGAGGGTCCCACCGACGAGCCGGACCCGCTCCCGCATTCCGACGAGACCATGGCCCGTCCCCGTGGTCTCCAGCGGCACCCGGCGTGCACGACCGGGCCCGTTGACGATGACCACCGTGACGGAGTCGCTCTCCACGGAGACGGAGATCGTCGTCCGCGCCTCCGGGGCGTGCCGCACGACGTTGGCCAGTGCCTCCTGGACGATGCGGTAGAGCGACAGGTCCAGCGAGGCGGGGAGGTCGGCCAGCATCGCCGCGATCTCCACCTCGGTCCGCGACATGGTCACCGGCACTCCGGCCCGTACGGTGGCGGCCACCAGTTGGCTGAGCTGCCGAAGACCTGGCTGTGGCGTCCGTTCCCCCTCGGCGTCCTCGCTGCGCAGGACGGAGAGGATGCGGCGCATCTCCGTCAGCGACTCGCGGGCGCTCTCCGCGATGGAGCTGAACTCCCGCGCCGCCTCCTCGTCGAGATGCGGTATGCGGTAGCGCGCCGAGTCGGCCTGCACCGTGATGAGTGACATGTGGTGGGCCACCACATCGTGCAACTCGCGAGCGATGCGGTTGCGTTCCTCCAGGAGCGTCCGCTGGGACCGCTCCGCCTCGCTGATGGTCTCCTGCTCGACCAGTCGGCGCTGCGCGTCACCCCTCTCCCGCAGCGTCGCCGAGAGCAGCAGGAGAGCTCCGGACAGGGTGAAGGTGAGGAGCTGGGTACCGTCGCTGTGCTCCTGGGAGAGGACCTCGAAGAAGAGCCCCGCGCCCCCGGTGGCCAGCCAGACGGCGAGCAGGGTCCGCCTGCCCGCGCGCAGACCCAGGCAGATCATGAGCAGTTGGTAGCCGACGATGTTCATCGGTGTCCAGGGCCAGGACCTTCCGTCGAGACCCGGGGTCCCCAGCATGGCGACGGCCGCGACGATGTCGGCGGTGAAGATCACCCACCATGCCTGGACGGGGCGCGACACGGCCAGGAGGAGCGGTGCGGTCTGCGCGGTGGCGAAGGCGCCGGCCAGGGCTCCGTTCATTCCGTAGTCCTGGACCAGGACCGTCGTCGTGACCGGCAGCAGAGCCGCCACCGCCGCGAAGGCCAGCCCGTGCGGAAGGTGGCGCACCCAGGCGTTCCGCGCGCCCGAGAGCAGCGGCCGGGTGGAGTCCGCCGGTGTGCCCAGCGCCAGCCCCAGGGAGCGCAGTTCCTTCCGGGAGGAGCGCACGGCCGGGGTGGTGGCCGTGCGCCGGGCCCATTCCCGTACACGGTCGAGTGCCTCGCGCAGGGAGCGGGGCGAGGAGGAGTCGTCTTCGTGGTCACGCGGCGGTTCGGTCTTCATGGCTCGCACAGCCTAGGCAGCTCGGCCCTGGACCGCGTCATACTACGGAGCTGCATCGAGGGTCATACCGGGGTATGCAGACACGTGTCCGAAAGAGGGGCATTCTGGGCGACGTGCCAGAGATGATCCTCAAGCCGCGTGCCCCTTGCGCACAGCCACCCCCGGGTGCGTCGCGAGGCGGGCCCCGCCCTGTCCCGCTCCGTCCTCACAGTTCGGACAGCAGCTGCGTCTTCTTGCTGACGAACTCCTCGTCGGTCACCAGGCCGGCCTGGTGCAGATCACCGAGATGCCGGATGCGCTCGGCGATGTCGGCGGGGTCGCGGCGGAGCGGGATGCGGGCGGCCTCCGCGGGGCGGCTCTCTGGCGTGCGCTCGGCGGCCCGCACGGCGGCCAGGACGGCCGCGGCGAACGGCAGCGACTCGTGAACGGGCCCGTAGCCCGGCCCGAACACCACGCACGCCGGGTCCAGTTCGGAGCGGGCGGCCGGCGCCGCCGATCCGGCCCGTGGCACCAGCCGCAGGCAGCCGTTGAGCTCCTCCGGCGAGCGCCACTCGACGTCCGCCAGCTCGGTCACCGGGAAGGTCTGGTCGCCCGCCTTCCACTTCTCCGTGGACGCGCCCGTGGGAGACCAGCGGAACGACACCGCCGCCCCGTCGAAGGACGCCTTGCCGTCGTACGCCTTGAAGTGCAGCGGTGCCTCGGGGGGCGCCACCAGGTCGCGGACGGAGGCCGGGGCCGGGCGGTCCGCGATGAGCTTGTTCAACTCGTCCACCTGCTCGCGGGCCTGCTGCTCCTGGGCCGAAGGCAGCACCAGGCGGTAGGGGTCGCAGCCCTCCTTCAACTGGCCGGAGGCGGCGTCCATCAGGGGGTCGGCGCCCGCCCGGGCCACCGCGCGCAGCACCACGGTCCCGCGTCTGCCGGGAGCCAGCGAGACCGTGTCCAACGCCTCCAGCGGGACGCGCCGTTCACCGAGCGCCTGAAAAAGCTTCGGTGTCCGGATGCCCCGTTCGAAGCGGATGAGCACGGAGTCGGAATCGATCTCCCAGGCGGCATGAGATCCAGCCAATACGTCACCCATGCGGCTCATCGTATGCGCCACGCTTCTCCTCGTCCCCTTTCCCGGCGGGCCCGCCGCCCTGCCGTCTCTACGCGCGTCAGGCAGAGACGACGTCCTCGGCGTCGTGATAACAGCTGTTGGTGCCGGCGGCGCACCGCAGGGTCTGGTAGGCCCCGACGCCGATCCGGGCGAAGTTGTCGAGGCTCTCCGTCCCCGGCTCGAAGTAGCCCGCGTGCCCCGCGGCCCCGTTGGCGGAGAGCACGCGCGCACCGAACTCGGCCGACACGGGGTCGGTGCCGTGCCCCACTCCGGCGAGTTCGAGGTTGGGGATTTCACCGATCCAGTCGTCCTGGTCCCGCATCGCCCAGATCCGGGCTCCCGTGCCGAGCTGGGCGGCGTTGGCGGCACGCATGCCGGGGCTTCCGGCGACCGCGATGTCCGTGACCCGGGAGGGCAGATCGCGGGCGGAGACGCCGCAGACCACCGACCCGTAGCTGTGGCAGTACAGGGCGACCGACTTCTTCCCGGGCAGGCTGCGGACCAGGTTGGAGAGCCGCACGGCGCCGTCCTCCGCCCGCTTGGCGGTGACGGCGTCCACACCGATGCCCGCCGGAGAGGTGTAGTCGGCCCAGGCGATCACCGCCACCCGCGGAGCGCCGGACGCGGAGCGCGGCAGACTGCCCTCGCGCTGTGCGCGCTCCGCCTTGTACAGCGACTTGGCCATGCCGGCAGGGGCCGAGAACGTCCTGTAGGTCCGCTCGTACGTCAGCACGTCGGTGTCGACACCCGGCACCACGACGGAGACCCGTGCCGCGCGGTCGAGGTTGCCGAAGACCTCGGCGACCCGCCCCCGCCCGGTCGGGTCGAAGGCGAGTACATGGCGCTTGGGATGCAGCAGAGAGAGGAAGCGGTGCATCCGGCGGTCGGCCTCCTGGCGGCCTTCCGTGGAGAGCCGGTGGTCACGGACCCGCTCCCGCTCCACGCCGACCGCCTCCTCGAGCGCGATCCGGTTGGCCCGGTAGCGCAGTTTCGGTGGCGCGCCGTTCATGTTCCCCACCGCCAGCGGATACCGCTCGGCCAGGTCGAGCCGTTGAGCACGGCTGAGCGAGGCGAAGAACCCGGCCAGCTTGGCCGAGGGCGCGTCCGCGTCCGGCAGCGCCTTGCCCTGGAAGCGGCCGTCACTCCATGCGTTCAGCGCGCGCTGCAGCGGATTGGTGTCACCCCGCTGGTGACGCGCGGCTGTCCAGCCGGAGGTCGCCAGCATGACGAGGACGATCGCCAGGGCGAGCAGCGTGCGCCAGACGTTGAACTGGGGAGATGAGTCGAAGGAAGTCACTGCGGGACACCCTAGGAGACCGTCGGCGCTGCTTCGGGCAGCCGTGGGTCAGATCACTGAACCGGGCGGGCCTTTACGGCAAACCGGGTGCACGTGCTTCCGCCGGTGACTTTCCGTGCACGGACGCGTGGGTCAATCGATCTCGTCAACGGGCCGGATTCGTCCCGGCGGGACACGTCGAGCCTGCCGAGGACTCCGGTGGCCATGGCGGGCCCGGAGCCCGAGCCGCGTCGGCGCAGCGCGCCGCGCGGGGTTACGTCACTCGTTAGGGGACAGGGTGTGACCGGCGAAGAGGGGCTGAAGAGCCCTTCCGGCGGGGTCGCGGTCCGGTTCGTGCAGCGGGCTCTGCCTCTCTGACGTGGGAGAACGCCGCTCGAACCCGGCCCGCGGCAAAACCGGGCGCTTCCCCGCGCGAGGCGGAACAACCGCTACCGGTGCTGGCTGTGCGTGAAGTTCACCTATCAGGCTGGTGACCGCCGCCGGAGCTTCCCTCCGAGGCCCTCGCCGGTCCACAGTTCACTCACCGGCCGCACCACCGGCGCATCCGGGCTCCGGCCCGATCGCCGGGCGGTGCCTCGCCCACCGCCACGGTGTGGAGCCGGGACCCAGCCACAGACGCGCACGCCGCAACAGCGGCGCATTCGTCATGGACGCCTCCGGCCATGGCGCCGCCCTCCACAAGCGGGCAGGCCCCGCCTGTGTGGCGCGGCACTCCGTGGCCATCCACCCATCCGCCCTTGGGCAACGGCGCCCGCACGCGCCGCGACGAGCCCCTGCCCCGCACGACGCACCGCAGAGCAATCACTCAACGACCACCATCCATCACACCGAGGAACGGGGAATCACCATGTCGAAGCCGATGAAGCACTCCAGGCCGATCCCGACCCACCCGGGACGCGGCATCCACCGGGACCGCGTGGTGGCCCCCACCGCGCGCCGGCGTCCCCTGCAGCCGCGCATCGTCCGGCACGCCGCGGCACCCGCAGCCTCCAGCCCGGCGGGACCGGACAAGGGACGTGCCAAGGGGTTCGTCCGGAGGCTGCTGGCCCACGCGTCGGCCAACCGCCACCTGGCCCCCATGACGGTCGTCGCCGTCGCCGCGCTCTCCACCGCCCTGGCCCTCGCTCCGAGCTCGGCCGTTCCGGCCGGACCCGCCGAGGTCCGCGCCGAGGCGGCCGGGCAGGGCGGGCTCGCCTCCTGCGGCGCCGGACAGCTCTGTCTCTGGCAGAAGGCGGATTTCGGAGGGAAGCGCCACGTCTTCGAACTCTCCGGCACCGAGATCGAGAGCTGCGTCGCCCTTCCCTCCGGTGCGGTGGCTCACGCCCTCGCCAACCGCCTGGGACGGCCGGTCACCACCTACCAGTCGGCCGAGTGCGCCGAGACGGGCGAGTTCGACACCCATCCCGGCAGCGGGACCTGGCAGCCGTCCTCTCCCTACGGCGTGCGCGCGTTCAAGATCTGGGAGAACTGACCGTGCGGCGCCGCATCCCGCGACCTCCGCGTCCCACGCCCCGCCCCGCCCCGGCACGCGCGGGCGCACGCGGTTCGGCGGGAACCGGGCCGGCCGCACCTCACCGGGCCCAGCGACGCCCGGCCGGACGGGCCGGGACGAGGCCGCCGGGGAACCGCGGACGCGGCGCCGCCCGGGCCGTCCCACACCGGCCAGGCCCCCTTGAAGGTCTGCGCCGCACCAGCTCAGCCCGCTGCGGAGGCCCCGATCACACAGGAGCCCGACGGGCCGCGTACCGCACGACCGCAGCGGTGCGGGGCTGGATGGGGCGTCTGGCAGCCAAGGCGGTCCGCCTGTTCCGTCTGCTCCGGACGTGCCGGAGGGCGGCGGAGACCTTCACTCCGCCGCCCTCCGGGCCACACCACGAGGCTCGCGGGTCAGGCGTCGCCGCCCGCCGCACCCGGGTCCGCGGCTGCCACGTCGAGCAGCTGGTACCGGTCCATCGCCTGCTTGGGAGCGGCACGGTCGACCTTGCCCTCACGGGCCAGCTCGGTCAGCACGGCCAGCACGATCGACTGCGCGTCGATGTGGAAGAACCGCCGGGCCGCGCCCCGGGTGTCGGCGAAGCCGAACCCGTCGGCGCCGAGCGACTGGTAAGTCCCGGGCACCCAGCGGGAGATCTGGTCGGGGACCGCGCGCATCCAGTCGGAGACCGCCACGAAGGGACCCTCCGAGCCGGACAGCTTCTGCGTCACGTACGGAACGCGCTGTTCCTCGTCCGGGTGGAGCAGGTTGTGCCGCTCCACGTCGATCGCCTCGCGGCGCAGCTCGTTCCAGGAGGTCGCCGACCACACGTCGGCCCGTACGCCCCACTCCTCCGCCAGGATCCGCTGGGCCTCCAGGGCCCACGGCACGGCCACGCCCGAGGCGAGGATCTGAGCCGGGACCTCGCCCGATTCGCCGGCCCGCAGCCGGTGCACGCCCTTGAGGATGCCTTCGACGTCGACGTCCTCCGGCTCCGCGGGGTGCTGGATCGGCTCGTTGTAGACGGTGAGGTAGAAGAACACGTCCTCGCTGTCCGGCCCGTACATCCGCCGCAGGCCGTCCTGGACGATGTGCGCGATCTCGTAGCCGAACGCCGGGTCGTAGGCGACGACCGCGGGGTTGGTGGAGGCGAGCAGCTGAGAGTGGCCGTCGGCGTGCTGGAGCCCCTCGCCGGTGAGGGTGGTCCGGCCCGCCGTGGCGCCGAGCACGAATCCGCGAGCCAGTTGGTCCGCCATCTGCCAGAACTGGTCGCCGGTGCGCTGGAACCCGAACATCGAGTAGAAGACGTAGACGGGGATCAGCGGTTCGCCGTGGGTGGCGTAGGCGGAGCCGGCCGCGATCAGCGAGGCCGTGCAGCCGGCCTCCGAGATCCCGTCGTGCAGCATCTGCCCGGTCGGCGACTCCTTGTAGGCCAGGAGCAGTTCGCGGTCGACGGACTCGTACTGCTGGCCCAGCGGGTTGTAGATCTTGGCGCTGGGGAAGAACGAGTCCATTCCGAAGGTCCGGTACTCGTCGGGGGCGATCAGCACGAACCGCTTGCCGATCTCCTTGTCCCGCATGAGGTCCTTGAGAAGACGGACGAAGGCCATCGTCGTGGCGATCGCCTGCTGGCCCGACCCCTTCTTCACGCTCGCGTAGGTCTTGTCGGCCGGCTGCGGAAGCGGCTTGGCCCGCACCACCCGGGTCGGTACGTACCCGCCGAGCGCGCTCCGGCGGTCGTGCATGTACTGGATCTCCTCCGACTCGGGGCCGGGGTGGAAGTACGGCGGCAGGCCGTCCTCCAGCTCCTTGTCGGGGATCGGCAGGTGGAGCCGGTCGCGGAAGCCCTTGAGGTCGGCGACGGTGAGCTTCTTCATCTGGTGGGTGGCGTTGCGGCCCTCGAAGTTGGGCCCGAGGGTCCACCCCTTGACCGTCTGCGCCAGGATCACCGTCGGCTGGCCCTTGTGGGCCTTGGCCGCGGCGAACGCCGCATAGATCTTCCGGTGGTCGTGGCCACCGCGACCCAGGTGCAGGATCTGGTCGTCGCTCATGTTCTCGACCATGCTGCGCAGCCGCTGGTCGCTGCCGAAGAAGTGCTCGCGAATGTAGGAGCCCGTCTCGGTGGCGTAGGTCTGGAACTGTCCGTCCGGTGTGGTGTTCAACTTGTTGACCAGCAGGCCGTCCCGGTCCTGGGCGAGCAGCGGGTCCCAGGAGCGGTCCCAGACGAGCTTGATCACGTTCCAGCCCGCGCCGCGGAACTGCGACTCGAGCTCCTGGATGATCTTGCCGTTGCCGCGTACCGGGCCGTCGAGGCGCTGAAGGTTGCAGTTGACGACGAAGGTGAGGTTGTCGAGTCCCTCGCGGGCCGCGATCGAGAGCTGGCCGAGCGACTCCGGCTCGTCCATCTCGCCGTCGCCGAGGAACGCCCACACGTGCGAGGCGGAGGTGTCGGCGATCCCCCGGGCCTCCATGTAGCGGTTCATCCGCGCCTGGAAGATCGCGCCCAGCGGGCCGAGGCCCATGGAGACGGTGGGGAACTCCCAGAAGTCCGGCATGGAGCGCGGGTGCGGATAGCTGGAGAGACCGTTCGGCGCCTTCGACTTCTCCTGGCGGAAGCCGTCGAGCTGCTCCTCGGTGAAACGGTCCAGGAGGAACGCGCGGGCGTAGATGCCGGGGGAGGCGTGGCCCTGGAAGAAGATCTGGTCGCCGCCGTCACCCCCGTCCTTGCCGCGGAAGAAGTGGTTGAAGCCGACGTCGTACAGGGAGGCCGAGGAGGCGAAGGTCGCGATGTGCCCGCCGACGCCGATTCCGGGGCGCTGTGCGCGGGAGACCATCGCCGCGGCGTTCCACCGGGTCGCGTTGAGGATCTTCCGCTCGACCTCCTCGTTGCCGGGGAAGAACGGCTCGTCCTTGGTCGCGATCGTGTTGACGTAGTCCGTGCTGCGCATCTCCGGGACGGCGACCCGCTTCTCGCGGGCTCGCTCGATCAGACGGAGCATGAGATAGCGCGCCCGCTGCCGGCCGCGCTCGTCGACGGCGGCGTCGAGGGAGTCCAGCCATTCCTGGGTCTCTTCGGGATCGAAGTCCGGGACCTGGCTGGGCAGGCCGCCAATGATGATCGGGTTGCGATCGGGTCCGGAAGCCACGCTGTTCCTTCGCTGTTCGGTCGTGCACGTCAGGGAGGTCGGGCCGCTCCCCATGGTCCATCGGTGGGGCGGTTCCGTCATCTCTACCCGGCGGTAACCACCAACCGGGGACGCCCGGCCGACGGCGCCCCGAGAGCGGGCCGGTGTGAGCCGACCCAAACCGCAACGATACGCCCGGGGCCTCGACGGATATCGCATGGCCGTTCGGTCCGGGCGCCCCGCTGGGGCCGCCGGGAGCACCGATCCGCGCGCTCGACCGTGACCGGCGGCAGGGACCTGCGTAAACTCGTGGTGTCGGATGCGTCGGGACGGGATGGAACGTCACCGTTTCGGCGGTCTCGACGGCCGGGTACTTGCGCGATCCGTCGCGCCCGTGTGGACTACGGCCAATGCTTCGCGCCCGCGCGTGGCAGCAGCATTTCCCGAAACATGATCAGGAGGCACACCGTGAGCGCGACCGCGGACCACGCGGAGGAGCGGACCAACCCTGCCGCAAGGCTGGGTTTCCAGCCCGAGCAGGTGGTCCAGGAGATCGGCTACGACGACGATGTCGATCAGGAGCTCCGTGAGGCCATCGAAGCCCTCATCGGCGGCGAGCTCGCCGACGAGGAGTACGACGATGTGGCCGACTCCGTCATGCTCTGGTTCCGCGATGACGACGGCGATCTGACCGACGCACTGGTCGACGCCTCGCAGCTCGTCGAGGACGGCCAGCCCGTGTGGCTGCTGACCCCGAAGACGGGCCGGGACGGCTACATCGAGCCGAGCGAGATCAACGAGGCCGCCCAGACGGCGGGCCTCGCCCAGACCAAGAGCATCAACGCCGGCAAGGACTGGACCGGCAGCCGCCTGGTCACGCCCAAGGGCGCCAAGTCCAAGCGCTGAACCGCGTCCGTCGCGACGTGGGTGGCGGACCACCCCCCACCGGCGTCCCGGCGCGGCTGTGCCGTCCGCCAGGCCCCCTCGGCCGTGACCGAGGGGGCCTGGCGCGTTCCGGGTGAGGGAGGCGTGCGTAGGGTGGGCTCACCTTCCTTCGGCCGACCGTGGCCTGGAGGGGGACCGCTCACCGGCTCAGTGAAGGGATGCGTACCCATGGCGATCGAGGTTGGCACCAAGGCCCCGGACTTCGAGCTGAAGGACCAGCACGGCCAGACCGTGCGGCTCTCGGAGTTCCGTGGCGAGAAGAACGTGGTGCTCCTCTTCTACCCGTTCGCGTTCACCGGCGTGTGCACGGGTGAGCTCTGCGCGCTGCGCGAGGAGCTGCCGAAGTTCGTCAACGACGACACCCAGCTGCTCGCCGTCTCCAACGACTCGCCGTTCGCGCTGCGGGTCTTCGCGGAGCAGGAGGGGCTCGAGTACCCCCTGCTGTCGGACTTCTGGCCGCACGGCGAGGCCTCGCGTGCCTACGAGGTCTTCGACGAGGCGAAGGGCTGCGCGGTCCGCGGCACCTTCATCATCGACAAGGAGGGCGTCGTGCGCTGGACCGTGGTCAACGGTCTCCCCGACGCCCGCGACCTGAACGAGTACGTGAAGGCGCTGGACACGCTCTGAACGATCAGGGGTAACGGCCGGTGCGGGCGGGAACCCGTCACTAGTATCCAGACGTTCATCCGACAGCACTGAACGACGACAGGGGCGACGGCGCCCGCGGCACCACCGCACCGCGCCACCACCCCCTCGACACGCGAATGGGAGGACTCGTGGGAGTCAGCCTCAGCAAGGGCGGCAATGTCTCGCTGACCAAGGAGGCGCCTGGCCTGACCGCGGTCACCATCGGTCTGGGGTGGGACGTCCGTACCACCACGGGTACCGACTTCGACCTCGACGCCAGCGCCATCCTGACGAACGCCGACGGCAAGGTCACCAGCGACCAGGGCTTCGTGTTCTTCAACAACCTCAAGAGCCCCGACGGCTCGGTCGAGCACACCGGCGACAACATCACCGGTGAGGGCGAGGGCGACGACGAGCAGATCAAGGTGAACCTGGCCGGTGTCCCGGCCGAGGTCACCAAGATCGTGTTCCCGGTCTCCATCTACGACGCGGAGAACCGCCAGCAGTCCTTCGGCCAGGTGCGCAACGCGTTCATCCGCGTGGTCAACCAGGCCAACGACCAGGAGATCGCCCGTTACGACCTCTCCGAGGACGCCTCCACGGAGACCGCCATGGTCTTCGGCGAGCTGTACCGCAACGGCGCCGAGTGGAAGTTCCGCGCCATCGGCCAGGGGTACGCCTCGGGTCTGCGCGGCATCGCGCAGGACTTCGGCGTCAACGTCTGATCCGAGCAGTCTCCAGGGCTGTTCCCGTCCGGCGCCGCACGTTTCGTGCGGCGCCGGACCTCGTCAAGAATGCGCACGCTGTCACATCGGGGAGGAAAGCGATCATGGGTGTCACGCTTGCCAAAGGGGGAAACGTCTCCCTCTCCAAGGCCGCGCCGAACCTCACACAGGTCCTGGTCGGCCTCGGCTGGGATGCCCGCTCCACCACCGGCGCCCCGTTCGACCTCGACGCGAGCGCGCTGCTCTGCACCTCGGGCCGGGTGATGGGCGACGAGTGGTTCGTCTTCTACAACAACCTCAAGAGCCCGGACGGCTCGGTCGAGCACACCGGCGACAACCTCACGGGTGAGGGGGACGGCGACGACGAGTCCCTGCTGGTCGACCTCGCCCAGGTGCCCGCCCACTGCGACAAGATCGTCTTCCCCGTCTCGATCCATGAGGCCGACGTCAGGGGCCAGACGTTCGGGCAGGTGAGCAACGCGTTCATCCGCGTGGTCAACCAGGCCGACGGGCAGGAGCTGGCCCGCTACGACCTCAGCGAGGACGCCTCCACGGAGACGGCGATGATCTTCGGCGAGCTGTACCGGTACGGGGGCGAGTGGAAGTTCCGGGCGGTGGGACAGGGGTACGCGTCCGGCCTCAGGGGCATCGCTCTAGACTTCGGGGTCAGCGTCTCCTAAAGCCGGGTACGGACGGGGGAGCCTCGTAGTACATACAGGGATTGGGTATCCAGTGGTTCTGAAAACCTTCGGCTGGTCCTTCGCGGTCACCGCGCTCGGACTCGTCGCAGCCGTGCTCTACGGGGGGTGGGCGGGCTTCGGGGTCGTGGCGATCCTGTCCATCCTCGAGATCTCGCTGTCGTTCGACAACGCGGTGGTCAACGCCGGAATCCTGAAGAAGATGAATGCCTTCTGGCAGAAGATCTTCCTCACCATCGGCATCCTGATCGCCGTCTTCGGTATGCGACTGGTCTTCCCCGTCGTGATCGTCGCCATCAGCGCCAAGATCGGCCCGATCGAGGCCGTCGACCTGGCGATGACCGACAAGGACCACTACCAGGAGCTGGTCACCGACGCGCATCCGTCGATCGCCGCCTTCGGTGGCATGTTCCTGTTGATGATCTTCCTCAACTTCCTCTTCGAGGACCGCGAGATCAAGTGGCTCACCTGGATCGAGCGTCCGCTGGCCAAGCTCGGCCGCGTCGACATGCTCTCGGTCTGCATCGCTCTCATCGTCCTGCTCATCTCGGCGATGACCTTCGGCAGCCAGGCACACCAGCACGGCGGTACCCATGCCGACAAGGCGGAGACCGTGCTGCTGGCCGGCATCGCCGGTCTCATCACGTATCTGATCGTCGGCGGTCTCTCCAGCTTCTTCGAGGACAAGCTCGAAGAGGGTGAGGAACGCGAGCACGAGGCCGAGGAAGAGGCCAAGCGGCAGGGGAAGCCCGTCTCCGCGGTGAAGCTGGCCGGCAAGGCGGCCTTCTTCATGTTCCTCTACCTGGAAGTGCTCGACGCCTCCTTCTCGTTCGACGGCGTGATCGGCGCCTTCGCCATCACCAACGACATCGTGCTGATGGCGCTCGGCCTCGGCATCGGCGCCATGTACGTCCGTTCGCTCACGGTGTACCTGGTCCGCGAGGGAACCCTCGACGACTACGTGTACCTGGAGCACGGCGCCCACTACGCCATCGGCGCCCTCGCGGCGATCCTGCTCGTCACCATCCGCTTCCAGATCAGCGAGATGATCACGGGCCTCATCGGCGTGGTGCTGATCGGCGTCTCGTTCTGGTCCTCGGTACGCCGCAACAAGCGGCTGGCCGCCGAGGGCGGCGAGGATTCCAAGGACAAGGCCGAAATTCCCTCCGGAGTCTGACTCCGGGCCGGGCCGCGGGTGTGACCGGGCCCGAACTGAGGAACGCTCCCAGCGGGGCGGTTGTCGAGACGACCTCGGCGCCGCCCCGTCGGCATGGGCGGGACGAGAAACCGAAGGTCTGGGGGTGGCATGTCCTTCTGGGACGGTCTGCTGGGTGGTCGCAACGCGGCGGCGCAGTTCGACTCAGGAAGCGTCGGCAGCAACTCGATACGGCTGACCAAGCGCCAGCCGCAGGTCTCCCTGGTCAAGCAGGGAGCCGCCACCGGCAACCTCCGCGTCAACCTCTCCTGGCAGATGCGCCCGGCCGACTTCGGCAAGCGGTCCACCACGTCCTCGCGGGCCCTGCTGCGTCACCCCTTCAAGGCGTTCCAGCCGGAGGTCGTGCAGGCCCACACGCAGGGCGTGGTCAACGTCGACCTCGACATGGGCTGCCTCTACGAGATGGCCGACGGCAACAAGGGCGTCGTCCAGCCGCTCGGCGAACTCTACGGTGACCTCAACACCGCGCCCTTCGTGAAGCTCAGCGGCGACGACCGGTTCGGCTCGGGATCGGGCGAGACGCTCTACGTCAATCTCGACCAGCGCGAGGAGATCAAGCGGCTCCTCGTCTTCGTCTACATCTACGACAAGACCCCGGCCTTCGACCGCACCCAGGCCGTCGTCACCCTCTACCCGGCCACCGGCCCGCGCATCGAGATCGAGCTGGAGGAGCGGGCCCCGCAGGCCAGGTCGTGCGCGGTCTTCTCGCTCGACAACCGCAAGGGCGAACTGACGGTGCGCCGTGAGGTCAAGTACGTCTACGGGTTCCAGTCCGAGATCGACCGGCTGTACGGCTGGGGGCTCCAGTGGGGCCGCGGGTACAAGAGCACCGGCACCCGCTGACGGGTCTGCGGAGCCCGGCCGCCGCCGGGCCGCCCGTGGCCGGTGCTCACGGACGTGGCCCGGGCGTCAGCCGCTGATGAACTGCGGCCCCTGCGGCGGCAGCCGGAACGACCCGGCGGGGCCGCCGACCGCCTGCGGGTAGCCGTAGGCGGGCTGGTGCGGCGGCGGGGTCTGCGAAGGGTGCGCGGGCGGCGGTCCGGGGTGCGGATAGCCGTATCCGGCCGCCGCGGGCTGCGGGTAGCCGTAGGCGGGCTGCGGGGCAGGGGCCTGCGGGGGCAGTGGTGCCCGGGTCGCGTCCGGGTCCGGAGCCGGGGGCGGGAAGTTCGGCGGCGGCGGCACGGCCGGCTGCGCCGGGGGCTGCGGCCCGGCCGTGGTGGGCGGCAGCGGCTGGGCGGCGAGAGGCGCGGGGGTCTCGGGGGCGGCCGGGAACTCCGGGGCGTCCGGAAGCTCGGCGGGGTCCCCGGGGCCGGCGGCCGCGGGCTCCTCCGAGTCGTCGACGGAGATGCCGAAGTCGGTGGCGAGCCCGACGAGCCCGTTGGAGTACCCCTCGCCGAGCGCCCGGAACTTCCAGCCCTCGCCCCGGCGGTACAGCTCGCCGCAGATCAGCGCGGTCTCGGCGCCGGTCTCGGGCTGCACCTCGAAGGTGGCGACGGGGGCGCCCTCGGTGGCGCCGGTCGCGTCGGCGCCGGAGGTGTCGTAGAGGTCGATGCGCAGGGAGGGGACGCGCTCGAAGGGCAGCTCGTCGGTGGAGGCGACCAGGAGTATGCGCCGGACCTGCGGTTCCAGGCCCGCGAGGTCGGCCTGGAGGGTGTCGGTCAGCCCCTCGGGCACACGCCGCTTGCCGAGCCGCCACACCGCGCCGGACGGGTGCCGGGGCTGGTTGTAGAAGACGAAGTCCTCGTCGGAGCGCACCCGGCCGTCGTCGGCGAGCAGCAGGGCCGACGCGTCCACGTCCGGCACGTCCGGGGCGGCCGTCCAGCACAGAACGGCGCGGACGGCCGTCGCGTCGAGCGGGACGTTGGACCCCTTCAGCATGGCGTGCGTCATGCGGTCATCCTGCCTGTTGCGAGGTACGGCGGACAATGCGGGGGGCGGGTCGGACTTGGCGGGAGCGCTGCGGCGACGCGCCCGGGTTACCAGAAATTCATGGTGGACGGGAACCCTGGATATGCGCTCCTACGTACTATTACCGGCCACATATTCGCGGCCACCCAGGCACTACGGGGGATTTACATGCGTCATTTCGGGCATCTTGCCCCTGAAGCGCGGCGGCGCCTCTTCCACCGGGAGCCCGCCGTCTTCACGGCCGAGTCGCCGGCCCCCATCCTGGCCACCGCCCTGGGGGCGACGCTGTACAGCCCGGCCACGCGCCCCACCCTCGCCGACGACGTCCACAAGCAGGCCGCCCGCGGCGTCGTCTCGATGGTCCTCTGCCTGGAGGACTCGATCGCCGACGCCGACGTCCCCGGCGCCGAGGCCAACCTCGTGGCCCAGTTCGCCGACCTCGCCGCCCGTGCCGAGGCGGGCGAGGCCGAGCCCCCGCTCCTCTTCATCCGGGTCCGCGACCCCGAGCAGATCCCCGACCTGGTGCGCCGCCTCGGCCCAGCCGTCCGCCTGCTCTCCGGCTTCGTCCTCCCGAAGTTCACCGAGGAGCGCGGCGTGCCCTACCTGGAGGCGCTGGCCACCGCCGAGGCCCGCAGCGGGCACCGCCTCTTCGCCATGCCCGTCCTGGAATCCCCCGAGCTGCTCCACGTCGAGACCCGCACCGCCACGCTCACCGGGATCGCCGGCACCGTCGACAAGTACCGCGACCGGGTCCTGGCCCTGCGGCTGGGCGTCACCGACTTCTGCTCCGCCTACGGGCTGCGCCGCCCGCCCGACATGACCGCCTACGACGTCCAGATCGTCGCCTCCGTCATCGCCGACGTGGTCAACGTCCTGGGCAGGGCCGACGGCACCGGCTTCACCGTCACCGGGCCGGTCTGGGAGTACTTCCGCGTCCAGGAGCGCATGTTCAAGCCGCAGCTGCGGCGCAGCCCCTTCCTGGGCCGCGCCGAGGAGCTGCGCGCCTCGCTCATCGAGCACGACATGGACGGCCTGCTCCGGGAGATCGAGCTGGACCGGGCCAACGGCCTGCTCGGCAAGACCTGCATCCACCCGTCCCACGTCCTGCCCGTGCACGCACTCTCCGTGGTCAGCCACGAGGAGTACAGCGACGCGCAGGACATCCTGCGGCCCGAGCGGGACGGCGGCGGCGTGCTGCGTTCCGCGTACACCAACAAGATGAACGAGGTCAAGCCGCACCGGGCCTGGGCGGAGCGCACCCTGCTGCGCGCCGAGGCCTTCGGGGTCGCGGCGGAGGACATCGGCTTCGTGGAGCTGCTGGGCGAGGGGCTCGCCGTCTGACCGGCCCCCGGGCCCGGTGGCCGTCACGACCGCACAAGAGGAACACGGCGCCCGACAGGCGCACCCTGGAGTACGCGCCCCCGGCGCGCCCTGAGAAGAGAGAAGAGACGAACGACGTGGTGTGGACCGGAACCTGGGTCTCCGACCGGCTCGGCATAGAGCTGGCCGGCGACGACGAGCTGCGCGGCCTGCTGGGCCTCGCGCTGCGCCGCAACCCCAAGCGGGCGCACCTGCTCGTCTCCGGCGTCCTCGGCAAACACGTCCCGCAGCTGCCCTCGGTCGTCCACGGCCACGGCGTCACGCTCGGCCGGCGCGTCCGCGCGCTTCTCGGCCCCGAGGAGGCCGCCCGCGCGGTCGTCCTCGGCTACGCGGAGACGGCGACCGCCCTCGGCCACGCCGTCGCCGACGGCCTGGAGACCGCCCCCTACCTGCACTCGACGCGGCGGCCCGTCGCCTCGGTGCCCAGCGCGGGCGGTTTCGAGGAGTCGCACTCGCACGCCACCTCCCACCTGCTGCTCCCCGAGGACCCCGCCTTCTTCGACCGGGGCGGGGAGGCGGGCCGGGGGCCGCTGGTCCTGGTGGACGACGAGTTCTCCACCGGCAACACCGTCCTCAACACCCTGCGGGACCTGCACGCCCGCCACCCCCGCGACCACTACGTGATCGTCGCCCTGGTCGACATGCGGGCCCCGGGGGACGCCGGCCGGCTCGCCGCCTTCGCCGAGGAGACCGGCGCCCGCGTCGACGTCGTCGCCCACGCCCGGGGCACCGTGCGCCTTCCCGAGGACGTCCTCGCCCGGGGCCTGCGACTGGTCGAGGAGCAGGACGGCCGCACCGCCGATCCCCTCGTGCCCTGCGCGCCGGCTGTCGCCCCCGTCCGTCTGGAACTCGGCTGGCCCGCCGGTCTGCCCGACGGCGGCCGCCACGGCTTCACCCCGGACCACCGGGCCCGCCTCCGGGAGGCCCTGCCCGCGATGGCCGCCCGGATCGTCGACGGGCTCGGCGGCCCCGAGCAGGCCGGACGCGTCCTCGTGCTCGGCTTCGAAGAGCTGATGTACGCCCCGCTGGTCCTCGCCAGGGCCCTGGAGGAGGCCGGGCTCGACGTGCGGTTCTCCACCACCACCCGCTCACCGGTGCTCGCCGTGGACGACCCCGGCTACGCCATCCGCACCCGCCTGGCCTTCCCCGCCCACGACGACCCGGCCGACGGGCCCGGCGAGCGGTACGCCTACAACGTCGCGGGCGGCGGCTTCGACACCGTCCTCGCCGTCGTCGACAGCGCCGCCGACACCCCGGCCCTGCACGCCCCCGGCGGGCTCCTCGCCCAGCTCGCCACCGCCGCGCCCCGGGTGGCCCTCGCCGTCGTCCCCGCCCACACCCCCGTACCCCGCACCCCCGACCGGCAGGAGCCCCCTGTGCTGCCCGCGCCCCTGCGTGGCCCCGACTTCTCCTCGTACGAGCCCGACGACGTCGGCTGGCTGCTCCAGGACCTCTCCGCCGTGCGGCTGGAGGCGCCCGTGGAGGAGCGCGAGGAGGCCGTCCAGCGTGGCGGGGCCCACTACGCCGAGTCCCTGCCGGTCGAGTACCAGCCGACCGAGGAGTACCAGGAGCTGTACCGGGACGCCCTCGCCGGGTCGGTCGCGCGGATCGCGCGGGCGGTCGGCACCGTCACCGAGCTGGTCCTCGCCGAGCGCTCGCCACGGCCGGTGCTGGTGTCGCTGGCGCGGGCCGGTACCCCGGTGGGTGTCCTCATGCGGCGCTGGGCCCGTCACCGGCACGGCACGGAGCTGCCGCACTACGCGGTCTCCATCGTGCGCGGCCGGGGCATCGACGCCAACGCGCTGCGCTGGCTGGCCGCGCACCACGACCCGGCGGACGTGGTCTTCGTGGACGGCTGGACCGGCAAGGGCGCCATCACCCGCGAGCTGGCCGACGCCCTGGCCGGGTTCCCCGGCTTCGACCCGGAGATCGCGGTCCTCGCCGACCCCGGCTCGTGCGTGCGCACCTACGGCACCCGCGAGGACTTCCTGATCCCCTCGGCCTGCCTCAACTCCACCGTCTCCGGACTGATATCGCGCACCGTGCTCCGCGACGACCTGGTCGGCCCGCACGACTACCACGGTGCCAAGTTCTACCGCGAGCTGTCCGGTTCCGACGTCTCGCGGGACTTCGTCGCGGCCGTCGAGGCCCGCTTCGACGAGGTCGCCGACGCCGTGGACCAGCAGGTCAAGGAGGCGGCCTCGGCCGACCGCGCCCCCACCTGGGAGGGCTGGGCGGCGGTCGAGCGGATCAGCGAGGAGCAGGGCATCCACGACGTCAACCTGGTCAAGCCCGGCGTCGGCGAGACCACCCGTGTCCTGCTGCGCCGCGTCCCCTGGAAGATCCTGGCCCGCCGGGGCGCCGGCGCCGACCTCGCGCACATACGGCTTCTCGCGGAGCAGCGGGGCGTGCCGGTGGAGGAGCGCGACGACCTCCCGTACACCTGCGTCGGGCTCATCCACCCCCGCTACACCCGGGGCGCGACCGGTGCCGACGGCAAGGCGGTGGGGAGCGCGTGACCACCCTCGTCGCCAGCGACCTCGACCGCACCCTCATCTACTCGGCCGCCGCACTCGGCCTCACCGTGCCCGACGCCGAGGCGCCCCGGCTGCTCTGCGTCGAGGTCTACGAGAGCCGCCCGCTCTCCTACCTGACGGAGACCGCCGCCGGGCTCCTCGGCGCGCTCGCCCGCGAGACGCTCTTCGTCCCCACCACCACCCGGACCAGGGAGCAGTACCGCCGCATCCGGCTGCCCGTGCCCACCCCCGGCTACGCGATCTGCGCCAACGGCGGGCACCTGCTGGTCGACGGGGTCGCCGACGAGGACTGGAACCGTTCGGTCCGCGGCCGCCTCGACGCCGAGTGCGCGCCGCTCGCCGAGGTCAGCGCCCACCTACGGGCCACCGCGGACCCCGCCTGGCTGCTCAAGGAGCGCGTGGCCGAGGACCTCTTCGCCTACCTCGTCGTCGACCGGGCCGAACTCTCCGCGAGCTGGCTGAGGTCCACCGCCGCCTGGGCCGGGGAACGCGGCTGGACCGTCTCCCTCCAGGGCCGCAAGGTCTACGCCGTCCCGCGCCCGCTGACCAAGAGCGCGGCCATGCGCGAGGTGGCCCGCCGTGCCGGGGCGGACACCACGCTCGCCGCCGGGGACTCCCTGCTCGACGCCGACCTGCTGCTCGCCGCCGACCGCGCCTGGCGCCCCGGCCACGGCGAACTCGCCGAGGAGGGCTGGACGGCACCCGGCCTCACGGTGCTGCCCGAGCGGGGCGTCGCGGCGGGCGAGGAGATCCTGCGCCGGTTCCTCGCGGCGGCCAGGGGCGACAGCGGCAGCTGACGGTCAGGGCTTCCGGCAGCGGTCGTGGGCCGCGAGCCAGTCGGTGGCCGCCGCCAGCACGCGGTCGCTGCCCCTGACCCACTCCACCTCCACGTCGGGACGGAGCGGGCCGTCGTGGACCCGGCCCGTGCGGTCGGCCTCGCGAGCCGTGGTCAGGACGACCAGGGCGCCGTCGGACAGGGGGTAGGGGGTGTTGGCGGTGGGGACGCCGAAGGTCGGCTCGCCGAAGGTCCGGGTGTCGGGGCGGCCCCGGAAGGCGATCGCCACCGCCTCGCCCGCGCTCGCGGTGCGCGGCCCGGTCAGCACCGCCACCGGCGGCCTGGGGCGGGCCGGCGGCTCGCCGGAGCCCCACCGGTCCGCGTACTGGCGGGGTGTGCCGTTCTCGATCGTCCACGGGGTCCGTGTGCCGTCCGCCTCGACGAAGGCGCCCACCTCGCCGTCGCCGAGGATCGGGCCGGCGGAGGCGAGCGGCGTCCACATGTCGCCGCCGGTGTTGGTCCGCAGGTCCACGACCCAGCCGCAGGCGCCCGCGCGGTCCACCTCGCGCACGGCGGCGCGGGCGGCACGGAGGTAGGGCCCCGCAGCGGCGTCCGAGCGGATCGGGGGCAGCGTGAGGCGGCCGAGGCCCTCGGGGAGCCGTCGGGCCTCGGGGAGTACCTGGTCGTCGGGTGCCTCGTCCTCGGCCCGCTCGGCCTCCTCGGGGGTGAGGAAGGTGCTGTGGCCGTCGCCCAGCTCCCGCAGCGCCTGCTCGATCGCCTCGTACGTGCCGGCGGGTTCCGTGGCCCCCTCGGCGCGTCCGAGGGCGTCCCGGCGGAGCTTCGGCCAGTCCACCTCGTCGCGGACCAGGGAGTGCCGCTCCATCGTGTCCAGCGCGGAGAGGAGATAGGTCCGGGCCTCGGGCGCCATCGTGGAGCCGGGCCCGGCTCGGTCGCCCGCGGTGCAGGCAGCGGTGGCGAGGAGGGCCGCCGCCAGGAGCAGTGAGCCGCCGCGCCACGGCCTGCCGGGTCCGGTCCTCGTGGTGCGCACCTGACACGCTCCTCTGCTCTGTGGCCTGCGGGCCACGACCGTGCCCCGACAGTGAGAGAGGGCGTCCGCCCCGGGGGTTCCCGGAGCGGACGCCCGTCAGCCTCGTGGGAGAGGATCAGCCGCGCCGCTGGCCCCCGCCGGGCCGGAAGACCCGTACGCCGAGGAAGATCAGGACGGCCAGGGCGGCCACCGCGAGCACCACCTTCGAGTACACCGAGACGTACTCGGTGACCGTCTCCCAGTTGTCACCCAGCAGGTAGCCGGCCATGACGAAGAGGGTGTTCCAGATGGCGCTGCCGAGCGTGGTGAGTCCCAGGAAGATCGGCAGCGGCATACGCTCGATGCCCGCCGGGACCGAGATGAGACTGCGGAAGATCGGCAGCATCCGGCCGAAGAAGACCGCCTTCGTGCCGTGCTTGTTGAACCACGCCTCGGTCTTCTCGATGTCGGCGACCTTCAGCAGCGGGATCTTGGCGGCGATGGCCACCGTCCGGTCCCGGCCGAGCAGCGCGCCCACCCAGTAGAGCGCCACCGCTCCGACCACCGAACCGATGGTCGTCCAGATCAGCACCGCGACCAGATTCATCTGGCCGGTGGCGGCCGTGAACCCGGCCAGCGGCAGGATGACCTCGGAGGGGATCGGCGGGAAGAGGTTCTCCAGCGCGATGGCGATGCCCGCTCCCGGCGCGCCGAGGCTCTCCATCAGGCCGGTGATCCACTGAGGTGCGCTGCTGTCGCTCATGGCGGCCACGCTAGAGCGCCGAAGCTGAAGAGTTCCTGAAGCCCGCCGGGCGCCGTCCGATCACTCCGGCATGCCCCGTACGAGGGGTTTTCGCTTCCGGCGCCGGTGTGTCGGGCCGTCGCGCCGACGGGAAGGGCGTGCCCTCGCGTACGGTGCCCGCCGCCCGGCCGGTGGGACGGGCGGCGCGGCGTCCCGGCGCTCAGCCGCAGCACCCCCCGCCGCAGCAGCCGCCCCCGCCGCCCGAGGGGGCCGGGGCGGGGCCCCCTCGGGCGGGGGAGTCCGCCGAACCGCCCACGGCGACGGTCGACAGCAGCTTCACGGTGTCGGCGTGACCCGCCGGGCAGGACGCCGGGTCGGAGGACTCGGCCATCGGCCGGCTGAGCTCGAAGGTGTCACCGCAACTGCGGCAGCGGTATTCGTAACGAGGCATGGGCACAGGCTAGCCGCAGGGCCGGCGTCGGCGGGGTGCTGATCCCGCCCCGTTCCAGGGAGCCCGGCGCCGGTCAGCCCCCGCCGCGCTCCTCGCGTATCCGGGAGACGACCTCGGCCACGGTGGTCCGCACCGCCTCGGTCTCCGTGAGGAAGTGCCAGTAGTCCGGGTGGCGCCCCTCCAGGCCCGCCAGTGCCTGTTCCAGGCGGGCCACCGAGGCGTCGAGCGGACCGGCGTGACGCGGGTCCGGGGTGTTGCGGCCGGCCATCGCCAGCCGCTGCGCGTCCCGGATGGCGAAGCGGGTCCGCTCCACCTCCTGCTGCGGGTCCTTCGCCACCTCGTTGAGCCGGCGGAGGCGGTCGCCGGCGGCCGAGACGGCCTCGTCGGTGGAGTTCAGCAGCGCGCGCACCGTCGACAGCAGGGAGGTCGCGTCCGGCCAGCGCTGCTCCTCGCGGGCCGTGCGCGCCTCCCGGAGCTTCGCCTCCGCCTGCCGGACGCTCTCCGCCGCCTGCTGGGGGACCGGCTGGAGGTCCTGCCAGCAGGCGGCCGAGAAACGTCGCCGCAGCTCGCTGAGGACCGGCTCGACCTGGCTCGCCCGGGTGGTCAGTGCCTGTGCCCTGGTCCTGAGGCTCACCAGCCGACGGTCGATCTCGGCCGCGCGCTCGGGGAGCCGCTCGGCCTCGGCGCGGACGGCCTCGGCCTCCCGCAGCACCTGGTCGGCGCGGTGCAGGGTCTCCTGGACGCCGTGCCGGCCCGCGCCCTGGTTCAGCTTGGTCAGCTCGGGGCCGAGGGCGGCCAGCCGCGCCGCCAGGTCGTCCGCGCGCAGCCCCGACTCGCGGGTGGCGTCCAGCGCCTGGCTGGCGGCGAGCAGCGCCTGGCGGGCCCGCTCGACGGCGGGGGCCAGCCGCGCCAGCTGCGTCTCGGCCTGGTCGAGCAGGGGGGCCAGGCCGCGCTGGAACCGGTCCAGCTCCTGGCGGACCCGCACCAGGTCGTCCTTGGCGCGGGTCAGCTGCGTCCTGGCCTGGGTGGCGACGGACGCGTCCAGGTCGTCGCGGTCCAGGTCGTGGGCGTCGACCGCCTCGATGTAGAAGTGGCTGACCTCGTCGATGCGCTGCCCCAGCGCGACGAACTCCTCCTGGGCCCGGCGGGCGGCGGGCGAGGGGTCGACCGCGCCGATGGTCTCTATGGAGATCCGCAGATCGCGCTGGGCCGTGTCCAGCTCGTAGAAGGCGGCGGCCGCCGCGTCCTTGGCGGCCTGGGCGTCGGCCCGCTGGCTCTCGCCGCGTCCGCCGAACCAGCGCCGGGTGCCCCCGCCGGTGAACGCGGCGGGCACCGCCGCCAGCAGCAGGGGAAGGGGAAGCAGCGCCAGGGTGAGGGCGTCCCGCAGCGCGGAGCCCCGGCGGGCCCCGTCCCCCGAAGGGGTCCGGCCGCCTGTCGGTGTGTCCGGCTGCGAAGGTGTCGCCGTCATCCCTCTCCCGTGCTGGTTCCGCCCTGCCCGGCATCATTCTCCCACCGGTTAATGACGAACACGGGAGCCGGAAAGTTCGCTCACGGGGCCGCCGGTTCTCCGCTCCGCGCCCTGGCATGCGCCCGGGCGCCCGGAACGGCCCGCTCCGGCGGGGTCAGCCCGCCGGCCGCACGGTGATGTTGCCGTCCTCGGCGGTGACGGAGACCACCCGGGAACTGGCCGGGTCCTCCAGCACGGAGACGTTGGTCCGGCCGTCCTCGACCTCCGTCCGCACGTCGTAGGCGGCCTCCGGCAGCTCCACGGTCACCGAGCCGTCCCTGCTGCCGGCGTCGACGCGTTCGGGCGCCTTCACCAGCGCGAGCACCAGCGAGCCGTCCTCGGTCCGTGCCCGCACCCGGGAGGAGGAGACGGAGCGGGTGGTGATCGCGCCGTCGGCGCTGCGCAGGTCGAGAGGGCCGGAGACGTCCTCGACGGTCAGCGGGGCGTCGGAACCGTGCAGGGTGAGCGGCGCGCTGAAGCCCTTCGCGGTGACCGCGCCGTCCTGGGTCCGCAGGGCCACGGCGGTGTCGGCGGGCACCTCGATCCGGTGCCTGGCGTCGCAGTGCGCCAGGAGACCCGCGCAGCTGACGCGGAGCGTCAGCGCGTCCCCCTCCACCGTCCACTCGGCGCGGGGTGTCGACCCCAGCAGGACCCGCCCGCTGAACCAGCGGGTCACCCGCACCTCCTCGCCGTCCCCCGGCACCAGCTCGATCCGTGAGTCGTCCGAGTCGACGGTGAGGGTGCGCCCGGTCAGGGCGAAGCTCTTGTGCTCCGGCTCCGCACCGCCGTCGGCCGAGGCGTCCTGGCCGCAGCCCGTGGTGAGCAGAACGAGCGCCACCGCGCCCGCGCCCAGTGCCGCCGACCGCCGGGGCCGGGACGTCGTCCGTACGCTCATGAGCCATTCCTCCAGGTCGGACCGCGTCTCGGCAGGCGCCGGCGGTCCGCCCGGAGCTGCCCGGAACCCGGTACGGCCGGGCTTCCTCATGGTGCAGAACCCTAGGAAGCGGCGGCCTGCCCGGACATCCGGCGGACCACCGGACCGGGCTGCGGCGGACCACCCGCGCGAGGTGGGGACAACCCCCGTACGCCGACGTCGCGGGCCCCCTGTCGCCGCCGGAACGGGTTTGCCGGGCAGCGGCGGCGGCAAGGTAGGCTGTCGATTCGTCCCGGGCGCGTAGCTCAGGGGTAGAGCGCTGCCCTTACAAGGCAGATGTCGGCGGTTCGAAACCGTCCGCGCCCACCAGCCCGAGGCAACGAGAAGGCCCGGCTCCCCGGTGTGAAACCGGAGGGGCCGGGCCTTTCTCACGGGGCGAGCCGGACCGGTGGCCGGTTCAGGGCAGGTCCTCGTCCGGCCGCCCGGTGCGGCGCAGCACGTGCGCGCTACGCCTTGGTACGGGCGGAGGACCCCGAACCCCGTACCTCCAGGTCCGCGAGGAGTGCGCGGGTGGCGTCGGTGACGGCCTCGACGGCCGTGTCGAACACCTCCTGGTTGTGCGCGGCCGGAGCCCGGAAACCGGAGACCTTGCGGACGTACTGGAGGGCGGCTGCGCGGATCTCGTCCTCGGTCGCCTCCTCGGGGAGCGCGGGCGGGCGGAGGGTCTTGATGCTGCGGCACATGGTTCCAGTGTCGCGCGGAAGCGCCCGCGCCGCGGAGTCCTCCGGGGAAAGGTCTCAGCGGGCCGTGGCCGGGCGGCGCATCAGGTAGGCCGCGCCCGCCCCCGCGGCGAAGAGAGCGAGTACCGAGACGCCGGTGGCGAGCCAGTTGGCGCCCAGCCAGTGGGCACCGAAGTAGCCGAGGCCCACGCTGTAGCAGGCCCAGGCGACGCCGGCCGCGGCGGACCAGGGGAGAAAGTCGCGGGTGCGCCGGTCGGTGGTGGCGCCCGCGCCGAGCGACATCAGGGAGCGTCCGGCCGGGGCGAAGCGCGCGAGGACCACCAGCGGGCCGCCGCCGCGCGCCAGGGCGCGGCCGAGGCTCTCCTGGGTGTCGCGCAGGCGGCGCGAGCGGGCGAGGGCGCGGTCCAGGCGGACGCCGCCGCGCCTGGCCAGCCGGAAGGCGGCGAGGTCGCCGAGGACCGAGGCGGTCGCGGCGATGGCGATGAGGGCGACGATGTCGGGCACCGTGTTCATCTGCCCGGCGGTCCCGGCCGCGGCGGCGGTGGCCGCGGCGATCACCAGGACACCGCTGGGCAGCAGCGGCAGGAAGACGTCCAGCAGCACGGAGGCCGCCACGACCGCGTAGATCCACGGGCCGGCTGTCAGCGGCCCCATGCTCTCGAACACCCGAAACTCCCCGGTACGGACAGCTCCGCGATGTCGCGGGGAGCGGCAGGAGCGGCTGTCCCTCGGCCGCCCAGGTTACGCCGCGGAGAACTCCTGGGGGCCGTGGGGCGCCCGGTTGTTCGTCACAGAGGTTTCACCCGCCCGCCGTCACCCGTCCGGGTCAGCCGATGCGGTGTACGGACCGGTAGTCCCGTAGCAGTGAACCCGACGCGTACGTGTCCGCAGCGGGCACGGTCGGACACGAGGAGTGAGCGCGATGGGTGCTGGGACCGCGGGACTGCTGGCCGGAGCCGCGCTGGCCGCGCTGGTGACCGCTGCGGGGACGGGCGCCGCCGGGGCGCCCGCGCCGGCGGCGGCACCGGTGACGGGCGGGCTGGTGGCCGCGCCCGGGGGTGAGGGGCCGGGGGCGCGCTGGGTGCGTGACGAGGCACGGTTCGCCCCGGTCGGCGCCTTCGTGCCCTCCGAGGCCGTCACCTACGACCTCGACCTGCTGCCCGCGGCCGCCTGGATCAGGGTCAACCAGGCCGTCTCGCGGTCGGAGACGACGGTCGTCGCCGAGGTGCGCGGGCTCCGCCCGGGACGCGCCTACGGGGCGCACGTCCACACCGGTGTCTGCGGCGCCGACCCGCAGGCCGCCAAGGGCCACTACCAGCACAAGGTGGACCCGGTGCAGCCCTCCACCGACCCCGCCTACGTCAACCCGTACAACGAGGTCTGGCTCGACTTCACCACCGACGCCGAGGGCGCGGGGCGGGCCGTGGCCCGGCACAGCTGGGGGTTCCGGCCCGGGGAGGCGGCCTCCGTGGTGATCCACGACCAGCAGGGCGGGGCGGGGGCACGGCTCGGCTGCTTCAGCGTGCCGTTCGTCTCGCCCGGGGACGCGCCGGGCCGGAGCTGAGGACCGCCCCGGACCGTCCGGTCGGCGTGGGATGGACGGACGGTCCGGGGCGGGGTGAGGGGCGGGATCAGGCCACGCTCGGGGTGCGGTCCCGGGGGCGCGGTCCGGGGACCGCCGCCCGGCCGCCGAGCGCGCGGTCCAGGCCGAGGGCGCCGGAGCCGGTGAAGACCAGGAGCAGCAGGGCCCAGCAGAAGACCGCGGACAGCTCGCCGCCGTTCTGCAGCGGCCAGAGCGCCTCCGGCTGGTGCACCACGAAGTACGCGTACGCCATCGAGCCCGAGCTGACGAAGGCGGCGGCGCGGGTGGCCAGGCCGAGGGCGACGAGGCCGCCGCCCACCAGCTGGATGACGGCGGCGTACCAGCCCGGCCAGGCACCGGCCTCCAGGGTGCCGCCGCCCCGTGCGCCGCCCAGCACCCCGAAGAGGGAGGCGGCGCCGTGGCAGGCGAAGAGCAGGCCGATCACGATGCGGTAGAGGCCCAGGGCATAGGGCTGGGCGCTGTCGAGACGGGACGTCATGGGGAACTCCCTCGGCTGGAGTGGGGTGGAGCCGGGCGGAGGAGCGGTGGAGCGGAGGAGCGGGGAGGCGCGGCGGGACCGGAGGCCCGAAGAGAGGGCCGGTGAGTGAGGCCGGATGCCGCCGGAAGAACCGGAGAACCAGGAAGGGGACCGGAGAGGGGGAAGGCTGGATTCCGGGCGGGTACGGGCGTCGTCGGCCGTACGGGCGCCGGGCGGGGCCTCTGGGGGCCGCCGGTACGGCGTGGGGTGGGGCGGGGCGCAGGAGTGCGGACCGGAGCGGGTGGTGCGGGGACGGAACGCTGTTGACCAGCGGGGACTGTTATTTGTCTAGACCAAGTCCGCAGGGCCGTCAATCATCGGGGGCCGACATCGGCCGCCCCGCATCCGGAGTGGCGTGGACGCGTGCCCTCTGCACGGGCCGGGTGGCCGGCTGCCGTCCGGTACGGCGCCCGGTGGCCTCCCGGGGCCGTCAGCTGCGGGTTCCCTGCCGGGACGCGGTCCCCGGGGCGCGGCCGCGCCGACGTCCGCGCGGGGTGTGCGGGGAGCGTGGGAGCGCGACCGCCGAGAGGGTGCGCATGGCTGAAAAGTGCCGTCGGGAAGCGGCGGGGAAAGCCCCGGAGAACGCCGGGGAAACCGAGGCCGGGACGGCCCCTCAGCCGTCCAGCCGTCCCTCCCACACCCGCTCCAGGCGGGCCGGGCCCCGGCCGGTGCGGGCCTGGTCCAGGTGGAGGTCGGCGCGGCGGCCCCGCAGGGTGAGGGTCATGAGCTGGTTGCCGAACCAGGGGCCGCCCGAGCGCCGCCAGGTCACCGGTGCCCGGCCGGTGCGCCCGTGCCGGGCGAACACCCTCCCGAGCAGGCCGCCCGCGCGGCTCCAGCCGAGCCGGAACCCGGCCCGTATCGGCAGGGGGATGGCGTTGTGGACCGGCGAGCAGGTCAGCTGGTGGACCCGGCCCCGGCCGGCGGGCAGGGCTGTGCGGGCGGTGCCGGCGGGGCGGCTCTCGGCGGCGTAGGCGTGGTGGACGTCGCCGGAGAGGACGCAGACCGTGGCGGGACCGCCGGGGGCGGTGGCGGCTTCCTCGGTGAGGTGGGCGAGCCGGTCGAAGGAGGCGGGGAAGGCCGCCCAGTGCTCCAGGTCGGCGGCGCGCCGCAGCCACTCGCCGAAGCGGGCCCAGCGGGGCCCGCGCTCGCCCCCGCAGAGCGCGGCGTTCCACCGCTCCGCCTCGTGGACCAGCCCCGGGAGGAGCCAGGGCAGGGAGCTGCCGATCAGCAGGTGGTCGTGGCCGCCCGGGTCGCCGAGCGCCTGCTCGCGCAGCCACGCCTCCTCGTCCGGGTGCAGCATGGCGCGCTCCTCCTCGGCGAGGACCCGGGCCATGCGGGTGTCGACCATCAGCAGGCGGACCCGCCCCAGGTCGCGGCGGTAGCTCCAGCGGGTGCCCGGCCGGTCGGCGTCGGCCCGCGTGGCGAAGGAGCGCAGCGCCTCGGTGCCGTCGGGGGCCGAGCGGACCGCCTTGTACAGGGGGTCCGTGGCGAGCTCCGCCGGGCCCAGGTTCCCCAGGTGCTGGTAGATCCAGTACGACATCAGGCCGCTGACGATGCGCTCCTGCCACCAGGGGGTCTCGCGCATCTCGGCGAGCCAGGAGGCGCTGGTGTTCCAGTCGTCGATGACGTCGTGGTCGTCGAAGATCATCAGGCTGGGCACGGTGGAGAGCAGCCAGCGGACCTCGGGGTCGGTCCAGGACTCGTCGTAGAGCCGGGTGTACTCCTCGAAGTCCGCGACCTGCTCGCCCGGGGGTTCGGCGAGGTCGCGCCGGGAGGCGAGCCAGCTGCGGGTCTGGGGGGAGGTCTCGTCGGCGTAGACCTGGTCGCCGAGGAGGAGGAGCAGGTCGGGGCGGTCCGCGCCGGTGTCCCCGGCGATCCGGGCCGCGAGGGCGTCGAGCGCGTCGGGCCCCACCGGGCTGTCCTGGCCCGACGGGGGTGAGGACCAGCGGCAGGAGCCGAAGGTGACGCGGACGGGGCGGTCCCCGTCGCTCTCGCGCGGGGCGGTCCTGATGGTGGAGGGCGGGAAGGGGGAGTCCGGCGGGGGCCAGACCGGCTCGCCGCCCAGGTGCACCTCGTAGGGGGTGTCGCTCCCCTCGGGCAGGCCGGTGACCGGGATCAGTGCGTAGTGGTGGCCCGCGACGGAGAAGGTCGGGGCGGAGCCGCCTCCCTCACCGCCGGGGCAGCGGACCTCGGCGGTGCACGGACGGTCCGCCTCCACCCACACGGTGGCGGAGTCGGTGTCGGCGTACCGCAGTACCGGTCCCAGGCGCAGCCCGGCCACGATGGCTCCCTTCGTCAGCTCGCCAGGGTACGGAACGCCCCGGGGTGGGTGCGAGGTTCCCGGTTCCGTTTCCGTTCCGGCGGGGAGCCGTGGCCGGCGGCGGAGTCCGCCGCCGGCCACGGGGAGGCCGTGAGGGTCAGCAGCTGTTGAGGGCCGTCTGGAGCGCGGACTTCTCGGCGGAGTCCACGGAGAGCCCGTAGTGGTGCTTCACGTGGACCCACATCCGCACGTACACGCACTTGTACGAGGCGAGCGGCGGCATCCACTTGGCCGGGTCCTTGTCGCCCTTGGACTGGTTGACGTTGTCCGTGACGGCGATGAGCTGCGGGCGGGTCAGGTCGTTGGCGAGCTGCTCGCGCTGGGCGTTGGTCCAGCCGCTGGCGCCGGAGCGCCACGCCTCGGCGAGCGGCACCACGTGGTCGATGTCGACGTCGGACGCCTGGGTCCAGGTGGCCCCGTCGTAGGCGGACTTCCAGGTGCCGGAGACGGCCTTGCACGCGGAGTCCTGCTCGACACCGGTGCCGTCGCGCTTCAGGACGACCTCGCGGGTGTCGCACTGCCCGCTCTGGGTGGACCAGTGCGGGAACTTGTCCCGGCTGTAGCCGCTGGAGGAACCTTCCGCCTTCTCGGTCAGGCCGGAGAGGTACGTCTTGGCGGTGGCGACGCTCACCGGGGTGGGGGGAGCGGCCTGGGCCGGGGAGCCGGTGAGCAGGACGGTGGAGGAGACGACCGCCGTGAGCGTGGCGAGAGCGGCGGGACGCATCCGGCGACGCGCGTAGATTCCTGACATGCGAACTCCCTGTGGTGTGGGGGACGACAGCCGCTACCGGCCCGTCGGGCCCGGCCATCCTGGCGCCCGTGGGTTTCGTGAGGGTGGGTGCCAGGTAACAGAGTTGCGTCATGCGCACGACACATCAAGAGGTCTGGCGGAAGGTCATCCTCCTTTCGGAGCAGCATCATTGGCGTACGTGGTGGTGTGTCCCGGCATGGGGGAGTGGGTTCCGCGCGGTGGTGAGCGCGGGCGCCCCGGCGCGTACGACGGGGCGCGCGGAGGGCGCGACGAGGGCGCGGCTCCCGTCCGCGCTTGACCTGAAGCGGAGTTGAGGCCGGAGCCTGGGCGGAAGAGGGCGGCCGGTGCAGACGGCGGCCCGCGTCGTTCCAGGAGGACCGGCATGTTCGGCACACCGGCACAGGAGGCCGGCGTCCGCGAGGTCGTCGCGGACGCGGGGAAGTACCAGAGCGACCCGGAGCACTTCCTTCCGCTGCACACCCCGGATGTGGAGATCGTCAACTTCGGTGGCCGGCGGGTGGCCGGGCGCGAGGCGTTGGGCGAGGCGATGCGTGCCGCGCTCGCCTCACCGCTGGCCGAGGTCGCCACCACCGTGGAGATCACCGGGGTGCGCTTCCCGCGCGAGGGCGTCGCCGTTGTGGCCGCCGTCAAGCGGGTCCATGACGCCCGCAAGGAACCGGACGGGGGCGGTCCGGCGCTTCCCGCCACCTCGGGACAGCTCACCTACCTGCTGGTGGAGGAGGCGGACGGGGCTTGGCGCATCTCGCTCGCGCAGACCACTCCGGTCACCTTCTGACGGTGCGCCGGGTGCCCGGCGGGGGTGCCGGTGGCGTCTGGCGGTTTTGTTTTGTATGGTGAAGAAACAAAGTGATCCCGTCCGCACTCCCTGACCGGCGGACGGGGTCACTTGTTCACCGAGCCACGCTGCGGGGGGCGTCCGCGACCGTCGGGCGGGCCCGACCTCTGGAGCTGCCCGATGACAGCGACCCGTACCGTGCTGACCGCCCGCGCCCTGCTGCTGGACATGGACGGCACGCTCGTCGACTCCGACGCCGTGGTGGAACGCTGCTGGCGCCGCTGGGCCGCCCGGCAGGGCCTGGACGAGGAGCACGTACTCGCCGTCGCCCACGGCCGCCAGGGGTACGCCACCATGGCCGAACTCCTCCCGGACCGGCCGATGGAGCTCAACCACGCGGACAACCGCGTCCTGCTCGCCGAGGAGACCGCCGACACCGACGGCGTCGTCCCGGTCCCCGGCGCCCCCGCCTTCCTCGCCTCCCTGACCGCTGTCCCGCACGCCGTCGTCACCTCGGCCGACGACGGCCTGATGCGCAGCCGGATGGGGGCCGCCGGGCTGACCCTGCCCGAGCTGCTCATCACCGCCGAGCAGGTCTCCGCGAGCAAGCCCGACCCGGAGGGGTTCCTGAAGGGCGCCGCCGCGCTGGGCGTCGACCCGGCCGACGCCGTCGTCTTCGAGGACTCCGGCGCCGGGATCGCCGCCGGTCTGGCCGCCGGGATGCGGGTGGTCGGAGTGGGGCCCCGCGCCGCCGCGTACGGCCCGACGGCGCACGTCGCCGACCTGCGCGCGGTGCGTGTGGAGACCGGCGACGACGGGGTGGTCCGGCTCCACCTGGGCGGCTGACCGCCCGTCACGCGGCGCAGGGCCCGTCCAGGTGCGGGCGGGCTCAGGCCGTCACGGCCGCGTGGTCTCGCTCTCCAGCTGCCTGCGGGTCGGCTCGTCGTAGACGCCGAGGTTGTCGCGGAGGCCGCGCGCCCACTGGTACATCCGCAGCGAGTCCTCCAGGCTCCGGTCGAATGTGCCGTCGGCCTGGCCGCGGTAGAGATGGAGCTGCTGAAGGCGCTGCTGGAGCTCGCGGACCTGCGGGCCCGAGTCGCCCCGGCGCAGCACCGGGTCCTCCTGGGGCGGCTGGTCGGGGGAGGGCTCGTCGGAGGGTTCGGCCGGGGGCCGGGACGCCGAGGGTTTCGGGGCGGGCGGGCCGTCGGGCCCCGCCGCCGGAGTGGGGGAGGTCGCGGGCTTGCCGTCGCCCGAGGAGGCTGTCGGGGGCGCCGAAGGAGCCGTGGGCGAGGGCGCGGTGGACTCCGGGGAACCGGAGGCGGAGGCCGAGGGGGTCGCCGGGCCGGGGGCGATCGTGTGGGGCGCGGTCGCCGAGGGCGTCGGAAGGGCGCGTTCCTCGGGCTTCTCGTCCGGGAGGGAGTCGGTCGCGACCGCGCCTGCCAGGGCCACCACCACGACGGCCCCCACCGACACCCCGAGGATCGCCGCCCGCCGCCTGCGCGCCGAACGGGCCGCCGTCCGCTTGGGCCGGTCGGCGGAAGGGGGCGGCGTGATGTCGGGGGCGTCCGGGTCGTCCTCGCCCTCGGCGGCCTGACCCCGCTGGTGAGGAGGGAAGAGGTCCAGGTCGGAGACCTTGGGCAGGGGTGCGGTCGTGTCGTGGGCCTGACCCGGCGCGCCGACGGGGCCGATGACCGGCGGGGGCGTGGCGCCCTGGGGGTCGGCCGTGGGGAAACGTTCGCTCCCGGACGGGTGGGAGGCGTGGCCGTGTCCCGCCGCCCCCTCGTCGGCATGACCGGGGGAGGACCCGTACGCCTGCCCCGGCGGGGCGGGCGGAGCGCCTGCCACCTGCGGGCCGAGATACGGACGGACCCGTTCCCGGTGGCCGCCCTCGGCGCCGTTCCCGCTCCCGGGGGCGCACTCGCAGGCGGGACTCAGCCCCGTCCCCGGTCTCCCGCCGCCGCACTCCGTGCACCGTTCGCTCATCGCTGCCCCCTCCTCGGCCGCCCCGACTGACGCGATTATGCCGACGCGGGCGCCGTTCGCGCGCAGTGCCCCGCGCAACGGAACGTCCCGACAGGCCGTAACGGGACGCAACGCCCAGGATGGAGGCAGGCGACGGCCGGTCGCCGGAGCGGCGGACGGGCGCGGAGCCCGGGCGGGTCGCCGTACGTGAGGAAGCCGGGAGGACACGATGGCGCAGGAGGCGACCGGGCCGGCGGCCACCGGGCCCGGGGCCGCGGCCGACGGGCAGTCACCGCCCGGCGTCCTGGTCTCCATCGGGGCCCTGCTGCTGGGCATGCTGCTGGCCGCCCTCGACCAGACCATCGTCGCCACCGCCCTGCCGACCATCGTCAGCGACCTCGGCGGGCTCGACCACCTCTCCTGGGTGGTGACCGCCTACCTCCTCGCCGCCACGGCGGCCACCCCGCTCTGGGGCAAACTCGGCGACCAGTACGGGCGGAAGAAGCTGTTCCAGCTGGCCATCGCGATCTTCCTGGCCGGCTCGGTGCTCTGCGGCGTCGCCCAGGACATGCCGCAGCTCATCGGTTTCCGCGCCCTGCAGGGACTGGGCGGCGGCGGGCTGATGGTGCTCTCCATGGCGATCGTCGGCGACCTCGTGCCACCCCGCGAGCGCGGCCGCTACCAGGGGCTGTTCGGCGCCGTCTTCGGCGCCACCAGCGTCCTCGGACCGCTGCTCGGCGGCGTCTTCACCGAGCACCTCAGCTGGCGCTGGGTCTTCTACGTCAACGTGCCGCTCGGCGCGGTCGCCCTCGTGGTCATCGCCGCCGCCCTGCACATCCCGACCCGACCGGCCCGGCACGTCATCGACTACCTGGGGACCTTCCTGATCGCCGCCGTCGCCGCCTGCCTCGTGCTCGCCGCGTCGCTCGGCGGCACCACCTGGGCGTGGGGCTCCCCGCAGATCATCGGTCTGGCGGTGCTCGCCGTCCTCCTCGGCGCCTGGTTCGTCAGGGTGGAGCGCCGGGCCGCCGAACCGGTGCTGCCGCTGCGGCTCTTCCGCGTCCACACCTTCACCCTGTCGGCGGTGATCAGCTTCATCATCGGTTTCGCCATGTTCGGCGCGATGACCTACCTGCCGACCTTCCTCCAGGTCGTGCGCGGCATCACCCCCACCCTCTCCGGCGTCCACATGCTGCCGATGGTCGCGGGGGTCCTCATCGCCTCGACCGTCTCCGGCCAGCTCATCACCCGCACGGGCCACTGGAAGGTCTTCCCCGTCGCGGGCACCGGCATCACGGCCGCCGGGCTGCTCCTGCTGCACCGGCTGCGGCAGGACACCGGCGACCTGGAGATGAGCCTCTACTTCTTCACCTTCGGCGTCGGCCTCGGCCTGGTCATCCAGGTCCTCGTCCTCGTCGTGCAGAACGCCGTCCCCTACGAGGACCTGGGCGTCGCCACCTCCGGCGCCACCTTCTTCCGCTCCATCGGCGCCTCCTTCGGCGTGGCCGTCTTCGGCACCATCTTCACCAGCCGCCTCGACGCGAAGATCACCGCCGTCCTCGCCGGCCGCCCCCTGCCGCCCGGCGTCGACGCCGCCACCCTGGAGGCCGACCCGCGCACCGTCGCCGCCCTGCCCCCGCGACTCCGCCAGGAGATCCTCGGCGCCTACTCCACCGCCATCACCGACGTCTTCCTCTACGCGGCACCCGTCGTCCTCGTCGCCTTCGTCCTCGCCTGGTTCTTCCACGAGGACCCGCTGCGCGGCGCCGTCCTCGCCCCGGACCAGTCCCAGACCTACGCCGGCAACCCGGTCGAGCGCACCTCCCGCGACGAGGCCGAACGCGCGCTCTCCCTGCTGGGCACCCGCGAGGGCCGCCGCGAGGTCTACCGCGACCTCACCGCCCGCGCCGGCGAGGACCTGCTGCCCGCCGCGAGCTGGCTGCTGCTGCGCATCCGGCTCCACGGCACCGTGGAACCGGCCCGCCTCGCCGAGCACCACGCCGTCCCCCTCCACCTCGTCAGCGCCGCCGCGCGCCAGCTGGAGGAACGTCACCTCGCCGACCGGCAGGGACTCGGACTGCGCCTCACCCCGGCGGGCGAGCGGAGCGCCGAGCGCCTCGCCCGGGCCAGGGAGGAGACGCTGGCGGAACTCCTCGGCGACTGGTGGGGCCCCGAACGCCCCACCGACCTGGCCGAGATCGTGCACCGGCTGAGCACCGAACTCTGCGGCTCCGACGGCGAACGACCGCACGACGGGGGAGTGGGCGGCAAGCCCTGACGGGCAGCGAGCACCGGTCAGCTCTCGGTGGAGGCCGGCTGCTTGGCGTACCAGCGTTCGGCGTACGGACCCTCGTTGTACGCCTCGATGCGGGTGAAGCCGTGCCGCTCGTAGAGCCGGTGGGACTCGACCAGGTCGTGACGGGTGTCCAGGACCAGCCTGGTCGCGCCCAGCTCCCCGGCCGCCGCGTCCACCGCCGCCATCAGCGCGGAGCCGCCCCGCTCGCCCCGGGCCGACGGGTGGACGAAGACGCGCCGGAGCTCGGCGATCCCGGGCTCCAGCAGCGCCAGACCGGCCGAGCCGGCCGCCCTGCCCGCCAGCCGCGCCACCAGCAGCAGGCCGCGCGGCGCCACCAGTTGCTCCGGCCCGTCGTCGGCGGCGATGCCGCGCTCCAGCTCGCCGGGCGGCGTGTCACTCCCGTGGTGGAGCCGGAACCACCGGTCGCTGACCTCGGTGTAGTACGCGGCCCAGAGCGTCCGGGCGTCGGGCGAGCCGGCCGGTTCGGGGGCGACGGTCCACGGGCCCGAGGTCACCGGGGCCATGGTCCAGGGGGTGAGTGCGGTCATGGGGGCATTGTGGTGCGCGGGCCAGGACACCGCCCCGTCATTTCCGCCCGGGGGGACGGCTGCCCGGCGCCGCGGGCGGTGGGCCGGGTGCCGCGGTCCCGCCGCCCGCCGGAGCCGGGCCGTGGGTCAGGACTGCTTCGGGGCCGCCTGCTGGACCACGTCGAAGGACCACAGGGTGGAGCCGGAGGCCGCCGGACGCGGGCGCTCGCCCTGCGGGGCCTCGCCCTGCGCGGAGTCGCCACCGGGGCGGCCCTGCTGGTGGGCCGCCTTCATCGGGCCCTCCATCCACGCCTGGAAGGCGGCCTCGTCACGCCAGCGGGTGTAGACGAGGTACTGGTCGGTCCCCTCGACCGGACGCAGCAGCTCGAACCACTCGAAACCGTCGGAGTTCTCCACCGCGCCCGCGCGGGAGGCGAAGCGCTTCTCCAGGACCTCGCGCTGCTCGGCCGGGACTTCGAGCACATTGATCTTCACGATACTCATGACGCCCATCCTGCCGCACCGCTCCGACAAGCCGGACACCGCGCCCTTACGGCATTGCGGCGCGGAGGCATTTCCGCAGCCTGGCCCGTACTGTCCGGAAGGGGGGCGCCGGGCGGGCCGGACGGCCTCGCGCGCAGCGGCGACGGTGACTGTCAGTGAGGGGTCCCATACTGGTCCACAGATCGCGGGCGGCACCGGCCGGCGGAAGCGAAGGGGGAGCGGCATGAGGTGGACGGCGCGAGGGACGCGGGCGACGGGCGGGACGGCCGGGGCGGGGGAGCGGCCGCCGGGGTGCCCCGAGAGCGAGACGACGCGGTGGGCGCGCGGGGTGCGGGAGCTGGCCGAGCGCTGGCTGCCACGGGCGGGCCACGGCGACTTCGTCCTCTCCCCGGTCGGCCTCTGGACGGCGCTGGCCGCACTCTCCGTCGGCGCGCGGGGCGCCACGGCCGCCGAACTCGGGCGCCTGCTCGGGGTCGACCGTGCCACGGCGGCCCGCGCGGTGGCCGGGATCGCCGCCACGCTGGACGCCACCGGCGCGCTGCGCCACGCCACCGGGATCTGGAGCCGGGTCCCCCTGGAACCGGAGTACGTGGCCGCGCTGCCCGGCGTCACGTGCGGCCCCATGGACCCGGTGGCCGTCGACGCCTGGGTGCGTGAGGCCACCGACGGAATGGTGCCGGGACTGCCCCTGGACATCACCGATGCGACCCCGCTCGTCCTGGCGGACGCGCTGGTGCTCAAGGCCCGCTGGGCCGACCCCTTCTCCGGCTCCGCCACCCGCTCCCGCCCGTTCACCGCCGCCGACGGCACGACCCGCGCCGTCCCCACCATGCACCGCACCTTCCCGGCCACCCAGTCCTGGACCACCCCCGACGGAGTCCGCGTCCTCGACCTGGCCTGCGTCACCCCGGACCCCGGGCAGCGGCCCGCCCGGGTCCGTCTCGCCCTCGGACCGTGCCGCGCCCGGCCCGCCGACGTCCTGGCCGCCACCTGGGCTCCCGCCGCCGGGCGGACCCCGGTCGACGCCGACCTGGTGGCCGTCGCCCTGCCGCGCCTCACCCTCCGGACGACGCGCGACGCCACCGGGGACGTGGCCGCGCTCGGCGCCCCCAGGGCCCTGACCGACGCGGCGGAGTTCGGCGGACTCTCCCCCGTCCCGCTCGCCCTCTCCCAGGTGGTCCAGGAAGCCGTGGTGCGGGTGGCCGAACGAGGCGTGGAGGCCGCCGCGGTGACCGCCGTCGCCATGCGGTTCGGCGCGCCCCCGCCCGACCGCCTCGCACCTCTCGTCTTCGACCGCCCGTTCGGCCTCAGCGTGCTCGACGGCTCCGGCACGCTCCCCCTCTTCACCGCCTGGCAGTCCGGCATACCCGAGGACCCGGGTTCCGGGACGGAGGACGACGGCGACCAGGATCCCTGGTGAGGCGCATTACCGGGCGAACGGGCGGAGCGGCACAACCCGCCCGCCGGTTGCGCGGTCCTGTCTGGCGGGACCGAGGGGTACCAGGAGGCGCCGGGGACGGACGGGTCCACGGAGCGGTGAGCGGCGGAAGAGGCGACGGAGCGTGGTGGAAGTGAAGAGAGAGGGCGGCGGCCTCGCGACGGCCGGGGCGGCCCCCGTGGCCGGGGGCGGCGGAGCGGGCACCGCCCGGCTCCTGCTGTGGCTGGTCGTGGCGGTCCTCGGCGTACGGCAACTGGTGACGCTGCTGCGCCTGCCGCCCGGTGAACGCTTCCTCGACCTGGGGGCCTGGGCGGCCTTCGGCGGCGTCCAACAGCCCGGCGAGCTGTACGCGGAGGGCGGCTACACCGGTACGCCCTTCGCCGCCCTGGTGCTCAGCCCGCTGAAGCGCGCCGGTGAGCAGGGGCTCGGTGTGGGCTGGGCGTGCGCGACGCTGCTGCTGGTCGTCGCGGTCGGCGTGGTCGCCGCCCGGGCGCTGCCCCGGCCCGTGCAGGGGCGGACGGTGCTGCTCGCGGTGCCGGTGGCGGTGGCACTGCTCCTCCTCTCGCTGCCGGTCCGCAACACCTTCTTCCTCGGCCAGACCAGCGTCCTGCCCGTCCTGCTGGTGCTCCTCGGCTGCTGCGTGGCACGGGACCCCCGGGCCCGGGGCGCGCTGACCGGCCTGGCCGCCGCCTTCCAGCCGGCCCTGCTCCTCTTCGCCGTGCTCCTCTGGTGCACCGGCCGCCGCCGCGAGGCGGGGTGGACCCTCGGCACCTTCGCCCTGGCCGCCGCCGTGGCGTGGGCCGCCCTGCCCGAGGACTCCGCCGTCTACTGGCTCCGGCACCCGGCCGGGTTCGGCCTCGGTGACCCGGCGGACGTGGCCAACCAGTCGCTGCACGGACTGGTCCTGCGGCTCGGGCTGAGCGGCCCGGTCGCCCTTCTGCTCCTGCTCGCCCTGGCCGGGGCGGTCTGTTACGCCGGACTGCGGCGGGCGGTGCGGTACGCCGAGGACGGGCAGGTGCTGCTCGCGGTCGCCGTCACCGGCTGCGTGGCCGTGGCCGTCGCCCCGGTCTCCTGGCAGCACCAACTGCTCTGGGTGCTGCTGACCGTGGCCGGGCGGGCGGGCCGCAGAGCCTCCGACCGGTACGTCTGGCCGGTCGCCGTGGTCCTGGTGATGACCCTGCCCGCCAAGATGCTCCTGCCCAACCTGGAACTGCTCTTCCCGGTGCGGGACAACATCCTGCTGCTCACCGCCGTCGCGGCCGCCTGCTGCGTGCCCTTCCTGAGCCGCGCCGACGAGGAGTTCGCGCGCCCCCGCCCGGCCGTCCACGCCCCGCCCGGCCCCTCGAAGCTGGGCTGGGTGCCGCTGCTGCCCTTCTGGAGACGGGTGCTGACCCGGCCCAACCTCCTTCTGGAGCTGCTGCTCATCCGGGTCGGCTACTCCGCGTACTCCCAGGTGCGGATGGCCGCGGCCGGCAGCCGGAGTACCGCCGAGGCGCACGGTGAGCAGATCCACGCCATCGAGCAGTTCCTCTTCCTCGACATCGAGCACTGGGTCAACCACGCCGTGGTGCGCGCCGGGTGGCTGGAGGATTTCCTCAACTTCTACTACACCTCCTTCCACTTCCTGATCCCGCTGACCGTGCTCGGCGTGCTGTACGTCCGCAGACCCGACGCCTACCGGTGGGCGCGGACGGCGCTGGGCTTCGCCACCGTGCTGGCCCTGCTCGGCTTCTGGCTCTACCCGCTGGCGCCGCCCCGGCTCATGCCGGAGCTGGGGTTCGTCGACACGGTCCACGGCGTCCAGGACTTCAGCCGGCCCGACTACGGCTCGCTGACCGCCTTCACCAACCAGTACGCGGCGATGCCCTCGCTGCACTTCGGCTGGTCGCTGTGGTGCGGGGTGGTCGTGGTGGCGCTGGCGCCGAGACTCTGGATGAAGCTGCTGGGGCTGCTGCACCCCTTCTTCACCGTCTGCGCGATCGTCGGCACGGCCAACCACTGGGTGCTCGACGCCGTCGGCGGGGCTGCGGTCGTGGCCGCTGGCTTCGGCTTGGTCCACGTCCTGGCGGGAGCCCGGCCGTGTACGGAGACGAGCCCGCCGGCGGATTCCGCGCCCGAGGCGGCAGCCGGGACGGTGACCGGGCCGGACCCGAGAGCTGAGGTCGTGGCCGAGGAAGGGGCCGGGGGCGCCGAACCCGAGGCGGCCGGAGAGGGGGACCGGGTGCCCAGCCCGGGGTGAGGGGCGGCACGCGGATGAGGACGGGTTGTCCTCGGACATGCCGAAGGGCGGTATCCCTCGGTGAGGGATACCGCCCTTCGGGACCGGCGTGGGGGACCCGGTGTGGGGGACCGGGGCGCCACCGGGGTGGCGCGGGAGCCGGAGGGGGGATGGCTCAGTGCTGGCCGGCTCAGTACCAGCCGTTGGCCTGCCAGAAGTCCCAGGCGGCGGCCGGGCTGCCGTAGCGGTCGTTCATGTAGTTCACGCCCCACTCGATCTGGGTGGCGGGGTTGGACTTCCAGTCCGAGCCGGCGGAGGCCATCTTGTTGGCAGGCAGGGCCTGGACCAGGCCGTAGGCGCCGGACGACTCGTTGGTGGCGTGCGGGTCCCAGCCGCTCTCACGCTCGACGATGTTGCTGAACGCCTGGTACTGCGCATCGTCCCCGATCATCTGCTGGGCGATGGCCTGCGGCGATCCTTCGGCGGCCTGGGCCGGAGCTGCGGTGAAGGCGAGGCCGGCCGCGGAGGCGGCGAGGGCGGTGCCCACAGCGATCTTCTTCGGGGTGGCCAGGCGACGCATCATGACGAAGGACAAAGGAGAACCTTCCAACGGGGATCAGGACTGTCGCCGGCTGTCCGGGGGCGGTTCGCGGGAGTGCGTTCCGGCCGGTGCGTTCGGCGACATCACCAGTGATAGCCGGGGCGCCGTTCGCCTGGCAATGCCCCTATTTACTACGGATTCTCGGAGGAAGGGGAAAAGTTCCTTTCACGAAGTTTGGGAATTTGTGCAGGTGGGGAGCGCATGGCCCGGGGTGGAGGCGGCCGGTCCGGCTACTAAGGGGCGTAGGGGAGGGGTGAGGGGCTGTGGGGCGGCTCACCCGCGCACCCCCGCGTTCTCACGCAGGGTTGAGCGACGACTACGAGGATGCGGGGGTTTCGTCCGGGTTCCTCCGGGAAGCGGTGGGCGTCTCGCCGCTCTCCGCGGACGCGTCGTCACCCTGGGGCGCGGTCGCCGGTCCGGCGTCGGCGAACCGTACCGGGGTGTCGAAGGCGGCTCTGCGGGTGGCGCGGCGCAGGGCGCGCAGGACCGAGGGGCCCAGCGTCAGCGCCAGCACCACCGTGAGTGCGGCGCGTGGCAGGTCCCAGCCCAGCGAGGTGGCCAGGCAGTAGACGAGGAAGCGGCCCAGATTGTCGGCGACCGGGTCGCCCGGCACGAAGGAGACGCCGGTCGACAGGCCGCCCAGGTAGGTCCAGCCCTGGAGGTTCATGACCGTGCCGTACAGGACGGAGGCGACGGCGCCGTAGGCGGCGATCAGCAGCAGTTCGCCGCGGCCCCGCAAGGTGTCGCGGCCCGGCAGCAGCCCGGCGCCCATGCAGACCCAGCCCATGGAGAGCATCTGGAACGGCATCCAGGGACCGACCCCGCCGGTCAGCAGCGCCGAGGCGAACATCGACAGAGCGCCCAGCACGAACCCGAACCCGGGCCCGAGCACCCGCCCCGAGAGCACCATCAGGAAGAACATCGGTTCGATGCCCGCGGTCCCCGCGCCCAGCGGCCGCAGCGCCGCGCCCGCAGCGGCGAGCACGCCGATCATGGCGATGGCCTTGGAGTCGACCCCGTTGTCCGAGAGGGTCGCGACCACCACCGCCAGCAGCAGCGGCAGCAGGGCGGCGAAGAGCCACGGGGCGTCCTGGGCGTGGGCCAGCCCCGAGTCCGGCGCCGCCAGCAACGGCCACCCGAAGGCCGCCACGCCGACCGCGCTGACCAGCACCAGCGTCAGCGCCGACCGGAACCCGATCCGCACCGCCCGTGCCTGTCGCTGCACACCGTCGGCCCGTTCGCGATCCCCGGACTGGCTCCGGACCGGCCGGCCGGTCTCCCGCGAGGAGCCCTTCAGCGTTGCGAGGCGCCGGCTCACCGCTCCTCCTCGGGACCCGGGTCCGTGCTGTCCCGGCCGGGGGCTCGGCCCGGGCCGCCGCTCGCGTCCGGGGGCGTGACCAGGGCCCTCTCCACCTGGGAGACCGTGAGCCACGGCTGCGGGGCCATGATCTTGGTGACCTGGGGGGCGAAGGAGGGGGAGGAGCGGACGACGTCGGCGGTGGGGCCGTCGGCGACCGGTTCGCCCTCGGCGAGGATGACGACGCGGTGGGCGAGTTCGGCGGCCAGTTCCACGTCGTGGGTGGCGAGGACCACCGCGTGGCCCTCGGCGACCAGGTCGCGCAGGACCTCGACCAGCCGGGCCTTGGCCGCGTAGTCCAGGCCGCGGGTCGGCTCGTCCAGCAGGATCAGCGGCGGGCGGGCGGTCAGGACGATCGACAGGGCGAGCGTGAGGCGCTGGCCCTCGGAGAGGTCGCGGGGGTGGGTGGCGTCGTCGATGCCCGGCAGCAGGCGGGCGACCAGAGCCCGGCAGGTGCCCGGTTCGGCCGCCGCGTCGGCGTCGGCGGCGGCGCACTCGGCGGCCACCGTGTCGGCCGAGAGCAGGTCCCGGGGGTCCTGCGGCACCAGGCCGACATGGCCGATCAGTTCCTGCGGGCGGGTCCGGTGCGGGCTGAGCCCACCCACCCGGACCGTGCCGGAGAAGGGCTCGACCATGCCCACCAGGGAGCCGAGCAGGGTGGACTTGCCGGCGCCGTTGCGGCCCATCAGCGCCACCGTCTCCCCGGCGGCGACCGAGAGCGACACCTCCCGCAGCGCCTCGACCCGGCCCCGCCGCACCGCCAGTCCGGAGACCCGGGCGTACGGCTCGTCGGCGGCGGGCTCCGGGTGCTGGTGGCGGCCGGAGCCGAGGAGCCCGCGCAGCAGGCCCCGGCGGCGTTCCCGCCGGGGCGCGGCCAGGTCGCCCGGCACCCCGGCCGGAGCGGTCCCGCCCGGCGGCGGCACCGGCACCCCGGCCAGCCGTTCGCGCAGCCCGGCCGCACGGCGGCGGGCGTCGCGGACGGTCAGCGGCAGCGGGTCCCAGCCGGCCAGCGCGCCCAGCGCCACCACGGGCGGCCGGACCGGCGAGACGGCCATGACCTCGGCCGGGGGACCGGTGACCAGTTCCGCGCCCGGGGCGGCCAGCAGGGCGACCCGGTCGGCGTACTGGACCACGCGCTCCAGCCGGTGCTCGGCCAGCAGCACGGTGGTGCCGAGGTCGTGGACGAGGCGCTGGAGCACGGCCAGCACCTCCTCGGCGGCGGCCGGGTCGAGTGCGGAGGTCGGCTCGTCCAGGACGAGGACCCGGGGGTGCGGGGTGAGCACCGAGCCGATCGCGACGCGCTGCTGCTGGCCGCCGGAGAGGGTGGCGAGCGGGCGGTCGCGGAGTTCGGCGAGACCCAGCAGGTCGAGGGTCTCCTCGACGCGGCGCCGCATCACCTCGGGGGCGAGGCCCAGCGACTCCATGGCGTAGGCGAGTTCGTCCTCGACGGTGTCGGTCACGAAGTGGGCCAGCGGGTCCTGGCCGACGGAGCCGACCACGTCGGCGAGTTCGCGCGGCTTGTGGGAGCGGGTGTCGCGGCCCGCGACGGTGACCCTGCCGTGCAGGGTGCCGCCGGTGAAGTGCGGGACGAGGCCGTTGACCGCGCCCAGCAGAGTCGACTTGCCGACTCCCGACGGGCCGACGAGCAGCATCAGCTCGCCCTCCTCGACGGTGAGGTCCACCCCGCGCACCGTCGGCTTCGGCACGCCGTCGTACCGCACCGAGACGTCCTCGAACCTGATCACACCGCACCTCCACGAGAGCCCTGCCACCGCGCCACCCGACTGCCCCGGACCGCTCCGCCGCCGCTCACGTGGACTCCGGGGGCCGGGGCGCCACGAACGCCGGGACCAGCCCGAGCAGCACCGCCGCCGCCGGCCAGAGCGGCAGCTCCGGCGCGGTCAGCGGCACCGTCGGCGGGTTGAGCTGGGCCGGCGCCAGTGCGCCGAGACGGATCAGGAGCGCCGCGACCGCCACCCCCGACCCGGCGACCACCCAGGCGCGCACCCCCCACCGGTCCGGCCGGTAACGGCTGCGCACACTCCGCCGCCCGCCGAGCCACAGCCCGGCCAGCGCCGCGGCGAGACCCAGCGCCAGCACCGGCACCCCGAACCCGCCGCCCTGGTCGGCGAGGAGCCCGTACGTGCCGAGGCAGACGCCGATCAGGCCGCCCACCGTGAGCACGGCCGTGGTGCGGCGGACGGCGGGTGGGACGTCGGCGGTGCGGCCGTACCCGCGTGCGTCCATGGCGGCGGCCAGCGCCACCGAGCGTTCCAGCGCCCCTTCCAGGACGGGCAGGCCGACCTGGAACAGGCCGCGCAGCCCCCGGTCGGGACGGCCGCGCAGCCGCCGGGCCGCACGGAGCCGGCGGACGTCGGCGACCAGGTTCGGGGCGAAGGTCATGGCGACGACCACGGCGACGCCCGCCTCGTACAGGGCGCCCGGCAGGGACTTCAGCAGCCGTGCCGGGCTTGCCAGCGCGTTGGCCGCGCCGACGCAGATGAGCAGGGTCGCCAGCCGCAGCGCGTCGTAGAGCGCGAAGAGCATCCCCTCGGCAGTCACCCGGCCGCCGAGCCGTACCCCGCGTGCCCACTCGGGCAGCGGGACCTCGGGGAGGGTGAACAGGACGTGGGTGCCCGGCACCGGTGAGCCCAGCAATATGGCGAAGAGCAGGCGGATGGCGATGATGACCAGGCCGAGCTTGACGAAGGCCCCGTAGCTGCGGGCCCACGGCGAGTTGGTGCGGCGGGCCGAGACCACGTACCCGGCGACGCCGATCAGCAGGGCGAGCAGCAGCGGGTTGCGGGTCCGCGAGGCGGCGGCGGCCAGCCCGAGCGCCCACAGCCACCACGCCCCGGCGTGCAGCGCGTTGGAGCGCGTCGCGAGCGGGGCGAGCAGCGCCGGGCGTACCCGGCGCGCCTGCTGAAGAGGGCCGTGCGCCATCGTGACCAGCCGCTCAGCCGCGCCGGCGGCGGGACTGCCAGAGGGCCGCCACGCCCAGCACGGCCACCGCGCCCACCCCGACGAGCAGCCCGGCCGAAGGCCCGTCCCCACCCGGAGCGGAACCGGAGTCCGACTCCTCGGTTCCGGGGGAGGCGGAGGACTCCCCGGCGGACGGCTCGCCCGAGACCTGCTCGCCGCACCCGGTCCTCGGGTAGCCGTCGATGGCGCAGAGCATCGCCGAGGAGTCGTACCGCAGCGGCGGGGCGACGGCCGCCAGCGCGTCGGCGGCACTCGCCTCCTCCGCCACGCTGGCACAGGCGGTACGGGGCTTCGGCGGGCGCTCGCCCTCGGGGGCGTCGGCCGGGGTGCCGAAGTCGAGGACGAGCGCGATCCGCTTGCGCCCCGCGCGCTCCCCGGTCTCCTCGCAGATCTCCGCGAAGGCCGCCTCCGAGCGGGGCGCGGCGGAGTCGTCCGCCTCCGCGCTCACCGCGAACCGGAATCCCTGCACCGAGCCGTCCTCCGGACGGAGCTGGGCCGGTCCCTGGGTGGCGTAGTTCCAACCGGAGCCCTCGCGCTCCCAGAACGACCAGTACCGGTAGCCGGCGGCCTGCGCGGGCGCCGCCAGGAGCACGGCCAGCAGCAGGCCGAGGAGCAGTGCGAACCCCGCCCGCAGGGTGGTGCGGGCGGGGCGGGACGCGGTGGGGCCGGGGGTCACTTGCGGCCGGACTTGTTGCGCAGGCTGATCATCAGGCCGACGCCCGCGCCGACGAGCAGGCCGACGCCGACGATCCACCAGACGCTGATCTGCGGGCCGTCCTCGTCCGCCGCCTGCTCCGCGGAGTCCTGGGCGCTCGGGGTCTGCTCCGTGGACTTCGGCGCGGGGCCGGTGGCGTTCAACCCGGCGACCAGGTCGGTTCCGCCGAAGGCGCGCGGGTCGGTGCCGGTGGCGTGGGCGGTGAGGACGAGCTGGGCCCAGGCGGAGGGGCCGGACTGCTTCGCCCAGGCCGGGCCGTTCTTCTCCAGCCAGGCCAGCGGCTTCTTCGCGGCGTCGGTCAGCCCGGCCGCGTAGAGGGCGGTCACCGCGTCGGCGGTGTTGCCGGTGTCGGGCTGGTCCTCGGCGCCGGGCATGGCTGAGGTCAGGTGGCCGTCCTTCTCGAGGACGCCGGCGAGGTGGGCGGCGCCGTTGGCGGCGGCCGCGCGGGCGTCGGCCGGCTTCTCGCAGGCGGTCCGCGCGGCGGAGTCGCCCTTGGTGACGACGAGGGAGGAGCCGAGGCCGCCGAGGACTCCGGCGGCGGTGGCGTCCTCGTTGGCGGTGAGGTCGCCGTTCTTCTCCGGCTGGAAGGCGAAGGCGCCGCCGTCGGCGCACTTCAGGCTGAGGCCGAGCAGCGCGTCCCCGGGGGTCTTGTCCTTCTTGGAGGTGACCGCGTCGGCCTTCGTGCCGGTGGCGGCGAGGGCGCCGATCACCAGCGAGGTCGAGTTGGTGTCGGTGTCGCCGCCGGGCACGTACCCCCAGCCGCCGTCGTCGTTCTGCGCCGACTTCAGCCAGTCGACGGCCTTGCCGACCACCTCGTCGTGACCGCCGAGCGCGGCGAGCGCCTGCACGGCGGTGGCGGTCTGGTTGGTGTCGACCGGCGTCTTGGCGTCGCAGTCGGCCGACGGGTCGGCGCGGAACGGGGCGAACGAGCCGTCGGCGCACTGCTGGCCGGTCAGCCAGTCGACGGCCTTCGCGGCCGGCTCGACCCCGGCGGTGTGCTGCGCGAGCAGCGCGAGGGACTGGCGGTAGACGCCGTCGTAGGTCGGGTCGCTGTCGCCGTACAGGCCCGAGGGCAGCTTGGCGGAGGGGGCGGGGGAGTCCTCGGCGACAGCGGCCGGAGCGAAGGCGGCCGACGCCGCCGTCAGTGCGGTCAGCGCGGTGAGCGCCAGGGCGCTGCGACGGACGGTCATGGGTGGGGTGCCCTCTCCTGAAGGAAGCCGGGCACGGGCGCGCGAAGGCGCCGGGCTCCGGCTCCGTATGCCTCGACGGTGCCGGCCGCCGGAGGGGTCCGGCGGCGTGAGCCGGTCATGAGTCCGAGGAGGCATTCCGGCTGCGCCACCCCTCGCGGGCGGCTCACGGCTGCGGGTCAGCGCCGGATTCCCACCGGCTTCCCCTCACACGGTCCTGACGACGACCCGGTCACTGTACCGGTGCGGGCGCGGGCCGGGCCGGGGCCGCCGTCCGGGCCCGTGCCAAGGGCCGGGAGCCGTACGGCCCTCCTTGGCCCGCCGTGGTGCGAATCACCTGTTCCGGGGGTTCTGAACGAGCTACCTGCCGGTAGATTCGATGCTTCGTGAACGATCAAGACCGACCGCGGTGAAACTTGTTGCGGATCGGAGTCCCGGCGTAACCTCCCGGGACCATCGGGCTGGCAGAAGGGGACCGGGTAGTGACCGCTGAGGCCATGGAGGCGGACCCCGCACGCGAGGAAGCCGCCCCGGAACCGGCCTCGGGCGGCTCCCTCGCCGACGGCGCCAGGCCCCTGCGCATCGCCCTCCTCACCTACAAGGGCGACCCCTTCTGCGGCGGCCAGGGCGTCTACGTCCGCCACCTCTCCCGCGAACTGGCCCGCCTCGGCCACCACGTCGAGGTCATCGGCGCGCAGCCCTACCCGGTCCTCGACGAGGGCGTCCACCTCACCGAGCTGCCCAGCCTCGACCTCTACCGCCAGCCCGACCCGTTCCGCACCCCTGGCTGGGGCGAGTACCGCGACTGGGTCGACGCGCTGGAGGTCGCCACCATGTGGACCGGCGGCTTCCCCGAGCCGCTCACCTTCAGCCTGCGCGCCCGCCGCCACCTCGCGGCCCTCGCCGGCCGGTTCGACGTGATCCACGACAACCAGACGCTCGGCTACGGCCTGCTCGGCGGCGACCGCGCCCTCGGCGCCCCGCTCGTCACCACCGTGCACCACCCCATCACCGTCGACCGGCAGCTGGAGCTGGACGCCGCGCCCTCCTTCATCCGCCGCCTCTCGGTCCGGCGCTGGTACGGCTTCACGCGGATGCAGAAACGTGTCGCCCGGAAGCTGCCCTCGGTCCTCACCGTCTCCGGCACCTCCCGCCAGGAGATCGTCGACCACTTCGGCGTCCGCCCCGACCGCGTCCACGTGGTGCACATCGGCGCCGACACCGACCTCTTCTCGCCCGACCCGTCCGTCGCCGAGGTGCCCGGCCGGATCGTCACCACCTCCAGCGCCGACGTTCCCCTCAAGGGCCTCGTCCACCTGGTGGAGGCGCTCGCCAAGCTCCGCACCGAGAACCCCGACGCCCACCTCGTCGTCGTCGGCCGCCCCGCCGAGGACGGGCCGGTCGCCCAGGCCATCGAGCGGTTCGGCCTCACCGACGCCATCGAGTTCGTCAAGGGCATCAGCGACACCGAACTGGTCGACCTGATCCGCTCCGCCGAGATCGCCTGCGTCCCCTCCCTCTACGAAGGCTTCTCGCTGCCCGCCGCCGAGGCCATGGCCACCGGCACCCCGCTGGTCGCCACCACGGGCGGCGCCATCCCCGAGGTCGCGGGCACCGACGGCGACACCTGCCTCGCCGTCCCGCCCGGCGACGCCGGCGCGCTCGCCGCCGCCCTCGGCAAGCTCCTCGCCGACCCGGAGCTGCGCCGCCGCCTCGGCACCGCGGGGCGCGCCCGGGTCCTCGCCAAGTTCACCTGGCGCCAGGCCGCCCTCGGCACGGTCGCCCACTACCGCCAGGCCCTCGTCGGGAGCCCGGGTCGCCCCGCCGCCCCGGCCACCACCGCCCGACCCGACCGCGAAAGCAGGTCCACGTGCTGACCGTCGACTTCACCCGCTTCCCGCTCGCCGCCGGCGACCGCGTGCTCGATCTGGGCTGCGGAGCGGGACGCCACGCCTTCGAGTGCTACCGGCGCGGCGCGCAGGTGGTCGCCCTCGACCAGAACGGCGAGGAGATCCGCGAGGTCGCCACCTGGTTCGCGGCGATGAAGGAGGCCGGTGAGGCCCCGGCCGGCGCCACCGCCACCGCGATGGAGGGCGACGCCCTCAACCTGCCGTTCCCCGACGAGTCGTTCGACGTCGTCATCATCTCCGAGGTGATGGAGCACATCCCCGACGACAAGGGCGTCCTCGCCGAGATGGTCCGCGTCCTCAAGCCGGGCGGCCGCATCGCCGTCACCGTGCCCCGCTACGGCCCCGAGAAGGTCTGCTGGGCGCTCTCCGACGCGTACCACGAGGTCGAGGGCGGCCACATCCGCATCTACAAGGCCGACGAACTCCTCGCCAAGATGCGCGGTGCCGGACTCAAGCCCTACGGCACCCACCACGCGCACGCCCTGCACAGCCCCTACTGGTGGCTCAAGTGCGCCTTCGGCGTCGACAACGACAAGGCGCTGCCGGTCCGCGCGTACCACAAGCTGCTGGTCTGGGACATCATGAAGAAGCCCGCCCTGACCCGGGTCGCCGAGCAGCTGCTCAACCCGGTCGTCGGCAAGAGCTTCGTCGCCTACGCCACCAAGCCGCACACCCCGACGGCGGCCGCCAAGTGACCGCTCCCCGGACGGAACACCTCGTCCTGCCCGGGGTCCTGACCGAGCAGCAGGCCCGCGCCACCGTCGCGGGCCTGCTCGCCGTGCAGCGCGCCGACGGCGCCATCCCGTGGTTCCGCGGCCACCACCTCGACCCGTGGGACCACACCGAGGCCGCCATGGCCCTCGACGCGGCCGGCGCGCACGAGGCCGCCGCCCGCGCCTACGAGTGGCTCGCCCGCCACCAGTTGCCCGACGGCTCCTGGTACGCCGCCTACGCCGACGGCGAGGCCGGGGAGCCCACCGACCTCGGCCGCGAGTCCAACTTCACCGCCTACGTCGCGGTCGGCGTCTGGCACCACTACCTCGCCACCGGCGACGACGCCTTCCTGGACCGGATGTGGCCGGTGGTGGTCGCCGCCGTCGAGCACGTCCTCGCCCTCCAGCAGCCCGGCGGGCAGATCGGCTGGAAGCGCGAGGCCGACGGCACCGCCGTCACCGACGCCCTGCTGACCGGCTCCTCCTCCATCCACCAGGCGCTGCGCTGCGCGCTGGCCATCGCCGAGCAGCGCGAGGAGCCCCAGCCCGACTGGGAACTCGCCACCGGCCTGCTCGCCCACGCGATCCGCCGCCACCCCGAACGGTTCCTCGACAAGAACCGCTACTCGATGGACTGGTACTACCCGGTCCTCGGCGGCGCCGTCACCGGGGCCGAGGCCAAGGCCCGCATCGACGAGGGCTGGGACCGCTTCGTCGTCCCCAAGCTCGGCGTGCGCTGCGTCGTGCCCAACCCGTGGGTCACCGGCGGCGAGAGCTGCGAACTGGCCCTGACCCTCTGGGTGATGGGCGAGTCCGACCGGGCCCTGGAGATCCTCCAGTCCGTCCAGCACCTGCGCGACGCCCAGAGCGGCCTGTACTGGACCGGGTACGTCTTCGAGGACGAGGCGATCTGGCCGCGCGAACTCACCACCTGGACCGCCGGATCGCTGCTCCTCGCGGTGGCCGCGCTCGGCGGCGACGAGCCGACCTGCGCCGTCTTCTCCGGCTCACGGCTCCCGGCCGGCCTCGACCCCGAGTGCTGCTGACCCGTACACGCGAAAGCGGCCCCGCTCCCGGATTCCTCCGGAGGCGGGGCCACTTCGTCGGTCCGCGCGGTCAGCCGCGCTGGATGCCCGTGGTGTCCTGGAGGACGCCGCGGCGGCCCTCCTGGGTCTGCGCGATCAGTGCCGCACCGCGCTGCTCGACCGCCAGGTACCAGTTGCCCGGGGCGAGTTCGGCGATCGGCGTCGGCGCGCCGTCCTCGCCGTAGAGCGGGCGGGCCACCGGCACCGCGAACCAGAACGGGGCGAACTCCCCGCCCTGCGACGGCGCCTGGGGCTGCTGGGCCTGCTGCTGCGCCTGGGGCTGCGGCGCCTGCTGGGCCTGCGCCTGCTGGGCGTCGAAGGGCTGGCCGGGCTGGCCGCCGTACGACTGGGGCTGGCCGGGCTGCGCGCCGTAGGGCTGCTGCTGGGCGCCCGGGTAGCCGTAACCGCCCTGCGGCTGGCCGCCGTACGGCTGCGGGGTCTGCGGCTTGGGGGCGCCGATGAGGGCGCCCTTGAGGGCCGGGACCAGGGGGGTGGCGACGGCGGCGCCCGCCAGGATCAGGGCGGCGATGAGGCCGAGGATGAGGCCGGCGCCCGCGTCCGGACCCGCGCTTCCGGTGTCCAGCGAGCCGCCCGGGTCGAAGATGGCACCGAGCGCGCTCCACGCGGCGAAGACCGAGATGACGATCCCGGCCTGGCCGAGGTCGATCCCGGCGACCTTGAGGGGGTTGGGGAGCATCCGGGCGACCACGATCAGCGCGGCCCCGATGACGCCGGCGAGGTAGACACCCATCACGAGGGCTCCGTTGTCCCACGCCATCGGGAGCTTCACGCCCGCGCAGGCCGAGCCGTCACAGCTCCAGGTGGAGAGGAACGAGGCGACGAACAGCAGCACCGCTGCCACGATCACCACGCCGTCGCCTCGTGTGAGAGAGCGGATATTCACTTCAGGTCCTTCGTCAGTCGTCTCGTGGTCAAGTGGGCGTCCGCTGTCGCCCTGGCGCAGTGCCGGTGCGAAGCGTGGGGGGTGACCCCCCATCGTACGGAGGACACTACCGTCCGTCCCCGTGGGGTGTCTGCCGGGAAAGGAGGTCTGTCAAGACCTGCACAGCCTCCCCCCGAACGGCCTGCCGGGCACCTACCCCCGCAGGTGGAGCGTGATGCCGTCGGCCATGCCGAGCGCCGCCTTCTGACGCCAGCCCGCGTCCTTCAGCAGGGCGGCGTCCTGGGCGTCGCGCATGTTCCCGCACTCCACGAAGACCTTCGGGACCGTGGAGAGGTTGAGTCCGCCGAGGTCGTCGCGGACGTCGAGGCCGGTGCCGCCGCCGATGTAGTTGGAGGGCGCGGAACCGGTGCGCTGCACCAGCTTGCCCGCGATGCGCTCGCCGAGGCGCCGGGAGTCGGCAACGATCGGGCGGGTGTCGGCGCCGCCGCCGTGGACGGCCGCCGGGAGGATCACGTGGAAGCCCCGGTGGCCCGCGGCGGTGGAGCCGTCGGCGTGCACGGAGACGACGGCATCGGCCTTCGCCTCGTTGCCGATCCGGGCCCGCTCGTCGACGCACGGCCCGAACGGCCGGTCGCCGTCCTGGGTCAACGTGACGGTGGCGCCCCGCTCTTCGAGCAGATCACGCAGCCGGTGCGCCACGTCGAGGGTGAACTCCGCCTCCGCGTACCCGTCGTCGGTGGAGGTCCCGGTGGTGTCGCACTCCTTGCGGTGCGTCCCCACGTCCACCTGCCGGTTGATCTCGGCCGTGTGGTTCCGGTTCCCCGGATTGTGGCCCGGGTCCACCACCACGGTCTTCCCGGCCAGCGGGCCCGAGGCGGGCTTTCGGGAGGACTCGGTGCCGGAGGAGGGCTTTCCGGACGGTTCCGCCGGGGACTTCTCGCCCTCCGGCGACGGCTCCCCGGAGGGCGAGACGGGCGCGCTCACCGAGGGCGCGGCCGCGCCCCGACCGTCCCCGCCGTCGCCCCCGTCCGCGCCGAGCGCCTGCCACAGCAGCCAGCCGGCCAGCGCGGCGGGCACCACGGCCGCCGCGGCCACCAGCTTCCACCGGCGGCCCGCCGGACGGCCTCCCTCGTCTGCTTCCCCGTCGTACGACACGCCCGCGATGCTATCGGCGCCCGGCGTCCGGCGCGGACTTGCGGAGCACCCGCAGCGAACCTGTCACCGAGACCTCCGCGAACCGGCCCGACTCCAGCGCCCGCAGATAGATCCGGTAGGGCGCCTGGCCGCCGTCGGCCGGGTCGGGGAAGACGTCGTGGATCACCAGCAGGCCCCCGTCCGCCACCTTCGGCGCCCACCCCTCGTAGTCGCCGCTCGCGTGCTCGTCGGTATGGCCGCCGTCGACGAAGACCAGGCCGAGCGGGCCCTGCCACACCGCCGCCACCTGCGGGGAGCGGCCGACCAGCGCCACCACGTGCTCCTCCAGGCCCGCCGCGTGCAGCGTCCGTCGGAAGGTCGGCAGGGTGTCCATCCGCCCGACCACCGGGTCCACCACCTCGGGATCGTGGTACTCCCAGCCGGGCTGCTGCTCCTCGCTCCCCCGGTGGTGGTCGACGGTGAGCGCGAGCACGCCCGCCCGCCGGGCCGCGTCGGCCAGCAGCACCGTGGAGCGCCCGCAGTACGTGCCGACCTCCAGCAGCGGCAGCCCCAGACCGGCCGCCTCGACGGCCGCCGCGTACAGCGCCAGCCCCTCGTCGACGGGCATGAAGCCCTTGGCGTTCTCGAACGCCGCGAGGACGGCGGGTCCGGGGGCGGCGACGGCCTGCTGTTCCATGCGGGACGCTCCAGTACGCGAGGGGGTCGATGGCCGCCCCATCGTGCCGTACGCCCCCGGTGCGCGGACCGGCGGGGCGCCCCGGCCGCAGGTCAGGGCGCCAGCGCCGCCCCCGCCCTGGCCAGCCCGGTCACCAGCTCCACGGGGGCCGGTGCGGTGGCGCCGCCGGTGTGCACCGGTACGGCCTGCGGGGTGTGCCCGCTCGCCGAGGCGACCAGGAGGTGCCGGCCGGGGCCCGGCGCGGTCAGCCGGAACGCCCCCGCCTCGTCGGCGGTGGTCCGGGCGGTCTGGACGCCGCCCGGGGTGAGCAGGGTGACGTTGGCGTGGGCGACGGGCACCCCGCCGGCATCGCGGACCCGCCCGGTCAGCGCGTACGGGTCCTCTCGCGGCGCGGCGGGCTCCCCGAGGGGCGCGATGAGGGCCTGCTCCGGCCGGGCCGGCAGCCCCGACGGCAGGAAGAAGGCGAGCACCACGCCGACCGCGACCGCCCCCGTGGCGATGAGGAAGGCCAGCCGGAACCCGGTCATCGACGGCAGCTCCACCCCGCCGAACGGGACGGCCGTCCCGGCCAGCACCATGCCGATGACGGCGCTGGACAGGGAGGTGCCGACCGACCGCATCAGCGTGTTCAGGCCGTTGGCCGCACCGGTCTCGCGCGGGTCGACGGCGCCGATGATCAGCGCGGGCAGCGAGGAGTAGGCCAGCCCGATCCCCGCGCCGAGGACCGCCGCGATCACCGCGGTCTGCCAGGCCGCCGTGAGCAGCGCCTGTCCGCCGCCGTAGCCCACCATGATCACCGCCATGCCCAGCAGCAGCGTCGAACGGGGCCCGTAGCGGGTGGACAGGCGGGCGTAGAGCGGGGAGACCAGCATCATCGTCAGGCCGAGGGGGGCCATGCACAGGCCCGCCACGATCATCGACTCGCCCAGGCCGTAGCCGGTGGCGGTGGGGAGCTGCACCAGCTGGGGCAGGACCAGGGAGACGGCGTAGAAGGCGACGCCGAGCATGACCGAGGCGAGGTTGGTCAGCAGGACCGTGCGCCGGACGCTGGTGCGCAGGTCGACCAGGGGCGAGGAGGACCGCAGCTGGTACAGCCCCCAGCCGGTCAGCACCAGCAGGCCCGCGCCGAAGAGGCCGAGCGTCGCCGGGGCCGTCCACCCCCACTCGGTGCCCTTGGTGACCGGCAGCAGCAGGCAGATCAGGCCCGCCGCGAGCCCCACCGCCCCCGGCAGGTCGAAGCGGCCCTCGGCGCGCACCGGGCTCTCCGGGCAGATCCACCAGGCCAGGGTGAAGGCGGCGGTGCCGAGGACGGCGGAGGCGACGAACAGGGCGTGCCAGTCGGCGTGCTGGGCGATCAGCGCGGCGGCGGGCAGGGCGAGGCCGCCGCCGACGCCTATGGAGGAACTCATCAGCGCCATCGCCGAGGGCAGCCGCTCCGCCGGCAGCACGTCCCGCATGATGCCGATGCCCAGCGGGATGGCGCCCATCGCGAACCCCTGGAGCGCCCGGCCCACGATCATCGGCACCAGCGCGGAGGTGAGGGCGCAGAGCACCGAGCCGCCCACCATCACCGCGAGGCAGAGCAGCAGCAGCCGCTTCTTGCCGTACAGGTCGCCGAGCCGCCCCATGACCGGCGTCGCCACCGCGCCCGCCAGCAGGGTCGCCGTCATCACCCAGGTCGCGTCGGCGACGCCGGTTCCCAGCAGCACCGGCAGATCCTTGATGACCGGCACCAGCAGGGTCTGCATCACCGCCACCGTGATCCCCGCGAAGGCGAGAACGGCGACGATGCCCCGGCCGCCGCCGGAAGAGGTGGGCGGAACCTTCGGGGTGGGTGCCGGACCGGGGACCTGCGGCAAGGGGGACCTCCTGATGAGCTGTGGGGACGGGCGGGCAGGGGGCATCACCCCGCCGCACCAACTACATGTACGGAGAAGCTGGTTGACGGCTCCACTATTCCCCGTCGCCGCGCGCTCCGGGCGGGCGCCCCGGAGGCACGCGCCCCCGCACGGGACGCGTCAGGGGGCGCACCGGGGGAGCGCGGAGAGGCCCGGACACGGCCCGGACCCGGCCTCCGTCATGGACCTGACCCGACCGGCTCGGGCAGAGTGATCCCGTCGCGCGACGCACCACGCCACCCGCCGCGGCCGGGACAGCCCCCGCCGCCCACCAGTGGAGGACGCATGCAGCAGCCCGCTCCCGGGCCGGCCCCCGAGCGCCCCGGCCCGCTCGCCGGAATCCGCGTCGTCGACCTCTCCAAGATCCTCGCCGGGCCCTACCTGACGATGTCCCTCGCCGACCTCGGCGCCGAGGTCGTCAAGGTCGAACACCCCGACGGCGGCGACCCCACCCGCCGTTGGGGCCCGCCCTTCCAGGGCGACGACGCCACCTATTACCTCGCCGCCAACCGGAACAAACGCTCCCTCACCCTCGACCTCACCACCGAGCGGGGCGAGGAGGCCGCCCACCGCCTCCTCGCCCGCGCCGACATCGCCGTCGAGAACTTCCGCCCCGGCTCCTCCCTCTCCCGCACCTTCGCCTACCAGGAACTGAGCGCCCGCCACCCGCACCTGGTCGTCCTGCACCTCTCCGCCTTCGGCGAGCAGGGCCCCCTCGCCGGAGAACCCGGCTACGACATGACCGCCCAGGCCGCCGCCGGCCTCATGTCCCTCACCGGCGAACCCGACGGCCCCCCGGTGAAGGCCGGTTACGCCATCGGCGACCTCGGCGCCGCCCTCTTCGGCCTCGCCGGAGTCACCGCCGCCCTCGTCGAGCGAGCCCGCACCGGAAAGGGCCAGTACCTCACCACCTCCCTCTACGAGTCGCAGCTCGCCCTGCACGTCAACTGGGCCACCGCCCACTTCGCCACCGGCGAGCGCCCCACCCGGCTCGGCTCGGGCCACCCCAGCCTCGTCCCCTACCAGGCGTACGCCACCGCCGACGGGCACCTCGTCGTCGCCGTCGGCAACGACGCCCTCTTCCGCTCCCTCGTCGCGGCCCTCGGCCTCCCCGCCCTCGCCGACGACCCGCGCTTCACCACCAACAGCGCCCGCGTCACCCACCGCGACGCCCTCAACGCCCACCTCGAACCCCTCCTCGCCACCCGCCCCACCGCCCACTGGAGCGCCCTCCTCCGGGAAGCCGGGGTCCCGGCCGCCCCCGTCCGCCACCTCGACGAGGTCTACGCCTCCCCGCAGACCGAGGCGCTCGGCATGGTCCGGACCGTCGACCACCCGGCCACCGGCGGCCCACTGCGCCAGGTCGCCTTCCCGGTCAGCTTCCAGGGCGTCCGCCCACCGGTCCGCACCGCCCCGCCCGCCCTGGGCGAGCACAGCGCCGAGATCCTCACCGAACTCGGCTACGACGAGGCCGAGTTTGCCCGCATCCTCGGCGGGCCCGCCTCCTGACCCGCCCCCCTCCGGAACCGCTGCGTCCGCACCACTGCCGTACCCATCCCCGACCCTCAGGGAGACCGCATGTCCGCCAGCACCCGCCGCGCCCCGCTCGACCCCGTCGACCCGCTGGGCCTCGAAGCGCTCCTCGGGGACGAGGACCGGGCCGTCCGCGACACCGTCCGCCGGTACTGCGACGACAGGATCGCCCCGCACATCGGGGACTGGTTCGAGCGCGGGGACATCCCCGACCTGCCCGGACTCGCCCGCGACTTCGGGGCGATGGGGCTGCTCGGCATGCACCTGGAGGGGTACGGCTGCGCGGGCACCAGCGCCCTGGCCTACGGCGTCGCCTGTCGCGAACTGGAGGCGTGCGACTCCGGGCTGCGCTCCTTCGTCTCCGTGCAGGGCTCGCTCGCCATGTACGCCCTGCACCGGTTCGGCTCCGAGGAGCAGAAGCAGGAGTGGCTGCCGCGGATGGCCGCCGGAGAGGCGATCGGCTGCTTCGGCCTGACCGAGCCCGACCACGGCTCCGACCCCGCCTCGATGCGTACCCGCGCCCGGCGCGACGGCGGCGACTGGGTCCTCGACGGCCGCAAGATGTGGATCACCAACGGCGCCGTGGCGGCCGTCGCCGTCGTCTGGGCCCAGACCGACGACGGCATCCGGGGTTTCGCCGTCCCCACCGACACCCCCGGCTTCTCCGCCCCCCTGATCAAGCGGAAGATGTCCCTGCGCGCCAGCGTCACCAGCGAACTCGTCCTGGACGGCGTCCGCCTGCCCGCCTCCGCCGAACTCCCCGGCGCCCGAGGCGTCTCCGCACCTCTGACCTGCCTCAACGAGGCCCGCTACGGCATCGTCTGGGGCGCGCTGGGAGCCGCCCGCTCCGCCTGGCAGGCCGCCGCCGACTACGCCGGACAGCGCGAGCAGTTCGGCAAGCCCATCGCCGCCTTCCAGCTCACCCAGCAGAAGCTGGTCGACATGGCCCTCGAACTCCACAAGGGCACCCTCACCGCCCTCCACCTCGCCCGCCTCAAGGACAGCGAGAGCGGCGTCCACCCCGCGCAGATCAGCTTCGGCAAGCTCAACAACGTCCGCGAGGCCATCGAGATCTGCCGCACCGCCCGCACCATCCTCGGTGCCAACGGCATCTCCCTGGAGTACCCGGTCATCCGCCACATGAACAACCTGGAGTCCGTCCTCACCTACGAGGGCACCACCGAGATGCACACCCTCTCCCTCGGCCAGGCCCTCACCGGCCACGCCGCCTTCCGCTGACCGCGGACCCCCTCCCCGCATCGGGCTGATAACGGTCCGGGCTCTCCCTCTCCCCCTGCCGCTGACCTGCGGATACGTTGGCAGCTCCGGGGGGGCGCGGGGGAGCGTGACGGGGGAGTGCGACGCAGGGCGCCCGCCGGCCGGACAACCACCGGCGCGGTCAGGGGACGCGCGCCGTCGACAGGGGGGACCCACATGACGTACGGACAGCCAGGACCGGGGCCGGGTGGCCAGGGCGGCGGGCAGGGCCCGGGACAGCCCGGCGGACCCGCGTGGGGACCGCCGCCCCCGCCGCCGTGGGGCTGGGGGTGGCCGCCGCCCGCGCCGAAGCCGGGCGTCATCCCGCTGCGTCCGCTCCAGGCCGGCGACATCTTCGGCGGCGTCTTCGCGACGATGCGCCGCTACCCGGGGGGCCTGTTCGGGGTGGCCGGCGTGATCTACGGCGTGTACGCCGTGGTCGGGGCCGGCGCCCTGTTCGCCGGCTGGTACGCCCAGCGGGACACGATCGACCGGCTCTTCGACAGCTCCGCCGACGGGCTGCCGTCCAGCTCCGAGCTGACCGCTGTGGTGGCCTCCTTCGGCCTGATCTGGGGCACCCTCATGGTGCTCGCGCTGGTCGTCAACGCGGCCGTCGCCGTGGCCTGCACCACCGTCACCCGCGAGGCGGTGCTCGGCCGCCCCGCCCGGTTCGGCCAGGTCCTCAGGTCGGTGAAGCGCTTCCCGGCCGTCCTCGGCATCCAGCTGCTGAGCGGGCTGATCGTGGCGATCCCGGTCGCGCTGATGGCCCTCTTCATGGTCCTGACCATGGTCGCGCTGCTCTCCCGGGGCGATGCGGGTCCCTGGCTGGTGCTGATGCCCTTCCTGTTCCTCGGAGTGGCCGCGCTCGCGGTCTGGCTGGGGATCAGGCTGGCCCTCGCCACTCCGGCGGCCGTGTTCGAGGGCCAGCGCCCTGTCGGTGCCCTCCGCCGCTCCGTCCGGCTGGTCCGTGACAACTGGTGGCGCACCTTCGGGCTGTTGCTCCTCGCGGCCCTCATGGCGATGGGGCTGAGCCTCGCCCTGCAGATCCTCACCGGCGCGTTCCAGAGCCCCGCCGACTCGCTCGTCGTGGACAACACGGACACGGGATGGTTCGGCAGCGCGGAGGTACGCGCGCTCCTCGCCGACATCCTGGTCGGCTCGGTGATCGGTCTGCTGGTGGGCTCGGTGGTCCAGATCGTCGGCATGACCCTCACCCACCTCACCGCCGCCCTCGTCTACGTCGACCTGCGCATCCGCAAGGAGGGGCTGGCCGACGCCCTGATCGGCGAAGTGGGGCAGGGCGGCCCGGGACCGCAGGCGCCGCCCGCGACGGGGCAGGGCGGCTGAGCCCACCAGGTCTCCGGCGCGTGGCCGGCCCGCCGCACGGGCGGCCCGGTCACGCGCCGCCTCGGCCGATGGACCTACGTCCCTCCGCCCACCGCGTGGTCCCTTGTCCCGGTCTCCCCCTTTCTCGGTGTACGGGCCACGCCCGGCCTGCGACCATGACAGGTATGGCCGACCACCCTCTCCCCGATTCCGCGCGTGCCGCGGGCCGCCGTACCCCTCCGACCTGGGCGGTTCTCCTCGCCGTCTGCGCCGGGCAGTTCCTCGTCGTGCTCGACGTCTCCGTCGTCAACGTCGCACTGCCCTCGATGCGCGAGGACCTGGCGCTGAGCGCCACGGGCCTCCAGTGGGTGGTCAACGCCTACTCCATCGCCTTCGCCGGGTTCATGCTCTTCGGCGGCCGGGCCGGGGACCTCTTCGGCCGCAAGCGGATGTTCCTCGTCGGCCTCGCCGTCTTCACCGCCGCCTCGCTGGCCGGGGGAGTGGCCCAGGAAGGCTGGCAACTCCTCGCCGCCCGCGCCGTCCAGGGTCTGGGCGCCGCCGTCCTCGCCCCGTCCACCCTGACGCTGCTCACCTCCGCCGTTCCCGAGGGGCCCGCCCGGGCCCGCGCCATCGGCACCTGGTCGGCGGTGGGTGCCGGCGGTGGCGCGGCCGGGGGCCTGGTCGGCGGGGTGCTCACCGACGGCCTGTCCTGGCGCTGGGTCCTCCTCATCAACGTCCCGATCGGCATCGCCGTGCTCGCCGCCGCGTCCCGCTGGCTCACCGAGAGCCGCGCCACCACCGGCCGCCGCCTCGACCTGCCCGGCGCCGTCCTCGTCACCGCCGGACTCGCCGTCCTCGCCTACGGCATCGCCGAGACCGAGGCCCAGGGCTGGGACGCCCCCGGCACCCTGGTCGCCCTCGCGGTCGCCGTCCTGCTGATCCTCGGCTTCCTGCTGGTCGAGGCCCGTTCGCGCGCCCCGCTGATGCCGCTGAAGCTCTTCCGCGTCCGCTCGGTCTCCGCCGCCAACGCCGTCATGATCATCAGCGGCGCGGCGATGATGGGCATGTGGTTCTTCATGACCCTGTACGCGCAGAACGTGCTCGGTTACTCCCCGCTCCTCGCCGGTCTGGCCCTGATCCCCAGCTCCCTCGCCGTCGTCTCCGGCGCCAAACTGGCGCCCGTGCTGATGCGCTCCCTGGGGGCCCGCCCGGTGGTCCTCCTCGGTACCGCCGTGGCCGCCGCCGGGTTCGGCTGGCAGTCGACGATGCGGGCGGACGGCACGTTCCTCGGTGACATCCTGGGCCCCGGCATCGTCATGATGGCCGGCGCCGGCCTCGCCGGAACCCCGCTCGCCTCCCTCGCCGTCTCCGGCGCCGACCCGCGCGACGCCGGACTGGTCTCCGGCCTCATCAACACCTCCCGCACCATGGGCGGCGCTTTGGGCCTGGCCATCCTCTCCACCGTCGCCGCCTCCGCCACGGCGGGCGCCGACGCCCCCGAGGCCCTCACCGACGGCTACGCCCTCGCCTTCCGCACCGCCGCCGTCATGCTCGCCGGCGCCTTCGTCCTCGGCCTGCTCTGGCTTCCCCGCGAACGCCGCCGCACCTCCACGGCCCCCACCGCCTCGGGCCCGCCCTCCACGGACCACCCGGCCAAGGAGGACCCGCCCGGCATCAACCCCACGGCCGCCCGCGGGGACACCCCGGGAGCCGCGCCCCTCCGCCAGGAAGGCTGACCGGCCGGGGACCTCCCTCGTCTTCCTCCGCACCCGTCCGTGCGCCTGGTCCGGGGTGGCGTCCTGGCGGGAGCCACCCCGGCCGCCGTCAGAGCCACCCCTGGCGGCGGGCCTCCCGGACCGCCTCCATGCGGTTGCGGGTCGAGGTCTTGCCGATCGCGGCGGAGAGGTAGTTGCGCACCGTCGACTCCGAGAGCCGCAGCCGCACCGCGATGTCCGCCACCGTCGCCCCGTCCGCCGAGGCGTTCAGGGCGTCCCGTTCGCGGCCCGTCAACGGATTGGGGCCGGCGCTCAACGCGGCCGCCGCCAGCGCCGGATCGATCACCGTCTCCCCGCGCAGCACCCGCCGCACCGCCTCGGCCAACTCCTCCACCGGCCCGTCCTTGACCACGAACCCGGCCGCCCCGGCATCCATCGCCCGGCGCAGATATCCCGGTCGCCCGAAGGTCGTCACCATCACCACCCGGCACCCCGGCAGGTGATCCCGGAGTAACGCCGCCGCTTCCAGACCGCTCAGCCCCGGCATCTCGATGTCCAGCAGCGCCACGTCCGGGCGCTGGTCCAGGGCCGCGCTCACCACCTCGTCCCCGGACCCGACCTGGGCGACGACCTCCAAGTCCGGCTCCATCCCCAGAAGCAGGGCCAGCGCACCGCGCATCATCCCCTGGTCCTCGGCGAGCAGCACCCGCACGGACTTCCCCAGCCCGCCCGCCCCCGTCGTCCCGTTCACGAAGGCACCCCCGCCCCCGGACCGGCCCCGCCCACGGCCTCCGTGCCCTCCTCCACCGCCACCAGCTCCACCTCGAACCCCTCCCCGTTCTCCAGATACGCGGCCCGGTGCCCCGGCCCGCCGGCGAAGGGGTGCCGGTCGGTGAAGAGCAGCCGCCACCCCCGCTCCAGGGCCTCCGCCGTCACCTTCTCCCACTCCTGCTCACCCGCGACATGGAACGCCAGATGGTTCACTCCCTGCCGCCGCCGGTCGTACGCCCCGCCCCGGACCGCCGGAGAAGCCTCCACGACCAGATAGGTCCCACCCAGCCGCCAGCTCCGCCCGCACTCCCAGCGCTGGTACGGAACCCAGCCCAGCCGCTCCAGCAGCCATCCCCAGGACGCCACCGCCGCCTCCAGGTCCCGGACCCACACCTCCACGTGGTGCAGCGTGCCGCCGACGCCGCCCGGGATGTCCCGGGAGCCCGCGGGCGCCGAACCCCTCGCCCCATTGCCCGCGTTCACGACCCCACCACCGTCCGCCCTTCCGTCTCCCCGGTACCTCGGTCCCCTTCTTCTCCCGGCCCGGCGGACGCGGTGTACTCGGCGTACTCCATGAACATCGGCAGTTCGGCCCGGACGGAGAAGCCGCGCCCCTCCGGCCCCGGCCCGGTCCGCAACCGTCCGCCCGCCGATCCGATCCGCTCGGCCAGTCCCGCCAGGCCGCTTCCCGGGGCGTCGCCCGGCTCCTGCCGGCCCCGGCCGTCGTCGGTGACGTCCAGCCGGGTCGTGCCCTCGGGGTCCGCCGACACCGTGAACCGGCAGCGCGAAGCGCCGCTGTGCCGCACCACGTTGGTCGCCGCCTCCCGGACCACCCAGCACAGCAGGGCCTCCACCCGGAGCGGGAGCGGCGGTCCCTCCCGGCTGACCTCCATCGCGACCCCGGCCGCCGCCAGCAGACTGCGCGCACGGTCCAGTTCTGCGCCCAGGCTCTCCTCCCGGTACCCGGAGACGGCCTCCCGCACCTCGGTCAGGGCGTGCCGCCCGACCTCCTCGATGTCGAGCATCTGCGCACCCGCCGCCTCCGGGTCGTGCGGTGCCAGCCGCCGGGCCGCCTCGGCCTTGACGACGACCACGGAGAGGGTGTGGCCCAGCAGATCGTGCAGGTCGCGGGAGAACCGCAGCCGCTCCCGCTCGACCGCCGTCCGCGCCAGCTCCTGGCGGGTCCGCTGCAGCTCCACCACCATCCGGGACAGGCTCAGGAGCGTCGCCGTCACCAGCCCCGAGAGGTACGTCCCGTACCCGATCGACACGGCGTTCCACAGGTTCCCCTCCCAGGCCGCTATCGCGGCGCCCGACCCGCTGAGCACCGCCAGCACCACGGCCAGCCGGCGCCCCCGCAGCACGGTGCCGCAGGCCAGGGAGAGCAGCGGGATGAACATCAGCCAGCTGCCGCCGTAGGTGACGGCCACCAGGTAGGTGGCGGCCGTCATCGCGCCGAGGAGCCAGAGGGTCGACGGGCTGGAGCGCTTCAGCTCGTCGAAGGCGCGGAAGACGACCGCTATGTACAGGGTGTTGAAGACCAGCAGGTGCAGCCCGCCCAGCCACGGGTTGGGTGTCCCGCCCTGCACCAGGTGGGACAGGGCTCCCGCGCCCAGGATCAGCCAGGGCAGGAAGGTGTACCCCCGGTGCCGTCGCGGCCGCAGCCTCGCCGGCAGCGGCCTCCTCGCCTCGCAGCCGTCCGCCTCGTCCGTCCGCATCGCAACCCCCTCCACTCGCCTCGCCATGCCCCCGCCCGCCCCCGTCAGACGGCGCGTGCCGACCGACCGTACGAGGCCACGGCGTACGTGCCGAACACCACCGCCCAGCCCGGCAGGACGGCGAGCGCCCAGCCGTCCGTCGGGATGCCGAGCACCGCGCGGCCCAGCGCGGCGAACGGCGAGGCCGGGGTGTACGCGGCGACCGGACTCAGCCAGGCGGGAAGAGCCTCGGCGGGGAACCAGAGGCCGCCCACCACCGAGAGTCCCAGCACGGTGACCATGTTGACGACACCGGTCGCCTGGGCGGTCAGGCGGTAGCCGTTGCCCAGTCCCAGCAGGGTGAACGGCAGCGAGCCCAGCCACAACTGGCCCGCCAGCGCCGCCCATTGCCACAGTGCCAGCCGCACGCCGTTGACGAGGGCGCCGGCCGCGAGGACCGCCGCCACTGCGGGCAGCACCGTCACCGCGCCGCTCGCCGCCCGCGCCACCACCGCCCCGGCCGGCGGGAGCGCGGTGACCCGCAACTGCCGCAGCCACCCCGACGAACGGTCCGAGGCCACGCCCGTCCCCGTCGACACGGCCGCGCCGAGCGCCGCGTACGCCGCCATCCCCACCATCGCGACCGCGCGCCACTCGGCGTCCACCTGGCCGAGGTTGGTGAAGAGGAGGTACATCAGTACCGGCATGGCCACGGTGAAGACCAGGAACGAGGGGTCCCGCAGTGTCCGCCGGACCTCCAGGGCGAGGTACGGGCCGAGTGCGCGCATCATCGGGTCTCTCCTTCCGGGCCGGTCTTCGCCGAGGTCAGGTCGAGGAAGGCGTCCTCCAGCCGTGCCGGGGACACCTCCAGTCCGCGTACGGCCCCGGCGGCCGCCAGGGCCCGGACGGTGGCGTCGGAGTCGGCCGAACGCAGGCGCAGCCGGTCGCCGTGGACGGTCACGCTCAGCACTCCGGGCAGCTCGGCCCAGCGCTGCGGGTCCGTGCCGTCCAGGTCGAGGGAGACGAGCCGGACCCCGACCGAGCGCTTGATGTGGGCGCCGCTGCCGTCGGCGACGATCCGGCCCCGGTCGATGACGACGATCCGGTCGGCGTTGTCGTCGGCCTCCTCGATGTAGTGGGTGGAGAACAGCACGGTCCGGCCCCGGTCGGCGAAGGCGCGCAGCGACTCCCAGAAGGACCGGCGCGCCGCCGCGTCCAGCGCCGCCGTCGGCTCGTCGAGGACCAGCAGCCGGGGATCACCCACCACCGCCAGCGCGAACCGCACCCGCTGCTGCTGGCCGCCGGAGAGCCGGTCGACGCGGCGCGCGCCCAGCTCCGCGACGCCCGCCAGCTCCATCGCCGCCCCGGCCGCCATCGGCCGGGGCGCCGCGGCGGCGGCCATCGCGACCACCTCCCGCACCGTCACCCGTGACACCCCGCCGGCGTCCTGGAGCATCGCTCCGACCAGCCCGTCCCGCATCGCACGCCCGGGCGCGCGGCCGAAGACCCGCACCGCTCCCGAGTCCGGCCGGTCCAGCCCCAGCAGGAGCGAGAGCGTGGTCGACTTGCCCGCGCCGTTCCTCCCCAGCAGCGCCACCGGTCTTCCCGGTGGCAGCTCCAGGTCCAGACCGTCGACCGCCGTCACCTTCCCGAACCGCCGCACGACCGCGCTGAACCGCACCGCGACCGGCGGCCCCGCCGCTCCCACGCCGGACGTGTCCCTGCCGGAATCGTGGGCCGTCGGCGCGACTTCCTTCACATGCTGTCCCGTCATGCTCCGAAGCTACGAGCGCGGCCACCCCCGTCGGCAGAGGCGCTTGTACGGACTCCGGCAGGACAAATGTCACCGACGGCCGCCCGCCTTCCCGGTGGAGGGAACCGCCCCCGGACAGACGGAAGTGCCCCGGCCGGATGGGCCGGGGCACTTCACGTACGTGTCCGCGAGGACGTCCTCGGGCGGGCTCAGGCCGCCTCGGCCTCCTGGCTCGCGGACGGCTTGCGGTGACGGCCCTGCGGGGCCGCTCCCTCGTCGTTCCCTGCGGCCGGACCACGGTGCTTTCCGGCGCCCGGTGCGGGCTCCTGGGCGTGCGGTGGCGTGGCCTCGTGCTCCGTGCTGGTCCTGGTCATGGACAACTCACCCCGTAACGCGGTTGATCTTTACAGCCGGGCGAGTTTAACCAACTACCGCACGCCCCGTCAGCGGAGCTTCCCGCAGGGGTACCGGGCGCGCCGCCGGAGGAGATTCCGCTTCCGGCTCCTCGGGTGCGAGATCTTCCACAGGTTCCGAGGCCGAGGCGGGGAAAGGAACATCGGCCACGCCGCACGGCACGTTCCGGGTGGCGTACGGAAGTCGCAGGACGCCCGCGCGTGTCCAGCGGCCCGCGCCGGCCAGCCACCCCTCCGGCGGCGTCAGACCCACCACGTGCCGGCTGGTCGGGCGCCACAGGCCGATACCGGTTCCGCCCGGCCCGTCCATCCGCAGCGCGACCGCGCACGCCTCCGGGGTGAGGAGCTGCCCCGGCTGGACCGCGAACGGCGTCAGCAGCAGGTCGGGGGCGCGCAGACAGCGGGGGAAGCGCACCGGCAGCATGCTGCCGAGCACCCCCCAGCCGATCCTGTCCTCGCCCGCCGCGTCGGAGCGGACCAGCAGCAGCCCGCTCTCCGGATCGGCCAGCAGCAGCCGGTCGTTGCTGCGCTCGGCGATCTGGAGCAGGGGAGTCGTTTCTCCACCCCGGTCCAGGTCCACCACCACGGTCTTCGTCACCCCGTCCCGCTCCTGGTCCAGCGCCAGCAGCCGCCCCGAGGTGTCCAGCCACGCCCCGCCCGCGCAGAACCCGGGCACCTCCGCCACGTGCTCCGGGCCGAAGGCGCCCCCCGCCACCCGCCACACCGCGGTGCTCGCCTCGCCGGGAGCCAGCGCGTAGGCCGTGGCCCCGTCCGGCGCCGCGGGGAGCAGCGACAGCGCGTCGCACTCCACCGAGCCGAGCGGGCGCTCCCCGGTCTGCCGCCCGGTCGCGGGTCCGGTCGCCGGGCCCGTCGGGTAGAGCAGCGAGAACGTGTGCAGGCCCGCCGGGGTCCGGTGGATCAGTACCTGCCCGTCGGCCAGCGGCAGCACCTCCGTGCCCGGTTCCTCCGGCTGGTTCCCGGCGAGCGCGACGGCGTACGGCTCCGGGCCGAACGTCCAGCGCTCCGGGTACCAGGAGGGTCCCTCCCTGGTCAGCCGCGCCGCGTACGAGCCGTCGGCGGCGAACACGCACCCGGCCGGGACCGCGTCGGCCCCCACCCGTACCGCCGTCCCCGCCCCTGCCGTGGCACCGCTCTCCCCGGTATCAGGGGGAGCACTGTCGATGGCACAAACACCCGTAGTCATCGGGCCGTCACCTCCGGCGACGAAGCTAGTGACCCCGTGCGCCCCGAGGGCACCGTTTATCTCCCCGATTCACCCCAAAGAGTGGCCGCATCCCGGGCGGCCGCCGACAGCCGGCGGAGAGGGGGGAGTCCCACCGGCAGCCGAGGCGCCCCCTGTCCCCAGGTAGCCTTGGGCCCGTGCCCCGCCTCTCAGAAGTCCTCACCGCCCTGGACGCCCTCTGGCCCCGTTCCCTGGCCGAGCAGTGGGACGCGGTCGGCACGGTCTGCGGAGACCCGGACGCCGGGATCAGCCGCGTCCTCTTCGCCGTCGACCCCGTGCAGGAGGTCGCCGACGAGGCGATCCGCACCGGCGCCGACCTTCTCGTCACCCACCACCCCCTGTACCTGCGGGGCACCACCACGGTGGCCGCCGACACCTTCAAGGGCCGCGTCGTCCACAGCCTGATCAAGAACGACGTCGCCCTGCACGTCGCCCACACCAACGCCGACCGCGCCGACCCCGGCGTCTCGGACGCCCTCGCGGGCGCGCTCGGCCTGCGCGTGGTGGGCGCCCTGGTCCCCGATCCGGCGGACCCGCACGGCCGCCGCGGCCTCGGCCGGATCTGCGAACCGGCTCACCCCATGACCCTGGCGGAGTTCACGGCGCTGGCCGCCGAGCGCCTGCCCGCCACCGCGCAGGGCATCCGCGCCACCGGCGACCCCGAGGCCCCGCTCACCCGGATCGCGGTGAGCGGCGGCTCCGGCGACGGCCTCTTCGACGACGTCCGGGCCGCCGGTGTGGACGCCTTCCTCACCGCCGACCTGCGCCACCACCCCGCCTCCGAGGCCGCTCAGCGGCCCGGCGCCCCCGCGCTGATCGACGCGGCGCACTGGGCCACCGAATGGCCCTGGTGCGAACTGGCCGCCACCCAGCTCGACGCGGTCTCCGAACGCCACGGCTGGGGCCTGCGGACCTTCGTCTCGGCGACGGTCACCGACCCCTGGACCGCCCACGCGGCGTCCGCGCCCTCTGTCACCCACGAATCCTCTGGAGCCCCCAACTGAACGCCGCGCCCGCCGACCAGATCCGCCTCCTGGACGTCCAGGAACTCGACACCCGGCTCGCCCAGCTCGCCCACAAGCTGTCGGGCCTGCCCGAGCACGCCGAGATCGAGTCGCTCACCAAGGACCTCGCCCAGCTCCGGGACCTGCTCGTCGCCTCCCAGACCGAGGAGGGCGACTGCGGACGCGAGCAGACCAAGGCCGAGCAGGACGTCGACCAGGTCCGCCAGCGTGCCGCCCGCAACCAGCAGCGCCTGGACTCCGGCGCCGTCTCCTCCCCGAAGGACCTGGAGAGCCTGCAGAGCGAGATCGCCTCGCTCGCCAAGCGCCAGGGCGACCTGGAGGAGATCGTCCTGGAGATCATGGAGCGCCGCGAGGCCGCCCAGGAGCGCGTCGGCGAGCTGACCGAGCGCGCCGCCTCCGTGCAGACCCGCATCGACGAGGCGACCGCCCGCCGCGACGCCGCCGCCGCCGAGCTGGAGGCCGAGGTGGCCACCGCCACCAAGGAGCGCGCCGTGGTCGCCGGTTCCGTCCCGGCCGACCTGCTCGCCCTCTACGACAAGCTCCGCGCCCAGCAGGGCGGCGTGGGCGCGGCCCGCCTCTACCAGCGCCGCTGCGAGGGCTGCCGCCTGGAGCTGAACATCACCGAGGTCAACGAGGTGAAGGCGGCCGCCCCCGACACCGTGCTGCGCTGCGAGAACTGCCGCCGCATCCTCGTCCGTACGGCCGACTCGGGCGTCTGATGCGGCAGTTCGCCGTCGAGGCGGACGGCGGGTCCCGGGGCAACCCGGGGCCCGCGGGGTACGGCGCCGTGGTGGTCGACGCCGCCACCGGCGAGACCCTCACCGAGACCGCCGGGTTCCTCGGCACCGCCACCAACAACACCGCCGAGTACCGCGGCCTGATCGCCGGACTCCGCGCCGCCCGCGACCTCGACCCCGAGGCGCGGGTCGAGGTCCGGATGGACTCGAAGCTCGTCGTCGAGCAGATGGCGGGCCGCTGGCGGATCAAACACCCCGGCCTCCAGGAACTGGCCGCCGAGGCCGCCGGAATCCTGGCGCCGGACCAGGTCACCTACGTCTGGATCCCCCGGGCCGAGAACCAGCACGCCGACCGCCTCGCCAACGAGGCCATGGACGCGGGCGCCCGCGGCGAGCGGTGGAACCCGGCCGCCTCCACGGCCGACCTCCCCGCGCCGACGCCGCCCCCGGCCGCCGCCCCGCCGGACCTCTCCACCCCCACCACCTTCGTGCTGCTGCGCCACGGCGAGACCGCGCTCACCCCCGAGAAGCGGTTCTCCGGCAGCGGCGGCAGCGACCCCGCGCTCTCCGAGGCGGGCCGCCGCCAGGCCGCCCGTACCGCCGAGGCGCTCGCCGCGCGGGGGACCGTCGAGGCCGTCGTCAGCTCCCCGCTGCTGCGGTGCCGGCAGACCGCCGAGGCCGTCGCCGGCCGGCTCGGACTGCCCGTCACCGTGGACCAGGGGCTGCGCGAGACCGCCTTCGGCGCCTGGGAGGGGCTGACCTTCGGCGAGGTCCGCGAGCGATGGCCCGAGGAGCTGAACGCCTGGCTCGCCTCACCCGACGCGGCCCCCGCCGGCGGCGAGTCCTTCGGCGAGGTGGCGGCCCGCGTCGCCGAGACCCGCGACCGGCTCCGCGCCGCCCACGCCGGACGTACGGTCCTGCTGGTCAGCCACGTCACCCCGGTCAAGACGCTGGTACGGCTGGCGCTCGGCGCGCCCTGGCAGGCCCTGTTCCGCATGGAGCTGGCCGCCGCCTCGCTCTCGGAGATCGCCTGCTACGCCGACGGGAACGCCTCCGTCCGCCTCCTCAACGACACCGGTCACCTGCGCTGACCCCGCACACGACGCTGCCCCGGACCCCTCCTGAAAGGGGGCCGGGGCAGCGTCGTGCGGCTCAGTGGTGGCCGTTGGCCGTGCGCGAGGCACCGCCGAAGAGGCGGGCGACCGCGCGGAACGGCAGGGTGACGACGGTGGCGATCGCACCGCCGATCTGACGGAAAACGTCTCCGATGGCCTTCAGCATGCGTGCTCCTCCGTTCGGTCTCCGACTGGCGGCCGGGGCGCCGGAAAGCGCCGGACCTGGCGCGTACCCCTGCCCCGGGGAGCGAAACGGGCGCCGCTCAGCGCAGCCCGGACGCCTCGCGCGCCAGCCGCTCCACCCGGTCCCAGTCCTTCGCCGCGACCGCGTCGGCCGGGAGCATCCAGGAACCGCCGACGCAGCCGACGTTGGGCAGCGCCAGGTAGGCCGGGGCGTTGGCGGGGGACACCCCGCCGGTCGGGCAGAACCGCGCCTGGGGCAGCGGCCCCGCCAGCGACTTCAGGTAGGGCGCCCCGCCGGCCGCCTCGGCGGGGAAGAACTTCATCTCGCGCACCCCGCGCTCCAGCAGCGCCAGCACCTCCGAGGCGGTCGAGACGCCCGGCAAAAACGGCACCCCCGACGCCCGCATCGAGGCCAGCAGCGTCTCGGTGCAGGCCGGGCTGACCAGGAAGCGGGCTCCCGCGCCGACCGCCGCGTCCACCGTCTCCGGCGACACCACGGTCCCGGCGCCCACCACGGCTTCCGGGACCTCGGCGCCGATGGCCCGGATGGCCTCCAGCGCCCCGGCCGTCCGCAGCGTCACCTCGACCGCGCGCAGCCCGCCCGCCACCAGCGCCCGCGCCATCGGCACCGCGTCGGCCGGGTCGTCGACGACCACCACGGGCAGAACGGGGGCCAGCTCCAGCACGGAGTCGGTGACGGGAGCGGGGGAGGGCGTCGGTGTAGGGCTCATGGGCCCATGATGACGGGCGGCACGCACACCGCGCAAAGCCTGTTGCGCAGACTGCAACGTACGGAGGTCCGTGGTGCGCTCAGCGCCCGTGGACGTCGGTCACCACCACGTCCAGCGCCCAGGCCGCCCCCGCCTTCTCCGGCTCGCGGGCCTCCACCACGTACCCCAGCTCCCGCAACGCCTTCACCAGCTCCGCCGGACCCTCGGGCTCCGCGCCGAAGGCCAGCAGGTCGCGGGTCAGCCGTCCCTTGGTCGCCTTGTTGAAGTGGCTGACCACCGACCGCTTCTCCACGCCGCCGACCATCCGCGCGTGCAGCACCCGCACCGTCGCCGTACGCTCCGCCACCTCACCCTTCGGCTTCCACGCGCCCGCGTACGCCGCCGACCGCAGGTCCAGCACCAGCCCCGACCCGGCCACGCCGGGCAGCACCTCGGCCATCGCCTTGCGCCAGTGCGCCGCCAGCGCCCCCAGCCCCGGCAGCTTCACCCCCATCGAGCAGCGGTACGAGGGGATCGCGTCGCCCGGCCGCACCGCGCCCCACAGCCCCGAGAAGACCAGCAGTGACCGCTCCGCCCGCCGCGCCGCCGCCTCGTCGAGGGTGGCCAGGCCCAGCGCGTCGTAGAGCACGCCGGTGTAGATCTCCCCGGCCGGGCGGGTGCCGGTGGTCCGCAGCTCCACGTTCTTGCCGATCTCGCCGCGCAGCCCCTCGCTGAGCCCGAGAACGGTCCGCGCCTTCTCCTCGTCGGCGGCGCACAGCTCCACCAGCTCGTCCAGCACGGCCCCCCGGGCCGCGGTCAGCCCCGGCAGCGACAGCTCCTCCAGCTTCAGCGGCGAGCCCTGCCCCGAGGCGGCCTTCCCCTCGGACGGCGGCAGCAGCACGAGCACGATGTGACTCCTTCGGCGACGACAGACCCCAGGCGCGGCCCGCCGGGGCCGCCCCGGCCAGCGTAATGGGCCGCCCGCACGGGCCGCGCCGCGCTCACCGCCCCGGCCTGCGGGTACCATGAACGCACGGCAGACGAGCCGGGCGGACGGCCGCGTGGAGATCCCCGGATCTCCCCGAGGAACGTCCGGGCTCCACAGAGCAGGGTGGTGGGTAACGCCCACCCGGGGTGACCCGCGGGACAGTGCCACAGAAAACAGACCGCCGGGGGCCTCGGCCCTCGGTAAGGGTGAAACGGTGGTGTAAGAGACCACCAGCGCCTGAGGTGACTCAGGCGGCTAGGTAAACCCCACCCGGAGCAAGGTCAAGAGGGGCCGCCGAGAGGCGGCCCTGCGCGGACGTTCGAGGGCTGCTCGCCCGAGTCCGCGGGTAGACCGCTCGAGGCCGGCAGCAATGCCGGTCCTAGATGGATGGCCGTCTCCCCGGAGGCCGCGAGGCCCCCGGGCGACAGGACCCGGCGTACAGCCCGACTCGTCTGCCGCCACTCGCCTTTCCAGCGCCTCCGGCCCCGGCCGGAGGCGCTTTCGTGTTCCCGCCCCGGCCCTTAACCCCCTGGTCATAGCGAATCCTCACGCAGGACACCCCCGTTTCTCAGTTCTTCCTCATCTGCCGTTGGTTGCTTGTCCGTGGCCGGCCGGACAGGACGGACGAAGCGAGGAGGCGAACGGTGTTCAGGGCTGAGACGGCAGTGAGTGAGGGCGGGGGCGGAGGTGCGGACGGGGATGCGTTGCATGTGGCGAGCCGGTTGCATGCGTTCAACCGGTTCGAGCTGAAGTACCTGGTCCCGGTGGAGCAGGCGGCGGAGATCCGGGACGAGTTGGCGGAGCGGATGGAGCGTGATGCGCACAGTCCGGTCGGTGGGTACGGGGTGTGGAGCCTGTACTACGACACGCCTCAGTTGCGGTTCTACTGGGAGAAGATCGAGGGCCTGAAGTTCCGCCGCAAGCTGCGTATCCGCCACTACGGCGACCTGGACGGCGTCACCGACGCCTCGCCGGTCTGCGTGGAGATCAAGCAGCGCGTCAACCGCGTCACGCAGAAACGGCGCATCACCCTTCCCTACGGCGTCGCCAGGCAACTGTGCGACGGCCGGGAACTGGTGCCGCACTCGGCGAAGGAGCGTGCCTTCGTCGAGGAGGTGCTGGAGCTGATCGTGCGGCTGAACCTGCGGCCCGCCGCGATCACCGGCTACCAGCGTGAGGCGCTGGTGGGCCGGGACGCGGACACCGGGCTGCGGGTCACCCTCGACCGGCGGGTGCGCGGCCGGGACCGCGACTTCCACTTCGGCACCCGGACGCCCGAGAACCGGTTCACGATCCCGCCGCATCTGGCGGTCATGGAGATCAAGGTCAACGAGCGCACTCCGTACTGGATCACCGACCTGGCCGCGCGGCGCAACCTCAATCTGGTGCGGGTCTCGAAGTACGTGCAGTCCATCGAGGCGTTCGGCCTGGCGCCGCGCTCGGTCTTCCACATCGACGAGGCGGACTACCCGCCTCCCCCTTCCCACGGACAGCAGTCGGCGCAGGACGCGCCCATGAAAGCAGGAGCACAGTGAATTTCGATCTCGATCTGCAGGAGCTGAGCGGCACGTTCAGCGTCGCCGACGTGGTGGCGGCGATGGCCCTGTCGTTCATCCTGTCCACGGTCATCGGCTACGTGTACCGGTACACCCACCGCAACGTCTCGTACAGCCAGTCCTACGTGCAGACCCTGGTCATCGTCGGCATGGTGGTGGCGCTGATCATGCTGGTGGTCGGTTCGAACCTGGCGCGGGCCTTCTCGCTGGTCGGGGCGTTGTCGGTGATCCGGTTCCGCAACGCGATCAAGGAGACCCGGGATGTCGGGTTCGTCTTCCTCGCCATGGCGATCGGCATGGCCTGTGGTGCGCGCTTCTACACGCTGGCGGCGGTCGGTGCGGTCGTGATCTGCGCGGTCATCGTGTTCATGCACAAGTTCAACTGGTTCGCGCTCGACGTGCAGCGTCAGGTGGTCAAGGTCCAGGTGCCGGCCGGTGAGGACTACACGCCGCAGATCCGTGACGTGCTGATCAAGTACACCAGCGAGTTCGAGCTGGTCAGCACCGAGACCATCCGGGGCGGCGCGCTGAACGAGGTCTTCTACACGGTGCGGCTCAAGAAGGGCACCGAACCCGGCGAGCTGGTGAGCGCGCTGCAGGCCCGCACCTCGGGACAGCGGGTGACCGTGCTGACCGGTTACGACAGCACGGACCTCTGATGACCGCCCCCACCCCCACAGGCACACGCAAGCGCCGGCTGAGGGACCGACTGCCTGTGCGGCTGCGCCAGCACTGGAAGCCGGTCGGGGCCCTGGCCGTCGGCCTCGCCGTGATGGTCGCCTTCCTCGGCGACGTACGGATCTCCCCGTACGTGACCTCCGCCTCCCGGGTGGAGGCGGACACCATCACCGACGACATCCCCGGAACCATCGACCTCTACGACACCTCGACCGCGCACAGCATTCAACTGACGTACCAGCAGACCGACTTCGACAAGATGATGAAGGAGTTCAAGGAAGACGGGACCAAGGACTGGATCAAGGCCGACCTCGTCGTCGACGGCGTGTACCTCAACGATGTCGGCATCCGGCTCAAGGGCAATTCGACGCTGATGTCGCTCCGCGGGGACCAGGCAAAGCAGGGAAAGCAGGCCCGGCAGGGCGGCGCGGAGGCCGGTCCGCAAGGTCAGGCCGCCGGTCAGCAGGGCCAGGAAGGCCAGGCGGACGAGGACGCGCAGGACGAGCAGGGCGGTGGCCGAGGCGGCGGGATGGTGCAGTACGACCTCTCGGCCGAGAAGCCGGAGGAGCTGCCCTGGCTGGTCAAGATCGACGAGTACGTCGAGGGCCGCGCCTACCAGGGGGAGCGGGAGATCTCGCTCCGGCCGGGGAGCAACGGCCAGGTGCCCCTCAACGAGGCGCTGTCGCTGTCGCTCACCGACACCAGCGGGCAGAAGGCCGAGCGGTACGCCTTCACCAGCGTCGAGGTGAACGACCGGCCCGCCGCGACCCGGCTGATGGTCGAGAACCCCGACACCGACTACGGCGACGAGGCGGGCGACGGCAACGCCGTGCTGTACAAGGCCCGGGCCGGCAGCAGTTTCGCCTACCAGGGCGACGACCCCTCGAAGTACGAGAGCTCGTTCAAGCAGCTCAACAAGAAGGGCAGCCAGGACCTCGAACCGGTCATGAAGCTCATCAAGTGGGTCGAGAACGCCTCCGACGAGGAGTTCGCCCGCGACCTCGACCAGTACGTCGACGTCGAGTCGCTCGCCGCCTACGTGGCGACCCAGAACCTGCTGCTGAACTTCGACGACATGGCCGGGCCGGGCAAGAACTACCTCCTCCGCTACGACCTCGACACCAAGAAGTTCTCCGTGCTGGGCTGGGACTACAACCTCACCTTCAGCGGCGACGCGACCGCCGGGCCCGACGACGCGACCGGCATGGGCGGCGGGATGCCCGGCGGTGGCGACGGCGGCGACGGGCAGCGGCCCTCCGGCGCGCCCGAGGGGATGCCCGAGGGGATGCCGGAAGGTCTCCCCGAGGGCGCCGAGATGCCGCAGGGCGGACCCGGGGGAGCCGATGGCGAGGGCCAGGAGCGGGGCGGCCCCGGCGGCGGTGCGGCCGAACACCCGCTGAAGACGCGGTTCCTGGAGACCGACGCCTTCGACGAGGTCTACCTGGCGGCGTACCAGAAGCTCTACCAGGAGTTCTACGCCTCCGGAACGGCCGCGAAGGAGGTGAAGGCCATCGCCGGTCAGGCGCGGGCGGCCGGTGCCGGGTCCGAGGAGCTGGACACCGCCGTCTCCCAGCTCACCGGGACCGTCACCGACCGGGCCGCCGCGCTCGCCAAGGACGAGCAGGTGACCGGCTGAGCATGCCGGTGTCCCCGGCCCCTCCCCGCGCGGAGGGGCCGGGGACACCGGCGCGTGCGGGCGCGGCTCACGTGCCGGCGCCCTCCCGCGTCTCGTCGACGTCGACCCCCGCCCCGAACAGGTCCAGCTGCCCCGCTCCGGCCGCGCCCGCCCCCACCTCGAAGAGCAGGGGCTGCTCGCCGTCGGCCGGGGCCTGGCGGAGGCTGCCGGTGCAGCTGATCAGGAAGCCGGGGACACCGGCGGAGTCCGGGGGATCGTGGCGGGCGAACTTGCCGGCCGGGGTGGCGACCGAGCGGTGGCAGACGGGGCAGGTCTGGCGCGGGTGGCGGTAGGACATGGGCCCAGGATGCCGCGTCCCGGTGACAGCCGGCGGCCCGCCCCCGGCGCAGGGGCCCGCTCCGCGCGCCGGTAGGTTGACGCCTCACCACCGCCCCGCACCGCTCCGGGAGTCCTCGTGCCGCAGCCCGCCCGCCCCCGCCTCCTGCTCGTCACCGACCTCAGCTACCCGGCGCGCGGCCGCCGGTACGGCGACGAGGACACCTGGCTCGCCGCCCGGCTGCGGGAGGAGTTCGACCTCGCGCTCTGCCACCCGCTGGACGCGCGGGCGCTGGCCGGCTCCTTCGACGCGGTCCTGGTCCGCAACAGCGGGCCCGTCCTCCACCACCAGGAGGCGTGGGACGCCTTCCGCGCCCACGCCCTCGCCACCGGCCTGCGCGTCTACAACCCGCTGAACGGCAAGGGGGACATGGCGGGCAAGGGGTACCTCCTCGACCTGACCGCCGCCGGCTACCCGGTCATCCCCACCGTCGACCGGGCGGAGGAGCTGCACCGGCTCCCCGAGGCGCCCTCGTACGCGGTCAAGCCGGTCGCCGGCGCCGACTCGATAGGGCTGGAGTTCCTGCCCCGCGAGGAGGTGGCCGCCCGGCTGGACGGCGGCGTCCTGGCCCAGCCGCGCGTCGACTTCCGGTACGAGGTGTCGTTCTTCTACGTCGACCGGGAGTTCCGGTACGCGCTGTACGCCCCGGACCCCGGGCGCCGCTGGGAGCTGGCCCCCTACGAGGCGACCCCCGCCGACCTGGCCTTCGCCGGGCGCTTCGTCGAGTGGAACGGCCTTACGCAAGGCGTGACGCGGGTCGACGCCTGCCGCACCCGTGCGGGGGAGCTGCTCCTCGTCGAGCTGGAGGACCTCAATCCGTACCTCTCCCTGGACCTCCTCGGCGAGGAGGAGCGGGAAGGGTTCGTGGCGGCGCTGAAGCGGTCGCTCCGGGCGTTCATCGCTCAGGAATAACGAGTAGCTATAGTTTCTTTAGTACGCTGGTGGGCGGTGCTGAGCCGTGCCCGCACCACCAGCCCCCGTTCCTCCGAGGAGAACCCCCGCGCATGTCGAAGCTCGAGATCATCATCGCCAGCACCCGCCCCGGCCGGATCGGCCCCACCGTCGCCGCCTGGGTGGAGGAGTACGCCCAGCGCCACGGCGGGTTCGACGAGATCGAGGTGGTGGACCTCGCCGAGGTCGGGCTGCCCTTCATGGACGAGCCGAACCACCCGCGCCTGGGCCAGTACACCCACGAGCACACCCGTCGCTGGAGCGCCAAGGTCTCCGAGGCGGACGCCTTCGTCTTCGTCATGCCGGAGTACAACTTCGGCTTCAACGCCGAGCTGAAGAACGCCCTCGACTTCCTGCACTCCGAGTGGGCGTACAAGCCGGTCGGCCTGGTCAGCTACGGCGGTGTCTCGGCCGGTACGCGCGCCGCGCAGATGATCAAGCAGGTGGTGACCACGCTGAAGATGACCCCGCTGAGCGAGGCCGTCTCCATCCCGTTCGCCATGCAGCTCGTCAAGGACGGCACGCTGGAGGGCAACGACGCCATGGACGCCGGCGCCAAGGCCATGTTCGACGAGCTGGTCCGGGTCACCGAGGCCCTGCGGCCGCTGCGGCAGAGCTGAGCCATGGACGACGTCCGGCCCGTCTGCGCACGGTTCCACCACGCCATCGAGCTGATCGGCGCCCGGTGGACGGGGGCCGTCCTGCGCGGCCTGTTCGCCGGACACCGGCAGTTCTCGCAGCTCCGCGCCTCGGTCCCCGGCATCAGCGACGCCATGCTCACGCAGCGGCTGCGCACGCTGGAGACCGAGGGGCTGGTCACCCGCGCGGTGACCGCCTCCTCACCGGTACGCGTCGAGTACACGCTGACCGAGAAGGGCCGCGCCCTCGAACCGGTCCTGGAGGCGGTCATCGCCTGGTCCCACCGCTGGGTCCCGATACCCGGCGAGGCCGCTGCGGAGGAGTGAACGGACCGGGACCTTCGTCCCTGGAAGCCCGGCCGGGGCTGTCCTACCGTGGAGAGCGGGAGGCGATGACGATGACCCCGAGCCCGCACGCCACCGAAGCCACCGACGCCGCCGCGGTCACCGACGAGCGGCTGGAGGAACTGGTGCGCGACGCCTGTGCCGCACCCTCCATGCACAACACCCAGCCCTGGGCGTACGTCTTCCACCGGCGCTCCGGCGTCCTGGAGCTGCTGGCCGACGCCGCGCGGACGCTCCCCAAGGAGGACCCGCGCCGACGCGCCCTGCACATCGGCTGCGGCGCCGCCCTCTTCAACCTCCGGGTCTCGGCCGCCCGCGCCGGGCTGCACGCCTGGGTCTCGCCGCTGCCGCCCGCCACCGGCGGTGACGTGCTCGCCGCCGTACGGCTGCGGGCCGGCGAGGTCGAGCGCGAGGCCGCGACCCTCCACCCGGCCGTCGCCGAACGCCGCACCAACCGGGAGCCGTACGAGGAGACCCGCATCCCCGGGGTGATCCGCGAGCAGCTCGGGCGGGCCGCCGCCGTCGAGCGGGCCCGGCTGGTCTTCCCCGAGGGCTGGCACTACCGCATGGTGCTCGACCTCCTCGCCGACGCCGAGGCCGGTGAGACCACCGCCCACCGCGCCGAGGAGCAGGCGTGGCTGCGCGCCGAGGAGACGGCGGCCGACGGCATCCCCCGCACCGCGCTCGGCCCCCGGATGCGCGAGGGTGAAGCCCCGGTGCGGGAGTTCGGGGAGCACCCCGACGGGCCGTGGGCCGACTTCGAGCGGGAACCGCAGCTCGCCCTCATCCTCACGCGGCGCGACGAGCCCGCCGACTGGCTCGCCGCCGGGCAGGCGCTCCAGCGGGTCCTGCTCACCGCGACCCGCGCCGGCCTCAGCGCCGCCCCGGTCACCCGGGCCCTGGAGCACCCCTCGCTGCGCTGGCTGCTGCGCGACCCCTCCGAGGGCCCCGGCCACGTCCAGATGGTGCTGCGGATGGGATACGGCCCCTCGGTGCCGCTGAGCACCGGCCGCCGCACCCCCGACGAGGTGCTCACCTTCCGCGACTGAATCCGGCTCGTACGCCCGTTCGTGCACGATGGAGGGAGCAGCAGCCGACCGCCGGGGGGCGACGATGACCGTGATGACCAAGCTGTACTACCGCTTCGTGTACTGGAGACGCCGCCTCGGCCGCTCCGTGCGCCCGGCCCCCGGGCCGCGCCGCCCCGCCCCCGGGCGCGGGCAGCGCCTGCTCGCGGTGAAGCGGAGCGCGTACCGCTTCCGGCCGCTCTACGTCTTCGCGGTCATCGTGGCGATCGTGCTGGCCGTCTCCTACCTGATGGCAGCGGGGGGCGCCGGGCGCGGCCCGCTGCCCTGGTAGCCGCTCAGCCCTCGCGCAGGACGCCGCGGAGCGCGTCCAGGACCGCGGGGTCCTCGATGGTGGAGGGGACCGGCTCGTCGCGGCCGTCGGCCAGCGAGCGCATCGTCTTGCGGAGGATCTTGCCCGAGCGGGTCTTGGGCAGGGCCGGGACGATGTCGACCCGGCGGAAGGCGGCCACCGCGCCGACCTCCTCGCGCACCCGCGCCACCAGCTCGGCCGCCAGCCGCTCCGGGTCCTCGCCCGCGCCGGCCTTCGGCACCACCAGGCCGCGCGGCAGCTGGCCCTTGAGCGGGTCGGCGGCGCCGATCACCGCGCACTCGGCCACCTCCGGGTGCCCGGCGAGGACCGCCTCGACGGCGCCGGTCGACAGCCGGTGCCCGGCCACGTTGATCACGTCGTCGGTCCGGCCCATCACGAAGAGGTAGCCGTCCTCGTCCAGGTAGCCGCCGTCCCCGGTCAGGTAGTACCCGGGGAAGGCGGAGAGGTACGAGGCCACGTACCGGTCGTCGTCGCCCCACACCGTGGGCAGCGTCCCCGGCGGCAGCGGCAGCCGGATCGCGAGGGCGCCCTCCTCGCCCGCCGCGCACTCCTCGCCGTCGGCCCGCAGCACCCGCACGTCGTAGCCGGGGACGGGCACCGTCGGCGAGCCCGGCTTCAGCGGCAGCGGCTCCAGCCCCATCGGGTCGGCCGCGATCGCCCACCCCGTCTCGGTCTGCCACCAGTGGTCGATCACCGGGACGCCGAGCTTGGCGCCGGCCCAGTGGTAGGTGTCCGGGTCGAGCCGCTCCCCGGCGAGGAAGAGGTGGCGCAGCGAGGAGGTGTCGTACGCGTCGAGCAGCGCGGCCTCAGGGTCGGCCTTGCGGATCGCGCGGAAGGCGGTGGGCGCCGTGAACAGGGTCGAGACCCGGTGGTCGGCGACCACCCGCCAGAACGCGCCCGCGTCCGGGGTGCCGACCGGCTTGCCCTCGTAGAGGACGGTGGTGGCGCCGAGGAGCAGCGGGCCGTAGACGATGTAGGAGTGGCCGACCACCCAGCCGACGTCCGAGGCGGTCCAGAAGACGTCGCCGGGGGAGGCGTCGTAGATGTTCCGCATCGACCAGAGCAGGGCGACCGCGTGGCCGCCGTTGTCGCGGACGATGCCCTTGGGGCGGCCGGTGGTGCCCGAGGTGTACAGCACGTAGAGCGGGTCGGTGGCGGCGACCGGGACCGGGTCGGCGGGGAGCGCCTCGGCCATCAGCTCCGCCCAGTCCAGGTCCCGCCCGGCCACCAGCTCGGCGGTGAGCCGCTCGCGCTGGAGCACCACGCACCGCTCGGGGGCGTGCGCGGCCAGTTCCAGGGCGCGGTCGAGGATCGGGTGGTAGGCGATGGTTCGGGTGGGCTCGATGCCGCAGGAGGCGGCGACGACCACCTTCGGCCGTACGTCGTCGATCCGCACCGCCAGTTCGGAGGCGGCGAATCCGCCGAACACCACCGAGTGGACGGCGCCGAGCCGCGCACAGGCCAGCATCGCCACCACCGCCTCGGGCACCATCGGCATGTAGATGACCACCCGGTCGCCCTTCTCCACCCCCAGCCCGCGCAGCACCCCGGCGAACCGGGCGGTCTCGTCGAGGAGTTCGGCGTAGGTCAGGGTCCGCCGGGAGCCGGTCACCGGCGAGTCGTGGATGAGCGCCGGCTGCTCGCCCCGGCCGAGCGCCACGTGCCGGTCCAGGGCGTTGGCGCAGGTGTTCAGCTCGCCGCCGGGGAACCAGCGGTACAGCGGCGCCGCCTCCGCGTCCAGCACCCGCTCCGGCTCCCGGCTCCAGCTCACCTCCCGGGCTGCCTCGCCCCAGAAGCGCTCGGGGTCGGTGAGGCTCAGCTCATACGCCTCGCGGTACGTGCTCATCGGGCACCGTGGCCTTTCGGGGAGCCCGGGCGGCGGGCGCCGGGCCAGTGGTCGGATGGGGCGCGATGGTAGGGGGCGACGCCGGTCGGGGGAAGACCCTGAACGGCCCTGATCTGCGCCGATGCCCCTGTTCGGGGGCGCCGGCGGCCCTCTCGGTCCTCCGCGGTGATCGGCGGTTACCCCGGAGACGGCCGCGTATGCGGCGCGTGCTGCCGGGCGAGGGCCCTCACTCCTGCGGCACCAGCGTCAGATAGGCGATGCCGAGGACGTTCCGGTAGCCGTTCAGCCAGGCGGCGCGCTGCCGGTCGGTCCGTTCGCGGACCGCGGCGGCCTCCGGGTGGCCGGGGTGGGCGGCGAGCCACACCTCCACGTCCTCGCGGTACCCCGACTCGAACTCCTCCCACTCGGCGGGCGTCGCCGTCTCGATCCGGGCCGGGCGGAATCCGGCCGCGACCGCCTCGTCCACCAGCTCCGCGAGGCTCGGATGGTCGCCCGCGGCGGCGTCCGGCCACATTCCGGCCAGCTCGCCGGGGGAGGGCGGCCGCTCCCAGAAGCCCTCGCCCAGCAGCACCCGCCCGCCGGGCCGCACCAGCCGCCGCAACTCCCCGAGCGCCTCGGGGACCAGGCGGGGCGGCGCGGCACCGGTCAGCGCCTGCGAGGCGCCGAGGCAGAGCACCAGGTCGGCCGGGCCGCGCCGGGTCCCGGTGGCCGACTCGGCGAGGAACTCCACCCGGCCGGCGAGCCCCCGCCCCGCCGCCAGCGCCCGCCCACGCGCCAGATCCTCCTCGTCCACGTCCAGCCCGGTCCCGGTCGCCCCCGGCACCGCCGCGAGCACCCGGAGCATCAACTCGCCCCAGCCGCAGCCGATGTCCAGCACCGTGGCGGGCCGGTGCGCGGCGAGGCGGGCGGTCAGCTCCGCCGCCCGCCCCTCGCCCAGCGGGCCGTGGAAGGTGAGGGCGCGGGGACGGGGCGGGCCGGGGACGGCGTCGGGGGAGCCGGGGGAGCCGGGGGAGGAGGTCATGGGCGCACCGTAGTCACGGGAGGTGGGCGCCGCGCCTCATTTACCGGCCCGGCCCGGCCCGTCAGGCGGCCGGCTCCGGCAGCGGGACGCCCGTGCCGCTGACCCGGACGCGGGGGTCGCCGGGGACCAGGGTGACGGTCAGGACGCCGGGGCGGCCCATGTCCTCGCCCTGGTGGAGGGTGAGTTCGGCGTCCTCGGGGACGAGCCCCGCCTCGCGGGCGTAGGCGCCGAAGGCGAGGGCGGCGGCGCCGGTGGCCGGGTCCTCGACCACGCCGCCGACCGGGAACGGGTCGCGGACGTGGAAGACCAGGGGGTCGGTGGTGTCGCGCCACACCAGCTGGACCGTGGTGAGGTCGGTGCGGAGCATCAGCGTGCGCAGCCGCTCGAAGTCGTAGTCGAGCCGGGACAGGCGCTCGCGGGTGGCGGCGGCCAGCACGAGGTGGCGGGCGCCCGCGTAGGCGACGCGCGGGGCGAGGGCCGGGTCCAGGTCGGCGCGGTCCCAGCCGAGGGCGGCCAGCGCCTCGGCGAGGTCGGCCTCGGCGTACTCCTCGGTGTGCGGGGGGACGCCGGTGAGGGTGGCGCGCAGGACGCCGTCCCGCTCGTCGACGGTGACCGGGACCGGGCCCGCCTGGGTGTGGAAGAGGTACGCACCGGTGCCGTGCCGCTCGCCGAGGGCCACGGCGGTGGCCACTGTGGCGTGGCCGCAGAAGGGCACCTCGGCCTGCGGGCTGAAGTACCGGGCGCGGTAGGCGCGGACGCCCTCGGGGGCCTCGCCGCCGGCCGGCGGCGGGGTGAGGAAGGCGGTCTCGCTGTAGCCGAGGCGGGCGGCGACGGCCAGCATGGTGGCCTCGTCGAGCCCGGCGGCCTCCAGGACGACCCCGGCGGGGTTGCCCCCGGCCGGGTCGCGGGTGAAGGCGGCGTACCGCAGGACGGCGGGCTCGGCGGTGGGCGGGGCGGGCGTGTCGGCGAGGCTCATGGCCGTGCCAACCGGGCTCCGGGAGGAGCTATTCCCGGGGCCGGGCGGGCCTCCGGAGAGACCCGCGCCGGGTTCCGCGCGGCCGGCTCAGTGGCAGTTCTTGGTGCCCTTGTCCTTCTTCGTCCACGCGCAGGAGTCGAGGAGGGAGCCGCTGGGCTTGATCAGGCGCGCCTTGTCGCTGTCGTTGTTCCACACGTACTGCTTGCGGTTCCAGTACACGGTGCCCGAGACGTTCTTGCCGGTGCCGGTGCGGACCTTGACGGTCTTGCCCGCGCCGATCTTGTAGCTGCCGAAGGTGTAGGTGTAGCCGGTGTTGTCCTTCAGCTTGTAGCCCTTGAGCTGGATCGCCGAGCGGGTGTTGTTGTGGATGTTGACCCACTCGGCGTTGAGCGAGGCGTTGGAGCGGGTGTCCTTGCCCGGGCTGTCGTACTGGATCTTGGCGAGGTGCAACCCGCCCTGGTGGGCGGCGGCGGCCGGGCCCGCCGCGAGGAGGGGCGCGGTGAGGGCGGTCGCGGTGACCAGGGCCCAGGCGGCGGTGGGACGTATGCGCATGATGTGCTCCGTGCGTGAAGTTCCTGTGAAGGAGGCTGAGCATAGAGCCTGTTGGGGCGTGCTTGTCCCCGGTATGGTGCGTTCCGCTTGTGTGGGCGGCCGGGGACCCGGGCGGTACCGGGCCCCCGCCCGGATCAGCCCCGTCCGATGTACGGCATCCCGCTCGCCATGACCGTGGCGAACTGCACGTTGGCGTCGAGCGGCAGCTCCGCCATGTGGCGTACGGTCCGCGCCACGTCGGCCACGTCCATCACCGGTTCGCTGCGCACCGACCCGTCCGCCTGGAGGATCCCGGCCCGCATCCGGTCGGTCATGTCGGTGGCGGCGTTGCCGATGTCGATCTGCCCGCAGGCGATCCGGTACGGACGCCCGTCCAGCGAGAGGGACTTGGTCAGCCCGGTCATCGCGTGCTTGGTCGCGGTGTACGCGATCGAGTGCGGGCGCGGGGTGTGCGCGGAGACGGAGCCGTTGTTGATGATCCGCCCGCCCTGCGGCCGCTGCTCCTTGAAGTGCCGGAAGGCGGTCTGGGCGCAGAGGAAGGCGCCGTTGAGGTTGACCTCGACCACCTCGCGCCACGTCTCGTACGCCAGCTCCTCCACCGGGACGCCCCCGCCGCCGAAGATCCCGGCGTTGTTGAAGAGCAGCCCGAGCGCGCCGAACCGCTCGGCGGCGGAGGCGAAGAGGGCGCGTACCTCCTCGGGGCGGGTGACGTCGGTGGGCACCACCAGGGCGCGCCCGGCGGCCTCGCCCGCCAGCGCCACGGTCTCCTCCAGCCGTCCCCCGTGCCGTCCGGCCAGCGCCACCGACCAGCCGTGGGCGAGGAGTTCGAGGGCGACGGCCCGGCCGATGCCGGAACCGCCCCCCGTCACGACGGCGGTCCGGCCCGGCTCTGCGTTCTGCTGTGCGTCAGTCATGGGCCGCAGCGTAGGACGCCGCGGCCCCTGCGCTCACCGGTCGCGCCCGGTGCCGGGCGGCGGCGTCCAGGCCGCCCCGTCCACCGGCGGCGGGAGCAGCCCGCCGAGCCCCTTCACCGTGTACGCGCAGTCCGTGTACGTGTAGCCGGGCTCGATCCTGGCACCCGAGGAGTGGTTGCGCACCGTGTCGGTGGACGAGCCCCGCTTGTACAGGAAGTGGTACTCGCCCGCCGGGAGCGAGAGCCGCTGCTTCGGGTACGACGTGCTCTTGTCCTTGCAGGCCCCGGCCTTGCCCGCCGCCACACTGTCGTACGCCTTGCACCCCGCGCACGCCTTCAGCGTGAGGCGGCCGGTGACCGGGCCGGTGTAGAGAATCTCCACCGTGCCGGGCCCGCCGTTGGAGACGACCAGCTCCATCCGGGTGCCGCCCGGGGACTTGGCCGGCGGCAGCTTCCGCCCGGCCGCCGGGCGCTCCTCGGCGATCTCGGCCGCGATGGCCGCCTTGCGGGCCTTGTCGCGGTTCTTGTTGCCCTTGTAGGTGTCGGCGAAGTCGGTGAAGGTCTCGGCGGCCTCGCTGAACTTCCCGTCCTCGAACTCCTCGACCCCGCAGGAGTACGTGCCCTTCTCCACCCCCGAGCGGGCCTTGTCCGAGACGCCGGAGACCGACTCCCCGGGCAGCTTCCCGGCCAGCGCGTCGAGGGCCCGCAGCCGGGAGGTGTTGTCGCAGGCGTCGTCGGGGAGCGCGCCGGACCGCTCGGAGACCTCGGTCAGCAGCGCCGGGCCGACCTGCCCGGCCTCCTTCGACTCGGGGAACTCCTCGAAGAGCGCGGTCAGATGGTCGCCGCCGGTGCCGGCCTGACCCTGGCCGACCAGGTCCATGCCGCAGGTGTACAAGGCGTCCGCCAGCGGCTTGTCCGGCCAGGTGGCCAGCTTGCCGAGCGCCTGCTCGCCCACCGAGTCCGGCAGCTCGCGCAGATAGGTCAGCGGCTCGATCGCCTCGCAGTGGTCGTCCTCGCGGTAGGGGGTGGCCACCGACTCGTAGAGCGCCTCCAGCTTCGCCGGCACCTTCTTCGCCGCCCGCCGCTCCGGATGGTCCGCCGCCAGGCCCGCGTACCCCTCGACCGCCCGGGTGTACTCCTTCTTCCCGGCGGCGAACCCGGCCCGCCCGGCGGCCCGTTCGGCCAGCGCGTCGGTCTTCGCCAGCCGCTCCAGCAGCATCTCCTCGACCGCCTCGTCCCGGGCGCTCTCGTACGCCACCGCGCCGCCGGCCGGGACCGCCAGCAGCACCAGGCCGAGCCCCAGCACCAGCGCCGGGCGGGGCCACCCGCGTAGCGGCCGGCGCAGCGCGCGGCGCGCCGCGTCGGCGGCGGCCAGCACCGCGACCGCCGCCCACGCCGCGACGAGGAGACCGGGCACCCCCTCCGGGCTCGCCGGGAGGGCGGCGACGAGCAGCCCCGCCGTCGCCGCCACGCACACACCGGCCGGCAGCCACTGGCGCAGCGCCAGGTAACCGAGGCCGAGCCCGCTCAGGTTGAGGACCCCGGCGCCGACCGCGCGCAGAGCGTCCGGGGGACCCGGCGGAGGGCCGGGCGGCGGCGGGGGAACGGCGCCCGGCGGGGGCGGCGGAGGCCAGGCGTCGCCCGGCGGCCCGGCGGGCGGCGGCGGGGCGGCCGGGGGGGGGGGGGGGGGGACCGGGGGCGGGGGGGGGGGCCGCCGCCCGGACGGGTGCGGCCCCGGGTCAGTGGTGGAAGCCGGGCTGCCGGGCCGCGCGGCGGTCGCCGTGGCTCAGCCGTTCCACCGCCTCCCGCAGGTCCTCGGCGAGGAGCATGATCTTGTCGTACCCGATCCCGTGGCGGACCAGGACCCGCTGCACCACCGTCTCCTGCCGGTCGGCGGGGAGCGGATAGGCGGGCACCTGCCAGCCGCGCAGCCGCAGCAGTTCGGTGACGTCGTACAGGGTGAAGCCGGCGGAGTCGGGGTCGGTCAGCGTCCAGGAGACGGCGGGCAGCGCGCCCTGCCCGTCGTACAGCAGGGTGAACGGTCCCAGCTCGGCCACCTTCGCGGCGAGGGCGCGGGCGGTGCGGCCGCAGGAGTCGAGGACCGCCCGGTAGCCCTCGCGGCCCAGCCGCAGCAGGTTGTAGTACTGGGCGACGACCTCGCCGCCGGGCCGGGAGAAGTTCAGCGCGAAGGTCGGCATCTTCCCGCCGAGGTAGTCCACGTCGAAGACGAGTTCCTCCGGGAGCAGGTCCCGGTGGCGCCAGACCACCCAGCCCACGCCGAGCGGCGCCATGCCGTACTTGTGGCCGGAGGCGTTGACCGAGGCGACCCGCTCCAGCCGGAAGTCCCACACCACGTCCGGGTGGACGAAGGGCGCGACGAACCCGCCGCTCGCCGCGTCCACGTGCAGCGGCACGTCCAGACCCGTGTCGCGCTGCACCGCGTCCAGTTCGGCGGCCAGCTCGGCCACCGGCTCGTAGTCGCAGGTGTAGGTGACGCCGAGGATCGCCACCACGCCGATGGTGTGCTCGTCGACGTGGGCGCGGAGCTGGTGCGGGCGCAGCCCCGTCGCCCCCTCCTCCAGCGGGACCTGGCGCAGCTCCACGTCGAAGTAGCGGGCGAACTTCTCCCAGCAGACCTGGACCGGGCCGCAGACCAGGTTCGGCCGGTCGGCCGGCTTGCCCGCCGCCTCCCGCGCCTTGCGCCACCGCCACTTCAGCGCCAGCCCGCCGAGCATCGCCGCCTCGCTCGACCCGGTGGTGGAACAGCCCATCGCCTCGCCGCCGGACGGGCTGTGCCACAGGTCGGCGAGCATGTGCACGCAGCGCGCCTCGATGGCGGCGGTCTGCGGGTACTCGTCCTTGTCGATCATGTTCTTGTCGAGGCACTCGTCCATCAGCGCGTGCACCTCGGGCTCCGCCCAGGTGGTGCAGAACGTCGCGAGGTTCTGCGAGGAGTTGCCGTCCATCGCCAGCTCGGAGCGGATCAGCTCCAGCACCGCCACCGGATCGGCCTCCCGCTCGGGCACCCGCCGCTTCGGCAGCGTCCGGCGGCTCAGCCGCGTGCTGTACACGTCCTCGATGCCGGCGTCGGCGCCGCCGTTCGGCTCCGGCGCCTCCCCGGGCTCCGGCCGGCCCACCTGATGCAGCGCCACGGTGCTCCTCCTGGAGGGGAAGGGGCGGCCGGGCGCGCGCCCCGCGGCTCGAACGTAGGCCGCGCGCCCCCGCTCCGCACCAGCAGCGGGCAACCGGGGGACGCGCGCCCTGCGCCCGTCTACTCACCCGGGTAGCCCACCCCCACCTCCGCCCGGGCCGCGTCCACCGTCCGCAGCACCCCGAGCGTCGCCTCCAGCGGCACCAGCGGCGACTGGCGCTCACCGGCCCGCAGACAGCGCATCACCTCGGCCGCCTGCGGGGCCCAGGTGTCGTCCGGGCCGCCCGCGCTGCGGAACACCTCCGGCTCGCTCCCCGGGCGGTGCAGCACGAAGTGGTCCGGGCGGAAGAAACTCCCCGGCACCTCGATCCACCCGCCGGTCCCCGAGACCGAGGCCGCCCGCGGGGTGTCCGCCGTCACCGAGCAGTGCAGCAGCCCCTGCGCGCCGCCCGCCCACTCCAGCAGCAGCGAGGTGTGGGTGTCGACGCCCTCGGCGGAGAGGGCGGCCCGCGCCGTCACCCGCTCCGGCTCTCCCAGCAGCAACTGGGCGAACGCCACCGGGTAGACGCCGAGGTCCAGCAGGGCCCCGCCGCCGCGCGCCGGGTCCAGCAGCCGGTGGCCGGGCGGGAACGGCCCCGGCAGCCCGAAGTCCGCGGCGACCGTGCGCACCTCGCCGACCGCCCCGTCGGCGACCAGCGCCGCCAGCCGCCGCACCAGCGGGTTGCACCACATCCACATGCCCTCCATCAGGAAGACGTCCCGCTCCCGGGCGAGCGCCACCAGCTCCCCGGCCTGCCGCGCGCTGAGCGCCAGCGGCTTCTCGCAGAGCACCGCCCGGCCCGCCTCCAGGCACATCCCGGCCGCCCGCAGGTGCTCGCTGTGCGGCGCCGCCACGTAGACCACGTCCACCTGGTCGTCGGCGGCGAACTCCGCCCAGCTCCCGTGCGCCCGGGGTATCCCGAACCGGTCCGCGAACCGGCGTGCCGAGGCCGCCGTACGCGACCCGACCGCCACCACCTCGGCGTCCGGCAGCTGCCGCAGGTCCTCGGTGAACGCCGCGGCCATCGCGCCCGTCGCCAGCACCCCCCACCGCACCGGCGCCGAACCCCCTTGCACCGTCTCCGTCTCCGCCATGCCCCACCCCTCACGTCAGGACGCCTCTCACGGCGCCGCCTGCTCACCTCCGGCGGACAGATCCGGACAACGCCCGCCCACCGCCGTACCGCCTCCGGCCAGCCCCGGCCGAAAAGGTCTCGACCATCCTCGCCGAGCTGAGAGCATAAGGAGCCCGACGAACCGAACGACCGAACGACCGCGACCAGCTGGCGACAGCCTGCCCGCGGCCCCGAACAGGAGAGGCAGCATGCCGGACGGCGGCCCGACCACCCACGGGAAGCAGCACCCCCCGACCGCCCCCGCGCGGACGGCCCCCGGCGCCGTCCCGCCCCCGCCCGGACCCGCCGCCGCCCCGCCCCGGGCCACCCCCGCGCTGCGCCGCACCGGCTTCCTGGTCACCCTGGTCCTCGGCGGGCTCACCGCCACCCCGCCGCTGGCCATGGACATGTACCTCCCGGCGCTGCCCGCGGTCACCGACAGCTACGGCGCCTCGGCCGCCACCATCCAGCTCACCCTGACCGCCTGCCTCGCCGGTATGGCCCTCGGCCAGCTCGTGGTCGGCCCGATGAGCGACAAGTGGGGGCGGCGCCGTCCGCTCCTGACCGGCCTCGTCCTCTACGTCCTCGCCACCGCCCTGTGCGTCGTCGCCCCCAACGCCGCGCTGCTGGTCACCTTCCGGCTGATCCAGGGGCTCGCGGGGGCGGCCGGCATCGTCATCGCCCGCGCCGTCGTCCGCGACCTCTACGACGGCCTCGCCATGGCCCGCTTCTTCTCCACCCTGATGCTGATCTCCGGTGCCGCGCCGATCGTCGCCCCGCTCATCGGCGGCCAGCTGCTGCGGTTCACCGACTGGCGCGGCGTCTTCGCCGTCCTCACCCTGATCGGCCTCGGCCTGCTCGTCCTCGTCCACCGGGTGCTGCCCGAGACCCTCGCCCCCGAGGACCGGCACTCCGGCGGCTTCCGCGCCACCCTCGCCACCATGCGCGGCCTGCTCGCCGACCGCCCCTTCACCGGCTACCTGCTCGCCGCCGGCTTCGCCTCGGCCGCCCTCTTCGCCTACATCTCCGCCTCGCCCTTCGTGGTCCAGGAGATCTACGGCGCCTCCCCGCAGACCTTCAGCCTGCTCTTCGGCCTCAACTCGGTCGGGCTGGTCGGCGCCGGGCAGCTCAACGGCAAGGTCCTCGTCGGCCGCGTGAGCCTCGACAAGGTCCTCGCCACCGGCCTCGCCCTGATGACCGCCGCCGCCCTCGCCCTGCTCCTGATGACCCTCGGCGTCTTCGGCGAGGTCGGCCTGGTCCCCGTCGCCGCCGGACTCTTCGTCCTGGTCTCGGCGCTCGGCCTGGTCACCCCCAACACCACCACCCTCGCCCTGATGCGCACCCGGAACGCGGCCGGCTCCGCCTCCGCCCTCCTCGGCACCTCCTCCTTCCTGGTCGGCGCCGTCGCCTCCCCGCTGGTCGGCGTGGCGGGCGAGCACACCGCCGTCCCCATGGCGGTCCTCCAGCTGACCTGCGCCCTGCTCGCCGCCGCCTGCTGGGCCCTCTTCGCCCGGCCCGGCCGCGCCCCGGCCGGCGCGCCGCACACGGGAGGAGCGGACAGCTGAGCGCCCCCCGCCTGCGCCCCGGCACCCCCGAGAGAGCCGGGCTCGACCCCCGCGAGCTGCGCACCCTCGTCCGTGGCGTCCGCCGCCTCCCGCAGGGCCGCCGCCCCTGGTGCGCCGGGGCCGTCGTGGTCGCCGGACGCGGCCCCTACGTCGCCGTCGAGGAGGCCACCGGCTGGGCCGTGCGGTACGAGGGCTGGGACACCGAGGCCGACGCCCCCCGCGAACTCCCCGAGGAGCAGCGGGTCCCGGTCACCCTCGACACCCCCTTCGACCTCGCCTCCCTCACCAAGCTCTTCACCACCGTCGCCGCCGTCCAGCAGATGGAACGCGGCACCCTCGGCATCGACGCCCGCGTCGCCGCGTACGTCCCCGAGCTGACCGCCGCCGACGACGCCGGGCTCACCCTGCGCCACCTGCTCACCCACACCTCGGGCCTCCGCCCCGAACTGCCGCTGTACGAGCTGCCGGACGCCACCGCGCGGCTCGACGCGCTCCGCCACGAGAAGCCGCTCGTCGCCCCCGGCGGCCCGCCCCGCTACTCCGACCTCAACCTCCTCCTCGTCCAGCTCGTCCTGGAACGCCTCACCGGCCGGGGCCTGGACCGCCTCGTCCACGACGGCATCACCCGCCCGCTCGGCATGACCGCCACCTCCTTCGGCCCGCGCCCCGAGGCCGCCGCCACCGAGGACCAGCGGCTGCCCTGGGCCAAGGCCGACCGGGGCATGGTGCGCGGCACCGTCCACGACGAGAACGCCTGGGCGCTCGGCGGCGTCGCCGGGCACGCCGGGCTCTTCGCCACCGCCGGGGACCTCGCCGTCTTCGCCCGCACCCTGCTGGCCGGGGGCGCCCACGGGCAGGCCCGCATCCTCGGCCCCGACTACGTCGACCTGATGCTCCGCCTCGGCCTCGGCTTCGGCATCGACCAGCCCTGGTTCATGGGCGGCCTCGCCGGACGCGGCGCCGCCGGGCACACCGGCTTCACCGGCACCTCCCTGGTCCTCGACCGGGCCACCGACACCTTCCTCGTCCTCCTCGCCAACACCGTCCACCCCCGCCGCCGACCCGCCGACTCCGCACCCCGGGCGGCCGCCGCGACCCTGCTCGCCCGCGCCGCCCGCACCCCGGGCCCGGGAGCCTGACCGGGGCGCGCGTTCCGGCGGGGGCCCGCCCGCCTCGTACACTTCCCCGGTGCACGCCCCACTCTCCCCCCAGGCCCCCGCCGAAGCGCTCCGCGCCACCCTCGCGGAACTCGTCGACGGGCTGCCGCCCCGGCAGGCCGCCCAGGCCACCGCGCGGCTCATCGCCAACTACCGGGGCGCCACCCCCACCGACGCCCCCGTCCTGCGCGACCGCTCCGACGTGGTCGCCTACGCCGCGTACCGGATGCCCGCCACCTTCGAGGCCGACCGGGCCGCGCTCGGGGCGCTCGCCGACGCCGTGCCGCAGTGGACGCCCTCGGGCCACACCGACATCGGCGGCGGCACCGGCGCCGCCGTCTGGGCCGCCGCCGACATCTGGCCCGACCCGGCCGACGGCGCCGCCCCCCGGCCCGTCACCGTGCTCGACTGGGCCGAACCCGCCCTCGCCCTCGGCCGCGAACTGGCCGCCCGCGCCCCCTCCGCCGCGCTCCGCGACGCCCGGTGGCGCCGGGCCCGGATCGACGCCGCCCTCGACGTCCCGCCCACCGGCCTGGTCACCGTCTCCTACGTACTCGGCGAGCTGACCCCCGCCGACCGCGCCGCCGTGGTGGACGCCGCCGCGGGCGCCGCCGAGGTGGTCGCCGTCGTCGAGCCCGGCACCCCGGACGGCTACCGGCGGATCATCGAGGCCCGGGACCGGCTGGTCGCCGCCGGGTTCCACATCGCCGCACCCTGCCCGCACAGCGCCGCCTGCCCGATCGAGGAGGGCACCGACTGGTGCCACTTCGCCGCCCGGGTCAGCCGCTCCTCCCTCCACCGCCAGGTCAAGGGCGCCTCGCTGGCCTGGGAGGACGAGAAGTTCAGCTACGTCGCCGCCACCCGCTTCCGGCCCGGCCCGGCCACCGCCCGGGTCGTCCGCCGGCCGCAGACCCGCAAGGGCCAGGTCCTCCTCGACCTCTGCCGGGACACCGAGGAGCTGAGCCGCGAGACCGTCACCAAACGGCAGGGCCCCCTCTACCGCGCCGCCCGCGACACCGCCTGGGGCGACCCCTGGCCGCCGCGCGAGGACCCCGCCCCCTGACGAGGGCGGGGCCGGCGTCGCTCAGCCCCGCAGCTCCTGCGTGCAGCACTTCACGCTGCCGCCGCCCTTGAGCAGCTCGCTCAGGTCCAGGCCGACCGGCTCGAACCCGCGCTCCCGCAGCGGCCCGAAGAGCCCCTGCGCCGCCTGGGGCAGGAAGACCCGCGCCCCGTCGGAGACCGCGTTGAGCCCGAGGACGGCCGCGTCCCGCTCCCGGGCGATCAGCGCGTCGGGGAAGAGCCGTCGCAGCACGGCCCGGCTGCCCGGGGAGAAGGCGTCCGGGTAGTACATGATCTCGTCGGTCCGGTCGTCCAGGACGGCCAGCGCGGTGTCCAGGTGGTAGTAGCGCGGGTCGACCAGGTCGAGCCCGATCACCGGGCGTCTCAGCACCTCCTGGGCCTGGGCGTGCGCCAGCGGGCTGGTGCGGAAGCCGCGGCCGGCCAGCAGCCAGTTCCGGGTGACGGCGAAGTCGCCCTCGCCCTCGTTGACGTGGAGCGGTTCCACCGGCTCGCCGAAACCGTGGGCGCGGAACCAGGCCGCGTGCGCCGCCGCCTCCGCCTCCCGCTCCGGATGGGCGAAGCGGGCGCCGAGGACCCGGCCGTCCACCACGGTCGCGCCGTTGGCGGCGAAGACCATGTCGGGCAGGGCGGGGTGCGGCTCCAGCTCCTCCACGGTGTGGCCGCAGGCGCGGTAGCGGTCGCGCAGGTCCTCCCACTGGGCCACGGCCAGGGGGACGTCGACCGGCTTGGCCGGGTTCATCCAGGGGTTGATCGCGTAGGCGACGGTGAAGTACTGAGGCCGGCACATCAGGTAGCGGCGGGCCGCGGCATGACGAGGCAAGGGGACTCCTCTCCTCACGGGCGAAGGGCCCGCCCGGTGGCGGCCCCTGTCGCCATGGTCTGCCCGTAATCTCCCCCCTCGTACCCAACGCGCCGGAATCACCCGCTCTTCGCGGGGGCGCGCCGGGATTCCGAGACGGTACGTTGCGCCTCGCCTTCGCTGCTACCTTGGCGGGTATGTCTGAGAAGGCCACCCCCACCCCCGACGCCGGCCGCCGCAGCGACCGCTCCCGCCGCGCGATCTACGAGGCGGCCCTCGCCCTGGTCTCCGAGACCGGTTACGCCAAGCTCACCATCGAGGCCATCGCCGCCCGCGCGGGCGTCGGCAAGCAGACCATCTACCGCTGGTGGCCCTCCAAGGGTGACGTCGTCCTCGAAGCCTTCCTCGACCTGGCCCAGCGCTCCGCCGTCTCACCCGAGGACGACCCCGGCGCCGCCGCCTTCCCCGACAGCGGCGACCTCGCCGCCGACCTGAAACTGGTCCTCCAGGCCACCGTCGACGAACTGAACGAGCCCGCGTACGCCGACCCCGCCCGCGCCCTGTCGGCCGAGGGCATCCTCAACCCGCAGCTCGGCGCCCGCTTCCTCGAACACGTCCTCGCCCCCGGCCTCCGCCTCTACGGGACCCGGCTGACCGCCGCCCGGGAGCGCGGCGAGATCCGCCCGGAGACCGATGTGGCGATCGCCACCGACCTGCTGGTGGCGCCGCTCACCTACCGCTGGCTGATGGGCACGGGCCCGCTCGACCACGCCTACGCCGACGCCCTCGTCGACCACGTCCTCACCGGCCTGCGGGGCGCCTGACCCCGGCCAGGGGGTGCGCTGCCCGCGCGCCTCCCCGAGCCGTACCTGCGCCGTCGTGCGCCCCCCGCGCCTCCGTGCCCGGTACCCCCCGGGCGTCCCACCGGCCTCTCCCCGCCCCGGGAAGTGGCACCATGGAGCGCACGACGTCGAGGTGAGGGGATTGATGGGCGCGGAGTTCGGCCGCCGCTCCGGCGGGCAGAGCAGGTTTTCCCAGTGGCTGCACCGCCGGCCGAAACAGGACCCGGGTGACGAGGCGGCCCGGCGTGAAGAACTGCTGCTGGCCGCGGCCGGGGCGGGACTGCCCCTGGCCCCCGCCGCCCACCCGGAGGGATACCTCTGTTCGTGCGTGCGCATGGGGTGTCCCACCCCCGCCCGCCACCCGGTCTCCTTCGCCTGGCAGACCCAGTCGACCACCGACAAGGGCCAGGTCGAGCGCTGGGCCCGGCACCAGCCCGAGGCCAACTTCATCACCGCCACCGGCATGGTCCACGACGTCCTGGACGTCCCCCTCCAGGCGGGCCGCGAGGCGCTCCAGACCCTGGACGCCGCCGGGGTCGACGTCGGCCCGGTCGCCGAGACGGGCGACGGCCGCATGCTCTTCTTCACCATGACCCGGGGCACCCCCGAGGACGAGGACGAGTGGTGGCCCTGCGAGCTGGACGCCCACCCGGACACCGACGACGACTCGCCCGGCCTGCGCTGGCACTGCCGCGGCAGCTACGTCCTGATCCCCCCGGCCCGCCTCCCGGGCGAGGGCCCCGGCGTCTCCTGGCTACGCGGCCCGGAACACCCCCTCCCCGACCCCCTCACCCTCCTCCCGCACCTCACCGACGCCAGCGCCCGCCACACCGGCGAACACGACCCCACGACAGCCTGGCCCTTGGGCCGCTGACACCTATGAAGCCCGGCCGGCGTTTGAGGCCATCTGTGACCGGCACGGACGACGACCCCCGCCCCACCTCACCCCGGCCCGCCGCAGGCGCTACTCCCCGACCGCCCCGGTCAACCCCTCGATCCGATTGAGGAAGACCACCTTCCCGCCGGCGCCGGACCCCTCCGGCCGCGGCACGGTGACGACCTGGTTGGAGACCCGCTCCAGCGTCACCGCCCGCTTGATGTCCCCCTTGAGCAGCGCCCCCACCTCGGGGCGCACGCTCAGCGGAACCCCCCGCGCGGCCGTCTGCTTCTCGAAGTGCCGCGTGGCGAAGAGCACCATGGCCCCACCGTCCTCGGTCCGCAGCGCCAGCGGAGCGAAGTCCCCCTTGTCGAGCGGCTGGTCGACCCACTGGGTGGTGCGGCCGGGCCGGTCGGCGTTCTCCTCGCGCTGCGCCCGCCAGGAGGAGGTGTGCTGCCCGTCGGCGAACAACTCCCCGCCCTCGCCGAGGAAGCCCGCGTACTCCTCGCTCAGCCGCCCCGGCGCGACGGCCAGGTCCTTGGCGCCGTTCGCCACCGGCACCGCGTTCCCCTGCGCGTCCTCGGAGAACTCCGGTATCTCGTCCGGGGTGAGGATGGAGAGGTAGGCGGCCTTCCACTCGGCGTCGGGCCCGCTCTTGACGAAGGCGACGAACCAGCGGGTGTCCTGTTGCGGGTCGTCGTCCACGTCCCGGTTGCTGTCGGTGTCCGCGAGGAACCAGCGCGGCCACCCGGCCTTGGCGGGGATGAGGAAACGGGCGTCGGTCAGCTCCAGCGGGGCGTGACGCGGGTTGCCGCCCGGTGTGTTCTTCCCCTTGGCCCGCAGGCTGGCCTGGTTGATCTGGCCGAGCGCCCCGGTCACCCGGCCGGCGCTCAGCTCCGGGTCGTACGCCTTGTCACCGGCGTTGTACGCCTTGGTGAACTCGGCCAGCACCCGGGCCGCCTCGCCCTTCGTGGCGGCGGGTACGACCTCCAGCTCACCGTGGACGGTGACGCAACCGCTCGCCGCCAGCGCCAGTGCCGAAACCGCCGCCGACAGCGCCAACCCCCGCCGCCTGCTCATCCCTTGCGACCGCCCTTCCCTGCTCCACGTCCGGGCCCGAACCCTATCGGCCCCGCGCCCGCCCGGCGTACACAGGCCGGGCGCGCCTCCCCGGCAGGGAGGCGCGCCCGGAATCCCGGTGCCAGGGTCAGCGTTGGCGCACCGGGACGACCAGAGGGGTGCCGCCCGCCGGATGCGGGAGGACCTCGACGGGCTGGCGGTAGACCTCGCCGATCAGCCCGGCGGTGAAGACCTCGGCGGGCGGGCCCTCGGCGGCGATCCGGCCGCCGTGCAGGACGGCGGCCCGGTCCGCGTAGGCGGCGGCCAGCTGGAGGTCGTGCAGGACGACGACGACGGCGTCCCCGGCCGCCGCCCGCTCGCGGCAGATCCGCAGCACCAGTTCCTGGTGGCGCAGGTCGAGGGCGGCGGTGGGTTCGTCGAGCAGCAGCAGCGGGGCGCGTTGGGCGAGGACCCGGGCGAGGGCGACGCGGGCGCGTTCGCCGCCGGAGAGCGCGGAGAAGGGGCGCCCGGCGAACTCCGTCACCTCGGTCGCGGCCATCGCCGCGCGGACCGCCTCCTCGTCCTCGTCCTCCCGCTCGGTCCCGGCCCAGGGGGCGCGGCCCATCCGGACCACGTCCTCCACGGGGAACGGGAAGGAGAGCGTGGCCGCCTGCGGCAGCACCGCCCGGCGCAGGGCCAGTTCGGCCGCGCTCCACTCCCCGGCCGGGCGGCCCGCGACGCGTACGGTGCCCTCGGCCGCCGGGGTGTCGGCGGCCAGGGCGGCGAGCAGGGTCGACTTGCCGGCGCCGTTCGGGCCGACCAGGGCGAGGACCTGCCCGGCGCGGACGGTGAGGTCCGCCCCGTCGAGGACGGTGCGCTCGCCGAGGCGGACCCGTAGCCGCTCGGCCTCGGCGAGGACGGTGCCGGGCGCGGGCGCGGCGGGCAGGTCGCGGACGGTGCGCGCGGTGCCGAGGAGCTTGGCCATCAGGCTCATGCCCAGCCTCCCTGCTTGCGCCGGGTGCGGCGCAGGAGCCAGAAGAAGAACGGACTGCCGAACAGGGCGGTGAGGACGCCCAGCGGGAGTTCGGCGGGGGCCGCCACGGTGCGGGCGGCGAGGTCGGCGGCGACCAGGACGAGGGCGCCGCCGAGCGCGCTGCCGGGGACGAGGAAGCGGTGTCCGGGTCCGGCCGCCATCCGCAGCAGGTGCGGGACGAGCAGGCCGACGAAGGTGATGATCCCGGCGACCGCCACGGCGGCGGCGGTCAGCAGCGCGACGACCAGCACCAGGACGATCCGCAGCCGCTCCACGTCGACCCCGAGGTGCCGGGCGGGGCGTTCGCCGAGGGCGAGCAGGTCGAGCTGGCGGGCGTAGAGCGGGGCGGCGATCAGGCCGGCCAGGGCGCAGGGCAGGACGGCGAGCACCTTGGGCCAGGTGGCCTGGGCGAGCGAGCCGAGCTGCCAGAAGGTGATCTGGCTGACCTGGGCGTTGTCGGCGAAGAAGATGAAGAGGCCGATGAGGGCGCCGGCGAAGGCGTTGACCGCGATGCCGGTGAGGATCAGCGTGACCACCTCGGTCCGGCCGCCCGAGCGGGACATGACGTAGACGAGGAGGACGGTGGCGAGTCCGGCGAGGAAGGCGAAGACCGTCACCGTCCAGTTGCCGAAGAAGGTCAGTCCGAGGGCGATGGAGGCGACCGCGCCGACGGCGGCACCGGAGGAGATGCCGATGACGCCCGGTTCGGCCAGCGGGTTGCCGAAGACGCCCTGCATGAGGGCGCCCGCGCAGCCGAGCGAGGCGCCGACCAGCAGGGCGAGGACGACCCGGGGGAGCCGGATGTTCCACAGCACGCTCTCCCCGACCCGGTCCAGTTCCGCGCCGCCGAGGCCGGTGCGGTGCAGGAGGGAGCCGAGGACGTCGCCGATCGGTATGCGGTAGGCGCCGATGCCGGCGGAGAGCAGGCAGAGCAGGACCAGCGCGGCGATCAGGCCGAGGGTGAGGCCGGCGGTGAGGGAGAGGCGGCGGGCGCGGCCGGGGGACCGCCGGGCCGGACTCTCGTCCTGCGGGCCGCCTTTGGCGAGGTCGGCGCGGAATGCGGTGGTGGTCACTTGGCGTCGTCCTGCCCGGCGTAGAGCTGGTCGACCAGGTCGGCGAGGACCTGGTCGGTGCGCGGGCCGTAGTTGAGGAGCACGCCGTCGTCGATGGAGACGACGCGGCGGTCCATCCCGGCGGGGGTCTCGGCGACGCCCGGGATCTTGACCAGGCCGTCGACGCCGTCGACCGACTTCAGTCCCTTGGCCATGACGAGGATCGCGTCGGGGGCGGCCTTGGCGAGGGCCTCGCTGGTGATGGCGGTGAAGTCCTTGCGCAGCCCGGACTCCTTGCCCGCGTCCAGCGCCCCGGCCGCCTCCAGGAGCGAGCCGGCGCCCGACTCGCGGCCGCCGAGCAGATAGACGGAGGCGGAGCCGCGCAGGTACAGGAAGGCGACCCGGGGCCGGTCGGCGGCGGGCAGGTCGGGCACGTCGGCGCGGACCTTCTCGATGCGCTGCTCGGTGCGCTCCACCAGGGCCTTGCCCGCCTCGGGCACGCCGAGGGCCCCGGCCACGGCCTCGATCCGGGGGCCGATGTCGTCGAGCTCCTTCGGCGGGTCCAGGACGACCAGCGGGATGCCCGCGTCGCGGATCTGGCTGATGGCCTCGGCCGGCCCGGTGGTGGTGTCGGCGAGGACGACGGTCGGCTTCAGGGAGAGGACGCTCTCGGCGGAGACGTCGTGGGCCCGCGTCACCACGGGGAGATCGGCGGCCTGTTCGAAGGTGGCGGTGATGTCCCGGGCGACCACCTGCTCGCCGAGGCCGAGGGTGAAGACGATCTCGTTGAGGCTGCCGGTGAGCGGGACGACCCGGCTGGTGTCCTCGACGGTCACGGTGTGGCCGTCGGCCGAGGCCACCTTGGCGGGGAGCTTCGGCTCGGGGGCTGGTCCGGCGAGCGGCTCGATCCGGTCGGTCCGCTCCTCGGCGGCCGGGGCGGCCTGCGGCTTCTGCCCGGAGCCACCGCCTTCGGCCGATCCGCCGCATGCCGTGAGGGCGAGCGCGAGTCCCGCCGCCAGTGCACCGGCCCGAACTGGGATACGCACCGAGTCCACCGTCCTGTCGTGCTGTTGAGGTTCTGGTCCCCGGGGGTTCCGAAGGAGACAGGAGATACCTTAGGTTAGCCTTACCTAAAATCACCAGCCTGCCCGAAAGGGAAGTTTCATGCTGTCTGCCAGACGTACCGCCCGAGCGGGTACCGTCACCGTTCTCGCGGCATTCCTGGGGGCGCTGCTTCCCGCCACCACCGCCCACGCCGCCGACCGCACCGTGCAGGGCGGCCGGCTGGACTGGGGGGTCAAGTCCTCGTTCCAGTCGTACGTCACCGGGCCCATCGCGCAGGGGAGTTACACCCTCCAGGGCGGCGCGGCCACGGTCGGCGCCAGCCAGTTCCGGTTCCACTCGGCGACCGGCTCGTACAACCCGGACACCGGCGCCTTCTCGGCCGGCTTCTCCGGCGGCGTCCGCTTCCTCGGCCACCCGAAGAACGGCGGCCACGAACTCGACCTCACCATCGCCCGCCCCACCGTCCGCATCTCCGGCGGCAGCGGCACCCTCTACGCCGACATGACCAGCAAGGCCAAGGGCACCGGCCAGGTCACCACCTCCGCCCAGGTCCCGCTGGCCACCCTCAACGTCTCCGGCATCGAGATGCGCGGCGGCGGCGGTCCGATCGGCCTCAGCAACCTCCCCGCCACCCTCACCTCCCAGGGCGCCCGCGCCTTCGCCGGGTACTACACCGCCGGCACCGCCCTCGACCCGGTCAGCCTCTCCGCCGACCTCCTCGCCGCCGCCCAGCAGCCCTCCAAGTCCCCCGAGGGCGAGGAGAAGAAGGACGACGGCGGCAAGAAGAAGGACGAGAAGGAGAAGAAGGCCGCCCGCATCGAGGACGCCGCCCTCGACTGGGGCGTGCGCCGCACCTTCCGCGAGTACGTCACCGGCTCCATCGCCCAGGGCGAGTGGAAGCTGGCCGACGGCGCCGAGGACGGCGGAGCCCTCTTCCGCTTCACCTCCGGCCAGGGCACCTTCGACAAGAAGGACCAGCGGCTCGACGCCTCCTTCGACGGCAGTGTCCGCTTCACCGGCGAACACGGCCTGGACCTCAGGCTCAGCAAGGTGACCGTCGCCGTCGAGGACGGCAAGGGCACCCTGCGCGCCGACGTCCGCGACGCGGACGAGGTGACGAAGGACGTCCCGCTCGTCACCTTCGCCGTGAAGGAACTCCAGGCCGAGGACGGCCTGATCACCCTCACCGAGGTCCCCGCGAAGCTCACCGCCAAGGGCGCCGACGCCTTCGGCTCGCTCTACAAGAAGGGCACCGCGATGGACCCCGTCTCCCTCGCCGTCGCCCTCGACAAGAAGGCCGAGTTGCCGCCCCTGCCCGACCTCGGCTCCGCCGACACCCCGACCGCCTCGCCCGAGCCGAACAAGGCCGCCGCGAAGGAGAAGACCGAACCGGCCGCCGCCGAGAGCTCCTCCCCGGCGCTGCCGCTGGCCGTCGGCGCCGGTGTCGTCGTCCTGGCCGCGGCCGGCGGCGGGCTGATGATCGCCCGCAGGCGCCGCACGGCCACCCCCGCAGACCACCCCTCCCCGCAGGACGACTGACCCCCCGTCGGGACCGTCCCGCGCCCCCCCACGCAGTACCTCACCACCTCCCCCCATGCACGGCTCCCCTTCCTCTCTCCGGCGCACGACCAGTGCCCCCGGTCCTCACCTCAGGAGATCTCCCGTCATGACCCCCAACCGCCGCCCCGTCGTCCTGGCCGCCGCCGTCGCGACCGCGCTGGGACTGGGCGCGACCGCCCTGACGCTCCCCGCCGTCGCCGCCGAGGCGCCGCGCGCCGGCGCCCCCGTGATGGACCTCACCGACGGCACCCTGGACTGGGGCGTGAAGGAGTCCTTCCGCCGGTACGTCAACGGCGGCGGCACCATCACCACCTCCGGCGGCGCCACGCAGGCCGACGGCAACGGCCCCTTCACCTTCGTGGGCGGCACCGGCAAGTACAACGAGGCCGGCGACCACGGAGTGAACGTCGCCTTCGACGGCTCCGTCCAGTTCGCCTACCCGACGCACGGGTTCACCATCACCATCGACGACCTGAAGGTCGTCACCGTGGGCAACACCGGCTTCATCAAGGCCGACGTGACCCTCAACGACGACACCCAGGACGACATCGACCTCGCCACCGTCGACCTCGCCGCCGCCACCAAGGGCGACAGCCGCACGGAGCTGGTCTACAAGGACATCCCCACCACGCTGACCGCCGACGGCGCCAAGGCGTTCAACGGCATGTACAAGGAGGGCGACGCCCTCGACCCGGCCACCCTCTCCGTCAAGGCCACCCCCGCGACCACCGCCCCGCCGACCGAGGGGCCCACCGACGAGCCCACGGACGGCCCGACCGAGAAGCCGACGGAGGAGCCCACCGAGAAGCCGACGGAGAAGCCCACCGAGGAGCCCACCGGCAAGCCCACCACCGAGCCCACCGGGAAGCCCTCCCCGGGCGACAGCCAGGAGCCCGGCCAGGTCGCCAAGGGCACCCTCGCCTGGGGCGTCAAGGAGTCCTTCCGCCGCTACATAGCGACCGGCGGCTCCGCCACCGTCGCGGGCGGCGCCAAGGACAACGGCAACGGCTACGACTTCCCGTACGCCAAGGCCGACCTGGACGCCGACGCCCGCAAGCTCTCCGCCTCCTTCGACGGCAGCGTCCGCTTCACCTACCCCTCGCACGGCATCGACATGAAGTTCAGCGACGTCAAGGTCGAGGCCGCCGGGAACAAGGGCACCCTCTCCGTAGACGTCACCACGCCTCAGGGCACCGAGGACGACGTCGCGTTCGCCACGCTCGACCTGACCGGCGTCTCCTACGAGGCCAAGGACGACGTGGTCCGCCTGGAGAAGGTCCCGGCCGCCTTCACCGCCGACGGCGCCGCGGTCTTCGCCAACGACACCACCGGCTCCATGTACAAGGAGGGCGAGGCCATCGACCCGGTGACCCTCGCTCTCGGCCTCACCGACGACGCCCAGCTGCCCGGCGGCTCCGGCGGCAACGGCGACTCGGGCAACGGCGGTTCGGGCACCGGCGGCACGGGCGGCACCGGCTCGGTCGGCTCCGGCACCGTCGGCCAGACCGGCGGCACCGGCGCGCTGGCCTCCACCGGCGCCGAGGTGAACGCGGGCGCCCTCGCCGGCGCTGCCGCGCTGGTCGTGGCCGCGGGCGCGGGCGTGGTCGTCGCGGCCCGCCGCCGCAACGCCGCGGGCGACGCCGCCAGCTGACCCCGGCAGCCCGGTCCAGGGGCGCGCGGTGGACCCTTCCGGGACCGCCACGCGCCCCTGAGCCGTACACCCGCGCCCCGTACTCCCGGGGTGCGCCAGGGAACAGGGGGCGGCCCTCCGTGCGCCCCGGGGCGCCGCACGGAGCCGGGGCCCGGCGGTGTTTCAATTTCCCGGTGACGCACATCGACGTACTGAGGGTCTTCTGCGGCCCCGACGGCCGGCACGGCAACCGGCTGGGCGTGGTCCGCGACGGCTCCCGGTTCCCGGGGGACGAGGAACGGCGCGCGCTGGCCGCCCGGCTCGGCTACAGCGAGACGGTCTTCGTCGACGACCCCGAACGCGGCCTCGTCGACATCTGGACCCCGAGCCTGCGCCTGCCCTTCGCCGGACACCCCTGCGTGGGCGCCGCCTGGCTCCTGGACGTCCCCGAACTCGTCACCGGCGCAGGGGTGGTGGCGGCCCGCCAGGACGGCGAGTTCACCTGGATCGAGGCGCGCCCCGAATGGGCCCCGCCGCGCACCCTGCGCGCCTACGACGACCCGGACGTCGTCGACAAGCTCCAGGTCCCGCCGCCGGGGGAGTGGGTCTACGCCTGGGCGTGGAGCGAGGAGGCGGCGGGCCGCGTCCGCGCCCGCGCCTTCCCCGGCCGGGGCGACGGCGTGGACGAGGACGAGGCCACCGGCGCCGCCGCCCTGCTCCTCACCGCCCGGCTCGGCCGCGCCCTCAACATCAGCCAGGGCCGCGGCTCCCAGCTCCTGACCGCCCCCCAGCGCGACGGCACGGTGGAGGTCGGCGGCCGCGTCGAGATGGCCGGCACCGTACGGCCCTGATCCGCCCCGCCGCGTACGCGGACACGCCTTCGGGCCCGCTCCCCTGGGAGGGCGGAGCGGGCCCGAAGGGGGTCCGGGGACGCGCGCCGGTCAGGCGGCGCTGAGCGGGAACTCCTGGCCCAGCTCGCGGAAGAGCGCCGTGTTGAGGGCGAAGGCGCGCTTGCACTCGTCGACCACGCGCTGCTTCTCCAGGTCGTCGACGGGCAGGGCGTCGAGCAGTTCGCGGTAGCCGCGCTTGAAGGCGGCCGGGTTGCTTATGCCCTCGAAGACGTAGAACCGCACGCCGTCGCCCTTGCGGGCGAAGCCCCAGGTCTTCTCGGCGGTGCCGCGGATGATCTGGCCGCCGGAGAGGTCGCCGAGGTAGCGCGTGTAGTGGTGGGCGACGAAGCCGCCGGGCCAGGTGCGCACGCACTCCCTCACCCGTTCGGCGTAAGCCTCGGTGGCGGGCAGGGCGGTGGCCCGCTGCTGCCACCCCTCGCCGCGCAGATGGGCCAGGTCCCGCTCCAGCTCGGCGGTGCGCTCCAGCTCCGGCTGGAGGAAGGGGCCCGCCACCGGGTCGCCGGCCAGGGCGGCGACGCCCTCCTCCAGGGCGCGGTACACGAACCAGAGCTGCTCGGTGTACCGGGCGTACGCCTCCACGCCGAGCCGGCCGCCGAGCATGTCGCTCATGAAGGTGCTGGTCTCCGCCTCGGTGTGCTGCTCGTGCGAGGCGGTGCGGATGAGCGTCGAGAAGGGGACGGGCGGGGTGTCCACAACGGACCTCCGGGGGCGTGAAGTAAGGGGTGGAAACTGCGCCCATCATTTAACTTAGGCTTGCCTAAGTCAACGGCTTGCCGACTGCTCGTCGGTAAAGTTCCCGACACCGGGTCGAGAAAAACCTCCCCCGGGCCGCCTGTCCCGTACACGCCGAAGGGGCGGCCCCGGCCTCGCCGGAACCGCCCCTCGGGCGGGTGCGCCGCGCGCTCAGGGCAGCGTCAGGATCTCCGCGCCGGAGTCCGTGACCACCAGGGTGTGCTCGAACTGGGCCGTCCGCCTGCGGTCCTTGGTCACCACGGTCCAGCCGTCGTCCCACATGTCGTAGGTGTGCGTGCCCAGCGTCAGCATCGGCTCGATGGTGAAGGTCATCCCGGGCTCGATCACGGTGGTCGCGTTGGGGGAGTCGTAGTGCGGGATGATCAGGCCGGAGTGGAACGAGGTGTTGATGCCGTGACCGGTGAAGTCGCGCACCACCCCGTAGCCGAACCGCTTGGCGTACGACTCGATGACGCGGCCGATGACGTTGATCTGGCGGCCCGGGCGGACCGCCTTGATGGCGCGGTTCAGCGACTCGCGGGTCCGCTCCACCAGCAGCCGCGACTCCTCGTCCACGTCGCCGACCAGGTAGGTCGCGTTGGTGTCGCCGTGCACCCCGCCGATGTACGCGGTCACGTCCAGGTTGATGATGTCGCCGTCGCGCAGCACGGTGGAGTCCGGGATGCCGTGGCAGATCACCTCGTTGACCGAGGTGCACAGCGACTTGGGGAAGCCCCGGTAACCGAGCGTCGAGGGGTAGGCGCCGTGGTCGACCATGTAGGCGTGGGCGATCCGGTCCAGCTCGTCGGTGGTCACCCCCGGCGCGATGGCCTCGGCCGCGGCCGCCATCGCCCGCGCGGCGATCCGGCCCGCCGCCCGCATCGCCTCGATCGTCTCGGGACTCTGCCGTTCGGGACCGGTGTACGGGGTGGGCGCGGGCCGGCCCACGTACTCGGGGCGCCGGATGTTCCCGGGCACGGTGCGGGTGGGAGAGAGCTCCCCTGGTACGAGCGTCGACTGGCCAGACATGCCGACGAGTGTAGCCAGCCCGACTCGGGCAACATGGCCCTCACGGAGGCCGCAGCGGCGGCGGAAGCGAGGGAGCCCCCCATGGCACTGTTCAAGAAGCGCGCGGCAGGCAGGCCCGGCGAGTGGTACTACTGCCTCGAACACGGCACGGTCGAGGAGGGCCCGCAGTGCCCGGCCAAGAACCGGCTCGGCCCCTACCCCAGCCGGCAGGAGGCGGAGAACGCCATGAACACCGCCGCCGAGCGCAACCAGAGCTGGGAGAACGACCCGCGCTGGCACGACAAGGGCGAGGGCGGCGAGGGGGACGACGGCGGCAAGGGCCCGGCGGCCGCCTGAGGCGGCCCCGCGAGCCCCGGCGCGCGGCCCCGGACGCGAGGTCCGGGGCGTACCGCCGCCCCCCTCCTACCAGCAAGTAGGGTCGCTCCCATGACAACTCCTGACTCCGCGGGCGACGCCCCCAAGAAGGCCCCCGCCAAGGACCCCTGGGACCTCCCCGACGTCTCCTCGCTCGTCGTCGGCGTGCTCGGCGGCACCGGCGACCAGGGGCGCGGCCTCGCCTACCGCCTCGCCCAGGCCGGCCAGCGCGTGATCATCGGCTCCCGGGCCGCCGAGCGCGCCCAGGCCGCCGCCGCCGAACTCGGCCACGGCGTCGAGGGCGCCGACAACGCCGAGTGCGCCCGCCGCAGCGACCTCGTCATCGTCGCCGTGCCGTGGGACGGCCACGCCAAGACCCTGGAAGGGCTCCGCGAGGAGCTGGCGGGCAAGCTCGTCGTCGACTGCGTCAACCCGCTCGGCTTCGACAAGAAGGGCGCCTACGCCCTCACCCCCGAGGAGGGCAGCGCCGCCGAGCAGGCCGCCGCCCTGCTCCCCGACTCCCGGGTCACCGCCGCCTTCCACCACCTCTCGGCCGTCCTCCTCCAGGACCCGGAGGTCGCCTCCATCGACACCGACGTGATGGTGCTGGGCGAGTCCCGCGCCGACACCGACCTCGTCCAGGCCCTCGCCGGGCGCATCCCCGGCATGCGCGGCGTCTTCGCCGGCCGCCTGCGCAACGCCCACCAGGTCGAGTCGCTGGTCGCCAACCTCATCTCGGTCAACCGCCGCTACAAGGCGCACGCCGGGGTCCGCGTCACCGACATCTGACCGGCGCCCCCCGTCGGCGGGTCCGGCGAACGGGGCACAGAGGGCATGGGGGACACTGGAGGGCGCCCGTACCGCGCCGCCCGACAGGAGCCGCCCCCATGCCCCGCCTCGCTCTGTACGCCCTCGCCGTCTGCGTCCTCACCGTGGCCGCCGCCGTCGTCTCCTTCGTCCAGGGCCAGTGGATCGGCGTCGTCTGGGTGCTCATGGCCGGCCTCTCCTCCAACATGGCCTGGTTCTCCTTCCGCCGGGCCAAGGCCGAGCGGCAGCGGCAGCAGCAGACCGCCGGCGTCTGACCCGGCTCAGCCGGCCGGCACCCCGTCCGTGCCCAGCCAGAACTGGTAGAGCCGCCGCCCCCAGTACGTGTCCCACTCGCTCACCCCGAGCCCGCCCAGGACCGCGTCCACCAGGCCGAAGAAGGCCCGGTTGACCTCCGGGACCCACAGCAGCGCGAAGACCGCGAGCAGCCCGTACGGCGCGAAGGGCTCGACCTGGCGGCGTACCTTCCGCGACAGCCAGGGCTCCAGCACGCCGTACCCGTCCAGCCCCGGGACCGGCAGGAAGTTCAGGATCGCCGCCGTCACCTGGAGCAGCGCCAGGAAGCCGAGCGCGTACCGGAAGTACGGCGGCACCCCGTCCAGCGCGCCCAGCCAGAACGGGGCCGCGCAGACCACCGCGAAGACCACGTTGGTCAGCGGCCCCGCCGCCGAGATCAGCGAGTGGCGCCAGCGGCCCCGGATGCGGCCCCGCTCGATGAAGACCGCCCCGCCGGGCAGCCCGATGCCGCCGAGGATCACGAAGAGCACCGGCAGCACGATGCTGAGCAGGGCGTGGGTGTACTTCAGCGGATTGAGCGTGAGGTAGCCCTTGGCGCCCACCGAGATGTCCCCGCTGTGCAGCGCGGTGCGGGCGTGCGCGTACTCGTGGAGGCAGAGCGAGACCACCCAGGCGCCGGTCACGAAGAGGAAGACGGCGAGCCCCACCGCCGGGACACCGGCCCACACCCCCCACCCCGCGACCGCCGTCACGGCCGTGATCGCGAGGAAGACCGGGCTGATCCGCCGGTCGGCGGCGCGGACGGGGGACGGCGAGGACGTCGGCACGCGGCACTCCTTCTCGGCTGCCCGGACGCGGCAGCCGCCCGGGCAGCCCACGGTACGGGCCCGCCGCGTCCCGGAGGAACGACACCGGCCCGACACCGGGGGAGGAGTCGGGCCGGGGCCGGGGCCGCGCGGCCGGCCGGGCGCGTGGGCGGGGCCCGCCGGCTGCGGCACCGGGACCGCCCGGCACCGGCGGGGGGACACCGGGGCCGGGCGGAGGCACCGGATCAGTGGAAGGTGTGCTCCTCCGCCGGGAAGGCACCGCCCACGACCTCGTCGGCGAACTCCTTGGTGGCCGCCGTCATGATCGCCCGCAGATCGGTGTACTTCTTGCTGAACCGGGGTGCCTTGCCGGGGGTGAGCCCGAAGGCGTCGGTCCACACCAGCACCTGCGCGTCGGTCCCGGCGCCCGCGCCGATGCCGACGGTCGGGATCTGGAGCATGCCGGTCACCTCGGCGGCCAGCTCGGCCGGTACCGCCTCCAGCACGACCGCGAAGGCGCCCGCGTCCTGCACCGCCTTGGCGTCCCGCAGCAGCTGCTGCGCGGCCTCCTCGCCGCGCCCCTGCACGCGGTAGCCCATGGCGTTGACGGACTGCGGGGTGAGGCCGATGTGGGCCATCACCGGGATGCCGGCCTCCACCAGCATCCGGATCTGCTCGTGTGAGCGCTCGCCGCCCTCCAGCTTCACCGCGCCCACGCCGGCCTCCTTGACCAGCCGGGTCGCGGAGCGCAGGGCCTGGACGGGCCCCTCCTGGTAGGACCCGAAGGTCAGGTCGGCGACGATCATGGCGCGGCTGGTGCCGCGGACGACGGCCGCGGAGAGCATCGCCATCTCGTCGAGGGTGACCGGCACCGTGGTGTCGTACCCGAGGTGGCAGTTGCCCATCGAGTCGCCGACGAGGAGGACGGGGATGCCCGCCTCGTCGAAGACCGACGCGGTCATCGCGTCGTAGGCGGTGAGCATGGGCCACTTCTCGCCGCGGTCCTTCGCGCGGGCGATGTCGTGGACGGTGACCCGGCGGGTGGAGGTCCCGCCGTAAAGCGCCTTGGGGTCGGCGGTGGACTGCGTGGGGGCAGCCGGAAGCTGCGTCATCGCAACGGCTCCTTCTGTCATCTCGAGGCGCCCTGACGGCGTCCCCGGACTCTCCTCCATGGTGGCACCCGACCGGGGTGGACGGGAAGACGTGGAGGCCGGGCGGGGGACGTGACGTGACAGACAGCGCGCGGAGCCGGCGTTTCCCCTGCTACCAGGGGTAACTGTGCCCGTTCTGTCACAGCCGCCCGCCCGGTGCGGGCACCCGGAACTGCGGGGGCGGTGCCGTCCGTCGTCCGGGAAGGAAACCGCCGTCGTGGACGGCACGGAAGGGCGCCGCTCATCCCCTAGGGTCGGGGTTCGAGACGGCGTGGAACAGGCAGCGAGGCGACGACGGTATGGCGCAGGCGTACAGGACGGAACCGGACAGCGACGGCCACGAGCACGGGCGCCCCGAACCCCGGCTCCGCTCCCTCGCCCGCCGGCTCCGGACCCACCGGGGACCCTGGCGGCGCGGGCTGGTCCTCGCCGCCCTCGCGCTCCTCCTCGCCCTGGTCATGGCCGGTCACGCCCGCATCCCCAACTCGGTCGGCAGCCTGGGCAGCCTCGGCGAGACCTTCCTGCCCTGGCTCGGCCTCGCCCTGCCGGTGCTGCTGGTGGCCGGGCTGGTGCGCCGCTCGGCCACCGCGCTGATCGCGCTCCTGCTGCCCGCGGTGGTCTGGCTCAACCTCTTCGGCGGCCTGGTCACCGACAAGTCCGCCACCGGCGGCGACCTCACCGTCGCCACCCACAACGTCAACGCCGACAACCCCGACCCGGCCGCCACCGCCCGCGACCTCGCCGCCTCCGGTGCCGACGTGGTCGCCCTGGAGGAGCTGAGCCCCGAGGCGGTCCCCGCCTTCCGCGAGGCGCTCGCCGCCACCTACCCGCACCACGCCGTCGAGGGCACCGTCGGCCTGTGGAGCAAGTACCCGCTGAGTGCCACCGCGCCGGTCGACATCAAACTCGGCTGGACCCGTGCCCTGCGCTCCACCGTCGACACCCCCTCGGGCCCCCTCGCCGTCTACGTCGCCCACCTGCCCTCGGTACGGGTCAAGGTCGACGCCGGCTTCACCGCCGGCCAGCGCGACAGCAGCGCCGAGGCGCTGGGCCTGGCCATCCGAGGGGAGGAACTGGACCGTGTGGTCCTCCTCGGCGACCTCAACGGCACCATGAACGACCGGGCCCTCTCCCCGGTGACCTCGCAGATGCGCTCCACCCAGGGCGCCGCCGGGAACGGCTTCGGCTTCAGCTGGCCGGCCTCCTTCCCGATGGCCCGGATCGACCAGATCATGGTCCAGGGCGTCGAGCCCGTCTCCTCCTGGACCCTGCCGCGCACCGCCAGCGACCACCTGCCGATAGCGGCGCGTATCAGCTTCGGGTAGCGCGTGCAGGTGGCGGTGCGGCCGTCCGGCCCCGTGCCGGGCGGGCCGCACGCGGCCTTCCGCCGGGGGTCTACGCGTGTCATGCTCATGACTTTCGCGTCCCCCCACGGACGTCCCCCCCCCACAACGGAAGGACCTCCCATGCGGAGAAGATCTTTCGCCACCGCCCTCGCCCTCGGCGCCACCGGCGCCCTCCTGCACCCCGGCACCGCACGCGCCGCGACCCCCGGCGGCAGCCAGGTCGCCCCGCTGCCGCCCAGCCCCGCCCACCCGAACGGCATCCAGGTCGAGACCGAGGTCGTCGGCCGGACCCGCGGCGCCTTCCCGACCCTGCGGACCAAGGAGGTGCGCACCCAGGGCGAGCACGTCCTCTCGGTGGAGTACCAGGTCCAGGAGACCGGCTACTGGTGCGGCCCCGCCGCCACCCGCTGCGCCCTCTCGGCCCGGGTCGCCGCCCCCAGCCAGGCCACCCTCGCCGCCGAACTCGGCACCCACACCGGCGGCACCGACCACATAGGCCAGGTCACCGCGGTGCTCAACTCCCGCATCGACGCCGGCCAGTACTTCACCCGCGAGATGCCGAACGACCCGCCCACCCAGGCCCAGGTGGACCTGCTCTGGTCGGACGTGGTCGACGACATCGACCACGGCTACGCGATCGTCGCCAACATCGTGGCCCCGCCCGGCAACCAGCCGCCCGGCTACCCGGCGGACCAGACGGTGTACCACTACTTCACCGTCATCGGCTACGACACCGACTACCACACGGTGCTGATCGCCGACTCGGCCTCCTTCAACGGCTGGCAGATCTACTGGCTGGACTTCTCCCAGCTCGCCTCGCTGATCCCGCCGAAGGGGTACGCGGCCTGACCCGCCGCCCGCACACCGTCCGGGAACGGCCGAGGTGCCGCGGGGAAGACGTGCTCTCCCCGCGGCCCCTCGGCCACCCGCAAGGCCCTCAGCCCGACTCGCGCCAGCGGCTGGTGATGGGCAGCCGGCGGTCCTTGCCGAAGCCCTTGGCGGAGATCTTGGTCCCCGGCGGGTACTGCCGCCGCTTGTACTCGGCGTTGTCGACCAGCTTCAGCACCCGCGTGACGGTCTCCGGGTCGAAGCCGGCCGCCAGGATCTCGTCGCGCCCCTCGTCCCGGTCGACGTAACGGGCGAGGATCGCGTCGAGCACGTCGTAGTCGGGCAGCGAGTCGGTGTCGACCTGGCCGGGGCGCAGTTCGGCGCTGGGCGGCTTGGTGACGGAGTTCTCCGGGATCGGCGGGGCCTCGCCGCGCTCGGCCGCCACCTCGTTGCGCCAGCGGGCCAGCCGGAAGACGGTCGACTTGTAGACATCCTTGATCGGGCCGTACGCCCCGACCGAGTCGCCGTAGAGGGTCGAGTAGCCGACCGCCAGCTCGGACTTGTTGCCCGGGGCCAGCACGATCTGGCCCTCCTGGTTGGAGATGGCCATCAGCGTGGTGCCGCGCAGCCGCGACTGGAGGTTCTCCTCCGCGAGGCCGGTCAGCCCCAGCTCGCCCATGTACGCGTCGAACATCGGGGCGATGGAGACCGTCCGGTAGTGCAGCCCGGTGCGCCGGGCCAGCTCGGCCGCGTCGTCCTTGGAGTGCTCCGAGGAGTACTTCGAGGGCATCGAGACGCCGTACACGTGCTCGGCGCCGATCGCGTCCACGGCGAGGGCGGCGGTGAGCGCCGAGTCGATGCCGCCGGAGAGCCCGATCAGCACGGAGCGGAAGCCGTTCTTGCGGACGTAGGCGCGCAGGCCCGTGACGAGGGCCCGGTAGACCTCCTCGTCGTCGTCGAGCGGCGGGACGGTGGTGCCGGGGTACTCCACGGGGCCCGGGCCGGCCACCGGCTCGCCGGAGAGGATCACGCGGTCGATGCGCAGCCCGTCGTCGACCGTCCCCTCGGGGGCGTCGGCCGCGGCGGCGGGGAGGTCCAGGTCGAGGACGAGCTGGACCTCCGTGAACTGCGGGGCGCGGGCCAGCACGGCGCCGGAGGCGTCCACCACGATCGTGTCGCCGTCGAAGACCAGCTCGTCCTGGCCGCCGGTCATCGCCACGTAGGCGGTGGCGCAGCCGGCCTCCTGGGCCCGCTTGCGGACCAGCTCCAGGCGGGTGTCGTCCTTCTCCCGCTCGTAGGGCGAGGCGTTGACGGAGAGCAGCAGCCCCGCGCCGGCCGCCCGGGCCGCCGGGACGCGGCCGCCCTCCTGCCACAGGTCCTCGCAGATGGCGAGGGCGACGTCGACGCCGCGCACCCGGATCACCGGCATGGTGTCGCCGGGCACGAAGTAGCGGAACTCGTCGAAGACGCCGTAGTTCGGCAGGTGGTGCTTGGCGAAGGAGAGGACCACCTCGCCGCCGTGCAGCACCGCCGCCGCGTTCTGCGGGGCGCCGGCGGGCTGGCCGTAGCGCGGCTGGGTGGTGCTGGAGCGGTCGAGGTAGCCGACGACCACGGGCACGTCGCCGAGGCCCTCGTCGGCGAGGCGCGCGGCGAGCGCCACCAGCGCCGACCGGGAGGCTTCGACGAACGACGAGCGCAGCGCGAGGTCCTCGACCGGGTAGCCGGTGAGGACCATCTCGGGGAAGGCCACGAGGTGCGCGCCCCGCTCGGCCGCCTCGCGGGTCCGGTGGACGACGGCGTCGGCGTTGCCGTGGAGGTCGCCGACGGTGGCGTCGATCTGGTTCAGGGCGAGTCGTAGTCGATGCACGTCCGCCAGTGTAATCGTCACAACGACGCGATGTCGCGGTCGGCCCGGCGCCTCCCCGCGCGCCGCAGGCGCGGGGAGCCGCCCGGAGACGGGATCGTTGCAGGTCAGCGGCGGTAGCCGAGGACCGTCATCATCCCGGCCTCCGCGTGGTAGACGTTGTGGCAGTGCAGCATCCACAGCCCCGGGTTGTCCGCGTCGAAGTCGGCGGTCAGGGTCCGGTGCGGCAGGATCACCGCGGTGTCCTTGCGCGGCGCGCCCTTGGCCGAGGAGAGCGCGAAGGTGTGGCCGTGCAGGTGGAGCGGGTGCCACATGTCGGTCGCGTTGCTGAAGACGAGCCGCACCCGCTCCCCGGCCCGCACCGGATACCGCTCGGAGGCCTTGTACGGCCGCCCGTTGAACGCCCAGTCGTACCTGGCCATCCCGCCGGTCAGCTGGAACCGCACCGTCCGGTCCGGCGTGCGGGCGGGCAGCGCCGCCGGCCCGGCCGCCACCAGCCGGTCGGCGGTCAGCACCTTCCCGTCCAGCTCCCTGGGCCGCGCCCCCGCCTTCGGCGCCGCCCCGCCGCCGGTCCGCAGCAGCGCCCGGGCGGTCGCGTCCTTCCCCTCGGCCAGCGCCGTCAGCGGGAAGAGCCCGTCGCCCGCCGTCACCAGCACGTCGTACCGCTCACCCATCCCGAGCAGCAGCGCGTCCGTCTCCGCGTGCTCCACCGCGAACCCGTCGGTGTGCGTCACCGTCATCCGGTGCCCGCCCAGCGCCACCCGGTACGCGGTGTCCCCGCCGGCGTTGACCAGCCGCACCCTGATCCGGTCACCCGGCTTCGCCCGGAACACCTCGGGGTCCTCCGCCGTCCGCCCGTTGACCAGGTGGTACGGGTACTTCACGTCCCCCGCGTCCCCGCCGAGCAGGTCGCTACGGGCGCCCATCATCATCCGCGAGGGCCCGCCCGGCTCCTCCGTCCGCGTCCCCTGCGCCGACATGCCGTGCCCGCTGTGACCGCCGCCCTCGTCACCCTCGTCGTCCCCGTTGCCCCCGTCGCCGGAACCGTGGTCCATCCCGGGCGCCATGCCCCGGCTCAGCTCCTTGAGCACCCCGTCCGGAGTGGACCCCTCCACCCCGTCGACCCAGTCGTCCACGACCACGACCCACTCGTGGTCGTAGGCGAGCGGCTCCTTCGGGTCCTCCACGATCAGCGGGGCGTACAGCCCCCGGTCCTGCTGCGTCCCGCTGTGCGGGTGGAACCAGTACGTCCCCGAGTGCGGCACCGTGAAGCGGTACGTGAAGTCGGCGCCGGGGCGCACGTCCTTCTGGGTCAGGCCCGGGACGCCGTCCATGTCGTTGCGCAGGGCGAGGCCGTGCCAGTGGAGCGAGGTCGGTTCGGGCAGGTGGTTGGCGAGGGTGAGCGCCAGGGTGTCCCCGGCGGTGACCCGTACCTCGCGGCCGGGCAGCCGGTCGCCGTAGGCCCAGGTCGGGACGGTGACCGGGCCGAGGTCGAGCCGGGTCTCGGTGGCGGTCAGCCGGACCTCGCGGACCCGGCCGCCGCCGGCCCGCGCCTTCTCGGCGTCCGCGACCTCGCGGCCCGCCGGGTCGATCCAGTCACCGGCGCCGGTCGTCGCCCCGGAACCGGAGCCGTGGTCGGAGCTGGTGCCCCCGGAGGAGGAGCAGGCGGCCAGCAGCCCGGTCCCGGCCAGGCCGAGTCCGGCGCCGAGGAGGGAGCGGCGCGTGGGAGTACGCATGGGAGAGTCACCTTTGTCGTCGTGGGAGTGCGGTGCGAGGCGTGCGGAGACGCGCCTGCCGCGCGAGGGCGCGGAGGCGGCGGTTCCGGCGGCCTAGATCCGCAGGACCGACAGACGGGCGAGGGCGAGCCGGGTCGGCGGCGCTATCGGCCACTGGGCGCCCCGGCGGCCGGTGAGGAGCACGCGTGCGGCGGAACCCGGGGCGGCGCCGCCCCCCAGCAGGCCGCCCGCGCGCAGCAGGAGGCCGAGGGTGAGCGCCGCGAGCACGGCCAGGCAGACCGACAGGGGGTCGGTGCCGGGCAGGGGGTCGGAGGAGTCGGGCGTACCGGTGACGGCTCCGGCGGCGGCTCCGGCGGCGATCCCGGCGGCGGGGGAGTGGTGCTCCGCCCCGCCGGATCCCGCCGGGGCCGCCGCGACCGTTCCCGGCCCGTGGGCGGCGCCGTGCGCACCGCTGTGCGCACCACCGTGGTCCCCCGTCGGGTGCCCCAGGGTGTGCATGGTGAGGACGCCGAGGAGCAGGGCGGCGAGCAGCAGCAGGCGTCCCGCCCGCCCGGCCACCGTGCCCGTCCTCGTCCTCATGGGCGGCAGCCTACCCCTCCCGGGTATACGTCCTGGCGCCGGGCCTGTGTCCGGACGTACGGCCTAGTCGCGGACACCCCGCTTGCGCAGCAGCTCCGCCATCAGGTCGATCTCGGACTGCTGGGCGTCCACCATGCCCTGGGCCAGCCGCTTCTCGGCCGGGACCTCGCAGGCGCTGACGCACCCCTCGGCCATGTGGATGCCGCCCTTGTGGTGGGCGGTCATCAGCCGCAGGTAGAGGATCTCGGCCGCCTCGCCCTCGGTCTTCCGCAGCCGGTCCAGCTCGGCCCTGGTCGCCATCCCGGGCATCAGCGCGCCGTCCTTGCCCGGCTTGTGCCGCATCCCCATCCAGGCCATCGGCGGGTCCTCGGAGACCTTCGGCAGCCCCCACAGGTCGAGCCAGCCCAGCATCATGCCGCGCTGGTTGGCCTGGGTGTTGGCGATGTCGTAGGCGAGGGTGCGGATCTCCTCGCCGTCCGTGCTGTCCCGGACGAGGAAGGACATCTCCACCGCCTGCTGGTGGTGGACGGCCATGTCCCGCGCGAACCCGGCGTCGGCGGAGTCCGACGCCGGGACGGCGGGCGCGGGCGGCGGCTCCTCGCCCCCGGCGGCGGCCACCGTGACCACCGACCCGAGCGCGATCAGCACGGCCGCCGCGCCCGCCGCGAGCGCCGTACGGGTCCTCACGAGGAGAGGCCCCCGGTGCAGGCTGCACCCGGCTCGGGCGTCTGCGGCCCCTGCACGTACTTGGTGAAGAACTGCGCCACGCGCGGGTCGTCCGCGCCGTCCACGGTCACCTGCTTGCCCCAGGCGCTCAGCATCAGCGCGCCCTCCTGCTTCTCCACCGGGCTCATCAGCGAGTACGGGGTGGACTTGACGCGCTCGGTGAGCTTGTCGACGTCGGCCGGGTCGGCGTCGCCGTTGTGGGTCACCCAGACGGCGCCGTGCTCCAGCGAGTGGACGGCGTTGACGTCCGGTATCGGCTTCTCGTAGACGTCGCCGTCGCAGTTCATCCAGACCTGGTTGTGGTCACCGCCGACCGGCGGGGTCATCGGGTAGGAGACCGGCGTCGAGACGTGGTCGCGGCCCAGCTCCTCGGCCTTCCAGGACTTCTCGTCCTTGACCGGCTTCTCGGCCTGCTCCTTCTCCGCCGCCGCGGTCTGCTCCTTCTCGTCGGCCTTCTGGAGGTAGAGGTACCCGCCCCCGCCTATCAGCCCCACCACGACCAGCGTGCTGACGCCTATGAACAGCAGGCGGTTGCGGCGCTCGCGCGCCTGCTCGCTCGCGCGCATGCGCTGGATACGAGCACGGCGGTCCTCCGCGGACCCGGGGGTGTTCCTGGTCGAACCCATGGTGTGTCCTTTGCGCAGTCTTGGGGCGGGCGGGCCCGCTGATCGTAATGGGGAGCGGGGTGTCCAGGGCCATACCGCTGCCCGTAATCTGGCCGAAACCCCTGGCCGTGATACTGGTGGGGCACCCACACGCTGGGCGGTGGCGCACAGACCGTCTGAACTGCAAGGATGTAGCTATGGACAAGCAGCAGGAGTTCGTGCTTCGTACGCTGGAGGAGCGCGACATCCGGTTCGTGCGCCTGTGGTTCACCGACGTCCTCGGCTTCCTCAAGTCGGTAGCCGTGGCGCCGGCCGAGCTGGAGCAGGCGTTCGACGAGGGCATCGGCTTCGACGGCTCCGCCATCGAGGGCTTCGCCCGCGTCTACGAGTCCGACATGATCGCCAAGCCCGACCCCGCCACCTTCCAGGTGCTGCCGTGGCGCGCCGAGGCCCCCGGCACCGCCCGCATGTTCTGCGACATCCTCATGCCCGACGGCTCGCCGTCCTTCGCCGACCCGCGCTACGTCCTCAAGCGCGCCCTGGCCAAGACCTCCGACCTGGGCTTCACCTTCTACACCCACCCGGAGATCGAGTTCTTCCTGCTGAAGAACAAGCCGGTGGACGGCTCCCGCCCGGTCCCCGCCGACAGCTCCGGCTACTTCGACCACACCCCGCAGAACGTCGGCATGGACTTCCGCCGCCAGGCGATCACCATGCTCGAATCGATGGGCATCTCCGTCGAGTTCAGCCACCACGAGGGCGCCCCCGGCCAGCAGGAGATCGACCTCCGCTACGCCGACGCGCTCTCCACCGCCGACAACATCATGACCTTCCGCCTCGTCATGAAGCAGGTCGCGCTGGAACAGGGCGTGCAGGCGTCCTTCATGCCCAAGCCCTTCTCGGAGTACCCGGGTTCGGGCATGCACACCCACCTCTCCCTCTTCGAGGGCGACCGCAACGCCTTCTACGAGTCCGGCGCCGAGTACCAGCTCTCCAAGGTCGGCCGCTCCTTCATCGCCGGCCTGCTCCGCCACGCCGCCGAGATCTCCGCCGTCACCAACCAGTGGGTCAACAGCTACAAGCGCATCTGGGGCGGCTCCGCCCGCTCCGCCGGCGCCGGCGGCGAGGCCCCCTCGTACATCTGCTGGGGCCACAACAACCGCTCGGCCCTCATCCGCGTCCCCATGTACAAGCCCGGCAAGACCGGCTCCGCCCGCGTGGAGGTCCGCTCCCTCGACTCCGGCGCCAACCCGTACCTCTCCTACGCCGTCCTCCTCGCCGCCGGCCTCAAGGGCATCGAAGAGGGCTACGAACTCCCCCCGGGCGCCGACGACGACGTCTGGGCCCTCTCTGACGCCGAACGCCGCGCCATGGGCATCGAACCCCTCCCGCAGAACCTCGGCGAAGCCATCTCCCTCATGGAACGCAGCGAACTCGTCGCCGAAACCCTGGGCGAGCACGTCTACGACTTCTTCCTCCGCAACAAGAAGCAGGAGTGGGAGGAGTACCGCAGCGAGGTCACGGCTTTCGAGCTGAAGAATCTGCTGCCGGTGCTGTAGGGGCGCGCCAGTCCCGTTACCGGACGCCGCTGAGGCCCGTGCTCGCCGAGCGCGGGCCTCAGTGATGCGTGGGCGGCTCGGCCGGGTGGCCGTCCTCCCAGGCGTGGGGGCCGGGGTGGCCTGCGAACAGGCAGCAGGCGTCTCCGTGGGGGAGCGGACCGGTGCCGGGGCAGTCGGTGCGGGTGGCCAAGGAGACCTGGTCGGCTCCGCTCCAGCGCAGCCAGAGGGCGGTACCGCGATCCGTCTCGTCCAGGAAGCCGTAGTGCTCGCTGCCCGCGTGCGAAGCGGCGAGCAGGCACTGTACGGCCGCATCGACGCATCCTGATGCGGCCCTCGCCCGGGCTTCGTCGGTCAGGCCTGGCGGTACGCGGCGCCAGTGCGGACACCTGGTCATGATGCGGAGCCTCGGACAGGGGTGGTGTGCGCTTCCGCGCAGGGGGTGCACCGGCTGCACGTGCAAGGAGGGAACTTGCCGACGGCAACAGGGATGGGACCGTCCGCTTCGACCTGCACCACCGTCACCGGCCCCCATGTGCGGCCGGAGTCCCGGGAGACCTTCAGGGTCATGGCAGTCCGCTTTCTCGTGGTCAAGGCGGTTCCCTTTCCTTTCGCCGGGCCTTTCCTGGCCTGTGATCAGGAAATAGCGCGGAGTACCGGACGGCCACGGCACTTCTGCGGCACTCTTGACGCAGATCCGTGCAAGCCGCCCGAGAGCGCCGGATTCGGGGGAAGGATGGGCGCATGGGAGTGGCGGAGCGACGTAGAGCCAGGGGCTACCGCCAGGAGAAGCTGGCCCACTTGCTCGGCGTGGACCGTACGACGGTGGGGCGTTGGGAGAGTGGCAGGGTCTTCCCTCAGCCGCCGCAGCGCCGAGGGCTCGCCCACGCTCTCGGGCTCAGCCTGGACGAGTTGGACTGCCTCTTGGCGATGCCTGCCGTTAGGGTCCAGGAGACCGCTCGGTGCCAGACCGAGGAATCCCCGACACCGGGAGACTCCGACGAGATGATGCGTCGCGCTTTTCTTCGCGTGCTGAGCGTCAGCGGTGCGTTGGCGGTGCTGCCCGTCGACGAGGCCGAGGCACTCCAGGAAGGGGCCGGCCTGGGTGCTTCGGCAGACTTCGACCGGATGAACGGTCATCTCTGGCAGGTCTACCAACTGGCCCGTTCCAAGAAAGCTGTGCACCCCGTCCTTCGTGACCAGTTGTCGATGCTGAACGAAGCCCTGGCGAGCGGGCGGGGACCCACCCGCTCCCTGTTGAGCGCCGCTGCCGACCTCTTCCAGCTGGCCGGTGAGGTCGCCTTCGACGGCAACCGCTACTCCGAGGCAGCCTCCTCGTACGCCCTCGCGGCCTCGGTCGGAAGGGAGGCCGACGCCTACGACCTGTGGGCCTGCGCCCTGGTACGCCATGCCTACGTGGAGATGTCGGAACGGCGCCACCGGCAGGCAGTGCAGTTGCTCGGGGCGGCGGCGCGGCTGGCCCGTCGGGGAGACAGTGCTCTGTCGACCCGGCAGTGGGTCGCGTCCGTGCAGGCGGAGGCGTATGCCGGGCTCGGTGATCTGACGGCCTGCGAGCGGGCGATGGACCAGGCCGAGACCGTGCGTGAGCTGGCCGGGGGCAGTGCCAACGGCGGGTGGCTGCGGTTCGACGGGGCGCGGCTCTCGGAGGAGCGGGGAGCGCGTTACGTCCAGCTCGGACGGTTCGACCGGGCCGAGGAGACGCTGACGGACGCGTTGAAGCAGTCGGATCTTGCGGCCGGCCACTCGTACCGGAGGCGGGGTGCGGTGCTCACCGATCTCGCGGTGATCGGTGTGCGGCGGGGTGACGCCGAGCAGGTGGTGGCGTACGGAGGTGAGGCTGTGGGGCTGGCTCGGGCTACGGGTTCGGGTTATGTGGTTCATAGACTCCAGGCTCTGCGTGGTGAGTTGGGCTCCCTGAGTGAGGACCGCCGGGTGGCCGGACTGGGTGCGGAGATTGCCGCGCTGGGCATGTCGTGACGAGAGGGGTAGGTATGTCGGAGGTTGACGGGGCGCGGTTGTTTCGGGAGGGGTGGATCGCTGGGGTGCGGCGGCATTTTCCCGGGGAGCCGAAGGCAGGTTATGTCACGCCGTGGGAGGGGACTCCGGAGTGGGAGCGGGAGGCCGCCGGGGCTGTGTGTGCGCAGGTGAGGCAGTTCGTGGAGGTGAGTGCGGGGAAGGCGGGGCGGCTTTCGCGGGAGCAGAAGGGGCGGTTCGTCGCCACCTGCTGGACGGCTCAGATGTACAAGCATTTCGAGGAGCCGAAGCCCGGATATGTGGCCGACTGGGCCGAACTGCCGAAGTGGCAGCAGGAGACCGACGCCGACATCTTCGAGGCGATCGAGAGGCATTTCCCGCCGAGTTGAGCGGGATGGGTGCTGAAAGCCAGAAGTGAAAAGGGGGGTGGGCGCGCATGCAGGCGCGCTCACCCCCCTTTCGTGTGCGGTCAGACGAACCGTGCGCCCATTTCGTCCATGGTGATCATCATCAGTTCCATGGGGTCCTCGGCCTGTTCGTTCTCCTCGATCCAGAGTTGCATGGCGATGCGGAGGGCGACGAGGAAGGCGGCGGCCATGACGCGGGCGCGGACCGGGTCGGTGGGGCTGCGGGCGGTGAGGGTGGCGGCCAGGTCGCTTTCGAGGGTGGCGAGGGTGCTGAGCTGGCGGCCGAGGAGGGAGGGGTGGCTCATCGCGAGGCGGGTCTGCTGGGCCCATTCGCGGCGCGGGGGGTCGAGGCGGGGGTCGCGGAGCACCTGGGTGGCGGCGCGCAGGGCCTGCCAGTTGGTCTCCTCGGCGGGGCGGTCGCGTACCGCGTCCAGGAGGCGCTGGATGTACTGCTCCTTGCCGTAGAGGAGGGCGTCCTCCTTGCCGGCGAAGTAGTTGGAGAACGTGCGCCGGGAGATGCCGGCGGCGTCGGCGATGGCCTCCACCGTGACGTGGTCCAGGCCGTGCTCGCGGGTGAGCCGCATCGCGGCCTCGTGGACGGCCTGGCGGGTGGCGGCCTTCTTGCGTTCGCGCAGGCCGAGCGGTGCGTCGGGGGTGGCCGCCGGGGTCTCCTCGGTGCTGTCCATGGGGCAGATATTACTCACTCATTACCCAGTGGGCATTATTGCAGGGTGAGCAAACTTGCCCAGTGTGCATGTATGGTGAATCAGTCACCTCATCTGCTCATCACCTCCGGAGGTTGCGCGTGAGCGCACACTCGGCCGCCGCGCCGACGGCCGCCGCCCCGATGGACCACCGGCACGTCATGCGCGCCTTCAGCGGTCTGCTGGTCGTCCTGTTCGTGGCGATGATCAGCGGCACCGTGGTCTCCGTCGCGCTGCCCCAGATCATCGGCTCGCTCGACGGAACCCAGTCGCAGTACACCTGGGTCGTCACCGCGACGCTGCTGGCCTCCACGGCCTCGACGCCCATCTGGGGCAAGCTCGCCGACCTGTTCAGCAAGAAGCTGCTGCTCCAGATCGCCATCGGCCTGTTCATCGTCGCCTCGCTGGCCTGCGGCTTCGCCCAGAACACCGGCCAGCTCATCGGCTTCCGCGTCATCCAGGGCCTCGGGATGGGCGCTCTCCAGGTGCTGGTCCAGGTGATCATCGCCGCGATGATCAGCCCCAAGGAGCGCGGCCGGTACAACGGCTACCTCGGCGGGGTCATGGCCGTCGCCACCGTCGGCGGGCCGCTGCTCGGCGGGTTCATCACCGACACCTCCTGGCTCGGCTGGCGCTGGTGCTTCTTCATCGCGGTGCCCTTCACCCTGATCGCCCTGGTGATGCTGACCCGCACCCTGCACCTGGACGAGATCAAGCGCCCCGACACCAAGGTCGACTACCTCGGCGCCGCGCTGATCGCCGCCGGTGTCTCGCTGCTGCTGCTCTGGGTCACCTTCGTCGGCAACAACTTCGACTGGATCTCCTGGCAGACCCTTGCCATGGTCGCGGGCAGCGTGCTGCTGCTGGGGGCCGCCGTCATGGTCGAGGCCAAGGTCGCCGAGCCGATCGTGCCGCTGCACGTGGTGCGGCGGCGTGACCCCGCGCTCGCCATCGTCGCCTCCCTCGCGGTGGGCATGGCGATGTTCGGCGGGGCCGTCTTCCTCGGGCAGTACTTCCAGATCGGGCGTGGTTACTCGCCGACCGAGGCGGGGCTGCTCACCATCCCGATGATGGCGGGCGTGCTCATCTCCTCCACCGTCGCCGGGCGGCTGGTCTCCAAGTCCGGCAAGGTCAAGCCGTACATCATCGCCGGTGTGGTGCTGCTGACCGTGGGCTTCCTCGGGCTCTCGCTGATCGACCACAAGACCTCGCTGGTCGGGGTCTCGCTGGGGATGCTCGCCGTGGGGGCCGGGGTCGGTATGTCGATGCAGAACCTGGTGCTGGTCCTCCAGAACACCGTGCCGCTCTCCGAGCTGGGGGCGGCCAGTGGGTCGATCACCTTCTTCCGGTCGCTCGGGGGGACCGTCGGGGTGTCCGTGCTCGGGGCGGTACTCGCCAACCAGGTGTCGGCGAAGATCGCCGACGGGCTCAGCCGGATCGGGGTTGATCCGGCGGCCGGGGGGTCCGGGAGCGGGACGCTCAACATCGCCGCGATGCCGCCGCAGATTCAGGAGATCGTGCGGGCGGCCTACGGGGAGGCGACCGGGCACATCTTCCTGATCTCTGCGGGGATCGCGCTCATCGGGGTCGTGGCCACGATCTTCCTCACGCCCACTCGGCTGCGGGACAGTGTTGACCTCGCCGACGGCTCGGGTGACGCGGGCGGCGCCGGGGGCGCCGGGGAGGCCGGGGAGCGCGTTCCCGCTGCTGCGGGGTGAGCCCTCCGGGGTGCTGAGGTCGGGCCTTGCCGCCCCTGCTGGGTTCGCCCGGTGGGGGCGGTGGTGTTTGCCTCGGGTGGGGCTGGGGTGGGGTGGCCTCAAGCGCCGGCCGGGCTTGGATTGGGCTGGGATGTGGCTGCGGGTGGTTGTCCGCTGCGGGTCACAGATGGCCTCAAGCGCCGGCCGGGCTGAGATTCGCCGGACTGAGATTCGCCGGGCTGAGATTGGCCGGGCTGAGATTCGCCGGGCTGAGATTGGCCGGGCTGAGATTGGCCGGGCCGGGCCGGGCTGGCGTCGGGTCAGGTGAAGTTCCAGCGGGTCTGGCTGAACGGGGTGCCCTTGGTGAAGCCGAAGACCCGGTGTGGGGGGACGGCGAAGACGAGGGCGCTGGCGCCGTCGGGGTGGTGGAAGGTGCCGTCGGCCACCTCGAAGGCCCAGTCGGGGCCGTACTTGGTACACCAGGCGGTGGCCAGGGAGGTCAGGCGGTCGGTGTCGCTGACCAGGCAGGCTTCGCCCTCCACCACCAGGTCGAGGCCGTCCGACAGGGTGTTGGTGCCGGTGGTCAGGATGACCTGCTGGTTCTGGGCGAGGTTGCGGGCCTTGCGTTCCTCGGCGCCGGTGGCGAAGTGCAGGGCGCCGTGCTGCCAGACGGCCAGGAGCGGGGTGACGTGCGGGCGGCCGTCCGGGCGTACCGTCGTCAGCCAGAAGATCTCCGAGCGGTGCAGGAGGTCCTCGGCGGTGGACCAGGGGACGGCTTCGGCGTCGGGGGTGCTGTAGCGCGGGTCGAGCGTCGTCGACGCCGGGCGCTGGGCAGAGCCGCCGTGGCCGGCGGGTGCGGCCGCCGTGGTGTTCGTGTCCGCGTCAGTGTCCGGGTGCGTGCCCATCGGTCCCACTCTCCTTGATCCCCGTTGTCAGGAACGGCCCCGCCCGGCCGCCCGGCCCGGGCGAACCGGGTGACGGGGCGGGGGCCGCCGTCCTTACGACCGGGGCGGTGCGCGGAACTCATCGGTGTCCGGCGGCCTTCTTTGCGCGACGCCTGGCCCGGCGGCTCCCGGGGGCGGGAGGGCGAGGCGCTAGGCTCGGGAGCTGCCGGGCGTGTCCGACCCCGAGGACCCGTCCCGACCAGCACATTTCCGGCACGCGGGCAGGCAGGGAGACGGGCGCATGACCATCCCGCAGGGACGACGGAGCAGTACCTTCACCCGGCTGCTGCGGCACGGTTTCACCGACCCCTCCACCGCCGAGCGGCTGCTCGGCTCCGAGGCGCTCGCACCGGTCGCCGAGGACACCGTCCTGCTCGACGCGCTCGCCGCCACCGCCGACCCCGACCTCGCCCTCCTCGGCCTGGTCCGCCTCGCCGAGGCCGAGCCGGAGGAGGAGCGGCAGCGGCTGCTCTCCACCGTGGTGACCGCCAAACCGCTGCGCGACCGGCTGCTCGGCGTGCTCGGCGCCTCCGAGGCGCTCGGCGACCACCTCGCCCGCCACCCGCAGGACTGGCGGGCGCTGGCCATCTACGAGTCGGCCGATCTCCACCCGGGCGTCGAGGAGTTCACCCGGGGCCTCGCCGACGCCACCGACCCGGACTCGCTGCGCGTCGCCTACCGCCGCTGCCTGCTCTCCATCGCCGCCCGCGACGTCTGCGGCACCATCGACGTCGCCGAGACCGCAGCCGAACTGGCCGACCTCGCCACCGCCACCCTCCGCGCCGCCCTGCGCATCGCCGAGGCCGCCGCGCCCGAGGACGCCGCCCGCTGCCGGCTCGCCGTCATCGCCATGGGCAAGTGCGGCGGCCACGAGCTGAACTACGTCTCCGACGTCGACGTCATCTTCGTCGCCGAACCGGCCGACTCCGTCGACGCCGACGAGGCACCCGCCCTCCAGGCCGCCAACCGGCTCGCCGCCCACCTGATGCGGATCTGCTCCGAGACCACCGTCGAGGGCACCATCTGGCCGGTCGACGCCAACCTCCGCCCCGAGGGCCGCAACGGCCCGCTGGTCCGCACCCTCTCCAGCCACCTCGCCTACTACCAGAGGTGGGCCAAGACCTGGGAGTTCCAGGCGCTGCTGAAGGCCCGCCCGGTCGCCGGCGACGCCGAGCTGGGCGCCGCGTACATCGAGACCATCGCGCCGCTGGTCTGGCAGGCGGCCGAGCGGGACAACTTCGTGCCGGACGTGCAGAAGATGCGCCGCCGGGTGGTCGACACCATCCCGGCGCACGAGATCGAGCGGGAGCTGAAGCTCGGCCCGGGCGGTCTGCGCGACGTGGAGTTCGCCGTGCAGCTCCTCCAGCTGGTGCACGGCCGCAGCGACCCGTCCCTGCGCTCCGGCACCACCCTCGACGCCCTCGCCGCGCTCGCCGCCGGCGGCTACGTCGGGCGGACCGACGCCGCCCAGCTCGACGACGCGTACCGCTTCCTGCGCTCCATGGAGCACCGCATCCAGCTCTACCGGCTGCGCCGCACCCACCTCGTCCCCGAGGGTGAGGCGGATCTGCGGCGGCTGGGCAGGTCGCTGGGGCTGCGGACCGAACCGGTGGTCGCGCTCAACCGGGCCTGGCGCCGTCACGCGGGGGTCGTCCGCCGTCTGCACGAGAAGCTGTTCTACCGGCCGCTGCTCGACGCCGTCGCCCAACTCGCCCCGGGCGAGGCGCGGTTGTCCACCGAGGCGGCCCGCGAACGGCTCGTCGCGCTCGGCTACGACGACCCCAGTGACGCCCTGCGCCACCTGGAGGCCCTCGCCTCCGGCGTCAGCCGCAAGGCCGCCATCCAGCGCACCCTGCTGCCGGTGCTGCTCGGCTGGTTCGCCGACTCCGCCGACCCGGACGCGGGGCTGCTCAACTTCCGCAAGGTCTCCGACGCCCTCGGCCAGACCCCGTGGTACCTGCGGCTGCTGCGCGACGAGGGGGCCGCCGCCGAGAACCTGGCCCGCGTCCTGTCGGCCGGCCGGCTCGCCCCCGACCTGCTGATGCGCGCCCCCGAGGCGGTCGCCCTCCTCGGCGACGTACGCGGCCTGGAGCCGCGCGGCCGCGCCCAGCTGGAACAGGAGGTGCTGGCCGCCGTCCGCCGCTCCGACAACGCCGAGCACGCCGTCGCCGTGGCCCGGGGCGTGCGCCGCCGCGAACTCTTCCGCACCGCCGCGGGCGACCTCATCGGCTCGTACGGCACCGAGGAGAGCCCCGCCGAGGCCGACCCCGGCGCCCTAGTCGACCGGGTCGGCTCCGCCCTCTCCGACCTCAACGCCGCCACCCTCGCCGGGACGTTGCGCGCCGTGGTCCGCGACGGCTGGGGGGACACCCTGCCGACCCGCTTCACCGTCATCGGCATGGGCCGCTTCGGCGGCCACGAGCAGGGGTACGGCTCCGACGCCGACGTGCTCTTCGTCCACGAGCCGCGTGAGGGCGTCGACGAGCAGGAGGCGGCCAAGGCGGCCAACCGGGTCGTCGCCGAACTGCGCCGCCTGCTGGAGATCCCCAGCGCCGACCCGCCGCTGGTCATCGACCCCGACCTGCGGCCCGAGGGCAAGACCGGCCCGCTGGTCCGCACGCTCGCCTCCTACGCCGCGTACTACCGGCGCTGGTCGCAGGTGTGGGAGGCGCAGGCGCTGCTGCGGGCCGAGCCGGTCGCGGGCGACGACGAACTCGGGGCGCGCTTCGTCGAGTTGGTCGACCCGCTGCGCTACCCGGCGGAGGGGCTCGGCGAGGACGGGGCCCGCGAGATCCGCCGCCTGAAGGCCCGCATGGAGTCCGAGCGGCTGCCGCGCGGCGCCGACCCGACCCTCCACACCAAGCTGGGCCGGGGCGGCCTCTCCGACGTCGAGTGGACCGTCCAGCTCCTCCAGATGCGGCACGGCGCGGCCGAACCCGGGCTGCGCACCACCAGCACCCGCCCCGCCCTGGCCGCCGCCGTCGCCGCCGGTCTGCTCCCCGCCGAGGAGGCCGCCATGCTCGACGAGGCATGGGTGCTCGCCACCCGGGTCCGCAACGCCGTCATGCTGGTCCGGGGCCGCCCGGGCGACACCTTCCCCTCCGACGGCCGCGAACTGGCCGCCGTCGCCCGCTACCTGGGGTACGAGCCGGGCCACGTCGGCGACATGCTGGACGACTACCGGCGCACGACCCGCCGGGCCCGGGCCGTGGTGGACGAGGTGTTCTACGGGGCGGCGGCCCACTGAGGCGCCGCTGAACTGCGGCGATGTGGACGCGGGCGTGATCGTTCCGTTAGGGGAACGGTGCGGTCCGTCGCTTCCGGGTGGGCAGGGAAGGGCGTAGACAAGGAGAGTCCGTCCGTCCTGACCGCCTGTCACCTCCCCCCACCTGTGCGGTGAGTCCTGCAAGGGGAGTGCTGTGCCGTCCGACGCCGAGAGGGACGGGCTGCGGCCCGGCCCCCTGGAGCCTTCCGCCCCGCTGAGCCCGGCACCGCGCCTCGATCTTCCCTCGGCCGCCGCCGGCCGGGAGGCCCCCGCGGACCGGTCCCGGCGCCGGGGCAGGCAGGCCGCGCCTCCCCAGCCCCGTACCGCTTCCGTCCGGAGGCGCGGGCTCGGGCGACGGACGCGGGCCACGGCCCAGTGGGCGGAGACGGTGAAGCGTGTGGCGGGTGCGGGCACACCGGTGCCCCGGCAGTCGTTCTGGCGGCGCTGGTGGAAGGCCGGAGTCGTCGGAGTCGTATGCGTCCTGGTCGTCGTGGTCGGCCTGTCGTTGCCCGGCGAGGAGGGGGAGACGGGGCCCCCGCCGCGCAACGCCCGGACGGTCGCGGCGGTCGACCTCGGGATGTGGGACTGCCTCGTGACCCAGGAGCTGCTGGAGCTGTCCCCGGCCGACAGCCGCACGGTCGGGGAGGTCACCGTCGCCGACTGCGGGGGCCCGCACGGCGGGGAGGTCTTCAGCAGGGTGAGCCTCGTGGGGACCGCCGCCGAGAACGAGGACGGGACCTTCCGTGGCGCGGCCCAGGCCGAGGACGCCGCCCGGGCCGCCTGCGCCGAGGAGTTCGCCGAGGGGATGACCGACCCCTACAGCCACGACTTCACCGTGCGGGTCATCCATCCCGCGTCCTCCGAGGAGTGGACGGTCCGGCAGTCGGCCGCCTGCTGGATGTCGGCGCGCGGGCTGCCCGAGTACTGCCTCGTCTGCGAGACGAAGCTGACCGATGACCAGGAGGCGTTCCGGCGCGCACTGGTGCCGTACACCCGGGCCTGGGCGGGGCGGCCTCCCGAGGACGCGTCCCTGGGCGCCCGACGGGCCTGGGCGTCCACCATGGGGCGGGGCATCGAGGAGGCCGCCTGGCTGCTGAGGGGCAAGCCGGAGCTGCGCCGCCTCGGTCCCGAAGCGGGCGCGGACTTGGCGGACGCGCTGACCGCCCAGATCCCGTACTGGCGGGAGGCGGCCGCCGCCAAGGACCCGGAGGCCCACGAGAAGGCGGTGACCGAGGCGGAGTTGGCGCACTCGGCGGGTGGCGAGGTCGCCCGCGCCCGCGACCTCATCGGGCTGGCGCCGGTCATCACCGAGTGAGCCCGGCGGCCGCCCGGCGCCCCCTCACCCCTCGTACCCCTCCAGCACCCCCCGCGCGTACCCCATGAACGCCGCCAGGGCGATCTCGAACGCCGCGTCCGCGCGGCCCTCGCCGATGGCGGCCAGGGCCTGGCTGAGGCGGGGGGTGGAGGTGGTGTCGGCCGGTTCCCACATGGTCTCGGGGGCGGCGAGGTCGAGGGCGGAGCCGAGGACGGTGTTCTCCAGGGCGGTGATCAGGGGCATCACGTCGACCGTGGCGAAGCCGGCGTCCATCAGGACGCGGACCACCCGCTCGTACTGGTCGAGCATGCCGGGGGCGCGGACCGGGTGGGTGGTCAGCAGCGGGATGACCTTGGGGTGGGCGGCGAAGGCGGCGCGGTAGGAGCGGGCCCAGTCCTGGAGGGCGGTGTCCCAGGTGGGGGCGGAGAGGGTGGAGACGTCGATGGCCTCGGTGACGCGTTCGCGGATCAGCTCGATGACACCGTCCCGGCCGTCCACGTGGTGGTAGAGCGAACCGGTCTGCACCCCGAGCCGTCTGGCGATCGCCGGGACGCTGAACTCGCCGTTGGCGTCGACGAGTTCGAGCGCGACGGTGGCGATGCGCGGGCGGTCGATCAGCGGTGTGCGTGGGCGTCCCATGGTTCTCCGGCTGCTCGGCGGCGGTCGGGCCCGGGGGAGGAAAGGTCTTCCCCGGAGTCTGAACCGGAGGTTACATTGCGGAAACCGAAAGCCTTTAGATTCTGCTTCCCGGCCCGCGATCCAGGCCCCCCTTCTCTTTCCTGCCGTCCTGCCGTCCTGCCGTCAGAAGGGCTCTGCCTCCGCATGTCCGTACCACCGCAGCCCCCGCCGCCCCCGCACCCCGCCGCCCCCGGACTGCGTACCGGCACCCTCACCACCGCCGACATCTCCTTCTTCGTCGTTTCGGCCGCCGCCCCGCTCACCGTCATGGCCGGCGTCGCCCCCATCGCCATCATGCTCGGCGGCATCGGCGCCCCCGCCGGGTACCTCCTCGCCGGCATCACCCTCACCGTCTTCGCCGTCGGCTTCACCACGATGAGCCGCCACGTCGGCCACGGCGGCGGCTTCTACGCGTACATCACCCGGGGCCTGGGCCGCCCCGCCGGAATGGGCGCCGCCCTGCTGGCGATGCTCGGGTACAACGGCATGGAGATCGGCGTCTACGGGCTGCTCGGCAGCGCGAGCCAGGACACCGCGCTCGCCCTGTTCGGTGTGGAGATCCCCTGGCTGCCCGTCTCGCTCGCCGGGCTCGTCCTCATCTGGTACCTCGGCTACCGCTCCATCGACTTCGGCGCCAAGGTGCTCGGCGTGCTCCTCGTCGCCGAGACCGGCATCCTGCTGCTGCTCGCCGGGGGCGTCCTCCTCGACGGCGGCGCGAGCGGCCTCACCCTCGACTCCTTCGCCCCGGCCAACGTCGCCGTCCCCGGCATGGCCGCCGTCCTCGCCTGCGCCTTCGCCGCCTTCACCGGCTTCGAGTCCACCGCCATCTACCGCCGCGAGGCCCGCGACCCCCGCCGCACCATCCCGCGCGCCACCTTCATCGCCGTCGCCTTCCTCGGCCTCTTCTACGCCTTCATCGTCTGGACCGTCATCCAGGCGTACGGCTCCGACAAGGTCGTCCAGGCCGCCACCGACGACGCGGGCGGACTCTTCTTCGCCGCCATCACGACGTACGTCGGTGGCTGGGCGGCCGACCTGATGCACGTCCTCATCGTCAGCAGCGTCATCGCCTCGCTGCTCGCCTTCCACAACGCCATCAACCGCTACACCCTCTCGCTCACCGAGGAAGGGCTGCTGCCGCCGGTGCTCGGGCGCATCCACCCGCGCCACCGCTCGCCGTACCTCGCGGGCGCCGCGCAGACCGCCGTGGGCGCCGTCGTGGTCGCCGGGTTCGCGCTGGCCGGCGCCGACCCGTACACGCAACTGCTGCTCTGGGTGAACACGCCCGGCATGATCGGGCTCATGGCGCTCCAACTGCTCGCCGCCGCGGCCGTCCTCGGTTACTTCCGGCGCGCCCGGCACCAGGAAGGGGTCTGGCGGACGGTGGTCGCGCCGGTCGCCGCCATCGCCCTGCTCGGCGCCGCCCTCGCCCTGGTCACCGCCAACGTCGAGCTGTTCTCCGGCGCCGGGACCGGCACCAACATCGTCCTCGTCTCCCTCGTCCCGGCCGTCTTCACCCTCGGCGTCGCCCTCGCCCTGCGCCTGCGCCGCACCCGGCCCGAGGTCTACGCACGGTTCGCCGCCGAACCGGAAGGGGAGACCCCGGCCGCACGTGAACCCGCCACCCGCTGACCGCCGCCCCCCCCCCCCGCAAGGAGCCGCACCCGTGCCCGCAGCCGACCTCGTCCTCACCGCCGCCCGCGTCCACACCCTCGACCCGGCCAGGCCCCGCGCCGAAGCCGTCGCGGTCAAGGACGGCACGATCGTGGCCGTCGGCGACCGCACCGACACCGCCGACTGGACCGGGCCCGGCACCGACACCGTCGACCTCGGCGCAGCCACCCTCACCCCCGGCCTCGTCGACGCCCACAGCCACCCCGTGTGGGGCCTGGAGATGGCGGCCGGCACCGACCTCTCCGCCGTCACCGGCCTCGACGGACTCCGCGCCGCCCTGCACGCCGCCACCCCCACCGACGGCTGGCTCCTCGGCTGGGGCCTGGACCACAACGCCTTCGGCGACCAGCCCCTGGACCGCCGCCTGATCGAGGACATCCACCCCGGCGTCCCCGTCTTCCTCCGCCTCTACGACGGCCACTCCGCCCTGGTCAACGGCGCCGCCCTCGACCGCGCCGGGATCACCGGCCCGCGCACCTTCGGCCAGCGCGCCAGCGTGGTCTGCGACGCCGGCGGGCGCCCCACCGGCCACCTGATCGAGCACGCCGCCATGGACCTCGTCCAGCCCCACCTGCCCACCCCCTCCGACGCCGAGCGGATCGCCCGGCTGCGCACCCTGCTCGGCGAGATGGCCGCCACCGGACTGACCGGCGCCCACGTCATGGACCTCGGCGACGGCACCGTGCCCGAGCTGCTCACCGCCTTCGAGGCCGAGGGGGAGCTGCCGTTGCGGCTGCGGCTCGCCCCCTGGTGCATGCCCGGCTCCACCCCGGCCGACCTCGCCGAGCTGATCGCCCTCCAGTCGCACGCCGGGCGGCTGTGGCGGGTCGGCGGGGTCAAGTTCTTCATGGACGGCACCGTGGAGGGCGGCACCGCCTGGCTCGAACACGCCGACTGCCACGGCCAGGGCACCGACGCCTTCTGGCCGGACCCCGAGGCGTACAGCGCGGCCGTCCGCACCCTGGACGCGGCCGGGGTCGGCACCGCCACCCACGCCATCGGCGACGCCGCCGTGCGGCATGTTCTCGACACCGTCGCCACGCTCGGCCCCGGCGCCCGGGGACGGCACCGGATCGAGCACATCGAGACGGTCCCCGACGACCAGCTGCCGCGCTTCGCCGAGCTGGGCGTCGCCGCCTCCATGCAGCCGCCGCACACCGCCTACACCCGCGCCGACCACAGCGACGCCTGGTCCCGCAGGCTCGGCCCCGAGCGGGCCGGACGCGCCTGGCGCATCCGGGAGCTGCGCGAGGCCGGGGCGTACGTGGCGCTCGGCTCGGACTGGCCCATCGCCCACCACGACGCCCGCCAGGTGCTGGCCCTCGCCCAGGAGCCGCGCGGCGCCGCGCGTCGGGGCGGCGGGCTCAGCGCCCTGATGGCGCTGGAGGGCGTCACCAGCCACGCGGCCGCCGCGGCGGGCGAGGCTGACGTGGCCGGGCGGATCGCCCCCGGCCACCGCGCCGACCTGACCGCCTTCGCCGCCGACCCGCTCACCACCCCCGCGGGCGAACTGCCCGGGACGCCGATCGCCCTCACCGTGGTGGGCGGCTCCGTCCGCCACCGCGCCGTCTGAGGCGCGCCGGGAGCCCGGTCAGGAGCGCCGCCGCCGCTTCAGCTCCGCCTCGTGGAGGTGGCGGCGGCCTCCGGCGAGCCGGTCGGTCAGCTCGGCCTCCAGGGCGGCGAAGGGGCGGTAGTAGCCGTCGTCGTACTCCTCGACCAGCTGGAACGTCCAGTGACCCGGGGTGACGTTGCGGCCCACCAGTTCGGTGCGGACCCGCTCCGCCTCCTCGGCGTGGCCGGCCTCCCGCAGCAGGCGGACCGCCTCGTCGAGCTGGAAGTCGGCGGTGCCGGTCAGCTGGTGGAAGGAGTAGAGGTGGCCGCGGGCCCGCTCGGTGGTCTCCCGGGCCTTGGAGAGCGCCCCCAGCGCCTCGACGGCCGTGTCGCTCATCTCCCCGGGGCGCCGGTGCGCGGGGTCCGGCCGCCCGTCGTCGTGGTCCTTGGTCATGTCTGGCCTGTGCCCGGCGGGGTCCGGTGCGTATCGCCCGGGCGGCGCGCTTTCGGCGAGCCTCGCCCGACTGGCCGGGCGTCCGGGTGGCCTCAGACGCCGGCCGGGCTGTTCGGGGCCGGGCGTCAGGACTCGGGGGCGGGGGCGGGGGACGGTTCCGGGGAGGCGCGGGTCAGGGCGGTGGCGCCTCTCGGGCCGGGGCCCGTGGGGGAGGGCACGGGGTGCTCCTCGGCCGGGGGCGGCTCGGTGGAGCGGGCCGGTTCGGGGGCCGGGGGTGTGGGGGCCGCCGCCGGGGGAGCCGTGGCTTCCCGCCGGTCGTCCGGGACCTGCTGGGGCAGGCCCTTCGGGAGTGCCCCGTAGCAGAGGCGGGCGACCAGGTAGCCGAAGAGGAGGCAGGCGAGGCCGCCGACCGCGTCGAGCCAGAAGTGGTTGGCGGTGGCCACGATGACGACCAGGGTGAGCGCCGGGTAGAGCAGGCCGAGCACCTTGGCCCAGGGCACGGAGGCGAGGGCGAAGATGGTCAGGCCGCACCAGAGCGACCAGCCGATGTGCATCGAGGGCATCGCCGCGTACTGGTTCGACATGTGCTTCAGGTCGCCGGAGGCCATCGAACCCCAGGTCTGGTGGACCAGGACGGTGTCGATGAAGTGCTGCCCGTTCATCAGGCGGGGTGGCGCCAGCGGGTAGAGGTAGTAGCCGACCAGGGCGACGGCGGTGGTGGCGAACAGGACGGTGCGGGCCGCCGCGTACCGCCCTGGATGGCGGCGGTAGAGCCAGACCAGCACGCCGAGGGTGACGACGAAGTGCAGGGTGGCGTAGTAGTAGTTCATCCCCACGATCAGCCAGGTCACCGAGTTGACCGCGTGGTTGACGCCGTGCTCCACCGCGATGCCGAGCCGCTGCTCGGCCTCCCAGATCCAGTCGGCGTTGGCCATCGCCTGCGCCTTCTGCTCCGGTACCGCGTTGCGGATGAGGGAGTACACCCAGTAACTGACGGCGATGAGCAGGATCTCGAACCAGATCCGGGGCCGCCGTGGAGTGCGCAGGCGGCGTAGGGGGCCCGTGGGCGGCGTGGAGCGCCCTGCCGGGCCCATGGGCGAGGAGTTTTCGGCCGGTCCGCGGCCTTCAGAAGTCGTCACAGTCGTCTCACCCATAGGGAGGGATTCTGTCAGAATCGCGCCTACCGACCGATCATCCCTCGGACGGGTCAGGCCCGCATTCTCTACGCCTTACGGACGATCTCCCTCTGGGGGACCTCACCCACGCCGGGGGCGTCGGGAGGGGGTGCCGAGGCGGTCGAACCGCGTACCACCAGCTCCGGCATGAAGACGAACTCGCTGGGCGGCGCGGGGGTCCCGCCGATCTCCTCCAGCAGGGCGCGGACCGCCGCCTGCCCCATCGCCGTGACCGGCTTGCGGACCGTGGTGAGCGGTGGATCGGTGAAGGCGATCAGCGGGGAGTCGTCGAAGCCGACGACGGAGACGTCGGCGGGGACGTCCAGGCCCCGGCGGCGTACCGCGCGGATGGCGCCGAGCGCCATCATGTCGCTGGCGCACACCACCGCCGTGCACCCGCCGTCCAGCAGGGAGTCGGCGGCGGCCTGGCCGCCCTCCAGCGTGTACAGGGAGTGCCGGACGAACTCCCGCCCGGCCTCGGCCGCGTCGATCCCGAAGGTGTCGTGCAGGGCCCGGGTGAACCCCTCCGTCTTGCGGACCACCGGGACGAAGCGCTTGGGGCCGAGGGCCAGCCCGATCCGGGTGTGGCCCAGTGAGGCGAGGTGGGTGACGGCCAGCCGCATCGCCGCCCGGTCGTCGGGGGAGATGAACGGGGCCCGTACCTGGTCGGTGAAGCCGTCGATGAGGACGAACGGGACGCCCTGGCCGCGCAGCCGGTCGTACCGGGTCATGTCGGCGGTGGTGTCGGCGTGCAGCCCGGAGACGAAGATGATGCCGGAGACGCCCCGGTCGACCAGCATCTCGGTCAGCTCGTCCTCGGTGGAGCCGCCGGGGGTCTGGGTGGCCAGCACCGGCGTGTACCCCTGCCGGGTCAGGGCCTGCCCGATGACCTGGGCCAGCGCCGGGAAGATCGGGTTCTCCAGCTCCGGGGTGATCAGGCCGACCAGTCCGGCGCTGCGGCGGCGCAGCCGCACCGGACGTTCGTAGCCGAGGACGTCGAGCGCGGCGAGGACGGATTCGCGGGTGGCCGCGGCGACGCCCTGTTTGCCGTTGAGGACCCGGCTCACGGTCGCTTCGCTGACCCCCGCCTGGGCTGCGATGTCAGCGAGTCGCGCGGTCATGACACGGGACTGTACCGGCCGGGTCCGCGCTTGCCCATCGGCCGGGGGAAGCGGGCCGGTTTCCGGAGATGTCAGGAGCTGGCTCCCGGCCACGGCGGCAACGGCTTGCAAGCCCTTTCATCCACGAAGATCACCGTCCTGGTCGGGAACGGTGCACCGAATGGACACGTGGAGGTAACAATCGGCTCGCCTTGCAGAAATTTCTCGCAAGCTCTTTCGGACAGTTTTCAGGGCTGTTACGTTCCTGCCGACCCGAAGCCGCGAAGGAGCGGCAGGCACGGCTGCCCTCAGCCCTCGCCGGATCGGGACCGTGCTTGAAGGAGTACACATGCGACGTGGCATAGCGGCTACCGCGCTCGTGGCGAGCCTGGCGCTCGCGGCGACGGCCTGCGGCGGGGACACCACCGACGAGAGCGGCGCCAAGGGCGGCAAGAGCGGCGGCGAACTGGCCGGCACGGTCACCTGGTGGGACACCTCGACCGTCGGCAGTGAGGACAAGGTCTTCAAGGCGCTGGCCGAGGGCTTCGAGAAGGAGCACCCGAAGGTCAAGGTCAACTACGTCAACGTGCCCTTCGCGGACGCGCAGAACAAGTTCAAGAACGCCGCCTCCTCCGGCTCCGGCGCCCCCGACGTGATCCGCTCCGAGGTCGCCTGGACCCCGGACTTCGCCTCGCTCGGCTACCTCGCCCCGCTCGACGGCACCGCCGCCCTCGACAAGGAGGACGACTACCTCAAGCAGGCCGCCGCCTCCACCAAGTACGACGGCAAGACCTTCGGTGTCCCGCAGGTCATCGACTCGGTCGGCATCTTCTACAACAAGAAGCTGCTCAAGGAGGCCGGCGTCGAGGTGCCCAAGACCCTCGACGAGCTGACCGAGGCCGCCAAGGTGATCAAGTCGAAGACCGGCAAGGCCGCCCTGTACCTGCGCGGCGACGACGCGTACTGGTTCCTGTCGTTCCTCTACGGCGAGGGCGGCGACATGATCAACACCAAGGACAAGTCGGTCACCATCGACGACAAGCCCGCGATCGACGCCTTCAAGGCCGTCAAGGAACTGGTCGACTCCAAGGCGGCCGTCACCGACGCCACCAACGGCTGGGACAACATGCAGAAGGCCATCAAGGACGGCGAGGTCGCCATGGCGATCAACGGCCCCTGGGCCGTGACCGACACCCTCGCCGGTGACGCCTTCAAGGACAAGGCCAACTTCGGTGTCGCCCCGGTCCCGGCCGGCTCCAAGACCGCCGGCTCCCCGCAGGGCGGCCACAACTACGCCGTCTACGCCGGGTCGAAGAACCTCGACGCCTCCTACGAGTTCGTCAAGTACATGAGCTCCGCCAAGGTCCAGGCCGAGGTCACCGAGAAGCTCAGCCTGCTGCCGACGCGCGCCTCGGTCTACGGCGAGCCGAAGGTCGCGGAGAACGAGATCGTGCAGTTCTTCAAGCCGGTCGTCGAGACCGCCGTCGAGCGCCCCTGGGTCCCCGAGGGCGGCAGCCTCTTCGCGCCGCTGCAGACCCAGTACACCAAGGTCCTCACCGGCCAGGCCACGCCCGAGCAGGCCGCCAAGTCCACCGGTGACTCCTACCGCAAGCTCCTGAAGGACTACAAGTAACCGACCCGGCCGCGTGCCGCCGCCGCACCTCGCGAGCGGCGGCACGCCCCACCCGTACGGAGAAGAAGGAGGCCGGCCGACCGATGGCTGTGCACACGGGCCCGTCGGTGGCCAAGGCGCCGGGGAAGGCAACCGTCCCCGGGCCGCGCCGCCCGGCCAGAACGCGGGAGAGCGGAGTACGCCGCGCCCTCTCCACGCACTGGTACGCCTGGACCATGGTGGCGCCCGTCGTCATCGTCCTCGCGATCATCGTCGGCTACCCGCTGGGCAGGGGTATCTGGCTCTCGCTCACCGACGCCACCGAGGCCAACGTCGAGCGGACCATCGGCGTCAACCACATCCCGGCCACCTACGAGTTCACCGGCCTCCAGAACTACGTGGACGCCTTCGGCGACCCGGTCTTCCTCCAGCGCCTGGTCTGGACGATCGTGTGGACCGTCGCCTGCGTCTCCATCACGTACAGCCTGGGCCTGGCGCTCGCCACCCTGCTCAACCGGCAGGTCGCCGGGCGCGGCTTCTACCGGATGGCGCTGGTCGTGCCGTGGGCCATCCCCGGCTTCGTCTCCGTCTTCTCCTGGAACTTCCTCTACAACGAGAAGCACGGCCTGCTCAACAAGATCCTGGTGGGCGGCGGCATCGACGCCGTGCCGTGGCTCAACGACCCGACGATCGCCAAGCTCTCGGTGATCGCGGTCAACGTCTGGCTCGGCGTCCCCTTCATGATGGTGGCCCTCCTCGGCGGCCTGCAGTCCATCCCCGGCGACCTCTACGAGGCGGCCGAGATGGACGGCGCCAGCGCCTGGCAGCGGTTTAGGCACATCACCCTGCCCGGGCTGCGGCCCGTCTCCACCACGGTGATCCTGCTCTCCACCATCTGGACCTTCAACATGTTCCCGGTGATCTTCCTGCTCACCCGGGGCGGGCCCGGCGACGCCACCGAGATCCTGGTCACCCAGGCGTTCCGGATGACCTTCGTCGACAGCCCGCGCAACTTCTCCACCTCGGCGACCTGGGGCGTCATCATCCTGCTCCTGCTGCTGGTGTTCGCCTTCTTCTACCGCCGCGTCCTCAAGAAGCAGGGAGAGGTGTGGTGACCATGCCCAACACCCGCCGCAGTCGCAGCCCGCTCGCCTCGATCGGCCTGCACGGCACACTGCTGATCGCCACCGTTGTCGCCGTCTTCCCCGCCCTGTGGGTGCTGCTGACCTCGCTCAAGCCGGCGAAGTTCGCCACCACCACCGACTTCTTCCACGACACCACCCTCGCCAACTACACCCACCTGCTGGGGGACACCAAGTTCCTCACCTGGTTCGGCAACTCGGTGATCGTCGCCGCCACCACCACCGTGATCGGCGTCTTCCTCGCCGCCACCACCGGTTACGCGGTCAGCCGCTTCCGCTTCCCCGGGATGCGGCCGCTGATGTGGGTGCTGCTCATCACCCAGATGTTCCCGATGGCGATCCTCATCGTGCCGCTGTACAACCTCTTCTCCTCGATGGGGCTGCTCAACCAGCCGGTCGGCCTGGTCATCACCTACCTGACCATCGCCGTGCCGTTCTGCGCCTGGATGATGAAGGGCTTCTTCGACGCGATACCCGTCGAGATCGACGAGTCCGGACGCGTCGACGGGCTCAACCCCTTCGGCACCTTCTGGCGGCTCATCCTGCCGCTGGCCCGGCCGGGCCTCGCCGTCACCGGCTTCTACTCGTTCATCACCGCCTGGGGCGAGGTCGCGTACGCCTCCGCCTTCATGGTCGGCGAGGACAACATGACGCTCGCCGGAGGACTCCAGACCTTCGTCAACCAGTACACGGCCCAGTGGGGACCGATGACCGCCGCCTCCGTGCTGATCGCCGTCCCGGCCGTCATCGTCTTCGTCCTCGTCCAGCGCCACCTGGTCACCGGCATGACCGCCGGCGCCACCAAGGGCTGAACGGCCTTGCCGCGCCCCCAGGCCACCCCCATGACTCCAGGGAAGACATGACCCAGCACCTCACTGCCCCCGCCCCCACCGCCCCGGCCGCCGACACCGCTCCCGGCTGGTGGCGCGACGCGGTGATCTACCAGGTCTACCCCCGCAGCTTCGCCGACGCCGACGGCGACGGCATGGGCGACCTGCCCGGCATCCGGGCCCGCCTGCCCTACCTCAGGGAACTGGGCGTCGACGCCGTCTGGCTCAGCCCCTTCTACGCCTCCCCGCAGGCCGACGCCGGATACGACGTCGCCGACTACCGGGCCATCGACCCGATGTTCGGCACCCTCGCCGACGCCGAGGCGCTCATCGCCGACGCGCGGGCGCTGGGGCTGCGCACCATCGTCGACCTCGTCCCCAACCACTCCTCCGACCAGCACGCCTGGTTCCGCCAGGCGCTCGCCGAGGGCCCCGGCTCGCCGCTGCGGGAGCGCTACCACTTCCGCCCCGGCAAGGGCACCGACGGCGAACTCCCGCCCAACGACTGGGAGTCCATCTTCGGCGGGCCCGCCTGGACGCGTACCGCCGACGGCGAGTGGTACCTGCACCTCTTCGCACCCGAGCAGCCCGACTTCAACTGGGAGCACCCGGCCGTCCGCGACGAGTTCCGCTCCATCCTGCGGTTCTGGCTCGACATCGGGGTCGACGGCTTCCGCGTCGACGTGGCGCACGGCCTGATCAAGGCCGAGGGGCTGCCCGACATCGGCGCCGGAGAGCAGGTCAAGCTGCTCGGCAACGAGGTCATGCCCTTCTTCGACCAGGACGGCGTCCACGCGGTCTACCGCGACTGGCGCGCGCTCCTCGCCGAGTACGGCGACGACCGCGTCCTGGTCGCCGAGGCCTGGACGCCCACCGTCGAGCGGACCGCCCACTACGTCCGTCCCGACGAGATGCACCAGGCGTTCAACTTCCAGTACCTGAGCACCTACTGGGACGCCGAGGCGCTGCGCGAGGTCATCGACGCCTCGCTCGCCGCGATGCGCCCGGTCGGCGCCCCCACCACCTGGGTCCTCTCCAACCACGACGTGACCCGGCACGCCACCCGCTTCGCCAACCCGCCCGGCGGCACCCAGCTGCGCACCCCCGGCGACCGCGCGCTCGGCCTGCGCCGGGCCCGCGCCGCCACCCTGCTGATGCTCGCCCTGCCCGGCTCCGCCTACGTCTACCAGGGCGAGGAGCTGGGCCTGCCCGACGTCACCGACCTGCCCGACGAGGTCCGCCAGGACCCCTCGTACTTCCGGGCCGCCGGACAGGACGGCTTCCGGGACGGCTGCCGGGTGCCGATCCCGTGGACCGTCGAGGGGCCCTCGGCCGGCTTCGGGCCCGGCGGCAGCTGGCTCCCGCAGCCCGCGGGCTGGGGCGAGCTGAGCGTCGAGGCGCAGACCGGCGACCCCACCTCCACCCTGGAGCTGTACCGGGCCGCGCTCGCCGTCCGCCGGGAACACCCCGGGCTCGGCGCGGGTCAGGAGATCACCTGGCGGGAGGCGCCGGAGGGCGTCCTCGCCTTCGCCCGCCCCGCGTTCGCCTGCACCGCCAACACCACCGGCGCCCCGGTCCGGCTCCCCGCCCCCGGCCGCCCGCTGCTCGCCTCCCAGGGCGCGGCCCCGGCCGTCGCCGAGGACGGGACCGTCGAGCTGCCCGCCGACACCACGGTGTGGTGGACGGTGTGACCCTGCCCGCCCCGCGGGACGGCTCCCCGGCCGTCCCGCGGCTCGCGGACATCGCCGCGCAGGCCCAGGTCAGCGAGGCGACCGCCAGCCGTGTCCTCAACGGCCGCCCCGGCGTCGCGCACTCCACCCGGCAGCGCGTCCTCGCCGCCCTGGACCTGCTCGGCTACGAGCGGCCCACCCGGCTGCGCCGCCGCAGCGCCGGGCTCATCGGCCTGGTCACCCCCGAGCTGACCAACCCGATCTTCCCGGCCTTCGCCCAGGTCGTCGAACAGGCGCTGGCCGGCTACGGCTACACCCCGGTGCTCTGCACCCAGATCCCCGGCGGCGCCACCGAGGACGAACTGGTCGAGCAGCTGGAGGAGCGCGGCGTCAACGGCATCGTCTTCCTCTCCGGCCTGCACGCCGACACCACCGCCGACCCGCGCCGCTACGCCCGGCTGACCGAGCGCGGCGTCCCCTTCGTCCTCATCAACGGCTACAACGAGCGCATCCGCGCCCCCTTCGTCTCCCCGGACGACCGCTCGGCGGTCCGGATGGCGGTGCGCCACCTCGCCGACCTCGGCCACCGCCGGATCGGTCTCGCCGTGGGGCCCGACCGGTACGTGCCCTCGCGCCGCAAGGCGGAAGGTTTCGCCGACGCCCTCGCCGAGATCCTCGGCACGCCCCGGGACCAGGCCGAACAGCACGTCCGCCGCACCCTGTTCAGCGTCGAGGGCGGCCACGCCGCGGCCGGGTCGCTGCTGGAGCAGGGGTGCACGGGGCTGGTCTGCGGCAGCGACCTGATGGCGCTCGGCGCCGTCCGTGCCGCCCGGGAACGGGGGCTCGACGTCCCCGCCGACCTCTCGGTGGTCGGCTTCGACGACTCGCAGCTGGTCGCCTTCACCGACCCGCCGCTGACCACGGTCCGCCAGCCGGTCCACGCGATGGCCACCGCCGCCGTCGGCGCCCTGCTGGAGGAGATCGCCCACCAGACCGTGCAGCGCACCGAGTTCGTCTTCCAGCCGGAGCTGGTGGTGCGCGGCTCCACCGCCCAGCGGGTGCCCGGCGGCTGAGGGGACGTACGGGGCGCTTCGTCCGGAGCCGCCCGCAATCTCTTGCAGAGGCTTGCGGGCCCTGCTGCCCGGCGCCCAACCCCCTTGATGTCCGTGGTGTTTCGGGTTCGTGTCCAAAGGGTTGACCGCGGGTACCGCTCGCTCTACGGTCTGCTTCGCGACGCTCCTTGCAGTTTTGCTGCAAGAGAATTCAGCCCTCCGCCCCCCGATCAGGAGGCACCACATGGCCCGCAGACTCGCCACCGCGTCCCTAGCCGTGCTGGCGGCGGCCGCCACCGCCCTCACCGCGCCCACACCCGCCGCTGCCGCCCCGCCCGGGGCGAAGGACGTCACCGCCGTCCTCTTCGAGTGGAAGTTCGCCTCCGTAGCCCGCGCCTGCACCGACAGCCTCGGCCCGGCCGGCTACGGATACGTCCAGGTCTCCCCGCCCCAGGAGCACATCCAGGGCAGCCAGTGGTGGACCTCCTACCAGCCCGTCAGCTACAAGATCGCCGGACGGCTCGGCGACCGCGCCGCCTTCAAGTCCATGGTCGACACCTGCCACGCGGCCGGCGTCAAGGTCGTCGCCGACTCGGTCATCAACCACATGGCCGCGGGTTCCGGCACCGGCACCGGCGGCAGCGCGTACCAGAAGTACGACTACCCGGGCATCTGGTCCGGCGCCGACATGGACGACTGCCGCAGCGAGATCAACGACTACGGCAACCGCGCCAACGTCCAGAACTGCGAACTGGTCGGCCTCGCCGACCTCGACACCGGTGAGCCGTACGTCCGCGACCGCATCGCCGCCTACCTCAACGACCTGCTCTCGCTCGGTGTGGACGGCTTCCGCATCGACGCCGCCAAGCACATGCCGGCCGCCGACCTCACCGCCATCAAGGCCAAGGTCGGCAACGGGAGCACGTACTGGAAGCAGGAGGCCATCCACGGCGCGGGCGAGGCCGTCCAGCCCAGCGAGTACCTCGGCACCGGCGACGTCCAGGAGTTCCGCTACGCCCGCGACCTCAAGCGGGTCTTCCAGAACGAGAACCTCGCCCACCTGAAGAACTTCGGCGAGGACTGGGGCTACATGGCGAGCGGCAAGTCCGCCGTCTTCGTCGACAACCACGACACCGAGCGGGGCGGCGACACCCTCAACTACAAGAACGGCTCCGCCTACACCCTCGCCGGCGTCTTCATGCTGGCCTGGCCCTACGGCTCCCCGGACGTCCACTCCGGCTACGAGTTCACCGACCACGACGCCGGCCCGCCCAACGGCGGCACCGTCAACGCCTGCTACAGCGACGGCTGGAAGTGCCAGCACGCCTGGCCCGAGCTCTCCTCCATGGTCGGCCTGCGCAACACCGCCTCCGGGCAGCCCGTCACCAACTGGTGGGACAACGGCGGCGACCAGATCGCCTTCGGCCGCGGCGACAAGGCGTACGTCGCCATCAACCACGAGGGCTCCGCGCTGAACCGCACCTTCCAGAGCGGCCTGCCCGGCGGCGCCTACTGCGACGTCCAGAGCGGCAGGTCCGTCACGGTCGGCTCCGACGGCACCTTCACCGCCACCGTCGCCGCGGGCACCGCCCTGGCCCTGCACACCGGGGCCCGCACCTGCTCCGGCGGCGGAACCGGCCCCGGCACCGGGCAGACCTCCGCCTCCTTCCACGTCAACGCCACCACCGCCTGGGGCGAGAACATCTACGTCACCGGTGACCAGGCCGCCCTCGGCAACTGGGACCCGGCCCGCGCCCTCAAGCTCGACCCGGCCGCCTACCCGGTGTGGAAGCTCGACGTGCCGCTGGCCGCCGGAACCCCCTTCCAGTACAAGTACCTGCGCAAGGACGCCGCGGGGAAGGCCGTCTGGGAGTCCGGCGCCAACCGCACGGCGACCGTCGGCACCACCGGCGCCCTCACCCTCAACGACACCTGGCGCGGCTGACCCCGCCCCCATTCGGCCCGGCGCCCGCCTCCCCGCGGACGCCGGGCCGCTGCCGCACCCGCCCCGCGAACCCCGCCCGGCGGCCCCCGCCCCCGAAGGAGACCCGTCCCCGTGCGACGGACCACCATCCTCGCGGTGAGTCTCGGCCTGTGCGCCGCCCTCACCGCCACCCTCCCGGCCACCGCCGACACCCCCGACGCCCCGGCCGCGCGGGCCACCGCCGCCGAGGACACCGCCGAGGCCGTCTGGCTCGACGCCCGCACCGTCGCCTGGCCGCGCGCCGCGCAGACCACGAGCGCCCGCCTCCTCGCCCCGGCCCAGGAGGCCGAACGGCAGGAGGCGGCGAAGATACGCCCCGGCTCCGCCACCCGCGCACTGCGGCTCGCCCCGGGCAAGCTCACCCCCGCCCAGCTGAAGAGGTTCCCGCACCTCGCCGCGTACGACGCCTGGCGCGTCGACCCCCGTGACCGGCGCCTCGCCGCCGAGGCCCTGCGCGGCCGGCTCGTCGCCCAGCAGCTGGCCGCCGACGGCACCGTCACCGCCGCCACCGCCGTGCAGACCGCCGGAGTTCTCGACGACCTCTACGCGGACGCCGCCCAGCGCCGCGCGCTCGGCGCCACCTTCGACCGCGCCGGCCGGCCCACCCTCTCCGTCTGGGCCCCCACCGCCCGCCGCGTCGCCCTCGACCTCGACGGACGCACCGTCCCGATGCGCCGCGACGCCGCCTCCGGCGTCTGGACGGTCACCGGCGAACGCGGCTGGAAGGACCGGGAGTACGCCTACGACGTCACCGTCTACGCCCCCGAGGCCGGCCGCACCGTCACCAACACCGTGACCGACCCCTACGCCGTCGCGCTCACCACCGACTCCCGCCGCAGCCTCGTCACCGACCTGGACGACCCGAAGCTCGCCCCGCCCGGCTGGAAGAACCTCCGCAAGCCGAAGGCCGTCCCGCTGCGCGACGCCCAGATCCAGGAACTCCACGTCCGGGACTTCTCCGCCTCAGACCCGACCAACGCCCACCCCGGCACCTACCGCGCCTTCACCGACCGCTCCAGCGACGGCGCCCGCCACCTGCGCCGCCTCGCCGACGCCGGCACCACCCACGTCCACCTCCTCCCCGTCTTCGACATCGCCACCATCCCGGAGAAGGACGCCAAGACCCCCGACTGCGACCTGCCCGCGCTCCCCGCCGACTCCCCGCGCCAGCAGGAGTGCGTCACCGCCGGCGCCGCCGAGGACGCCTACAACTGGGGGTACGACCCGCTGCACTACACCGTGCCCGAGGGCTCCTACGCCACCGACCCCGAAGGGCCGGGCCGCACCCGCGAGTTCCGCGAGATGGTCGGCTCCCTCAACCGGGACGGGCTCGGCGTCGTCATGGACGTCGTCTACAACCACACCGCCGCCTCAGGCCAGGCCGACACCTCCGTCCTCGACCGGATCGTCCCCGGCTACTACCAGCGCCTGCTGGCCGACGGCTCCGTCGCGAACTCCACCTGCTGCGCCAACACCGCGCCCGAGAACGCCATGATGGGCCGCCTCGTCGTCGACTCCGTCGTCACCTGGGCCAAGCAGTACAAGGTCGACGGCTTCCGCTTCGACCTCATGGGCCACCACCCCAAGGCCAACATGGTCGCCGTCCGCAAGGCCCTCGACGCGCTCACCCCGGCCCGCGACGGCGTCGACGGCAAGCGGATCATCCTCTACGGCGAGGGGTGGACCTTCGGCGAGGTCGCCGACGACGCCCGCTTCGTCCAGGCCGGCCAGGCCAACATGGCCGGCACCGGCATCGCCACCTTCTCCGACCGCGCCCGCGACGCCGTCCGCGGCGGCGGCCCCTTCGACGAGGATCCCGGCGTCCAGGGCTTCGCCTCCGGCCTCTACACCGACCCCAACGACTCGCCCGCCAACGGCACCCGAGCCGAACAGCGCGCCCGGCTCCTGCACTACCAGGACCTGATCAAGGTCGGCCTCACCGGCAACCTCGCCGACTACCGCCTCACCGACTCCACCGGCCGCCGCACCACCGGCGCCGGGGTCGACTACAACGGCGCCCCCGCCGGCTACGCCGAACGCCCCGGCGACGCCCTCGCCTACGCCGACGCCCACGACAACGAGACCCTCTTCGACGCCCTCGCCTTCAAGCTGCCGGCCGGCACCCCGGCCGCCGACCGGGCCCGCATGCAGATCCTCGCGATGGCCACCGCCACCCTCTCCCAGGGCCCCGCCCTCTCCCAGGCCGGCACCGACCGGCTCCGCTCCAAGTCCCTGGACCGCAACTCCTACGACAGCGGCGACTGGTTCAACGCCCTGCACTGGGACTGCCGCCAGGGCAACGGCTTCGGCCGGGGCCTGCCGCCCGCCGCCGACAACCAGGACAAGTGGGAGTACGCCAAGCCGCTGCTCACCACCGTCTCCGTCGGCTGCGCCGAGATCGAGGCGAGCGCCGCCGCCCACCGCGACCTGCTCACCCTGCGCGCCACCGAACCCGCCTTCTCCCTGCGCACCACCGCCGAGGTCCAGCGCGCCCTGAGCTTCCCGCTCTCCGGCCCCGACGAGACCCCCGGCGTCGTCACCATGCGCCTCGCCGACCTGGTCGTCGTCCTCAACGCCACCCCCGACACCCAGGACCAGCGCCTGACCTCGGCCACCGGCACCCGCTACGCCCTCCACCCCGTCCAGGTCCGCGGCTCGGACCCGGTCGTCAAGGACGCCGCCTACGACCGCCGCACCGGCACCTTCACCGTCCCCGCCCGCACGGTCGCGGTCTTCCGCGCGGGCTGAGCCCCACCAGCCAGGGAGCGCCCGCGCGATCCCGCGCGGGCGCTCCGGGCTGTGCCGAGCGGATGAGCCACGTGCAGTGCACGTACGTCGTCCCCGAGGAGCGGGACGGCCCGCGCCAGGTGACCCCTCACTCCACCGGGGCCGCCTGCGCCGGCACCTCGGCCTCCGCCTCGGCCTCGGCCGGGAGGAGGGTGAGGAGGCGTACCGCGAGGTCGGTGAACGGGCCGTCCGGGGGTTCCTGGGCGAGGATGCGGCGGACCACCCCGGCGATCTCCTCGTCGTAGGCGCCGGCCACCGCCACCAGGGCGCCGAAGTCGTGCACCAGCTGGAGTTCCAGCGCGGCCCGTTCGGTCCTGCGGCCGTCGAGCCAGAGCAGCGCCGTCGACTCCGCCAGCGAGACCCAGGACCGCACCACCAGCTCCAGCCGGGGCGGCACCGCGACCAGGTCCAGGTGGGAGACGATCTGCTCGTACGCCGCCTGCCGCACGGAGTCGATCAGGGCCGTCGCCGCCGAGGAGGAGCCGGGGTCGCCGCTGACCGACTGGGCGGGGCCGCCGCGCATCAACGCCGAGAAACCGGGGCCGTGTTCGTCCACGAAGTCGAAGAACCGGCCCATCACGCGCTGGAGCCGGGCCCCCAGCGGGCCCTCGCGCGGCTCGTCGAAGCGCTGGGCCAGGTCCTCGGCGGCCCGGCGCAGCGCCGCCTCGTACAGGCTCGTCTTGCCCGGGAAGTAGTGGTAGACGAGGGGGCGCGAGATGCCCGCGGCCGCGGCTATCTCGTCGATGGACACCTCGTCGGGGGAGCGGTTGCTGAACAGCTCCAGCGCAACCCCGATGAGCTGCTGCCGCCGCTCCTCGACACCCATTCTGCGGCGCGTCCCGGTCGTCATACCGAACAGACTACCGACCTGCGGGAGTCGGGGGTGCCCCTGTGCGCCCGGTGAGAACGGCGAGCGCCGTCGGCGAGTGCGCCACCGCCCTGTTCGGGGAGGGCCGGGCATCGCCGACGGCGCCGACCCCCACCGCCGCGTCCGCGCCGTCCTCACCTACCTGAACCAGGGGTGAGGCGGGCCCGTTCAGAGGTCCAGCACGATCCGTCCGCCCCGGGAGCGGGAGACGCAGAGCAGCATCGCCTCGTCGCGTTCGCTGTCGGTCAGGAGTTCGTCGCGGTGGTCGACCTCGCCGGAGACGACCCGCTGGCGGCAGGTCCCGCAGAACCCCTGCGTGCAGGAGTACGGGGCGTCCGGCAGCTCCTCGCGTACCGCCTCCAGGGCCGTGCGGTCGGCGGGGACGGTCACCGTGCGGCCGGTGCGACGCAGTTCGACCTCGAAGGGGAGGTCGCCGCGGGCGGCCGAGGGGCGCCCGGTCGGGCCGCCGGCGAAGCGTTCGGTGCGCAGGAGGCAGCCCGCGGGCAGGGCCGCCTCGACCGCCGCCATCAGCCCCTCGGGGCCGCAGCAGTAGACGGTGGTGCCCTCGGGGGTGCCGGCCAGCGCCGCCGCCAGGTCGGGCCGGCCGCTCTCGTCCTCGGCGGCCAGGGTGACCCGCTCGGGGCCGCCCAGCTTCTCCAGCTCGTCGGCGAAGGGCATCGAGGCCCGGGTGCGGCCGCCGTAGAGCAGTTTCCAGTCGGCGCCGGCCGCCTGGGCCGCCCGCACCATCGGCAGCAGCGGGGTGATGCCGATGCCGCCGGCGACGAAGACGTAGGCGGGAGCGGCGGTGAGCGGGAAGCGGTTGCGCGGTCCGCGGACCGTCACCTCCGTGCCCTCGCGCAGCTCCCGGTGGAGCTCCAGCGAACCGCCCCGGCCGCCCTCGGCCGCCTCGATCAGCCGGGTCGCCACGGTGTACGCCGACCGGTCGGCCGGGTCGCCGCAGAGCGAGTACTGCCGGACCGTGCCCGAGGGGAGCACCAGGTCGAGGTGGGCGCCCGGCTCCCAGGCCGGCAGTTCGCCCGTACCCTCCAGCCGGAGCCGCACCACCCCGTCGGCCGGGGTGTCCCGCCGCACGACGCGCAGGGTCGTCGCCCGGCTGCGCGGCCGCCCCGAGACCGGCTCCTCCAGGGCGGGCAGAGGCCACAGCGGCGAGCGGCGGATACGGGTCCGCAGCGCGCGCCGCACCAGGACGGCGGCGCCGGCCGCGAGGACGACGGTACGCAGACGGGCCATCAGCGGGCGTCCTTCGGGGCGTCGGGTGCGGTGGCGGCCTCGGCGGCCAGCGCGGCCGGGGAGGAGGCCAGGTAGGCGACGGCCTGGGCCGTGCTGCCCTCCTGCGAGGGGTGGTAGTCACGGTGCAGGTAGGTCGGCACCGACTTGAGGATCGCCGGGGTGCTCGGCAGCATCCCCGCCCGGCCCTTGCGGTAGAACTCGGTGAAGCTGCCCTTGCCCTCCAGCAGTGTCGGGTCGTTCTCCATGAAGAACCGCACCCCGCGCTGCCAGAGGAAGAGCAGCGCGCCGAAGGCGGTGGCCCAGGTGCGGGCCCGGCGCCGGTAGCCGCCGTCGACGTGCTGGAAGAGGTCGAAGGCGACCGAGCGGTGCTCGACCTCCTCGGCGCCGTGCCAGCGCAGCAGGTCGAGCATGGTCGGATCGGCCCCGGCCGTGTCCAGCCGCTCGGCGTTGAGCACCCAGTCGCCGAGGAAGGCGGTGTAGTGCTCGATGGCGGCGATCAGCGCCACCCGCTCCATCAGCCACCACCGGCGCGCCCGCCCGGGCGGCAGGGTCCGGTCGCCGAGCATCTTCTCGAACATCCAGTCCACCTGCGCGGTGTACGGCGTCGGGTCGAGCCCCTGCTCGCGCAGGTGCGGCAGCACCTCGTCGTGGGCCTGCGCGTGCATCGCCTCCTGGCCGATGAAGCCGATGACGTCCTCGCGCAGCTTCTCGTCCCGGATGTACGGCAGGACCTGCTGGTAGACGTGGACGAACCACCGCTCACCGGCGGGCAGCAGCAGGTGCAGCACGTTGATGGTGTGCGTGGTGAACGGATCGCCGGGCACCCAGTGCAGCGGCGTCTCCTCCCAGGCGAAGGAGACCTTCCGCGCTTTGAGCGGGGTGTGCTCCGAGGCGACCGGCCCCCCGCCCTTCGTCGTATTAGGCATGGCGTCAATGTACGTTCGGGTAAGTCCGCTGCCCAGCCCCCTGCACCGCCTTTCTGCCTGGCCAACTCCCCGCGCCCGCACGGCGGCCAGGAGAAAAACGGCTGCGCCTGCCCGCCCCCTGTGCGACAGTCCTCCGCCGTGGACACCGACACCGACACCGACACCGGCACCGACACGCACACCCGCACCGGCGGACCGGCCGTACTCCTGCGCCGCGCCCTGCCCGCCGACGCCCCCGCCCTCGCCGAGGTCTGGCTGCGCTCCTTCGCCGCCGCCCTGCCGACGGTCCGCCGGGCCCACGGGGACGACGCGGTACGCGGCTGGTTCGCCCACCTCGTCACCGGGTGCGAGACCTGGGGCGCCTTCGACGGGGAGCACGCCGTCGGCCTCCTGGTGCTGGACGGCGACGAGCTGGACCAGCTCTACCTCGCCCCTGATCGGCGCGGCCGGGGCCTCGGCGACCGCCTCGTCTCCCTCGCCAAGGAACGCCGCCCCGGCGGCCTCGCCCTGTGGACTTTCCAGGTCAACACGCCCGCCCGCCGCTTCTACGAACGCCACGGCTTCACCGAGACCGAGCGCACCGACGGCACCCGCAACGAGGAACGCGAGCCGGACGTGCGTTACGTCTGGACGCCCTGACCCCGCCCCAGCAGCGCCGCCTCCTTCTCCTCGGGCAGCCCCACCACCGGCCGGTCGGGGCGCTGTGGTGCCACCCGGCCGGGCAGGGTGGCGAGCCACGCCCAGGTGTCCCGTACCGTCTCGGCCACCGGGCGGCACCGCAACCCGGCCGCCAGGGCCTTCGACACGTCGCTGCCGTGCAGGGCCGCGTGGTCCGGGGTGGCCGGCGGAATCCACACCGGCAGTTCGAGCCACGGTTCGGCGCCCGCAGCCAGCACCGCCTCCGGGGTGAGCCAGCGCAGGTCGGCGGTGGAGCCGGTCACCGTCACGCAGGTGTCGAGGAGTTCGCCCATGGTGGTGAAGCCGGCCGGGCTCACCAGGTCGTACGCCCCGTGGAGTCCGGCCTGCCCGGCCGCGAGCAGCCACGCGGCGAGGTCACGGGCGTCGATGTACTGGACGGGCAGGTCGCGGGGGCCCGGCGCCGGGACCTCGCCGCCCCGGGCGATCCGGGTGAGCCACCACGGCAGGCGGCCGATGTTCTCCCACGGGCCGAGGATCAGCCCGGCCCGCGCCCACAGCGTGCGCTCCTCGCCGAAGGCGCGGGCCGCCGCCAGTTCGCCGCCGCGCTTGTCCTCCGCGTAGCTCCGCGCCGCCGCGTCCGGGTCGCCCGCGACGACCGGGGCGCTCTCGTCGGCGCCGCGCGCCACCGGCGGCCCGTACACCGAGCGGCTGGAGACGTACGCGTACCGCCCGGCGTACGGGGCGAGCAGTTCGGCGCTGTCCCGGACCACCGAGGGCGCCCCCGACCAGGTGTCCACCACCAGGTCCCAGCCGGGCCCCTCGGTGGCGGCCCGGGCCAGGGCGTCGAGCCCGCCCGGCGCCGTCCGGTCCCCGAACAGGGCCCGGGCCCCGGCCGGTGCCGGATGGCGCCCCCGGTGGAGGAGATCCACCTCCCAGCCCCCGGCCAGTGCCGCCTCGACGACCGCGCGCCCCACGAACTCCGTACCGCCCAGCACCAGAAGTCTCATGGGGCCACTCTGCGCCACCGGGGGCACGGCGCGGGCCGGGTTCTGCTACGGGAAGAGCCGGTCAGTCGCGGGCGGTGGAGGGGGTGTACTTGTAGCCGACCCGGCGCACCGTCTGGATGGAGCGGCGGTACTCGGCGCCCAGCTTGCGGCGGAGCCGGGCGATGTGGACGTCCACGGTCCGCCCGTCGCCGACGTGCCCGTACCCCCAGACGGTGGTGACGAGCTGGTCGCGGGTGTGCACCCGGTGCGGGTGGCGGACCAGGTGGGCCAGGAGCTCGAACTCCAGGTAGGTCAGCTCCAGCGGGCGGCCGTCCACGAAGGCGGTGCGCCGCTGGGGGTCGACCCGTACCGGGTGCCCCTCGCCCTCGGGGGCCGCCTCCTCGACGGGTGCCGCCGGGGCGGGTTCGGGGACGGGCGGGGCGGCGGCGGGCGCGGTGAGCGGCGCCTCGCCGGCCGGGACCAGCACCAGGTAGCCGATCATCGGCGGGCGGCCCGGCAGCGAGGGCAGGGTGTGCGGGGGAGCGGGCAGCCAGGTGGCGCCGGGCGGCAGCAGCGCGGCGACCTCGGCCGGGGGGACGGTCTCGTCGCGGTCGACGGCGCGCAGGCGGTGGCGGGCGAGCGGCGGGCGGCCCTCGGTCCGGCCGCCGGCGGCGGGGGTGAGGGTGGGAGCGGTGGACGCGGTGAACGTACGGGTGTTCGCCATGGTGGGGTCAGCTCTTTCGCGCGGAGGGGAGATCGGGACCGTCGCGGCGGGAGCCGTCCGGGAGGACGGGCCGGGGCCTGACGGGATGTCCGTGCGCGGGCCGAAGACCGGGTGAGCGGTGTTCAGAGGGCCTGCGCGGTCACGCGCGGCAACACACCCGGTCGAAGTCGTGGTGCTGACGGGACGGCCAGAACGGTTCGAGGTCGCATCGCCCCGTGGTGGTGTACTGGTAGCCGGCCATGGAGCCATTGAAGCACGGGCCCGCTCCGCGCAGCAGCCTTCCTGGACACCTTGTCCACTCCTTGATACGCCGACCGTCCAGGGTGCCCAACGCCGCCGGGGACGCCCGCCGTTCGGCGGACGCCCCCGGGCGGGCGGTCGTGGCGCGGCTCAGACCTGGCCGGCCTTCTCCAGCGCGGTGCAGCAGGTGTCCACGATGAGGCGGGTCACCACGTACGGGTCGACGTTGGCGTTGGGGCGGCGGTCCTCGATGTACCCCTTCCGGTCCTGCTCGACCTGCCACGGGATGCGGACCGAGGCGCCGCGGTCGGAGACGCCGTAGCTGTACTCGTTCCACGGGGCGGTCTCGTGCAGGCCCGTGAGGCGGTCGTCGATGCCCGCGCCGTAGTGCTTGACGTGGTCCATCGGCTTCGAGCCCTCGCCGAGCGACTCGCAGGCGGTGATGATCGCCTCGTACCCCTCGCGCATCGCCTTGGTGGAGAAGTTGGTGTGGGCGCCGGCGCCGTTCCAGTCGCCCTTGACCGGCTTCGGGTCGAGGGTCGCGGAGATGCCGAACTCCTCGGCCGTGCGGTAGAGCAGCCAGCGGGCCACCCACATCTGGTCGGAGACCTCCAGCGGCGAGAGCGGGCCGACCTGGAACTCCCACTGGCCGGGCATGACCTCGGCGTTGATGCCGGAGATGCCGAGACCGGCGGCGAGGCAGTGGTCGAGGTGCTTCTCGACGATCTCGCGGCCGAAGATCTCGTCGGCGCCGACACCGCAGTAGTAGCCGCCCTGCGCGGCCGGGAAGCCGCCCTCGGGGAAGCCGAGCGGGCGCTGCCCGTCGAAGAAGGTGTACTCCTGCTCGATGCCGAAGACCGGCTCCTGGCCCGCGAACTGCTCGGCGACCGGGCGCAGCAGGGCGCGGGTGTTCGACTCGTGCGGGGTCATGTCGATGTGGAAGACCTCGCAGAGCACGAGGATGTCGTCGCCGCCGCGGATCGGGTCCGGGCACTGGAAGACCGGCTTCAGCACGCGGTCCGAGGCGTGGCCCTCGGCCTGGTTGGTGCTGGAGCCGTCGAAGCCCCAGATGCCCGGCTCGGCACCGTCCGCGAGGATCTTGGTCTTGGACCGCAGCTTGGCGGTCGGCTCGGTGCCGTCGATCCAGATGTACTCAGCCTTGAAGGTCACGAACGCCATCCTTTGCGGGTGCTGCGGGGTATAGCGGGCAGCTTGCCAACGCCCGATGTCACGTCCGTTGCCCGAGTGTGAATCCCGTGTTACCCGCGCCCGCCCCTCCGGCCGCCTCAGCCCTCCGGCCGGTGGGGCGCCGACGGGCCCGGACGGAAGAGGTACGTGTGGACGCCCCGGTCGGAGTCGGCGTGGACGAGGAAGCCGTCGGGGGCGGGGGTGAGGGAGCAGGCGGTGAAGGCGGACGGGGTGCGGAGGCGGGCCAGGAGGGTCAGGCCGGGGAGGGCGAGGATTTCGGTCAGGCCGCCGGAGGTGACCATGCAGCACCAGGTGCCGTCGGGGGAGACGGCGAGGTCGGCGGGGTCGAGGACGCGACGCGTCGCCAGGGCGGAGCCGGTGGTGAGGTCGTGCAGGACGAGGGTGTCCGACCAGCCCACCAGGAGGCGGTCCGCGTCCGGGAGGGCGGCGGTGCAGGTGGCGCGTTCGTAGGCGTTCGGGCGCGTCTCCCTGGCCGGTGTCCTGAGGGTGCGGGTCCGGCCGTCGCGGTACAGCACGCCCACCACCAGGTCGCCGAAGTGCCTCTCGGCGGACGACACGGTGCGGCGCCGCACCGAGGCGACCCAGGAGCCGTCCGGCGCCACGGCCAGGAGTGCCGCGTCCGACGGAAGCGTCTCGGCCCGCCCGCCGAAGACCACGTCACCGGTGGCCGTCTCCCGTACCTCCACGACGTCGTCGTACGCCAGGGCGAACAGGGTGCCGTCGTCGGTCCAGGTGACGCTGCCGAAGGGGGAACCGAACTCCACGAGGGGCAGGGCCGCCGCCGCGCCGGGGCGGACGAGCCCCACCTGGGCGACCGGCTGCTGCCAGTGGAGCGGCAGGTCCTCGACGGCCATCGGGGTGGCGACCCCGAAGTCCCGGTCCCGCCCGGCGGCGCCGGCCCCGGGCACCCAGCAGTCGCACCGCCACGGCGTCCAGACCACCAGAACCGTTCCGCCGGCCAGTTCGACCGCGTGGACCCGGGTCAGCTCGCGGGGAGCCGCCTCGCCCGGCTCCCGTCCGGGGTCGGAGACGACCACTCCGCTCCGCACGGTGCGTGCCATGCGGCCGCCGCCGTCGACCGCGACCCGCACCGTCTGCCCCTCGCCGTTGTGGAAGGCGGCGGGAGCGTCGTCCGCCCGGATCTCCCGCCACCCGTGGCCGGCGGAGGCCAGGCGGGCGTAGAGGGCGGTCCCGTCCGGGGAGACCGCGAGCCCGTGCGCGGAGGGGTCGCAGGGCCGGTCGTCTTCCGCCCCGGTCAGCAGGTCGCGGAGGCGGACCTCGCCCCCGACGGCGTAGGCGAGGAAGTTCCCGGCGGCCTCGGCGAGGCGCACGTCCCGCGCACCGAGGACCGTCGGCGTACCGTCCGCCCCCGTCGCCCGCCAGTCGTGGAGCACCAGGTCGCTCCCGACATGGACCATGGTGACGGCTCCGCCCGAGGAGACCGCCAGGCAGCGCACCCACCCCTCGGGCCGTCCTGCCCGGCGGGGTGCCCGGTCCGGGTCGCCGACGCCCTCGACGGGGCACACCGCCACTTCGTCCTCGAAGCAGCAGGCGACCCATTCCCCGTCCGGCGAGACCGCCACCGAGACCAGGGCGTCGGGGGGACACGGCGCCACGCGCTCGTTCTCCGTCGCCACCTCCCACACCAGGGCCCGGCCACGGCGGACGTGGACGAACCAGCGCCCGTCCGCGCTGAGGGCGTAGTTACTGCCGATCTGGGCCGATTCCTCCTGGAGGGTGTACAGCGGCACGAACTCCCGCTCCCACAGCACCCTTCCCGAGTCCACGTCCCGCTGCCGGACGTACAGGCCGTCCACGGTCGTGACGGTCCGGCCGTCCGGTGAGAGGCCGACCCCCATGGCCGGGCCCTCGGTGGGCAGCACCCGGACGACCGACGAGCCCGACAGGTCGGGCGGCGGGCCCTGGTTGACGAGGACCGGGCCGGGGAGCAGAGCGGCCCGCTCCTCCGCCTGCTCCGCCCAGTGCCGCTGCCCGCCCAGCCGGCTGTACAGCACGGCCGCACGCCCGGCCCAGCCGTCCGCGGGCGCCAGCAGATGCCCCACCGCCGACAGTTCGCTCGCCCGCCGCGCCGCCGCTGGGGTGGGGACCAGCCGCGCGTCGTTGAACGGCGCGCTCGCGTCCCGCTGCCGCAGCCGCAGTTCCACCCAGCGCAGGTCGCCGACGAGAGCCTCCGCCTCGTCCGTCAGCCCGGCCTCGACCAGGTGCCGCACCAGATGGTCGTGCAGGTAGCCCTCGCCCAGTTCCCACCACGGCGTCGGAGCGGGAGCGGGCCTGACCCCCGCGACCAGGTGGCCGTGGGCGGCCGTCAGCCGCCCCGCCCCCAGCTCCGCCCGCAGGTAGTCGCGGATGACGTCGTGGAGGACCAGGCCCCCGGAGTCGGTCAGCCCCACCAGGGCCACGTCCCGCAGGCGGCGGCAGAGCGCCCGCGACCGGACCGGCTCGTACCCGGCCGACTCCCGCCACAGGGCGCAGACCAGCTCCACCGGGACCACCTCGTCCTCCGCGAACACGCCGAGCTCCAGCAGCCGTTCGCGCTCGCCCGCCGACTCGGAGAGCAGCCGTACCGACGCCTCGACCGTGGCGCGTACCGCCTTCTCCCGCTCGGCCGGGTCGTCCAGGCCGAGCGGGTGCGCCCCGCTGCCGAGGTCGGCCCCGGCGGGCCCGGCCGCGCGCAGCAGGGCCAGGGTCTGGGCCCAGGCGTCGGCGGTGGTGAGGCCGGTGGCGGTCTCGGCGGCGAGGAGGCGGTTGACGAGGCGGAGCAGGAGCGGCCAGCCGCCGGTGACGCCGAGGAGGGCCGCCACCTGGGCGTCGGTGAGGTCGAGGCCGGTGGTGAGGACGGCGCGGGCCTGGTCGTCGGTCATCCGGTCCACGAGGACCCGGGAGGCGTCGTCAGGGAGGGCGGCGGGGATGCGGGTGGTGACCAGGCGGACGCAGTGCCGGCCGCCCACCAGGAAGGGCGCGAGCTGGGCCTCGCTCCACACGTCGTCCAGGACGAGCAGCAGCGGTCCGCGCAGGCCGTCCAGGGCGCGGCCGAGCTGCGCCCCGGCCAGCGCCGGGTCCTCGTGGAACAGCGCTTCCTCGCCGGTGACCAGGCGGATCACCTCGGCCGCCTTGGCGGCGATCCGCGGGCCGCCGCGCAGGTCGCCGCCGAGCGTGACGAAGACGACGGTGGGGAAGCGGCGCCGGACCCGCTCGTCCGCGCAGACCGCCTTGGCCAGGGTGGTCTTCCCGAAGCCGCCCGCGCCCTGGAGCCCGGTGGTCAGCCCGACCGTGCCCGCGTTCCCCGCGAGGACGGCTTCGACGGCCCGTTCGGTCTCCTCCCGGTCGACCAGCCAGGCCGGGGGCGGCGGGACGACGCTGGGCGGGGGAGCGGGGCGCACGGAGGCCGCCTCGCGCCGCCGGTCGAGGGCGAGCAGCGCCCCCGTCAGCACCAGCATGACGGCGAGGGAGGCCCACGGGTGGCGCCGCAGCACGTCCAGCACCCCGGGCCAGCGTGCCGCCTCGGTCGCGGCGTTCCCGGCGAGCGAGGCGGCCAGCGGGATCGCCGCCGCCAGCACCACCGCGACCGCTCCTCCGACGACCTCCCGCGCCCGCATCGCCGTTCCCCCCAACCACGTTGCCCGCCCCGCGTGTCGGGGCGAGCGTAACCGGACACGCACGGCCCGGGACCGCCCCGCCGGGCACACTGGCCCCATGAGCGCAGACAACAGCCCCACGCCCCCCGCCAGGACCAGGGTCGCCCTGCTCGGCACCGGCCCCTGGGCGCGGTCCACGCACGCCCCCGCGATCGCCGCGCACCCCGGTGCCGAACTCGCCGGCGTCTGGGGCCGCCGCGCCGAGGCCGCGGCCGAGCTGGCGGGGGAGTACGACGTGCCCGCGTACACCGGGGAGGACGGGCTCGGGGAACTCCTCGCCGAGGCCGACGCGGTGGCGATCGCGCTGCCGCCGGACGTGCAGGCGCCCCTCGCGGTCCGGGCCGCCGAGGCCGGGTGCCACCTGCTCCTCGACAAGCCGGTGGCCACCACGCCCGCGGCGGCCCACGAGGTGGCGGCGGCGGCCGGGGCGGCGCGGGTGGCCTCGGTGGTCTTCTGCACGCTGCGGTTCGCCCCGCCCACCGCGGCCTGGATCGCCGAACAGGCCGGGCGCGGCGGCTGGTTCACCGCCCGCGCCCAGTGGCTCGCGCCGCTCTTCGTGCCGGGCTCCACCCACGAGTACGCCTCGCCCTGGCGCAAGGAGAAGGGCGCCCTGTGGGACGTGGGCCCGCACGCCCTGTCCGTGCTGATCCCGGTCCTCGGCGACGTCACTGCCGTCACCGCCGCCACCGGCCCGAACGGCACCGCCCACCTCGTCCTGCGCCACGCCTCGGGCGCCTCCTCCACCGCCACCCTCGGCCTGGGCGCCCCGCCCGCCGCCGGCGGCGTCGAGATCGCCCTGTACGGCGAGCACGGCACCGCCGAACCCCCGCGCTGGGGCGAGTCGGTGACCGCCTACGGCGCGGCCCTCGACGCCCTGCTGGAAGCGGCCCGCACCGGCCGCCCGCACCCCTGCGACGCCGCCTTCGGCGCCCGCCTCACCGAGATCCTCGCCGAGGCGCAGGCCCAGCTCGGCTGAGCGGGGCGGGACCCGGTCAGCCCGCGTCCCGCCCCCGCCCCAGCGCCTCGCGGACCGCCTCCTCGGTGCGGCCCACCACGGCCGAGCCGTCGTCGGCGGTGATCAGGGGCCGCTGGATGAGGCGAGGGTGGTCGGCGAGCGCGGTGACCCAGCGGTCCCGGGCGGCCTCCTCGCGCGGCCAGGAGCCGAGGCCCAGTTCCTTCGCCTCCGGCTCGCCGGTCCGGGTGATGTCCCAGGGCTCCAGGCCGAGCCGGTCCAGCACGGCACGGATCTCCGCCTCGGTGGGCACGTCCTCCAGGTACCTGCGCACGGTGTACGAGGCCCCTTCGGCGTCGAGCAGGGACAGGGCGCTGCGGCACTTCGAACAGGCCGGGTTGATCCAGATCTCCATGGCCTCACGGTAGCCGCGCCGTCCCCTCCCAAACCTCCCGCACCCCCCGTCTGTTCGAATCCGGCCAACCTCCGCCGAAGCCCGTGGAACCCGTTCTGGCCAGGGCTGATTGTCAGTCCCCCGCAGTAGAATTGACCCAGTGTTCGAGGGAAGCCGGGGGGTTTCCCGAACCGACAGGAGGATGCCCGTGGCCGTGCTCCACGCAACCGAACCCCTGCCGACCGTCGCGCCCGCCGACCCGCCCGGCCGGCAGCCGTCCGCCCCGCTCGCCAAGCGCCGGCTGCCGGCCGGACGGCCCCGCGAGTGGTACGTCCGGCACAACCGCCGCCTCAAGGCCATGCGCCTGGCCATCGCCCTGCTCGACGCGGGCGCCCACGGCCCGGGATTCGTCCACGACCGCACCATCCGGGCCGCCGCCGTGCGCCTGGGCATCCACCCGCCGTCCACCGCCACCTGCCGGATGGTCCGGCAGCTCATGCACTACCCGCGCTGACGCGGACGCGACGGGGCCCGGCGCGGGAGACTCCCCGCGCCGGGCCCCGGCCGTACGCCCGCCCCGCGTCAGCGGCGCTTGACGCGCACCAGCTTCTTGTTGACGAACTCCTCCATGCCGTACTTGCCCAGCTCCCGGCCGATGCCCGAGCGCTTCACGCCGCCGAAGGGCAGTTCGGCGGCGCTCCCCTCGGCCTGGTTGATGTAGACCATGCCGGTGTCCAGCCGGGAGGCGATCTCCAGCGCCCGGTCCTCGTCGGCGCACTGGATGGCCGCGCCGAGACCGTAGGGCGTGTTGTTGGCCAGCTCCACCGCCTCGTCCTCCGAGGAGACCCGGTAGATGACCGCGGCCGGGCCGAACAGCTCCTCCTCGAAGGCGCGCATCCCCGGCTCCACACCGGTCAGCACGGTCGGCTCGTACCAGGCGCCCTCCCGGTCGATGCGGCGGCCTCCGGCCAGCACCGTGGCGCCCTTGGCGACCGCGTCCTCGATCTGCGCGGCGAGCGTCTCGACGGCGCCCGCCGAGGAGAGCGGGCCCATGAAGGTCGACGGGTCCGAGGGGTCACCCGGCACCACCGTGCCGACCGCCGCGGTGAACTTGTCGACGAAGGCGTCGTAGTGCTCGTCCAGGACGATGATGCGCTTGGCCGCGTTGCACGCCTGCCCGGCGTTGCCGAACCGGCCCGTCACCGCGTACTTGACCGTCTTGTCCAGGTCCTCCGGCTGGAGCACCAGGAACGGGTCCGAGCCGCCCAGCTCCAGCACCACCTTCTTCAGGTGCCGCCCCGCCTGCTCCGCGACGGCCGACCCGGCCCGCTCCGAGCCGGTCAGCGAGACGCCCTGGACGCGCGGGTCCGCGATGATGGTGGAGACCTGCTCGTTGGTGGCGAAGAGGTTGACGTAGGTGCCGTCGGGCGCGCCCGCCTCCGCGAAGATCCGCTCCATCGCCAGCGCCGACTCGGGACACTGCGGGGCGTGCTTCAGCAGGATGGTGTTGCCGAGCATCAGGTTGGGCGCCGCGAACCGCGCCACCTGGTAGTAGGGGAAGTTCCACGGCATGATCCCGAGCAGCGCGCCGATGCCCTCCTTGCGGACCACCGCGCTGCCGCCGCCGGCCACCTCCAGCTCCTCGTCCACCAGGAACTTGGGGCCGTTGGCGGCGTAGTAGCGGTAGATGGAGACGACGATGTCGATCTCGCCGCGGGCCTGGGCGACCGGCTTGCCCATCTCCCGGGTGATGATCGCCGCCAGCTCGTCCTTGCGCTCCGCGTACAGCTCCGCGACCCGGTTCAGCAGCGCCACCCGGTCCTCCTGGCCGCTGGCCCGCCAGCCGCCGAACGCCTGGTGGGCGCGGTCCACCGCTGCCTGGATCTCGGCGTCGGTGGCCTCGGGGAACTCCCGCTCGGTCTTGCCCGTCGCGGGGTTGACGATCTTGTACGTGGTCATGCGGTCTCCCAATCTGAGGCGGCCCGCGCGTACGCGGGCGGTGCTGCCCGGTCCCGGTCGTCCGGCACGCGGCCCGGCCCCCGCCACAGGGGCGGGGAACCGGGCCGCGCGGAAGTCACTCCGCCACCGTCTCACCCGAAGGCGGCCGGGCGAAGAAGGCCGTCACCCGTCGGGGTGTGCCCCCGGGCCGTTCCGCCCGAACGCGGCGAGGACCGACTCCGCGGCCAGCGTCGCCGTCAGCTCCCCGGCCCGGACCCGGGCCTCCAGTTCCGGTGCCACCTCGCGTACCCGCGGATCGGCGTGCAAACGGTCGAGGAGTGTGTCGTGCACCATGGCCCAGACCCACTCGACCTGCTGGTCACGGCGTTTCGCGGCGAGCCGCCCGGTGGAGTCCAGCAGCGTGCGGTGCTGCTCCAGCCGCTCCCAGACCGTCTCCAGGCCGGAGCCCTCGCGCGCCGAGCAGTGCAGCACCGGCGGCGTCCACGCGGCGTCCGCCGGGTGCATCAGCCTCAGCGCCCCCGCCAGTTCCCGCGCCGCCGACCGGGCGTCCCGCTCGTGCGGGCCGTCGGCCTTGTTGACCGCGATCACGTCGGCCAGCTCCAGCACGCCCTTCTTGATGCCCTGGAGCTGGTCACCGGTGCGGGCCAGGGTCAGCAGCAGGAAGGTGTCGACCATCTGCGCGACCGCCGTCTCCGACTGGCCCACGCCGACCGTCTCCACCAGCACCACGTCGTACCCGGCGGCCTCCATCACCACCATCGACTCCCGGGTCGCCTTCGCCACCCCGCCGAGCGTCCCCGCCGAGGGCGAGGGCCGCACGAAGGCCGCCGGGTCGACCGCCAGCCGCTCCATCCGGGTCTTGTCGCCCAGGATGGAGCCGCCGGTACGTCCCGAGGACGGGTCGACGGCGAGCACCGCCACCCGGTGCCCGAGCCCCGTCAGCAGCGTGCCGAAGGCGTCGATGAAGGTGGACTTGCCGACCCCGGGCACCCCGCTGATGCCGATCCGGCGGGCCCGCCCGGAGTGCGGCAGCAGCTCGGTCAGCAACCGCTGGGCCGCCACCCGGTGGGCGGGCCGGGTCGACTCCACCAGGGTGATGGCGCGGGCGATCTGCGCGCGCCGCCCGTCGAGCACGCCCTTCACATAGCTGTCGAGATCGATCGTCGCCGCCATCCGTCAGCGGCTCACAGCTCGTGGCCGAGCGACGCGGCAAGCCGCTCGACCAGGTCGTACGCCGCGTCCGGGATGACCGTGCCGGGCGGGAAGACCGCCGTGGCGCCCGCCTCGTGCAGCGCCTCGACGTCCTGCGGCGGGATGACGCCGCCGACCACGATCATGATGTCGTCCCGGCCCTCGGCGGCGAGCTGCTCACGCAGCGCCGGGACGAGGGTGAGGTGACCGGCGGCCAGCGAGGAGACGCCGACCACGTGCACGTCGGCCTCCACCGCCTGCCGGGCGACCTCCTCCGGCGTCTGGAACAGCGGGCCGACGTCCACGTCGAAACCGAGGTCGGCGAAGGCCGTCGCGATGACCTTCTGCCCCCGGTCGTGGCCGTCCTGGCCCATCTTGGCGACGAGGATGCGGGGCCGGCGGCCCTCCTCCTCGTCGAACTTCTCCACCAGTGCGCGGGTCCGCTCCACCGAGGGCGACTCCCCAGCCTCGTTCCGGTACACCCCGGAGATCGTACGGATCTGCCCGGCGTGCCTGCCGTACACCTTCTCCAGCGCGTCGGAGATCTCGCCGACCGTCGCCTTGGCGCGGGCCGCGTCGACCGCCAGCGCCAGCAGGTTGCCCTCCAGGCCCTGGCCGGAGCCGCGCTCCGCCGAGGCGGTCAGCGCGCGCAGCGCGTCCTGGCAGGCCGCCTCGTCGCGCTCCTCGCGCAGCCGCCGCAACTTGGCGATCTGCTGGGTGCGGACCGAGGAGTTGTCGACCTTCAGCACGTCGATCTGCTCGTCGCTGTCCACCCGGTACTTGTTGACGCCGATCACCGGCTGGCGCCCCGAGTCGATCCGCGCCTGGGTACGCGCCGCCGCCTCCTCGACGCGCAGCTTCGGGATGCCCGCGTCGATGGCCTGGGCCATGCCGCCGGCCGCCTCGACCTCCTCGATGTGCTGCCAGGCCCGCCGCGCCAGGTCGTAGGTGAGCTTCTCGACGTACGCGCTGCCGCCCCACGGGTCGATCGACCGCGTGGTCCCCGACTCCTGCTGGAGCAGCAGCTGGGTGTTGCGGGCGATCCGCGCCGAGAAGTCGGTGGGCAGCGCCAGCGCCTCGTCCAGGGCGTTGGTGTGCAGCGACTGGGTGTGGCCCTGGGTGGCGGCCATCGCCTCCACGCAGGTGCGGGTCACGTTGTTGAAGACGTCCTGGGCCGTCAGCGACCAGCCCGAGGTCTGCGAATGGGTGCGCAGCGAGAGCGACTTGGCGTTCTTCGGGTCGAACTGCTTCACCAGCTTCGCCCAGAGCAGGCGGGCCGCGCGGAGCTTGGCGACCTCCATGAAGAAGTTCATGCCGATCGCCCAGAAGAACGACAGCCGGGGCGCGAACGCGTCCACGTCCAGCCCGGCCTTCTGCCCGGCCCGCAGGTACTCCACGCCGTCCGCCAGCGTGTACGCCAGCTCCAGGTCGGCCGTGGCCCCGGCCTCCTGGATGTGGTAGCCGGAGATGGAGATCGAGTTGTAGCGCGGCATCTTCTGCGAGGTGTACGCGAAGATGTCGGAGATGATCCGCATCGAGGGCGACGGCGGATAGATGTAGGTGTTGCGGACCATGAACTCCTTGAGGATGTCGTTCTGGATGGTCCCCGCCAGCTTCTCGGGCGCCACCCCCTGCTCCTCGGCCGCCACGATGTACAGCGCCAGCACGGGCAGCACCGCGCCGTTCATCGTCATCGACACCGACATCCTGTCCAGCGGAATCCCGTCGAACAGCTGGCGCATGTCGTAGATGGAGTCGATCGCCACCCCCGCCATGCCGACGTCGCCGGTGACCCGCGGATGGTCGGAGTCGTACCCGCGGTGGGTCGGCAGGTCGAAGGCGACCGACAGGCCCTTCTGGCCCGCCGCCAGGTTCCGCCGGTAGAAGGCGTTGGACTCCTCGGCCGTCGAGAACCCGGCGTACTGCCGGATCGTCCACGGCTGGTTCACGTACATCGTCGGGTACGGGCCGCGCAGGTACGGCGCGATCCCCGGGTACGTGCCGAGGAAGTCCAGCCCCTCCACGTCCCGGCCGGTGTACAGCGGCTTCACGCCGATGCCCTCCGGCGTCTCCCAGCGCAGGTCGGCGACGTCGCTGCCGGACGCCTCCTTGACCGCGCTGCGCCACTGCTCCTCACCGGCCGCCGCGCCCGCCCCGGAGGCGAGGCCGACGGTGGAGAAGTCCGGGATCTCGGGCTGGGACATCACGCCACCCCCATGTGGTCGAGAAGAGAGGCGAGCAGGTCCACGGCGGCACACCCGGCGTAGACCTGCCGGTCGACGCCGCCGAACTCGCCCTTGCCCGCGAGGAGTACCTGCCCGGCACCGGCCGCCCTCAGTGCGGCGGCCACCGGTTCGGCCTCCTCGGCGTAGAGCGCGTCGCTGGAGCAGACGCAGGCCACGGCCGCGCCGCTCGCCGTGAACGCCTCCGCCACCGTCCCGGCGGTGACCGTCACCGGGTCGTGCACCGGCTCGATGCCGCCCGCCTGGAAGAGGTTGGCCGCGAAGGTCACCCGCGCGGTGTGCGCGGCGGCCGGACCCAGCGCCGCCAGGAACACCTTCGGCCGCGACCCGGTCGCCGCCAGGTGGGCGTCCGAGCGGGCCCGCAGCGCCTCGAACGCCTCGTCACGCCGCACCCGGGGCAGGCCCCCGGCCGGCACGGCGGGCGCCGGGGCGCGCTCGGGCAGCTTCTCGGTGAGGTTCGGGAACTCGCTCACCCCGGTCACCGGCTCCTTGCGGCGCGCCAGCTTCGCGCTGCGCTCCGCCCAGGTCGCCGCCAGCCGCTCGCCGACCAGGCCCGCGCGCAGCGCCTTCGCCTGGCCGCCGGCCCGCTCGATCTCCTGGAAGAACGCCCAGGCCGCCTCGGCCACCTGGTCGGTCAGGGACTCCACGTAGTACGAGCCGCCCGCCGGGTCGGTGACCCGGGCCAGGTGCGACTCCTCGATGAGGATGGTGGAGGTGTTCCGCGCGATCCGCCGGGCGAACGCGTCGGGCACGCCCAGCTCCTGGTCGAAGGGGAGCACCGTCACCGCGTCGGCCCCGCCGACCCCCGCGCCCAGCGCCGCGACCGTGGTGCGCAGCATGTTCACCCACGGGTCCCGACGGGTCATCATCACCGGCGAGGTCACCGCGTGCTGGCGCTGCGCGCCCGCCTCCGGCACCCCGCACACCTCCGCGACCCGCGCCCAGACCCGGCGGGCCGCGCGCAACTTGGCGATGGTGAGGAACTGGTCGGCGACGGCGGCGTACCGGAACTCGATCTGCCCGAACGCCTCGGCCAGGGTGAGCCCCGCGCCGGTCAGCTCGCGGACGTAGGCGAGCCCGGTGGCGAGCGAGGCACCCAGCTCCTGCGCGGCCGAGCCGCCCGCCTCGTGGAAGGGGAGCGCGTCGACGGTCAGCGCCCGGATGCCCGGGTGACCGGCGACAGCCTTGCGGGCCAGCGCGACCGCGGTGGCGGTGTCCCCGGCGGTGCCGGTGCGCGCCTCGTACCCGAGCGGGTCGGCGCCGAAGGTGCCGCGCAGGGCGTCGGCGGCGACCCCGCGCTCCTCGGCGATCCGCAGCCAGGCGTCGGCCGCCTCGGCGGTCTCGGCGCCCGCGTCCAGGGCGACGGGTGCCAGGTCGAGGTAGACGCCCTCCAGCGCGCGGTCCAGCCCGGCGACGGGCAGGCCGCCCTCGCCGAGCGGCAGCCAGAGTGAGGTGACCCCGTTCTCCAGGTCGGCGAGGACCGCTTCGCGCAGGGCCTGAGCGTCGCTGCCGGTGTGCCGCTGGCGTACGTCCCAGCCGCCCGGGGTGTTGCCCTCGGCCCGCGCGCCCCGCACGAAGGGGGCGAAGCCGGGCAGGCCCCGGTCGGGCACGGCGTCGGCCGTGTAGAGCGGGCGGGCGTGGAGCCCGTCGTCGAACGTCGTGGACAGCTCGTCCTCGGCCGCCGTCCCGCTGATGTCCTTGCCCGCTTTGCGCAGTACGCCCGACACCAGGCGCTGCCACTCGTCGTGGGTTGCATCAGGGAACTCGGCGGCCAGAGAGAGCCCGTCGTCAGGCAGGACCGTCATGCTCAGATGCTAGGACAGCGCGGCAGGCGTGCAGCAGTACCCGCGCCTGTGACCTTGCCCTCTCCGCAACGCTGCTGATCCGGTACAGGCAGTGACGTATCCGCACCGCGGGGGCGGCGGGGTTCCCGTCCGGGAAGAGGCAACCCCGCCGCCCGCGCGCTCACTCCTCGTCCCGGCCGCTCTCCAGGTCGCCCTCGGTCTCCAGGTACGCCTGGCGCAGCGCGGCCAGGATCTCCGGGTCCGGCTCGGCCCACATCCCGCGCGACTCGGCCTCCAGCAGCCGCTCGGCGATGCCGTGCAGCGCCCAGGGGTTGGCCTCCTGGAGGAACGCCCGGTTCTCCGGGTCCAGGACGTAGGTCTCGGTGAGCTTGTCGTACATCCAGTCGGCGACCACGCCGGTCGTCGCGTCGTAGCCGAAGAGGTAGTCGACGGTGGCCGCCAGCTCGAAGGCGCCCTTGTAGCCGTGGCGGCGCATCGCCTCGATCCACTTCGGGTTGACCACCCGGGCCCGGAAGACCCGCGAGGTCTCCTCGACCAGCGTCCGGGTCCGCACCGTCTCCGGGCGTGTCGAGTCCCCGATGTACGCCTCGGGCGCGGTGCCCTTGAGCGCGCGGACCGTCGCGACCATGCCGCCGTGGTACTGGAAGTAGTCGTCCGAGTCGGCGATGTCGTGCTCACGCGTGTCGGTGTTCTTCGCCGCCACCGCGATCCGCCGGTAGGCGCTCTCCATCTCGGCCCGCGCCTCGCGCCCCTCCAGCTCCCGGCCGTACGCGTAGCCGCCCCACACCGTGTAGACCTCGGCGAGGTCGGCGTCGGTGCGCCAGTCGCGGGAGTCGATGAGCTGGAGCAGGCCCGCGCCGTAGGTGCCCGGGCGGGAGCCGAAGATGCGGGTGGTGGCGCGGCGTTCGTCGCCGTGCTCGGCGAGGTCGGCGCGGGCGTGCGCCGCCACGTGGTTGTCCTTGTCCGGCTCGTCCAGCCCGGCCACCAGCCGCACCGCGTCGTCCAGCAGCCCGATGGTGTGCGGGAAGGCGTCCCGGAAGAACCCGGAGATCCTGAGCGTCACGTCGACGCGCGGGCGGCCCAGTTCCTCCAGCGGCACCGCCTCCAGACCGGTGACGCGCCGCGAGGCGTCGTCCCAGACCGGGCGGACCCCGAGCAGCGCCAGCGCCTCGGCCACGTCGTCGCCGGAGGTCCGCATCGCGCTGGTGCCCCAGAGCGAGAGCCCCACCGAGACCGGCCAGTCGCCGTGGTCGGCCCGGTACCGCTCCAGGAGCGAGTCGGCGAGTGCCTGCCCGGTCTCCCAGGCGAGGCGGCTGGGCACCGCCTTCGGGTCGACGGAGTAGAAGTTCCGGCCGGTCGGCAGGACGTTGACCAGGCCGCGCAGCGGCGAGCCCGAGGGGCCGGCCGGGACGAAACCGCCGTTCAGCGCGTGCACCGCGTGGTCCAGCTCGTCCGTGGTCGCGGCCAGGCGCGGCACCACCTCGCGGGCGGCGAACGCCAGGATGTCCGCGACCGCCTGCCCGTGGCCCTCGGCGACCCGCGCCGCCGCCTGCGGGTCCCAGCCCGCGTCGTCCATCGCCTGGACCAGCGCCCGGGCCCGCTCCTCGGCCTCGTCGGCGGTGGTGCGGGTGGCGGCCGACTCGTCCAGGCCCAGCGCCTCGCGCAGCCCGGGCAGCGCCGTGGTGCCGCCCCAGATCTGGCGGGCCCGCAGGATCGCCAGGACCAGGCTCACCCGGGCCTCGTCGGCCGGGGCCGAGCCCAGCACGTGCAGGCCGTCGCGGATCTGCGCGTCCTTCACCTCGCAGAGCCAGCCGTCGACATGGAGCAGGAAGTCGTCGAACCCGTCGTCGTCCGGCCGGGCTTCCAGGCCCAGGTCGTGGTCGAGCTTGGCGGCCTGGATCAGCGTCCAGATCTGCGCCCGGATCGCCGGGAGCTTGGCGGGGTCCATCGAGGAGATCGCCGCGTACTCGTCGAGCAGCTGCTCCAGGCGCGCGATGTCGCCGTAGCTCTCCGCGCGGGCCATCGGCGGCACCAGGTGGTCGACGAGGGTGGCGTGCACCCGGCGCTTGGCCTGGGTGCCCTCGCCCGGGTCGTTGACGAGGAAGGGGTAGACCAGCGGCAGGTCACCGAGGGCCGCGTCGGGGCCGCAGGCCGCCGAGAGGCCCGCGTTCTTGCCGGGCAGCCACTCCAGGTTGCCGTGCTTGCCCAGGTGCACCATGGCGTCGGCGCCGAAACCGCCGTCCTCGGCGCGCGCCTGTATCCAGCGGTAGGCGGCCAGGTAGTGGTGGGAGGGCGGCAGGTCCGGGTCGTGGTAGATCGCGATCGGGTTCTCGCCGAAGCCGCGCGGCGGCTGGATCAGGATCAGCAGCCGCCCGAACCGCAGCGCCGCCAGGACGATGTCGCCCTCCGGGTTGCGGCTGCGGTCGACGAACATCTCGCCGGGCGGCGGCCCCCAGTGCTCCTCGACCTGCTCGCGCAGCTCGGCGGGGAGCGTGCCGTACCAGCGGCGGTAGTCGGCCGCCGGGATACGCACCGGGTTGCGGGCCAGCTGCTCCTCGGTCAGCCAGTCCTGGTCGTGGCCGCCCGCCTCGATCAGCGCGTAGATCAGCTCGTCGCCGTCGCCCGACTCCAGCCCGGGGATGGCCTCGTCGCCGAAGTCGTACCCCTCGGCGATCAGCCGCCGCAGCAGAGCCACCGCGCTCGCCGGGGTGTCCAGCCCCACCGCGTTGCCGATCCGGGAGTGCTTCGTCGGGTACGCGGAGAGGACCAGGGCCAGGCGCTTCTCGGCGTTGGGGAGGTGGCGCAGGCGGGCGTGGCGCACCGCGGTGCCGGCCACCCGGGCGGCGCGCTCGGTGTCGGCGACGTAGACCGGCAGGCCGTCCGCGTCCAGCTCCTTGAAGGAGAACGGCACCGTGATCAGGCGGCCGTCGAACTCCGGGACGGCGATCTGGCTCGCCGCGTCCAGCGGGGAGAGTCCCTCGTCGTTCTCCTCCCAGTCGGCGCGCGAGCTGGTCAGGCAGAGCGCCTGGAGGATCGGCACGTCGAGCGCGGCCAGCGCCCCCGCGTCCCACGACTCGTCGTCGCCCCCGGCCGAGGCCCCGGCCGGCTTGGTGCCGCCCGCCGCCAGCACCGTGGTCACCAGCGCGTCCGCGCGGCCCAGTTCGGCCAGCAGCTCCGGCTCGGGGGAGCGCAGCGAGGCCACGTACAGCGGCAGGGCGCGGCCGCCCGCCTCCTCGATCGCCCCGCAGAGCGTGTCGACGAAACCGGTGTTGCCGCTCATGTGGTGGGCGCGGTAGTAGAGCACCGCGATCAGCGGGCCCGAGGCGTCCGGGGCCGGGGTGCGCTCCAGCGGGCCCCAGGACGGGGCGGGCGCCGGTGCCTCGAAGCCGTGGCCGGTGAGCAGCACGGTGTCGGAGAGGAAACGGGCCAGCTGCTCCAGGTTGGCCGGGCCGCCGTGGGCGAGGTACGCGTGGGCCTCGGCCGCCACCCCGATCGGGACCGTGGACGCCTCCATCAGCTGGGCGTCCGGGGCCTGTTCACCGGTGAGGACCACCACGGGACGGTCCTGCGCCAGCAGCGCGTCGATCCCCTCCTGCCAGGCACGCACCCCGCCCAGCAGCCGCACCACGACCAGGTCGGCGCCGTCCAGCAGCTCCGGCAGGTCGTCCAGCGGCAGCCGCGAGGGGTTGGCGAAGCGGTACGGGACCGGGCCGCCGGCGCTGCGGGCGCTCAACAGGTCGGTGTCGGACGTCGACAGGAGCAGGATCATGCGGCGTCAAGCCTTCCTCCGAGGTCCGCGCCTCGGGGTGGGACACAACGGCGGGAGTTCCTGGCTCGCCCGCCCCTTGCGGGGCGGGGTTCACAGTGGCGGGACCGCGCCGGATTCGCACCGGGCTTCCTCCCCTGCCGAGTGCGGCGAGGGCCCGGCCCGGTACCGGCCCGGGCCAAGTCCTCGGCGCACTGGGCGCGCCGTTCTGGCGATGACGGGCCGGACGGCCCGCCGCGAGCATAGTAAGGGCCGCCTGGCAGTTCGGGGTATGCCGCCCCTGCCTCCACCTGGGCCGATGCTCCCGGGCCGCGGGGGAGCCCCCGCCGGTCAGAGCTGGCCTCAAACGCCGGCCGGGCTCAAGTGGCCTCAAACGCCGGCCGGGCTCAAGTGGCCTCAAACGCCGGCCGGGCTATAGATAGCCCGGCCGGCGCTTGAGGCCACTCTTTGGCCGGCGGCGGGCAGCCGGACCGCACAGAACTCAGCCCGGCCGGCGCAGACGGCCGCCCCTCGGCCCAGTGGCCGCGACGCCCCTCGTATCATCGCGGCCATGCCCACTCCCGCCAGGGGCGACGCCTGCCCCGGCGCGCTCCGCCTCCACGAGGCCGCAGACGGCCACCTGGCCCGCGTCCGCATCCCGGGCGGCCTGCTCCGGGCACCCCAGGCCATGGCCCTGGCGAGGGCGGCCGAGGACCTGGGCGACGCCCACCTCGACCTGACCTCACGCGGCAACGTCCAGCTCCGCGCCCTCCCCGCCGACGCGGACCGGGAACTGGCGGCCCGCCTCGCCGAGGCGGACCTGCTCCCGTCCCCCGCGCACGAGCGGATACGCAACCTCGTCGCGTCCCCCCTGTCGGGCCTGGACGACGAGGGCCACGCGGACGTGACCCCCCTGGTCCCCGCCGTGGACGCGGCGCTCCTCGCGGACCCGGCCACCACGGCCCTCTCGGGCCGCTTCCTCTTCGCCCTCGACGACGGCCGCGGCGACACCGCCGCCCTCGACGCCGATGTGACAATGCTCGCAACGCCCGACGGCGACCTGGCCCTGACCCTGCCGGGCGTCCCGGGCAGCCTCCGCCTCCTGCCCGACCAGGCCCCGGCCGCCGCGCACGCCGCCGCCCTGCTCTTCCTGGCCGCCGCCCGCGCGAGCGGCACCCGCGCCTGGCGCGTCGCCGAACTCCCGCCCGGACAGGCCCTGTCCACCGCCACCCTCACCGAACTGGCGGCCCGCGTCCGCGGCAGCCGTACCGCCCCGGCCCCCGAGCCCCCGGCCCCGTACGGCGGCCCGCGTCCGGGGCCGACCCCGCCCCGCGCGGGCCGGTCGGCGCTGCACGCGCTGGCCCCGCTGGGCCGCCTCACCGCGTACCACTGGCGGGAGTTGGCGGAGCTGGCCGCCCGCCACGGCGCGGGCACGCTGCGGGCCACGCCCTGGCGCGGGATCGTCGTCCCGGGCCTGACCCCGGACCGGGCCGCCGAGGCCGCCGCCGGTCTGGCCCGGGCGGGCCTGGTCACCGGCGAGGGCTCGCCCTGGGAGGGCGTCGGCGCCTGCACCGGCAGGCCCGGCTGTGTCAAGTCCCTGGCCGATGTGCGGGCCGACGCCCGCGCCGCCCTGGATGCGGCACCGGGCGGGCTTCCTGTCTACTGGTCCGGTTGCGAGCGCCGCTGCGGCCATCCCCGGGGAACGGCCTGGGTGGACGCCGTGGCGACCGGCACCGGCTACGACCTGGCCCACCGCCCGGCCGACCCGGCGGCGGAGCCCCGGCCCGCCGGACGGGACGTACCGGCGCACCGGCTGCCCGAGGCGCTCGCGGCCGCCCGCCGGACCCCATCGACCCCCCGGCCCACGCGGCACGGCGCCGTCAGGAAAGAGCGAGAGCAGAGTGTTTGAGTACGAGAAGGACGGCGCGGCCATCTACCGCGAGTCCTTTGCCACGATCCGTGCCGAGGCCGACCTCACCGGGCTGCCCCCGGACGTCGCCCAGGTCGCCGTCCGCATGATCCACGCCTGCGGCATGACCGACCTGCCCCGCGACCTCGGCCACACCCCGCAGGTCGTGGCCCGCGCCCGCCGGGCGCTGCGCGCCGGGGCGCCGATCCTCTGCGACGCCAACATGGTCGCCAGCGGCGTCACCCGCAAGCGGCTCCCCGCCGACAACGAGGTGATCTGCACCCTCGCCGACCCGTCCGTGCCGGAGCTGGCCGCGCGGCTGGGCACCACCCGCAGCGCCGCCGCCCTCGAACTCTGGCGGGACCGCCTGGACGGCGCCGTGGTCGCCGTCGGCAACGCCCCCACCGCCCTCTTCCGCCTCCTGGAGATGATCGAGGAGGGCGCGCCCCGCCCGGCCGCCGTCATCGGTGTCCCGGTCGGCTTCGTCGGCGCCGCCGAGTCCAAGGACGCACTGGCCGCCCACTCCTCGGGCCTGGACCACCTGATCGTGCGCGGCCGGCGCGGCGGCAGCGCCATGGCCGCCGCCGCCCTCAACGCGATCGCGAGCGAAACCGAATGAGCACCCCCGCCCCCGGCCGTCTCTACGGCGTCGGACTCGGCCCAGGCGACCCGAACCTGATGACCCTGCGCGCCGTCCAGGTCATCGCGGACGCCGACGTCGTCGCGTACCACAGCGCCCGCCACGGCCGCTCGATCGCCCGCTCGATCGCCGCCGCCCACCTGCGCCCCGACCACATCGAGGAAGCCCTGGTCTACCCGGTCACCACCGGCACCACCGACCACCCGGGCGGCTACCAGGGCGCCATGGACGACTTCTACGCGGCCTGCGCCGAACGGCTCGCCGTCCACCTCGACGCGGGCCGGACCGTCGCCGTCATCTCCGAGGGCGACCCGCTCTTCTACGGCTCGTACATGCACATGCACAAGCGGCTGGCCCACCGCTACCCGACCGAGGTCATCCCCGGTGTCACCTCGGTCAGCGCCGCCTCCGCCCGGCTCGGCGCGCCCCTGGTCGAGGGCGAGGAGGTACTGACCATCCTCCCCGGCACCCTGCCCGAGGAGGAGCTGACCGCACGCCTCGCCGCCACCGACTCGGCCGTGGTGATGAAGCTCGGCCGCACCTTCCCGGCCGTACGCGGCGCCCTGGAGGCGAGCGGACGGCTGGCCGAGGCCCGTTACGTGGAACGCGCCACCATGGAGGGCGAGCGCACCGGGCACCTCGCCGACACCGACCCGGAGTCGGTGCCGTACTTCGCCGTCGCGGTGGTCCCCAGCCGGGTCGCCGCCCTCCCCGTCGACGCCCCCGCCACCGGGCAGGCGGCCGTGCCCGCCGAGGAGGAGGCCGCCGCGGTACCGGCCGGCGAGGTCGTCGTGGTCGGCACCGGCCCGGCCGGCCCGCTCTGGCTCACCCCCGAGACGCGGGGCGCGCTCGCCGCCGCCCAGGACCTCGTCGGCTACACCACCTACCTCGACCGGGTGCCGCACCGCCCCGGCCAGATCCGGCACGGCTCCGACAACAAGGTCGAGGCCGAACGCGCCGAGTTCGCCCTCGACCTGGCCCGCCGGGGCCGCCGCGTCGCCGTCGTCTCCGGCGGCGACCCCGGGGTCTTCGCCATGGCCACCGCCGTCCTGGAGGCCGCCGCCGAAGGCCCGTACCGGGACGTGCCGGTCCGTGTGCTGCCGGGGGTCACCGCCGCCAACGCCGCCGCCGCCCGCGCCGGGGCGCCGCTCGGCCACGACTACGCGGTGATCTCCCTCTCCGACCGGCTCAAGCCCTGGGAGGTCATCGCCGAACGGCTCGCCGCCGCCGCCCGCGCCGACCTCGCCCTCGCCCTGTACAACCCGGGCTCCCGCAGCCGCACCTGGCAGGTCGGCAAGGCCCGCGACCTGCTCCTGGAGCACCGGAGCCCCGACACCCCCGTGGTCCTCGCCCGCGACGTCGGCGGCCCCCGCGAACGCGTCCGCACCGTCCGCCTCGCCGACCTGGACCCGGCCGAGGTCGACATGCGGACCCTGCTGATCATCGGCTCCTCCCAGACCCGCGCGGTCCGCCGCACCCCGGACGCCCCCGAGACGGTCTGGACTCCACGCCGCTACCCGGAGCCGACCACCGGCGCCTGAGAGCCGCAACCTCGGCGAACACCCCCGCACCCACGGGGGTGTTCGCCGAAGTCCGGGCCGTGCCGCAGACCGAGGCCGCCGGGCCGCCCTCCGGCACCCCGAACCCCGGCCGCCCGACCGCTCAGCCGCCGCCCAGCCACGCCACCGCCTCCTCCGGCGTGCCCACCACCGGCACCCCCTCGGGCACCGGCGGACGCCGGACCACCACCACCGGAATCCCCGCCTCCCTGGCGGCGGTCAGCTTCGGCGCGGTCGCTTCACCCCCGCTGTCCTTGGTGACCAGCACCTCCACGCCGTAGGTCCGCAGCACCTCCCGCTCGCCCTCCAGGGTGAACGGGCCCCGGTCCAGGAGGACTTCGCACTCCTCGGGCCCCGGGCCCACCGGCGGGTCGACCGACCGCAGCAGGAACCACAGCCCGGGCGCGGCGTCCGCGAACGCCCCGAGCCCGCTCCGCCCCGTGGTCAGGAACACCCGCCGGCCCAGCGAGGGCAGCAGCGCGGCGGCCTCCTCCAGGGAGGCCACGGGGTACCAGCGGTCGCCCGGGCCCTGCCGCCACGAGGGGCGGCGCAGCGCCAGCAGCGGGACGCCCGCCCCGGCCGCCGCCTCGGCGGCGTGGAAGCTCATCACCCCGGCGAACGGATGGGTGGCGTCCACCACGGCGGCCACCCGCTCCTCGCGCAGGTACGCGGTCAGCCCGGCCACGCCGCCGAAGCCGCCGATCCGTACCTCGCCCTCGGGCAGCACGGGCCGCGCCACCCGCCCGGCCAGCGAGCTGACCACCCGCAGCGGACCGGCCGCGCCCCGCGTGAGCAGCGCGGCGAGCCGGCGGGACTCGCTCGTGCCGCCCAGGACCAGGACGAGCGGAGGGGCGGAGTCAGCAGACGTGGTCACGGTCGCGGTCCGGCGAGTAGAGGTGGCTGTCGCGGAACTGCTCGGCGCCCAGCGTGCGGCCGACCAGGATGACCGCGGTCCGCCTGATCCCCGCCTCACGCACCTGGCCGGCGATGTCGGCGAGGGTGCCGCGCAGCACCAGCTCCTCGGGCCTGCTCGCGAACGCCACCACCGCCGCCGGGCAGTCGGCCCCGTAGTGCGGCTCCAGCTCGGCGACGACCCGGTCCGCGTACCCGGTCGCCAGGTGCAGCACCAGCAGGGCCCCGCTGCGGCCCAGCGTCGCCAGGTCCTCGCCCTTGGGCATCGGCGTGGCCCGCTGCGCCACCCGGGTCAGGATCACGGTCTGCCCGACGGTCGGCACCGTCAGCTCCCGCTTGAGCGCGGCCGCGGCCGCCGCGAACGCCGGTACGCCCGGGACGACTTCGTACGGCACCCCGGCCGCGTCGAGCCGGCGCATCTGCTCGGCCACCGCGCTGAACACCGAGGTGTCGCCCGAGTGCAGCCGCGCCACGTCGTGCCCCTCCTCGTGGGCGCGGATCAGCTCGGCGGCGATCCGGTCCAGGTCGAGCTGGGCGGTGTCGACCAGCCGGGCGTCCGGCGGGCACTCGGCGAGGAGTTCGGTGGGGACGAGGCTGCCCGCGTAGAGGCAGACCTGGCAGGCGGCGAGGGTGCGCGCGCCCCGCAGGGTGATGAGGTCGGCGGCACCGGGGCCCGCTCCGATGAAGTACACGGTCATGGGGGTCTCCGGGAGAGGGGGAGGAGGCGAACGGGGTGTCAGGAGCCTTGTGGGGCGGGCGGGTTCACGTGTGTTCGGCGGGCTTCGTCACGGACCACTGGGTGACCGGCATCGCCTGCCGCCAGCCGGTGAACGAGCCGACCGGTACGGCCTGCGCCACCGCCAGCCGGGTCAGCTCCCCGCCGTGGCGGCGGTACCACTCGGTGAGCAGCGCATCCGACTCCAGCGTCACGGTGTTGGCGACCAGCCGCCCGCCCGCCGGCAGCGCCGCCCAGCACGTCTCCAGCAGCCCGGCCCCGGTCAGCCCGCCGCCGATGAACACCGCGTCCGGCACCGGCAGTCCGGCCAGCGCGCCCGGCGCGGCCCCCGTGACGACCTTGAGCCCGGGCACGCCCAGCGCCCGCGCGTTACGGGTGATCCGCCCGGCCCGCACCGGATCGCGCTCCACGCTCACCGCGCGGCAGGCCCGGTGGGCGCGCAGCCACTCCACGGCGATCGACCCGGAGCCGCCGCCCACGTCCCACAGCAGCTCCCCGGGGGCGGGCGCCAGCGCGGCCAGCGTCGCCGCCCGCACGTACTTCTTGGTGAGCTGCCCGTCGTGCTCGTAGGCGTCGTCCGGCAGCCCGGGGACCACCGGCAGCCGGGGCGTACCGGCGGCCCGTACGCACTCGACCGCGACCACGTTGAGCGGGTCGCCCGCCGGGGCGGACCAGGTGCCGGCCACGCCGTCCACCCGGTGCTCCGCCGGCCCGCCGAGCTGTTCGAGGACGGTCATCCGGCTCGGCCCGTACCCGCGCTCGCGCAGCAGTTCCGCGATCCTGGACGGGGTCGCGGCGTCCGGGGCGAGCACCAGCACCCGGCGCCCGTCGTGCAACGCCCCGGCCAGCGCCGCCGGGTCCCGGCCCACCGCCGACACCACCTCCACGTCCTGCATCGCCCAGCCCATCCGGGCACACGCGTACGAGACCGAGGACGGGTGGGGGAGGACGTGCAGAGCGGAAGGCCCCGCCTCCTCGGCGAGGGCCCGCCCGATCCCGTAGAACATCGGGTCACCGCTGGCCAGCACCGCCAGGCGCCGCCCCGCGTGCTCGGCGAGGAGCTTGGGTACGGCGGGCCGCAACGGCGAGGGCCACGCGACCCGCTCGCCCGCGCACTCCGGCGGCAGCAGGTCGAGCTGGCGCGGCCCCCCGACCACCACCTCGGCGGCGGCCAGCGCCTCCCGCCCGGCCGGACCGAGCCCGGCCCAGCCGTCGGCCCCGATCCCGACGACGGTCACGGCGGGCTGCTCGGATATCGGGGTCACGTGCGGATACCTCGTACGGGGCTGGGGGCCCGGGCGGCGGCCCGGCTGCGGAGAAGTCGCCTCGCACTCTAACGCGCGCCGCACCCGCCCCCACCTGCGGCAAGGCGGTGGGGTTGCTCACCCTCCCACGGCCTCGCCCACCGCTCAGTGGTGCGCCGGGCAGCCCTTCCGCCCGTGGCCGGGCCCGTGCCGGTGCGCGTGGTGGTGGCTGTGCCCGTCCGGCGAGACGCCCTTGGCCAGCCGCCTGGCCTCCTTCGCCTCCCGGGCCACCAGCTTGGCCTGCTTGAGATGCCCGTGGTGCCCGGGGTGCCCACCCTGCTCATGGTGACAGTGGTGCTTGTGACAGCCACCGTGGCCCTTCGCGTGCTTGACGTGCTTGACGTGCTGGGCGTGCTTGACGTGCTTGTGGTGCTTCTGGTGCGGGCTGAGGGTCAGGGCCAGGCCGATGGCCAGCAGCCAGCTGTCCTTGCTGACGCCGATCCCGTCCGGTGTGGGCCAGACGCTGCCCTCCTTGCGCAGGCCCGGGGTCTGCGCGTACACCGCCATCAGACTGCCCGCGAAACCGGTCAGCGCCGCGCCCGCGAGCCGGGTCGGGACCATCGGGGTCAGCAGGGCCGCGCCGAGCGCGATCTCCCCGGCGGCGAGCAGCTTGAGGAACCGGGGCGCGTCGATGTTCTCCAGGAACGGGAACGTCTGCCGCGCCATCCCGTGGACGCCCTGCGCCTGTTCGTCGGGCCCGTCCCACTTCTCCATCCCCGAATGCAGGATGAAGGCCCCCGTGACCAGCCTGAGCGGCACCTGCCACGCCTTGACCTTGCCGCACCCGCTCATACCGAACTCCTCCCGCAGACCATGGAATCGCGGACCGCGGCGATGGTGACCACGGCGACGCGGACATTTCCGCCATTCTCCGACGAAACCGGATGGTCGGCACCTGGGCACCGGCGGGTCACGGGGAAGGGAGCCTCACAGGAAGCGGCGGATCGGCACCACCATCGCCTCGCGCCCCCGCTGGAGCCAGGAGCGGCGCCGGTACCGCCCGGCCTGCATCTCCACGCTCACCTCGGTGTCCTCGTCGAAGTGCCGGTCGAGGACGGCCGTGAACTCCTCGTCGATCACGGCGAGCATGACCTCCTCGTCGTGGTCGAGCGAACGCCGGTTGATGTTGGTCGACCCGGTCAGCGCCGCCACCCGGTCCACCGTGATGACTTTCGCGTGCATCATCGTCGGCTGGTACTGGTGGATGCGGACCCCGCAGCCGAGCAGCTGGTCGTAGTGCCACTGGCCCGCCAGCTGGCAGACCCGCTTGTCGGTGTGGGGCCCCGGCAGCAGGATCTCCACCTCCACGCCGCGCGCCGCCGTGGCGCAGAGCAGGTCGATGAAGTACGCGTCGGGCGCGAAGTAGGCGGTGGCGATCCGTACCCGCTCCTCGGCGGACTGGAGGACCACCCGCAGCAGCGTCTGCATGTCCTGCCAGCCGAAACTGGCCGAACCGCGCACCACCTGCACCACCGCGCCGCCGGAGGACGGCTGCGCGGTGAACCGGTCCCGCTCGTCGAAGAGGTCGTCGCAGCACTCCGCCCAGTTCTGCGCGAAGGCGGCCGCCACGCCGTCCACGGCCGGGCCGCGCAGCCGCACGTGGGTGTCGCGCCACTCGTTCTCGTTCCGGGCGTCGCCGCACCACTCCTCGGCGATCCCCACGCCACCCGTGAAGGCCACCTTCTCGTCCACCACCAGGACCTTCCGGTGGCACCGGTGGTTCTGCTTGAACGGCGAGAGGAGGAACGGCTTGCGGAACCACGAGACGTGCACGCCCGCCTCGTCCATCTCCTCCAGCAGGTGCCGCTCGATCAGCCGGCTGCCGAAGCCGTCGAGGAGCAGCCGCACCCGCACCCCCGCCTTGGCCCGTTCGCACAGGGCGGCGGCGAAGTCGCGGGCGATCTCGCCCTTCCAGTACACGAAGGTCATGAGGTCGACGGTGTGCTCGGCCTCCCGTATCGCGGACAGCATCGCCGTGAAGATCTCGTCGCCGTTGCGCAGGGCCGTCAGCTCGTTCCCCTCGGTGGCGGCGACGCCGATCAGGCGCTCCAGCCGCCTGCGCAGCCGCCTCCCGCGCACCGCCAGCGCCTCGCCGCCGCCCGCTCCCGGGTCGTCCTCGGCCACTTCGGTCATCGTCATGAGCTCTCCCGCCCCTTGATCGAGGAGGGCGCCGGAGACCCGGCGTCCTGTGGCCGGAGGGTGCCCCCGCTTCCGCTCCGGCGTCACATCATCTGCCCGGTTCGTACATCCTTACGCTCTCCGGGGTATCCGCCGCTCAGGGCGCGGGCGGCACCGGCCGCCTATCCTGGCCGTGCCCGCAGGCTCCGGCGCCGTCCAGGCCGCACGGACGAGCGAGAAGGAGACCGCAGGTGGAGAGCGCCGCCGAGCAGCACGGAGCCGACCGGACCGAGCCGGGCATCCACGACGCCGACGACACCCTGCTCGAAGGGCTCAGCGTCGACGCCAGCCGCCCCGAGCAGCCCGTCCTCCGCGAGGCCGACGGTACGCCCGTCCGCACCTGGCGGGAGAACTACCCCTACGACCGGAAACTGCGCCGCCGGGAGTACGAGCGGCGCAAGCGGGTCCTCCAGATCGAACTGCTGAAGCTGCAGAGCTGGGTCAAGGAGACCGGGGCACGCATCGTGATCGTCTGCGAGGGGCGCGACGCCGCCGGGAAGGGCGGCACCATCAAGCGGTTCACCGAGCGGCTCAACCCGCGTGGGGCGCGGGTGGTGGCGCTGGACAAGCCCACCGAGAAAGAGGCGGGCCAGTGGTACTTCCAGCGCTACATCGCCCATCTGCCCTCGCCGGGGGAGATCGTCTTCTTCGACCGGTCCTGGTACAACCGGGCCGGGGTCGAGCGGGTCATGGGGTTCTGCACCGAGGAGCAGTACGAGCAGTTCCTCGTCCAGGCGCCGCTGTTCGAGAAGATGATCACCTCGGACGGGATCCTGCTGGTGAAGTTCTGGTTCTCCGTCTCGCGGTCCGAGCAGCGGACGCGGTTCGCCATCCGGCAGGTCGATCCGGTCCGGCAGTGGAAGCTGTCTCCGACGGACCTTGCCTCGCTCGACCTCTGGGACGCCTACACCCGGGCCAAGATCGAGATGTTCCGGGCCACCGACACCGTCTGGGCCCCCTGGACCGTCGTCAAGACCAACGACAAGCGGCGCGGCCGGCTTGAGGCGATGCGCAGTCTTCTGTTGCGCGTGGAGTACGCCGCCAAGGACGGCGGGGCCTTGGGGGAGGGGGATCCTCTCATCGTCGGGCCTGCCGACACCCTGCTTGAGCCTGGGGAGGAGCCCACCTCCCTGTCGCCTACGCCCCTGGCCGACCACGACGAGGGGCGCGGCAGCCACCCCGAGTCCTAGCACTCCCCGCCTGCCCTCCTCCGCCCGCGTCCCGGCCGGGCTCCCCTTCGCCGCCTGCCGCCCTTGCCCGTACCGGTCACCGACTGGCCTCAAACGCCGGCCGGGCTATGAGGGTCGCGGTGCGTTCCCCGCGTGTGCCGGGCGGGGCCGCACCGGGGTACCTCCTCACAAACCGCATGGTGTGGGGTCAATTGGAGCAAGACGGCCTAGCGTGCAGTTTGCTGCGGGGGCACCCCGGCACGACCCCGCCCTTCCGTCTCGTCGGCGTCTCCCCGCCGGTGGGAGGGGAAAAGACAGGCCGTCCCCAATTGATCTTTGTGGCGAACGAAAGCATTCACGGTGGTCACTGTGGAGAGGCCCTGTATCGGTGACGGCCTCATCCGCCCTCCGGCGGTCGGCCGCGTACGAGACCGTGGGGTGGGGTCGTGTCGGGGTGCCCCCGCAGCAAACTGCACACACGGCCGCCTTGAAGCGACTGACCCCGGGCTCAGCAGAAAGACAGCCCAGCCGGGCCGCAGGCCAAGGAGCCAGGCCGGCGAGTGAGGCCGGCTCAGGCCCGCCACCAGGGCGCCCGCACCGTCCGGGACTCCACCCCGGTACAACCGACCCCGTTGGACACCTCCCCCTGATCAAGGTTCCACCCGACCACCCCGTTCCCCTGCCGCTGCAACTCGATGAGCCGCGCGACCCGCGTACGCGCCCCGTCGCTCACCTCGCACCGCACCACCGAGGTCCACGCCTGCCCGTCCAGCGCGGACACCACCCCCAGCAGAGGAAGCACCACCACACTGAGCGTCAGCGCCACCACCTGCTCCCCGGTCGCCAGCCGCCGCTGCCACCCCGGCGGCGCGAAGTGCGGATCGTGGTGGCGCCGCCCCCGCCGCCCCGTCCGGTACTCGATGACCACCCCACGCCGGAGCAGATACGCCGCCACAGCGGTCCCCAGCCCCCACCAGGGCCCGATGAAGCAGGCGACGACGACCCCGGTGGCCACCGGGTTGAGCACGGTGAGCCCGGCACGCCGCAGCCGCGCGGCCGGGTCGTCGCCCCGGGGAACGGCCCCGCGCGCCGCGAAGAGCGCGAACACCACCCGCGAGGCGACCACCCCGAGCACACACGCCAGCAGCGGCGTGGTCAGCACCATGCCGAGCAGCACGTCCCACCAGTTGCCGGGCCCCATCCCCATCAGGGCGTCGGTCGCGGCGCCCTCGCCTCCCAGCGTGTAGGCGACCTTCACCGCGGGGATCGCCAGCGCCAACGCCAGCAGCACGGTGTGCCCGGGCCCGCCCTTGCGGTCCGCCTCGGTGATCTCGTGCCGCGAGGGCCGCTCGGCTTCCCGCGCGTGGGGTGCGCGCCCGGCCCGGCCGTCCTCGTGCTCCTGGTTCCCGTCCGGGCTCTGCTTCGGCATGGGACCAGCCGAGCACGGGAGCGGGCGCACGGCGTGCCGGGTGGGGCGGTGGAGGGAGCCGGGAACGGGAGGACGCCGGGTGCGGGAGGGGCGCAGGGCGCGTGCGCCCTCTCGTGCGCCGTGCCCACCCCTTGTGCTCCCCTCGGGGCACGTGCCCCGTACGTAGCCCGTGGCCTGGTGTTTCCCCGAAACCGGCTTCGGGAAGTCGTACTCGAAAGGACGAGCGACCTGACACATGACTTGCCCCGGGCGACCACCGCGCCCAGCATGAAGAACAACCTGGCGGCCTCCCGCGGAGCCCCGGGAGGCCCGGCCTTCCGGCGGAATCCGCTCGCGGCCCTCGACGACGGAGGACTCGCATGGCCTCGTACTTCGAGAACAGCAGCGACGCCCTCGTGCCAGACGCCCTCAAGGGCTTCGCGCGGGCCCATGCCGACCTGGTCACCCTCGACCCCGAGCACGGCTTCCTGCTCAGCCGGACCGCCGCCCCCTCGCGGCGCGTCGCCCTGCTCTCCGGCGGCGGCGCGGGCCACGAGCCGCTGCACGCCGGGTACGTGGGCCGGGGCATGCTCGACGCCGCCTGCCCCGGCCGCGTCTTCGCCTCCCCGCACAACCGCCAGGTCTACGCGGGCTCCCTCGCCGCCGCCCGCGCGGAGGGCGTGCTGCACATCGTGAAGAACTACACCGGCGACCGGATCAACTTCGGCATCGCCGCCGAGCGCCTCGCCCACCGCGGCGTGCCCTGCGCGCGGGTCCTGATCGACGACGACCTCGCCTCCGACTCCGCCGACATCGCCTCAGGGCGCCGCGGCACCGGCGGCACGGTCCTCATCGAGAAGATCCTCGGCGCCGCCGCCGACACCGGTCTCGGCCTGGCCGAGCTCCAGGAACTCGGCACCCGCCTCGCCGCGAGGTGCCGTACGCTCGCCGTCGCCTCGGCCGCGCACACCGCGCCCACCACCGGCGAGCCGGCCTTCCCGCTCGCCGCCGGCGAGCTGGAGTACGGCGTCGGTATCCACGGCGAGCGCGCCCAGCAGACCGTCCCCAGGGAGCCGCTCAACGGCCTGGTGGAGCGCATGACCACCGCGCTCCTCGACGCCCTCGCCCCGGAAGGCCCGGTGATCGCCCTGGTCAACGGCCTGGGCGCGGTCACCCCGCTGGAGCTGTACGCCGTCCACGGCGAACTCGCCACCCTCCTGGACGCCCGCGGCACCGACCTGGCCCGCGCCCTCGTCGGCGACTACATCACCGCCCTGGACATGCGCGGCTTCTCCGTCACGCTGCTCGCGGCCGACGAGGAGATCCTCCGCCTCTACGACGCCCCGGTGCACACCGCCGCGCTCCGCTGGTGAGCGGCGCCCGCACCGACGTCCCCCCATCCCACCGGCCACCGAGAGCGGGAGCCACGCCATGACGACGAGCACCTCCCACGACGCCACCGCCACCGACGGCTGGATGCGCCGGTTCGCCGAGTCCGCCCACGCCACCGAGACCCGCCTCACCTCCCTGGACCAGCAGGTGGGCGACGGCGACTTCGGCACCAACCTCACCGCCGGCGCCGACGCCGCCCTCCGCCGCCTCGACCAGCTCCCCGGGGGCGACACCGACCCGGCCGCGCCGCTGGAGGCCGCCGCCACCGCCTTCCTCGACGAGGTCGGCGGGACGAGCGGTCCCCTCTTCGGCCTGCTGCTCCAGTCTCTGGCCGCCGCCGTCGCCGGCTCCGGCCCGACCACCGTCGCCTACGCCGAGGGCGTCACCGACGGCCTTGCCGCGATCCGGCGGGTCGGCGACGCCGCCCCCGGCGACAAGACCCTCGTCGACGCCCTCACCCCGGCGGCCGAGGCGCTGCGCGCCACCCCCGCCGGAACCCCGCCCGACCAGGCCCTCGCCGCCGCGGCCGACGCGGCCTGGGAGGGCGTCCGCTCCACGGCCCGGCTGCGTGCCCGCATGGGCCGCTCCAGCTACCTGGGCGAGCGCGCGGAAGGCATCCCCGACCCGGGCGCGGTCGGCGTGGGCCTGCTCTTCGCCTCCGCCCAGGGCGTGGTCACCGACCTCGACACGCACCTGGGCTGAGGCCCCCGGCAGCCCTACCCCTCGGCGCTCCCGCCCTGCTGCGGCACGTGCGCCCGCACCCACGCCAGCAGCACCGGCGAGTGCAGGGTGGTCACCCACAGATCGGCCCGCGAGGCATCCTCCTCACCGGGCCGCGGACCCACCCCCAGCACCCGCAGCCCGGCCCGCCGCGCCGACTCGATGCCGGTCAGCGAGTCCTCGACGGCCAGCGTGCTGTCCGGGTCCGCGCCGCACAGCCACGCCGCCCGCGCGTAGACGTCCGGCCACGGCTTCGGGCGTACGGTGGCGCTGCCCGGGGCCGCCCCCGTCGACGGCTCGTCGGGGACGACGACGTGGCGGAAGTGGTGCAGCAGTCCCGCACGTTCGAGGCTCATCTCCACGACCTCCAGCGGGCAGTTGCTCGCCACGGCCAGCGGCAGCCGCCCGGAGAGCCGGCGGACGAACTCCGCGGCGCCCGGCATGGTCACCGGGTCGTCGGCGACCAGCTCCATGAAGTGGGTCAGGAGCGACTCGGTCAGCTCCCCCGCCAGATGCGGCTTGTCGGACTCCTCGGCCATCAGCCGCCCGCAGTCGGTGTAGTGCACTCCCTTGGCCCGCTCGGCGAACCCCGGCAGGGGCCGCAGCCCGAACTGCCGGAAGACCTGGCTCCGGGCGTCCTGCCAATGCCGTTCGGTGTCCATCAGGGTGCCGTCGCAGTCGAAGACGACGGCCTCGGGGGACCAGCTGAGGAGCGGGTGTGCCTTGGTGGTCATGGTGTACCTCCTGGGGGAGGGGGCGGTCGGGCTTGTCGCGGGACCGCGGATTCGTGGGGTCGTGCGTTTCCCTGAGCCGGCCTCCGGGACGTCGTACGTCCGCCGGTCTCGTGCGGGGCACGGGAGCGCAAAGGTGCAATCCCGTCCAAACCGCGAAACATCACGACGGCTACGTTATTTTCGCGATGAAGCGTCACGCAATCACTACTTCGAGTGCTCGACGGGGCGGGGGCGGCAGGTGTAAAGGAACTCGCCCGGCACCCCCTCCACCGTCAACCTCACAGGCCGTCAATCCCGCTCACGGGCTGCCAAGTTGAGGCATATTCGCCCGGCACCGCGGAACGGCTGGAAGCGGGGGAGGTGATTCACTCGAATGGCCAGCAACCGCGCCGGAATTCGCGGGAAATCACCCGCACGCGTGCACATTCGAAAGAATTGAACAATATCCGCGCACGGGGAGGTTGTTTTGCTACCGGCGTGCGCGGGCGCACTACATTGCCGTCGTCACGGAAACGTTGAACGAAGGTGGACAGCACGTTGCAGGAACGGGCGAGGGCAACCCGCAGATCACTCCTGGAGGCGGCCGCCCTCCTCTTCGCGGAACAGGGTTACGCAGGCACCAGCGTCAACGACATAAGCGCCAGATCCGGCCGGACCAGCGGCGCCGTCTACTTCCACTACGCCAGCAAGGAGGGCCTCGCCCTCGCCGTCGTCCAGCACCGCTTCGCCACCTGGCCCGGGCTGGCCGCCCGCTACACGGACCGCGCCGATCCCCCGCTGGAGAAACTGGTCGCCCTCAGCTTCGACATCGCCCACGCCCTCGCCGAGGACCCCCTCGCCCGCGCGGGCGCACGCCTGTGGGCCGAACGCGACACCATCGACGCCCCCCTCCCCGACCCTTTCGCCCTCTGGACCACCGCCACCACCCGCCTCCTCGCCCAGGCCCGCACTGCCGGCCACCTCACCCCCCACATCCGCCCGGCCCCCACAGCCCGCTCCCTCGTCCGCGCCTTCTTCGGCCTCTGCACCCTGACGGAGGCCCTGGAGGGCCGCACGGCGGTCACGGCCCGCCTGACGGACTGGTGGTTACTCACGCTGGGGTCGTTGCAGCAACGGCCGGATGCGGCGGGGGTGTTGGGGCGGGTGCGGGCGAGAGGCGGACGCGCGGAGGCGCGGATGGGGGCGGCCTGCGGAGAGTGACGGCGCGGCCGCGTACTGCGCCTCAGGTGCCGTCGGCTGGCCATGCGGAAGCGATGTCGATGTTCCCGAACGCGGCTCGGCGCAGTGGAGGAGCTGCTGAAGTCTGTTCTGGCAGCGCCGACAGGCGAGGACAGGGATGGGTGAGGACCGGCTCCCCGGGGCCTGACCGGGGAGCTGACGGCCGTCCTCGGTGGTTGATCACGCAGGGTGATCTCGCCCTGGTCGAGCACATTGCCCACCTGGGCAAGGACGAGCGGCTTTCCGTCGACGACCGATTGGAGCTACTGGTAGTCGCCCTGGCTAGCGTGCAGACGTCAAGTGAGACCACGTCCACGTACGCGTCGCCTGGGTAGTGGCGGGCCCAGCCGCCCTCCGGGTTGTCCCCGACCTTCCAGACCCATCACTGGCTCGCTCTCCGAGTCCTGGCCGTTCTCCGGCACCGGGGTGCGGGTCTCTCCGCGGCACAGAGCGGGCCAGCCATCGTTCTCAAGGTTGTGAAATACGAGCGGCCGAATGCTCTGAACCTGCGCGAACGCCTTCGGCCGGGCGGGCGGCTGCACATCGGTTCACCAGGAGAGGTCAGAGCGGATCATCGCCTTCCTCGCGCCTGCCGCGGTGGCCTGTGCGGATCGTTTCGCCGGCTTGTGGCCGACGTTCGGGTTTCTTGGCGGTATGTCGGCGGTGCTCCAGGATGGCGATCCACCACGCCAAGAGGTCGCCTGACTTGTCTGGGATGAGGAGCCGAAGAGCCTGAACGCAAAAGTAGGTCAGGCCTACGAACGCGATGACTAGGCAGGCCGCCCACCAGGGTGTGCGGGCGCCCATGACCTCAAGAATTCTGATCACGACGCTAGCGCTTTCTGCTGGCAGCTCAGAGGCGGGATTGGCGTTTGGCTGCGCAGGATCGTGCCGAGCGCAGGTGGAGCGTGGCGCTTCCGAGAGTGACTGCCAGATGGCCGAGCGTCGACGCTGCGCTTGCCCCAGCAATACCAACGACCGACCCGGTCAACGCCGAAGTGAGATCTTCCGGATAGGGACCGGCCTCCCACTCCAGCTCCCAATTGTCGCCGAATCCGCGAAGGCTCCGGCACCCAGGAAGGTGGAGCCTGTCGAGTCGGCCGGGGCGTTCCAAGGGGTCGTAGAACCAGTTGCCGATCGCCCATGCTCCGCAAGGATCTTTCGTAGTGATCCTGCAGAAGACGCCGGCCAAGAGCCGACGGGCATCAACAGACATGTCTGGCACTCTGCCTAGTTGTTCCGCTTCGGCGACAGAGAGCGGCGCGTCCGAGGTGAGGCAGTCGAAGTATGGGGCATTCGGTGTGCCGACCGGCCTACCGAAGGGGTTGTCGGTGATCACAAGCTCTGCACCAGTCGGCATGTGCCGCAGGGTGTAACTCCCGTATCCGCGGCACTGTTCCAGCCGTAGGCCGGGCAGCCCACTTCCGCCGACAGGGCCAGGAAGCATGCGCTGGGCCACGTTGTGCGGGACCTTGGTGATGATCACCGTGCGCTCGAACCGAGGGGAGACGGTGACGGTGTACGAGGAGAGGGCGGAGAGGTGCCAGCCGGCTGGGCCGTCATAGTCCACCCCGTGATTCAGGTAGCCAAGGGCCAATAGCGCGCGGAATTGAGACTGCTCCGACCGGCACGCGTCGAGGCCGATGGAGTGGTCTCGTGGGATTCCGGCTTGCGCCGCAGCCAGTTTTTCGCCGGTGTAGAGGACACGACTGCGGGCTGCCGACTTACGAGAGCTTTCGGGCACGCTGCACCTCACCGCTGCCCGGCCAGCGTGTCAGGGTCACATACCTAGTGAGACCGAACTCGGATATCTCGCGGAGTAGGTGCCCCACACCTTGGCTCAGCTTCGGTGAGTACCGGGCTCACGTACTTCTGCTGGCATCCGGACCTCCGCGGCCCGGTATGTGGGGCGCACTGTACCCGATATCTGTCCAGCTTCGTGGAGGCCGGCGGAATAGCGTGGCGCGAGAATGTCCGTCTCCACCCTTCGTGTGCGGAGACGATGGTGACGTGCGACGAGATTGGATCACCTGGCCGGACGCTCATGCTGCCGGTTGTGGCTGAATCTCGGTGAAGGAATACTTCGGACTCTCGGATTTAGAGGACCTTGCTGATCTGAATGATCCGTCCCGGCGAAGATTCCCCGAGGGGCAGCTGAGGCCACCGCGAACCTCCACTCGGAAAGCGCATCCTGTCCATCCAAGGAGGTTGATGTTGGTCAGGCCGCTGCGCTCCGAGATGTCTGCTAGGGCTTCGACGAGGAGATCCCGGCGTCGTGCAAGCCCGTATTACGTACGGTCCGGCGTGCGTGACACGAAAGAGCCTGGACGACCCAGCGCGGGCCGCCACCCCGACAGTGGGGTGGCGGCCCGCGTAGCAATTCACACACTTGATCCAGCGAATTGGCCGGGCGGTGCTCACTCGGTGTTCCAAGCTCCGGCCAGGTCGACTGGGGATCGCTCCTTAGAGATCGAAGTAAAGCTCGAACTCGTGCGGGTGCGGGCGGAGCTGGATGGGGGCGATTTCCTGGGTGCGCTTGTAGTCGATCCAGGTGTCGATGAGGTCGGGGGTGAAGACGCCGCCGGCCTGGAGGTACTCGTTGTCGGCCTCGAGGGCGTCGAGGACGGCCGGGAGGGAGGTCGGGACCTGGGGGACGCCGGCGTGCTCCTCGGGGGCCAGCTCGTAGAGGTCCTTGTCGATCGGCTCGGCAGGCTCGATCTTGTTCTTGACGCCGTCCAGGCCCGCGAGGAGGAGGGCCGAGAAGGCCAGGTACGGGTTGGAGGACGGGTCCGGGGCGCGGAACTCGACGCGCTTGGCCTTCGGGTTGGAGCCGGTGATCGGGATGCGCATCGCGGCGGAACGGTTCCGCTGCGAATACACCAGGTTGACCGGGGCCTCGAAGCCGGGGACCAGGCGGTGGTAGGAGTTCACCGTCGGGTTGGTGAAGGCGAGGAGCGAGGGGGCGTGCTTGAGGATGCCGCCGATGTAGTAGCGGGCGGTGTCCGAGAGGCCCGCGTAGCCCTGCTCGTCGTAGAAGAGGGGGGTGCCACCCGACCAGAGGGACTGGTGGACGTGCATGCCGGAGCCGTTGTCGCCGAAGATCGGCTTGGGCATGAAGGTCGCGGTCTTGCCGTTGCGCCAGGCGACGTTCTTCACGATGTACTTGAAGAGCATCAGGTCGTCGGCGGCGGCGAGCAGCGTGTTGAACTTGTAGTTGATCTCGGCCTGGCCGGCGGTGCCCACCTCGTGGTGCTGGCGCTCGACCTCGAGGCCGGCCTGCTCCAGCTCCAGGGAGATCTCGGCACGCAGGTCGGCGAAGTGGTCGACCGGCGGGGCCGGGAAGTAGCCGCCCTTGTAGCGGACCTTGTAGCCGCGGTTCTCGACCTCGGAGCCGGTGTTCCAGGCGCCGGCCTCGGAGTCGATGTGGTAGAAGCCCTGGTTCGCGGAGGTCTCGAAGCGCACCGAGTCGAAGACGTAGAACTCGGCCTCGGGGCCGAAGTACGCGGTGTCGGCGATGCCGGTGGAGGCGAGGTACGCCTCGGCCTTCTTCGCGATGTTGCGCGGGTCGCGGCTGTACTGCTCGCCGGTGATCGGGTCGTGGATGAAGAAGTTGATGTTCAGCGTCTTGTCGCGGCGGAAGGGGTCCACGCGAGCGGTCGACAGGTCCGGGCGGAGCGACATGTCGGACTCGTGGATGGCCTGGAAGCCGCGGATCGACGATCCGTCGAAGGCCAGCTCCTCGTCCGCGTCGAACGCCTTCGCCGGGATCGTGAAGTGCTGCATCACACCCGGGAGGTCGCAGAAGCGGACGTCAACGAACTTGACGTCCTCGTCGGCGATGAACTTCTTCGCGTCGTCGGCGTTCTGGAACATCCAACTCCTCCTACTCCCGACCCGGGGAGGGGCGGGGTGGTAGCTCGGTCGTGCGGCCAGTGCGGTGGCACACGGTGGACCTGACCCTAGGGACAGGGGATTTCTCAAGCATGACCCATTTGTTTCACCGACGTTAATCGGACGGACCCGCGCGAACCGTGTGACCTGCTCGTCTTCTCGCAGGTTCCCTTCGGCCCTTACCCGGTCGCTCTCCGGGTACCCCGCCGCAGTACCGTGTTTCCGTGGACAACAGGCAAGCAATCGGATCGTGGCTCTCCGGCCCGCGCGCAGCCGCGGAGGAGATGGGTGCGGACTTCGGCTACCGGGGGGAACGGCTCGGTCTGCCCGAGCACGGTCCTGGTTCGGTGGCCCCGGTGGGGCGCCGGTTCGGGGCCCTCGCCATCGACTGGGCTCTGTGCATGCTCATCGCATACGGCCTGTTCTCCGGTGGTGACGCCCAGTCCACGGGGAACTGGGCCCTCGGCATCCTGCTGGTGATGAACATCCTCACCGTCGGCACCGTCGGCTGCACCCCGGGCAAGCTCCTGCTGCGCCTGCGGGTGGTCTCGGAGCAGGGCGGCCGGCTCGGCCCCGGCTGGACCGTGGTCCGCAGCGCGCTGCTCTGCCTGGGCGTCCCGGCCCTGATCTGGGACCGTGACTCCCGCGGCCTCCACGACCGCCTCGGCCGCGCGGTGCAGATCCGCGTCTGAGGCCCGACTCCAGAAGCGCCCGTACGCGAGAGGGCGGCACCGGAATCGATTCCGGTGCCGCCCTCTCGCGTACGGGTCAGGTGTTCGGCGCGTGGTCAGCGCATCTTCGGGCCGCGGGGCATGCGGGCGCCCTTGGGCATCGGGCCCTTCGGCACCGGCATGTTGCTCATCAGGTCGCCGAGGGCGCGGAGGCGGTCGTTGGTCGCGGTGACCTGCGGGCCGGTGAGGACGCGCGGGTACTTGAGCATCGTGGTGCGGACCTTCTTCAGCGGGGTCTGGCCCTCGCCGGTGCCCACCACGATGTCGTGCACGGGGACGTCCACGACGATCCGCGCCATCTTCTTCTTCTCGGACGCCAGCAGGCCCTTCACCCGGTTCGGGTTGCCCTCGGCGACGAGGACGATGCCCGCCTTGCCGACGGCGCGGTGCACGACGTCCTGGCTGCGGTTGACCGCCACCGCGGGAGTCGTGGTCCAGCCGCGCCCGATGTTGTCCAGGACTGCCGCCGCCGCTCCGGGCTGGCCCTCCATCTGGCTGAACGCGGCCTTCTCGGCGCGGCGGCCGAAGATGATCGCCATCGCGAGGAAGGCGAGCACGAAGCCGAGGATGCCGAGGTAGACCGGGTGGCCGACGAGGAAGCCGATCGCAAGGAAGACCCCGAAGGTGACGATCCCCACGGCGGCGATGACCCAGCCGATCTTCGGATCGACGCGCTTTGCCATCTTGTACGTCTGGGCGATCTGCTTGATCCGCCCCGGGTTCGCAGAACTCGCTGCGTTGTCCTTGCTCGCCATGTACCGAAGTTTACGTGTCCCTGATGCGTCGGCGTCGTGCGGGCGGGGTATCAGTCGCCGCCCGCTGCCGTAACGATTCGGCGGGGCCTCGCCGGGACGTGCGTCAGGAGGTCCGCGAACCGGGCGTGGCCGCGGCCTCCAGGACCGCCTGGGTCTCCACCCGGTCCTGCGCGCGGCGGCGGTCCTCCAGGACCGAGGCCCAGGCGTTGCGGCGGGCGGTGCGCTGGCCCGAGCGCATCAGCACCGACTCGACGGCGCGCAGCGCGCCGGTGACCGAGGGCCAGGCGGCGGGACGGGTCGTGGAGGTGCGGAGCGGGGTGACGGGCGCGGCCTGCATCTGAAGATCCCCTCGGAGAACGGCGAAGTGGCGCGGTGCCGGGAACGCGTCGCCCGTGCCCGCCGGTCGGGGAGGTCCCTCCCCGGCCCTGGAGCACGGCGTACGTACAGCGTCACCGACTGGTGTTACCAGGGCGTGACCTGCGGGTCAAACACCCATGAAACCCTCGCGGCGCCGGGCCCGCACCCCGGGACGCGCGAAGCGGCCCCCGTACGGCCGCGAGCTGCGGATTCGTACGGGGGCCGCCGCGCGGCCGGGGCGCGGGCCCGGGCCCGGGTGTGCGGGGATTCACAGCCCCGGACACCGGTGGCGTCAGAGCGCGCGGGCCGCCGGGGCGGACTCGGCGGGGACGCCGGAGCGGCGGTCCATCGCCTGCTGGAAGAGACGGCCGGCGCGGTACGAGGAGCGGACCAGCGGGCCGGACATGACGCCGGAGTAGCCCATCTCCTCGGCCTCCTCCTTCAGCTCCACGAACTCGTGGGGCTTGACCCAGCGCTCCACGGGGTGGTGGCGCACGGAGGGGCGCAGGTACTGCGTGATGGTGATCAGCTCGCAGCCGGCGTCGTACAGCCGCTGGAGGGCCTCGCTGACCTCGGCGCGCTCCTCGCCCATGCCCAGGATGAGGTTGGACTTGGTGATCAGGCCGGCCTCGCGGGCGCGGGTGATGACCTCGAGCGAGCGCTCGAAGCGGAAGCCGGGGCGGATGCGCTTGAAGATGCGCGGCACCGTCTCGACGTTGTGCGCCAGGACCTCGGGACGCGAGGAGAAGACCTCGGCGAGCTGGTCGGGGTCGGCGTTGAAGTCGGGGATGAGCAGCTCGACCTTGGTGTGGCCGCCCTCGCGCTCCGAGGTCATCGCGTGGATCTGGCGGACCGTCTCGGCGTACAGCCAGGCGCCGCCGTCCTCCAGGTCGTCGCGGGCGACGCCGGTGATCGTGGCGTAGTTCAGGTCCATCGTGACGACGGACTCGCCGACGCGGCGGGGCTCGTCGCGGTCGAGCGCCTGCGGCTTGCCGGTGTCGATCTGGCAGAAGTCGCAGCGCCGGGTGCACTGGTCGCCGCCGATGAGGAAGGTGGCCTCGCGGTCCTCCCAGCACTCGTAGATGTTGGGGCAGCCGGCCTCCTGGCAGACCGTGTGCAGGCCCTCGCTCTTGACCAGCTTCTGGAGCTCGTTGTACTCGGGACCCATTTTGGCGCGGGTCTTGATCCACTCGGGCTTGCGCTCGATGGGGGTCTGGCTGTTGCGGACCTCCAGGCGCAGCATCTTGCGTCCGTCGGGTGCGACTGCGGACACACCGGCTCCCTGTTGGTTTGCGTGGCTCGCGTCACGGGGTGCGACGTCGATTCTTCGGCGTACATCAGGGTACGCCCCGCGAAGTGCGGGGTGGCTACCCCGGTCAGCCTCCGGGACCGTGGCTCCTTCGCCCGTTCGGCCCAGTCGGGGGAGGGCCCGTGAAGGCCCTCGGTCAGGCCGTGGCGGGCTCGGCGGCGGGCGGTGCGACAGGTTCCGCCTCGCGCTCGCGGGGGAGCGGCAGAGCCTCGCCCAGCACCTCGGTGAGATGCCGCTCGACGACCGGGAGCACCTCGGCGATGGTGACCTCGCGGCCCAGTTCCTGGGTGAGCGAGGCGACGCCCGCGTCCCGGATGCCGCAGGGGACGATCCGGTCGAACCAGGTGTTGTCCGGGTTCACGTTGAGCGAGAAGCCGTGCATGGTGACGCCCTTGGCGACCCGGATGCCGATCGCGGCGAGCTTGCGGTCCTCGTGGCGCTGGCCCGCGTTGGAGGGGGCGTACTCCGGACCGGCCAGGCGCGGGTCGAACTCGTCGTCGCCGCCCAGGCGCGGGTCGAGGTCGAGGGAGAGCCCGCCGAGCGCGGCGCGCTCCTCCTTCGGGGCGCCCAGCACCCAGACGCCGCTGCGGCCCTCGATGCGCGTGGTGGCCAGGCCCAGTTCGGCGCAGGCGCGGATCAGGGCCTCCTCCAGGCGGCGGACGTGGGCGACCACGTCGACCGGGCGGGGGAGCTTGAGGATCGGGTAGCCGACGAGCTGGCCCGGGCCGTGCCAGGTGATCTTGCCGCCGCGGTCCACGTCGATGACGGGGGTGCCGTCGAGCGGGCGCTCGCTCTCCTCGGTGCGCCGTCCGGCGGTGTAGACGGGCGGGTGCTCCAGGAGCAGGCAGGTGTCCGGGATCTCGTCGGCGAACCGGGCGGCGTGCACCCGGCGCTGCTCGTCCCACGCCTGCTGGTACTCCACCGCGTCCGCACCGAATCCCAGCCGGACGAACTGCACGTCACTCACGGCCCGCACCTCCCTCGTTCGCGCGCACACCGCGCATCCCGGCCACTGTACGACCCGCCGCCGGAAGTCAGGCGTCCGCCCGATACTCACACGATCGGATGAATGTGTGGCACACCTCACTGCGAGGGCCGCGCGGCCCGTTACATTCACGCCGTTCCATGAGGGCTGCTCCACGGGCCCGGAAGGCAGGAGACCGCACAGCAGATGACGGACCGACCCCCTCAGCGCACCCCCAACCGCCAGCTAGCCGCGCTCATCGCGGAGGCCGGGTTCTCCCATGCGGGGCTGGCCCGCCGCGTCGACCAGCTCGGTCTCGAACACGGGCTCGACCTCAGATACGACAAGACCTCGGTGACCCGCTGGCTGCGCGGACAGCAGCCCAGGGGGACCACCCCGGCCCTGATCGCCGAGGTCTTCACCCGGCGGCTGGGGCGGCGGCTGACCGCCCAGGACCTCGGCCTAGACGCGTGCGCGCCGGTCTACGCCGGGCTGGAGTTCGCGGCCACCCCCGAGGAGGCCGTCGACATCGTCAGCGGCCTGTGGCGCAAGGACTCCGGCAGCCACACCGAACTGCGGAAGATCGCCTTCACCCCGGCGGGGCTGGTCGTCCCCAGCCGGGACTGGCTGATCGGCCGGGCCGACGACCGGGTCGGCCGCGGCGACCCCACCCCGGTCCCGGCCACCGTGCGCATCCCCGCGCAGGGCCGGCCCGTCCAGGCCGGGGCCCGGGCGGTCACCGTCGCCCCGCGCCCCCGGCACCAGACCGAACGCGGCCCCGGCCAGCGCGTCTCGGCCGGCGACGTGGCGGCGCTCCGCTCGGTCGCCGACCTCTTCCGCTCCCTGGACCACGCCTACGGCGGCGGCCACGCCCGCCAGGCTCTCGTCCGCTACCTGGAGCACGAGGCCGAGCCGATGCTCCGCGGCCGGTACGGCGAGGCCACGGGGCGCCGCCTCTTCGCCGCCGCCGCCGACCTGACCCGGCTGGCCGGCTGGACCTCGTACGACATCGGGGCACACGGGCTGGCCCAGCGGTACTTCGTGCAGGCGCTCCGGCTCTCGCAGGCGGCGGGGGACCGGGCGTACGGCAGTTACGTGCTGATCACCATGAGCCGGCAGGCGGTCTACCTGCACCACGGGCGGGAGGCGGTGCAGCTGGCCCGGGTCGCCCAGCAGGGGGTCGGGACGACGGCGCCGCCGGTGGTGCAGGCGCTGCTGCACGCCGTCGAGGCGCGCGGCCACGGGGTGCTCGGGGAGGGCAGGGCCTGCCAGACCTCGCTGGGGCGGGCCGAGCGGGCGCTGGAGGCGGCGCGGCCGGGGGACGACGTGCCGCACTGGGCGCAGTTCTTCGACGAGGCGCAGCTCGCCGACGAGTTCGCGCACTGCTACCGCGACCTCCAGCAGTACCGGCACAGCGCCCAGCACGCGGAACGCTCGCTCCAGCTCCGCCCGCACGGGTACGCCCGCAGCCGTCTCTTCTGCCGCGTCGTCCTCGCCTCCGCCCGCCTCGGCCTCGGCGAGCTGGACCAGGCCTGCGCCCTCGGCGCGGAGGCGGCGCAGCACGCGGCCGAGATGCGCTCGGCTCGCGCCGTCGAGTACGTCCGCGACTTCGAACGCCGCCTGGAGCCCTACCGGGACGCGGCGGCGGTGCGCGGCTACCGCGACCGGGTGGCGGCGCTGCACTGAACGGCGGCCGGGCGGGGGAGCACCGTCCCCCGCCCGGCCGGCCTCAGAGCGCCCTGCCCATCAGCACGTCGTCCACGTACGTCCCGGCGACGAAGACCTCGCCCGGCAGCACGCCCTCGACGCGGAAGCCCTCGGAGGCGTAGAGGGCGCGGGCCGGGGCGTTGTGGCCGAGGACCCGCAGGGTGAGGCGGCGGGCGTCCTGGGCGCGGGCCTCGGCCACGCAGGCGCGGAGCAGGGCGCGGGCGACGCCCCGGCCGCGTGCCTCCTCGCGCACGGCGAGCCCCTGGATCTGGCGGACGTGGGCGAACGCCGGCAGCGGGACGGGGCGGCGGACGACGGCGTAGCCGAGAAGTTCGCCGTCCTCCTCGGCGACCAGGTGTTCGCGCGGGTCGCGGTGGCCGTCGAAGAAGGGGTCCGCGGGCGCCTTCGGCCGCTCGGTGACGGCGTGCAGCGGGGACCAGGTGGCGAAGTCGATCCGGGCGAGGTCCGCCCCGTCGCCGTGCCGGGCGGGGCGTATGAGTGGCCGCATGGCGGCACTCTGCCATGTCACCGGTGTGGCGGGCGGTCCGGGTGGTCATGATGAGCCGTATGCGGATCGCGGTCGCCGGCTCCTCCGGCCTCATCGGAACAGCGCTCACCCACTCCCTGCGGACGGACGGCCACGAGGTGGTGCGGCTGGTCCGCCGCCCTGCCCGGGACGCCGACGAGGTCCAGTGGGACCCGAAGGAGGGCCGGGTCGAGACGGCGGGGCTCGTCGGCTGCTCGGCCGTGGTCAACCTGGCCGGCGCCGGCATCGCCGACCACCGCTGGACCGACGCCTACAAGCGCGAGATCCGCGACAGCCGCGTCTGGGGCACCGCCACCCTCGCCGAGGCGATCGCCTCCCTGGACACCCCGCCCGACGTCTTCGTCAACGCCAGTGCCATCGGCTTCTACGGCGACACCGGCGACCGGGCCGTCGACGAGAGCGCCCCGCCCGGATACGGCTTCCTGCCCACCGTCTGCGTGGAGTGGGAGGAGGCGGCGGCCGCGGCCGAGGAGGCCGGGGTGCGCACCGTCTTCCCCCGCACCGGGCTGGTGGTCTCGGCGAAGGGCGGCGCCTGGGCCAAGCTCTTCCCGCTCTTCCGGGCCGGGCTCGGCGGCCGGGTCGGCGACGGCCGCCAGTACTGGAGCTACATCGCGCTCCAGGACCACGTCGCGGCCCTGCGCCACCTCATCGACACCGAGGAACTCTCCGGTCCGGTCAACCTCACCGCTCCCCGCCCGCTCACCAACCGCGAGGTGACCGCCGCCATGGGCCGGGTGCTGCGCCGCCCCACGCCCTTCCCCGTCCCGGCCGCCGCCCTCAAGCTGGTCCTCGGCGAACTCTCCGGCGACGTGCTGGCGAGCCAGCGCGTGGTCCCCGCCCGGCTGCTGGAGTCCGGGTTCGCGTTCCGGTACCCGGGGATCGACGACACCCTGAGGGCCGCCCTCCGCTGACCCGTCCGTCCCACCGGGGGGCGCTCATGGCACGCGGTGTGCGACCGGCGTACGACCGTGCCCGCCGTGTGCGCCTCTGCCCGCGTCCCCGGACCGCTTCTAGGCTCGAACCTCGCACTCGGGTATTCCCAACGCGCGTCGGGGGCATGAGCCCCCCACGGATCGCCCAATCTCGGGGAGGGCACGTGAGTGAGCCCGGACAGGAAGCGGACGTCGTGATCGTGGGCGCGGGGGTCGCCGGACTCGCCGCCGCCCATGCGCTGACCAGCGCCGGAGTCGGCGTCACGGTGCTGGAGGCCGCCACACGGGTGGGCGGCAGGATGGCCACCGAAACCCTGGACGGCTACCGGCTGGACCGGTTCGGGCAGCCGCTCCTCACCACCTGGCCCGAGGCGGCGGCCCCGCTCCTCGACGGCTTGGAGCTGTGCGAGTTCGCCCCCGGCGTGCTCGTCCACAGCCAGGGACGGCGGACCCGTACCGGCGAACCCGGGAGCGCGAGGGGTGCACTCAGTGCCGCACGCGCCCGGGCGAGCGCCCCCCGACGGGTGCCCCGGCAGGGCGGCCCCGAACGGCCCCGGGTCACCACCGCCGTCGACGGCGCCCGGCTCGGCTCCGCCCTCGCCCGCCTCGCCGCCACCTCCGAGGAGCGTCTCGCCGCGCGGCCCGAGCGCAGCGCCGCCGAGGCCCTCGCCCTGCGCGGCCTCTCCGCCCGTACCCTCGACGGCTTCGTGCGGCCCCTGCTCACCGCCCTCCTCGGCGACCCGGAGCTGACCACCTCCAGCCGGATCGCCGACCTCACCCTGCGCGGCTACGCCCGCAGCAGCCTCGGCGTGCCCGCCGGCGGAGCCGACGCGCTGCCCCAGTACCTCGCCGACGCCCTGCCCGCGGGCACCGTCCGCACCGGCGTGCACGTCACCGCCGCCTCCATCGACTCCGTCACCACCAAGGAGCACGGCACCTTCGGCTGCCGCGCCCTGCTGCTCGCCACCGGCGCCCGCGCCGCCGCCGAACTCCTGCCCGGGCTGCGGGTGCCCCGCTTCCACTCGGTCACCGTGCTCCACCACGCCGCGCCCGCCCCGCCGCCCACCGGCAGCGCCCTCGTCCTGGACGCCGACCGGAGCGGCCCCGTCGCGTGGTCGGCGGCGCTCAGCGAGGTCGACCCGTCGCGCGCCCCGCGCGGGCGCGCCCTCATCTCCTCGACCGTGCTGGACGCGCCCCCGGACGGCCTCGACGCGGAGGTCCGCGCCCAGCTCGCCCGCATGTACGGCACCTCCACCGCCGGCTGGGAACTGCTCGCCGCCCACCACGATCCCGAGGCGGTCCCCGCGATGACCCCGCCGCACGACGCCCGCAGGCCCGTCCGCGTCCTGGACGGCCTCTACGTCTGCGGCGACCACCGCGACACCAGCTCGGTGCACGGCGCCCTCACCTCCGCCCACCGGGCCGCCCGCGAGATCCTCACCGACTTCGGCCTCCTGCCGCCCGCCCCCGACGTCACCCACGCGGCGGCCTGAGACGCCACTCCGGCACGCCCGCCGTTTGCGGCCCGGCGCTCGGCGTAGAACGCTGGAGGCCGGGCCGTCCGGCCCGATGGGCCGGAGCCGGGGAGTACCGGAGTGGCGAGGACCGCCGTGTGGAGCCGACGGGGTGACGAACCCCGCTGGATGAGCGGTGCCCCCGCGCCCGCCTGGCTGCGGTGGCTGCCGGTGGGGCTGCTGATCCTCATCCCGCTCCTCCAGATCCTGGTGGAACGGCCGGTCGACCTCGGCTTCCTGCTCGGCGCCATCCCGCCGCTCGCCACCCTCGGCTACGGGCCGCTGGGCACCACCCTCTTCTCCGCCGCCGTCCTGGTGCTGCTCAACATCTCCGAGGTCAACCTGGACCGGCCCGGCCAGGGCGACCTCATCGTCGTCACCTTCGTGGCGCTGCTCAGCATCGCCATCTCCTGGATGCGCCGGCGCCGCGCCGCCCAGATCACCACCATCCGCACCGTCGCCGAGGCAGCCCAGCTCGCCGTCCTGCCCCCGCTGCCACCCCGCGTCGACGGGGTGCGCTGCGCGGGCCTGTACCGCCCGGCCCAACGCGGCACGCTGGTCGGCGGCGACCTCTTCGACGTACGGCGCGGCCCCTACGGCGTCCGCGCCCTCGTCGGCGACGTACAGGGCCACGGCATCGCCGCCGTCGGCACCGTCACCGCGATCCTCGGTGCCTTCCGCGAGGCCGTCCTCGACGAGGAGGAGCTGGCCGGGGTGGCGGCCCGGCTCGACCGGCGGCTGGTGGTCGACGCCGAGGACGCGGCGGCCGGGGCCATCACCGTCGCCCGGGTCCCCGAGGGCGACCCCGACAGCGTCGTGGGCGAGCCGCCCGCCGGACAGCGCTCCGACCCCACCTCCGGCGAACTCTTCGCCACCGCCCTGCTGCTGGAGTTCCGCCCGCACTCCGGCGAGGTCCGCGTGGTCTCCTGCGGCCACCCCGCGCCGGTCCTGCTGCGCGGCACCACCGCCCACGAGATCGAGGTCCAGCCCGCGCCGCCGCTCGGCCTCGGCATCGCGGGCCTCGCCCGGCCCGTCGAGCGCGCCGTCCCCCTCCAGCCGGGCGACCGCGTCCTCGCCGTCACCGACGGCGTCACCGAGGCACGCAACGACGCCGACGCCTTCTACCCGCTGGTCGACCGGGCCGCCCAGCTCGCCGCCGAGGACCCCGCCGAACTGATCGCCGCCATCTGGCGCGACCTCGTCGCCTACGCCCGCACCATCGACGACGACGTCGCCCTGCTCGTCTTCGCCCCCGACCCCGAGGGCGAGGAGCCCGACACGGGCACCGTCACCGGCGAGGTGCTGGACACCCGGGAGGGCACGAACAAGGAGGCCCGCGGCGAGGGCTGACGCCCGCCGCGGGCCCGGAGCAGCGCCCCCTCACGCCGTGAAGCGGTCCCAGAGCCGGGGGAAGCGGACCGCCAGCGCGTCGTCGTCCTCCAGGTCGATCGGCGTGCCCGAGGGGTCCACCGGCGCCGGCGCGATCCCCAGGTCCGGGGTGTCGGCGCCGGTGAGCTGCTCGTACGCCTCGTCGGCCGCGTACCCCAGCTCCTCGCCGTCCCCGTCGATCTCGTCGTCGAAGGGGCCCAGCAGGTCCGCCAGGTCGTCCGGCTCGTGCAGGGCGCCCTCGAAGACCTCCCGGCCCTGGCCGATCAGCCAGCACCGGAAGTAGTCGAAGGCGTCGTCGCTCGCGCCGTCCAGCAGCACCCACGCCGCGCCCCACAGCTCCCAGGTGTAGGCGCGGTTGTAGCGGGCCTCGAAGTGCCGCGCGAAGTCCAGGACGGCCTCCGGGTCCGCGTCGAGCAGCCGTTCCACCAGCAGCTCCGCGTGGGCCTGCGGATCGCCGCCGGCGCGCTCCCGCGTCGTGTCGATGATCTCCCAGAACTCCGTCTCGTCCATCACGGCTCCAGCATCGTCCCTGGCGCCCGGCGCCGCACGTCCGGACGGCACGGTTCCCCCGCCCGTGGTGAACAGGGGCGCGACGCACCGCCGTACGGGCGAAAACCCGACGGAGGGTGTCGCCTTTGCGTGCCAGGGTCGGACCCATGACCCACTCCGCATCCGTCCCCGCCGCCTCGCCCACCGCCCTCGAAGGCCGCGTCGCCCTCGTCGCCGGAGCCACCCGGGGCGCCGGCCGCGCCTTCGCCGTGGAACTCGGCTCCGCCGGGGCCACCGTCTACGTCACCGGGCGCACCACCCGCGACAAGGTCTCCGAGGTCGGCCGCGCCACCGAGACCGTCGAGGAGACCGCCGCCCTGGTCACCGAGGCCGGCGGCGAGGGCATCGCCGTCCCCACCGACCACCTCGACCCCGAGCAGGTCCGCCGGCTCGCCGCCCGCGTCGAGGCGGACCACGGGCGGCTCGACATCCTGGTCAACAACACCTGGGGCGGCGAACACCTCATCCCCTTCGGCCGCGCCCTGTGGGACACCCCGCTCGACGAAGGGCTGCGGATGCTCGACCTCGGCGTCCGCTCCCACCTCATCACCGCCTCCCTGCTGCTCCCGCTCCTCATCCGCCACCCCGGCGGCCTGCACGTCGAGGTCACCGACGGCAGCGCCGAGACCAACCGGCGCTTCCGCGAGAACGTCTTCTTCGACCTCGCCAAGTACGCCCCCATCCGCATGGCCCTCGGCCTCGCCCGCGACCTGGAACCGCACGGCTCCACCGCCGTCTGCGTCACCCCCGGCTTCCTCCGCTCCGAGCAGATGCTCGACGGCTTCGGCGTGACCGAGGAGAACTGGCGCGACGCCCTCACCGAAGAGCCCCACTTCGCCGTCGCCGAGTCACCCGCCTACGTCGCCCGGGGCGTCACCGCCCTCGCCGCCGATCCCGGCCGCGCCCGCTGGAACGGCCGGTCGGTCACCAGCGGCACCCTCGCCGAGGAGTACGGCTTCACCGACACCGACGGCTCCTCGCCCGACGGCTGGCGCTACTTCGAGGAGGTCGTCTTCGGCGGCAAGGAGGCCGGCCCGGAGAGCTACCGCTGAGCCGGACGCACCCCGCTACCCGTACAGCCCCGCCATCCGCCGCGCCGCCTCCCCGAGGCGTTCCCGCAGCCACGGCGGGGCCACCACCTCCGCCTCCGGGCCGAGTCCCAGCAACTGGTCGAAGGCGACCTCCAGGGACTCCACCGGCAGCACCACGTCCTCCACCCACTCCGTCGCGTCCTCCCGCCACCCGGCGGCCTCCAGCGCCTCCCGGGCCGCGCGAGGGTCGGTCACCCGCGGCAGTTTCCCGGCCCCGGCCGGACTGAGCCGCAGGCTGATCTCCTCCCGCAGCAGCGAGCGGGCGAACTCCTCGGCCCGCGCCCGCCAGAACTCCGCCAGGTCGAACCCGGTGTCCCGCGTGAACCGCGTCCCGTGCTCCCGCACCCCGGTGAACCGGTCCACCCGGTAGACCCGCGCCTGCCCCGCCCCGTCGGCCCGCGCGCACAGGTACCAGACACCCGCCTTCAGGACCAGGCCGTACGGCTCCAGCTCGCGGCTCACCTCACGGTCCCCGCGCCGGTACGTGGCCGCCACCCGCCGGTCGTCCCAGACCGCCTCGGCCAGCGGGGCCAGCAGCTCCGGCGCCTCGGGGCGGGTGTACCAGGCCGGCGCGTCCAGATGGAACCGCCCGCCCACCGCCCGCGACGCCTCCCGCACCGGCGGGGCCAGCGCCGCCGACACCTTCAGCCGCGCCGCCGACGCCGCCTCGCCGAGCCCCATCTCCCGCAGCGCCCCCGGCACCCCCGACAGGAACAGCGCCTGCGCCTCCTCCGGCGCCAGCCCGGTGAGCCCCGTCCGGTACCCCCCGACCAGCGCGTACCCTCCGGCCCGCCCCCGCTCCGCGTAGACCGGGATGCCCGCCTCGGAGAGCGCCTCCGCGTCCCGCGCGACCGTCCGCTCGCTCACCCCCAGCTCCCCGGCCAGCTCGGCGGCGGTCATCCGGGGGCGGGACTGGAGCAGCAGGACCATACGGATCAGACGGGCGGCACGCATCAGCCCATGATGGCCGCCGCCCGCTCCCCGCCCGTCCCCGGGCGTCCCTCGCCGGTCTCCTCCCGGGCCAGCGCGATCACCGCGAACATCGCGCCCTGCGGGTCGGCCAGCACGCTGAAGCGGCCCGGCTCGATGGTGGTCGGGGGGAGCAGCACGTTGGCGCCGAGCCGCGCCCCCCGTGCGGCGGCGGCGTCGCAGTCGCGGACCGCGACGTAGACCAGCCAGCGCGGCACCGTCCCCGCCGGGAACGCCTCCGTGATCGGCGTCATGCCGCCGAACGGCTGACCGCCCAGACTCCACTCGGTGTACGGGAAGCCCGCGCCCGGCGCCGCCCGCCGGGCCTGCCAGCCGAAGACCTCGGTGTAGAAGCCCCGCGAACCGTCCGGGTCGGTGGTGGCCAGGTCGAGCCAGGCGGGGGAGCCGGGCGCGTTGACCCGGCCGAACCCCTGGTGCCCGTCCGGCTCCCACAGCCCGAAGACCGCGCCCGAGCTGTCCGCGCAGAGCGTCGCGCGGCAGACGCCGGGCACCTCGACCGGCTCGCCCAGCACCTTCCCCCGGGCCAGGGCCACCCGTTCGGCCGGGCTCTCCCCGGCACCGTCCGGGCCGGCCACGAAGTACGGCCGCCAGACGGAGGGGCGGCGCCCGGGCCGGCGCGGTCCGAGCCCGCCGACCGGCTCGCCCTCGCTGAGGAAGGCCCGGTAGCCGTCGAGGCCGGGCACCCCGCCCAGCTCCCAGCCGAAGAGCCGTTCGTAGAAGGCGGCGGCGGCCCGGGGGTCCGCCGCGGAGAGGTCGGCCCAGCACGGGGCCGACGGGACGTTCCAGGTCTTCATGGGTGAACCCCCGTACGGTCCGGGTGCCGTGGCGTGGTCAGAGGTTCATTCACGCACGCGCCGCGCCGACCGGCAAAAGGATCTACGCCCCCTGCCACACGTGGACCGGGCACGCCGAAGGGCGGCGCCCCGGGAGATCCCGGAGCACCGCCCCTCAGTGTTCACGCAGGTCAGAGACCGTACCGCTCGCGGGCCTCCTTGACGGAGCGGGCCGGGACCTCGCCGCGGCGGGCCAGCTGGGCCAGCGCGGCGACCACGACCGACTCGGCGTCGACGCCGAAGTGGCGGCGGGCACCCTCACGGGTGTCGGAGAGGCCGAAGCCGTCCGCGCCCAGCGAGGACCAGTCCTGCTCGACCCACTGGGCGATCTGGTCGGGTACCTGGCGCATGTAGTCGGTCACGGCGAGGACCGGGCCCTCGGCGTCGGCCAGCACCTGGCGGACGTACGGCTCCCGCTGCTCGCCGCGGAGCAGTGCCTCGTCGGCCTCCAGGGCGTCGCGGCGCAGCTCCGTGAAGGAGGTCGCGGACCACACGTCGGCGGCCACGCCCCACTCCTCGGCCAGCATCTTCTGGGCCTGGAGCGCCCAGTGGATGGCGGTGCCGGAGCCGAGCAGCTGGATGCGCGGGGCATTGGCGGCGGCCACCTCGACGCCGGCCGACTCAGCCGTGTTGAAGCGGTACAGGCCGCGCAGGATGCCCTCGTCGACCCCGGCGGGCTTGGCCGGCTGCGGCATCGGCTCGTTGTAGACCGTCAGGTAGTAGAAGACGTCGCGGTCCTCCTCGGGGGTGGCCTCGCCGTACATGCGGCGCAGCCCCTCCTTGACGATCGCGGCGACCTCGTAGGCGAAGGCCGGGTCGTAGCTGAGCGCGGCCGGGTTGGTCGCGGCGATCACCGGCGAGTGGCCGTCGGCGTGCTGGAGGCCCTCACCGGTCAGGGTGGTGCGTCCGGCGGTGGCGCCGACGAGGAAGCCGCGGCCGAGCTGGTCGGCGAGCTGCCACATCTGGTCGGCGGTCCGCTGCCAGCCGAACATCGAGTAGAAGATGTAGAAGGGGATCATCGGCTCGCCGTGCGTGGAGTACGCGGAGGCGGCGGCGATGAAGTCGGCCATCGAGCCGGCCTCGGTGATGCCCTCGTTGAGGATCTGGCCGTTGACGGCTTCCTTGTAGTACATGAGCTGGTCGCGGTCGACCGGCTCGTACGTCTGGCCCTTCGGCGAGTAGATGCCGAGGGAGGGGAAGAGCGACTCCATGCCGAAGGTGCGCGCCTCGTCGGGGACGATCGGCACCCAGCGCTTGCCGGTCTCCTTGTCGCGGACCAGGTCCTTGACGAGGCGGACGAAGGCCATGGTGGTGGCGACCGACTGCGAGCCGGAGCCCTTGTCGAAGGCGGCGAACGCCTTGTCGGCCGGGGCGGGCAGCGGCGCGACCGGCTGCGTGCGGCGGGCCGGGGCGGGGCCGCCGAGGGCGGCGCGGCGCTCGGTGAGGTAGCGGACCTCGGGGGAGTCGGCGCCCGGGTGGCCGTAGGGCACCTGGCCGTCGGCGAAGGCGCTGTCCGGGATCGGCAGCTCCAGCAGGTCCCGCATGTCCTTGAACTCGTCCACCGTCAGCTTCTTCATCTGGTGGTTGGCGTTCTTGGACTCGAAGCCCTTGCCGAGGGTGAAGCCCTTGACGGTCTGGGCGAGGATCACCGTCGGCGCGCCCTTGTGGGCGAGGGCCGCGCGGTACGCCGCGTAGACCTTGCGGGGCTCGTGGCCGCCGCGCGAGCGGTGGAAACACTCGCTGATCTTGTCGTCGCTGATCAGCTTGGCCAGCTCGACGAGGGCCGGCTCGGCGCCGAAGAAGTGCTCGCGGATGTAGGCCGCGTCCCGCGTCTGGTACGTCTGGAACTGGGCGTCCGGCACCTCGCGCAGGCGGCGGACGAGCGCGCCGGTGACGTCGAGCTGGAACAGCTCGTCCCAGGCGGAGCCCCACAGCGACTTCACGACGTTCCAGCCGGCGCCGCGGAACTGGGCCTCCAGCTCCTGCACGATCTTGAAGTTGGCGCGGACCGGGCCGTCGAGGCGCTGCAGGTTGCAGTTGATGACGAAGGTGAGGTTGTCCAGGCCCTCGCGGGAGGCGAGCGCCAGGGCCGCCGTCGACTCGGGCTCGTCCATCTCGCCGTCACCGAGGAAGGCCCACACGTGGGAGTCGGAGACGTCCTTGATGCCGCGGCTGGTCAGGTAGCGGTTGAACCGCGCCTGGTAGATCGCGGAGAGCGGGCCGAGCCCCATCGAGACGGTCGGGAACTCCCAGAGCCACGGCAGGCGGCGCGGGTGCGGGTACGAGGGAAGGCCGTTGCCGCCGGACTCGCGGCGGAAGTGGTCGAGCTGCTCCTCGCCGATCCGGCCGTCGAGGAAGGCGCGGGCGTAGATGCCGGGGGAGGCGTGGCCCTGGATGTAGAGCTGGTCGCCGGAGCCGTCCCCCTCCTTGCCGCGGAAGAAGTGGTTGAAGCCGGTCTCGTAGAGCCAGGCGGCCGAGGCGAAGGTGGCGATGTGGCCGCCGACGCCGTATTTCGAGCCGCGGGTGACCATCGCGGCCGCGTTCCACCGGTTCCAGGCGGCGATGCGGCGCTCCATCGTCTCGTCCGTGCCGGGAGCGAACTCCGGCTCGGCCGAGGTCGGGATGGTGTTGACGTAGTCGGTCTCCAGGAGCTTGGGCAGCGAGACGCCCGCGCCCTCGGCGCCCTCCAGGGTGCGCCGCATCAGGTACGCGGCGCGGTGCGGTCCGGCGGCGTCGGTGACCGCCTTCAGGGAGTCCAGCCACTCGGTGGTCTCCTGCGGGTCGCGGTCCGGGAGCTGGTCGAGCTCGCTCGGCTGGAGGGTGCGGGGGTCGGTCATGTCGCCGCCTTCCGGAGTCGAAGGGCGCTCCCGCGGGGGCAGGAGGGTCCCTTGTCGGTAAGGGGTTGGGTGGGGGTGCCCAAGGTCTTTGGCAGGACAGGGCGGGTGGATTCCGGGTGGGAGTCCGAGGGAACTGTAATCCGCTGATCGATGATCGATCAAAGGGTTGAAGGGGAAAACTTCTCAGAACCAAGAAATTGGCATCGAGTGCCCACGTTCAAGGCACCGCGTGCCTTGTTTTCGCAGGTGAGGACTGGAATAGGGGCGCGCGGCCCGCTCCGGGCGCCGCTCCAGCGCGTACGGGTGGGCCGGTCCCCGGCGAGCGGGTGCGGGAACGCGAGAACGGCCCCGCGGGAGGGGCCGTTCTCGTCGGTGAGCTGCTTTTCGAAGGGGGCGGCTCAGGCCCTGGGGGCGCAGCCGAGGACGTGCGACTTCACCAGGTGCCCGATGTCCGGGTCCTGCGCGCGGAACGCGTCCACCAGTGCCTGGTGCTCCTCGGCGTACGCCTGCTGGTGGGTGCCGAGCCAGCGGATGGAAAGGGCGGTGAAGACCTCGATGCCCAGCCCCTCCCAGGTGTGCAGCAGCACGCTGTTGCCCGCCGCCCGCACCAGTTCCCGGTGGAAGGCGACGGTGTGCCGCACCTGGCTCTCCCCGTCGGCCAGCCGGTCCGCCTCGTACAGCGCCGCCACCGAGGGCTCCAGCACCGAGACGTCCGCCGCCAGCCGGGGCGCGGCCAGCTCCGCCGCGATCTGCTCCAGGCCGGCCCGCACCGGGTAGATCTCCTCCAGGTCGGCGGCGGTCAGGTCGCGGACCCGGACGCCCTTGTTCGGCGCCGACTCGATCAGCCGCAGCGTCTCCAGCTCCCGCAGCGCCTCGCGGACCGGCGTCTGGCTGACCTCCAGCTCGACCGCGATCCGGCGTTCCACGATGCGCTCGCCGGGCTTCCAGCGGCCACTGACGATCCCGTCGACGATGTGCTCACGGATCTGCTCGCGCAAGCTGTGGACGACGGGTGCGGTCATGGGGGGACTCCTTCGGCAAGGTGTGCCGTCCTCGGGGGACGGTGTCGCGCACGAGTCCCCTCGCGGACACGGCCCCAAGGGGCGTTGACCCTATGACAATACGGCGGCGCCCCCGCCCGGAAGGCTCCGGACGGGGGCGTACGCGCAGGTGAGACGAGCCTTACACCCGTTGTCCACCTGATGGGACCGCAGGGGTCCCGGAGGTCACAGACCCAGGTCGACCTCGAACTCGCCGGCCTCCAGGATCGCCTTGACCGAGGTCAGGTAGCGGGCGGCGTCGGCGCCGTCCACCAGACGGTGGTCGTAGGAGAGCGACAGGTACGTCATGTTGCGCACCGCGATGGTCTCGCCCAGCTCCGGGTGGTCGATGACCACGGGGCGCTTGACGGTGGCGCCGATGCCCAGGATGGCGGCCTGGTTCGGCGGCACGATGACCGTGTCGAACAGGGCACCGCGCGAGCCGGTGTTGCTGATCGTGAAGGTGGCGCCGGACATGTCGTCCGGGGTCAGGCCACCGGAGCGGGCCTTGCCGGCCAGCTCGGCGGTCTTCTTCGCGATACCGGCGATGTTCAGGTCGCCCGCACCCTTGATGACCGGCGTCATCAGACCCTTCTCGGCGTCCACGGCGATGCCGATGTTCTCCGAGTCGAAGTACGTGATGGTGCCTTCGTCGTCGTTGATCCGGGCGTTGATGACCGGGTGGGCCTTCAGCGCCTGGGCGGCGGCCTTGACGAAGAACGGCATCGGGGACAGCTTGACGCCCTCACGGGCGGCGAAAGCGTCCTTGGCCTGGCCGCGCAGCTTCATCAGGCGGGTGATGTCGACCTCGACCACCGAGGTGAGCTGCGCCTGCGAGTGCAGGGCCTTCATCATGTTGTCGCCGATGACCTTGCGCATCCGGGTCATCTTGACCGTCTGGCCGCGCAGCGGGGACGCCTCCAGCTTCGGCGCCTTGGCGGCGGCCGGAGCGGCGGGGGCGGCGGCCGGGGCGGGAGCCTTGGCGGCCTCCGCGGCGGCGAGCACGTCCTGCTTGCGGATACGGCCGCCGACGCCGGTGCCCTTGACCGAGCCCAGGTCGACGTTGTTCTCCGAGGCCAGCTTGCGCACCAGCGGCGTCACGTAGGCGCCCTCGCCGCCGGAGGCCGGGACGGGAGCGGACGCGGCGGGCCGGTCCTGAGCCGGGGCGGGCTTCGCCGGGGCCGGGGCCGGGGCGGGCTTCTCGGTCTCGGCCGGCGCCTCGGTGGGCGCGGCCGGGGCCGCGGGCTGCGCCGGAGCCGGCTTCTCCTCGGCCTTCGGGGCCGGGGCCGGAGCCTCGGCGGGCTTCTCCTCGGCCTTCGGGGCGGCCGGGGCGGAGGCGCCGGGCGCACCGATGACGGCGAGCTTGGCGCCGACCTCGGCGGTCTCGTCCTCACCGACGGTGATCTCCAGGAGGACACCGGCGACGGGGGCGGGGATCTCGGTGTCGACCTTGTCGGTCGAGACCTCCAGCAGCGGCTCGTCGACCTCGACGGAGTCGCCGACCTCCTTGAGCCAGCGGGTGACCGTGCCCTCGGTGACGGACTCGCCGAGCGCCGGCAGGGTCACGTCGGTGCCCTCGGCCGAGCCGCCGCCCTGGGCGGAGTCGGCGCTGGGGGCCGGGGCCGGGGCCTCGGACTCGGTGGAGGGAGCGGCAGCGGCCGGCTCCTGCGGCTCGGGGGCCGGGGCCTCCTGCTGGGCCGGAGCGGGCTCCTGGCCGGCCTCGGTGTCACCGGAGCCGTCGTCGATGACGGCCAGCTCGGCGCCGACCTCGACCGTCTCGTCCTCGGCCACCTTGATGGAGGAGAGGATTCCGGCGGAGGGCGAGGGGATCTCGGTGTCGACCTTGTCGGTCGAGACCTCCAGCAGCGGCTCGTCGACCTCGACGCGCTCGCCCTCGGCCTTGAGCCAGCGGGTGACAGTGCCCTCGGTGACGCTCTCGCCGAGCGCCGGAAGGGTTACGGAAACCGCCATGGTTTCAGGTGCTCCTTACGAATGTGCGGAAGTCTGTGGTCGTCTCGCGCCCGGACACGGTCAGTCGTGCGAGTGCAGCGGCTTGCCCGCGAGGGCCAGGTGCGCTTCGCCGAGCGCCTCGTTCTGCGTCGGGTGGGCGTGGATGAGCTGGGCGACCTCGGCGGGGAGCGCCTCCCAGTTGTAGATGAGCTGGGCCTCGCCGACCTGCTCGCCCATGCGGTCGCCGACCATGTGGACGCCGACCACGGCACCGTCCTTGACCTGGACGAGCTTGATCTCGCCCGCGGTCTTCAGGATCTTGCTCTTGCCGTTGCCCGCGAGGTTGTACTTGAGGGCGACGACCTTGTCCGCGCCGTAGATCTCCTTGGCCTTGGCCTCGGAGATGCCCACCGAGGCGACCTCGGGGTGGCAGTACGTCACGCGCGGCACACCGTCGTAGTCGATCGGCACGGGCCGCTCGCCCGCGAGCCGCTCCGCCACCAGGATGCCCTCGGCGAAGCCGACGTGCGCGAGCTGGAGGGTGGGGACCAGGTCACCGACGGCCGAGACGGTCTCGACGTTGGTGCGCATGTACTCGTCGACCAGGACGTAGCCGCGGTCCATGGCGACGCCAGCCTCCTCGTAGCCCAGGCCCTGCGAGACCGGGCCGCGGCCGATGGCGACCAGCAGGACCTCCGCCTCGAAGGTCTTGCCGTCGGCGAGGGTGACCCGCACGCCGTCCTGGGTGTACTCGGCCTTGTCGAAGAAGGTGCCGAGGTTGAACTTGATGCCGCGCTTGCGGAACGCCCGCTCCAGCAGCTTCGAGCTGTTCTCGTCCTCGGCCGGGACCAGGTGCTTGAGGCCCTCGATCACGGTGACCTCGGTGCCGAACGACTTCCACGCCGAGGCGAACTCGACGCCGATGACGCCGCCGCCCAGGATGATCGCCGACTTCGGCACGCGGTTGAGCTTCAGCGCGTGGTCCGAGGAGATGATGCGGTCGCCGTCGATGTCCAGGCCCGGCACCGACTTCGGGACGGAGCCCGTCGCGAGCAGCACGTGGCGGCCCTCGACGCGGCGGCCGTCCACGTCGACCGAGGTCGGCGAGGAGAGCCGGCCCTCGCCCTCGATGTAGGTGACCTTCCGCGAGGCGATGAGTCCCTGCAGGCCCTTGTACAGGCCCGAGATCACGTCGTCCTTGTACTTGTGGACGGCCTCGATGTCGATGCCCTCGAAGGTGGCCTTCACACCGAACTGCGCCGACTCACGCGTCTGGTCGGCGACCTCGCCGGCGTGCAGCAGGGCCTTCGTGGGGATGCAGCCGTTGTGCAGGCAGGTGCCGCCGACCTTGCCCTTCTCGATCAGGGCGACGTCAAGACCCAGCTGGGAGGCGCGCAGAGCCGCGGCGTAACCGCCGCTACCGCCGCCGAGGATCACTAGGTCGAAAACGGTGCTGGCGTCGTTCGCCACGTCACGTCCTCCATGCATATGCGCCGTGTGCCGGTCCCCGTGCCCGGGGTGTGAACCGGCGGCCCGGCTCGTGTTCGGCCGCTTGTCTGACGGCCCTGTGGTGGGGCCCTGTCCTGCCGAGAACCCATCTTCGCACTTGTTGAGGGGCGGCGGGACGCGGGGCCCGGCCTCGGGCCCGGTTGTCGCGCGTCTCACGTCCGCCCCGTACGCCCCTTCCCTCCCGGACCGTCCGCAATCCGGCGGGCGGACCGGGAGGGAGGGGGCGCCGCCGGGGCCGGGCGGCGCCCCCGGCCCCGGCGCGGGTCAGCCCAGCTCGCCGGCGGCGGTCCGCTCGGCCAGCGACACCAGGGTGCGGACGGCCGAGCCGGTGGCGCCCTTGGGGGTGTAGCCGAAGGGGCCGGCCTCGTTGAAGGCGGGGCCCGCGATGTCGAGGTGGGCCCAGGTGATGCCCTCGCCGACGAACTCGTTGAGGAAGACGCCGGCCGCCATGCCGCCGCCCATCCGGCCGCCGACGTTGGCCATGTCGGCCACCGAGGAGTCCAGGCCCTTGCGCAGCTCCTCCGGGAACGGCATCGGCCAGGCCGGCTCGCCCGCCTCCTCGGCCAGCTCGTGGACGGCGGTGCGGAACGCGTCGTCGTTGCCCATCACACCGAAGGTGCGGTTGCCGAGCGCCACCACCATGGCGCCGGTCAGGGTCGCCACGTCCACGATCGCGTCCGGCTTCTCCTCGGAGGCCTTGACGATCGCGTCGGCCAGCACCAGGCGGCCCTCGGCGTCGGTGTTGAGCACCTCGACGGTCTTGCCGCCGTACATCCGCAGCACGTCGCCGGGGCGGGTGGCGGTGCCCGAGGGCATGTTCTCGGCCAGCGCCAGCCAGCCGGTGACGTTGACCTTCAGGCCGAGCCGGGCCGCGGTGATCACGGCGGCGAAGACGGCGGCCGCGCCGGCCATGTCGCACTTCATCGTCTCGTTGTGGCCGGCCGGCTTGAGCGAGATGCCGCCCGAGTCGTAGGTGATGCCCTTGCCGACGAAGGCGAGGCTCTTCTCCGCCTTCGGGTGGGTGTAGGCCAGCTTCACCAGGCGCGGGCCGTGGGCCGCGCCCTGGCCGACGCCGGTCAGGCCGCCGAAGCCGCCCTTGAGGAGCGCCTTGTCGTCGGTGACGGTGACCTTGAGGCCGTGCTCCTTGCCGGCGGCGGTGGCCACGGCGGCGAAGGACTCCGGGTACAGGTCGTTCGGCGGGGTGTTGACCAGGTCGCGGGCGCGGTTCATCTCCTCGGCGAGGGCGACCGCCCGCTCGACGGCCGTCTTGGCCGCCTTGCCGAGCGCCTTGGCGCCGAGCAGCGCCACCTCGCCCAGCGGGCCCTTCCCGGCGCCCTTCTTCGCGCCCTTGCCCTTGCCGGCCTTGGCGTCGTCGCTCTTGTACGCGGTGAAGGCGTACGCGCCGAGCAGCGCGCCCTCGGCCACCGCGGCGACCGCCTCGGCGGAGGCCAGCGGCAGGGCGAACCCGGCCTTCCTGGTCCCGTTCAGCGCGCGGGCGGCGCTGCCGGCGGCACGGCGCAGCGCCTCGGCGTCGTACTCCTCGCCGTCCCCGGGCACCGGGCCGAGGCCCACCGCGAGGACCAGCGGGGCCTTCAGGCCCGAGACGGGGAGCTTGGTGGTCTCGCCCTCGGCGCCGGTCGCGCCCAGGGTCTCCAGCACGGTGGCGAGCCCGCCGTCGAACGCCTCGGCGACGGCCTCCGAACCGGAGGCGGGGACAGGACCGTCGGGGCCCTTGGCCACGCCCACGACGAGGACGTCGGCGCGCAGCGTCGCCGCGTCGGAGGAGCTGAGAGTGAGAGCAGTCACGGTGGTGAAATCTCGCTTCCGTTGAGTTCCAGTGCCGATGAGGCCGGTTCGGGCGGAGCCCAGGGGCCCCGCCCGGCGTCCAGGCGGACCGGCCACGGCCCGGGCCCGAGCCTACGCTCCGTGACGAAGCTCGCGACAGGCGGCATATCGACCCGATTCGGCGAAGCCGCCCCGCCCGGGTCAGCCGAAGGTCAGAACCAGGAGCGCGGCCGTCAGCGCCGTCTCCTCCAACGCGCCGAACACGTCGCCCGTCACGCCCCCGAACCGCCGCACCGTGTGCCGCAGCAGCACCTCGGCCGCCGCGAGCCCCACCGCCACCGCCAGCCCCGCCCGCACCGCGCCCAGCACCCCGTCGGGGAGCCCGGCGAGGACCGCCGCCACCAGCACCGCCCCGGCGACCGCGGCGGCCAGGCCGGCCGGGACCGTACCGGCGACGGCCGCGCCCAGCCCCTCCGGGCGGGCCGGGGGCACCGAGGGCCGGGAGGCGAGGGTGAGGGCGAGGCGCCCCGTCACCGCGGCGACGGCCGTGCCGGTCGCCCCGGCCACCCAGCCCTGCCCGTACAGCTGCGCCACCGCCGCCACCTGCGCCAGTACCACCAGCACCAGCGTGACCACGCCGAACGGGCCGATGTCCGAGCGCTTCATGACCGCCAGCGCCCCCTCGGGCGGCCGGCCGCTGCCCAGCCCGTCGGCGGTGTCGGCGAGGCCGTCCAGGTGCAGCCCCCGGGTGAGGGCGGCGGGCACGGCCACGCTCACCACCGCGACCAGCAGCGGGCCCGCCCCCAGCCGCAGCAGCGGCCAGGCGAGCGCGGCCCCCGCCAGCGCCAGGACCAGCCCGGCCAGCGGCGCCGCGGCCATCCCCGCGCGGGCGGCGGCCCGGTCCCAGCGGCCGACCCGGACCGGCAGCGCGGTGAGCGTGCCGAAGGCGAAGCGCAGCCCGTCGGCGACGGAGGCGCGCGGCGGGTGGCCGGGGGGCGGGGGTACGGGCGTCTCGCTCATCGCGCGAAGCGTAGCCGGGTGCGGTAGACCGAGGAACAGGCGCTCGGCCGCCGCCCGCGCGGGGCCGCCGGACGGAAGGGAACGGCATGGGGGCCTGGTGGGACCGGAACATCATCGACCCGGGCAAGCTGCCGCTGCTGCTGGCGCTGGCCGCCTTCATCCTGGCCTTCGTCGTGGTGCGCGGGATCACCCGGCTGATCCGCGCGGGCAAGGGGCCCTTCCACAACCTCACCCCCGGCGGCCTGCACATCCACCACGCGGTGCCCGGCGTCCTGCTCATGGTGGCCGGCGGCTTCTGCGCGGTCGGCAGCGGCCGGCAGGGGATCGGCGCCGGGATCGCCGCGGTCGTCTTCGGCGTCGGCGCCGGTCTCGTCCTGGACGAGTTCGCGCTGATCCTGCACCTCTCGGACGTGTACTGGACCGAGCAGGGGCGGCAGAGCGTCGAGGTGGTGGTGATGGCCGCCGCGCTCGGCGTGCTGGTGCTGGCCGGGTTCTCGCCGCTGGGCGTCGCCGACGTGGGGCCCGAGGAGCACGACGGCCGCACCGGCGTCATCATCGGGACCCTGGTCAACTTCTGCTTCGTCGTCGTCGCCCTGCTCAAGGGCAAGCCCCGGATGGCGGTACTCGGCGTCCTCGTCCCGCTGCTGGCCCTCGTCGGCGCCGTCCGCCTGGCTCGCCCCGACTCCTTCTGGGCCCGCCGCTTCTACCACGACCGTCACCGCACCCGGGCCCGCGCGACCCTGCGCTACTACCGCCGCGACCGCCGCTGGGCGGGACCGCGCCACCGCCTGGAGAACCTCATCGGCGGGGCCCCTAACCCGACGGCGTCCGGGGCGCGGGGACCCGCGCGGAAGTGACCGGCGGCCTCCGCGGACGGAGGCCCGCCCGCCCCGGCGCCGACACCGCCATGACGGCCGGGCGCGACGCCACCCAGGACCGGCGCCCGCCAGGCGTCCCGCTCAGCCCTCCGCCTTCTTCAACAGCCCGCTCTCCCCGGCAGGCTCGTCGGCCGCCTCCGGCGCCGCACCGGGCTCGTCCCCGGGGCCCTGCCGCTGCTCGGGGAGGGTGCCGGAGAGGGCCGCCGCGGCCTGGACGAGGGGGAGGGCCAGGAGGGCGCCCAGGCCCTCGCCGACGCGTACGCCCTGGTCGAGGAGGGGCTCCATGGCGAGGCGGTCCAGGGCCTTGGCCTGGCCGGGCTCGCCCGAGACCTGGCCGCAGACCCACCAGTCGGGGGCGCGGAAGGCGACCCGCTGGGCGACCAGGGCGGCCGCCGAGGTGACGACACCGTCCAGGATCACCGGCGTACGGCGGACCGCGCTCTGGAGCAGGAAGCCGGTGAGCGCGGCGAGGTCGGCGCCGCCCACCGCGGCCAGCAGTTCGAGCTGGTCGCCGAGGACCGGGCGGGCCCGGCGCAGCGCGTCCCGGATCGCGGCGCACTTGCGCATCCAGGCCAGGTCGTCGACGGGCAGCCCGCCCCGGCCGGTGACCACGGAGGCGTCCGTGCCGCAGAGCGCCGCGATCAGGGTCGCGGCGACGGTCGTGCCGCCGACGCTCAGGTCACCGAGGACCACCAGATCGGTGCCGGCGTCGGCCTCCTCGTCGGCGACGGCCATCCCCGCGCGGAAGGCGCGCTCGGCCTCCTCGGCGGTCAGCGCGTCCTCGCGGTCGATCACGCCCGAGCCCCGGCGGACCCGGTGGCGCACCACCTCGGCGGGGAGCGTGCCGGGATCGCAGTCCACCGCCACGTCCACCACCCGGACCGGCACCCCCAGCCGGTCGGCGAGGACCGCCACCGGGGCCTCACCCGCCAGCACCGCCCGGACCAGCGTCTCGGCGGTGCCCGCGGGCCGCGCGGAGACCTCCAGCCCGGCCACCCCGTGGTCGGCGGCGAACAGCACCACGCGGGGCCGCTCGACCGGCGCCACCGGCACCTCGGCGCGGGCCGCCGCCAGCCACTCGCCCAGTTCGTCCAGGCGCCCCAGGGCACCGGGCGGCACCGCCAGCCGCTCCCGGCGCTCCTCGGCGGCGCGGCGGACCGTGCTGTCGGGACGCTTGATCAGGTCGGAGAAGTCGTCGAGATTCAGCGCGCTCATTCGCCGAACAGTACCGGCAGCGCGCCCCGGCGGGGTCGGCCGGGAGCCCCCGCCCGGACGACTCCCCGCGACCCTCGCCCGGCCGGTCGTTGCACCGGGCCGCCGGGCGCGGAAGGCTGGGCGGCGGCGCCCCTTTCGCGCCGGAATGCGGGTGTTCGCTCCCCGGGTCTCCGGCACGGGGACCCGCCCCACCGCCCCGCCCACGGAAGGCACCCGCCCATGCCGCTTCCCCAGCCCCCCGCCTCCGCGCCCCGCGACCCCGCCCCCGACGACGACTGGGGCGACCTGGTGGGCCTGCTGGGCCCGGCGGGGGAGGCGCCCTGGGGACCCGAGGGAGCGGCGCCCCCGGCACCTCCGCGGGGCACGCGCGGACCGGCTCCGGCCGCCGCCGGATCGCGGGTGACGGCGCCCCCTTCCGCCGACAGCTCCGCCCGGTCCGGCGGCCTCGGCGACCCGCTGGCGCTCCTGATCCCCGCCCACCAGGTGGTCCCGGCCGACGAGGCGGCCCCCGGGCAGCCCGCCTCCACCGAGGGCCTGGCCTGGGAGGCCGAACAGCGCAGGCCCGCGCACCCGGAGTGCGCCCGGCGCGGCTGGACGGCGGTGCGCGAGGCGCGACGGGTGCGGCAACTGGTCCGCTCCATGACGGCGTACGGGGAACCCGAGAGCTGGCTCGACGTGGACGCGGGCGACGGCCGGTTCGCGGCGGTCGCCCGCCCCCTCCTGCCCTACACGGCGTTCGACGGGACCGGGCTCGGCGAGGAGGTGGAGCGGGCCCGCGCGGACGGGGTCCTCGACGAGGCGTACCGGGGGACGCTCCCGCTGCTCGCGGGGGAACTGGCCGGGCGGTACGACGTGGTGGGGCTGCTGCACCAGCTGGGCGACTGCCCCGACCCGGTGGCCGAACTCGCGGCGGCCCGGCGGGTGCTGCGCCCCGGCGGGCTGCTGCTGGTGGAGGCGCCCGACCCGGGCTGCCGTACGGCCGGGCTGCTCGGCCCGTGGTGCCTGCCGCACTGCGCGGCCCGCCCCCAGCCCACCGCCGAGTCGGTGCGGGAGCTGCTCGCGGGGCTGAAGTTCGACGTCCTCGCGGTCGACCGGGTCGCCGGGCACGTCCCGCGCACCCTGGACGCGCTGCGGGCGGCGGTCGGGCTGCCCGGGGCGCGGGCCGCACGCGGCACCGACCGCCTGCTCGCGCCCCTGCTGCGCCGTACCGGTCTCGCCAACGCCTGGCGGATCGTGGCCCGGCGGCCGCCCCTCAGCCCTTGAGCGGGAGCGGCTGGCCCGCGACGACCAGCAGGACGTGCTCGCACTCGGCGGCCACCGCCGCGTTGAGACGGCCCAGTTCGTCGCGGTAGCGGCGTCCGGCCGAGGTCGCCGGGACGATGCCGGAGCCGACCTCGTTGGAGACGGCGACCACGGTCCGCCGGGTGGTACGGACGGCGTCGGCCAACTCGGCGCACCGCTCGCGCAGTTCACGCTCCCCGCCGCCCGCCCAGGCCGCGTCGTCCCAGGCGTCGACCCGGTCCATGGCGTCCGTCAGCCAGAGCGAGAGGCAGTCCAGCAGCAGCGGCGGCCCCTCCTCGGCGAGCAGCGGCACCAGGTCGCAGGTCTCGGCCGTACGCCACGAGGGAGGCCGCCGCTCCCGGTGCAGGGAGACGCGCGCCGCCCACTCGCGGTCCCCGTCGCGGGTGCCGCCGGTCGCCACGTACAGCACCTCCGGCCAGGCGGCCAGCCGCCGTTCGGCCTCCAGGGACTTGCCGGAGCGGGCGCCGCCGAGGACCAGGGTGCGGCGGGGGAGCGGGGGCCGGGCCGGGGCGGGGCCGGTGCCGGCGGCCAGGCCGCGTACGCCGGGAGCGGGCGGCGGGCCGACGGTGAGCCGGGTGCCGTCGGGGACCGCGCGGGCCCCGGCCGCCGTCAGCCGGCGTACCGTCTCGCGGCCCGCCGGGACGTCGTGGCCGAGGTGGACGGCGAGCACGTCGGTGTCGGGGGTGACCACCCCGGCCTCCCGCAGCCGCGCCAGCGCGTCCGGCCGGCCCAGGACGTCCATCAGCACCGTGTCGTACGGCGCGGCCGCCCCCTCCGGCCCGCTCGTCCCCGCGGCGGCCGCCCCCGGCGGCAGGTACAGGAGCCGCTCGCCGTCGTGGCCCGTCACCTCGTAGCCGGTGCCGGGCGCGTCCGTGGCGACGGCGCGCACCCGCTGCCCGCTGATCAGCGTCAGCTCCCGCCCGTCCGGCACCCGGGCCGGCTGCGGCAGCCCGGCCGGGATCTCCATCGCCGGCCCGTCGTGCGGGTGGGAGAGGAGCACCTGCCGCACCTGGCCCAGGGTGTGCCCGGCGCGGGCGGCGGCGAAGGCGATGCCCGGGGTGAGGTCCAGCAGCAGCGACCCGTCGACCAGCAGCGCGGTCGCCGCGCGGGCCGTGTCGCCGAGGGCGGTCGCGCACACGGCGCACGGGCAGTCCGGGCGGGGCAGGCCCTCGGGCGCCCCGGTGCCGAGCAGAGTCAGTTCCACGGCCCCGATCCTGCCGTGTCCGCCGCCGGGCCGCATGTCCCGCCCGTGTGACGTGGACGACGCCTCGACGGGGCGTACGCCGTGCGTACACCCCCCGCGCCCGCCCCCGCTCGTCTACGCTGCCCGGACAACCGGACGCTCGGGAGGCAGAACATGGTGCCGTGGACATGGCGGTTCGAGAAGGCCGACGGGACGGAGGTCAGCCCCTCCGTGGAGCCCGACGAGTTCAGCACGCAGGGCGACGCCGAGTCCTGGCTCGGCGAGTACTGGAAGGAACTCCTCGAAGGCGGCGTCGAACAGGTCCGCCTCTTCGAGGACACCACCGAGATCTACGGCCCGATGAGCCTCAGCGAGGCCCAGACGGCCTGACCGCCCCAGCGCGCACGCCCGCGGCCCGCCTCCCCGGCAAGGGGCGGCGGGCCGCAGGCGTAAGCGGGCGGGACGGCGTCAGCCGCGCACCCCGCAGAGGTGCAGCAGGGCCGCCACCGAGCGGTACGGGTCCGTGCGCCCCGCCCGCTCCTCGGCGGCCAGCAACGCCTGGAACTCGGCCTCGTCCACCGGAACGGGCCCGTCCGAGGCGCGGCCGGCCAGCACCCGCACCCCGTACCACCGCTCCAGCGGCGCGCCGATCCCGGCCAGCGCCGCGGTGAGCGGGGCGAGCCGGTCCGCGCGGACCGGGCCCTCGGCGGCGGACTCCGCGCCGAAGGCGTCCAGCGCGCCGCGCCAGTCACCGGCGAGGCCGGCGCACAGGGCGAGCGCGTCCGCGTTGCGCACCAGCAGCGAGAGCAGGCCGCCGGGGGCGAGCATCCGGCCGAGCCCCGCGAGGAGCGCGTCCGGCGACTCGACCCGCATCAGCACGCCGTGGCAGAGCACCACGTCGAAACTGCCCGGCAGGAAGTGCACCCCGGTGTCGTGCCCGTCGCCCACCACCGGACGGAACCGCTCCCGGATGCCCTCGGGCTCCTTCGCCAGCGCCTCCTCGGCCGCCGCGACCAGCGCCGGGTCCGACTCCACCCCGGTCACCTGGTGGCCCAGACGGGCGAGGCGCAGCGCCTGGCGGCCCTCGCCCATGCCGACGTCGAGCACCCGCAGCCGGCGCCCTACGGCGAACCGCGCCGCGAGCTGCTCGTCGAGCTGGCGCGCGACCAGCTCACCGCGGACCCGCTCGCGCAGGTCCTCCCCGGCGGGCGGCACGAGGCCCTCGCCGGACCGCTCGGGACCGGCCTGCGCCGGGACGGCCGCCAGCCGCGCCAGGACGCCGCGCGGGTCCTCCCGCACGGCGGAGGCGGGGGCCGGCGGCGGCACACCGGGACCGCCGGCGGGCGGCTCCGCGGTGTGGGTGCTCAGGGCTGCTCCCCGCGCTTGACCATCGGCTTCGGCAGGCGCAGACGGCGCATCTGGAGGGTGCGCATCAGGGCGTACATCACGGCGCCCTTCATCGGCTGGCCCTCGAACCGCTCACGCAGGGCGCGCTTCAGCTTCATGCTCGTGACCACCGAGTCGATCACGATCAGCACGATCAGCGCCATCCACAGCAGCAGCGCGATGTTCTGCAGCTGCGGCACCCGGATCATGCTGAGGATCAGGATGACCACCGCGAACGGCAGGAAGAACTCGGCGACCGCGAACCGCGAGTCGACGTAGTTCCGGGCGAACTTGCGCACCGGCCCCTTGTCGCGAGCGGGCAGGTACCGCTCGTCGCCGTTGTTCAGCGCCTCGCGCTGGCGTGCCATCTCGGCCCGCCGGGCGTCACGCTGCTTGCGCGACGCCTCCTTGCGGGACATCTGCGTGTTGGTCACGCTGCGCCGCTGGGACTGGGCCTGCGCACGCTTGGGGGTCGGGCGGCCCTTGGGGGCCTGCGGGTCACGGGGCTCTGTGGAAGGGGCCGCCTGCGCGGCGGGCGCCTTCTCGCTATTCGCACGGCTACGGAACACAAAACCCAAGCGTACGGTGTGCGGGCGCATGGACCCCAGGGCCGCGGGGAACGATCCCGCAACACACCACGTCCCGATTCCGGGGCGTACGGGGACGTGCCGGTGGTTTACCGGTGCTTTGCCCGGGTGCGGGAGCCCGCCGCTACTCCTCGCGCCGGAGCCCCGCGGCCTGCACTCGTCCTTGCGGAGGAGCGCATCGGCGCTCGGACAGTGCGGTAATGGAGGTAGGGCCCGTAGGGTGGGTTCTGTTGGTGTTCTGAGCTGGAGTCCGTCAGAAGGGGGCGCGCGAAGCCCATGAGCGGTGTCATGAAGCGTATGGGGATGATCTTCCGCGCGAAGGCGAACAAGGCCCTTGACCGGGCCGAGGACCCGCGCGAGACCCTCGACTACTCGTACCAGAAGCAGCTGGAGCTGCTCCAGAAGGTCCGCCGGGGCGTCGCCGACGTGGCGACCTCGCGCAAGCGTCTGGAGCTTCAGCTCAACCAGCTCCAGAAGAAGTCCTCCGACCTGGAGGGCCAGGGCCGCAAGGCGCTGGCGCTGGGCCGGGAGGACCTCGCCCGCGAGGCCCTCTCCCGCCGCGCCGCGCTCCAGGGACAGATCACCGACCTGGAGACGCAGCACCAGACGCTCCAGGGCGAGGAGGAGAAGCTCACCCTGGCGGCCCAGCGGCTCCAGGCCAAGGTCGACGCCTTCCGCACCAAGAAGGAGACGATCAAGGCCACCTACACCGCGGCCCAGGCACAGACCCGGATCGCGGAGTCCTTCTCCGGCATCTCCGAGGAGATGAGCGACGTCGGCGTCGCCATCCAGCGCGCCGAGGACAAGACCGCCCAGCTCCAGGCCCGCTCCGGCGCCATCGACGAGCTGCTCGCCTCCGGCGCCCTCGACGACCAGTCCGGCCTCCAGAAGGACGACATCCAGCTGGAGCTGGACCGCCTCTCCGGTGGTAGTGATGTGGAGCTGGAACTCCAGCGGATGAAGGCCGAGCTGGCCGGCGGTCCGTCGGGCGGCCAGCAGGCCATCGAGGGCGGTGCCGAGGGCGAGAAGGACCGGCAGCAGCCGGAGGACACCCCCCGCTTCGAGAAGAACTGAGCGCCGAGGAGGGCGTCGTGATCGTACGGATCATGGGCGAGGGGCAGGTGAAGCTGGCCGACAGCCACTTCGCCGAGCTGAACGCGTTGGACGACGAACTGCTCACCGAGATGGAGAACGGTGACGGCCCGGGCTTCCGCGCCACTCTCACCGCACTCCTGGACAAGGTCCGCGAGCTGGGAACCCCGCTTCCCGACGACTCCCTGGAGCCGTCCGAGCTGATCCTCCCGGCCCCCGAGGCCAGCCTCGAAGAGGTCCGCGAACTCCTCAGCGACGACGGCCTCATCCCCGGCTGAACACCACCACGGACCCGCACCGCGTGACGCCCCCCGGCCCGACGGCCGGGGGGCGTCACGCGTTCAGGCAGAATGAGACCGCCCCGGAACGGCGTGCGCACACCGCCGGACGGGGCTGTGAGACGGCCCGGCCGGGCCGAGCGGTACCGCCAGCGCACCCCGGAGGGGCCCGTGAGCCCGACCCCCACCCCCCCCGCCGCACCCCCGCGCCGCGCCTACGCCCGCCTGCGCCGCAAGGCCCGCGCCCACCCCCGGCTGCTGGACGCGGTCCTCGCCGCCGGCGTCCTCCTCTGCATGCTGGCGTCCTCGCTGACCGACCCGCACCATCCGGACGGCCCCACCTGGCAGGCCGCATCGCCCGACGCCACCGGATTCACCCTGATGGCCCTCGGCGCCGCCGCCCTCGTCCTGCGCCGCCGTGCCCCGCGCCCCGTCCTCGCCGCGACCTCCGCCGCCTCGCTCGCGGTCCTGGTCTCCAGCGACCCGCGCACCCCCGTCGTGATGAGCGCCGCCGTCGCCCTCTACACCGTCGCCGCCCGCACCGACCGCCCCACCACCTGGCGGATCGGCCTGCTCACCTCGGCCGGCCTCACCGCCGGCGCCATGCTCTGCGGCAACCTGCCCTGGTACGCCCAGGAGAACTTCGGCATCTTCGCCTGGCTGGGCCTCGCCGCCGCCGCGGGGGACGCCGTGCGCAGCAGGCGGGCGTACATCACCGCCATCCACGAGCGGGCCGACCGGGCCGAGCGCACCCGGGAGGAGGAGGCCCGCCGCCGGGTCGCCGAGGAGCGGCTGCGGATCGCCCGCGACCTGCACGACGTCGTCGCCCACCACATCGCCCTGGTCAACGTCCAGGCCGGGGTCGCCGCCCACGTCATGGACCGCAGGCCCGACCAGGCCAAGGAGGCACTGGCCCACGTCCGCGAGGCCAGCCGCTCCGCGCTCGACGAACTCCGGGCCACCGTCGGCCTGCTCCGCCAGAGCGGCGACCCCGAGGCCCCCACCGAACCGGCGCCCGGCCTCGCCCGCCTCGACGACCTGGCCGAACGATTCCGCAACGCCGGCCTGCCGGTCGAGATCGCCTGCCCCGACCGAGGCGACCCGCTGCCGGCCGCCGTCGACCTCGCCGCGTACCGGGTGGTGCAGGAGGCGCTGACCAACGTCCACAAGCACGCGGGGCCCGGCGCCCGCGCCGAGGTCAGCATCGTCCCCGTGGACGGGCAGGTCGAGATCACCGTCCTCGACGGCGGTCCCGCCGCCACGCCCGCCCCGGGCGCCGCCCCCGCCGAACCGCCCCCCGGCGGCGGCCACGGCCTGCTCGGCATGCGCGAACGCGTCACCGCGCTCGGCGGCACCTGCACGGCCGGGCCCCGCTTCGGCGGCGGCTTCCGGGTCCATGCGATCCTGCCCGCCCAGGGCGCCGCCCCCGCGAACCGCCCGCCCGCGCCCGTACCCCCGGCGCGGACCGACGCACCGAAGGACGGCCGATGACCATCAGGGTGCTGCTCGCCGACGACCAGGCCCTGCTGCGCAGCGCCTTCCGGGTGCTCGTCGACTCCGAACCCGACATGGAGGTCGTCGGCGAGGCCGCCGACGGCGACCAGGCCCTCGAACTGGCCCGCGCCGCCCGCCCCGACGTCGTTCTCATGGACATCCGGATGCCCGGCACCGACGGCCTCGCCGCCACCCGGCTGATCAGCGCCGACCCGGCCCTCGACACCGTGCGGGTGGTCATGCTGACCACCTTCGAGGTCGACGAGTACGTGGTCCGCGCCCTGCGCGCCGGCGCCTCCGGCTTCCTCGGCAAGGGCTCCGAGCCCGCCGAACTGCTCGGCGCCATCCGCGTCGCCCACGCCGGCGAGGCCCTGCTCTCCCCGGCCGCCACCAAGGGCCTCATCGCCTCCTTCCTCGCCCAGTCCGGCCACGGTGCCGACGAGCGGCCCGGGGCGCTCGAGGAGCGGCTGGCCGCCCTCACCGGCCGCGAACGCGAGGTCCTCGTCCACGTCGCGGGCGGCCTCTCCAACGACGAGATAGCCGGTCGCCTCCAGGTCAGCCCGCTCACCGTCAAGACCCACGTCAACCGCGCCATGGCCAAACTCGGCGCCCGCGACCGGGCCCAACTCGTCGTCACCGCCTACGAGACGGGCCTGGTCCGCCCCCGCACCGCCTGAACCGGCCGCCCGCCGTCCCCCACCCCGCCTCCGGGACGCACCAGGGCATGGGATAAACCCCGAGGTGTACCACCCCTACTGCGCCCGCAGTACGGGGCGGCCGAGAAATCCGCCCGGAAGCGGCCCCACCACCCGCCGCCGTCGCCCATCGTGGAGCGGGGGGCGCGGTCGCGGCCCTCGCCGGCGGGTCCGCGAGGCCGCTCACGGACGGCCTCCGACGGCCGACGCCGTTGCCCAGCACGCCACTTGAGGAGCGACACCACCATGTCCTGGCTGTCCCGGTTCAGCCTCGCGCAACGGGCCCTGATAGGTCTGATGTCGATCATCGCGCTGCTCTTCGGCGCGATAGCCATCCCGCAGCTCAAACAGCAGCTGCTCCCCTCCATCGAACTGCCCATGGTGTCCGTCCTCGCGCCCTACCCCGGCGCCTCGCCCGACGTGGTCGAGAAGCAGGTCGTGGAACCGCTGGAGAAGTCCATCGACGCGGTCGAGGGCATCACCGGCATCACCGCCACCGCCAGCGAGGGCAACGCCGTCCTCATGGCCCAGTTCGACTTCGGCTCCGCCGGCACCCAGCAGCTCGTCGCCGACATCCAGCAGGCCGTCAACCGCTCCCGCGCGATGCTGCCGGACGACGTCGACCCGCAGGTCGTCGCCGGTTCCACCGACGACATCCCGACCGTGGTGCTCGCCGTCACCTCCGACAAGGACCAGCAGGCCCTCGCCGGACAGCTGGAGCGGACCGTCGTCCCCTCCCTCGAATCGATCGACGGCGTCGGCCAGGTCTCCGTGGACGGCGTCCGCGAACTCCAGATCGCGGTCACCCCCGACGACGCCGGCCTCGCCAAGGCCGGCCTGAGCAGCGCCGACCTCGTCCAGGCCCTCCAGGCCGCCGGGGCGACCGTGCCGGCCGGCTCCTTCGACGAGAAGGGCGAGAACCGCACCGTCCAGGTCGGCGGCGGCTTCACCTCGGTGAAGCAGATCGAGGACCTGCGCATCGCCCCCGCCGCCGGCGGCCAGGGCGGTCAGGGCGGCCCGGGTGCCCAGGCGGGACCCGGCGACGCCGGCAAGGCCCCCGCGCCCGTCCGCCTCGGCTCGGTCGCCAAGGTCGAGCAGCAGCAGGCCACGGCCACCTCGCTGACCCGCACCAACGGTGAGCCCAGCCTCGCCGTCGTCGTCACCATGGACCGGGACGGCAGCGCCGTCGCCATCTCCGACGCGGTCGCCGAGAAGCTCCCCGAGCTCCGCGCCGACCTCGGCGACTCCTCCGAGCTGACCGTCGTCAGCGACCAGGGCCCGGCCGTCGCCAAGTCCATCGAGGGGCTGACCACCGAGGGCGCCCTCGGCCTGGTCTTCGCCGTCGTGATCATCCTCGTCTTCCTCGCCTCGATCCGCTCCACCCTGGTCACCGCGGTCTCCATCCCGCTCTCCGTGGTGCTCGCGCTGATCGTGCTGTGGACCCGCGACCTGTCGCTCAACATGCTGACGCTGGGCGCGCTCACCATCGCCATCGGCCGCGTCGTCGACGACTCGATCGTGGTCCTGGAGAACATCAAGCGGCACCTCGGCTACGGCGAGGAGCGCAAGGAGGCGATCCTCACCGCCGTCAAGGAGGTCGCCGGAGCGGTCACCTCCGCCACCCTCACCACGGTCGCCGTCTTCCTGCCGATCGGCCTCGTCGGCGGCATGGTCGGCGAGCTGTTCGGCTCGTTCTCGCTCACCGTCACCGCCGCGCTGCTCGCCTCGCTGCTGGTGTCGCTGACCGTGGTCCCGGTGCTCTCCTTCTGGTTCCTGCGCGCCCCCAAGGGCACCCCCGAGGACGCCGAGGCGGCCCGTGCCGCGGCCGAGGAGAAGGAGGCCAGGAGCCGCCTCCAGCGCCTCTACGTACCGATCCTGAAGTTCGCCACCCGGCGCCGGCTCACCAGCCTCGCCATCGCCGTCGCGGTGCTGCTCGGCACCTTCGGCATGGCCCCGCTGCTGAAGACCAACTTCTTCGACCAGGGCGAGCAGGACGTCCTCTCCGTCAAGCAGGAGCTGGCCCCCGGCACCAGCCTCGCGGCCACCGACGAGGCCGCCGAGAAGGTCGAGGCGCTGCTGAAGGAGACCGAGGGCGTCGAGGACTACCAGGTCACCATCGGCTCCTCCGGATTCATGGCGGCCTTCGGCGGCGGCACCGACACCAACCAGGCGTCGTACCAGGTCAAGCTCGCCGACTCGGCCTCCTCCGAGACCGTGCAGAAGGCCCTGGACAAGGGCCTCGCCGGACTCGACGGCATCGGCGACACCCGCGTCGCGGCGGGCGACGGCTTCGCCAGCCAGGACCTGAGCGTCGTCGTCAAGGCCGCCGAGGCCGACGTCCTCGCCAAGGCCTCCGAGCAGGTCCGCGAGGAGGTCGCGAAGCTGGACGACGTCACCGACGTGCAGAGCGACCTCTCCCAGAGCGTCCCGCGGATCTCCGTGAGCGCCAACGAGAAGGCCGCCGCGGCAGGCTTCACCGACGCCAGCCTCGGCCAGGTCGTCGCCCAGTCCGTCCGCGGCACCACCGCGGGCCAGGTCGTCCTGGACGACGCCGAGCGCGACATCGTGGTGAAGTCGGCGAAGCCCGCCGAGACCCTCGCCGAGCTGCGCGCCCTGCCGCTCGGCCCGGTCAAGCTGGGGCAGATCGCCGACGTGGAACTGGTCGACGGCCCGGTCTCGATGACCCGGATCGACGGCTCCCGGGCCGCCACCGTCACCGCCCGCCCGACCGCCGACAACACCGGCGCGGTCACCGCGGAACTCCAGACGAAGATCAACGCGCTGGAGCTCCCGGAGGGCGCCACCGCCACCATCGGCGGCGTCTCCGCCGACCAGGACGAGGCCTTCGGCCAGCTGGGCCTGGCGATGCTCGCGGCCATCGCGATCGTCTTCATGCTGCTGGTGGCGACCTTCCGCTCCCTGGTGCAGCCGCTGATCCTGCTGGTCTCCATCCCGTTCGCGGCGACCGGCGCGGTCGGCCTGCTCATCGCCACCGGCACCCCGATGGGCGTCCCGGCGATGATCGGCATGCTGATGCTGATCGGCATCGTGGTCACCAACGCGATCGTGCTGATCGACCTGATCAACCAGTACCGGGACAAGGGCTACGGCATCATCGAGGCCGTCATCGAGGGCGGCCGGCACCGCTTCCGCCCCATCCTCATGACCGCCCTGGCGACGATCTTCGCCCTGATCCCGATGGCCCTCGGCGTCACCGGCGAGGGCGGCTTCATCGCCCAGCCCCTGGCCGTCGTGGTCATCGGCGGCCTGATCACCTCCACGGTCCTCACTCTGGTCCTGGTCCCGACGCTCTACGCCATGGTCGAACTCCGCAAGGAGCGCCGCGCGGCCAAGAAGGCGGCCAAGCGGGACGGCAAGGCCGACGTGCCCGGACAGGGCGGGACCCCGGCCGAGGAGCAGACCCCGGAACCCGCCAGGTCCTGACCCTCTGCCGCACCGAGCGGACCGGGGGCGCCCCCGCACCGGAGGCGCCCCCGGGACAGGCCGAAGCCCCCTCGCCCGAGCGGCGAGGGGGCTTCGGCCTGCCGGGAGTCCCGGCAGCCCTACGGCAGTGCGAGCATCCGCTCCAGCGCCAGCTTGGCGAAGTCCTCGGTCTCCTTGTCGACCTCGATGCGGTTGACCAGGGTGCCCTCGGCCAGGGACTCCAGCGTCCACACCAGGTGCGGCAGGTCGATCCGGTTCATGGTCGAGCAGAAGCAGACCGTGCGGTCGAGGAAGACGATCTCCTTGTCCTCCTCGGCGAAACGGTTCGCCAGCCGCCGGACCAGGTTCAGCTCGGTGCCGATCGCCCACTTGGAGCCGCGCGGTGCCGCCTCCAGCGTCTTGATGATGTACTCCGTCGACCCGACCAGGTCGGCGGCGGCCACCACCTCGTGCTTGCACTCCGGGTGCACCAGGACGTTGACCCCGGGGACCCGGGCGCGTACGTCCTCGACCGACTCCAGCGAGAACCGGCCGTGCACCGAGCAGTGGCCGCGCCACAGGATCATCCGCGCGTCCCGCAGCTGCTCGGCGGTGAGGCCGCCGTTCGGCTTGTGCGGGTTGTAGACGACGCAGTCCTCCAGGGACATGCCGAGGTCGCGGACGGCGGTGTTGCGCCCGAGGTGCTGGTCGGGCAGGAAGAGGATCTTGGTGGTGGCCGGGTCCTGGCCCTGCTCGAAGGCCCACTCCAGCGCCCGCTTGGCGTTGGACGAGGTGCAGATGGTGCCGCCGTGCTTGCCGGTGAACGCCTTGATGTCCGCTGAGGAGTTCATGTACGCGACCGGGACCACCTGGTCCGCGACGCCCGCCTCGCTCAGCACGTCCCAGCACTCGGCGACCTGCTCGGCCGTGGCCATGTCGGCCATCGAGCAGCCCGCCGCCAGGTCGGGGAGGACCACCTTCTGCTCGTCGGAGGTGAGGATGTCCGCCGACTCGGCCATGAAGTGCACGCCGCAGAAGACGATGTACTCCGCCTCGGGCCGCGCGGCGGCGTCCCGGGCGAGCTTGAAGGAGTCACCCGTGACGTCGGCGAACTGGATGACCTCGTCGCGCTGGTAGTGGTGACCGAGGACGAAGACCTTGTCCCCGAGCTTCTCCTTGGCCGCGCGGGCGCGCGCCACCAGGTCGGGGTCGGACGGGGAGGGCAGGTCCCCGGGGCAGTCGACGCCGCGCTCGCTCGCGGGGTCGGCCTCACGGCCGAGCAGCAGCAGAGCGAGGGGCGTCGGCTGCACGTCGAGGTCCGTGCGGGGCTGGGCGGTGGTCACGTCACGCACCCTTTCTGTTCTGCAGACGAGCCTTTTCGTCTAATTGACGTTATCTATCATAACCGCATAATGTCACTTTGACGATGCCGCTCGCGTCACTGTGACGCATCCCCCGCCGCCCGGCCCCCTGCCCCGTGCCGTACCGGCGCCCCGTGTGCGAGCATGAAGAGACCGGCCGGACCCCCGCCGTGGCCGGGCCCCTCGGGCCCGCACGGCACGCGCCGGAAAACAAACAGGCCGGATGCGGAATGTTCCGGCCTCACCGGCAGTTGCCCATAGTCGGCAAGCAGTCCGTACAACCCGGGAGCGATGTAGATGTCCGTTCAGGACGAGAAGACCACCGTGAGCGACGGCATTCTCCTGTCCGACGCCGCCGCGGCCAAGGTCAAGGCCCTGCTCGACCAGGAAGGTCGTGAGGATCTGGCGCTGCGCGTGGCGGTCCAGCCCGGTGGGTGCTCCGGCCTTCGCTACCAGCTGTTCTTCGACGAGCGTTCGCTCGACGGGGACGTCGTCAAGGACTTCGGCGGAGTCAAGGTCGTGACCGACCGGATGAGCGCCCCGTACCTCGGCGGCGCCTCCATCGACTTCGTCGACACCATCGAGAAGCAGGGGTTCACCATCGACAACCCCAACGCCACGGGCTCCTGCGCCTGCGGTGACTCCTTCAGCTGAGTCGCTTCGCCGAGAGGCGGTGCCCCACTTCGGTGGGGTGCCGCTTTTTTGCTGCCCGGGCCTCACTTGCCGGCCGGGCTCGGTGGCCTCAAGCGCCGGCCGGGCTGGTTCGGCCTCAAGCGCCGGCCGGGCTGATGGGGGTCGTGTTCGGGGCGCGGGCCGTCGGCCTGTGCGGTCACAGATGGCCTCAATCGCCGGCCGGGCTTGAGTTTGGCTGGGCTTGGACGGTGGCCTCAACTGTCGCTGCTGCTGGGGGTTCTGGGAGAGGATGGGCGGGGCTTCGGGCGCGACAGGGGAGGGTGTTTGCCGGCTTTCGACCTAATTGCGGCAATCTCGCAAGCTTGCAGAAATAGGCTGAGCTGCTAGGCAAAGCCGCAGGTCATCGAGTGCTCCCCGCGTGTGCGGGGGTGGTCCCCGCGATCTGCTGGGCCGTGCCGCCACGGTGATGTGCTCCCCGCGTATGCAGGGGCCCACGGAACCCAGGACTCCCACCCGCTCAGTGCCACCGCTGCGCGCACCAGACGCCCCCAGCCCAGCGCCTCCTCCCCTCAAAACGCCAAGATCGTGACCGTAGCCGCGTAGATCACCACCAACAGCGCCCCGTCGAAGCCCAGGCGGAACCAGCCGCGTTCCTGGCGGATGAGGAGGCCGCCCAGGACGACGGTGGTCATGACCAGGGCGGCGCTGGTGAGGAAGAGTTCGTCGTTGCCGGCGGCGTGGTAGAGGGAGCCGCCGCGGTAGGCGAAGTCGCCGACGGCCAGGTTGAGGACGTCGAGGGAGTTGCCGCCGATGATGGCGGCGAAGGCGAGGGTGATGGCGCCGCGGCGGACGGCGGCGATCGAGGTGACCGCTTCCGGGAGGCCGTTGATGACGCCCAGGATCACCGCGCCGACGAAGCCCGCGCGCAGGGTGGTCGCCGAGAGGATGCCTTCGGCGGCCTGGGTGACGGCCCACCCGGCGACGACCACGATCCCGGCGATGACCACGAACTCGGTCCACAGCCGGGGGGTGGACCGCTGGGCGAACGCCCCGTCGCTCTGCGGCACGTCCCAGACGGTCTCCCGGGTGCGTACCGCCCGCCACATCGGCTCGGTGTTCTCGTGGATCAGGTGCAGGCCGCCCAGGTAGAAGAGGATCAGCACGAACGAGGCCGGGTGCACCCCGGCCACCGTCACGTCCGGGCTGAAGGAGGCCATCAGCGCCAGCCCCAGCAGCCCGGTCAGCAGGCAGCCGAAGAGGAGGTTCTGGAGCGAGGCGGCGGCGTGCTCCAGATTGACCCGCCGGTAGAAGGCGTCGGCCGCGACCACCGCCAGCGTCTGCGCCGCGATCCCGCCGACCGCGTTGCTGTACGCCAGTTCCGGCTGGTCGTCGGCGGCGCTCACCGCCGTCATCACGATGCCGGAGAGCGAGGTCACCAACCCGAAGAGGACCGCGCCGAAGAGCGCCTCGCCCCAGCCCGTACGGTCGGCCAGTACGTCCCCGAGCCCCGCCAGCCGCACACTGCACGCCACCGTCAGGGCCCCGGCCAGGCACACCACGGCGACGCTCCAGCCCAGTGGCCACTGTCCGGCCAGCATGTCCGGCACCCTCGCCCCGTCCGGTGGTCGACGCCCGTTTCCTCACTGGGTGCCCGGTGCCGGGCGGGCGTCACACCGAAGGGGCGAGGGTTCACCGGTGCGGGCTAGGGGGCTGGCGCTACTCAGTCGCGCGGGACCGCCGAGCCGTCCTCGTCGACGACCTCGCGGTCGCCGAGGGGCTTGTCCAGGGTCACCTTCGCCGTGAGCTGCTTGGCCATCTTCACGCAGACCTTGCCGGGCTCCTGCGGCTCACTGGTGATCCGGACCGTGACGCTGCCGGACTTCTCCTCGGCCTCGGCCGTGTACTTCTCGCAGACCCCGCCCCAGAAACGGACGGTCAGCTCCTTGCCGTCGACGCGGTACGACTCGGCCTCGGAGAGCTTGCGGTCCTGGCCGGGGGAGGCGCCGGGGTCGGTGCCCGGCTTCTCGGGCGTGGCGGGCGGGGTCAGGTACTCAGGGTCGACGGCCGGGCGGGTCACCGTGTGCGAGCGGTCGTGGCCCTCGGGGCGTACCTCGAAGAGCCAGGACGGCACCAGCGCCTGGCGGCCGGAGACGAACTGGGCGGAGAGGCCGAAGACCGCGCCGCGCACCGCCACCGGCTCGCGCTCCGGCGCATCACCGCCCGGCGTGCACGGGTCCTTCGGGGGAGCGGAACCGTCGGCCGACTCGGCGCCGTCGAGCGGGGCCGCGCTGGCGCAGCCGCCGATGCCGACCTTGCCGTCGCCCTTCGAGGCGCCGTTGAGCTGGGCGAGCGCCTGCTTCGCGGTCAGCACCGGATAGGTGTCGCCCTTCACCGGCTCGGAGAGCTGTCCGCTGCCGCCGGCCAGCGAGCCGTCCGGGGCCACGCGTACGCCGGTGCTCCAGCCGTACGTCGGCAGGCCGTCCACCACAGGCTGGGCGTTGACCACCCGGACACCGCCCGAGACCTGGCCGGCGTCGAGCTTGGCGTCGTCCTGGCCGAGTGCCTTCAGCACGGGGGCGGCCGCGCTCTTCGCCGCCTTCTCGCCGACCGGGTCGTCCTCCTGGGCGCCGTCGGAGGAGCTGGCGCACATCTTGCCCTTGGGGCAGTCGTCGCCGTGCGGCACGGTGTGGCCCTGGTAGCTCCAGGTGCCGGGTGCCTGCTTGTTGACCCGCAGCAGCGGCCCCTGGCCGTCCTTGGCCGTGCCCACCAGCCAGCTGCCGCCCTCGGTGCGCGGCTCGCCCGAGACGCCGAGCGCCTTCGCCAGCTTCGCCACGTCCGTCTCGCGCGGCGCCTCGAACCGCTGGACCGCCGCCTCGCCCGGGCCCTCGGGCAGCTTCCCCTTCGCCTGGTAGACGCCGCCGCCCGGGTCCGGCTCACCGGGGGCCACGCCCCGGGTGTGGCCGTCCAGCTCCAGCGGGGGAGGGGCGTCGCCCGCGTCCGCGCCGGCCGGCTGCCCGCCGTCCTTGGCGTCGCCGGAGGCGGCCGCGGTCACCAGGTACGCTCCTCCGCCGCCCACGATCAGGACGGCTGCCGCCACCGAGGCAACGGCCATCGGGGAACGCCGCCTGGGCCGTTCCTGCTCCTGGTCGGATCGCTCGGTGCTCACCGCATCGCTCCTTCGCCTGGACTGTCCCGTACGGCCTGCCCCGGGGAGGGCCGGCCGTCACCGGTGTCCCCCTGTTGGGGACGCCGGTGGGACGGGGCGGAGACGAAGTCGGTTCCGGTGCGGCCGGAAGAGGGAGGTGGGAGCGGGTGCGGTCTAGTCGCCGTACTCCGACATGCCGTCGATCAGGCGTACCGAGGCGGGGGTCACGCGTACGCCGTGGATCGCGGAGAGGGGGACCGCGGTGCGGGGCGCGCCGTGCGGGGCGGGCCAGTCCTTGGACATGCGGGCGCAGTCGCCGCGCAGTACTTCGAAACCGTGGTCCAGCTCGAGGGGGCCGGCGTCCTTGACGCTCTGGTTCGACATATTTGCACCGTAGGCACGTCCTCCCCGGCGAGGAAAGCCCTACTATCGGGTAGTTTCGTCGATTCGCGCAGCCTTGGGCCCGGCAGGGACCAGCGGATAGCGTGAACCGACCGAACTCCGCGTCACCCGCCCGGGCGCCCGCCGCCCCCACCCTCCGCAGGGAGCAGACCCGCCGTGCGTATCGCTGTCACCGGCTCCATCGCCACCGACCACCTGATGACCTTCCCCGGCCGCTTCGCCGACCAGCTCGTCGCCGACCAGCTCCACACGGTCTCGCTCTCCTTCCTCGTCGACCAGCTCGACGTCCGGCGCGGCGGGGTCGCGGCCAACATCTGCTTCGGCATGGGCCAGCTCGGCACCGCGCCCGTCCTGGTCGGCGCGGCGGGAGCCGACTTCGACGAGTACCGGGCCTGGCTCGACCGGCACGGCGTCGACACCGGCTCGGTCCGCATCTCCGAGGTGCTGCACACCGCGCGCTTCGTCTGCACCACCGACGCCGACCACAACCAGATCGGCTCCTTCTACACCGGCGCCATGAGCGAGGCCCGCCTCATCGAGCTCCAGGCCGTCGCCGAGCGGGTCGGCGGCCTCGACCTCGTCCTCATCGGCGCCGACGACCCCGAGGCGATGCTCCGCCACACCGAGGAGTGCCGCAGCCGGAACATCCCGTTCGCCGCCGACTTCTCCCAGCAGATCGCGCGGATGGACGGCGCCGAGATCCGCACCCTCCTCGACGGCGCCACCTACCTCTTCTCCAACGAGTACGAGAAGGGCCTCATCGAGTCGAAGACCGGCTGGAGCGACGAGGAGATCCTCGGCCGCGTCGGCCACCGCGTCACCACCCTCGGCTCGCGCGGCGTACGCATCGAGCGCGCCGGCGAGGACCCGGTCGAGGTCGGCGTGCCCGAGGAGGAGACCAAGGCCGACCCGACCGGTGTCGGCGACGCCTTCCGCGCGGGCTTCCTCTCCGGCCTGTCCTGGGGCGTCTCCCTGGAGCGCGCCGCCCAGGTCGGCTGCATGCTCGCCACCCTGGTCATCGAGACCGTCGGCACCCAGGAGTACACCCTCGGCCGGGTCCCCTTCATGGACCGCTTCACCAAGGCGTACGGCCACGACGCCGCCGCCGAGGTCCAGGCCCACCTGGTCTGAGCCGCACCGGCCGGGCGGCGCCTCGCATCAGCCGCCGCCCGGCCCGGGCTCAGACCAGCCGCCGCACCTGGTAGGCGGTGCCCCGTACGGCAGGCTCCTCGCCGACGTACTCCTGCTCGCGCATCCTGCACCAGGCGGGGATGTCGAGCCGGGCCGCCTCGTCGTCGCTCAGCACCGTGACGGTGCCGCCCACCGGGACCCGGTCGATCACCTTGGCCAGCTCGATCACCGGAACCGGGCAGCGGCGTCCCAGCGCGTCCACCACCAGGGCCTCCTGGACGGCCGGGGGTTCGGCGCCGGGCGCCCCCAGCCGGGCCCGGACCGCGCGGACCGCCTCCGGGAGCACGGTGAGGAAGTGGTCCACGTCGGTGGCGGGCGTGCCGTGGGGCAGCGACACCCGGACGTTCCCCTCGCTCAGTACGCCCATCGCCCGCAGCACATGGCTGGGCGTCAGCGTCGAGGAGGTGCAGGACGAGCCCGAGGAGACGGCGAAGCCGGCCCGGTCCAGCTCGTGCAGGAGCGCCTCGCCGTCGACGTAGAGGCAGGAGAAGGTGACCAGGTGCGGCAGCCGGTGCACCGGGTCGCCGACCACCTCCATGTCGTCCACCAGCTCCGGCAGCCGCAGCCTGATCCGGTCCACCAGCTCCCGCAGCCGCACCCCCTCGGCCTCCGCCTCGGCGCGTACCGCCCGGAGCGAGGCCGCCGCCGCGACCACCGCCGGGAGGTTGCCGAAGCCGGGGGCGCGGCCCGACTCCCGCTCGTCCGCCGGGCCCCGCGGCGCGAACCGCGTCCCCTTGCGCACCGCCAGCAGTCCCACCCCGGGCGGGCCGCCCCACTTGTGGGCGCTGCCGGTCAGCAGGGACCACGGGCCCGGGACCGGACCCCAGGGGAGCGACTGGGCGGCGTCCACCAGCAGCGGGACCGTGGCCGCCCGGCACGCCTCGGCCACCTCCTCCACCGGCTGGGCGGTGCCCACCTCGTGGTTGGCCGACTGGAGGCAGGCCAGCGCGGTGTCGGCGCGCAGGGCGGCGGCGAACGCCTGGGCCGGGACGCGGCCGGTGCTCTCCACGCCGACCCGGTCGACCTCGCCGCCCTCGGCCTCGAAGGACTCGGCCGTGTGCAGGACCGAGGAGTGCTCGACCTCGGAGACGACCAGGTGGCGGCCGGTACGGCGGCGGCCCGCCAGAGCGCCGGCCATGCCCCAGTGGACGGCCTGCGTCCCCGAAGGAGTGAAAACCAGCTCGTCGGGGCGGCAGCCCACCGACTCGGCCGCGCTCTCCCGGGCGGCGTCCAGCAGGAGGCGGGCGCGGCGGCCCTCCCGGTAGAGGCGGGCCGGGTCGGCCCAGCCCTCGTCGAGGGAGGCCAGGAGGGCCTGGCGGGCCGTCGGATGCAGGGGGGCGGCCGACGCCGCGTCGAAGTAGGGCACGGCGTCACGCTAACCCCGGGGGCGGGGCTGCGCCCCGGGGAGGGGGCGTGGCTCGCCGGTTCTCACGTGGCCGTCCCGTGGGGCCGGGGTGGGGTGGCCTCAAGCGCCGGCCGGGCTTCGAATGCCGGGCCCGGCGTCCCCGCGCGCCGGCGGGGGATGCCGGACACGACGTCCTCGCGCGCCCGTGGGGGATGCCGGACACGACATCCTCGCGCGCCCGCGCCCGCGGGGAGTAAAGGAAGGGGGCGGAGGGCGTGGGCGGAAGGGGTGTCAGATGGGGGAAAGGCGCCGGGATTCCGGACGGATTCCACCCCTTCGGGGTGCGGCACGGCGCGTTGGGCACCCTCCCCGCGCGGCCCCAAATTGAGTCCAGTAGGGTTTGGTCCGCATAAACATCCAATCCCCTGCCCGCCGCAGGGCCGGCGACCGACCAGCGTGGAGGCCGCACCCGACCGCGCGGGCGAGACTCTCGGGAAGGCGCTACGTGAGTCCCAACGGCTCCGACCGCTCGTCGCGGCGCCCGATGCGGCGGAAGCTGCCGCAGGTGCTGACTGCGGGCCTGATCCTTGCAACCGCCACCGGTTGCACATACGAGGACTTCCCCCGTCTTGGTATGCCCACCCCGGTGACCGAAGAGGCACCGATCATCCTCTCCCTCTGGCAGGGCTCCTGGGCGGCTGCGCTCGTCACGGGTGTCCTGGTGTGGGCGTTGATCCTCTGGGCCTGCTTCGCCTACCGGCGGACGCGCACCAAGATCGAGGTACCCCCGCAGACCCGGTACAACATGCCGCTCGAGGCGCTGTACACCGTGGTTCCCGTCCTCATCGTGTCGGTGTTCTTCTTCTTCACCGCCCGCGACGAGTCGAAGCTGCTCGAGCTCTCCGACGAGCCCGCCCACACCATCAACGTGGTCGGCTTCCAGTGGAGCTGGGCCTTCAACTACGTCGAGGACGTGGACGGCGACACCGCCACCGGTGACGCGAAGAAGGACAAGGACCTCAGGGCGATCCCGGACCGCTTCAAGGACGCGTTCCCCGAGGGAGCCGAGGGCGTCCACGCCGTCGGTACCCCCGGCGAGCGCAACCCGCAGAACGGCAACCCGGGCCCGACCCTGTGGCTCCCCAAGGGCGAGAAGGTCCGCTTCGTGCTGACCTCGCGGGACGTCATCCACTCGTTCTGGGTGGTCCCGTTCCTGATGAAGCAGGACGTCATCCCCGGCCACACCAACTCCTTCGAGGTGACCCCCAACAAGGAGGGCACCTTCATGGGCAAGTGCGCCGAGCTCTGCGGCGTCGACCACTCCCGCATGCTCTTCAATGTCAAGGTCGTGTCTCCCGAGCGCTACCAGCAGCACCTTGAGGAGCTCCGGGAGAAGGGCCAGACCGGGTACGTCCCGGCCGGCATCGAGCAGACGGACCCGGCCAGGAACTCGGAGAAGAACCAACTGTGAGCATCCTCAACGAACCCCAGGGTGACGCCGCAGCTGACGACTCGTACGAGAACGAGCTGCCGGTTCGCCGCAAGCAGCCGGGCAATGTCGTCGTGAAGTGGCTGACCACCACCGATCACAAGACGATCGGCACGCTGTACCTGGTCACCTCGTTCATCTTCTTCTGCATCGGTGGCCTGATGGCCCTGGTGATGCGCGCCGAGCTGGCCAGGCCCGGCACGCAGATCATCTCGAACGAGCAGTTCAACCAGGCGTTCACGATGCACGGCACGATCATGCTGCTGATGTTCGCGACGCCCCTCTTCAACGGTTTCGCGAACTGGATCATGCCGCTCCAGATCGGTGCGCCCGACGTGGCGTTCCCGCGGCTGAACATGTTCGCCTACTGGCTCTACCTCTTCGGCTCGCTGATCGCGGTGGCCGGCTTCCTCACCCCGCAGGGTGCGGCCGACTTCGGCTGGTTCGCCTACTCCCCGCTGTCGGACGCCGTCCGCTCGCCGGGTGTCGGCGCCGACATGTGGATCATGGGTCTGGCGCTCTCGGGCTTCGGCACGATCCTCGGTTCGGTCAACTTCATCACCACGATCATCTGCATGCGCGCGCCCGGCATGACGATGTTCCGCATGCCGATCTTCACCTGGAACGTCCTGCTCACCGGTGTCCTGGTGCTGCTGGCCTTCCCCGTCCTCGCCGCCGCGCTGTTCGCCCTGGAGGCGGACCGCAAGTTCGGGGCACAGGTCTTCAGTCCGGAGAACGGCGGAGCACTGCTCTGGCAACACCTCTTCTGGTTCTTCGGGCATCCAGAGGTGTACATCATCGCCCTGCCGTTCTTCGGCATCGTCTCCGAGATCATCCCGGTGTTCTCGCGGAAGCCGATCTTCGGCTACATGGGTCTGGTCGGCGCCACCATCGCCATCGCCGGTCTCTCCGTGACGGTGTGGGCGCACCACATGTACGTCACCGGCGGCGTGCTGTTGCCGTTCTTCTCCTTCATGACCTTCCTGATCGCGGTACCGACCGGTGTGAAGTTCTTCAACTGGATCGGCACCATGTGGAAGGGCTCCTTGTCCTTCGAGAACCCGATGCTGTGGTCGGTCGGCTTCCTGGTCACCTTCCTCTTCGGTGGCCTGACCGGCGTCATCCTGGCCTCCCCGCCGCTGGACTTCCACGTCTCGGACTCGTACTTCGTCGTCGCGCACTTCCACTACGTCGTCTTCGGCACCGTGGTCTTCGCGATGTTCGCCGGATTCCACTTCTGGTGGCCGAAGTTCACCGGCAAGATGCTGGACGAGCGGCTCGGCAAGATCACCTTCTGGACGCTGTTCATCGGCTTCCACGGCACCTTCCTGGTCCAGCACTGGCTGGGCGCCGAGGGCATGCCCCGCCGGTACCCGGACTACCTGGCCGCCGACGGCTTCACCGCCCTGAACACGGTCTCGACGATCAGCTCGTTCCTGCTCGGCCTGTCGCTGCTGCCGTTCTTCTACAACGTCTGGAAGACCGCCAAGTACGGCAAGAAGATCGAGGTGGACGACCCGTGGGGCTACGGCCGTTCGCTGGAGTGGGCGACCTCCTGCCCGCCGCCGCGGCACAACTTCCTCACGCTGCCGCGCATCCGCTCGGAATCCCCGGCGTTCGACCTGCACCACCCTGAGATCGCCGCCATGGACCACCTTGAGGACCACGACCCGCAGCCCAAGGCCGTCGCGGGCACCAAGGAGGCAGGCAAGTGAAGATCCAGGGCAAGATGTTCATCTGGCTGAGCGCCTTCATCCTGCTCGTGGCCGTGGTCTACGGCCTCTGGTCGCGGGAGCCCGCCGGGACGACGGCACTCTTCCTCGCCTTCGGCCTCTCCATCATGGTCGGCTTCTACCTGGCGTTCACCGCCCGGCGGGTCGACGCGATGGCGCAGGACGACAAGGAGGCGGAGGTCGCGGACGAGGCCGGCGAAGTGGGCTTCTTCAGCCCGCACAGCTGGCAGCCGCTCTCCCTCGGCATCGGTGGTGCCCTCGCCTTCCTGGGCGTGGTCTTCGACTGGTGGCTGATGTACTTCTCCGCCCCGATGCTGCTCATCGGCCTCTGGGGCTGGATCTACGAGTACTACCGCGGCGAGAACCAGAACCAGTGACACCTCGCTGAACCCCGCCGCCCCGGCGGCCCGTCAGGCCCGGCACCTCCCGCGAGGAGGAGCCGGGCCTGACGGCGTTCCCGCACCCGAACGGCCCAACCCGCCGGGCCGGGCGCCGTATCCGTTCCTACGGTGTGGACATGAGCCACACTCCGCGAATCCGTACGGTTCTGAGCTGCACCGTGCTGGTGGTCGCCCTCGGGGCCGGGGCCACGGCATGCGGGAGCTCCGAGACCCACCCGCTCGCGGCCGCGCCGTACGACGCGGCCCAGGACGTCGCCATCAGCGCGGGCGGCCGCACCAAGGCCGACCCGGACAAGCCCCTCGAGGTCACCGCCACCGGCAAGGGCCGGCTGACCGACGTCGTCGCCGTCGACGCCTCCGGGCGCCGGGTCGCCGGCGAACTCTCGGCCGACGGCACCCGCTGGCGCACCACGGGCCCGCTCGCCGCCGCCGCCCGCTACACCGTCACCGCCTCCACCGAGAACGGCGACGGGGGCCCAGGACGGCGCACGATGACCTTCGACACCGCCGCGCAGGGCAAGGGCAAGGACAAGCGCCTCAAGGTCACCTTCGGCCCCGAGAAGGGCACCTACGGCGTCGGCCAGCCGATCGTCGCCGAGCTGAACGCCCCCGTCGAGGACCGCAAGGCCCGCGCGGTCGTCGAGAACTCCCTGAAGGTCACCTCGAAACCGGCCGTGGAGACCGGCGGCTGGTACTGGGTGGACAGCAAGACGCTGCACTACCGGCCCAAGGAGTACTGGCCCGCCAACGCCACCGTGACGGCCCGCAGCGAACTCGGCGGCGTCCGGGTCACCGACAAGGTCCGCGGGGCCGCCGGCAAGCCGCTGACGATCCGCACGGGCAGCAAGATAGAGGCCGTCGTCGACGCCTCGCGGCACGCCATGACGGTGTTCAAGGACGGCGAGGAGCTGACCACCCTCCCGGTCACCACCGGCAAGCCCGGCTTCGCCACCCGCAACGGCGTCAAGGTGGTGCTCGGCAAGGAGTACTTCGTCCGGATGCGCGGCACCTCGGTGGGCATCGCCGCGGGCAGCTCCGAGTCGTACGACCTGCCGGTGTACTACGCGACCCGGGTCACCTGGAGCGGCGAGTACGTGCACGCCGCGCCCTGGTCGGTGGGCTCGCACGGCTCGGCCAACGTCAGCCACGGCTGCGTCGGGATGAGCACGAAGAACGCCGCCTGGTTCTTCGAGACGGTCCGCGAGGGCGACCTGGTCCACGTCGTCAACAGCATCGGCGAGGACATGGACCCGTTCGGCAACGGCTTCGGCGACTGGAACGTCGACTGGGCGGACTGGAAGGCCGGCAGCGCCAACGCCCCCGAGGCGCCGCCCGGCAAGGCCCCCGGGCCCGCCGACCGCCTCAGTCCCCGGATCTGAGCGCGTGACGCGCCCGACACGCCGCGAGGGGCGGCCCGGGAGATCCGGGCCGCCCCTCGCGGCGGTCGTGCGGCTCCAGGAGCGAGGAAGATCACTCTTACGAGTGGCCCCGCGCCGGGAGTCAGGCCGTGACGGGCTTGCGCGGCCGCAGCAGGGCCGCCAGCGCCCCGGCGAACTCCACCGGCTCCACCGGCAGCGTCACGGCCGCGTCGGCGCGGCTCCAGGTGGCCAGCCAGGCGTCCTGCGGGCGGCCCATGAGCAGCAGCACCGGCGGGCACTGGAAGATCTCGTCCTTGAGCTGCCTGCACACGCCCATGCCCCCGATCGGGGCGGTCTCGCCGTCCAGCACGCAGGCGTCGATGCCGCCGTGCTCCAGTTCCTTGAGGACGGCCGGGAGGGTCGCGCACTCCACGAACCGCACCGGGGGGACGTCCGCCGCCGGCCTGCGGCCCGCCGCGAGCCGGACCTGCTCGCGGGTGGCGGAATTGTCGCTGTAGACCAGCACCGTGGCGGTCGCCTGCATGGTTCCTCCGTGACGTCGGTGTCTTCGGGCCCTGCGGTCTTGCCACCCCCGGCGGACCCGCCCCACGGGGCGTACGCGGCCGTGCCGGAGGCCGTGCGGCACCGGCCCGCCCCTGGGCCGCACCGGGGTCTCCCGGGGGCCGCCCGGCGGGCGGGGCCGATGCGCGGATGCTACTCCGTCCGACACCCCGTCAACACCGGTCCGACAGCCCCGGCGATGGGCCGTTCGAGCTGGACAGGGAGGGCTGACACTCCGAACGGCACCCCCCGGAGTGAGGGCGGGATAAGGGACCGACATAATGTCGGTCGTGGCGACAGCAACGACAGTAGAAACAGGGCACGCGCACCCGACGGTCAATCGGCCGAACCTCACCAGTGTGGGCACCATCATCTGGCTGAGTTCCGAGCTGATGTTCTTCGCGGCCCTCTTCGCGATGTACTTCACCCTGCGATCGGTGACCGGGCCGGATCACTGGAAGGAAATGGCGGACAGCCTGAACTTCCCGTTCTCGCTCACCAACACCTCCATCCTGGTGCTCTCCTCAGTCACCTGCCAGCTCGGCGTCTTCGCCGCCGAGCGCGGGGACGTGAAGAAGCTCCGGATGTGGTTCATCGTGACCTTCATCATGGGTGCGATCTTCATCGGCGGTCAGGTACTCGAGTACACCGAGCTGGTCAAGCACGAGGGGCTCACCATCTCCTCGGACCCGTACGGCTCCGTGTTCTACCTGACCACCGGCTTCCACGGACTGCACGTGCTGGGCGGTTTGTTCGCCTTCCTTGCCGTCCTCGGCCGCACCTACGCGGCCAGGAGGTTCACCCACGAACAGGCCACGTCCGCCATCGTCGTGTCCTACTACTGGCACTTCGTCGATGTCGTCTGGATCGGCCTCTTCGCCACGATCTACATGATCAAGTAATTAGGTCTCGTACTTCGTACGAAGTCCCACTGCCCAGAAGCATCGACGCAGAAGATCCTGACACCGGGGTAATCCGTGAAAAAGCTCTCCGCACGACGACGCCATCCGCTGGCGGCGTTCGTCGTCCTACTCCTCGCGCTGGCGGCCACCGGGGGGCTGTACACCGCGTTCGCACCCGCGGACAAGGCGCAGGCCGAAGAAACCGCCCAGTCCCTCGCCATCGAGGAGGGCAAGAAGCTCTACGCCGTGGGCTGCTCCAGCTGCCACGGCACCGGCGGTCAGGGCAGCTCTGACGGTCCGAGCCTGGTCGGCGTGGGATCGGCCGCGGTCGACTTCCAGGTCGGTACCGGCCGCATGCCGCTCCAGCAGCCCGGCGCCCAGGCACCGCGCAAGAAGGTGATCTACACCCAGGCCGAGATCGACCAGATGGCGGCCTACATCGCCTCGCTCGGTGCCGGCCCCACGACGCCGACCGCCAAGCAGTACAGCCCCGAGGGCGCCGACATCGCCAACGGCGGCACGCTGTTCCGCAACAACTGCGCGCAGTGCCACAACTTCACCGGCGAGGGCGGCGCGCTCACCAACGGCAAGTACGCGCCCGACCTCACGGACGTGAGCCCCAAGCACATCTACGAGGCCATGCAGACCGGCCCGCAGAACATGCCGTCCTTCCCGGACACGGTCCTGCCCGAGCAGGAGAAGAAGGACGTCGTCGCGTACCTCCAGACGGTCAACAGCGACAAGTCCGAGAACCCCGGTGGTCTGAAGCTGGGCGGTATCGGCCCGGTCGCCGAAGGACTCTTCGCGTGGATCTTCGGCCTCGGCACCCTGATCGCCGTGGCCATCTGGGTCGCCGCCCGGACCGCAAAGGCCAAGAAGTCATGAGCAGCCAAGAGAATTCTGAAGAGAACCTGCCGACGAAGCAGGACTCCGCGCACGGCGCGGTGGCCGTGGCGGACAACCCGTTCGCCGACCCCGGCCTGCCCCCCCACGAGGCACGGCAGCAGGACCTGGACGACCGGACCGCCAAGCGGTCCGAGCGGACCGTCGCCCTGCTCTTCACGGTGTCGATGCTGGCGACCATCGGGTTCATCGCGTGCTTCGTGATCTTCCCGATCGAGAAGATCGTCTACATCTGGCCCATCGGCAAGGTCAGCGCCCTCAACTTCTCGCTGGGCCTGACCCTCGCCGTGGCGCTCTTCTGCATCGGCGCGGGCGCCGTCCACTGGGCGCGCACCCTGATGTCGGACGTGGAGATCGCCGACGACCGGCACCCGATCTCGGCCGAGCCCGAGGTCAAGGCCAAGGTCCTGAACGACTTCAAGCAGGGCGCCGAGGACTCGGTCCTGGGCCGTCGCAAGCTCATCCGCAACACCATGTTCGGCGCGCTGGCCATGGTGCCGCTCTCCGGCATCGTCCTCCTGCGCGACCTCGGTCCGCTCCCCGAGGACAAGCTGCGTCACACCCTGTGGGGCAAGGGCAAGGCCCTGGTCAACATGAACACGGGTGAGCCGCTGCGTCCCGAGGACATCGCGGTCGGCTCGCTGACCTTCGCCAAGCCCGAGGGCCTGGAGGAGCACGACCACGGCTTCATGAACGAGATCGCCAAGGCCGCCCTGATGATCGTCCGGCTCCAGCCGGAGGACATCAAGGACAAGCGCGAGCTCGACTGGTCGCACGAGGGCATCGTGGCCTTCTCCAAGATCTGCACGCACGTCGGCTGCCCCATCAGCCTCTACGAGCAGCAGACGCACCACGCGCTCTGCCCGTGCCACCAGTCCACCTTCGACCTCTCCGACGGTGCCCGGGTGATCTTCGGCCCCGCCGGACATGCCCTGCCGCAGCTGCACATCGGCGTGAACGACGAGGGCTACCTTGAAGCCCTCGGCGACTTCGATGAGCCCGTCGGTCCTGCCTTCTGGGAGCGCGGATGAGTAACACGACCACAGCGCCTGCCGATGAGCAGCGGGGCAAGGCCCCCGCGGGCGAGCGGGTGGCGGACTGGGCAGACGGCCGGCTCGGGATCTACTCCCTCGCCAAGGCCAACCTGCGTAAGGTCTTCCCGGACCACTGGTCCTTCATGCTGGGCGAGATCTGCCTCTACAGCTTCATCATCATCATCCTCACGGGTGTGTACCTGACGCTGTTCTTCCACCCGTCGATGAACGAGGTGGAGTACCACGGCGTCTACGCGCCGATGCAGGGCGTGCTGATGTCCGAGGCGTACGCCTCGACGCTCGACATCAGCTTCGAGGTCCGCGGTGGTCTGCTCATCCGGCAGATCCACCACTGGGCCGCGCTGATCTTCCTCGCCGGCATGTTCGTGCACATGATGCGCGTCTTCTTCACGGGCGCCTTCCGCAAGCCGCGCGAGATCAACTGGCTGTTCGGCTTCCTGCTCTTCGTCCTCGGCATGTTCACCGGTTTCACCGGCTACTCGCTCCCGGACGACCTGCTGTCGGGCACCGGTGTCCGGTTCACCCAGGGCGCGATCCTGTCGGTGCCGATCGTCGGTACCTACATCTCGATGTTCCTGTTCGGCGGCGAGTTCCCCGGCACGGACTTCGTGGCCAGGTTCTACTCGATCCACATCCTGCTGCTGCCGGGCATCATGCTCGGCCTCGTGGTGGCCCACCTGATCCTGGTCTTCTACCACAAGCACACGCAGTTCCCCGGTCCCGGCCGGACCGAGAAGAACGTCGTGGGCATGCCGCTCATGCCGGTCTACATGGCGAAGGCCGGAGGCTTCTTCTTCCTGGTCTTCGGTGTCATCGCGGCGGTCGCCGCCATCGCGACGATCAACCCGATCTGGACGATCGGCCCCTACCGGCCGGACATGGTGGGTACCGGCGCCCAGCCGGACTGGTACATGGGCTTCGCCGAGGGCCTGGTCCGTGTGATGCCTGGCTGGGAGATCAACCTCTGGGGCCACACGCTGGTCCTGGGTGTCTTCATCCCGCTGGTGGTCTTCGGTCTGGTGCTGGGCGCGATGGCGGTCTATCCGTTCATCGAGTCCTGGATCACCGGTGACAAGCGCGAGCACCACCTGCTGGACCGCCCGCGCAACGCCCCGACGCGTACCGCGCTCGGCGTCGCCTGGATCACGATGTACATGATCACGCTGGTGGGTGGTGGAAACGACCTCTGGGCGACCCACTTCCACCTCTCGATCAACGCGATCACCTGGTTCGTGCGGATCGGCTTCTTCGCCGGACCGGTCATCGCCTTCATCGTGACCAAGCGGATCTGCCTGGGTCTCCAGCGGCGCGACGCCGAGAAGGTGCTGCACGGACGCGAGTCCGGCATCATCAAGCGGCTTCCGCACGGTGAGTTCATCGAGGTGCACGAGCCGCTCAGCCAGGAGCAGCTGCACACCCTCACCCAGCACGAGCAGTACAAGCCGGTCGAGATCGGCCCGACGGTCGACGAGAACGGTGTGGAGCGCAAGGTCAAGGGCGGCGAGAAGCTCCGGGCCAAGCTCTCCCAGGCGTACTTCGGTGAGGGGACCCAGATCCCCAAGCCGACCGCCGAGGAGTACAAGGAGATCCAGGAAGGCCACGGCCACCACTGATCTCCGCGCCACCCTGACCGACTGATCGCCACGCCGGGGCCCCGTCCATTCGCTGGACGGGGCCCCAGGCCGTTGCCGGGCTTGGTTAGGGTATGGACCATCCCGCAGTTCGAGACGAACCAGGAGCGACCATGAGCGCTGCGCAACCCGCTGGAGGCGACACCACGGCGGTCCGTTCCTGGCCCGAGGTGCTCAACGGCCTTCTGGACGGACGCGACCAGAGTGCCGAGGCCACCGCCTGGGCGATGGACCGCATCATGCGCGGTGAGGCCACCGACGCCCAGATCGCCGGCTTCGCGGTCGCGCTGCGGGCCAAAGGCGAGACGGTCGAGGAGATCAGCGGCCTGGTCCGGGGGATGTACGCGCACGCCCGCACCATCGAGGTGCCCGGCGAGAGCGTCGACATCGTGGGGACCGGCGGCGACGGCGCCCACACCGTCAACATCTCCACCATGTCCTCCATCGTGATCGCGGGGACGGGCGCCAAGGTCGTCAAGCACGGCAACCGGGCCGCCTCCTCGGCCTCGGGCGCCTCCGACGTGCTGGAGAAGCTGGGCGTCAATCTGGAGCTGGCGCCCGGCCGGGTCGCCGAGGTCGCGGAGGAGGCCGGGATCACCTTCTGCTTCGCGGTCCGCTTCCACCCGGCGCTGCGGCACGTCGCCCCGGCCCGCAAGGAACTGGGCATCCGCACCGTCTTCAACTTCCTCGGCCCGCTCACCAATCCGGCCCGGGTCCGCGCCCAGGCCACCGGGGTCGCCGACGCCCGGATGGCGCCGATCATCGCCGGCGTCCTCGCCGAGCGCGGCTCCTCGGCGCTGGTCTTCCGGGGCGACGACGGGCTCGACGAGCTGACCACGACCGCCACCTCCCGGGTCTGGCTGGTCGGCGGCGGCGAGGTGCGCGAGGAGACCTTCGACCCGCGCGACGTCGGCATCGAACTGGTGCCGGTGGAGGCGCTGCGCGGCGCCGATGCCTCGTACAACGCCGATGTGGCGCGCAGACTCCTGGCGGGCGAGAAGGGCCCCGTCCGCGACGCCGTCCTGCTCAACTCCGCCGCCGCCCTGGCGGCCCTGCGCCCCTCGGCCGCGCCGCTGACCGAACGCATCGCCGACGGGATGCGGCTGGCCGCCGAGTCGCTGGACTCCGGCCGCGCCCAGGCGGCCCTGGAGCGCTGGGTGGCCGCCTCCCACCGGTGAGCCCGCACCCCAAATCGCGGCCCTCGCGGGGCCGTTGAGTATCCGCACCCCGAGGCGCGGTCCGCATGGCGGACCGCGCCTTGCGCGTTCCGCCCGGTGTGGCAAGATGCTGGCAGGTCATGAGTGACAGCGACTACGGCCCCGGCCCGCTGTCCGGCAACCCTCCGTCCGTGGCGGGGTGCCCCGGGTGAAGACCAGGCCGCGGTCAGACCGTCCGCGGCAAGCGCGGACCCCTCGCGCCCCGTCGGGGCGAGTGTCCAGGGGTCCTGGTCCTTCGAGGGAGCGGTTCTCGTGAGCAAGCGAATGCGTTAGGGCCGGTCGGCCCGACACGGCGTCTCTCTACTCCTTCCTCCCCGCGGCCTTCGCCGTCCGGGCAGTGACGCCGTACCTCCCAGGGAACTCCCGGGTCCCGGGCCGCGGTTGCCCCCACCTCGCACACCCTTCTCCGTTCTCGCCGCCGGGCGCCGCCACACGCCCCGCCGCACACCGCTCCGGGAGTACCCATGACCGCCACCGCCGTTCACGCCGTCGCCGAACCGACGATTTGTGCCCCGCTGCCCGTTCTGGGCGCCGACGTGACCGTCCCGCTCGCCACCGGCGGGGAGCGCACCTACGCCGCCCTCGACTACGCCGCCAGCGCCCCCGCCCTCCAGCGGGTCTGGGACGACGTGGCCGCCTACGCCCCCTACTACGGCAGCGTCCACCGGGGCGCCGGGCACCTCTCCCAGCTCTCCACCGACCTCTTCGAGAAGAGCAGGGCCACCGTCGCCGCCTTCCTCGGCTGCCGCCCCGGCGACGAGCTCCTCTTCACCCGCTCCACCACCGACTCCCTCAACCTGCTGGCCGGCGCCCTCCCCGAGGGGTGCGAGGTCTTCGTCTTCGAGACCGAGCACCACGCCGCGCTGCTGCCCTGGCGCTCCTCCCGCCTCACCGTCCTCGACGCGCCCCGCAGCCACGAGGAGGCCGTCCGCACCCTGGAGCGGGCCCTCGCCGCCCGCGAGCCGTACGGCCCGGCACTGGTCTGCGTCACCGGCGCCTCCAACGTCACCGGGGAGATCTGGCCGGTCCGCGAACTGGCCGCCGCCGCCCACGCCCACGGCGCCCGCATCGTGCTGGACGCCGCCCAGCTCGCCCCGCACCGGCCCGTGTCGCTGGCCGAGCTGGACGTCGACTGGGTCGCCTTCTCCGGCCACAAGCTGTACGCGCCGTTCGGCTCCGGGGTGCTGGCCGGACGCGCCGACTGGCTGCGCTCCGCCGAGCCGTACCTCGCCGGGGGCGGGGCCAGCCGGACCGTCACCCGCGCCGAGGACGGCGGGGTGGAGGTCGTCTGGCACACCGGCGCGGCCCGGCACGAGGCCGGCTCGCCCAACGTCATCGGCGCCTACGCCGTCGCCGCCGCCTGCACCGCTCTCACCGAGGCCGGACCGGAGCACCTGGCCGCCCGCGAGGAGGCGCTGCTGGAGCGGCTGCTGACCGGCCTCGCCGCACTGCCCGGCATCCGCGTCCTCAGCCTCTTCGGCGCCGGCGCCGACCGGGTGGGCGTGGTCTCCTTCACCGCCGAGGGCTGGCACAGCTCGCACCTGGCCGCCGCCCTCTCCGCCGAGTACGGCATCGGCGTCCGCGACGGCCTCTTCTGCGCCCACCCGCTGGTGCGCACCCTGCTGGAGGCGGAGCGGACCGAGCCCGGCGAGTGCGGCGCGCCCCAGGAGACCGACGGACAGGCGCTCAGCGCGGTCCGGGTCAGCTTCGGCGCGGGGACGCCCGAGGAGCACGTCGAGCGGTTCCTCGGCGCCGTCCGCGAGCTGCTCACCGACGGCGCGCGCCTGGACTACCGCACCGTCGACGGTCGCTGGGTCCCGGCCGTCTGACCGACGGCGGCGGCGAGAGGAGCCGCGCACGCCGCGACCGGGCTGAGCCGCGCCCCGAGCAGGACCATCCGCAGGGCCCGCTCGGTGGCGCCGGTGAGGAACTCCGCGCCCCGGCCCAGCGCCTCCGCCAGCCCCACCGGCGCGGGCAGGATGCTGTGGTAGGCGTCCACGCCCGGCACCTGGCCGTGGCCCTCGCCGAGGGTCCCGGCCAGTGCCAGCACCGGGCGGCCGGAGAGCTTGGCGCGGCGCGCGACCTCGGCGGGCACCTTGCCGCGCGGGGTCTGCGCGTCGAGGGCGCCCTCGGCGGTCACCACCAGGTCGGCCCGGGCCAGCCGGGCGTCCAGGTCGAGCCGCCCGAGCAGCACCTCGAAGCGGGGCCGCAGTTCGGCGCCGAGGGCGGCGAGCCCCGCCCCGAGCCCGCCGGAGGCGCCCGTACCGGCGTCCAGCCGCAGGTCGGCGAGGCGGCAGCGGCCCGGTGCCACGTCCCGGGCCAGCACCGCCGCCCACCGCTCCAGACCGGCCGCCAGCTGCTCCACCCGCTCGGGCGAGGCCCCCTTCTGCGGACCGAAGACCCGCGCCACGCCGCGCTCCCCGCACAGCACGTTGTACGGGTTGCAGGCCACCTTGATCCCGGTGCGGGCCAGCCGGGGGTCGAGCCCGGCCGTGTCGATGCGTGCCAGGCGCGACAACTCCACGCCTCCCGGGCCCAGTTCGCGCCCGTCCGCGTCCAGGAGGCGGGCGCCCAGCGCCTGGAGCGCGCCCGCGCCCCCGTCGGACGTACCGGAGTCGCCGCAGCCGACCAGGACGCGGGTGGCGCCCGCGTCGAGGGCGGCGGTGATCAGTTCGCCGACGCCGCGGGTGGTGGTGCGGCCGGGGTCGCGGGCGGTGCGGGGAACCAGGGCGAGGCCCGCGACGGCGGCCATCTCCACCACCGCCGTGGAGTCGGGGAGCAGGGCGAGATGGGTCGGCACCGGGGCGCCGACGGGGCCGGTGGCGGTGTACGGCAGGAGCCGGCCGCCCGCCGCCTCGGCCAGGGCCTCGGCGGTGCCCTCGCCGCCGTCGACCAGCGGGATCAGGTCGACCTCGGCGTCGGGCACCACGCGGAGGATGCCGGCGGCGATGGCGCGGGCCGCGTCCGGCGCGGAGAGGGACTCCTTGAATCCGCTGGGGGCGACGGCGAATCGGGTCGGGTACTGCGGCACGGTGACTCCCGGGAATCGGGCGGACAGGACGGTGTGGGGGAGGGGCGCGCGGCCGTCAGGAGACGGGCACGCCGAGCAGCGGCCACACCGCGAGGGCGAAGGCCAGCACCAGCAGGGCGGTCAGCGGCGCGAGCACCGCCGAGAGCCGCAGCAGGTCGCGCGGGGTGTACGTGGGCGTGTCCGGTATCCCCGCGAAGAGCGTCACCGGCTTCGCGGAGGCGGGCAGGGTGTGGCAGAAGCCGGCGGCGGCGGTGGAGGCGAGGGCGGCGGTGACCGGGTTGACCCCGGCGCTCGCGGCGGCGGCCACCACCAGCGGCACCAGCACGCTGGACCGGGCCGAGCGGGACTGGAGGACCAGGTGGGCCGCCGTGCTGACCGCGGTCACCACGGCGAGGAAGACCCACGGCGGTACGTCCAGCGGCACCCCGCCCACCAGCCAGCGGGCCGCGCCCGAGTCGGCCAGCGCGATGCCCATCGCCATCGTCGCCGCCATGAAGAGCAGCAGCGACCAGGGCACGGTGCGCAGCGCGTCCTTCAGCCGGACCGTGCCCAGCGCCGGGGAGGCGGCGACCACCGCGCCGATCAGCGCCACCACCGCCGGGGGCACTTGGTGCAGGGGCTCGCTGCACCAGAGCACCACCACGGTGGAGAGCAGCAGGGCGCAGCGGGCCTCGGCGGGGGAGAGGGGCCCGGTCACCGGGGAGTCGCTGTGCTCCTGGATGTCGTCCGCGCCGATCCGTACCGGTCCCTCGCGGTCGGCGCGCCGGGTGGTGGTCAGCAGGACCGCCTCGGCGGCGAGGTGGGAGGAGGCGATGGCGAGGGGGAGGCCCAGCAGCAGCCACTCGGTGAAGCCGATCCGTTCCCCGGTGGCCTCCCAGAGCACCGAGACGGTGATGAGGTGGGCGCCGGCGCCGATCAGCGTGGCCACCGCCGACAGCAGGATGACGGTGGGGAAGAGCAGCGCCAGCATCACCACCACCCGGCGCCTCTCGCCCAGCACCTTGGCGAGCGCCAGGAAGACCGGCAGGGCGAGGGCGGCCCGGCCCGAGGTGGCCGGGACGGCGAAGGCGGTGACGACCAGCGCGGCGGTGGTCAGGTGGACCAGCTGGCGCACCGAGCGGGCGCCGCTCACCAGGAAGGCCGCCGCCCGGCCCGCGAGCCCGGTCCTGCCCACCGCGGCGGCCAGCACGAAGGCGCAGATCAGCAGCCAGACGGTGTCGTCCCCGAGGGTGCCGAAGAGGGCGTCGCTGCTGATCACGCCGGTCACGGTGAGGGCGAGCCCGGCGCCGAGCGCGACGTAGGTGTCGTCCACCGGGCCGGCGATCCAGGCGGCGGTGGCGAGGACGAAGACGCCGAGCGTCAGCCGCCCCTCCCCGGACAGGCCGGGGACCTGGCCGGGCACGAGGAGCAGGGCGCAGAGGCTCAGCGCCGCGCACCACAGCGCGGCCTGGCGGAGAGTCAGGGTCACCCGTTCACCCTGGGCGGCGGGGGTGAGCCGCCCATGAGCCCGTCATGAAGGACGTCTCATGCGGGCCCGGCCCCGATCACCCCTGCGGCAGCCGGTACCCCATCCCGCGCACCGTCTCGATCCGGTGCGCGCCGAGCTTGCGGCGCAGGGCGCGCACGTAGACGTCGACGATGTTGGAGCCCGGGTCGAAGTCGTACCCCCAGACCTGGGAGAGGATCTGCTCGCGGGAGAGGACCTGGCCGGGGTGGCGCAGGAAGAGTTCCAGCAGGACGAACTCGCGGGCCGTCAGGTCGACGGTCTCCTCGCCGGATCGGGCCCGCCGGGTGCGCAGGTCGAGGGTGACCTCGCCGCACCGCAGGACGGTCACCTCCGGCGCGCGGGCGGCGGTGCGCAGCCGCAGCCGCACCCGGGCCAGCAGCTCCTCGAACCGGAACGGCTTGGTCATCCAGTCGTCGGCCCCGCCCTCCAGACCGGCCACCGTGTCCCGTACGGAGTCCCGCGCGGTCAGCACGATCACCGGCGCCGTCACCCGGGCCTCGCGCAGGTCCCGCAGGACGGTGAAGCCGTCCCGGCCCGGCAGCCCGATGTCCAGCAGGACCAGGTCGAAGCCGCCGGTGAGGGCGTAGTCGTGGGCGCTCTCCCCGTCGGCGGCGACCGTGGTGGTGAAGCCGTTGGCCCGCAGCCCCTTCTCGATGAAGGAGGCGATGCGCTCCTCGTCCTCGACGATGAGTATCCGGTTCACGGCGTGGTGGCCCTTTCCAGTACGAGGACGAAGGTGGCGCCGCCCGACTCCGGCGAGCGCAGCTCGACCCGGCCGCCGGGATGGCCCTCGGCGATGGCCCGGACGATGGCGAGGCCGAGCCCGGCCCCGCTGCCCCGGGCGCCGCGCCGGGCGGTGCCGCGCCGGAACCGTTCGAAGATGACCTCGGCGTCCTGCGGCTGGACGCCGGGCCCGGTGTCGGCGACGTACAGCTCCGTGGTGGAGTCGGCGAGGGTGCGGGAGCCGACGGTGATCCGGGCGCCCTGCACGGTGTGCTGCACGGCGTTCTGGGCGAGCTGGACCATGGCCTGGGTGACGCGCTGCTCGTCGAGGTGGACGAGGTCGTCGTCGGGGCGGTCCGGGCGCAGGTCGGTGTGGCCGTCGAGGACCCAGTCCCGCTCGCCCAGGGTGCGGGCCTTGACGTAGACGTCGGCGGTGAGTTCGGCGAGGCGGACGGGGCCGGGGGTGACGAAGTCGGGGCGTTCGGACTTGGCGAGGAGCAGCAGGTCCTCCACGATGCGGCTCATCCGGTCGAGTTCGTCGGTGACCAGCCGGACCGTCTCCTCACGCTCGGCCGGGTCGTCGCCCATCAGCTCCAGGTGGCCCCGGACGATGGTGATGGGGGTACGCAGCTCGTGCCCGGCGTCGTCGACGAACTGGCGCTGCGCGGCGAAGGCCCGCTCCAGCCGGTCCAGCATGGCGTTGAAGGTGCCCGCCAGCGCCGCGATGTCGTCGTGGCCGCGGACCGGGATGCGGCGGGTCAGGTCCTGCTCGGTGAGCTGGGCCGCGGTGGTGGTGACCAGCCGGACCGGGGCCAGGATGCGTCCGGCGACGGCCCAGCCGATGCCACAGGTCAGCAGCAGGGCGACGGCCGAGATGGCGAGCAGGATCTGGAAGACGGTGTCCGCCTCCTCCCGCTCCCGCTCGGGATGGAAGGCGACCACGAAGGCCGCCTCCGGGGAGCCGCCGCCGGGGACCACCCGCACCTTGGCCCAGCGGATCTCGCCCTCGGGCCGGTCCAGCGTGCCGGAGCGGTGCGGGGAGGCGAGGACGGCGGCCCGCGCGTCGGCGTCCCGGTGCAGCGGCAGCCGGACGGGTATCTCGCGGCCCTGGGTGAGCTGGGCCGGGCCCCGGCCGCCGGTGCGGCCGACCAGGCCGATCAACTCCTCGCCCGGGTCGGCGTACTGGCGTTCCAGGAAGACCCGCAGGAGCCGTTCCGGGTCGCGGAAGCGGGTGCCGGTGGAGGGGTCCACGCCGCGTTCGAAGAAGGCGGTGAACTCGCCCGTCTCCTGGGCGAGGAGGCGCTCCACCCGGTGGTCGACGTCCCGCAGCAGGATGGACCGGGTCGTCGCGGCCACCGCCGCCAGGGCGACGGCCATGACGACCAGCAGCCAGAGCAGGATGCGGACCCGGGCGGATATCCGGTGCGGGACGGAGTCAGCCGTCGTCACCGTCGCGGTCGTCCCGGTCGTCGTCGCGGTCGGGTCCGATGTCGTCCCGGTCGTCGTCCCCGTCGTCGCCCGAGCCGCTCGGGGAGGGGGAGCCGGAGGGCCGGGCGGAGGGGGCGCCGCCGTCATCGCGGCCGTCCTCGGCGGAGGGGGAGGGGCCGCCGCTCTCCGGCGTGCCCGAGGGGCCGGAGGAGGGCGAGCCGCTCTCCATCTCCACCCGGGCCGGCGGCGCGGGCGGGTCGGGGCTGTCGGTGAGCGCGAAGCTGGTCGCCGCGATGGCCAGCGGTATCGCGACGACGGCGGCGAGGGTCGCCACCCGGTGGGAGAAGGCCATGCCCGCAGCCTGCCGGGGCCACCCGTCGCCGGGGATGAAGGCCGGATGAGGGTTTCTTCATCTTCGCCGCCACCCCGGTGCGCGCGGCCGGCGGTGGGCCGGCCGCCGCGCCGGAGGTCAGCTGTCGAGGCCGATGGCGAAGGCGGCCTCGAGGTCGTGCTGGGAGTAGGTGCGGAACGCCACGTGGGTGTCGGTGCCCTCGACGCCCTCGATCTTGCTGATCCGGCCGGGGATGACGTCGGCCAGGTCGTCGTGGCGGGGCACGCGCACCATGGCGATCAGGTCGTAGGTGCCGGTCACCGAGAACACCTCGCTGACGTTGTCCAGTGCGGCGATGGCCTCGGCGATCTCGGGAATGCGGTCCACGCTGGTCTTGATGAGCACGATCGCGGTGATCACGGTTTGCTGTCTCCCTCGGTGGCCGTCGCTGGGGTCCTCACTCTAAGCGACCCCGAACGGGTCCACGCATACAGGAACCCCAGCGCGAATCCGATCAGGTGCGCCAGATAGGCCACGCCCGGGCCCTCGCCGCCGCGCCGGGCCGCGATCCACTGGAGCGCCGCCCAGAACGGCAGCACCACCCAGGCCGGTACCCGTACCGGGAGGAAGAGGAGGAAGGGCAGCAGCGTGGTGACCCGTGCCTTGGGCAGCACGTGGAGGAAGGCGCCGAGCACCGCCGAGATCGCCCCGGAGGCCCCCACCAGGGGCTGGGCGGAGTCGGCGAAGGCCGCCGCGTAGCCGAGCAGCGCCAGGTAGCCGCAGCCCAGATAGAAGAGCAGGTAGCGGACCGGGCCCATCCGCTCCTCCAGCATCCCGCCGAAGACGTGCAGGAAGAGCAGGTTGCCGAGCAGGTGCAGCCAGCCCCCGTGCACGAAGAGCGCCGTCAGCGGGGTCAGCGCCTCCTCGGCCCGCCCCCGGAACAGCTCGGCGGGGATCACCCCCCAGCGGTCGTAGTAGGCGTACTGCGCCGCGACCAGCCGCTCGCCCGTGCCGTACGCGGTGGTGAACCCGGAGACCGGACCGAGCAGGAAGACGATCGCGCAGAGGGCGATCAGGCCGTACGTGACGGGGTGGCCGCGCCCCGCCAGCCGCCGGGCCGCCGTCCGCAGGGAGCCGAACCGTGTCACGATCATGTTCAGATCATGGCGTAACCGGCGCAAACCACGCATACCGCCTCGCCGGTGCCCTGGGCGGCCCACGGGCGGCCCGCCAGGCCGTAGGGTTGCGGCGTCAGGCGGCACGGACGTACCGCGACCCGGTCGCGGTGGCGCCACGTGGTGGCGACGACACCAGCGCAGGCGACAGCGTGGTCGCGGCAGAAGCAGTAGCGACACCGAGTGACACCAAGGACAGCCACGATGACGGTTCCCCAGCCCACCACCGAGACCCGCTGGCGCTGCACGCTCTGCGGCAACCTCACGCGCTTCGACGTGACCCGCTCCTCCAAGGTCGTCGAGTACGTCCACCTCGACCTGGCCGGAGTGCCGAACGTCGAGGAGACCGAGGTCGTCAGTGAGACGATCGACTCGGTCCGCTGCCGCTGGTGCAACGCGGTGGACCAGATCGAACTGGTGGACAGGCCGGGCGCCGGCTCCTGAGGGAGCGGCACCCGCACGGCGATGGGGTGACTCGATGACGGACGGTGCGCGGCCCGCCGGCTCCACCTCGGGAGCGGACGGCCCCGAAGGCGGCGAGACGGCGGACGAATGCCTCGACCGCCCCCTGCCGGAGCCCGTACGCCACCGGGTCATCGCCCTCGCCTCCGAGGGGTTCGGCTCCCTCACCCCGAGCGAACTGCCCGCACCGCTGCGGCAGTACGCCCGGTTCACCCCCAGCCGCCGCGTCAAGTTCGCCGGGAACGCGCTGGCCGCCGCCCTGGAGCACGAGCCGCTCTTCCGCCAGCGCGTCGGCGAGCGGCTGCGGGAGAACCAGGCCGAGCTGGCCGCCGCCCTGGAGGCCGGCACCGCCCCGCCCGCCGCCGACCCGCTCGACGTGGCCGCCGCTGCCTACGTGCTGCGCCCGGCCGGCTGGGTCAAGCTGGTCACCGCCGGCGGCGAGGAGGCCCAGCGCGCCGACGCCGAGCGCGGCGGCGAGCGCGCCCGCGCCGAGGTGGCCCGGCTTCGCGAGGAGCGCGACGCGGCCCGCGCCCAGGTCCGTACCGAGACCGAGCGGCTGCGCGCCGAACTCGACCAGGCGCGCAAGCAGGCCGACGCCCTCCACCGCAAGCTGCGCAGCGCCCACAGCGACATCAAGCGCGGCGAGGCCGCCGTCCGCAAGGCCGAGGCCCGCACCGAGGAGGTACGCGCCGAGACCGCCGCCCAGCTCTCCGCCGCCGACAGCGAGAGCCGTCGGCTCAAGGCCCGGCTGGCCGAGTCCGAGGCGGCGCTGGAGGCCAGCCGCAAGGCGGCCCGCGAAGGGCGCAGCATCGAGGACATGCGGGTCCGGCTCCTCCTCGACACCGTGCTGGAGGCCTCCCAGGGGCTGCGCAGGGAACTGGCGCTGCCGCCCGCCGGTATCCACCCGGCCGACACCGTGGACGCGGTGGAGCCGGGCCGGATGACGCCGAAGGACATCGCGGCCCGCGCCCTCTCCGAGCACGACCCGGCCGTGCTCGACCAGTTGCTGGCGCTGCCCCAGGCCCATCTGGTGGTCGACGGCTACAACGTCACCAAGACCGGCTATCCCACGATGCCGCTGGAGAAGCAGCGGCTGCGGCTGCTCGGCGGCCTCTCGGCGCTGGCGGCGCAGACCGGCGCCGAGGTCACCTGCGTCTTCGACGGCGCCGAACTGGCCGCGCCGGTGCTGCTGGCGCCGCCGCGCGGGGTACGGGTCCTCTTCAGCAAGCCGGGGGTGACCGCCGACGAGCTGATCCGCCAGCTGGTGCGGGCCGAGCCGGAGGGGCGTCCGGTGACCGTGGTCTCCACCGACCGCGAGGTGGCCGACGGGATCGCGGCGGCGGGGGCCCGGCCGGTCGCCTCCGTGGTCCTCCTCAAGCGGCTCTCGCGCGGCTGAGGGTGGCGGGGGCGGTGCGGCCGGGGTGGCGCCGAGTACCGCCAACTTCCGTCGGTATCCCGTAAGTCGGCCAAGTGGCAGTCGGGCGCAAATGACCGACTTTGACAGCTCCTTCACGCGACGCCCTGTCAACCTCCCATGACTGACCGTGGATTCTTCGCAACGAAGCCAGGATGTGGCCGAGATTTTTCCTCACAGGATTTGAACTGATCACAAGGAGGTCACTAAGGTCGGCCCGAACCTCCGATCGGTTGATCACCCACCCGGGGTGACAGCGGAGGTACCCGCCCACCGGGTTCGTCGGTAGGCGGCTGAAGGAAGAAGGAGCTCGCCTTCGTGGCGTCCCACCGTCGACCCAAGCAGCCGAGCCGCACCCGCGTGACCGTGCTCACCGCGACCGCCGCCGCTGCCGTGGCACTCACCTCCCAGACCGCGCACGCCGACCCCAAGCCGTCCAAGACGGAGGTCAAGGCGAAGGTCGACAAGCTGTACGAGGAGGCCGAGAAGGCGTCCGAGAAGTACAACGGCGCCAAGGAGAAGCAGGACAAGCTGGAGGGCCAGATAGGCAACCTCCAGGACAAGGTCGCCCGTGGCCAGGAGGAGCTGAACGAGCTGCGCCAGGCGCTCGGTTCGGCCGCCAGCGCCCAGTACCGCACCGGCGGCATCGACCCCTCGCTGCAGCTCTTCCTCTCCGCCGACCCGGACGACTACCTGGACAAGGCGTCCGCGCTCGACCAGCTCAGCTCCAAGCAGGCCGAGGGCGTCAAGAAGATCCAGGCCAAGCAGCGCGACCTCGCGCAGCAGCGCCAGGAGGCCCAGGCCAAGCTCCAGGACCTCAGCGACACCCGCAAGGAACTCGGCGACAAGAAGAAGAAGGTCCAGGGGAAGCTCGCCGACGCGCAGAAGCTCCTCAACAGCCTCACCGCCGCCGAGCGCGCCGAGCTCCAGCAGGAGGAGGAGCGCGCCAGCCGCTCCGCCGGTGACCGTGTGGAGCTCGGGGACGCCGTCCCCGCCTCGAACCGCGGTGCCGCCGCCCTGGCCGCCGCCAAGTCCAAGGTCGGCACGCCCTACGTCTGGGGCGCCACCGGACCCAACTCCTTCGACTGCTCGGGCCTCACCTCCTGGGCCTTCGCGCAGGCCGGCTACACCATCCCGCGCATGTCGCAGGACCAGGCCAACGCCGGCACCCGGATCGGCTCGCAGAGCGCCCTCAAGCCCGGCGACCTGGTCATCTTCTACAGCGACCTGCACCACGTCGGCTTCTACGCGGGCAACGGCCAGGTGCTGCACGCCCCGAAGCCCGGCGCCAACGTGCGCTACGAGTCGATCAACAACATGCCGTACATGTTCGGCGTCCGTATCTGACGCACGGACACCACGGACACGCGCGAGCCGGAGGGGCCAGGACCCCTCCGGCTCGCGGCCGTTCGCACCCGTCCGGCCCTCCCCGCGCCACCCCCGGCCGACACCGCCCGAACGAGGGAATCCCCGTGGCTCGTGTCGCCCCGCGACTCCGCCGGTGACCTGCGGATGTGGCACAACGCCCCGATTTGCCCCACCCGAGGTCGTTGGAGCACGGGTGATCGCCCCGCTACTGTCTGCCGCGCACTTCCCCGCCAAGGCCGGGGGAGACTTCAGCGGAGGGGAGAACGGCTTCCAGTGGGGTCCCACCGACACACCGGTACGTCGCACACCGCACGCCACGCCCGAGGCGTGACCGCCGCCACCGCGCTGTCCGCGGCGGCGGCCACCGCGGCCGCCACGCTCGGCGGCGCCGCCCCGGCCGAGGCCAAGCCCGAGCCGGCCGCCACCCGGGCCTCCGTGGAGCGGCTGCTCACCGAGGCCGAGCGGGCCACCGAGGCCTTCAACAAGGCCGACGAGCGCACCGGCGCCCTGCGCGCCGAACTCCGCCGCACCCAGGACCGGGTGGCACGCGGCCAGGACCGGGTCAACACCATGCGCGGCGCCCTCGGCGCGCTCGCCGGGGCCCAGTACCGCAGCGGCGGCGTCGACCCGGCGCTGGAGCTGATCTTCTCCGCCGACCCCGAGCAGTACCTGGAGAAGGCCGCCACCCTGGACCGGATCAGCCTGCGCCGGGCCGGTGAACTCAACCGCCTCACCCAGGCCCAGCGACTGCTCACCCAGGAGCGCGCCGAGGCCGCCGCCACCCTCGCCGAACTCACCCGCAGCCGGGCCGCCACCGCCCGCCACAAGCGGACCGTCGAGGCCAAACTGGCCCGCGCCCGCGCCCTGCTCGCGGCCCTGCCCGACGGCGAGCGCGACGCCCACGACCGGCGCGCCTCCCGGTCCGCCCGGCCCGACCTCGGCGGCATCGCCCTCTCCGGCCGCGCCGGCACCGCCGTGGCCGCCGCCCAGCGCGCCCTGGGCAAGCCCTACGTCTGGGGCGCCAACGGCCCCGGCGGCTTCGACTGCTCCGGCCTCATGCAGTGGGCCTACGCCCAGGCGGGCGTCGGACTCCCGCGCACCTCGCAGGCCCAGCGGAACGCCGGACAGCACGTGCCGCTCTCCCAGGCCCGCCCCGGCGACCTCGTCACCTACCGCGCCGACGCCAGCCACGTCGGCATGTACGTCGGCAACGGCCAGGTCATCCACGCCCCCTACCCGGGCGCCTCGGTCCGCTACGACCCGGTCGGCATGATGCCGATCGCCTCCGTCACCCGGGTCTGACCACGGGCCGGGTCCGCGCGGCCCGTACGATCGGCGACCGTGACCGAAGCCCAGGGCCTCCCCGGGCGGCGCCGGGCGGCCCGCCTCGGGCTCGCCGCACTGCTGGCGGCGGGGTGCGCCCCCGCCTCCGGCCCGCCCCCGCCCGGCCAGGCGGCGGCCGCCGCCCTGCTCGGCCGGCGCGCCGCCGCCCTGCGGGAGCGCGACCCCGCCGCCTGGAGCGCCACCAGCACCGGCGGCACCGGACAGGACAGCCTCTGGGCCCGGCTCGCCGGGGTCCCGCTCGCGGGCTGGGCGTACCGGGTCACCGGGGTCCGGGCCGGTGACGCGACCGCCACCGTCGAGGCCACCCTGCGGTACCGCCTGCGGGGCGAGGACCCGGCGCCCGCCACCGCCCGGCGCCTCCTCGCCCTCGTCCGCCACGAGGGCCGCTGGCGGGTCCGCTCCGAAGAGGCCGCGCCGGGCGCCGCCCAGCTCCTCTGGGACCAGGGCCCCGTCCGCGCCCGGCGGGGAAGCTGGGGGCTGGTCCTCGGCACCGGGAGCGCCGGGGAGCTGGCGGCGTTCGCCCGGCTCGCCGAGCGGGCCGTACCCGTCGCCGACGAGGCCTGGGGCGGCGACTGGCCCCGCCGGGTCGTCGTCCTCGTCCCCGGCTCGCTGGCCGGGACCGCCGCGCTGCTCGGCGGGGAGCCCGACGCCTACCGGGGCGTCGCCGCCGTCACCACCGGATCGCCCGAGCCCGGCACCCCGGCCGACCGGATCGTCGTCAACCCCGAGGCGTACCGCGAACTGGACGCCCGGGGGAAGCAGTTCGTCCTCACCCACGAGACCGTGCACGTCGCCACCCGGAGCGTGACCGGCCCCGCCACCCCGCTCTGGCTCTCCGAGGGCTTCGCCGACCTGGCCGCGCACCGGGCCGCCCCGCGCCCCCTCGCCGCCGCCGCGCCCGCGCTGACCGCCGCCGTGGCCCGGGGTGAGGTGCCGCGCGCCCTCCCGGACGACGCCGCCTTCGCCTTCGACGGGGACAGCGGCGCGCTGGACCGGGCCTACGAGGGCGGCTGGCTCGCCTGCCGCCTGCTCGCCGACCGGTGGGGCGAGGAGCGGCTGCGCGCCTTCTACCGGGCCGCCGGGACCCGCGGCGGGCAGGCCGCCTTCCGCGAGGTGCTGGGCACCACCCGGGCGGAGTTCACGGCTGCCTGGCGGGCGTACCTCCGGGAGAAGCTGGGCTGAGCCCCTCCGGCGTGGCACCGGCCGCGCCGGGCACCGTACGGCGCCACAGCGCCCGGCCCGCCAGCAGGCAGGCCGCCACCAGCAGGCCGTTGCGGACCAGCATCACCCCCACCCCCAGCGGCGTGCTGCCCACCACGTCGCCGAAGAAGACCGGGAACTCCAGCACCGTCACCGCCGAGGCGGCCACCACCAGCACGGCGGGCCGCGTCATCCCGCTCCCGGCGAAGAGCAGGCAGACCGCCGCCAGCGCCACCAACCACAGCAGGTACTGCGGGCTGATCACCCGGCTCGTCGTGGTGAAGAGCAGCACCGCCGTGAACGCCGCGTCGGCCGTCGTGCCCGCCGCGAACACCCGCGCCCGCAGCCGCCAGTACACCAGCCACCCCAGCGCCACCACCGACAGCAGCTGCGCCGCCAGGCTCACCCCGGCCACCCCCGGGCCCAGGAACTCCAGCGAGCCGTAGTGCAGCTGGACCTCGCCCTGCCAGCCGAAGTACCGCGCCACATGGAAGACCAGCGCCCCCAGCGACTCCACCTCGGTGCCCCGGTCGCGCTGGGCCGTCAGGAAGACCAGCGCGTTCGGCATCGCGACTGCGAACGCCGCCAGCACCACCGCGCCGGTCACCGCCGCCGACACCCAGACCCGCCGCACCGCGCCCCGCGCCACCCCGATCAGCAGCAGCGCCGGCCACACCTTCAGCAGCGCCCCGAACGCCACCAGCGCCCCCATGAGCCGGGGCCGGCCCACCCCGGCCACCAGCGCCGCCACCGCGACCGCCGCCACCATCAGGTCGTAGCGCGCGTACGCCGTCGGGCCGAGCAGCACCACCCCGGCCACCCAGACCCACACCCCGCGCCGCGAGCGGTCCGGGCCGTGCGAGGCGCGCAGCAGCAGTGTGAGGACCACCGCGTCGGCCAGCAGCACCAGGACGAAGAAGGCGTGCGCGTACTCCAGGAACGGCAGCAGGGCGGGGGAGAGGATCGCCAGCGCCGCCGCGGGCGGGTACTGCCAGGTCACGTCGTCGGCCGGGAAGGCGCCGGTGGACAGGACGCCGTACCAGTTCCGGTAGATGACCGAGACGTCGACCGTGACGTCCGGTCCCGGCACCACCCAGACCTGGAGGACGCAGAGCAGCAGCGCCGCCCGGGTCGCCGCCCAGACCGCCACCGGGGCCAGGACGCCCGCCGTCGGCGGGGGCCGGTCCCCGCCCGTGGCACCCCTCGTCGCGGTGGCGTCCGTCGTCGCCGTCATCTCCTCGCGTCCCCTCGTCGCCGTACGGGACCAGCCATGATGCCCTTCGGGCCGCCCGGGCCACCATCGGACACGGCCGTGGCGCCGCGCCCTGGACCGTTGGGTACTGTCGGGCGCGATGGACAAGACCCTGATCGTGACCAACGACTTCCCGCCGCGCCCCGGCGGCATCCAGGCGTTCCTGCACAACATGGCGCTGCGCCTGGACCCGGACCGGATCGTCGTCTACGCCTCCACCTGGAAGCGCGGGCGGGAGGGCGCCGAGGCCACCGCCGCCTTCGACGCCGAACAGCCCTTCCCCGTCGTCCGCGACCGCACCACGATGCTGCTGCCCACCCCGGCCGCCACCCGGCGCGCCACCGGGCTGCTCCGGGAGCACGGCTGCACCTCCGTGTGGTTCGGCGCCGCCGCCCCGCTCGGGCTGATGGCGCCCGCGCTGCGCCGCGCCGGCGCCGGGCGGCTGGTCGCCACCACCCACGGCCACGAGGCCGGCTGGGCCCAACTGCCGGGCGCGCGCAGCCTGTTGCGACGGATCGGGCAGTCCACGGACACGATCACCTACCTCGGCGAGTACACCCGCTCGCGGATCGCCCGGGCGCTCACCCCCGAGGCCGCCGCCCGCATGGCGCACCTGCCGCCGGGCGTCGACGAGAAGACCTTCCACCCGGACAGCGGCGGCGACGCCGTCCGCGCCCGCCTCGGCCTCACCGACCGGCCCGTCGTCGTCTGCGTCTCCCGCCTGGTCCCCCGCAAGGGCCAGGACACGCTGATCAAGGCGATGCCCCGGGTGCTGGCCGCGCAGCCCGAGGCGGTCCTGCTGATCGTCGGCGGCGGCCCGTACGAGAAGGAGCTGCGCGCCCTCGCCGAGACCACCGGCGTGGCACGCTCCGTCCACTTCACCGGCCCCGTCCCCTGGTCCGAACTCCCCGCCCACTACGGCGCGGGCGACGTCTTCGCCATGCCCTGCCGTACCCGGCGCGGCGGCCTGGATGTCGAAGGGCTCGGCATCGTCTACCTGGAGGCGTCCGCCACCGGGCTGCCCGTGGTCGCCGGGGACTCCGGCGGCGCCCCCGACGCCGTCCTCGACGGCGAGACCGGCTGGGTGGTGCGCGGCACCCGCCCCGAGGACGTGGCCGACCGGCTCACCACCCTCCTCGCCGACCCCGCCCTGCGCGCCGCCATGGGCGAACGCGGCCGCGCCTGGGTCGAGTCCACCTGGCGCTGGGACCTCCTCGCCGACCGGCTCCGCGCGCTGCTCTGAGCCGCGAGACCCGAGCCCCGAGCCGGTACGCCGAGGGCCCGCCCCCCTGTCGCAGGGGGCGGGCCCTCGGTCTCGTGCACGCGCGGGAGGTCAGCGGGTGTAGATCGCCTCGATCTCGTCCGCGAAGTCCTTCAGGACCACGCCGCGCTTCAGCTTCAGCGAGGGCGTGATGTGGCCCGACTCCTCGGTGAACTGCGAGGGCAGCACCCGGAACTTGCGGACCGACTCGGCCTTGGAGACCGCGGCGTTGCCGTCGTCCACCGCGCGCTGGATCTCCGCCAGCAGCTCCGGGTCCTCCCGCAGCGAGGCCGCCGTCGACCCCGCCGGCTTGCCGTGGTCGGCCGCCCAGCGCACCAGGAACTCCTCGTCCACGGTGACCAGCGCGCCCACGAACGGCCGCCCGTCGCCGACCACCATGCACTCGGCGACCAGGGCGTGCCCGCGGATGCGGTCCTCGATCACGGCCGGGGCGACGTTCTTGCCGCCGGCGGTGACGATGATCTCCTTCTTGCGGCCGGTGATCGCGAGGTAGCCGTCCTCGTCGAGGGTGCCGATGTCCCCGGTGTGGAACCAGCCGTCGGCCAGCGCCTCGCGGGTGGCCGCCTCGTTGTTCCAGTACCGGTCGAAGAGGTGCTCGCCATGGAGGAGGACCTCGCCGTCGTCGGCGATGCGCACCACCGAGCCGGGCAGCGGCTGGCCGACCGTGCCGATCTTCTGGCGGTCCCACGGGTTGAAGGCGGTGGCCGCGCAGGACTCGGTGAGGCCGTACCCCTCCAGCACCGAGAAGCCGATGCCGCGGTAGAAGTGGCCGAGCCGCTCGCCGAGCGGGGCGCCGCCGGAGATCGCGTACTCGCCGCGGCCGCCGAGGACCGTGTGCAGCTTGCTGTAGACCAGCTTGGCGAAGAGCTTGTGCTTGAGCTTGAGGCCGAGCGAGGGGCCCTGGGGGGTGTCGAGCGCGCGGCTGTAGGCGATCGCGGTGTCGGCGGCCTTGTCGAAGATCTTGCCCTTGCCGTCGGCCTGGGCCTTGGCGCGCGCCGAGTTGTAGACCTTCTCGAAGACGCGGGGGACGCCCAGGACCATGGTCGGGCGGAACGAGGCCAGCTCGTCGGTGAGGTGCTTGATGTCCGGGACCAGGCCCAGGCGGATCGGCGCCATCAGCGCCGCGACCTCCACCAGCCGGCCGAAGACGTGGGCCACCGGGAGGAAGAGCAGCACCGAGCACTCGCCGGTGCGGAAGAGCGGTTTGAGCCGCGCCACCACGTTGCCGCACTCCGCGAAGAAGCTGCGGTGGGTCAGCACGCAGCCCTTGGGGCGGCCGGTGGTCCCCGAGGTGTAGACGATCGTCGCCGGGTCGTCGGCGCCGGCCAGCGCGCTGCGCTCGTCGACCGCCTCGTCGCTGAGGCCGGCCCCGGCCCGCTCCAGCTCGGCCACACCGCCGGCGTCCAGCTGCCAGACGTGCTTGAGGGCGGGCAGCGCGCCCCGGACCGACTCCACCGAGGCGGCGTGCGCCGGGGTCTCCACGACGCAGGCCACGGCGCCCGAGTCACCGAGTATCCACTCGATCTGCTCCGGCGAACTGGTCTCGTACACCGGGACGGTGACCGCGCCGGCGCTCCAGATCGCGAAGTCCATCAGCGTCCACTCGTACCGCGTCCGGGAGAGCAGCCCCACCCGGTCGCCGGGCTGGACGCCGGAAGCCATCAGGCCCTTGGCGGCGGCGCGGACCTCGGCGAGGAAGGCCGTGGCGGTCAGGTCCTCCCACGCGCCGTCCACCTTCCGGGCGATCACGGCCACATCCGGGTGCCGCTCCGCGTTGCGCCGGACGATGTCGGTGAGATTTCCGTCCGCTGGTACCTCGTACAGGGCCGGAAGGCTGAACTCGCGCAAGACTGCTGCTCCTCATAGGGCGCCGGCGCCACGACACTGTGCGATGCGACGGTGCGGTCCAAGAACGGGCAGGTGCTCAGTGGGGTGAGCACAACTGGACTGCCCGGACGTTACCCACCGGTATGACGGTTCCGATAGGGGGTTCCGGACATCTGTCTGATCCATCACACGGCGCGGCGATGCTCCGGGCACCCTAGTCCACCGCCTTTGCCACTGTGAAGTAAGCGCAGGTCCGGCCGGGTCTACCCGGCACGGGCCCGTGGTTCTAGGGTGGCAGACATGGCGGGTACACGGATTCATGTGGTCAGCGACGTGCACGGCAACGCGAAGGACCTCGCCCGCGCCGGCGAGGGCGCCGACGCCCTCGTCTGCCTCGGTGACCTGGTCCTGTTCCTCGACTACCGCGACCACTCACGCGGCATCTTCCCCGACCTGTTCGGCGCCGAGGCCGCCACCCGCGTCGTCGAGCTGCGCACCGCCCGCCGCTTCGAGGAGGCCCGCGCCTTCCAGCGCACCCTGTGGGCCGGCATCGACCGCGAACAGGCCCTGGAGGCGGCGGTCCGCCGCCAGTACGCCGAACTCTTCGCCGCCTTCCCCACCCCCACCTACGCCACCTACGGCAACGTCGACGTGCCCCGCCTGTGGCCCGAGTACGCCCGCCCCGGCACCACCGTCCTCGACGGCACCCGCGCCGAGATCGGCGGCCGCGTCTTCGGCTTCGTCGGCGGCGGCCTCCCCTCCCCGATGCGCACCCCCTACGAGGTCCCCGAGGAGGAGTACGCCGCCAAGATCGAGGCCCTCGGCGAGGTCGACGTCCTCTGCACCCACATCCCGCCCCAGGTCCCCGAACTCCTCTACGACACCGTCGCCCGCCGCTTCGAACGCGGCAGCTCCGCCCTGCTCGACGCCATCCACCGCACCCGCCCCCGGTACGCCCTCTTCGGCCACGTCCACCAGCCGCTGGCCCGCCGGATGCGGATCGGCGCCACCGAGTGCGTCAACGTCGGCCACTTCGCCGGCACCGGAAAGCCCTGGGCCCTCACCTGGTGACCCGGCCCCGCCCGGCACCGGGGGAGCCACGTGACCTCGCCCACCCCGGCGCGCGGTAGCCTGCACGCGGCGGGACGCCCGACAGCACCCGGCCGAGGCCGCACCCGGACGGGCCCGGCCGCACCGTTCAGCATGGAGGAGCCACGGCGATGGCGGAACACACCAGCTCTAGCATCACGATCGACGCGGCCCCGGCCGAGGTCATGGCCGTCATCGCCGACTTCGCCCGCTACCCGGAGTGGACCGGCGAGGTGAAGGAGGCCGACGTCCTCGCCACCGACGACCAGGGCCGCGCCGAACAGGTCCGCCTCGTCCTCGACGCCGGCGCCATCAAGGACGACCACACCCTCGCCTACACCTGGCACGGCCCCGACCAGGTCCGCTGGACCCTGGTCAAGTCGCAGATGCTCCGCGAACTGGACGGCTCCTACACCCTCGCCGCCCTCGGCGAGGGCCGCACCGAGGTCACCTACCAGCTGACCGTCGACGTCAAGATCCCCATGCTCGGCATGATCAAGCGCAAGGCCGAGAAGGTCATCATCGACCGCGCCCTCGCCGGGCTGAAGAAGCGCGTCGAGTCCCACCCGGACGCCTGACCCGCCCGCCCCACCCGGGGCACCACCCCCGAACAGGGAGGACGACCGTGCGCACGGTCCTCGTCACCGGACCCGGCGGCGCGGGCCGCACCACCCTCGCCGCCGCCACCGCCCGGGCCGCCGCCCGCACCGGCACCCGCGTCCTGCTGCTCACCGCCGACCCCGGCGACCGCCTCGGCACCGCCCTCGGCACCCCGCTCGGCCCCGCGTCCGTCGAGGCCGCCCCCGGCCTGCACGCCCTGCGCCTGGACGCCGCCGACCGGCTCCGCGCCGACCTCCTCGCCCTCCAGGAACGCGCCGCCACCGCCCTGGACGCGCTCGGCGCCACCCCGCTGGCCGCCGACGAACTCACCCCGCTCCCCGGCGCCGAGGAACTCGCCCTGCTCCGCGCCCTGCGCGAACTGGCCGCCCTCCCCGACGGCGACCCCGCCCGCCCCGGCCTCGTCGTCGTCGACCTGCCCGCCGCCCCCCGCGCGCTGGCCCTGCTCTCCCTCCCCGGCGAACTCCGCCGCTACCTCGCCCGGCTGCTGCCCGCCGAACGCCAGGCCGCCCGCGCCCTGCGCCCCCTCCTCGGCCGCCTCGCCGGACTCCCGCTCCCCGGCGAGGGCCTGTACGCGGCCGCCGCCCGCTGGGACACCGAGCTGGCCGCCGCCCAGGCCGCCCTGACCAGGCCCGGCACCAGCGTCACCCTCGTCGCCGAACCCGGCCCCGCCGGCGCCGACGCCCTCCGCGAGGCCCGCACCGCCCTCGCCCTGCACGCCCTGCCCGCCGGCCCCGTCCTCGCCAACCGGGTGCTGCCCGCCGAGGGCGCCGGAGCCTGGGCCGCGCCGCTCCTCGCCCAGCAGGCCAAGACCCTCGACGCCTGGGACCAGGACCCCGGCGGCCCGGCCGTCCGCGTCCCGCACCTCGGCCACGACCCGCGCGGCCCCGAGGACCTGGACGCGCTCGGCGTGCCCGCGCCCGGACCCGTACCCGCCGCCGCCGGACCGCGCGTCGAGGACCGGCTCGCCGAGGACGGGGTGCTGCTGTGGCGGCTGGAGCTGCCCGGCGCCACCCGCGACCAGCTCGACCTGGTCCGCCGCTCCGACGAACTGGTCGTCACCGCGGGACCGTTCCGCCGCATCCTGCCGCTCCCCGCCGCCCTGCGCCGCTGCACCGTCGCCGGGGCCGCCCTGCGCGACGGGGCGCTCACCGTCCGCTTCGCCCCCGACCCCGCCCAGTGGCCGCAGGGCCGCTGAACCCCGTACCGAGGCCGCCGTTCCGGTACCGTCGGAAGGGAGTACCCCTCCCTTCACCCGCCGCAGGAGCTGGCCCATGAGCGACGCCACCGAGCGCCCCGGAACCGACCGACCCGGCGCCGACGAGGACGCCTGGGGGCAGGCGTGCGCCGAGGACCTCGCCGCCGAGCGGGAGCGCCGCCGCGCCCGGTACGGCACCCCGCCCGGCTCCGCCGCCGAGGAACTGCGCAAGCTGATGGAGGCCGTCACCGGCAAGCTCGCCGAGGGCAACCTCCTCGGCGCCGCCGTCCAGGGCGCCGAAGAGGCCGTACGGCAGGCCCGCGCCGCCGCCGAACCGGTCATCGCCCGCAACCCGGAGGTCTTCGGCCACCTCGCCGCCGCCGGCTCCGAACTCCTCGCCGCCTACCGCTCCGCCGTCGAGAAGCAGGAGAGCGGCTGGACCAAGGGCACCGGCGCCGCCACCCCGCCGCCGCGCAAGCCCGAGGAGCCCACCGGCGAGGCACGCCCCGGCGGCCGCCCGGACGACGAGGACCCCGGCCCCGCCGAACACATCGACCTCGACTGAACCCGTCCCGAACTCCCGGACGACGCCCGCCCCTCGGGTACCGTGGCCCGCAGCGGGGCTCGACCTGAACTGAGGGACACATGGGACTGACCATCGGCGTCGACATCGGCGGCACGAAGATCGCGGCCGGAGTCGTGGACGAGGAGGGCGCGATCCTCAACACCTTCACGGTGCCGACACCTGCGACCGCCGAGGCCATCGTGGACGCCATCGCCTCCGCGGTCGAAGGGGCCCGCGAGGGTCACGAGATCGAGGCCGTCGGCATCGGCGCCGCCGGATACGTCGACGACAAGCGCGCCACGGTCCTCTTCGCGCCCAACATCGACTGGCGCCACGAGCCGCTCAAGGACAAGGTCGAGCAGCGCGTCGGCCTGCCCGTCGTCGTCGAGAACGACGCCAACGCCGCCGCCTGGGGCGAGTACCGCTTCGGCGCGGGCAAGGGCCACGACGACGTCATCTGCATCACGCTCGGCACCGGCCTCGGCGGCGGCATCATCATCGGCAACAAGCTGCGCCGCGGCCGGTTCGGCGTCGCCGCCGAGTTCGGCCACATCCGCGTCGTCCCCGACGGGCTGCTCTGCGGCTGCGGCAGCCAGGGCTGCTGGGAGCAGTACGCCTCCGGGCGGGCCCTCGTGCGGTACGCGCGACAGCGGGCGGCGGCCACGCCCGAGAACGCGGTGCTGCTGCTGTCGCTCGGGGACGGGACCACCGAGGGGATCCAGGGGAAGCACGTCTCGGAGGCCGCGCGGCAGGGGGATCCTGTCGCCGTCGACTCGTTCCGGGAGCTGGCGCGGTGGGCCGGGGCCGGGCTGGCCGATCTCGCCTCGCTCTTCGACCCGTCGGCGTTCATCGTCGGTGGGGGGGTCTCCGACGAGGGGGAGCTGGTGCTCGACCCGATCCGGAAGTCGTTCCGGCGGTGGCTCATCGGTGGGGCTTGGCGGCCCCATGCGCAGGTGCTCGCCGCCCAGCTGGGCGGGAAGGCTGGGCTGGTCGGTGCGGCCGACCTTGCTCGACAGGGCTGAGCCGGGGGCCGGCTCGTTCTTGGGGGTTCGGCCCGGTGGGCCGGGCCCCCTTTTTTTGCCTCGGGCGCCGGCCGGGCTTCGGTCGGGTGCGGTCCGGCTATCGGCGCCGGTCACCGATGGCCTCAAGCGCCGGCCGGGCTTGGAATGTGGCCTCAAGCGCCGGCCGGGCTGGGATCTGCCGGACTGTGGGGTGTCGAGTGCCGGTCACCGATGGCCTCAAACGCCGGCCGGGCTGGGAGAGCGCCGGCCGGGCTTGAGGAGTGCCGGTGGGCTGGAGATGTGGCCGTTCCCGGGGGCCGTGCGGTGGGGTGCGACTCGCTCGGCTCGGTGGGGGAGGCTGAGGTGGTGGGGGGCGGTTAATTTGGGGGGATGGTCGACATGGTGCGGGTCGGGCCGGGGGAGTTGCCTGCCTCCGGGCGGGTGGGCGGGGACGTCGTGGTGCGGGTGCTCAGCTACAACGTGCGGTCGCTGAGGGACGATCCGGCGGCCGTCGCGCGTGTGGTGCGGGCCTGTGCTCCCGACCTCGTCCTGGTGCAGGAGGCGCCCCGGTTCTTCCGCTGGCGCAAACCGCTGGGGCGGCTGGCGGCCGCCTCCGGGCTCGTCGTCCTGGGCGGCGGGGCGCCGGCGGCCGGTCCGGCGCTGCTCTGCTCGCTGCGGGCCACCGTGGAGTCGGTCCACGACGAACTGCTGCCGCTCACCCCGGGACTGCACCGGCGCGGCTTCTCCACGGCGGTGGTGCGGTTCGGGACGGTCCGGCTCGGGGTGCTCAGCTGCCACCTGAGCCTGCAGAAGGACGAGCGGTACGCGCAGGGCGGGATGGTGCTGGAGCGGCTGGCGGCGCTGGGGGTCGAGCACGCCGTGGCCGGGGGCGACATCAACGAGCGCCCCAAGGGCCGCACCTTCCGGCGGCTGGCCGCGGAGCTCCAGGACGGCTGGGCGGTACGGCCCTGGGGCGGCGAGTACACCTCGACCCCGGCCGACCCGCACCAGCGGATCGACGCGGTCTTCGCCACCCCGGGCATCGAGGTGCTGGGCTGCGGGGTCCCGGCGCCGGGCACGGCCGCTCCGGGCGTACCGCCGTTCACCGAGGACGACCTGGTCCGGGCCACCGACCACCTGCCGGTGCTGGCGGCCCTGCGGGTGCCGGGCACCGGGCGCTGAGCCCGGGCCCTGCCCGCCGGCCCGCGCCCGTCAGACCACGGCCCCGCGCCCCGGGTCGTCCTCGTCCTCGTCGCCGTCGTTCATGCGGACGACCAGGGTGGCGAAGCCGCCGAGGAAGCCGCCGACGCCGAGCGTCGTCAGCCACCAGGTCATGTCCCAGTCCAGCAGGACCGCGAGGAGCAGCAGCAGCGGGCCGCCGAGGACGGCCACCCAGGCGAAGCGGGTCGTGGTGTCGGCCTCCGGCAGCGGCGGCGGCTCGGGCGGCACGAAGTGGCCCTCGTCGTCGTCCTCGGCGGCGCCGCCCTTCCTGGCGCCCTTGCCGTCCTTGCCCGCCGGGGTGTTCTCCTCGGCGAGCCGGTAGTCGCGCGGCCCGATGCCCGGCGCGAAGGAGACCGAGCCGCCCAGCGGCGGGCGCTCCGGCTCCAGGGTGTCGGTGCCACCGGCCGGGTCCGGGGTGACGGACGGCAGCTCGCGGTCCAGGTCGGCCATCTCCTCGACCGACTTGAAGGGCCGGGCTCCCGGCGGGTCGGCCGGCTCGTCGCCGTACCCGGCGACGATCGCCTCCCAGGCGGCCTTCTCGTCCAGCGGGGGCTTCTGCTCGTCGGGCTCGCAGTTCTCCTCGCGGCCCGCGCCCTGTTCAGCCACTGACGGCCTCCCCTTCCGGCCTGCTGTCCGCCCCGTCCGCCCCGGTGCGGGCGAGGAAGGCGGCGGTCTCCTCGAAGACGCGCGGGGCGTCGTGGTCCAGTGTCGCCACGTGGAAGCTGTTCTGGAGCAGGATCTCCGTCACGTCCCGCGAGGAGACCCGGCCCAGCACCCGCGCCGAGTCGGCGGGCGGCACCACGTGGTCGCGGGGGCTGCGCAGGAGCAGCAGCGGCTGGGTGACCTGCGGCAGCTCCGCGTCGACCAGCCGGAAGAAGTTCCGCAGGGAGTGCGCGGCGTGCAGCGGCACCCGGTGGTAGCCGACCTCCTCGGAGCCCTCCAGGGCGATGTCGGAGACCAGGCCCTTGGTGGTGCGCACCAGGTGGCGGGCGGCGGGCAGCGCGTAGGCGCTCAGGCCGTGCACCTTGTTGGCCGGGTTGACGACGACCACGCCGCGGACCGCGTCCCCGTGCCGGGCGGCCAGCCGCAGGGCCAGCGCGCCGCCCATCGAGAGCCCGGCGACGTGGACCCGCTCGCAGCGGGACAGGAGTTCGCCGAGGGCCCGGTCGACCTCCGCGTACCAGTCCTGCCAGCCGGTGAGCTGGAGGTCTTCCCAGCGGGTGCCGTGGCCGGGGAGGAGCGGCAGGGAGACGGTGTGGCCGCGGGCGGCGAGGTCCTCGGCCCAGGGGCGCATCGACTGGGGTGTTCCGGTGAAGCCGTGGCAGAGGAGGACACCCGTGGGGCCGCCGTCGTGGCGGTACGGTTCGGCTCCAGGCAGGACCGGCACCTTCGGTCTCCGTTCGTGAGGCGCGGACGGGGGCAGACGGCTCCGGAGGGGGCGTCGCGGCCGCCGCCGGTGCGGGCTGGTGTGGTCTTCACCGTACGCGACCGGGCCTGTACCGACCAGGTTCCGTGACGTCCCGCGGCCACCGCCGGCCGGCCGCTGCCGAGGAGGGCACCGCGCCCGCCACGGGTTAAGGTCTCTGGCGACATACCCGGCAGGAGGAAGACCCTTGATCTACGGAGCCATGAAGGTCGTCATCGGTGGGCCGCTGAAGGTCGCCTTCCGGCCGTGGGTGGAGGGCATCGAGAACATCCCCGCCGACGGTCCGGCGATCCTCGCCAGCAACCACCTGTCGTTCTCCGACTCCTTCTTCCTGCCGACGATGCTCGACCGGAAGGTCACCTTCATCGCCAAGGCGGAGTACTTCACCACGCCGGGCGTGAAGGGCCGGATGACTGCCGCCTTCTTCAAGGGCGTCGGCCAGCTCCCCGTCGACCGCTCCGGCGGTCGGGGCGCCGGCGAGGCCGCCATCCGCAGCGGCATCGAGGTGCTGGAGCGCGGCGAGCTGTTCGGCATCTACCCGGAGGGCACCCGCTCCCCGGACGGCCGCCTCTACCGAGGCAAGCCCGGCGGCCTCGCCCGGGTGGCGCTGGCCACCGGCGCCCCCGTCATCCCCGTCGCCATGATCGACACCGAGAAGATCCAGCCCCCCGGCCAGGTCCGCCCCAAGCTGATGCGCCCCGGCATCCGCATCGGCAAGCCGCTGGACTTCCGCCGCTACGAGGGCATGGACCACGACCGCTTCGTGCTGCGCGCGGTGACCGACGAGGTCATGTACGAGATCATGAAGCTCTCCGGCCAGGAGTACGTGGACGTCTACGCCACCGTCGCCAAGCGGCAGATGGCCGAGGACGCCAAGAAGCGGGCCGAGGAGGAGAAGGCCATCGCCAAGGCGGAGAAGGCCGCCGCCAAGGCCGCCACCGCCCGCGAGCAGGACGACAGCGGCCGGGCCGCCTGAGACCTCCGCCGCGCCCGCACCCCGTTTCCGGTTACTTTTGTCGGCGGAAGAGGCCGCCGGTCCGGGCGGCCGGGAGACGGGGGCCCGGGGATGAGACGTGAGGCGGCCGCGATGAGCATGTCGGTGGAGCAACCGCTGTGGCGCGCGCTGACCGCGTACCGCGCGCTCACCGCCGTCTACGCGGTCGCCATCGCCGTCGTCGCCCGCGACTCCTACGAGCGCCCCCAGGTGGCCTTCGGCTACCTCGCGGTCCTGCTGGTGTGGACGCTGGCGACGCTGCCCCGTTTCACCGGCGCCGCCCGCTGCACCCGCCCCTTCCTCGCCGTGGACACCGGCCTCGCACTGGCCGGCATCCTGCTCACCCCGCTCGCCGACGGCGCCGGCCGGCACGCCGCCGACGGCCCGACGCTGCCCTCCATCTGGACCGCCGGGGCCGTCCTCGCCTGCGCGCTCAAGGGCGGCTGGCGCTGGGCGGCGGCCGCCTCCACCCTGGTCGGCGCCGCCAACCTCGCCCAGCGCGGCGAGGCCAGCCCCAACACCCTCCACAACGTGCTGCTGGTCTGGGTCGCCGCCATCGCCATCGGCTACGTGGTCGAGGTGGCCCGCGCCTCCGAGCGCACCCTCGCCCGCGCCCTGGAGATCCAGGCCGCCACCCGAGAACGCGAACGCCTCGCCCGCGACATCCACGACGGGGTCCTCCAGGTCCTCGCCATGGTCCAGCGCCGGGGCACCGCGGTGGGCGGCGAGGCCGCCGAACTCGGCCGCCTCGCCGGCGAGCAGGAGGCCGCGCTGCGCCGCCTGATCACCCAGGGCCCGGTCCCGGAGCCGCGTACGGCGGCCGGTCCGGACGCCGCGCCCGAGGACGACACGCGGCCCCAGGACCTGATGGCGCTGCTCGGCCGGTACGCCGACGCCCGCGTCACCCTCTCCGGCCCCGGCACCCCGGTGGAGCTGGCCCCGCACGCCGCCCGCGAGACGGCCGCCGCCGTCGGCGCCGCCCTGGACAACGTCCGCACCCACGTCGGCCCCGGCGCCCGCGCCTGGGTCCTGGTGGAGGACGAGCCGGACCAGGTGCTGGTCTCCGTGCGCGACGAGGGGCCCGGCATCCCCGAGGGGCGGCTGGCGGAGGCGGCAGAGGAGGGGCGGCTCGGCGTGGCCCAGTCGATCCGGGGCCGCCTGCGCGACCTCGGCGGCACCGCCGAGCTGGTCTCGGTGCCGGGGCAGGGCACCGAGGTGGAGCTGACCGTACCGAAGCAGGACCAGGGCGGCGGGGAGGCGGCGACGGGCCGCCGGTACCCGGCCCGGACGGGGGAGGGGACGCAGTGACGACCGAGGAGCAGGCGCCGGGCGAGCAGGTGCGGGTCATGGTGGTCGACGACCACCCGATGTGGCGGGACGCGGTCGCCCGGGACCTGGCCGAGGCCGGGTTCGCGGTGGTGGCCACCGCCGGGGACGGGCCGCAGGCGGTCCGCCGGGCCCGGGCCACCCGGCCCGACGTGCTGGTCCTCGACCTGAACCTGCCGGGGCTGCCCGGTGCCCGGGTCTGCCAGGAGGTCGCGGGCGAGGACGGGCCCCGGGTGCTGGTCCTCTCCGCCAGCGGTGAGCACACCGACGTGCTGGAGGCGGTCAAGGCCGGGGCCACCGGCTACCTGGTGAAGTCCGCCGGGACCGAGGAGCTGATCGACGCCGTCCACCGCACCGCCCGCGGTGACGCCGTCTTCACCCCGGGCCTGGCCGGGCTCGTCCTCGGCGAGTACCGAAGACTGGCCGCCGGACCCGCCCCCACCCGGGGCAAGCCCGACGCGCCCCGGCTGACCGCCCGCGAGACGGAGGTGCTGCGGCTGGTCGCCAAGGGGCTCAGCTACAAGCAGATCGCCGAGCGCCTCGTCATCTCGCACCGCACCGTCCAGAACCACGTGCAGAACACCCTCGGCAAGCTCCAGCTCCACAACCGCGTCGAACTGGTCCGGTACGCCATCGAGGCCGGGCTCGACGAGGAGGACGAGGCCGAGGGGACCCCGGGCGCGGAGCGCTGACCCGCCGTATCCTCACGCTGAGGCGGCCCACCAGCCCAGCGACCCGGGGAGACGGCGTGGAGATCCTGGCATTCGGCGTGCAGGACGACGAGCGGCCGCTGATCGAACGGGCCTTCGCGGGCGAGCACGAGGTGCGCTGCGTCGACGTCTTCCTCAACCGGGACACCGCCGCCATCGCCCGCGGCTACGAGGCCATCTCCACCAGCGTCAACGCCGACCTCGGCGGCCCCGTGCTCCAGACCCTGGCGGCGGGCGGCACCCAGTTCATCGCGCAGCGTTCCACCGGCTTCAACAACATCGACCTCGACGTCGCCGAACGCCTCGCCCTGACCGTCGCCCGGGTCTCCTCCTACTCGCCGTACTCCGTCGCCGAGTTCGCCTGGACCCTCGCGATGGCCGTCAACCGGCGCATCGTCCGGGCCGCCAACCGCACCCGCGACTTCGACTTCCGGCTGGAGGGGCTGATGGGCCGCGACCTGCGCGGCCGCACCGTCGGCGTGATCGGCACCGGCCGCATCGGCGAGGCGTTCACCCGGATCGCCCACGGCTTCGGGATGAACCTGCTGGGCTGGGACATCGCGGAGAACCCCGCCTGCCGCGAACTCGGCATGCGCTACGTCGAGCGCGAGGAGCTGTTCCGCGAGGCCGACGTGGTCAGCCTGCACGTCCCGCTGCTGCCCGCCACCGAACACCTCGTGGACGCCCACGCCCTCGACCTGATGAAGGACGACGCGATCCTCGTCAACTCCAGCCGGGGCGGCCTCGTCGACACCCGCGCCCTGGTCGACGTCCTGCGCGCCGGCCGCCTCCTCGGCGTCGGCCTCGACGTCTACGAGGCCGAGGCCGGGCTCTTCTTCTACGACAAGTCCCTCGACGTGGTCACCGACGACGTGCTGGCCCGCCTGATGACCTTCCCCAACGTCGTCGTCACCTCGCACCAGGCGTACTACACCGAGGACGCCGTCACCGAGATCATCGACACCACCGTCCGCAACGTCCGCGACTACGTCGCCGGACGCCGCAGCGAGAACGTCCTGGTCCCGGCCCTCCCGCCGCGCTGACCCGTGCCGGGGGCCGCCACCGTGGGGCGGCCCCCGGCCCCGGCCGCCTCAGCCCGCCTGGACCGGCACCCCCGCCAGCAGCTCGGCCACCAGCGCCGGGCCGCGCAGCGACAGCACCGACTCCGGGTGGAACTGCACCGAGGCGAACCCCGGCCCGCGCAGCGCGTGCACCTCCCCGGCCGCGTCCCGGCTCACCTCGACCCCGTGCGCCGCCAGCTCCGTGGCCGCCTCGTCGTCGCAGGAGGCCACGTAACTGTTGTAGAAGCCGACCGTCTCCCACCGCCCGAACAGATCGATCGCCACCTGCGCCCCCTGGTACGGCACCCGCTTGCGGACCAGCGGCAGCCCCAGTTCGGCGGCGATCAGCTCATGGCCCAGGCAGACCCCGAGCACCCCGCGTCCGCCGTGCCGCGCGTCCAGCACGTCCGCCGTCACCTCGCGCAGCAGCCGCATCCGGGGATCGGCCGGGTCCGAGGGGTCGCCGGGACCGGGGCCGAGCACCACCGTCCCCCGGTGCGCCGCCACCGCCTCGCGCAGCCCCGGCTCGTCGAACCGGCGCACCGTCGTCCGGTGCCCCGCCGCCCGCAGCACATGGGCCAGCATCGAGGTGAAGGTGTCCTCGGCGTCCACCACCAGCGCCTCCCCGGCCACCGGCGCCACGGGCTCGCGCATCCGCAGCCAGAACGGGGAGAGCCGCTCGCGGCGGGCGTCCAGCGCCGCCCGCACCCGGATGTCGTCGGCGAACCGCACCGGCGCCGGACCCGCCTTCGGCCTGGCCGGCCGCACCCCGAGCGCCGCCAGCACCCCCGCCGCCTTGGCGTGCGTCTCGGCGACCTCGCCCGCCGGGTCCGAGCCCCGGACCAGGGTGGCGCCGACCCGGACCTTGACCAGCCCGGCGGCGTCGACGTCGGCGGTGCGGATGAGGATCGGCGAGTCCAGGCTCTGGGCGCCCGAGGCGTCGGCGGAGAGCAGGGCGAGGGCGCCCGCGTAGTAGCCGCGCCCGCCCGGCTCGTACCGTTCGATGACCCGGCAGGCGTTCTGCACCGGCGAGCCGGTCACCGTCGCCGCGAACATGGTCTGCCGCAGCACCTCGCGCACGTCCAGGGTGGAGCGGCCGCGCAGTTCGTACTCGGTGTGCGCCAGGTGTGCCATCTCCTTCAGCCGGGGGCCGACCACCACCCCGCCGAGGTCGCCGACGGCGCACATCATCTTCAGTTCCTCGTCGACCACCATCGACAGCTCGTCGCGCTCCTTGGCGTCGTCGAGGAAGTCCAGCAGCCCCTGTGCCGTCGGGCCCTCGGCCGGGTAGCGGTAGGTCCCGCTGATCGGGTTCATCACCACCGTGCCGCCCGCCTCGTCCCGGCCGCCGCCCGACATCCGCACGTGCACCTCCGGGCTGGCCCCGACCAGGGTCCGCTCGCCGGTGTGCACGACGTACGTCCAGTAGGCGCCCCGCTCCTGGTCCAGCAGGCGGCGGAAGAGGGCCAGCGCGTCGGCGGGCGCGTACCCCTCGATCCTCCCCTCCCAGGTGCGGCTGATCACGAAGTTGGCGCCCTCACCGCCGCCGATCTCGTCCGCGACGACCCGGCGGACCACCTCCTCGTACGCCCCGTCGCCCAGGTCGAAGCCGCCGTCCGCCACCTCCACCGGGTGAGCGGGAAGGGCGGCCAGCGCCTCCTCCACCGGCATCCGGTGCACCGCGTCGGCGTGCAGCACCACCAGCCCGGTCGCGTCGTCCCGCACGTCGAAGCCGCGTTCGCGGATCTGCCGGAAGGGCACCAGGGCGAGGGCGGGGCGTTCGTCCACGGGCAGGTCCGCGAGGTGGTCCACCTCACGCACCGGTCCGGTCAGCACCTCCACGGTCCGCCCGTCGAGGCCGGGGGCGGAGCGCCGCAGCAGGGCGAAGGGCGGGGCGCCCGGCGCGGTCAGCCGGGACAGGTCGAAGGGGGCCTCGGGCGGGGTGGGCGATGTCGGGGACAAGGGGGTTCCTTTCCTCGGATGAGGTGGGAGGAACGGCCCCGGACATGCGGAAGGCCGCCCCTCGGGGCGGCCTGGGTGAAGTCTGAGCGCGTCAGTCAGCGGGCCGCCGGATGAGCGGTCCACCACCAGTTCTGGGTCTGCTGCGCAGTCATGGGGCGGATCGTAGCGCACCCGCCACCGCCACGGGGTGCACTTGCGTGGCAGTGTGTCGCTCGTCCCACACTGTGGGCAGGGCGCCGGACGCCCCGGGCCGAGGCCGTACCCTGACTCTCGTGACATCGACTGTTGAGAACTCAGCTGCCCGTGTGCCGTCCTGGCGAACCCTGCCTGCCGCGCAGCAGCCCGAGTATCCCGACCAGGAAGCCCTGGCGCGGGTGGTCACGGAGCTGGAGTCCTTCCCGCCGCTCGTCTTCGCGGGCGAGTGCGACCAGCTGCGGGCCCGTCTCGGTGCCGTCGCCCGGGGCGAGGCGTTCCTCCTCCAGGGCGGCGACTGCGCGGAGTCCTTCGACGGCGTGGGCGCGGACGACATCCGCGCCAAGGTCAAGACGCTCCTCCAGATGGGCGCCGTCCTTACCTATGCCGCCTCCGTACCGGTGGTGAAGGTCGGCCGCATCGCCGGCCAGTACTCCAAGCCGCGCTCCAAGCCCACCGAGACCCGCGACGGCGTGACGCTGCCCACCTACCGGGGCGACTCCGTCAACGGCTTCGACTTCACCGAGGCGGCCCGGGTCCCCGACCCCGAGCGCCTCAAGCGGATGTACCACGCCTCCGCCTCCACGCTGAACCTCGTGCGCGCCTTCACCACCGGCGGCTACGCCGACCTGCGCCAGGTGCACGCCTGGAACCAGGACTTCGTGAAGTCCTCCCCGTCCGGCCAGCGGTACGAGAAGCTCGCCCGCGAGATCGACAACGCGATGAGCTTCATGCGGGCCTGCGGCGCCGAGCCGGAGGAGTTCCGCACCGTCGAGTTCTACGCCTCCCACGAGGCGCTGCTCCTCGACTACGAGACGGCGCTGACCCGCACCGACTCGCGCACCGGCCACCTGTACGACGTCTCCGGCCACATGGTGTGGATCGGTGAGCGCACCCGGCAGATGGACGGCGCCCACATCGAGTTCGCCTCCAAGGTGCGCAACCCGATCGGCATCAAGCTCGGCCCCACCACCACCCCGGAGGAGGCGCTGGAGTACATCGAGCGTCTCGACCCGGAGCGGGAGCCCGGACGGCTCACCTTCATCGTGCGGATGGGCGCGGACAAGATCCGCGACCGGCTGCCCACCCTGGTGGAGAAGGTCACCGCCTCCGGCGCCCAGCCGGTCTGGGTCACCGACCCGATGCACGGGAACACCTTCGAGGCCGCCTCCGGCCACAAGACCCGGCGCTTCGACGACGTGCTCGACGAGGTCAAGGGGTTCTTCGAGGTCCACAAGGAGCTGGGGACGCACCCCGGTGGGATTCACGTCGAGCTGACCGGTGACGACGTGACCGAGTGCGTCGGGGGCGGGGACGAGATCTTCGTCGACGACCTTCACCAGCGGTACGAGACGGCCTGCGACCCCCGGCTCAACCGGAGTCAGTCGCTGGACCTCGCCTTCCTGGTGGCGGAGATGTACCGGGGGCAGTGACCTCCGGTCCGGTTTCGCGTGGGGCTCGGCTTCGGCTGGGCCCCACGCCCGTCTGTGGGGTGGCCTCAAGCGCCGGCCGGGCTTGGTTGGCCTCAAGTGCCGGCCGGGCTGAGGTGGGTCTGCTTCGTCCGGACCGTGCCGGTCAAAGATGGCCTCAAACGCCGGCCGGGCTTGAACTGCGGCCTCAGACGCCGGCCGGGCTTGAAGTGTGGCCTCAGACGCCGGCCGGGCTGGGTGTGGCGGCCGGGCTGGAACTGTGTCGGCCGCGGGGAAGTGGTTGTGGGGGAGTGGGGCGCGGGTCGGGCTGTGATCCGCGCCCCACCGGTGTACCCGGGGTGTCCCGTGTATCGCGTGGTGGGTAAGGTTAGGTTAGCCTCACCGAAGGGTCGGTTCGATCGGTCGGTTCAGGGCCGTCCGACCGCCGTATCTCCGGGGAGGTGAACCGCGTGTACGTCTGCTCCTGCTTCGGCATCACCGAGGAAGAAGTCAGGGCGCGTGCGGCCGCGGGCGCCGGGACGCCGCGCAGTATCGCCTCCGCCTGCAAGGCCGGGACCGACTGCGGCTCCTGCGTCCGCCGCATCCAGGCCCTGCTGGGCCGGGGCGCCGCCCCCCGCCGCCATGCCGCGGGGTGCCGGGCCGTCGCCGGGAGCGCCGCGCCGCTGGACGAGGCGGCCTGAGCCAGGCGGTCCGTACCGCTCAGCTGTCGGGCTGCTCGATCTGCTGGGCGATGTACAGCGCCTCACCCATCTTCTCGATGATCGCCAACTGCGCTTCGAGATAGTCGATGTGGTGCTCCTCGTCCTCCAGGATCTCCTCGAAGAGCCGCCGCGAGGTGTGGTCGCCCTTGGACCGCATCACCTCGATGCCCCGCTTGAGCCGGTCCACCGCCTCCAGCTCGATCTGCATGTCCGCCTCGAACATCTCCGTGACCGTCTGGCCCACCCGGACGTGGAAGAGCCGCTGGTAGTTGGGGAGGGCGTCCAGGAAGAGGATGCGCTCGGTGAGCTTGTCCGCGTGCTTCATCTCGTCCATGGACTCGGCACGCGTGTACTTGGCCAGCTTGTACCAGCCGTTGTTGTCCTGGATCCGGTAGTGCAGCCAGTACTGGTTGATCGCCGTCAGCTCGGCGGTCAGCTGCTCGTTGAGAAACTCGATGACCTCGGGATCGCCCTGCATGGCAAGGGCTCCTTCCAGGGTGCGGACGGGGCAGGAATGCGCGCATCCTCGCAAAGCCGTGACCCCTGGTCCAGTAAGTGCAGGCTTAGTGGCAGATGCCCGAATCGGGACCGCCCTGGTCATTTCCGGCTGCCCGGGTCTGTCAGGATGGAAGGCATGGGACAGCCGGAAAGCCGCGAGGCGCAGCAGCCACAGCTCCCTCCCGGACAGCGGCTCCAGCGCGGGTGGCCGGTCACCCATTACGGGCCCGTGCCGCGCTTCCGCCCCGACCGCTGGGAGTTCCGGGTCTTCGGTGCCACCGCCGAGCAGGGCAAGCACACCTGGACGCACGACGAGTTCACCGCCCTGCCGTACACCACCGTCGTCGCCGACCTGCACTGCGTGACCAAGTTCAGCATGCTCGACGCCGAGTGGGGCGGGGTGCTGGCCCGCACCGTCGCCGAGGCCGCGCCCCCGGCCGGCCACGTCACCCACGTCATGGTCTGGGCCGAGTACGGCTTCAGCTCCAACCTGAGGCTCAGCGACTTTCTCGACGAGCGCACCGTCTTCGCCACCCACAAGGACGGCGAACTCCTCACCGCCGAACACGGCTTCCCGCTCCGCCTGATCGTCCCCCACCTGTACGCCTGGAAGGGCCCCAAGTGGGTGCGCGGCATCGAGTACATGACCGCCGACCGGCGCGGTTTCTGGGAGGAGCGCGGCTACCACAACACCGGCGACCCCTGGCGGGAGCAGCGCTACTCCTACCAGGAGGAACCGGGGGACGGCCCCGGGCTGTAGGGGCTCGTCCGGGGGGTGCCCCGCCCTCAGCCGCCCTGCGCCGCGTCCCGCAGCTCCTTGAGCCGGGCCACGTCCGCGGTGTGGCCCTCCTTGCCGCCCGGCGTCTCGATGACCAGCGGCACCCCGGCCACCGCCGGATGGCCCAGCAGCTCGCCGAACGGGTCCGCGCCGATCGAGCCCGAGCCGATCGACTCGTGCCGGTCCTTGTGGGCGCCCGCGACGTCCTTGGAGTCGTTGGCGTGGATCAGCCGCAGCCGGCCCTCGCCGACCGTGGCCACCAGCGCGTCCAGCGTCTCCTTCACCCCGCCCGGCGCCGCCAGGTCGTGGCCGGCGGCGTGGATGTGGCAGGTGTCCAGGCAGACGCCGAGCTTCGGATGCCGCTCCAGCACGTCGAAGTACGGGCCGAAGTCGGCGACCTCGGCGCAGAGCGAGGCGCCCTGCCCGGCCGTCGACTCCAGCAGCAGGTACGGGTCCTCGTCGCCCAGCTCGTCCAGGAGCGGCAGCATCAGCTCACGCGCCTGGGCCAGCGCCGTCTCGCGGGAGCGCCCGCCGGTCGCCGAACCGGTGTGCACGACGACGCCGAGGGCGCCGATCTCCCGCCCCCGGCGCAGCGAGTGCCGCAGCGAGTCCACCGACTTCGCGGCGGTCGCCTCGGTGTGCGAGCCGAAGTTGATCAGGTACGGCGCGTGCACGTACGCCGGTATCTCCCGCTCGGCGCAGAGCCGGCGGAACTCCTCGTCCTGCTTCGGGTCGCCGGCGGGGGTCGCCCAGCCGCGCGGGTTGGCGACGAAGACCTGCACCGCCTCGGCGGCGAGGTCCTGGGCGTAGGCGAGGCCGGTCTTCGCGAGGCCGCCCGCGACGGGGATGTGGGCACCGATGCTGCTCTTGTTCACGAGGTCAAGGGTCGCACGGCGGGGAGCGTTGCCCGCCGAACGGCCCTGAGGCCCCGGAACCCTGAGGTCAGCGGACCCGGATGGTGATCTCCGATCCGCGCGGAGCGGTCTCGCCGCCCTCGACCGACTGGTCCCACACCGTGTCGCCGAAGAACCAGCGGGAGACGTCGACCTTGAACCCGGCGCCCTCCAGCGTCTTCCGCGCCTCGTCCTCCTTCTGCCCGGTCACGTCCGGGACCTCGACCAGGTCCGGGCCCTTGGAGAGCGTCAGCTCCACCTCGCCGCCCTTGGCCAGCTCCGTCCCGGGCTTCGGCGACTGGGCCGCCACCGCCCCCTTCTCGTGCTCGGAGAAGATCCGCTCGTCGGCGGTGCTCACCTTCAGCCCGGCCTCCTTCAGCGCCTCGGTCGCCTTCTGGAGCGAGGAGCCCGCCACGTCCGGCACCTCCACCGGCGCGCCCTTGCTGACCACCAGCGCCACGGCCGAGCCGCCGCGCCGCTCGGTCCCGGCGGACGGGTCGGTGCTGACCACCTCGCCCTTGGCGACGGAGTCGCTGAACGCCCGGGTCACCATCCCCGGCTCCAGCCCGGCGTCCCGCAGCCGCGCCTTGGCCTTGTCCAGTGCCATCCCCTCGACCCGGGGCACCGTCACCTTGCGCGGGCCGAGCGAGACGGTCAGGTTCACCGAGCCGTTGCCCCGCACCCGCTCGCCGGTGCCCGGGTCGGTCTTCGTCACCGTGCCCCGGTCGGCCGTGTCGCTGTACGCCTTGTCGACGCCGCCCACCTTCAGCCCGGCGTCCGCCAGCCGCTGCCGCGCCTCGTCCTCGGTCTTGGCCAGCAGCGGCGGCACCCGCGTGAACTGCCCCGAGTTGATGTACCAGACGCCCGCGCCCACACAGAGCACCAGCAGCACCGCGACCAGCGCCGCCAGCCCGCCCTTGCGCCGGTTGCCCAGGCGGCGGCGCGGGGCCGGGGGCTCCGGCGGGGCGGCGGCCAGCACGCTGGTGCGCTGCACGCCGTCGTTGTCGGTGGGCCGGGCCGGGGTCGAGAAACGGGGGATGACGCTGGTCCGGTCCTCCGCGATGCTGCGGTCGCCCTCCAGCGCCGCCGGGGGCACGGCGTCCAGCGCCGCGTCGTCCAGCGCCGCCCGCGCGTCCCGGGCCAGTGCCAGCAGGGCCACCGCGTCCTCGGGCCGGCCCTCGGGCGCCCGCGAGGTGGCCACCGCGACCAGCCGGTCCAGCTCCGGACCCAGGTGCGGCACGGCCGCCGACGGCGGCGGCACGTCCTCGTTCAGGTGCCGGTACAGGACCTGCGCCGGGGAGTCCCCGGAGTGCGGGCGCCCGCCGGTCAGCATCTCGTAGAGCACCACCCCGCAGGCGTACACGTCCACGCGGGCGTCGGCGACGTCGTCCTGCTCGATCTGCTCCGGCGCCAGGTACGAGACCGTGCCCAGCACCGCGCCCGTGGTGTTCGTCACCGTGTCCACGGCCTTGACCAGGCCGAAGTCGGCGACCTTCACCCGGCCGTCGTCGCCTATCAGGACGTTCTCCGGCTTCATGTCCCGGTGCACGAACCCGGCCCGGTGGGCCGCGCCGAGCGCCGCCAGCACCGGCTCCAGCACGTCCAGCGCCGCCCTCGGCGTCAGCGCGCCCCGCTCCCGCAGCACGTCCCGCAGGGTGCACCCCGGCACGTACTCCATCGCCAGATAGACGTACGCGCCCTCCGCGCCCTGGTCGAAGACGCCGACCACGTTGGGGTGGGAGAGGCGGGCCACCGAGCGGGCCTCGCGGATGAAGCGCTCCACGAAGGAGGCGTCGGCGGCCAGCTCCGGATGCATCACCTTGAGCGCCACCACCCGGTCCAGGCGGGTGTCCAGGGCCCGGTAGACCGTGGCCATGCCGCCGACGGCGATCAGCGCGTCGACGCGGTAGCGCCCGTCGAGCACCAGCCCCAGCGGGGCGGTGCCCGCGGGCCGGGGCGAAGTGTCGGGAAGCGGCGTATCCACGCCCCGGAGTCTACGAGCCACGCGGACCCGCCGAAGACTCCGGAACCGACCGCAGCCAAGCTGTGACGCCCTGGTCACCGCCGTGCGGCCGTCCCCGTCCCGGCGACCGCCCGGTCAGAACGCGGGGCGCTCAGGATCGAGGCGCGCCACGCCCTCCACCGGCGACGACGCCCGCGCGAAGTGGCGGCGCGGGATGCGCCCCGCCCGGTACGCCAGGCGGCCCGCCTCCACCGCGTGCCGCATCGCCGAGGCCATCAGCTCCGGCTCCTGCGCCCGGGTCACCGCCGAGGCGAGCATCACACCGGCGCACCCCAGCTCCATCGCCAGCGCCGCGTCCGAGGCGGTCCCCGCGCCCGCGTCGAGGATCACCGGGACCTGGGCCCGCTCGACGATCAGCTCGAAGTTGTGCGGGTTGCGGATGCCGAGCCCCGACCCGATCGGCGAGCCCAGCGGCATCACCGCCGCACACCCCGCCTCCTCCAGGCGCCGCGCCACCACCGGGTCGTCGTTGGTGTACGGCAGCACCGTGAACCCGTCGTCGACCAGCACCTCGGCCGCCTCCAGCGTCTCCACCGGGTCCGGCAGCAGGGTCCGCTCGTCGGCGACGACCTCCAGCTTCACCAGGTCGGTGCCGAGCGCCTCGCGGGCCAGGCGGGCGGTGAGCACCGCCTCGCCCGCCGTGTAGCAGCCGGCGGTGTTGGGCAGCACCTGGATCGCCAGGCGCTCCAGCACCGAGAGGACCGAACCGGCCACCCCCGGGTCCAGCCGCCGCATCGCCACCGTCGTCAGCGTGGTGCCCGAGGCGGTCAGCGCCCGCTCCAGCACCTCCAGACTCGGCGCCCCGCCGGTCCCCATGATCAGCCGGGAGCCGAACTCGGTCCCCCCGATCGTGAACGTGTCGTCCGCCACGGTCAGCCTCCCTGCACAGCGGTGAGCACCTCGACGCGGTCACCCTCGCCGAGCACGGTCGCGGTCCACGCCCCGCGCGGCACCACGGCCTCGTTGACGGCCGCCGCCACCCCGCGCGGCGCCGAGGTCAACTCCGCCACCAGCGCCTCCAGCGTCGTCCCGGCGGCCAGCTCACGCCGCTCGCCGTTGACGGAGACGGCGTACGTCCCCGCCTCGCTCCTCGTGCCCTCGGCCGTCATCGGGCCCCCTCCTGGACGGGCGCGGCCTCGAACCGCCGCGCGGTGAAGGCGTCCGCGTACCCGGGCAGCTCGCCCGTGGTCAGCACGTCCGCCAGGACGTCTCCGGTCACCGGGGTGAGCAGTACCCCGTTCCGGTGGTGGCCGGTGGCCAGGTGCAGCCCCGGCAGGGCGGTCGGCCCCAGCAGCGGCGCGTTGTCCGGCGAGCCCGGCCGCAGCCCCGCCCGCACCTCGGTGAACGGCAGCTCGGTCAGGCCCGGCACCAGCTCGTGGGCGTCCCGCAGCAGCTCGTAGACGCCGCCGGCGGTCACCGTGGTGTCCCAGCCCAGCTCCTCGGTGGTCGCCCCGATCACCAGCTCGCCGTTCTCCCGGGGCACCAGGTACACGTGGCTGCCGCGCACCACCGCCCGCACCGTCCGGCCGAGGAACGCCGCGCCGCGCCGGTACGCCTCGGGCACCGCCAGCCGCACCACCTGGCCCTTCACCGGCCGCACCGGAACCGCCACCTCCTCGGGCAGCCCCGCCAGCAGCCCGCTGCGGCTCCCCGCCGCCAGCACCGTCTGCCCGCCCTCCACGAGCGAGCCGTCGGCCAGCTCCACGCCCACCGCCCGGCCACCGCGCACCACCAGCCGCCCGGCGGTGGACCGGCACCAGACCACTCCGGCCCGCTCGCACGCGGTCACCAGCGCCGAGGCGAGCCGCCGCGGATCGATCTGGTGGTCCCCGTCGACCCGCAGACCGCCCCGGACCCCCGGCGCCAGCATCGGCTCCAGCCGCCGGCACTCCCGGCCCGACAGCCACTCCGACTCCAGCCCCGACCGGAGCTGCAACGCGTGCAACTCCCGCAGATACGCCCGGTCGTCGGCGTCCAGCGCCACCGCCAGCGTGCCGCAGCGCCGGTACCCCAGCTCCTGCCCGCTCGCCTCCGCCAGCTCCGCCGCGAAGGCCGGATAGCGCTCGGCCGACGCCAGGTTCAGCGCCAGCAGCCGCTCCTCGCCGAAGTGCAGCTCGGTCACGGCCGCCAGCATCCCCGCCGCGACCTGAGCCGCGCCGCCGCCCGGAGCCGGGTCCACCACGGTCACCGTCAGCCCCCGCTGGGCCGCCCGCCACGCCGTGACCAGCCCGACGATCCCGCCACCGGCCACCACGACGTCCCGCCCCCCACCCGCCGCGTACGCCGCCGTCGCCCCCGCGACCTCGGCGGCGGGCACGGCCCCGGGCCCCACCGGAGCCCCGGACGTGGCCGCACCCGTCCCCTCGTCAACCCTGCTGTCGCTACTGCTGTGGCTGCTGCTGTCCATGGGCTCCCAGCCCCTCCCTTCGCCGGCATGACCCGGATCAGGTACGTACGGTCGGAGGCCGCAGCCTCCCTCTCAGCCCGGTCCGCCGGACTCCCGCGATTGGTCTGCGGCCAGCCTAGACCCCTGCCCGGCCCGCCCCGCCGCCCGCCCGGAGATCTACAGTGGCCCGGTGAGCGAGACGCAGCAGGAAGATCCCGGCGTGGTGGTCGTCGGCGCGGGCATGGCCGGGGTGCAGACGGCGGTGGCGCTGCGCGAACAGGGGTACGAGGGCCCGGTGACGCTGCTCGGCGCCGAACCCCATCCGCCCTACGACCGGCCGCCGCTCTCCAAGGCCGTCCTGCTCGGCACCGCCGAGGGCTCCGCCTTCGACGTGGACTTCGAGGGGCTCGGCATCGGGCTGCGGCTCGGCGTCGCCGTCACCGGGGTCCGCCCCGCCGCGCACCTGGTCGACACCGACGCGGGCCCCGTCCCGTACACCGCCCTCGTCCTCGCCACCGGCGCCGAACCCCTCGCCCTCCCCGGCACCCAGGACCACCCCGCCGTCCACCTGCTGCGCACCCTCGACGACGCCACCCGGCTGCGGCCCGTCCTCGCCGACCGGCGCACCGTCGTCGTGGTCGGCGCGGGCTGGATCGGCGCCGAGTTCGCCACCGCGGCGCGGGAGGCCGGGTGCCACGTCACCGTCGTGGAGGCCGCCGAGCGGCCGCTCGCCGGGGCGCTGCCCGCGGAGGCGGCCGAGCCGATGGCCGCCTGGTACGCCGAGCAGGGCGTCGAGCTGCTCACCGGCGTGGCCGTCTCCCGGGTCGAGGACCACGGGGTGCGGCTCGCCGACGGGCGGCTGCTGCCCGCCGACGCCGTCGTCGTCGGGATCGGGGCGCGGCCCGCCACCGGGTTCCTCGCCGGTTCCGGCATCGCCCTCGACGCCCACGGGGCCGTCCTGGCGGACGGGCTGCTGCGGGCCTCCGTCCCCGACGTCTACGCGGTCGGGGACTGCGCCTCCTTCCCCTCGGCGCGGTACGGGCGCCGCCTCCTCGTCCACCACTGGGACAACGCCCTCCAGGGACCCCGCACCGTGGCCGCCGCCCTCACCGGGCAGGAGCCCGCCCCCTACGACCCCGTGCCCTACTTCTGGTCCGAGCAGTTCGGCCGCTTCGTCCAGTACGCCGGCCACCACGCGCCCGAGGACCGCCTCGTCCACCGGGGCGACCCCCACGCGGCCGCCTGGTCCCTCTGCTGGCTCTCCCCTGCGGGGGCGCTGCGCGCCGTCCTCACCGTGGGGCGCCCCCGTGACCTCACCCAGGGCCGCAAACTCATCGCCTCCGGCGCCCCCTTGGCCCCCTCCCGCGTCGCCGACCCCACCGTCCCCCTCAAGTCGACCACGGCCTGACCCCCCACCTCCCGGCTGCGCCGCCTCTGGAGCTGCCGGTGCCGGTCACCGATCAGCCTCAATCGCCGGCCGGGCTCAAAGGATGGCCTCAAGCGCCGGCCGGGCTTGAAAGGCGGCCTCAAGCGCCGGCCGGGCTCGGAAGGTGGCCTCAAGCGCCGGCCGGGCTGGTTCTTGGCTGGGCTCCGCCCCGACCTGTCCGGCCGTGACCGTGCCGGTCAAAGACTGGCCTCAATCGCCGGCCGGGCTGTAGGGGTTCGCGGTTCCTCCGGTGCGTGGGTGGGGTGGGGCCGCGCCGGGGTACCTCCTCACAAACTGCAGGGTGCGGGGTCAATTGGAGTATGGCGGCCGTGTGTGCAGTTTGC
>NZ_JOII01000007.1 GCF_000719955.1 Streptomyces albidoflavus
CCGCTGAACGGGGCAATCCAGGACGGCTCCGACGCAGTGATCACACCAGCCACGCCAAGATCATCTCATCTGTGACCAGCAGTTACGGGACAGCCCTTAAAGCCGTGGAGCCGACCGCCCCAGCCACGACGCACCCCCTCTCTGGCATCAGGCGGCTGATTCCTGTACGCGCGGCACGGGCGCCGGCCGGGCTGGAGCGGGGCGGAGACAGGAGCGCAGGCCCGGCCGGGGGCCGGGCCGCGCGCAGGGAGCGGAGCGAGCCGCCTTGACGCTCCGGGTGTACGCGCACCTGATGCCGTCCAGCCAGGAGCGCACCCGCAAGGCGGTGGCCGCCATCTTCGACACGGCCCGGTCGGAGCCGTCCAGCACCTGACGGCCCAGAGACGGCCCAGAGGCAACGACAAGCCCCCTGCTCGCGGAGAAATCGCAGGCAGGGGGCCTACTCGCGTGCGCTTACTTCTTCTTCCCCTGGTTCTTCACAGCCTCGATCGCAGCCGCAGCCGCATCCGGGTCGAGGTACGTTCCGCCCGGGTTGAGGGGGCGGAAGTTTTCGTCGAGTTCGTAGGCGAGGGGGATGCCGGTGGGGATGTTGAGGGCGGAGATGTCGGCGTCGGAGATCTGGTCGAGGTGCTTGACCAGGGCGCGGAGGCTGTTGCCGTGGGCGGCGACGAGGACCGTGCGGCCTTCGAGGAGGTCGGGGACGATGTCGTCGTACCAGTACGGGAGCATGCGCTGGACGACCTGGAGGAGGGCCTCCGTGCGGGGGCGGGCCTCCGGGGGGATGACCGCGTAGCGCGGGTCGTTGAACTGGGACCACTCGGCGTCGGGGGCGAGCGGCGGCGGCGGGGTGTCGTAGGAGCGGCGCCAGAGCATGAACTGCTCCTCGCCGAACTCCTCGAGGGTCTGCGCCTTGTCCTTGCCCTGGAGGGCGCCGTAGTGGCGCTCGTTCAGCCGCCAGGAGCGGTGGACGGGGATCCAGAGGCGGTCGGCGGACTCCAGGGCGAGCTGCGCCGTGCGGATGGCGCGCTTCTGGAGCGAGGTGTGTACGACGTCGGGGAGGAGCCCGGCGGCCGCCAGCAGCTCGCCGCCGCGTACAGCCTCCTTCTCGCCCTTCTCGGTGAGGTTGACGTCCACCCAGCCGGTGAACAGGTTCTTCGCGTTCCACTCGCTCTCGCCGTGGCGGAGGAGGATCAGCTTGTACGGTGCGTCGGCCATGGGCCCGAGCGTAATCCAAGGCCGGGGGGCGGGCGCGGACGGCCCGTATCGCGAAATCGGATGGCTTTCGGCGACCCCGGGGACGTAATATGCGCGAGCTGGATTCACCACTTACGTACCCGTACACCGCAGCGGAGTCGCGATCATGCCCGTCCCGTCCTTGCCGTCGCCGTCGGCGCTCCTTCCGCGAGCGGTCCGGACGGCGGTGCGGCGCAGCGTCTCGGGGTTGCCCCGCGAGTTCTGGTGGCTGTGGACGAGCACGCTCGTCAACCGGCTCGGCGGGTTCGTCGCGACCTTCATGGCGCTGTACCTGACGCTGGAGCGCGGGCACTCCGCCTCGTACGCGGGGCTGGTCGCGGCCCTGCACGGGCTCGGCGGGGTGATCTCCTCGCTGGTCGCGGGGGTGCTGACCGACCGGCTCGGGCGGCGGCCCACCATGCTGATCGCGCAGGTGTCGACGGCCCTGTCGGTGGCGCTGCTCGGCTTCATGACGCACCCGGTGGCGATCGCCGCCGTCGCCTTCCTGGTCGGCGCGTCGATGAACGCGAGCCGGCCGGCGGTGCAGGCGATGATGGCCGACATCGTGCGGCCCGAGGACCGGGTGCGGGCCTTCTCGCTGAACTACTGGGCGATCAACCTGGGGTTCGCCGTGTCCGCGATGGCGGCCGGGTTCATCGCGCAGTACAGCTACCTCGCCGGGTTCCTCGGGGAGGCGGTGATGACGCTGACCTGCGCGATCCTCGTCTTCGTCAAGCTGCCGGAGTCGCGGCCGGAGCGGTCGGCCCAGGAGCAGGGCGCCGAGGACGCGGTGAGCCTCGGGACGGTGCTGCGCGACAGGCGGTTCATGGGCGTGGTCGTGCTGTCGTTCCTGGCCGCCCTCGTCTTCCAGCAGGGTTCGGTGGGGCTGCCGGTGGCGATGGGGCGGGCGGGGTTCAGCCCGGCCGACTACGGCCTGGTCATCGCGGTCAACGGGGTGCTGATCGTGGCGCTGCAGATCCCCGTCACCCGGTTCATCGAGCACCGGGACGCGGGGCGGCTGCTGACCCTCTCCACGCTGCTGGCCGGGTACGGCTTCGGGCTGACCGCCTTCGCCGGGTCGGTGGGGGTCTTCGCGCTGACCGTCTGCGTCTGGACGCTGGCCGAGATCATCAACGCGCCCACCCAGACGAGCCTGGTCGTCCGCCTCTCCCCGGTCCACGGGCGCGGCCGCTACCAGGGCATGTACACGCTCTCCTGGGCGGTCGCGGCGATGGTGGCGCCGCTGATGTCCGGCATCGTCCTGGACCGCTGGGGGGCTGCCTGGCTCTGGGGCGCGTGCGCCGTCATCGGCACGGTCGCGGCCGGCGGGTACTGGCTGCTCGTCCGGAACCTCGGCGAGGAGAGCCGCCCCACGCCCGCCGCCACCGGTTCGGTCCCGCTGACCCCGGAGCCGGTGGTGGAGCTGACGGCGCCGAAGCCGGACGGGGAGCAGGACGCGCTGCGCAAGCTGGTCTGAGCGGGGGCGGGGCGGCGGGTCCCGGAGGGGAGGGGCCCGGACCGGGACCCGGCGTACGGCCGCCCGGTCAGGGCGCCACGATCCCCTCGCCGCCGACCGCGTTCGGCACGGTGACCGCGTCGGTCCGGGTCAGCCCGCCGTCGGGGCCGATGCGGTAGGTCTCCAGGCCGCCCGTCTCACCGGTCTGGACGTAGAGGTAGTCACCGGCCGGGGAGACCGCCAGGTCGGTCGGGCCCGCGCCGGTCGGGGTGCGCCCCGCCGGGGTCAGGCGCCCGGCCTCGTCGACCTCGAAGGCGCTGAGGGAGTCGCTGCCCGCGTTGGAGACGTAGACGGTCGAGCCGTCGCGGGCGATCCAGCAGGTGGCCATCTCGCCGGTGTCGGCGGAGTCGGCGGGCTTCAAGGTGTTGTCCTTCCAGAGGGTGAAGGTGTTGACCTTGTTGGAGGCGTCGGCGACGACGATCCGGCCGCCCTCGTCGGTGACGAAGGAGAAGGGGACGCCGGGCGCCTGGTCGTTGGTGACCGGCTCGGCGGAGAGGAGGCCGTCGTCGTCCACGTCGAAGACCTGCATCGAGCCGTTGGCCTTGGTGGTGACGATGAGGCGGGCGCCGTCGTCGGTGAAGCCGACCTGGCCGGGCGTCTTCACGTACTGGAGGGGGCCCCGGTCGGTGGAGAGGCCCAGTTCGCGGCGGCTGCCCGCGATCGGCTCCAGGCGGGGGCCCTCGATGGTGAAGCCCTGGACGGAGCCGCCGGTTCCGGCGTTCAGGACGTACGCGATGCCGTCGTGCACGGCGATGCTGGCCGGGAAGCCGCCGCCGGACGGGGTGACCTGGCGCAGCGTCAGGCGCGGGCCGTCGACCTCGAAGACGGAGACGGTGCCGCTGCCGGAGTTGGCGGCTATGAGGATGTTCTCGTCCGGGTCGTAGGCGAGGGAGCCCTGCGAGGCCTGGTGGTCGACCTCCGAGCCGTTCAGCCGGCCGCCGTCGCCGCGGGTGGCGTAGCTGCCCGCCTTGACGAGGGTGCCCTCGGCGGTCCGGGTGTAGGCGACGATCGTGTTCCCGTCCTCGGCCGAGGTCTGCACGAAGACCACGTCGTGCGGTCCCTCCGTCCCGCGCGCCGCCTCCTGGTCCCCGGGCGCGCGCTGCTGGACGGCCGGACGGGCGCCGTCGGGGGCGGCCGAGGCGAGGGCGGCCGGGGTCGCGGCGCAGGCGGTCACGGCGGAGAGGGAGACGGCGGCCGCCTTGGCCGCCGCCCGGGCGGGCTTGCTGGTGGGACGGAACATCGGTCGTCCTTCCTACAGGGCCGACAGGACGGTCCCGCCACAGCGGCCGGACCTGCCCTCACCCTTAGTACGCCGCCGGTCACCCGCCACTCGATCGGCCCCGGCGGCGGACCGCCCGGCGCCGCCTCGACCTGCGTGGACGCCGGGCGCGGCACGGGCGACCGGGTGACGGGAGGGGGCGCGGACGGGCCGCGCGGGGGTTGGGCCTGTCGGGTGACGCGGGCGCGGCGCACCGCTCCGCGCGGCCCCGGGCCCGGGGAAACTCGCCCCAGACCGGGTCCGTCGTCGGGTCCGGTCCTCCGACCGAAAGGCCCACCATGCGCAAGCTCCTGAAGGCCGCCGCCCTCGGCGCCCTCCTCGTCCCCGCCGTCCTGGGCGGCGCCGCCACCGCCGTCGCCGACGCGGGCGGCCCGGCCTACGCCGACGGCTCCCGGTACGCGGGCCCCGACGGCGCCTGGACGAAGACGCGCGGCAGCGGCGTCACCGCCGACGGCGAGGTGTACTACTTCGACGTCTTCCGGGTGGCCGGCCCGCACGGCGCCGCCACGGTCACCACGGCCGCCCACTCCTGACCGCCCGGTACGCCTGACGCCCGCCCCGAAGTCCTCGGGGAGCGGGCGTCAGACGTACCGCTGTGGCGCGCCCCGGCTCAGCGCGGCCCGCGCTCGATCAGGTGCTGGAACGCCTCCAGGTTCCGGGTCGGCTCGCCGCGGGCGACGCGCCAGTCGTACTCCTTGCGGATGGCGGAGGCGAAGCCCAGTTCCAGGAGGGTGTTGAAGGCGCCGTCGGAGGCTTCCAGGACGGCGCCGAGGAGGCGGTCGATCTCGTCCGGGGTGACGGCGGCGAGCGGGAGCTTGCCCGCGAGGTAGATGTCGCCGAGCGGGTCGACGGCGTAGGAGACCCCGTACAGCTTGAGGTTCTTCTCCAGCAGCCAGCGGTAGACGGCCTCGTGGTTCTCGTCGGGGCGGCGGACGACGAAGGCGTTCACCGAGAGCGAGTGGCCGCCGAGGATGAACGAGACGGTGGTCCACAGCTTGCGGCTGCCGGGCAGCTTGACCACGTAGTGGCCGGGCCGCGGGCTCTCCCACTCCAGCTCGGCGCTGTCGAACGCGCCTTCCAGGACACGCCGGTGGGCGGACGCGTCCGGGGACGCGGGGGCCTGGTGGGACGGGGTGTCAGCCATGGTGCGAGCGTACGCGACGGCGGTGTTCCTGGACGGCGGCCGTGTAGACGTCGGCGGTGCCGGAGGCGGCCGTGTCCCAGCCGAACGACTGGGCGTGCCGGGCCGCCGCCGCGCCCATCCGGTCGGCGAGCGTGGGGTCGTCGGCGAAGCGGGCCAGGCGGCGCGCGTAGTCGGCCGGGTCGTGGCCCTCGACGAGGAAGCCGGTCACCTCGTCGCGTACGGCGACGGGCAGGCCGCCGACCCGGGCCGCGAGCACCGGGGTGCCGGTGGCCTGCGCCTCGATGGCGACCAGGCCGAAGGACTCGCTGTACGAGGGCATCACCAGCAGCGACGCCGCCCGGAACCAGTCGGCCAGCTGCTCCTGCCCGACCGGCGGCCGGAACCACACCACCTCGGAGATGCCGAGCCGCGCCGCCAGCTTCTGCAACCGCTCCGGCTTGGCCATGCCCGAGCCGGAAGGCCCGCCGACCACCGGCACGACCAGCCGCGAGCGCAGTTCGGGCCGCTCGTCCAGGAGCACGGCGACGGCGCGCAGCAGCACGTCGGGCGCCTTCAGCGGCTGGATGCGCCCGGCGAAGAGCGGGACCAGGGCGTCCTGCGGCACCCCGAGCCGCTGCCTCGCCGCCGCCCGGGACGCGGGGACGGCACGGGGCTCGACGGCGCCGGAGCGGCGCGGGTCGACGCGGAACAGGTCGAGGTTGACGCCCGGGTGGACGACGGCGACCTTGCCGGGGTCGGCGGCGTAGTGGTGGATCAGCTCGTCGGCCTCGCCGGAGGTGTTGGCGATCAGGCGGTCGGCGGCGTCGACGACCTGCGTCTCGCCGATGACGCGGGCGGCCGGCTCGGGGGTGTCGCCCTCGGCCAGGGCGGCGTTCTTGACCTTGGCCATGGTGTGCATGGCGTGGACCAGGGGGACGCCCCAGCGCTCGGCCGCCAGCCAGCCGACGTGGCCGGAGAGCCAGTAGTGAGAGTGGACCAGGTCGTAGTGGCCGGGCCGGTGGCCGGCCCACGCCTGCATCACGCCGTGGGTGAAGGCGCAGAGCTGCGCGGGCAGCTCCTCCTTGGCGAGCCCCTCGTACGGGCCCGCGTCGACGTGGCGGACGAGGACGCCGGGGGCCAGCTCGACGGTGGGCGGGAGGGTGCCGGTGGTGGCCCGGGTGAAGATCTCCACCTCGATGTTGATCGCGGCCAGCCGCTTGGCCAGCTCCACGATGTAGACGTTCATCCCGCCGGCGTCACCGGTGCCCGGCTGGTGCAGCGGCGAGGTGTGCACACTCAGCATCGCCACCCGCCGGGGCCTGCGGCCACCCCCGGGCAGCCGCAGCCTCGGCTGGGCGGCCCGGCGTGAGAGCCGGGACACGTACTGGGTCACCTGGCGATCCTCCTCGCTGCGCCCGCCTCTGGGGGGCGGGAGTCCGTCGGGGCACACGGGTGCCCCGACGGGGAAACAGCACGGAAGGGGCCAGGCTTCCCGTTTTGCCTAAACGTTACGGGGGCCCCGCGTCGGAGCAGGCGCCCCCGCCCGGCTCCGCCACGGCCGTCGCGGCCATACTCGGACCATGCCGCCCCCGCCGCGCCCCGTGGGCACCGCGACCAGGGGCACCACCAACCCGAACCGCCTGCGCCGCATGGACCGCTGGATCACCGCCACCCACGGCGCGGCCCTGCGCAGGGCGGATCACCCCCTGGCGGTCGATCTCGGGTACGGGCACGCGCCCTGGACGGCGGTCGAGCTCCTGGCCCGCCTGCGCACGGCGGCCCCCGAGACCCGGGTGACCGGCATCGAGATCGACCCGGACCGGGTGGCCGCCGCCCAGCCGCACGCCCGCGAGGGCCTCACCTTCGTCCGGGGCGGCTTCGAGCTGCCGGTCCCGGACCGCCCGCACCTGATCCGCGCCGCCAACGTGCTGCGCCAGTACGACGAGGACGAGGTACGCGCCGTCTGGGAACGGCTGACCGCCCGTCTCGCCCCGCCGGACCCGGACGGCCTCGGCGGCGGGCTGCTCGTCGAGGGCACCTGCGACGAGATCGGCCGCCGCCACGTCTGGGTGGCGCTGGGCCCCGAAGGCCCGCGCACGGTCACCTTCGCGACCCGGCTCGGCTCCCTGGACCGCCCCTCCGACCTGGCCGAACGCCTCCCGAAGGCGCTGATCCACCGGAACGTCCCGGGCGAGCCCGTGCACGCCTTCCTCCGCGACTTCGACCGCGCCTGGGCGGCGGCCGCCCCGTACGCCTCGTACGGGGCGCGGCAGCGCTGGCAGCGGGCGGTGCGGGAGCTGGCCGCCGGCTGGCCGGTGGTGGACGGGCCGGCGCGGTGGCGGCAGGGGGAGGTCACGGTGGCGTGGGGGGCGCTGGCGCCACGGGGGTGAGTCCGGAGGCGGCCGGGAGCCGGCCCGGGCGTCGGCCCGTGTCCCCCGCAGGGGTGGAAAACCGGTACAGCCCCCGGAAGTTGGCGAACCACCTGTGGGTGCTTTTCGCCCGAAGCCGCCGGAGGACGGGCAAAGTGACCTGTGCGGCGGGGGTGCCGCCGAGCCGGTCCGGTGTCGGGTCTGTCGTATCTGGGCCGGACATGGCAGCATCCCCGATGTTACTGACGGGAAATAACTTTGTGGGGGCGGAGAGTGACCGGCATGCGAAGGACGACCCTTGCCGCGGTGGCGCTGGTGTGCGGCATCACCTGCGTCGGCGGACTGGCCTCGGCGGGTACGGCGTACGCCGCCCCGGAGCCCGCCCCCACCACCTCGGCACCGGCCACGCCGGGCACCCCGGAAGAGGACGCGGCCGAGGGGGAGCCGGCCACACCGACCGCCCTCGAAGAGGTGCGGAAGAAGATCGAGAAGCTCTACCACCGCGCCTCGGTCGCCACCGACGCCTACAACGCCGCCGAGGAGAAGGCCGAGCGCCAGGCCAAGGAGGTGGCCCGCCTGGAGCGCGCCGTCGCCAGAGGCCAGGACCGCCTGGCCCTGCTGCGCCACCAGGCCGGCGCCACCGCCCGCGAGCAGTACCGCAGCGGCGGCATCCCCGAGGGCGCCCAGTTCCTCCTCTCCGACGACCCCCGCCTCTTCCTGGACAACGCCAACCGCTTCCAGCGCGGCCAGCACGCCGCCAAGGGCCTGATGTCCCAGCTGCGGACCACCCAGGAGCAGCTGGAGAAGGACGAGGCCGCCGCCTCCGCCGAGTACAAGAAGCTGGAGCGGCACCGCGCCTCCAAGGCGAAGGCCAAGAAGGAGATCAAGAAGCAGATCAAGGCGGCCGAGGAGCTGGAGAGCCGGCTCGCCGCCGAGGAGCTGGAGCGGCTGCGGAAGCTGGAGGAGGAGGCGCAGCGCAGGGCGCAGAGCGCCTGGGTCGACTCCGGCATCCTCGACGCGATCTCCGGCAAGGCCTCCGCCGCCGGCAAGAAGGCCCTGGAGTACGCGGCGGAGCAGATCGGCAAGCCGTACTCCTGGGGCGCCGAGGGCCCCGACTCCTACGACTGCTCCGGGCTGACCTCCCAGGCGTGGGCGTCCGCCGGAGTCCCCATCCCGCGCACCTCCCAGGAGCAGTGGCGCCAGCTGGAGCGCGTCCCGATACGGGAGATGCGCCCGGGCGACCTGATCATCTACCACGACGACGCCAGCCATGTCGGCATGTACGTGGGCGACGGCAAGATCGTGCACGCCCCGCGTCCGGGCCGGCACATCACGTTGGCGGGCGCCGGGACGATGACGATCCTCGGGGTGGTCCGCCCGGACGCGTGAGCGGCACGGGCGCGGGTGGGCCAGGTCACCCGCGCCCCGGCCTCAGGGTGAGCTTCGTCATCACCCCTCCCCCACAAAGGCCCCCAATTCCCTTACATGCCACGGCATATGACTCTGGCCACGGACGCCTCGGCATTCCGTTGGAGGGCCGCCAACCGCTATGGTCCCCGTCGGACAGGGCGTCGTTCGTCGCCCTGTCGCGCCCTCGGGGGGAGGGAAGGAAACCAAGACGATGCCCGTACCCATACCGCGGCAGAGAGTCATCCCCGCCGTGGAGAACGGTCACGACGGGGGCGCCGCACCACGGACGGACCGGCCCACGGGGTCGCCCACCGACATCACCCGGGACTCCGCTCCCGGCGGCACCACCGGCCAGGAGGCCGAGCCGGCCTCGACGGCCGGGCAGACCACGACCGACGCCACCGGCGCCCCGCGGACCACGGGCGGGCCGGACGGCACCGGCGCCACCCCGGGCCCGGCGGCCCCCACGGCCGCCGAGGCGGCGGAGGCGCTGGCCCGGATCGCGGCCGGCTCGGCGGCACATCCCGGCTCCGGCCAGACGTCGACCGCGCTCACCCTGCTGGTGATCGAGGACGACCCGGCCGGTTCGCTCAACATCCCGTCGCTGCTGGACTCGGCCGAGCTGACGGTGCGCGTCCGCACCGCCCGCAACCTCACGGAGGCCGAGCGGCTGCTCACCGACGACGTCCACTGCATCCTGCTGGACCTCGCCCTGCCCGCCCCCGGCCCGCGCCCCGCGGAGGCCGGGGACTGCACCGAGGACGAGCTGGCGGTGCTGCGGCACGTCCTGCGCCTGGCCCCGCGCCACGCCGTCCTCGCGCTGACCGGCGCCGAGAACAGCGCACGCGGCCCGGAGGCGGTTCGCGTCGGCGCCCAGGACTTCCTGTACCGCGACGAGCTCGACGGCCGCCTCCTGAGCCGCGCCGTCCGCTACGCCGTGGAGCGCAAGCGGGCCGACCACGCCCAGCGGCAGCTGACCGAGTCGCGGCTGCGCGCCCAGGAGAACGCCCGCCTGGAGCGCGGCCTGCTGCCGACCCCGCTGCTGGAGGGCGCGCCGCTGCGGTTCGCCGCCCGCTACCGGCCGGGCCGCTCCCGCGCCCTGCTCGGCGGCGACTTCTACGACACGGTGCGCACCGCCGACGGCACGGTGCACGCGATGATCGGCGACGTCTGCGGCCACGGCCCGGACGAGGCGGCGCTCGGCGTCGAGCTGCGCATCGCCTGGCGCGCGCTGACCTTCGCCGGGCTCTGCGGCGACCAGCTGCTCTCCACGCTCCAGAAGGTGCTGGAGAACGAACGCCCGGACGACGAGATCTTCGCGACGCTCTGCACGGTCGACATCTCGCCGGACGGCCGCTCGGCCGGGCTCTGCCTGGCCGGACACCCGTCCCCGCTCATCGCCCGCCAGGGCCACCTCGCCGAACTCCTGCCGTACGACGACAACGGCCCGGCGCTCGGTCTGCTCCCGCAGGCCCGCTGGCCCCGGCGCCAGGTCGAGCTGGGCCGTTCCTGGAGCCTGATGCTCTACACCGACGGCCTGATCGAGGGCCGTATCGGCGCGGGCAACCAGCGCCTGGGCCAGGAGGGCATGGTCGCCCTCGTCCGGGGCCTGCTCGCCCAGGGGCTGCGCGGGGACGCCCTCCTGGAGGCCGCCATGACCGAGGTCCGCGCGCTCAACGGCGGCGAGCTGACCGACGACGTGGCCGTCCTCCTGCTGGACCGAATGGTGCCCACCACCCGCTGAGCCCCGGCGGACGGCACGACGGAGAGAGGCCGGGACCGCGTGGAGCGGTCCCGGCCTCTCGCCGTCGTGTCGTCTCGCTGTCGTCGTCTCGCTGCGCGGTCCTGCGCCCTGGGGTCAGCGGCCGCCGTTGTACGGCCCGTACGGGCCGTCGCTGCTCGACCCTCGGGGGCCGCCACGCCGGGGGCCTCCGGAGACCTCCCGGACGGCGGGCCGCACGTCGACCGTGTAGACGATCACGGCGATGAGGCCGATGATCGGCAGGAAGGACATGATCGGGAAGAGCAGGCTCACCGCCAGCGCGATCCCCAGAACGATCAGCCAGAACGGCTTGGACTGCTTGCCGGCGGCCCGGTAGGCGTCCTCGCGGCGCGTCAGCGCGTCGATGAACGCGAAGGCGGCAAAGGCGGTGAACGCCAGTTGCAGCAGCCCCAGCAGGCTGTTGAATCCCTGTATCAGCACTTCTCCACCACCAGTTTCGACATCACGGCACCGCGGTCACCGCGGACGGGCCGCCCGGCTTCCGCGCCGGACGCCTGTCCCCAGTGTCCCGGACGGCCCCCGGAATCACGGTCCGGTGCGGGCACCTCACACGCGCCCGCACCCAGGACAACGTCCCGGCACCCCGGATCCGTGCCCGATTCCCTGAGGAATACGCCACAGCATCCGGAATGCCCGATACCGCCACCCCGGGGGGTACACCTGGACGCCTACCCCCGACAGGCCCCCGTCAGCTGTCGGACGGCGTGTTCTTGCGCGCCGCCGGCTTCCGGGCGGGCGCCTTGCGCGGCGCCACCGGCTTCTTCGGGGCGACGGGCTTCTTGGCCGCCGCACCGGTCCCGGCACCCTTCGCGGTGGAGGACTTCTCGGAGGTGGCCGGCGCGGCCGGAGCCGGCTCCGGCTCGACCTTCTCGGCCACGTCCACCACGCTGTCGGCGGCCTCGTCGACCAGCTCGGCGACCTGGACGACGCCCTCGGCGGTCTCGCCGCGCCAGGTCCGCACCGCCTGCTCACCGTGGTCGGCGACCTTGTCGTACGCCTCCTTGGCCTTCACCGCGTACTCGGCGGCGACGCCCACGGAACGCAGCGCCAGCTCCTGGGCGCTCTCGCCCAGCTTGCGCAGATCGGTGTCGAGCGAGGCGAAGACCTCGTTGACCTTGGTCTGGACGGCCTCCTGCGCCTCCTTGGCGCGGGCGGTGGCCTTGTCCTGCACGGCCTTCGGGTCGGTGTTGCGGACCGCCTCGATGCGCTCGGGCGCCTCGGCCCGCAGCTGCTCGATCAGCTCCGGCACCTTCCGCGCCTGCTGCACGGCGAGGTCGGCGGTGCCGGCCGCGAAGTACAGGGAACGCGACTCACTCAGGGTCTTGCGCAGGTCGTCGGTGATGGCCATGAACGTGATCCTCCCGGTCTTGCGTCGTTCGAGGGTGTGGAACCTGCCGCGCACCGCGCCCGGCAGCTGTTTACGAGGCGTCCGCCGTCCCGGCGGAGGATGTGCCGCCTTCGCCCGCGGGCCCATCGTCGGCCCCGTAGCCGTTCTCCTTGCGGAACGACTCGTAGATCTGGAGCAGTACCTGCTTCTGCCGTTCGTCGAGCGTCGGGTCGGCGAGGATGACGCCGCGCGTCTCCACCTCGCCGCGGTCCCGCTCGTCGAGGATCCCGGCCTGCACGTACAGCGTCTCGGCGGAGATCCGCAGCGCCTTGGCGATCTGCTGGAGGATCTCCGCGCTCGGCTTGCGCAGCCCGCGCTCGATCTGGCTCAGGTACGGGTTCGACACCCCGGCGGCGTCGGCGAGCTGCCGCAACGACAGCTGCGCCGTACGCCGCTGTTCACGCAGATACTCCCCGAGACCACCGACGTTGAGCGATGCCATGCGCCCACCATGCCCCACCCCCGCTAACTTTTGCAAGCGGGCCGCTTGCAAAAGTAGCGAGCGTCTCAGGCACCCTCCCCCACGAGGGACACCCCAGACGCCAGCGCCCGTGCCGCGGCCGCGAAGAACTCCTCGTCGGCGTCGGGGGCGAGGCCGAGAGGTACGCCCTGGCCGAGGCCGGTGAGCAGGGCCCGGAGGGCGGTGGTCAGGTGCCGTGCCTGGTGCGGGCTGACGGTGCCGCCGGGGTGGGGCCTTCCCGTGAACAGGGCGACCAGCTGGTCCTCCTGTTCGCGGACGGAGGTGGCGAGCCGGGCGCCCAGTTCCGGGTCGTGCAGGGCCATGTCGAGCAGGGTGATCTGGAGGGAGAGGGCCGAGCAGGCGTCCGGGGCGTCCAGGCCGCGCCGGTAGTGCCGGGCGAAGACGTCGACCGCCTCCAGCAGGCCGAGCCCTGCGGGGACGGCCTGCCCGATCTCCTCGTAATGGGGCCGCAGATGCTCGTCGGCCAAGGCCACCACCAGGCCGTTCTTGCTCCCGAACAGGGAGTAGACGGCGCCCGTGGTCAGCCCGGCGCGGGCGACGATCTCGTCCAGCCTGGCCCGGTACCCGTCCCGCGACACCACCTCCAGCGCGGCGTCCAGCAGGGCCCGACGGTTGCGCTCCTTGGCCTCGGCCCTCGTCATTCTCATAAGAAGATTATTACCGTAATCTCGTTACGAGAACATGGGCGGGACGCGACGCGTCGCGAGGGGGAAGAACGTGGACGTACGAGTGAGCCGGGGCACGGCGGGGGCCGTCGCCGACGGGGGTTTCAAGATCGCGCTCGCCGTCGGCTACCTGGTGGGCGCCGTCCCGCTCGGCCGGCTGCTGGGGACGCCGGTCTGGCTGATGGCGGTCGCGGGGGTGGTCCTGCTGATCGGCGGCGGCGTCGAGCTGGCGTACACCGGCAGCCGGTCGATGCGGCTGTACACGCGGCTCATGATCGGCTACGACAGCGGCTGGGTGCTGGCGGCGCTGGCCGGGCTGCTGGTGGCCTGGCGGGGCGGCGGCGCGGGGGGCGAGGTGTGGATGGGGTACCAGGTGGTGGCGCAGGCCGCGTTCGCGGGGGTGCTGATCGCCGGCGGCTCCTCGCGGCGGGGTCCGGGCTGAACCGGCGTCGGTCCGCTCGCTGTCGGTCCCCGTTGCGACACTTCCCCCATGTCCCTCTCCGGCCTCAGCCTCTCCCGTTGGCGCTCCCTCGACCCGCCCGCCGCCCGCCGCCTCGCCCGGCAGGCGGCCGACCGGGCCGGAGGGCAGGTGACCACCGTGGAGACCGTGGAGCACCTGGGGGCGCCGCTGCACCGGGTGCGGATCGCGTGCCGGGGGCGGGAGTTCGCGCTGATACCCGGGGCCGAGGTGACGCTCGGCTTCGACGCGGACGGCCGGCGGCTGCCGCCCGGGCTGGAGGCCGGCTACGCGGAGAGTGCGGAGCAGGGGTACGGCTACGGACCTGACCTGCGGAGCCACCTCGCGCAGGTGCTCAGCCCCCGCCGGACCGTCACCGTGCCCACCGTGCTGATGGCGGTCGAGGCCGAGAAGCTGACCGCGCCGCCCGCCGGAACGCCCGGCCTCCTCGCCGCCGAGGGCCTGCGGATGCCCAGCTCCGACGAGTGGGAGCACGCCTGCGGCGCGGGGGCGGACACACTGTTCCGGTGGGGCGACACGTGCCCCCTGGACCGCATCCCGTACGGCGACGACAGCGGCCCGCACCAGCAGCCGAACGCCTTCGGCCTGCGTATCGCCCACGACACCTACGACGCGGAGCTGACGAGCGAGCCCGGCGCGGTCCACGGCGGTGACGGGGGCGAGTCGGTGTGCGGCGGCTACGGGGCCGTACTGGCCTGGCTGCCGCTGGCCACCGCCCAGCGCAATCCGGCCATGGCGGAGTTCGTGTACGGCCCGGACGGCGAGGAGATGTACGAGGAGTTCTCCACCCGGCCCGTCCTCGCCCTCTGACCGCGCGGGGCGTGGCTCACGCCGCGCCCGCCCCGCACCGGGAGCGCAGCAGCTCCACGCCCTCGCCGTCGAGGTCGTCGCAGCACGCGGTCCGCCCGGTCATCGCCATCACCAGGGCGAGGGTGGGGCCCGAGACGAGCGGACCCGTCCCGCTCGTGAACGGGCCGTCGTCCGCGACGAGCCGCAGCCCGGCGACGCGGCTCCGGGCGACGACCACCTGGTCGGAGCCCTGGTAGTAGGCGGCGACCCGGGTGACGGCCTCCACCGGGTGGTCGCGGCGCAGGCCCAGCGGGCGCCGGATGTCCTCGCCGTGGACGAGCGTCTCGCCGAGCATGGCCACGACGGGCAAGGGGGGCTTGGTGGTGCTCGCCACGACGCTCCGGAACCGCTCCAGCGTCTCGGCCGGGGTCGCGCCCAGCTGCTCGGCCAGCCGCACCGCCACCTGCCGGTCGAAGTCGAACCGGCAGCGGATCACCCCCGCCATCCAGCGCACGGCGTTGAGGCTCGCGCTCGCGGTGAGGTGGGCGAGGACTTCCCGCACCGTCAGCCCGGAGCAGAGCGAGGGGGTGGCCCACTGCTCCTCCGTCAGTCCGGCGAGGTCGGCGGCGAGCGCGGCGCGCTTGGCGTGGATCGAGGCCCAGACCGGGTCGGTCATGCGGGAGGTCTCCTGTCGTGGCGGGTGCGGTGCGGCGCCGGGCGAGCACGCACGTTCACCACGGAAGACGGTGTGCGTGGCGCGAAGTCATCGGTCCCGGGCCATTTCGCTGCCTCTACGCGACCGTACCCGCGCCCGTACCCGGAAGCGCAAGGTGGAGTCGGAGGTGAGGACCTGGCCGTCGGCGGCGAAGACGTAGGTCCAGCGGAAGGTCACCAGGGGGCCGCGCACCTCGCGCAGCTCGACCCAGCTCTCGACGGCGCCGGTGCCCGGGATCTCGGTGGTGTGCCGGGAGGCTTCGGGGGTCCACTCCTCCCAGGCGCGGCGGGCCGGGTCGCGGGTCTCGAAGAGCAGGTGGCCGCCCGCGCGCAGGGCGCCGTACGCCCCGCGCAGGGTGGCGCGCCAGGCGTCCGGGCCGGTGATCTCCTGGGCGGCGTTGGCGGTCAGGGTCGCGAGGTCGGCCCGGAGCGGCGGAAGCCCGGTGGCGTCGCCGCAGATCCAGCGCACCCGGTCGGCGCCCGGCTTGGCCCGGGCCACGTCGAGGGAGGCGCGGGCGGGGTCGACGCCGACGACCTCGATCCCGCGTGCCGCCAGCAGCAGCGCGAACACCCCGGTGCCGCACCCGATGTCCAGCACGCGCCGCGCCCCGAACTCCCCCACCGCCCGCACGTAGGCGTCGAGGTCGCCCCGGTCGGGGTCGAGGGCGTCGTAGACCGCGGCGAGCCGTGGGTGCCGGAAACACTCGTCAGCCATGCGGCCGACGGTAGAGCCGTCCCGGCAGCGGCTCAAGAGATCCTCCAGCGGGGTGACTTGCCGGGTGAGCCCACCACCCTGGAAGCTGAGGCGCATGCCCCTCTCTCCGACCTTCGTCCTCGTCCACGGCGCCTTCGCCAACTCGTTCTCCTTCGCGCCGCTCCAGGCCGAACTGGGCCTGCTCGGGCACCGTTCGGTCGCGGTCGACCTTCCGGGACACGGGTTCGAGGCCACCTTCCCCGCGTCCTACCAGGCGCCGCAGGACTTCGCGGCGCTCGCCGCCGAGCCGGGGGCCATCAAGGGCGTCACGCTCGCCGACAACGCCGCCCGCGTGATCGAGGCCCTGGAGCGGGCCCGGCGGAACGGCCCCACCGTCCTGGTCGGTCACAGCCGGGGCGGCGCCACGATCACCGCCGTGGCCAACGCCCGCCCCGACCTCATCGACCGCCTCGTCTACGTCTCCGCCTGGTGCCCGGTCGACCTGCCCGTCGGCGACTACTACGCCGAGCCCGAGATGGCCTCCGTCGACCCGATGGCCTTCGCCCCCTCGCTCCTCGGCAACCCGGCCGAACTCGGCCTGCTGCGCACCAACTTCCGCACCTCGGACCCGGCGGCGCTGGCCACGTTCAAGGAGGCGTTCGGCGCCGATCTCACCGACGACGAGTTCCGGACCTTCCTCAACACCTTCCAGCCCGACGAAAGCCTCGACGCCGGCACCGAGGCCGACCGCGCCCAGGCGGCGACCTGGGGCACCGTCCCGAGGACGTACGTCCGGCTGGCGGACGACACCAGTCTGACGCCCGCCGCGCAGGACCGGATGATCCGCGAGGCCGACGCGCTCACCCCCGGCAACCCCTTCGACGTGCACACCCTGGACGGCAGCCACCTGCGCTGGCTGGTCCACCCGGGGCCGGCCGCCGCCGTCCTCGCGGGGCTGGCGGCGGGCTGACCTACGCCCGCCCGGCTCCCGGCGGCCGGTTCACCCGGCCGCCGGTTCGCCGAACCACCGCTTCAGGGCGGGGGCCAGCTCCTCCTGGTCGTCCCCGACCCAGGCCACGTGCCCGTCGGGGCGCAACAGGGCCGCGGGGACGTCCAGTTCGTCGAGTTCCGGTCCGGTGTCGACGACGTGGTCGACGCGGTCGGCCCAGCCCCCTGCCGAGAGCCGGCCGGCCGGGTCGAGGAGCAGGCCGCGGCCGGCGTGCGTCAGCTCGTAGAGACGGCCGCGCCCGAGTCGTACGTCGCGCAGGCGGCGGCCGACGAGCGGGTGGCCGCCGCCGAGGTCGTAGCGGACCGCGACGGCGGTGATCTTCTCGATGAGGTGGCGGTTGACCTCCTCGAACTCCATGAGTTCCGCCACCAGGCGGCGCAGGGCGCGCTGCCCGGGGCCGGGGTTCATCAGCTCGGTCTGGGCGCGGGTGTTGTCGAGGACGGCGGCGCCGACCGGGTGGCGTTCGGCGTGGTAGCTGTCGAGCAGGCCGTCGGGGGCCCAGCCGTTCACCTCGGCGGCGAGTTTCCAGCCGAGGTTGGAGGCGTCCTGGACGCCGAGGTTGAGGCCCTGGCCGCCGGTCGGCGGGTGGACGTGGGCCGCGTCGCCGGCCAGCAGCACCCGGCCGGTCCGGTACCGCTCGGCCTGGCGGGTGGCGTCGCCGAAGCGGGAGATCCAGCGCGGGTCGTGCGCCCCGAAGTCGGTGCCGCCGACCGCCCGCAGCCGCGCCCGCAGGTGGTCCAGGGTGGGCGGGGCGGCCCGGTCCTCGCTCGCCCCCTCGTCCGGCACGATCACCCGGTACCTGCCCTCCCCCAGCGGCATCGCGCCGTACCGCAGATGCGTCTTGCGCACCTCGGCGGTGACGGCGGCCAGTTCCTCCGGGGTGGCGGTCAGCGCCACGTCGCCGAGGAGGGTGTCGACGCGGCTGGGCTCGCCCGGGAAGGGGGTGCCCAGCAGCTTGCGTACCGTGCTCCGGCCGCCGTCGCAGCCGACCAGGTAGCGGGCGCGCAGCCGGGTGCCGTCGGCCAGCCCGGCCGTCACCCCGTCCGCGTCCTGCTCCAGCCCCGTCAGCGCGCACCCGCGCCGGAACTCGGCGCCGAGCCCGGTGGCGTGCTCGGCGAGCAGCCGCTCGGTCTCGGCCTGCGGAATGGCGAGCACGTACGAGTGGGCGGTGTCCATCCCCTCCGGCCAGGCGGGCCCGAGCCCCGCGAAGAACCCGCCGACCCGGAACTGCCGTCCCCGCGCCAGGAATTGGTCCAGCAGCCCACGCTGGTCCATCACCTCGGTGCTGCGCACGTGCAACCCCTGCGCCCGCGAGTGCCCGGTGGGCTCGGTGTCCTTCTCCACCACGACGGTACGCACACCGTGCAGCCGCAGTTCGGCGGCGAGCATCAGCCCGGTCGGCCCGGCCCCGACCACCAGAACGTCGATCATCGTCACGCTTCCCACCCGTCCCCGTACATCACGACCTATTCCCGCCATCTCCGCCATCTCCGACATCTCTGCCATTTCCGCAGGTAGCGGCTTCGGCGGGTCATTGTGCGGGAAGAGGGGGGCCTTGCCGCAAGGCCCCCCTTCGGCTATACGTTGAGAGTGGCCAGGAGTAGGGGTCGCGGGAGCTTGAGGGAATAGCGCCTCGCACGCGCCCGGTTGGCTCCCACATGAGCCGACGCCCTGATCCCCAGTTCGTCACCTTCGACATGTACGGGACGCTGACCGACTTCCCCGTCGGTGCCGCCGCCGAGAAGACGATCGAGGCCATCTCCTCCCCCGGGCAGCGGGACGTGTTCCGCCGCCGGTTCGCCGCCTACCAGCTCGACGAGTCGATGGGCGACTGGCGCCCCTACGACGAGCTGATCGCGCGGGCCTTCGAACGGGCCTGCCGCAGCGCCGGCATCCCCTTCCGGCCGGCCGACCCCGCCGCCGTCTTCGACCAGATCCCCACCTGGGGCCCGCACCCCGACGTCCCCGGCCCCCTCGCCCGCCTCGCCGCGCGCCACCCCCTCGTCATCCTCTCCAACGCCTCCGACCAGCACGCGAGCCGCAACGCCGCCCTCCTCGGAGCCCCCCTCCACGCGGTGTACACCGCCGAGCAGGCGCGCGCCTACAAACCCCGGCTCGGCGCCTTCGAGTACCTCTACGCACAGCTGGGCTGCCGGCCGGAGGACACGCTGCACGTCTCGGCGAGCCCGCGCTACGACCTCCAGTCGGCGACCGACCTGGGCGTGCGGGAGACGGTATACCTCAACCGGGGGTACGAGCCGTCCGCCCCGCACTGCCACGCGTACGAGGTCACCACCCTCGCCGGGGTGGCCGAACTCCTCGGGGTCTAGAGCCGGACCGGCCGGGCTCAGTCGAGGGGAGCGACGCGGATCAGGTTGCCGTCGGGGTCGGCGGCGACGAAGGTGCGGCCGAAGACCGCGTCGTGCGGCTCCTCGACGATGGTGACGCCCTTCGCCGTCCACTCCTCGTGACGGGCGTCGACCGAGGCCGGGGCGCCGTCGAGGTTGAGGCAGACCTCGGAGGTGCGCGGTCCCGACAGGTCCTCGGCGGCGCCGCTCCACAGGGCGAGCTGGACGCCGCCGCCCAGCTCGAAGGCGATGAAGCGCGGAGCCTCGAAGACGGGTTCCATCGCGAAGAGGTCGCCGTAGAACCGGGCGGACTCCGGCGCGTCGGAGACGTGGACGATGAACATGTTCGGGCGGGTCATGGCGAAGCAGCTCCTGCTCGGTCTCGGTGGTCGTGCGGTACGGGGGGAAGCCTGCCTGCCATACCTGACAGATCCTGGCGTGTTGCCGCGCGGCGGCCGGGTGAGATCGTGGCCGGGTGACCCCGGACCGCTTCTTCGCCCTGCTCCTCGCCCTCCAGACCCGCCGCGACCCGGTCACCACCACCGACCTCGCCGCCGAGACCGGCGTGTCGGTCCGCACCGTCCTGCGCGACCTGCGCTGGCTCCAGGACGCGGGCTTCCCCGTACTCGTCGAACGGGGCAGGTGGGGCGGGGTGACGCTGCTGCCCGGCGGCGCCCTGGACACCGCGCGGCTCACCCCCGCCGAGCGCGACCAGCTCGCCCTGCACGGCCTCGACGACCGGCAGCGGCACCAGCTGGGGGCCGCCGCCGACGGGCGGCGGGCGCGCGAGAAGGTCGCGGCGCGGGCGTCAGGGGCGGCCGGCCCCCCGCTGCCGCTGAGCGCGGTGGTCACCACCGACAGCAGGCCGTGGTTCTGGTCCGGCGCCCAGGGCCTCGAACCGAGCGCCCTGGTCGGCGACGTCCGGCGCGGCGTCCGGCTCCGCATCCGCTACCGGCGCGCGGCGGAGTCTGCCCCTGCCTGGCAACTGGTCGACCCGTACGGCCTGTTGGCCAAGGCAGGCCGCTGGTACCTGGTCGCCGACCGCTCGGGCACCCCCCGCCTCTACTCCCTGGAACGCCTCACCGACTGGCGCCCCACCGCCGCGCCCCGACGCCTGCGCCCCGGAATCTCCCTCGCCGACGCGGTCGCCGAACTGACCACCGGCTGGGAGACCTCGGCCGACCTCCGCATCCACGGCCTGCTCGCCGCCCGCCACGCCGAACGCGCCCAACGCATCCTCGGCTCCCGCGTGACCGTGCACCGCCCCGGCGAAGGCCCCGCCCTCTCCCCCTCCCCCGGCCCGGACCAGGTCGCCCTCACCCTCTCCTGCCGCAACCTGGAAGAGGTCCGCCAACTCCTCCCCTTCGGCGCCGACTTGCTCATCACCGACCCACCCGAGGCCCGCACCCGCCTACGCGAACTCGCTGCGGAGGTCGTGGGGCAGTACGCGGAGCAGGACGAGGGGGACGAGGGGGCCGGCCCCACGTACCCTCGCCCCTCGTGACCGCCCTCAGCGAGCCAACCGAAACCACCGAGACCGCCGACGCCGCCACCCGCGCCTCCTACGACACCGTCGCCACCACCTACGAACAACTCCTCCGCGCCGAACTGGACGCCAGGCCCCTGGAACGCGCCCTGCTCGCCGCCTTCGCCGAACTCGTCCGGGGACCGGAGTCGGGCCCCGTCGCCGACCTCGGCTGCGGCCCCGGACGGATCACGGCCCACCTCGCCGACCTCGGAGTGAACGCCTACGGCATCGACCTCTCCCCCGGGATGGTCGCGGTGGCGCGGGAACGGCATCCGCACCTGCGCTTCGATGAGGGCACGATGGCGGCGCTGAGGCACCGGGACGGAGAGCTGGGCGGCGCGGTCGCCTGGTACTCGACCGTGCACATAGAGCCGGGGCTGCTCCCCGGGGTCTACGCGGAGATCCACCGGGTACTGGCACCCGGCGGGCGGCTGCTCCTCGCGTACAAGGCCGGGGAGCGGGTGCGGCACCTCGACCACGCATACGGGCATCCGCTCTCCCTCGACGTGTACTGGGTGCCGCCCGGCGAGGTGGAGGGGCTGCTGAGGGCTGCCGGGTTCACCGTGGAGGCCACGATGACGCGGCGTCCCGACGCGGGGGACGGACCGCGGGCAGGGGATCAGGGATTCGTCCTGGCGCGAAAGCCGCTCGCCGTCGCGGGGGCGGAGGCGGCGTCCCTGCCGAAGAGCGGGGCGTGAAGGGTTGCGGCGTACGCCCCCGTGCGCGCCGCCACCACCGCGTGCTCCTGTTCGGCAGTCATGGAACGGCGAGGGGGTGGGCAGTCCCTGTGCGGCCTCGTCGCACCTGCGGCGGGGCCACACCTCGGGGCGAACACCGCGACAACCAGAGGGAGTCGGCAGCCACCCGCACGCGCGGAACCGTGCCTTCCCGGGTCGCAGTCCTGACAACCACCGGCCGTACGACCGGCCTACCGGGCGCCCCCACCAGCACATGGCGCGCCGGTCCGCACCACAGATCCGGAGACCCACACCCATGACCTCCACCGCCGCCACCGGGATGGCCTCCCGCACGCTCTACCTGGCCAGGCACGGGGACGCGCCGGGCGAGGGAGGGCTCTCCGCGCAGGGGCGCAGACAGGCCGCCTTCCTCGGCGAGCGGTTGCGCGGGGTGCCGCTCTCCGCCATCCACCACGGGCCGCAGGCGCGGGCCCGCGAGACGGCCGAGATCGTGGCCGCCCAGCGGGACGACGAGGAGCCCGTGCCCCGTGCCTGCGACTCGGCCGGGGACTACGTGCCCTATCTGCCGGAGCGCCGGGAGGTGGCCTCGGGGTTGCCCGAGGCCACGTGGGAGTGGCTGTTGCAGTTGCCCGAGCGGGAGCGGTTGCCCGGGCCTGAGCTGGCCCGGGACGCCTTGCGGAGGTTCACCGGGGCGGTGCCCGGGGGTGTGGCTCGGCATGAGCTGGTCGTCACGCACAACTTCGTGATCGGGTGGCTTGTGCGCGAGGCGCTGGATGCGCCTGACTGGCGGTGGATCGGGCTGCACCATGCCAATGCGGCGCTCAGCATCATCCATTACGCGCCTGAGGGGCCCTCCTCGCTGATCGTCTACAACGACATCCGCCACCTCCCGGAGGAGCTTCGGTGGACCGGGTTCCCGCCGGGGCTTCGGGTCTAGCCTGGCCTCACTTGCCGGCCCGGCTCTGTGGCCTCAAGCGCCGGCCGGGCTGGGGTGTGGCTGCGCCGCGACTGGGGGTGCCGGTTGTTGCCCGTGCCGGTCACTGACTGGCCTCAAGCGCCGGCCGGGCTGGGGTTTGCCGGGCTCCGTCTCGACCGTGCCGGTCACGGACTGGCCTCAAACGCCGGCCGGGCTGTCAGGTTCGCGGTTCCTCCGGCACGGGGGTGGGGCGGGGCCGCGCCGGGGTACCTCCTCACAAACTGCATGGTGCGAGACGGAAGGGCGGGGACGGGTCGGGGTGCCCCCGCAGCAAACTGCACACACGGCCGCCTTCCGGTGCAGCCCCCAGTCGAAGTCAGCGTCAGCGTCATCCCCTTCGCCCAGCACCTGGGAGGCGAGCAGCCGCCGGACCGCGGGGAACGCCTCGGGACCCCGCTGGTCGGCGAGACGGGTCAGGGTGTGGATGTACTGGCGATGCGTGTCCTCGGCCGAGCGCCCGCTGCGGCGCATCGCCTCGGTGAGGTCGGCCATGAGCCCGGCCTGACTGCGGACGTAGCCGCTGATGAGCATCATCACGCCGAGCTTGGTCGCCTCGTCGAGCCCGGTCCCGTCGAGGGCGTCGAGCCCGGCCTCCATCCAGGCGACGGAGTTGGGGGTGGCGGGCGGGGAGCTGATGGGGATGTGGAGGAGCCAGAGGTTGGCCTCCAGGACGCCTCGGTAGGCGTGCCCGAACCAGGCGAGCCGGGCGCGCCAGCCGGCCGAGGGGGGCGGGGCGTCCTCGGGGGGCAGCCCGGTGGCCGCCTCCTGCATGAGGATGAAGAGTTCGTCCTTGGCGGCGACGTAGCGGTACAGGGACATGGTGGAGGCGCCCAGTTCCTTGGCGACCCGGCCCATGGAGACGGCCTGGAGCCCCTCGGTGGCGGCCAGTTTCACGGCGGCGTCGACGATGCGCTCGACCCCGATGCCGGGGCGCGGCCCTTTGGTGGGGCGCCCGCGCAACCCCCAGGCGGCCTCGACGCTGGCGGGCAGCCCCGTCTCGTCCGCGGGATCGCGCCTCTCGGGCGGTGGTGGCGCCATGCCTGCTCCTCCTACCTGGCCTGTTGACGCCATCCTATTTCTGCGTAACCCTTAAACAGTAGCGCGTATGCCATACGCAGAAGCACTCCACCGGGGGAGACCGCCGTGAGACAGCCACCGCACGCCGCCGTAGAGGTCCAGGGCCTCAGCAAGTCCTACGGCGACCACGCCGTACTCCGCTCCGTCGACCTGCGGGTGGAGCAGGGCGGCGTCCTCGCCCTGCTCGGGCCGAACGGCGCGGGCAAGACCACCACCGTCCGCGTGCTGACCACGCTCACCGACCCGGACGCCGGATCGGTCCGGGTCGCCGGGTACGACGTGGTCACCGAGCGGCGCCGGGCGCAGCGGGCGATCAGCCTGACCGGCCAGTTCGCCGCCGTCGACGAGACGCAGACCGGCGCCGAGAACCTCTGGACGACGGCCCGGCTGGCCGGCCTGACCCGGGCGGCGGCCCGCAGGCGCGCCGCCGAACTGCTGGAGCGGTTCGCGCTCACCGACGCCGGGGGCCGTCTCGTCCGTACGTACTCCGGCGGGATGCGGCGCCGGCTCGACCTCGCGGCCGGACTGGTCGGTGAGCCCCGGGTGCTCTTCCTGGACGAGCCGACGACCGGCCTCGACCCGCGCAGCAGGCGGCAGTTGTGGGAGGTGGTGCGGGAACTGGCGGCGGCCGGGACCGCCGTACTGCTGACCACGCAGTACCTGGAGGAGGCCGACCAGCTGGCCGACCGCGTCGCCGTCCTGCACGGCGGGCGGATCGCGGCCGAGGGGACGCCCGAGGAGCTGAAGGCGTCCGCCGGGCAGACCGTGCTGGAGGTGACGGCGGCAGACGCCGCGGCCTTCGCCCGGCTGGAGGCCCGCACCCCGCACCCGGTGGCGCACCGCTCCCCCGAGACGCTGACTCTCTCCTTCCCCACCCGTGGCGACGCCCGCCACCTGCGCACCCTGCTGGACGAACTCGACCCGGGACGCGACGAGATCACCGGCTTCAGCGTGCGCCGCGCCACCCTGGACGACGTGTTCATGGCCCTCACCGGGGCCCCCGCGACGGAGACGACCGGCACGACCGACGCGAAGGAGCCCAGCCATGTCTGAGGCGCTCACCCTGGCCGGCCGCTGCCTGCGGATGAACCGCCGCGATCCGGAAGCCCTGTTCATGGCGATCCTGCTGCCAGTCGCCCTGATGCTGGTCTTCGTCTACTTCTTCGGCGGCGCCATCGACACCGGCAGCGCCTACGTCACGTACGTCGTCCCCGGGCTGCTGGTGCTCTGCGCCGGGTACGGGTCGGCCGGGACGGCGATGCGGGTCACCGAGGACATGCGGACCGGGGTCGTCGACCGCTTCCGGAGCATGGGGGTCACCGGTACGCCGATGCTGGCCGGGCACGTCGCCGCCAGCGTCGTCCGCAACATCCTGGCCACCGCGATGGTGCTCTCGGTCGCCCTGCTGATCGGCTTCCGCCCGGCCGCCGACCCGCTCGCCTGGCTGGCGGCGGCGGGGCTGCTCCTCGCCTACCTGGTCGCCGTCTCCTGGCTGGCGGCCGGCGTCGGACTGCTGGCCAGGACGCCGGAGGGGGCGAGCGGGTTCACCTTCTTCCTCATGTTCCTGCCGTACCCGAGCAGCGCCTTCGTACCGATCGAGACGATGCCGACCTGGCTGCACGGATTCGCCGAGCACCAGCCCGTCACCCCACTCATCGAGTCCCTGCGCGCCCTCCTCCTGGACGAGCCGCTCGGTTCGGCACCCTGGACGGCACTGGCCTGGTGCGGCGGCATCCTGCTGATCGCGGTGGCCGCCTCGAACGCGCTGTTCCGGTTCCGGACGCGCTGAGGGGCTGAGGCGCTGAGCGCGAGCAGCGTCCTCGGGCGACTGCCGAACCGCCCCGTCGCAGCGAGCGGCGGGGCGTTTCGGCGCGTCCCGCCGGGAGGACACGGCGCCCTCGGCCCGGCCGCCACCTCAACAGCCGGTGCCGACACCGGGTTCACCCGAGAACCCGGGGGAACCCTCAACTCCATGACAGCTGACGGCAAGGCGTACTACTACCTCGCCGACGAAACCGGCGCCAAGACCAACACCTACGCCTACAGCCCCCGAGGCGTCACCCACACCACCCACACCACCGAAAAGATCCCCAGCCCTACCTCTACGCCGAAGGCGACCCCGTCACCCCCAGCGGGTTGGCCTGGTACTCGCCAATCGCCTCGGCAGCAAAATCGCTCATCAGAGGGGCGAAGCCCGCGCCCGCATTCTTCGTGGCGTGCTACACGTACAACTCGCTCACGGATGACGGGCCGAAGACGGAACCCCGAAGGAAGAGGACGGAGACCTGTGGGAGTGCACGAATCCGTTTTCAAGGCTCCAAAGGCCATAAGAGTGGAGCCGGCCACAGAGGACGTCAAGTCGCCTATTGGCTTCTGACATCTCCACCTCAAGGAGCGACATGACAACCATAATCCTCCTGCTGGTGATGGGTATCGCCCTCATCCTTTCGAGGAATATTTTCGCGCACTTCGCCAGTTCGCAGAACACGCCCTTCGGGCGGGCTAACGCGAAACACCCGAAGGCCACATCGCTGGGCCCTGCGGCGATAGGTTCCATTATGATCATCGCGGCGATTCTGGGAATCTTCGGCGTCCTCGAACCACACTAGAGTAGAGCACCTAAAGGCGACTTCGCGGTTTCTTCACCGAGGGCTGCCCCCGTGAACGATTGGGGCAGCCCTGGGTAGACGCCCTCCATGCAGGCATGAAGGGTAGACGCCCTCCATGCAGGCATGAAAACTTCTACGGATCGACTCGGCGCGGAGCCGCCACCTCCTAGCGGATTCATCGGGATCGGCGCAGCAGTCGGGTGCATCGCCGCAACTCCGCCAAAGAAGAGAGAAACCTAGAAGATGTCCAAGCGTTTTTTTCTCATCAGCGCGATCATCTGCGTAGCCACAGGGTCGATCCTGGCTATTTCAGGAATATCTACGTGGATGGCGATGGCCATTGGGGTGGCACTGGTCGGGGTAATTGCATTCGCGTACCTGCGCCCCAAGGGCAAAGCTGACCGCTCTCAATGAACGGCCAGGGGTGGCGGGCTCGCAACAGGAACCCTGCGCATAGGCGTCGGAGATTTCGCCGAAAGAGAATTCCAGGCACAGGAAGAGGGGAAGTCTCGCATGATAGGTCCACTATCCCTCGGCGTGGCGGGGGCCGCGTGCATCCTCGTCGGGCTCTACGCGTCCAAAGCTCAAGGGAAAATGGTGTCACGCAGAGCGGGAGGACGAAACGCCTCTGCGGCCCGCAATGCCACGCGGGTTGTATGGATGGCGGTCGGCGTCGGGTTTCTCGCGGTGGCCGTGATTGGCGCAGTAGGAGAAATCTCCAGATCCTAGATCATCGGCAATACCCGGCGAGAAGGTTGACCGAGAAGTGACGGGCGGCAGAGGAACCGATGACCCGCGCCTGTGGGCGGGTGGTCACGGGCGCGCGGGTGCAGGGCGGGCCAGGACGGATGTCCGGAGCGTGCGACGGTGAGCCGGCCGGTGTTCCCGCCGTCATGCGGGCGCGGCAGCCGGGAACCCGTTTCGTTCAGGCGGAGCGGAACTCGCCCGCCTTGATGCCCGCCACGAAGGAGGAGAAGGCGGTGGCCGGGAAGGTCAGGACCGGGCCGGACGGGGTCTTGGAGTCGCGGACCGGGACGAGGTCGTGGGTGGGGAGGAGGTTGGCGGCCACCTCGATGCAGGCGCCGCCGTTGCTGCTGTGCGAGGACTTGAACCAGTCCGGGGAGGCGTCGAGGGCCGGGGGGATGTGGACCTCGACGCAGTCCCCGCCGTTCGAGCTGTACGAGGACTTGCGCCAGTAAGGGGAGTTGGGGGTCATGGGGGTCCCTCTCGTAGCCCTGGGCACGCTTCGGTCTCCCTCGATCGTACGGACGAGGTGGGCGTCGGTCAGGAGGCACGATCCGGACAGCGGGCCGCCCCGCCGCAGGAAGCGACGGGGCGGTTCAGCGGTGGCCCGAGGGGGCCGAATCGTTCAGGCAGAGCGGAGGGTGCCCGCCTTGACCCCTGCCACGAAGGAGGAGAAGGCGGTGGCCGGAACGGTCAGAACGGGGCCGGACTGCACCTTGGAGTCGCGGACGGGGACGATGCCGTGCGGGGCAGCGAGGTTGATGGCGACCTCGACGCAAACACCGCCGTTGTTGCTGTAGGAAGACTTGAACCAGTGGGGTTCGGACGTCACGGGGTGCCCTTTCGTAACTGGCTGATCATGGCCACGGACGCAGCCTGGGAGAGCGCCAGAGCCTGTAGCTGATGGTAGGCCGTGAGCAGGGGAAGAACTGAAGTACTTTCCCTGTCGAGATGACCCCTCTGGGCCGACTCCGCGTACGACATGAGCTGCCGGTCAGGCATGGTCAGGATGTAGATCGGGAGATCGAAGGGACGACGTGCTCCCAGGTCGAAGGGGGCCACCTGAACCATCGTGTTCGGACGATCGGCGAACTCCATCAGGTACTCAAGCTGTGCGTTCATGATGGTGGGCTCGCCGACTGGCCGACGGAGGCAGCTCTCGTCGAGCACGACAAAGACCATCGGAGGCGACCGACGACTCAGAGCCTCTTGCCGGTCAGCGATCATCTGCACGCGCTCGGCTGCCTGTTCCTCGGTGATCGAGCCTCGTAGCACAGCGCCCTCAGCCAGAGTGAGGGCATACTCCGGCGTCTGAAGAAGCCCAGGCACGACGCCGACTTCGTAGAGCCGTATCTCTGCGGAGCGCGCCTCGCATCCCATGTACTCAGGCGCCCCCTCCAGCAAGCTGCCCTGCCGGATCTCCCTCCACTGCCGCTCGAACGAGTCTTCCGTGTTCGCCGTCCCCAGCGCTTGGTCCACCTGACGCGAGAACCGCAAAGTCGGCACTTTGCGACCAGTTTCTACGGATGAGATGTGGCCGCACGTGTATCCCATCGCGCTGCCGAGCTGATCCTGAGTAAGCCCTTGCGCTTCCCTGACCACCCGCAGCTTCGCCCCGAAGGCCGCGTGCGGGCTTGCCTCCGGGTTCAACTCCTTGCGATTGACCACCCCGTGCCCGTCCTTTCTTGCCCACCTGCCACGTTGAAGGCATCTCGACCCTAGGTCACGCTGATGCCCCTTGGTAGCGGAATCGCTACGGAGTGGAGTGAACGCCGGGGCGTATTCACGGGTGTTCACGCCCCCGGGGCGCTTCCCTCGACGAAAGGAGGCATGCCCATGAGTGCTGCCGACTCCCCTCACGGGAAAGGCGCCCAGCCCTGTTCCACCTGCGAGTCGTGGAGGCTGGCCGAGGCGGTCGCCAACGGCCAGCGGGACTACAGCAAGGCCACCGACTGCCGGGTCCTGCTCAAGCGGCACCGGGAGAGCGCCGAGTGCCGGGCGGGTGGGGAGGGATGAGCGCGGGGTACGAGCCGCCGGGGAAGGCGTACCGCGAGTTCGACCCGTTGCGCTTTCCGCCCTGTGCGTGCGAGGGCTGCCGGCGTCGGGCGGCGCTGGAGAGTCAGGCCCCGCCGCCCACCGAACCCGTTCCCGCTCCCGAGCAGCCCCGTTACGTCCGCTGCCCCATGCTCGGCTGCGGGCGGCTGCACCCCGCGCTCCCCGACGACCCCGGGTGAGGGTGCCGTACCGGAATCACCGCCGGGGCAGGTTCAGCTCCCAGACGGCCTGGCGTACGGGTTCGAGGGTGCCGGTGACCAGGGGGGCGCCGGCCGCGCGGAGGCGGTCGTAGGCGGGGAGGTCGCGGGCGTAGCCGAGGAAGGGGGCGCCCGCGTCGCGGGCGGCGCGGAGGTCCTCGGGGGTGGAGCCGAGTACCAGGGCCTCGGCGGGGTCGGCGCCCAGGGCGGACAGGGCGCGCGGCGGGGCGTCGTGGCCCAGGTGGGTGAGGCCGTCGGTGCGGCCGTACACGTGCGGGCCGAAACAGGCGGTGAGGCCGCGTCCGGCGAGGTAGGCGTGGACGGCGTCGGCGGAGTGGCCGGTGGCGACGGCGAGCCGGGTGCCCACCGCCGACCAGGTGCGGACCAGGTTGTCGGCGTAGGGCGCGGGGCGGGCCGTCAGGGTGGCCGCCACCTCGGAGCCGGTCAGCAGCTCGTCCAGGGCTGTGCTGAGCGCGGGGTCGTCGTCGAGGGCGCCCAGGGTCAGGGAGCGGAGCAGGGCGAGCGGGGTGCGGCCGGGTACGTCGCCGGCCGGGACGCCGTGCTCGGCGAGGAGCGCGGTGAGGGAGTCGGCGGCGGTGCGCGCGGTGAGCGGGTCGTAGAGGCGGCAGAGGGGGCCGTCGAAGCCGACGATCACCGTCTTGGCGGCGGCGACCAGGTCGCGGAGGCCCGCGAGTTCGTCGGCGGTCGGCTCGGGAGGGTGCGTGCTGGAGGTCACGAGGGGAGTGTCCGCTTCGCTCGGCGGGGAGACCAGGGGGCGTGCCGGGCAGCGTACCGCCGAGTGGGCCGCCGGGGGAGGTCCCGGCGGCCGGATCTGTGGCGGGTCCCCGGGCGCCTCACGCGGCCTCGGCCGCCTCCTCGTGCGGGAAGCGGGCGAGCGGGGTGGGGCCGGCGAAGAAGGTCTTGGCGCGGCGCTGGGCCCGCTCGTCGACGGCGACCTGGCCGGGGCGGGAGCCGTTGCCGAGGAGGATGCCGCCGTACCCCATCTTCAGGTAGGCCGCGGTGTGGTGGAGGGAGGTGTCGAGGCCGCCGGCGACCACCTCGTCGCGGTCGGCCATGACCGTGACGCCCCAGAGCCTGCGCCCGGCCATACGCGCGGCGAAGTCGGAGCCGGGCAGGGTCAGCCAGCCCGACCAGTAGTCGAGGTAGCGCTTGGTCTGGGCGGAGAAGGAGTACCAGTACAGCGGGGTGGCGATGACGATGTCGGTGGCGGCGACGGTCGCCTCGTGCAGGGTCGCCTCGGCCTCGCCGGGCTGCCAGCGCTCGCCCTCGTGGCGGCCGTCCTGGAAGTCGGGGAGATCGAGGTCGTTGAGGTCGATCCAGCGCCGGCCGTAGGCGGCGGGCAGGTGCTCGGCGGCGGCCCGGGCGAGCTGCGCGGTGTTGCCGTCGGGGCGCGAACTGCCGAGGACGAAGAGGAACGAGCGGTCCTGGTTCTGGTCCGGGGCCTGGGTCGGGAAGGAGGTCACGGCTGCTCCTGCGGTGCGGGGCGGGCGGGCGGACGGCCGGGGGCGCTGCGGTCGGGGCCGCCGCCCCTTCCCCCGTGGACGGGCGGCGGCCCGGGCGGTCCGCCCTCCCCCCGGCGGGGCGGAATGCCGCTCTGGAAAAGGACGTTAAGGCTTCACATCAGTGAGAAGGTCAAGCCGGATCTCTCCCCGGCGGGCCGTGAGGAGACGGGGGCGTCACATGCTGATCGGAGAACTGTCCCGCCGGACCGGCGTCAGCAGGCGGCTGTTGCGCTACTACGAGGACCAGGGCCTGCTCCAGGCCGCACGCGGCACCAACGGCTACCGCTCGTACGGAGAGGACGCGGTCGCCGTGGTGGGCCGGATCAGATTCCTGCTCGACGCGGGGCTGACCACCGAGGTCATCCAGGCCGTGCTGCCCTGTGTCGACCAGGACACCTTCGACAGCGGCATCGACTGGTGCGGCGAGCTGCGCGACCTCCTCGCCGGTGAGCTGGCCGCCCTGGACGAACGCCTCAACTGCCTCCAGGAACGCCGTACTTCGCTTGCGGGCCTGCTCGGCCGGAGCTGACCCGCGCCCCCGTCGGCCGTCCTCAGAAGGCGGCCCGGATCTCCCCGACCCGGACGGCGCCGCCCATCAGCGGCGCGCTGCCGATCCGGGTGGCCGTCTCGCCCGCGTACCCGAGCCGTTCCAGGAGACGGGCGAGGACCGGGCCGAGGGCGCGGGTGGCGCCGTCGTCCACCTTGAAGGCGAGGGCGCGGCCGTCCGGGAGCGCCACCGCCTGGACCGCCTCGGCGCCCATCTTCGACAGGGCGCCGGGGAGGGCGCGCATGAGCCAGGTGTCCGGGCGGCGGGTCCCGGCGACGTACTCGGGGTGGGCGCGCATGGCGTCGGCGACGCGGCGCTCGGGCGTGCCGGGCTCGGCGCGGACGAAGGCGGCGAAGGCGCGGGCCAGGCCCGGCAGGGTGAGGGCCATCAGCGGGGCGCCGCAGCCGTCGGTGCCGAGGGCGGCGACGGGCTCGCCGGCGGCGGCCTCGGCGGTCTCGCGGACCAGGAGCTGGAGCGGGTGAGCGGGGTCGAGGTAGCTGTCGAGCGGCCAGCCGTTGCGGGCGCAGGCGGCGAGCATGGCGGCGTGCTTGCCCGAGCAGTTCATGGTGAGGGGGCGGCGGACCTGGCCGGAGGCGAGGTACTGCTCGGCCTCCACCGGGTCGAGCGGCAGGTCGGGCGGGCACTGGAGGGCGTCGGCGCTCAGGCCGAACTCGGTGAGCATCCGCTCGGCCAGCTCCAGGTGGAAGGGCTCGCCGGAGTGGCTGGCGGCGGCCAGGGCGAGCCGTTCGCCCGCGAGGTCGAGGCCGGCGCGGAGGATCGCGGCGGCCTGCATGGGCTTGTTGGCGGAGCGCGGGAAGACCGGCCGGTCCGGGTCACCGAGGGACCAGGCGACGCTGCCGTCGGCCTCCAGCACCACGACGCTGCCCCGGTGGACGCCCTCGACGAAGCCGGAGCGCACCACCTCGGCGAGGACCGGGGACGGCCCGGCGGGCGGCGGGGCGGGGGCGTCGGCGGCGGGACGGGGCGGGACGGGCTGAGCGGGGGACATCGGGCGGCCTTCCGGAGCTGGGTCCTCCCATTCTCGGCATCCGCGGCCGGACCGCGCGGCCGGGGTGGTCGCGGGGCGGCGCCCGGCCACCGGCCCGGCTCAGGCCAGCAGGTCGTCGACCTGCGCCTCGCCCTCCCGGTACCGGCGGGTGATCTCCGCGCCGCAGGCGTCGGCGGTGCGCTGGAGCTGCGCGCGGCGGCGGGAGACCTGTAGCTCGTAGCGGCCGAGGCGGGCGGTGGCGGTCTCCAGCTCCTCGTCGGTGAGGGCGGAGAGGTCGGAGAGCTCCACCTCGGAGAGCATCTCGGCGGCGAGCCGCCGGGACTCCTCGCCCTGCGGCACGGAGACCGTGACGTGGCGGGCGGAGGCGCGGTGCCGGGTGGGGGCGTCGGCGAGGATCTGCGAGAGGCGCGCCACCACCGGCGCCCCCACGACCAGCCGCCGTCCCGCCCCGGTCAGCCCGGCCCCGAAGCCGAGCGCCAGACCGGAACCGGAACCGGAGACGGTGCCTTCACCGGCGCCGGTGGCCCCGGCCGGGCGCGGGCTGCCCGCCTGGGCAGACCCGGAAGCGGAATCGCTCCCGGCGGCCGCCGTCCGCTCGGCCCTGCGGGTCGCCGCCTCGGCCCGCAGGATGTCCAGGCGGCCCTGGAGGATGCGCCGTACGTAACTCAGGTCGCCCTCGTCGCGCAGGGCCGTACGGCGCACGGTGCGCAGTTCGGCGAGGGAGAGGAGGACGAGGTCGCGGGTGGGCTCCCCGGTGGCCGACAGGCCGGCGCCGGGGGCGGGGCTGTCGGTGCGCTGGGTCGGCGGGCGCGCGCTCCCGTAGACGCCGCCGGAACGTTGCTCCGGGGCCAGTCGTCCGGTGCCTGCCGTGGTCGGCGTACTCGATGTGCTCGACGTGCTCATGTCTCTCGTCCGTCCCCTCGAACCGGCGGCGGGCTGCACCGCGTGGGAGCATCGTGCCACCCCGGATGACCGCAACGTGCCGGAGTGCCCGATTTCGTGCCCGTACGGCGGTACCGTTCCGGCCCGGCGTGGGGCGTGAGGGGCGCGCGGGCGCGTACGCGGCACACGCCGGGCGCACGGCATGATGGGTCCATGCGAGCAGTGGTGCAGCGGGTCGACGGCGCGAGCGTGGTGGTCGACGGCGAGACGGTCGGGGAGATCAGCGGCGAGGGGCTGTGCGTCCTGGTGGGTGTCACCCACGACGACACCGGGGAGAAGGCGGCCCAACTGGCCCGCAAACTCTGGTCCCTGCGCATCCTGAACGAGGAGCGCTCCTGCTCCGACACCGGCGCCCCGCTCCTGGTCATCAGCCAGTTCACGCTCTACGGCGACGCCCGCAAGGGCCGCCGCCCCACCTGGTCGGCGGCGGCTCCCGGCCCGGTCGCCGAGCCCTTGGTCGAGGCGGTCGTGGCGCACCTGCGCGAGCTGGGCGCGACCGTGGCGACGGGCCGGTTCGGCGCCAAGATGCGGGTGGGGCTGACCAACGACGGCCCGTTCACGGTCCTGCTGGAGGTCTGACCGCGCCCGCGCCCCACCGTCCGCCGGCCCCCGCCGGGGACGCGTTCCGCCACCCCGGGCGGGCGCGCCATCGCCACCCCAGGGCGCACCTGGGGGCACGGACGGCGCACGGCGACACACGGGGCGCACCGGCCTCACCGGGCTCCCCTGCGGCCGTACAGAGCCCCAACAGCCCTACGGCTGCCCTACGACTGCCCTGCGACTGTCTTACGGCTCGACCACGACCTCCTGCGCCGCCGCCGTCGACTCCGCGATCAGCTCCGCGTCGACCGGGACGTTCCGCTTGACCAGGGCCAGGGCGATCGGGCCCAGTTCGTGGTGGCGGGCCGAGGTGGTGACGAAGCCCAGCTTCCGCCCGTCCGGCCCGTCGGCGGCCAGCCGGACCGGCGTACCGGGACCCGGCAGGTGCACCTCGCTGCCGTCGAGGTGGAGGAAGACCAGGCGGCGCGGCGGCTTGCCCAGGTTCTGCACGCGGGCCACCGTCTCCTGGCCCCGGTAGCAGCCCTTCTGGAGGTGGACGGCGGTACCGATCCAGCCCAGCTCGTGCGGGATGGTGCGGTGGTCGGTCTCGAAGCCGAGCCGCGGCCGGTGCGCCTCGACGCGCAGCGCCTCGTGGGCGAGGACGCCGACGGCCGGGCCGTGCGCGGCGGCGAACTCCTCCAGCCGCCCGCGCTCCAGGAAGACGTCCCGCCCGTACGGGGTCTCACGGACCGCCGCCGCCTCGCCCTCGGCCAGGCTCACGATGGACCCGGCGGGCAGGTGGACGAGGGCGAACTCCTCGGTCCGGTCGGCGGCCTCGACCCGGTAGAAGAACTTCATGCTCTCCAGGTACGCGAGGAGCGCGCCCTGCGTACCCGGCTCGACGTGCACCCAGGTCGTCGTCCCGTCGTCCACCAGGTAGAGCGCGTGCTCGATGTGGCCGTTGGCGGTGAGCACCAGGGCCTCGGTGGCGCGGCCGGCGGGCAGCTCGCTGACGTGCTGGGTGATCAGCAGGTGGAGCCAGCTCAGCCGGTCGTCGCCGGTGACGGTGAGGACGCCGCGGTGCGAGAGGTCGACGAAGCCCGTGCCGTCGGCGAGGGCACGCTGTTCGCGGAAGAGGTCGCCGTAGTGCGCGGCGACGCCCTCGTCGGGGCCCTCGGCGGGCACGGCACCGGGCAGGGACAGCAGGGGACTCTTCATGGACACACAGCCTAGGACGCCCGGTGGGGCCCTGAATATTCCGCCCGTACGAGCCCGGGTACGAGCCCGGGGGCGCGGGTCAGTCGCGGGCCGCCGCCTCTTCGCGCTTGCGGGTGCACGCCTCGCACCGGCCGAAGATCGCGAAGTGCTTCATGTCGGTGTCGAAGCCGAAGCTCTCGCGGAGCTGGGCGGTGAAGCCCTCCACCACCGAGACGTCGGCCTCGATGACCTCGGAGCAGTCGCGGCAGACCAGGTGGATGTGGTGGTGGCGGTCGGCCAGGTGGTAGGTGGGGGCGCCGTGGCCCAGGTGGGCGTGGCTGACCAGGCCCAGCTCCTCCAGGAGCTCCAGGGTGCGGTAGACCGTGGAGATGTTGACGCCCGCCGCCGTCCTGCGGACCTCGCCGAGGATGTCGTCCGGGGTCGCGTGCTCCAGCTTGTCGACGGCCTCCAGCACCAGCTGACGCTGGGGCGTCAGTCGGTAACCGCGCTGTCGCAGATCGCTCTTCCAGTCGATACTCACCACACGGCCCAGTGTAGAGGGGGCCTCAAGCGCCGGCCGGGCTGTCTATAGCCCGGCCGGCGCTTGAGGCCACGAGCCTGCCCGGCGTTTGAGGCCACCCCTTACTTGAAGAAGGCGATCCCGTCGTCCGGGAGGTCACCGAGGTCCTTGGCCCAGGACTCGACCTCGCCCGGGGTCACGACCTTCTTGAGCTGCGCGGACATGTAGGGCCGCAGCGGCACCTCGGGGGTCTGCTTCTCCCCGACCCACATGAGGTCGCTCTTGACGTACCCGTAGAGCCGCTTCCCGCCGCTGTACGGCCCGGAGGCCGCCGTGCGGGCCACCGCGTCCGTCGCCAGGTCGATCTGCGGCTTCTGGTCGGCCAGCTCGCCGTACCAGACATCGACGACCCCGTCGTCGCGGGTCATGACGACCTCGACCTTGCGGTCCTTGTCGATCCGCCAGAAGCCCGCCTCGGACTCCAGGGGCTTGACCTTGTTGCCCTCTTCGTCGAGGACCCAGGTGTGCGAGTGGTACTCCAGGAAGTCCCGGCCGTCGTGGCTGAAGGACACCTCCTGGCCGAAGTTGCACTTCTCGGCGCCGGGGAAGTCGAAGACGCCCGCGCCCGCCCAGTCGCCGAGGAGGAAGGTCAGCGGCACGAGGTCCGGATGGAGGTCGGACGGAATCTCGATCATGAGCGGCTCACGCGTTTCGTCGCAGGGGTTCGGTTCGGGCGGGGCAGCCGGGTCAGCGCTGGCCCTGGTACAGCTTCTTCACGCTCAGGCCGACGAAGGCGAGAACGCCGACGCAGACCAGGACCAGCAGGGCGGAGAAGAATGCCTCAAGCACGGGGTGCTCCTCGGTGACACGTGGATGAGCGGATACGAAGCCGCCTCCAGCTTAGACGGCCTGGCCCCGGCTCTCTCGGCGAGGGCGGGCCGGGCCCCGTACCCGGCCCCGCCGCACCCCTCAGCTGAGCAGCTGCGTCTGGAGAACGACCGTCTGGTGGAAGGGGACGCGGTCCGCCCCGCCCTTCTTCTCGTGCACCACCATCCCGAGGGTGTCCCCGGCGACGATGTACGCCACCCGGGTCTGGACCTGGTCGTCGCCGTAGGGGGCGGGCTCCTCGTAGGCATAGACGGAGGTGGTGTCGGGGACGCCTCGGCTGGTCCACTGCTTGTCGATCGAGGTCTCCTCGGCGTGAGCCAGCGAGGCACCGGTGGTCGAGCCGAAGTCGAGCCCCTCGTCCCGGTACAGGTCGGTGAGCCCCGACGACGGGAACCGCAGCAGGTGGACGCGGGCCTCGGTGCCGTCCGGCATGGTCCAGGCCCGCGAGGCGGCGTGCCGCAGGGCGAACTCGTGGAGCTTGTTCCCCAGCTCGCGGCGGTCGCCCTTGGCGTACTCGGCGAGGTAGGCCGAGGCGGGCGTCCAGTCGCCGGTCAGCTTCGCGTCCGGCTCGGCGGCGCCGGGGGCGGTGACCAGGAGGTCGCGGAGGTCGGCGTGGTGGATGCCGGCGGCGTTGTCTGCGTGGTCCGGGCGCGGGGCGTCGGCGGGCAGGGCCGGCAGCTTCTGCCGGGGGAAGTCCCAGCGGCCGTCGGAGGCGGTGGCGAGGCCCGGCAGGTCGGTGCGCTCCTGGGAGGTGACGAACGCGGCCGTCCCCACGCCGAGGCCGCCCGCGACCACGACGGCGAGGCTCCAGCGGGCGACGGCGCGCAGTACGCGGCGCTCCCGCAGGGGCTTGCGGGGCGGCTCGGCCGGCGCCGCGAAGGGCCCCGCGGCCGCGGCCGGGGCGGCGGGCTCCTCGGGCGTTCTGGGCAGGGTCTGCTCGGTCATACGTACTCCCCCGGTGAGGCGAGGTGGTCCAGTTGGGCGGCGAACAGCTCGGCGGGCGGCTTCACGGAGCCGTCGCCGGGCAGTTCGGCCGACATGGAGACGAAGTGCTTGCCTTTCGCGGCCGTGCAGTACAGCTCCTGCACGTCCTTCTTCCGCTCGCCCTTGAACCGGAAGCACGCCGCGTCCCGGTGACCCTTGACCTTCGGCCCCTTGTCGACGTCGAGCGACCGGAGCAGGCTGGTCACCCTCCGGTACCGGTCCCGGATGACCTGGGTGTCCTTGACGACGCTGATGTTCATCTCGGCGAAAAAGGTGTCGTTGTCGGTGCGGGCGTAGGTGCGCATGGCGGCGCCCTCGACGCCGCTGCGGTCGAGTTGCTTCTCCATGTCGCGGCGGAGCTTCTGGGGCAGGCCGCGCAGCGTCTCCTTGACGGCGGCGACCGCCTCGGCACCGTCCACCTCGGTGTCGTTGCCCCGCTCGCCGCTGTCCGGCCCGAGAGCGTAGTCCGAGGCGGGCAGCAGGAGCTTGCTCAGCGCGGTGTCGTGGCGGCCCTCGTAAGCCCGCTCGGCGGGGTCCTTGCCGGGCTCGGCCAGCTCGCCCCAGCGTTCCGTCGACACCTTCTTGTCGGCTCTCTCCACCATTCCCGAGACGCCGGTGACCGTGCCGACGCAGGCGCCCGCCACCAGGCCGACCGCCACGATGCGCAGGATCCGGCCGCGTGAGAACCGGGCGGGCTTCTTGCCGGACGCGGGCGCGAGCGCCGTGGTGTCCGGCTTTCCGGAGTCGGTCACAGGCGCTCCAGCTGCTTCAGGGCGAGATCCTTGATCGCCTTCTCGGACAGGGGCTTGGTGTCGCTGAAGTGCAGGTCGAACATGACGTCACCGCGGTAGCCGACGGCGCGGCCCCCGTAGACGGTCAGGTAGCCCGGCTTGGAGTCCGGCTCGTAGACGAAGAAGCCGGCCCCGCTGCCCGCCTTGACCTCACGGCCTTCCTCGTGACCGGAACGCGTGCGGTTCGCGGCGTCCCGACGGCTGCTCTCCGCCTCGGCCTGGGCCTCCGCGACAGCTCCCGGCCGGAACTGCACCAGCCGCACCGCGACGTACTCGTACTCGCCGCGCTGCCAGTTGGCCGCCGCCACCCGCCGGATGCCGTTGCGCACCGAGTCGACCAGCACCTCACCGGGCTCGGTGTACTCAAGGCTGCGCCCACCCGGCGAGAGCCAGCCGTCCTCGACGCCGACCCCGTTGACGAAGTAGCCCGTGGCCTCCCGGAACCCCTTCGGCTTCCCCACCAGCAGCTTCCGCAGATCCCCGTTGGCCTTGACCGCCGTGTCGTGCTTGGCCGGGAGCGGCGCGGGCCGCTTGCTCTCCGGCAGGGCCTTCTTCGGGTAGGCCAGGTCCGCCTGGGAGAGCGGGGGCAGGGGGGTCGGCTCGCGCTCGGCCTGGATCGCGTAGCCGGTGGCGGTGCCGCCGACCACGCCGACCAGGGCCGCACAGGCCACGATGAGCGTGGTGAGGCCGCGCGGGCGTCGGCGTGGGGCCGGGGTCTCGGCCGGTGGTTCGGCCGACACCTCGGACGGCGCCTGGGCCGGCGCCTGGGCGGGCGCCTCGGCGGAGGGTTCGGCCGGGGTGGCTTCCGCCCCCGGTCTGCTCGGGTCTGACGTGTCCAAAGAGGTCCCCCCAGGGTCCGCGAAGTCGAGGATCAGGCTCCGGATGTGTGTGTACGGTGCATGATCAGTTCGCACAGGTGACCGGCCAGGCGGGTCCGGGGTTGCCCCGGGGTTCATTACGATTCGGGCATGGCGAAAAAGCTCGTGATCAAGGTGACGGCCGGGGCGGACTCCCCGGAGCGGTGCTCGCAGGCGTTCACGGTGGCGGCGGTGGCCGTGGCCAGCGGGGTGGAGGTGTCGCTCTGGCTGACCGGTGAGTCGGCGTGGTTCGCGCTGCCGGGGCGGGCGGCCGAGTTCGAACTCCCCCACGCGGCACCGCTGCCGGAGCTGATCGAGGGGATCATGGCGGGCGGCGGGATCACCCTCTGCACGCAGTGCGCCGCCCGCCGGGACATCTCGGAGGGCGACGTCATCGAGGGCGTCCGGATCGCCGGGGCGCAGGTCTTCGTCAGCGAGATCATGGAGGACGGGGTGCAGGCGCTCGTCTACTGAGTCCGCCGAATCCGCCAACTTCCGCGCCCCGCGCGGCTACTCCTCCGGCCAGGGCCCCGGCCGGCGCGGATCGCTGCCGTGTCCGGGCGGGCCGGGCGGGCCGTCCCCGCCGCTGCCCCGCCGGTCAAGTTCCCGCCACCACGCCTCGGACTCGGGGTCGCTGCCCTTGACCCGGTCCTGGTCGGAGAGGGGCCCCCGGCGTCCGGCGTGACCTCCGTGGCCATGGCCGTGTCCGTGCCCGGAGCCGTGCCCGCCGGATATCCCGGTGGAGCCGGACGCGCCCCGCTCGGAGGGCGGCTTCACCGGTGGCGTGCCGGGGCCGTCCCTCGGGTCCTTCTTGCGGACGTGGGTCGGCGGGGTGGGAGAGGCGTCGCCGTCCTGGCCGGGGGCGGAACCGGCGCCGGGGTCGTCGTACCAGCGGTCCTCGGGCCCCTTGCGGTTGGCGACGATCGCGGCGAACGGCGGGATCACCATCGCCACCACGCACATCGCGACGGCGGCCGGTACCGACCACAGGCGCACGACGGCGCACGCCACGACGAAGAGGCTCAGGCAGAGGCCCATCATGGCGAAGTACACATGTCGCCTTCGCGCATACATGGTTCCAGCGTAGGCACGTGGGCCCGCCCCGCACCCCGGCGGACGGCCTCGCGCGAAACTGCCCGAAAAACGCCCCTGACCAGGGGAAACGGCGACGCCGGTGGGTAGCGGTCCGGACACGGACAGGCCGCAGGGCCGCACTCCGTCCCGGTGGCGTCCAACCCCCTGGAGTGCGGCCCCGCGGCCTGCCCGGCGCCCGCCGTCCGAGGACGGCGGGGCGTCTCAGACGGCGATGGCGACCTCGGCGAGGCCGCCCTGCTGGGCGACGACCGTGCGGTCCGCGGAGCCGCCCGGGACCAGGGCGCGCAGCGTCCAGGTGCCCTCGGCGGCGTAGAAGCGGAACTGACCGGTGGCCGAGGTCGGGACCTCGGCGGTGAACTCGCCGGTCGAGTCGAGCAGCCGCACGTAACCGGTGACGGGCTCGCCGTCGCGGGTCACGCTGCCCTGGATGGTGGTCTCACCGGGCTTGATGGTCGAGGCGTCGGGGCCGCCGGCCTTGGCTCCACACATTCCTGCATCCGTCCTTCGCTGGTGCGGTGTGCCCCCGCCGCCGACGGGCGGCGGGGGCGGGGGGTCACTTGTTGGCGCCGAGCTCGATCGGCACGCCGACCAGGGAGCCGTACTCGGTCCACGAGCCGTCGTAGTTCTTGACGTTCTCGACGCCGAGCAGCTCGTGCAGGACGAACCAGGTGAGCGCGGAACGCTCACCGATGCGGCAGTAGGCGATGGTGTCCTTGGCGAGGTCGACCTGCTCGTCGGCGTAGAGCGCCTTCAGTTCCTCGTCGGACTTGAAGGTGCCGTCGTCGTTGGCGTTCTTCGACCACGGGATGTTGCGGGCGCTCGGCACGTGGCCGGGGCGCTGCGACTGCTCCTGCGGGAGGTGGGCCGGGGCGAGCAGCTTGCCGGAGAACTCGTCGGGGGACCGCACGTCGACCAGGTTCTGGTTGCCGATGGCGTTCACGACGTCCTCGCGGAAGGCGCGGATCGCGGTGTTCTGCGGCTTGGCTTTGTACTCGGTGGCCGGGCGCTGGGGGACCTCGGCGACCAGGTCGCGGGAGTCCAGCTCCCACTTCTTGCGGCCGCCGTCGAGGAGCTTGACGTTCTCGTGGCCGTAGAGCTTGAAGTACCAGTACGCGTACGAGGCGAACCAGTTGTTGTTGCCGCCGTAGAGGACGACGAGGGTGTCGTTGGCGATGCCCTTGGCCGAGAGGAGCTTCTCGAAGCCCTCCTGGTCGATGAAGTCGCGGCGGACCGGGTCCTGGAGGTCCTTGGTCCAGTCGATGCGGATCGCGTTGCGGATGTGGTTCTTGTCGTACGCGGACGTGTCCTCGTCGACCTCCACGACGGCGACGTTCGGGTCGTCCAGGTTTTCCTGGACCCAGTCGGCGTCGACCAGGACGTCACTACGGCTCATGGTGCATTCCTCCGGGGCAGTTGCGGGGCTGGTACGGCGGTGCGTGCGTGCGGTGCGGGGCTGTCCGGGGTGCCGGTGCGCGGGGGGCCGCCCGTCTCCGGCCGGTGCGGTCCGGTGGCTGCGGTGTCCGCGATACGGACAGGATGCGGGATCGTGGCGCTCGCGCGGGCTTCCGGGCTTCTCGGCGGGGCGGTAGCGGGCCGGTCCCGTCACGGACGGGGCGGGCCCAGGCGTACGGTCCCCGCGCTGCTCAGCCGCGGCGACAGAGCATGGCGGCGACGCGGCACAGGTCGACTGCCCGCCGCTTCGTGAGGTCCGCCTGTCGCTTCATGGGTCCGATCGTAGGGACGAATCGGCGGCGATGTCACCGACGTTTCACCATCCGAGACGAGATCGTCCGCGATACGGGCATCCGGGTCGGCCCCGGACAGCGCGGAACCGCCCCGGCCCCTCGTGGCGAGGGCTGAGGCGGTCGCGAGCGGCCCGGGCGGCCGGAATCACGGACGAGGGCGTCTCGCTCTGCGGACGGCGCGCGGGCCGGTGGACCCGGATGCGCGCGGCCGTCCCCGTCCTACCCGGCGAGGCGGACCGACGAACCCTCGACGCTGATCTCGACGCCGTCCTTCGCCGGGGTCACCTTCGACAGCTCGATGCCACCGGGCAGACCGCCGACCTTCTGCTGGAAGTCGGTGATCTCGCGGACCTTGTCCTCGGCGACCTTGATGCCGAGGCTGGGCAGCGCGTCGGCCTTCACCCGCACCTCGCCGTCCTGGACGGTCGGCGTGGAGAGGACCTCCAGCGGCTTGGGCAGGGTCGCGCCGAACACCTCCGCCTCGATCTCCACCTTGATCTTGCCGTTGCCGCCGTCGGAGAGGCCGACGACCTTGGCGGTGACACCGGGGGCGACGTCGATCGGGTCGGGCCTGGCCGCCTTCAGCAGGTCGGCGTAACCGATCCGGGCGGTGCCCTCGGCGGTCTTCGCGGTGGCCTGGCTGAAGCCGCCGGAGAACTCGACGCCGCGCAGGTGGGCGTTGAGGCCGGCGATGCGGACGCTCTTGCCGTCGGTGGTGGCGTCGAACTCCTTCACCGAGACCTCGACGTCCTCCAGGCCGCTGCCCACGACCTGGGTGAGGAAGGGGAAGCCGTGGATGGTGACCTCCGGGTCGGTGTTCATCGACCCGCTCGCCTTGAGCCGGTCGGCCACCTCGCCCTCGGCGAAGTTGACCGCGAGGCGGTCGGCGATGACGAAGAGTCCCCCCAGGACCACGACGACGATCAGGAGATTGCGTAGTGCGCGCATCGTTCGGCTTCCCCCACCAGGTGGACTTCGCTCCCGGCACCCCGCTGGGCACCTGGCCGCGAGCGTAACCCGGACGGCCCAACGACCTGATCGTCTGCGCACGAGTGTGTGCGACCTGATACGTCCCGACGACCGGAGGCGACCGGACGCGTTCGTTCACGTACGGAAAGCCACCGCGCCCCCGGCCGGGAGGGGCCGGGGGCGCGGTACGCGTCGCGAGGTGGGCGGGTCAGCCGGTGACCACGCGACCCAGCAGGTAGACGGCCGGGACGGCCGCGGTCAGTGGCAGGGCGACGCCCGCCGTCATGTGCACGAACCGCGACGGGTAGTCGTACGCCGCGACCCGGTGGCCGATCACCGCGCACACCGCCGCGCCCGCGCCGATCAGCGCGGCCTGGGTGCCGAGCCCGGTCAGGGCGCCGCCCACCGCCCCGGCGCCCGCTCCCGCGAGGACGGCGACGGCCATCGAGGCGGCGGCGGGCAGCGGCAGCGAGCGGACGAAGACGGCGACGGCCACGGAGATCCCGCCGACCACGACGGCGTCCGCCTCGGCGGCCAGGTACCCGGCGGCGAGGATCGCCAGCGCCGCCGAGGCAACGGTGGCGAAGAGGCCGTGCAGGCGGTCGTCGGCCGGGGCGTTGCTGCGCAGTTGCAGGACGAGGCAGAGCAGCACCCAGACGCCGAGCGTGCCGACGACGGCGGCCGGGCCGTTCTCCCGCCCGGCGACCAGCAGCACCGCGTCCGCGACGAGCGCGCCCGCGAAGGCGAGGGCGATGCCCTGCCGGGCGGGCCACATCCCGTTCAGCCGGAACCAGCCGGCCGCCGTCAGCCCCTGCAGCACCACCAGCGGCACCAGCAGCCCGAACCAGCCGAGCGCCGCCCCGCCCGCCATCAGCAGGCCGAGCGCGGCGGTGAGCAGCGCGGGCTGCGTCCCCGGGTCGATGATCGGCGAGCGGCCCTCGGCGCGGGCGCGCTGGGCGTCGGTGATCCGGGTGTTGCCGGTGACGGTGGCCGGACCGTAGGCGGGCCCGTCGGCCGCCGGCTCCTCGGCGGCCGGGGCGGCCCGGTGACTGCCGGTCCCGGCGGGCGCGCGGTGCCCGCCCTGCGGCTGGGGATGCGGCTGCGGCTGAGCCGCGGGCATCGGCCCGGCGCCGGTCACCGGCGGGATCAGGGCCGTCTCCTCGTACGGGGCGGGCCCGGCGCCGGTCACCGGCGGGATCAGGGCCGTCTCCTCGTACGGGCGGGCCCGTCGGTGTGCCGCCCGAGGTGGCCTGCGGCATCATCGCCGTCTCCTCGTACGGGGAGGGGGCGGGCCGGCCCGGGGCGCCCGGGGGCGCGGGCGGCGCCGGGGGCGGCCCGGCGGCCGGGGTGGGCGGCATGAGCGCCGTCTCCTCGTAGGGGGAGGGCGCCGCCGGGCCGGGGTACTGGCCCGAGGGCTGGGCCCCGTACCCCTGCGCGGGGTGTCCCTGCGCGGGGTACCCCTGCTGGCCGCCGTACGGCTGGCCGCCGTAGGAGCCCTGCGCCGGGTCCGGGTGGATCGTGGGGTGGCTCTGGCTCTCCCAGGTCTGGCCCTGCCAGGTCTGGGCCTGGCCGCTCTGGTCCTGCGGGGGTTGCGGGGGCTGCTGCTGGTACGGGTCGTGGCCGTACTGCGCGGCGTTCGGGTCGTACGGCTGGCCCTGCGGGGGCTGCTGACCGTACGGGTCGTAGTACGGCTGCTGCGGCTGATTGCTCATGCTGTGGGGAGTCACCCTCCTGCGAACGGCGGGAGCACCTCGACCGTGCCGCCCTCGGCCAGCCGTACGGTCTCATGGGCGCGGGTGCCGACGGGGTCGCCGTCGACCAGGAACGAGCAGCGCTGAAGCACGCGGACCAGCTCGCCGGGGTGGGCGCCGCGAACGCCGTCCAGGGCCTCGGCGAGGGTGGCCGCGTCGTACGGCTCCTCGGCGATCCCGGCGGCGGCCTTGGCGGCCGCCCAGTAGCGGATCGTGCCGGTGGGCATCGGGGGTCCTCCTCGGCCGGGTGCGGGACGCCGGCCCTCCTTGTCGCTCGGCGCGGTCCGCGGGCGCGCCCCGCACGCAAGGTTAGGCCCTCGCGGGGCGGGGGTGACTCTGCGCTGTCCCGGTGCGCGGGGGCGGGGCTCCTTGTGCCCTGTGGCGGGGGCTGGGGGTGCCCTTGCGGGCGGGCGGGGTGGGTTTGGGCTCGGGGCTCGAGCGCCCCTGGGGTGTCCTCAGGCGCCGGACGGGCTTGATCTTGTCCTCAGGCGCCGGACGGGCTGAGGTGTCCTCAAGCGCCGGACAGGCTGAGTGTCCTCAAACGCCGGACGGGCTTGAATCAGCCCGCTGGGCGTCGAAGTCTCTCGGCCGGTCCTCGCGCGAGCTTGGCCAGGTCGGGGCCGGGTCCCCGGCTCAAGCGGTGCGTGCGGGATCTCAGCAGCGTCCGGCAGAGGCTCGACGGGTCCGCGTGGGATCTCAGCCGGTCCGGAGGCACCCCGACCCGGCCCCGCGAGATCTCAACCACGTCCGGGCGCAATCTCAGCCTGTCCGGCGCTTGAGGACACTCAGCCTGTCCGGCGCTTGAGGACACCTAGCCCGTCCGGCGCTTGAGGACACCCAAGCCCGTCCGGCGCCTGAGGACACCCCAGCCCGTCCGGCGCCTGAGGACGCACACGGCCGCAGGCCGGTGTCACGAGGGGCACCCCCAGCCCTCTCACCCGCCCGGCGCCCGCCGGGCCGCCCAGTCGGCGATGCGGGCCAGTAGCGCCTCGTCGGCGGCGTTCTCGGCGTGGCCCATGCCGGGTTCGAGCCAGAGGTCGGCCTGAGGGCCGGCGGCGGTGGCGAGGGCGCGGGGGTGGTCGAGGGGGAAGTACGGGTCGCGGTCGCCGTGGACGAGGAGGAGGGGGGTGGGGGCGATGCGGGCGGCGGCCTCGGCGGGGTCGAGGGGGACGGGGTCCCAGTCGGAGGTGTGGATGCGGGTGCGCAGCCCGTACCGGCCGACCGCACGCCCCAGCGGCCGGGTGACGACCCAGTGGAGGCGGCGCATGGCCGCGGTGCCCCGGTAGTACCAGCGGGCCGGGGCGCTGACCGCGACCACGGCATCGGTGTGAGCCGGGCCGTGCGCGTCGGCGAAGCCGGAGCCGTGCCCCTCAGCGGGACCGGAGCGCCGCCCGTCGGCGTGGCCGGAAGCCTGGGCGTCGGGTCCCCCCGCCGGGTACAGGGCGGCGTGGCGGAGGACGACCGAGCCGCCCATGGAGAAGCCGACCGTCCAGACCGTGCGGTGGCCCAGCCGCCGGGCCCAGGCGACGGCGGCGGCGAGGTCGAGCACCTCTCGGTCGCCGACGGTCGAGCGGCCGCCGGAGGCTCCGTGTCCGCGGAACGAAAAGGTGATCACCGCCCCGTAACGGCGGAAGACGGCCGCGGCCCGGCGGACGTGCGGCCGGCCGGCGCTGCCGGTGAAGCCGTGGGCGACGACGGTGACCGGCACCCGCCCGGCCGCGTCATGGGTCACATCCGCGTCAAAATCGGCGGGCTCGTGGACGGCCTCGATGGCGACCCCGTCGGCCGCCAGCAGCACCACCCGTTCGGCCCCTTCGGCGAAACCGTCCTGACCTGCGGGAAAGGGGGCCGGCCGGGGGCCGCGAGCACCGCCGCCGGGCCCGGGCTCCGGCCCGTCCGCACGGCCCTGCGAGGGCACTCGGGAGGCGGCCGGAGAGGGGTCCGGGCGCACGCCGCGCCCTGCCGTAGGCGTACTCATGTGGGTTATTGTGCTGGGAAGAGGACTCGGGCAGCGACGCCCCCGGGTCCTTTCGTGCTTTCCGGCACGTTGTATACGACCGGGACTCCCGGTCGCGTCCTGCGCTCCGGGAAGCCGGCGGTCCCCAGGGCGCGGGGGTCGTGGACGTATCCGTACGCAGTGCCGCAAGTCCGTCCGGCGCGCCACTCCGGACGGACTCCCTCTCGCAGGGAACCGAGGAGGAACCGACGTCATGGGCGAACGATCCAACCCCCACCATCCGAGCTGCCGAGACTCCCGCCACGGGGCGGGTGAGCGCCGATGAGCTCCCTGCTGCTGCTCACCAACGCCCTCCAGCCCTCCACCGAGGTGCTGCCCGCACTGGGGCTGCTCCTCCACCAGGTCCGCGTCGCCCCCGCCGAGGGCCCCGCCCTCGTCGACACCCCGGGCGCGGACGTCATCCTGATCGACGGCCGCCGCGACCTGCCCCAGGTCCGCAGCCTCTGCCAGCTGCTGCGCTCCACCGGTCCCGGCTGCCCGCTGGTCCTGGTCGTCACCGAGGGCGGCCTCGCCGCCGTCACCGCCGACTGGGGCATCGACGACGTGCTGCTGGACACCGCGGGCCCGGCCGAGGTCGAGGCGCGGCTGCGGCTGGCCATGGGCCGCCAGCAGATCACCACCGACGACTCCCCCATGGAGATCCGCAACGGCGACCTCTCCGTGGACGAGGCCACCTACAGCGCCAAGCTCAAGGGCCGCATCCTCGACCTCACCTTCAAGGAGTTCGAGCTGCTGAAGTACCTGGCGCAGCACCCGGGCCGGGTCTTCACCCGCGCCCAGCTCCTCCAGGAGGTCTGGGGCTACGACTACTTCGGCGGCACCCGCACGGTCGACGTGCACGTACGGCGGCTGCGCGCCAAGCTCGGCCCCGAGCACGAGTCGCTGATCGGCACCGTCCGCAACGTCGGCTACCGCTTCGTCACCCCGGAGAAGCCCGAGGCGAAGGAGAAGGCGGCCAAGGAGCAGGCGCAGGAGGAGGCCGCCGAGAAGGTGCGCGAGTCCCGCGCCGCCTCCGGTTCCACTGTCACGGAGAAGGCGGCGGCCAAGCCCTGAGCCGCCCCGCTCCGTGATCACGCCCGTACTCCGCCCGTCTCCCGGCCGTCCCGCACGGCGGTCCGGGGAGGCGGGCGGAGGGGTGTCCCGGCCCGGTATTGAAGGGCGGACAGCCCTTAGGGAGCGGCCTCGACCCGCGTAGACTGCCGCCGTGGCCAAGGTGACGCGGGACGACGTGGCGCGACTGGCGGGGACATCGACCGCCGTCGTGAGCTACGTGATCAACAACGGACCCCGGCCGGTCGCCCCGGCCACCAGAGAGCGGGTACTCGCCGCGATCAAGGAGCTGGGCTACCGGCCCGACCGGGTCGCGCAGGCGATGGCGTCCCGGCGCACCGACCTCATCGGCATGATCGTGCCCGACGCCCGGCAGCCCTTCTTCGCGGAGATGGCGCACGCCGTGGAACAGGCCGCCGCCGAGCGCGGAAAGATGGTCCTGGTCGGCAACTCCGACTACCTCGACGAGCGCGAGGTCCACTACCTCCGCGCCTTCCTCGGTATGCGGGTCTCCGGCCTGATCCTGGTCAGCCAGGGCCCGAGCGAGACCGCCGCCAGTGAGATAGAGGCGTGGGACGCCCGGGTCGTCCTGCTGCACCGGCGGCCCGACGCCATCGACGACGTCGCCGTGGTCACCGACGACGTGGGCGGCGCCCAGCTCGCCACCCGCCACCTCCTGGAGCACGGCGTCTCCTACGTCGCCTGCCTCGGCGGCACCCCCAGCACCCCCTCGGTCGGCGACCCGGTCTCCGACCACGTCGAGGGGTGGCGCCGCGCCATGGCCGAGGCGGGCCGCCCCACGGAAGGCCGCCTCTTCCAGGCCCCGTACAACCGCTACGACGCCTACGAGGTCGCCCTCACCCTCCTCGCCGGGCCCGACCGGCCGCCGGCCATCGTCTGCGCCACCGACGACCAGGCGATAGGCGTCCTGCGCGCCGCCCGCGAGCTGCGCATCGACGTGCCCGGGGAACTGCTCGTGGCCGGCTTCGACGACGTCAAGGAGGCCGGGCTCACCGACCCGCCCCTGACCACGGTCGCCTCCGACCGCACCACGATGGCCCGCGCCGCCGTCGACCTCGTCCTCGACGACGCCCTGCGCGTGGCCGGCTCCCGCCGCGAACGGCAGAAGGTGTTCCCGTCACGCCTGGTGGTCCGGCGGTCCTGCGGCTGTTCGTGAGGCGGGCGGCCCTCCCGGCGGGGCCGCCTTTATACCGGGCATACAGGATTCTCCCCCGCTTCTCAGCCCCTTCTCAGCTCGCTCTCATGCGGTGGCCGGATCGTCGGAGACATGACGGAGAGCTACCGCCACGACGGCGCACCCAGTGAGTACCCGAGCGAGTACCCGACGACGTACCCCGAGGCTTCCGGCGGGGCGGGCGCGTGGCCGGCGCCGCCCGCCTACCCGCCGCACACCCCGCGTCACCGGCGCCGCCTGCGCGGTCCGGCCGGGCTGCTCGCCGCGGTGGCGGTGGCCGCGGCGGCGATCGGCGGCGGGACGGCGTACGCCTTCCAGGAGCTGACCGGGGGCGGGGCCGGCGGGTCGGGCTCGCAGGTCAACGGGACGACCGTGGCCGCCTCCAGCAAGGGGACGGTGGCCGGGGTGGCCGAGGCGGTCGGGCCGAGCATCGTGGAGATCAAGGCGGCGGGGTCGTCCGGCCAGTCGACCGGCTCCGGGGTGATCATCAGCGAGGACGGGGAGATCGTCACCAACAACCACGTGGTCTCCGGGGCCTCGCAGGTCCAGGTGGCGACCAGCGACGGGAAGACGTACAGCGCCGAGGTGGTCGGCACCGACAGTTCCAAGGACCTGGCGCTGATCAAGGTCCAGGGCGCCAAGGGGCTGAAGGCGGCCTCGCTCGGCGACTCGGACAAGGTGGCCGTGGGGGACGACGTGGTGGCCATCGGGTCGCCCGCCGGGCTGACCGGGACCGTGACCAGCGGCATCGTCTCCGCCCTCGACCGCGACGTGACCGTCTCCCGGGACGAGAGCCAGGGCGGCAGCGGGCAGGGCGGCGGCCGGGAGTGGCCCTTCGAGTACGGCGGGGAGCAGTTCAACGGCGAGACCGGCGAGCAGACCACGACCTACCAGGCGATCCAGACCGACGCCTCTCTCAACCCGGGCAACTCCGGCGGCGCCCTGATCAACATGGACGGCCAGATCATCGGCATCAACTCGGCGATGTACTCGGCCGGTTCCTCGCAGGGCCAGTCCTCCGACGCGGGCAGTGTCGGCCTCGGCTTCGCCATCCCCGTCAACGACCTCAAGGCCGACCTCGACACGCTGCGCTCCGGCTCCCAGCGGTGACCGGCGCGCCCGGCCTCGCGCGTGCGAGGCTGGCCGCACCGAGACCCGTACCCCGAGCACCCAGGGAGTCCGCCATGCCGGCCGCCGAACCCCAGGAGCAGGAGCGTGAGCAGCGCATCCTGATCGTCGACGACGAGCCCGCGGTCCGCGACGCGCTCCGCCGCAGCCTCGCCTTCGAGGGGTACGGCACCGAGGTCGCCGTCGACGGCCTCGACGCGCTGGAGAAGGCGGCCTCCTACCGGCCCGACCTGATCGTCCTCGACATCCAGATGCCCCGCATGGACGGGCTGACGGCGGCCCGGCGGGTCCGGGCCGCCCAGGACACCGTGCCGATCCTCATGCTGACCGCCCGCGACACCGTCGGCGACCGCGTCACCGGCCTCGACGCGGGCGCCGACGACTACCTGGTCAAGCCCTTCGAACTGGACGAGCTGTTCGCCCGCGTCCGCGCCCTGCTCCGCCGCTCCTCGTACGCCGTCGAGCAGGCCGCCCCGGACGACGACGGGGACGTGCTTGCCTTCGCCGACCTGCGGATGGACCTCTCCACCCGCGAGGTGCTGCGCGGCAACCGGCCGGTCGAGCTGACCCGGACCGAGTTCACCCTGCTGGAGATGTTGCTGGCCCACCCGCGCCAGGTGCTGACCCGTGAGCAGATCCTCAAGGCCGTCTGGGGCTTCGACTTCGAGCCGACCTCCAACTCCCTGGACGTGTACGTGATGTACCTGCGCCGCAAGACCGAGGCGGGCGGCGAACCGCGCCTGGTGCACACCGTGCGCGGCGTCGGCTACGTGCTGCGTTCCGGGAGCGGCGAGTGAGACGGCTCGGCGCGCTCCCGCTGCGGGCCCGCCTCGCCCTGCTGGTGGCGGCGGCCGTGGCGCTGGCGGTCGCCGCCGTCTCGGTGGCCTGCTGGTTCGTGGTGCGCGGCAAGCTGTACGAGGAGATCGACTCCCAGTTGCGCGCGCAGAACCAGCCGCAGCCCACCGCCGCCCTGCGCGACCTGCTCGCCGACTGCCCGAGCGAACCGGCCGCCACCGGGCCGGGCGGCTTCGGCCGGGCCCAGCCCGAGCTGTACCTCCAGCTGGTCACCGCCGACGGCCAGGTCTGCGTCGCCGAGGCCTCCGCCGGGGTGGTCGAGCCCGACGCGGCCGACCTCGCGGTGGCGGCGGGCGGCCCCGGCCACGAAGCCGAGCCGCACGACGCGACCGCCGCCGACGGCACCGAGGTCCGCGTCCTGGCCGCCCCCGCCCTCGGCAAGGGCCCGCCCCCGGCCCACTTCCGGAACACCGCGATCGTCTACGCGTACTCGCTGGAGGAGACCCGGGACACCCTGGACGACCTGGCGCTGCTGCTCCTGCTCGTCTCCGGCGTCGGGGTGGTGGGCGCGGGCGGGGCCGGGCTGTGGATCGCCCGGTCGGGGCTCAGGCCCGTCGACCGGCTGACCGAGGCCGTCGAGGAGGTGGCCCGCACCCGGGACCTGACCGTGCGCATCCCCGTCGACGGCGACGACGAGATCGCCCGGCTCTCCGCCTCCTTCAACGCGATGACCAGCGCGCTCTCCGACTCCCACGATCTCCAGCAACAGCTCATCGCCGACGCGGGGCACGAACTGCGCACCCCGCTGACCTCGCTGCGGACCAACATCGAGCTGCTGGCCCGCAGCGAACGCACCGGACGCGCGCTGCCCGCCGAGGACCGGGCCGCGCTGCTCGACTCGGTCAAGGCGCAGATGACGGAGCTGGCCGCGCTCATCGGCGACCTCCAGGAGCTGTCGCGCACCGACGGCGCGCAGCAGGGCCGCCTGGAGGTGGTCGCCTTCCACGAGACGACGGCGACCGCGCTGCGCCGGGCCCGCCTGCGCGGCCCGGAGCTGACCTTCACCGCCGACCTGGCGCCCTGGTACGTCCGCTGCCGCCCGGCCGCTCTGGAGCGGGCGGTGGTCAACATCCTCGACAACGCGGTGAAGTTCAGCCCGCCCGGCGGCACGGTCGACCTCCGCCTCCACCGCGGCGAACTCACCGTCCGCGACCGGGGTCCCGGCATCCCCGAGGACGAACTGCGCCACGTCTTCGACCGCTTCTGGCGCTCCCCGTCGGCCCGCGCCCTGCCCGGCTCGGGACTGGGCCTGTCCATCGTGGCCCGCACCGCCGAACAGTGCGGCGGCACGGTCGCGGTCGAACGGGCCGAGGGCGGCGGGACCTTGGTGCGGCTGGTGCTGCCGGGGGCGCCCACGCCGCCGCCGGGGGCGGAGCGTACGGGCGCGGGCGAGGACGAGGGGGACAGAGGCCCGGAAGCGGACTGAGCCCTGCGCTCTCCCCGCTGCCGCCTACTTGCCGAAGCTGACCCCCGTCCCCTCCAGCCGCACCAGGATGCCGTCCGGTTCCACCCGTACGTCGCGCAGGCGTACGTCGCCCTCGCCCGGGAGTTCGGGGAGGGTGAAGCCGAGGGTGAGGCGGTCGGCGAGCTGGGGGCGGGTGAGGCCGGTGAGGGCGTCGAGGAGGTTCGGGTCGATGCCGAGGCGGCGGAGGACGTCGGGGTGGGCGGCGGCGAGGTCGACCAGGTTGACGGCGAGGAGGTCGTCGACGACGGCCGGGGTGCCGAGGAGGTCGGCGAGCTTGCGGTCGTTGTCGAGGGCGGCGCGGATCTGGGAGTCGGGGACGCCGAGCGCGTGGACGATGGCCGGGACCGAGAGCAGGGCCTTGGCCTTGGTGGTCTCGTCCGTCAGCTTCTTCAGGCTGCTCGGGGTGAGGTGGAGGCCGTCGTTCGGCCCGGTGCCGGGGCGGAAGACGGCGAGGTCGCCGATGTCCAGGCGCATGCCGGTGACCTCGGTGGAGACGCCCCGGTCGCCGTCGCGGCGGATCAACGCGTCGGCGCGCAGGGCGAGTTCGTGGCCGGCCACGGGCAGGGTGCCGCGGGCGAGGACGCGGTCGGTGCCCTTGCCGGTGAAGGTGACCTGGGAGGCGCCGAGTTCGCGGCCGAGGTCGTCGAAGGAGAGCCGGACCTCGCCGTCGACGCCGCCGATGTCGGCCCCGTCGACGCCGGTCAGGCCCTCCCCGGATATCCGCACGTCGTGGCCGGTGGCGGAGACCTCGGCGAGCGAGACGCGGCCTGCGGCGACGTCGGGGACGGTGAGGTGGACGGTGTCGAGGCGGCGGGCGGCGACCTGGGTGAGGAAGGGGAAGCCGTCGATGTCGACCTCGGGGGCGGCGGTGAGGTTCATCGAGTTCTTCAGCGACTCCTCGGCCTTGTTCTCGGCGTAGAGGACGGCCCAGCGGTCGCCGAGGGTGAGGAAGGCGGCGAGGACGAGGACGCCGACGGTGATCTTGGCGCCCCGGCTCAGGTGTCCCAGGGCCCGCCGGAAGGGGCCGCGTCCGCGCGGGCGGCGGCGCCTCGACGGGGCGGGCGGGGGCGGCTCGTAGGCCGGGGTTTCGCCGGTCTCGAAGGTGTCGAAGGCGTCCGGGTCCTTCTGGAGGAAGGTGTCGACGGCCCGGTCGTCGAGCCCGGCGAGCTGCTCGTACGGGTTGTCCCACTCGGGGTTGGAGTCGTACGGGCCGTAGCGCGGGGCGGGGGTGGCGGGCGCGTCGGTGGGGGCCGGGGCCTCGGGTGAACGGTCGGTGTCCTGGGTCATGCGGTGGGGGGAACGCATCGCGTCATCCCACCACGCACCCCGCCACCACCCGCAACTTCGGCTCCCGGTACCCCGGCGAATGCGAGGTATTCCACACGGCCCCCGGCACGCGGGGGTACCGCGTGCCGGGGTACGGGACCGGTGGCGTCAGCCGCCCGCGCGGCGCTTGTTCCAGACGTCGAAGCCGACGGCGGCGAGCAGCACCAGGCCCTTGATCACCTGCTGCCAGTCGGTGCCGACGCCGACGAGGTTCATGCCGTTGTTGAGGACGCCGAGGACCAGGCCGCCGATGATGGCGCCGAGGACCGTGCCGACGCCGCCGCTCATCGAGGCGCCGCCGATGAACGCGGCGGCGATCGCCTCCAGTTCGAAGTTGATGCCGGCCTTGGGCGAGGCGGCGTTGAACCGGGCGGCGAAGACCAGCCCCGCGAGGGCGGCGAGGACGCCCATGTTGAGGAAGACCGCGAAGGTGACCCGCTTGTCCTTGACGCCGGAGAGCTTGGCGGCGCCGAGGTTGCCGCCGATCGCGTAGACGTGGCGTCCGGCGACCGCGTTGCGCATCACGTAGCCGAAGCCGACGAGGAGGGCGGCGAGGATCAGCAGGACGACCGGGGCGCCCTTGTAGCTGGCGAGCAGCAGGGTGGCGACGAGGATGACCGCGACCAGGGCGGCCAGCTTCAGCGCGAAGAGGGTCGGCGGGACCTCCTGGAGGGAGAACTCCCGCTGCCGGCGCCGGTCGCGGACCTCCTGGAGGATCACGAAGACGATCAGCACGAGGCCGAGCAGGAGCGTGAGGTTGTGGTAGTTGGTGGCCGGGCCGACCTCGGGCAGGAAGCCGTTGGCCACCTTCTGCAGCCCGGAGGGGAACGGACCCATGGTCTGCCCGTCCAGGAAGATCTCCGTCAGCCCCCGGAAGAGCAGCATCCCGGCGAGCGTCACGATGAACGACGGGATGCCGATGTACGCGATGAAGAAACCTTGCAGCGCCCCGGCGGCGGCGCCCATCAGCAGCGTGAGGGCGACCGCGACGGGCCACGGGATCTGCTGCTGCACCATGAGCACGGCGGCGACCGCGCCGACCAGCGCCGTCAGGGAGCCCACCGACAGGTCGATGTGGCCCGCGATGATGACGATCATCATCCCGATGGCGAGGATCAGGATGTAGCTGTTCTGGAGGACCAGGTTGGAGACGTTGCGCGGCAGCAGGAGGTCGCCGCCGGTCCAGATCTGGAAGAGGACGACGATCAGTCCGAGCGCGAAGAGCATCCCGTACTGGCGGGAGTTCTGCCGGACCGCGTCCAGCAGCATCGTGCCGAGCCCGCGCCCCTTCTCGCGTCCCGGGGCGCCCGCCGGCGCCTCGGGCTTGGTGGTCACTTCGCTGCTCATGGGTGGTGCCCTTCACTGGGGTCGGTGCCGGCGGCGGACGGGACGCGCGTCATGTGGCGCATGAGGACTTCCTGGGAGGCGTCGGCGCGGGCCACCTCGCCGGTGAGCCGGCCGGCGGCCATGGTGTACACCCGGTCGCACATGCCGAGGAGTTCGGGCAGCTCGGAGGAGATCATCAGGATCGCCTTGCCCTCGGCGGCGAGCCGGTCGATCACGCCGTAGATCTCGAACTTGGCGCCGACGTCGACGCCGCGCGTCGGCTCGTCCAGGATCAGCACGTCGGGCCCGGCCAGCACCCACTTGCTCAGTACGATCTTCTGCTGGTTGCCGCCGGAGAGCCGGCCGACCGGCTCCAGGACGTCGGGGGTCTTGATGTTCATGACCCGCCGGTACTCCTCGGCGACCTGCCGCTCCCGGTGGGCGTCGACGATGCCGCCCCGGGCGAGGCCGGGCAGCGAGGAGAGCGAGATGTTGCGGGCCACGGTGTCCCCGAGGTCGAGCCCGTACCGCTTGCGGTCCTCGGTGACGTACGCGAGGCCGCGGGCGACCGCCTCCGGGACGGTGCGGGTCCGGATCTCGTGGCCGTCCTTGTGCACGGTGCCGCGCTCGTACCGCCCGTAGCTGCGGCCGAAGACGCTCATCGCCAGTTCGGTGCGGCCCGCGCCCATCAGCCCGGCGAGGCCCACGATCTCGCCCCGGCGGACGGTGAGCGAGACGCCGTCCACGACCCGCCGGTGGTGGTCGACGGGGTGGCGGACGGTCCAGTCGCGGATCTCCAGCGCCGGTTCGCTGTCGCGCGGCCCCTCGTAGGGGGTGCGTTCGGGGAAGCGGCTGCCGAGGTCGCGGCCGACCATGCCGCGGATGACGCGCTCCTCGGTGGTCTCCGGCGCGTGCACGTCGAGGGTCTCCACGGAGCGGCCGTCACGCAGCACGGTGACCGAGTCGGCGACCTCGGAGATCTCGTTGAGCTTGTGCGAGATGATGATCGAGGTGATGCCCTGCTCCTGCAACTCCTTCATCAGCCGCAGGAGTTGAGCGCTGTCCTCGTCGTTGAGGGCCGCTGTCGGCTCGTCCAGGATGAGCAGCTTCACGTCCTTGGCCAGCGCCTTGGCGATCTCCACCAACTGCTGCTTGCCGACACCGATGTCACTGACCCGGGTCCGGGGGTGCTCGTCCAGGCCGACGCGGCGCAGCAGCCGGGCGGCGCCGCTGAGCGCCTGGTCCCAGTCGATGACGCCGCGCCGGGAGGGCTCGTTGCCGAGGAAGATGTTCTCGGCGATCGACAGGTGCGGGACGAGCGCCAGCTCCTGGTGGATGATGACGATCCCGCGCCGCTCGCTGGCCCGGATGTCCTTGAACCGGCACTCCTCGCCGTCGAAGAGCACCTGCCCCTCGTAACTCCCGTGCGGGTGCACGCCGGAGAGGACCTTCATCAGCGTCGACTTGCCGGCGCCGTTCTCCCCGCACAGGGCGTGGATCTCCCCGCGCCGGACGGAGAGGGTGACGTCGGCCAGCGCCGTGACACCGGTGAAGCGCTTCACGATGGAGCGCATCTCCAGGACGGTGCCGGAGCCGCCCTCGGGGACGGCCCCGGGGGTGGGCCCGGGGCCGTCCGCCGGCTCCGGGCTCATCCCAGGTCCTTGGCGTCGAGGAAGCCCGAGTCGACCAGCATCTCCTGGTAGTTGGACTTGTCGACGCTGACCGGCTCCAGCAGGTGCGCGGGGACGACCTTCTCGCCGTTGTCGTACGTCTTGTCGTCGTTGATCTCCGGCTCGTCCCCGCCGAGCACCGCGTCGACCATCTCGGCGGCCACCTTGGCGAGTTCGCGGAAGTCCTTGTAGACGGTCTGGGTCTGCTCGCCCGCGACGATCGACTTCACCGACGAGACTTCGGCGTCCTGCCCGGTGACGATCGGCAGCGGCTTCGCCTTCGACCCGTAGTCGTCGGACTTGAGCGCGGAGAGGATGCCGATCGAGATGCCGTCGTACGGCGAGAGGACCGCGTCCACCCGCTCCCTGGAGTACGCCGAGGTCAGCAGGTCGTCCATCCGCTTCTGGGCGGTACCGCCGTCCCAGCGCAGCGTGGTCACCTGGTTGAGCTTGGTCTGCTTGGAGCGGACCACCAGCTGCTTCTTGTCCAGGTACGGCTTGAGGACCTCCATCGCGCCGTTGAAGAAGAACCGGGTGTTGTTGTCGTCGTTCGACCCCGCGAACAGCTCGATGTTGTAGGGGCCCTTGTCCTTCCCGCCGTCCTTGTCCAGGCCCAGCTTCTCCACCAGGTACTCGCCCTGGAGCCGGCCGACCTTCTCGTTGTCGAAGGAGGCGTAGTAGTCGACGTGCGGGGAGCCGAGGATCAGCCGGTCGTAGGAGATGACGGGGATGTCGGCGTCGGCGGCCTGCTGGAGGACGTTGGAGAGAGCCTCGCCGTTGATGGCCGCGATGACCAGGGCGTCCACACCCTGCGTGATCATGTTCTCGATCTGCGCGACCTGCTGGTCCGGGTCGTCCTCGCCGTACTGGAGCGTGGTGTCGTAGCCCGCCTTCTCCAGGATCTTCGTCATGTTCCGGCCGTCGGCTATCCAGCGCTCGGACGACTTGGTGGGCATCGCCACCCCGATGGTCTGCTTCTTCTTCCCCTTCTCCTCCTTGCTGCCGCCCGTACTGTCCTGGCCGCAGGCGGTCAGCAGGAGGGCGCAGCAGGCGGTCACCGCTGCGGCGGTCGTGGCGGCTCGGGCCTTCGTCATGTTTCTCCCTGGCAATCCCGTGGTGGGGGCGATGGGCGGGGCTGCCGGGTCGTCGTCCCTCTCCCGGCAAGGCACGATTGTTAGCGCTCACACACGGGTGATACAAGATGGGGGATACGCTTTTTCGGCATCGACACCTGACCGCGATCCCGCCGGATCGCGTGCGTCCCAGCGAGAGGGGAGGCCCGCGTGGCCCGGTCCGCGGAAGTCTCCCGGCCGCCGACGATGGCCGACGTGGCCCGTGAGGCCGGCGTCTCCCACCAGACGGTCTCCCGCGTCCTCAGCGGCCACCCGCACGTACGGCCCGCCACTCGCGCCCAGGTCACCGCCGCCGTCGACCGCCTCGGCTACCGCCGCAACCCCGCCGCCCGCGCCCTGGTCACCCGCCGCACCCGCACGCTGGGCGTCATCGCCGTCAACACCACGCTCTACGGTCCCGCCAGCACCATGGCCGGGCTCCACGAGGCCGCCCGCGACGAGGGATACCTCGTCTCGGCCGTCACCCTGCGCGGCGACGGGCGCCAGGGGCTCAAGGACGCCGTCGACCACCTCTCCTCCTGGGGCGTGGAGGGCGTCGTCGCGCTCACCCCGCAGCGGACGACCGGGCAGGCGCTGGCCCGCCTGGACGCGCCGTTCCCCGTGGTCAGCGTCGAGGGCGGCGACCAGCTCGGGCTGCCCGCCGTCTCCCTCGACCAGGAGCGGGGCGCCCGCATGGTCACCGAGCACCTGCTCGCCGCCGGGCACGCCACGGTCTGGCACGTGGCAGGGCCGGACGGCTGGTCCGAGAGCGAGGCCCGCACCGCCGGCTGGCGCGCCGTCCTGCGCGAACGCGGCATCGCCGCCCCGCCCCCGCTCCAGGGCGACTGGAGCCCCCTCTCCGGCTACCGGGCCGGCCAGGAACTCGCCGGCCACGTCCTCTCCGGCCAGGGCCCCGGCGTCACCGCCGTCTTCGTCGCCAACGACCAGATGGCCCTCGGCGTCCTCCGCGCCCTCCGCGAAGCCGGCGTCCGCACCCCGGAACGCGTAGCCGTCGCCGGCTTCGACGACATCCCCGAGGCCGAGTTCTTCCCGCCCCCACTCACCACCGTCCGCCAGGACTTCGGGTCCATCGGGCGCAGGAGCATCCGATTGCTCATCGACCACATCGAGGGGCGGGCTAGGGGGGCGGAGCATGTGCTGGTGGAGCCGCAGTTGATTGTTCGGGGGAGTACGCGGGGGGTGGCGGAGGTGTGACCTCAGGCGCCGGCCGGGCTCTTGCCCTCAGGCGCCGGGCGGGCTGGGTTCGGCGGGGGGGATGCGCTGTCTGCGGCGGGTGGCTGCGCGCGTACCTGTGTCCTCAAACGCCGGACGGGCTGGAATCGGCCGAGGTCGTACTACGTCTGTCGGCCACGGACCCACCCGTACCCGTGTCCTCAAACGCCGGACGGGCTCGAATCGGCCGAGGTCACACCACGTCCACCGGTCAGACTCCCGACGGGCCGAGCGCCCTGTCCAGCCTTGGGCAGCACCCGCGCAAGGCCAACGGATGGAGGCGGAGGGTGCCGAACACCTCGCAGCCCATCACCTGACGTGAGGCTGCTGTCGTCCAGCTCGGACACGGCTTGTCCTCTTCGGGCCGGGCCTCGGGGGGCACCACCTAGCCGGTCCGGCGTTTGAGGACACTCAGCCCGTCCGGCGCTTGAGGACACTCAAGCCCGTCCGGCGTCTGAGGACGAGCCGTGGCCGGAGGCCGAGCGATTCAGCCCGTCCGGCGCTTGAGGACACCCAGCCCGCCCGGCGCCTGAGGGCATCCCAACCCGAATCCACCCCGCACCCCCCTTGCCCCCCGCCAATGTGAGCGCTAACAATCATCCGGGTACCCAGCCGCCACCCGAGCGACATCCCGGAGGCCAGCCCCGTGAACACTCCCGCACCCCCTGTCCAGGCTGCTCAGGGCGGCCTCGGCGACCCCTGCACCGTCGGTGTCGACTTCGGCACGCTGTCCGGGCGGGCCGTGGTCGTCCGGGTGGCGGACGGGGCCGAGTTGGGGGCGGCCGTGCACGAGTACCGGCACGGGGTGATCGACCGGGCTCTGCCCGGTGGCGGGGCCGGGTTGCCGCCGGACTGGGCGCTTCAGCATCCGGAGGACTGGCGGGACGTGTTGCGGCACGCCGTTCCCGAGGCGTTGGCGGCGGCCGGGGTCGAGCCGGTCCAAGTCGTCGGCATCGGGACGGACTTCACGGCCTGCACGGTGCTCCCGGCCACCGCCGACGGCACCCCGCTCGCCCTGCTGCCCGAGTGGGCCGAACGCCCACACGCCTGGCCCAAGTTGTGGAAGCACCACGCGGCCCAGGACCAGGCCGACCGGCTCAACGCGCTGGCGCACGAGCGCGGGGAACCGTGGATCGGGCGGTACGGGGGGCGGATCTCGGCGGAGTGGCAGTACGCGAAGGCGCTCCAGGTGCTGGAGGAGGACCCGGAGGTGTACGCGGCCTGCGTGCGCTGGATCGAGGCGGCGGACTGGATCGTCTGGCAGCTGACCGGGGCCGAGTCGCGCAACGCCTGCACGGCCGGGTACAAGGGCATCCACCAGGACGGCACGTACCCCTCGCCGGAGTTCCTGGCCGGGCTGCACCCGGAGTTCGCGGACTTCCCGGCGACCCGGCTGGCCCATCCGCTCTCCGCGCTCGGCGGCCACGCGGGCGGCCTGACCGCCGAGGCCGCCGCGTGGACGGGCCTGCCCGAGGGGATCGCGGTCGCCGTCGGCAACGTCGACGCGCACGTCACCGCGCCCGCAGCCGGCGCCGTGGAGAACGGCCGGCTGCTCGCCATCATGGGCACCTCCACCTGCCACGTCCTCAGCGGCCCGGCCCTCGCCGAGGTCCCGGGGATCTGCGGCGTGGTCGACGGCGGCATCGTCGCGGACGCCTACGGCTACGAGGCCGGGCAGAGCGCCGTCGGCGACATCTTCGCCTGGTGGCTGCGGCAGGGCCTGCCCGAGGAGTACCGGGCCGAGGCGGAGGCGGCGGGCGAGGACGCGCACGCGTACCTGACCCGGCTCGCCGCCGAACAGCCGGTCGGGGCCCACGGGTTGGTCGCCCTGGACTGGATGAACGGCAACCGTTCGACCCTGGTCGACCACCACCTCTCCGGTGTCGTCGCGGGCCTGACCCTGGACACCCGTCCCGAGGACGTCTACCGCGCCCTGCTGGAGGCCACCGCGTACGGCACCCGCGTCATCGTGGAGGCGTTCGAGCAGGGCGGGGTGCCGGTCGAGGAGTTCATCGTCGCCGGCGGGCTGAAGAAGAACCCGCTGCTCATGCAGATCCACGCCGACGTGCTGCGCCGCCCCGTCTCGCTGGCCGGTTCCGACCAGGGCCCGGCACTCGGCTCCGCCATCCACGCCGCCGTCGCGGCCGGCGCCCACCCGGACGTACGGGCGGCGGCCGCCGCGATGGGCAGCGTCGAGCGGGCCGCCTACGTCCCGGACGCGGCGCGGGCCGACGCTTACGACGCGCTCTTCGCCGAGTACCGCGCCCTGCACGACCACTTCGGCACCGGCCCGGACCTCCTCCTGCACCGCCTGCGCCGCATCCGCAACACCGCCCGGACCGCCACCCGTACCACCGGCTCCCCCGCCTGAGCCCCGCCGTCCGCGTCCGCCCGCCCCGTACGAGGAGCACATCGTCATGACCCCGCCCGCACCGCCCGAGTCCGAGATCTGGTTCCTCACCGGGAGCCAGTCCCTCTACGGCGAGGAGACCCTGGCCCAGGTCACCGCGCAGTCCCGCGAGATCTGCCGGACCCTCGCCGAGCGCACCGCCCTCCCCGCCCGCCTGGTCTGGAAGCCGGTCCTCGCCGACGCCGCCGCGATCCGGCGGATCTGCCTGGACGCGGAGGCCGACGACACGTGCGCGGGCCTCATCGCCTGGATGCACACCTTCTCCCCGGCCAAGATGTGGATCTCCGGCCTGGACGCCCTGCGCAAGCCCCTGCTCCACCTGCACACCCAGGCCAACCAGGCGCTCCCCTGGGCCACCATCGACATGGACTTCATGAACCTGAACCAGGCCGCCCACGGCGACCGCGAGTTCGGGCACGTGCAGACCAGGCTCGGCGTGGCCCGTAAGACGGTCGCCGGGCACGTCGCGGACCCGGCCGTCGGGGCCCGCGTCGAGTCCTGGGCGCGGGCGGCGGCCGGGCGGGCGGAGCTGGCGACGCTGCGGCTGGCCCGGTTCGGCGACAACATGCGGGACGTCGCGGTGACCGAGGGCGACAAGGTCGAGGCCCAGCGCCGGTTCGGGGTCTCCGTCAACGCGTACGCGGTGAACGACCTGGCCGCCGCCGTCGACGGGACGGACGAGGCCACCGTGGACGCGCTGGTGGAGGAGTACGGCGACCTGTACGCCGTCGCCGACGAGCTGCGCCCCGGCGCGCCCCGCCACGACTCCCTCCGTTACGCGGCCCGGATCGAGGCGGGCCTGCGCGCCTTCCTCACCGAGGGCGGCTTCCGCGCCTTCACCACCAACTTCGAGGATCTGGGCGGGCTGCGGCAGCTGCCGGGCCTGGCCGTGCAGCGGCTGATGGCCGACGGCTACGGCTTCGGCGGCGAGGGCGACTGGAAGACCTCGGTGCTGCTGCGCACCCTGAAGGTGATGGGCGACGGACTGCCCGGCGGCACCTCCTTCATGGAGGACTACACGTACGACCTCACGCCCGGCCAGGAGGTGATCCTCGGGGCGCACATGCTGGAGGTCTGCCCCTCGCTGACCGGCTCCCGCCCCTCCTGCGAGATCCATCCGCTGAGCATCGGCGGGCGGGAGGACCCGGTCCGGCTCGTCTTCGACGCCGATCCGGGCGCCGCCGTCGTCGTCGGCCTCGCCGACCTCGGCGACCGGTTCCGGCTGGTCGCCAACGAGATCGACGTGGTCACCCCGCCCGAACCGCTGCCCGCCCTCCCGGTGGCCCGCGCGGTCTGGCGCCCCGCCCCCGACCTGCGGACCTCCACCGAGGCGTGGCTGACGGCCGGCGCCCCGCACCACACCGTGCTGACCACCGCTCTGGGGACGGAGACTCTCGACGACCTGGCCGAAATGCTCCGTACCGAGCTGGTCGTCATCGACGCCGACACCCGTATCCGCACGTTCGTCCGCGAACTGCGCTGGAACCAGGCGTACCACCGCCTGGCGCTGCCGCTGTGACCGCCGCCGCGCGGGCCGCCCTGCGCCGCGAGGTGCTGGAGGCCAACCTGCGCATCCCCGCCACCGGCCTCGCCACCCTCACCTGGGGCAACGTCAGCGGCGTCGACCGCGAGGCCGGCGTCTTCGTCATCAAGCCCTCGGGCGTGCCGTACGAGCGGCTGACCGAGGACGACCTGGTCGTGGTGGCGTTGGACGACGGCCGGGTGGTCGAAGGCACCCTGCGCCCCTCCACCGACACCGAGACGCACCGCTGCCTCTACCGAGCCTTTCCGGCCATCGGCGGCGTCACCCACACCCACTCGACCCACGCCGTCGCCTTCGCCCAGGCCCGGCGCGCGATACCGGTACTCGGCACCACCCACGCCGACACCTTCGACGGCCCGGTCCCGGTCACCGAGGTCCTCACCCCCGAACAGTGCGCCCGGGACTACGAGTTCCACACCGGCCAGGTCGTGGTCGACCTGCTCGACGGCGACGAGGCCCGCGCGGAGGCGGTCCCGGGCGCCCTCGTCGCCCACCACGGCCCGTTCACCTGGGGCGCCACGGCGACGGCCTCACTGGAACACGCGGTGATCCTGGAGGCGGTCGCCGAAATGGCCCTCCACACCCTGGCCCTGGGCCGGGTGGAGCCGCCCCAGCACCTCCTCGACCGCCATTACACGCGCAAGCACGGGCCGGGGGCGTACTACGGGAACCCGGCGCCAGGCGCGGCCTGACACGTGACCTGGCACGCGTGAGGGGCGCCCCCGGACCTGCCGGGGGCGCCCCTCGTCGCGTTGTGGGCGTGGGCCTACTTCACGATCGTGATGCGGTCCGCCTTCGGCGGGTCGAGCGGGTTGTCGGCCGAGGTGGTGGCCGTCAGGTACTCGTTGAAGGCGGCCAGGTCGTCGGCGCCGACGAGCGGGTCGGTGCCCTCGCCGAGGGCCGCGAAGCCGTCGCCGCCGCCCGCGAGGAAGGAGTTCATCGCGACGCGGTAGGAGGCGGCCGGGTCGATCGGCTCGCCGTTCAGGCGGATGGTGTCGGCGACGACGCGGTCGGCGCCGGACTTGGTGTAGTCGAGGGTGTACGTGAGCCCCTCCGACACCTGGAGGATCTTCGGGGACGCCTCGTTACCCCCGCTGACCTGCTGCTTCAGCGCGGTGACCAGCTGCTCGCCGGTGAGCGTGACGAGGTTGACGGTGTTGCTGAACGGCTGGACGGTGAACGCCTCGCCGTAGGTGACCACCCCGTCGCCCTCGCTGCCGGACGCCTTGTAGACCAGGTCGGAGCGGATGCCGCCCGGGTTCATCAGCGCGAGGACCGCCGTGTCGTCCAGGGACTTGGCGTGGGCCAGCTGGGCGTCGGCGATCACGTCACCGAGCGGCGACTCGGGCGTGGTCGCGCCCCGGCCGGGCAGGTCGCCGGAGATGTGGCCGACGGGCTGGGCGGCGATCGGCGCGGCCAGCTCGTTCCAGTCGGAGATCAGCCGGGTGATGTCCTTGGCCTTCGGCTGGGTCCGGGTGACGACGTGGTTGGCCGAGGAGACGCTGGTGCGGACGATGTCCTTGGTCTTCCGGTCGTAGGTCAGCGTCGTGTCGGTGTAGAGCTTGCCGAAGGACGAGGCCGAGGTGACCGTGCGCGGCTTGCCGGCCGGGTCCGGGATGGTGCAGACGTACGCCTCGTGGGTGTGGCCGGTGACCAGCGCGTCGACCTTCGGCGTGATGCCCTTGGCGATGTCGACGATCGGACCGGAGACGCCGTCCCCGGCACCGGAGGAGTCGCAGTCGTAGTTGTACGACTTGGAGGCCGGGGCCCCGCCCTCGTGGATCAGCGCCACGATCGACTTGACGCCCTTGCGCTCCAGCTCCCGCGCGTACTTGTTGACCGTCTCGACCTCGTCGTGGAACTTCAGCCCCTTGACGCCCTCGGCCGAGACGATGTCCGGCGTGCCCTCCAGGGTGACGCCGATGAACCCGATCTTGACGCCGTTCTTCTTCCACACCGTGTACGGCTTGAGGATCGGCTTGCCGGTCTTCTCGTCCGTGACGTTGGCGGCGAGGTAGGGGAAGTCGGCGCCCTTGAACTTGCGGCCCTTGGTGTAGCAGCCGTCCTCGGGGTGGCAGCCGCCCTTCTGGAGGCGGTTCAGCTCGGCGCGGCCCTCGTCGAACTCGTGGTTGCCGACGCCCGCGACGTCGAGCTTCATCTTGTTGAGGGCCTCGATGGTCGGCTCGTCGTGGAAGAGCCCGGAGAGCAGCGGGCTCGCGCCGACCATGTCACCGGCGGCCGCCGTGACGCTGTACGGGTTGCCCTTGCGCGCGGTGCGCAGCGAGGTCGCCAGGTACTCGGCGCCGCCCGCGTCGATCGCCTTCGTCGTCCCGTCGTGCTGGTCCTCGGTGACCTGGCCGGAGGAGCCGGCCGGGGGTTCGAGGTTGCCGTGCAGGTCGTTGAAGGAGAGCAGCTGCACGTCGACGGTGCGGCCGTGGCCGTGGCCCGGCTTGCCGTGGTCGTGGCCGCCGCCGTGGCCGGGCTTCCCGTGGGCCCCGGCCGGCATCGCGGCGACCAGCGCGCCCACGGCGGCCAGCGAGACGGTACCGGTCACCAGGCGCCAGGTCCGGCGTCTCGTGCGGGGTGTGGCTGACATGCGTCCCCCTGAGGGAGTGGTCTGGGATACGAGCCGCAGCCTAGAGTCAACGCGCGTAGCGCGACAGGGGGTTGCGGTTACGAGGAGGTTGCCGTCGTACGGCGCGCCACCCCGGGTGCCCGTTACGCCCCCGAATGCGGTGGCCCGGCGGCCCGCCCGCCGTACCCTCGGGACCATGACCAGCGACGCCGCGGCCCCCGTGCCCTCCCGCCAGATCCACACCACCGACGAGCTCACCGAGGACCAGGCCGCCACGGTCCTGACCCTGCTGGCCGACGCCGCCGCCGAGGACGGCCAGCAGGCCGTCTCCGAACAGGGCCGTCTCCAGCTGCGCGGCGGCCGCCGCGAGGGCGTACGCCACCTCCTGCTCACCGCCGACGGCCAGCTCGCCGGCTACGCCCAGCTGGAGGGCGCCGACCCCGTCGAGCCCCCCGCCGGCGAGCTGGTCGTCCATCCCGCGCACCGGGGCCGCGGCCACGGCCGGGCGCTGGGCACCGCCCTGCTGGAGGCGTCCGGCGGCTCGCTGCGGCTCTGGGCGCACGGCGGCCACCCGGCCGCCCGCCACCTGGCGACGGTGCTGGGGATGAGCCTCTTCCGCGAGCTGCGCCAGATGCGCCGCCCCCTCTCGGTCCCGCCGCTGCACGAGTCGGCGTACCCGGAGGGCGTCACCGTCCGCACCTTCGTCCCCGGCGAGGACGACGCGGCCTGGCTCGCCGTCAACGCCGCCGCCTTCGCCCACCACCCCGAGCAGGGCTCGCTGACCCAGCGCGACCTGGACGCCCGCATGGCCGAACCGTGGTTCGACCCGAAGGGCTTCTTCCTCGCCGAGCGCGACGGCGTCCTGGCCGGCTTCCACTGGACCAAGATCCACGCCGACGAGGGCCTCGGCGAGGTCTACGTCGTCGGCGTCGCCCCGAACGCCCAGGGCTCCGGCCTCGGCAAGGCCCTCACCACCACCGGCCTCGCCCACCTCGCCGCCCAGGGCCTCCCCACCGCCATGCTCTACGTCGACGCCGACAACGAGGCAGCCGTCAGCGTCTACGAGCGGCTCGGCTTCACCACGTACGAGACGGACCTGATGTACCGCACGGAGGGGTGACCTCGCAGGCTTCCGGAAAAGCCCCGCCGTCGCCCCTCCGCCGGGCGGCGGCGGGGCTTCTCGCTGGAGAGCCGGGGGCCGCTCAACGCTGTGGACGCGCCCGTGGATCGGGCCCGCCCTCCCTCATGCGCAGGATCAGGCCGACCACGTCCGTCGAACGGGTGCCGGGAGCCAGGACCTCCTGGAGGAGGAGGCCGCGGATCGCGGCGACGGTGACGGTGGCCACGTCCCGCGCTTCCCGCGCGTCCAGCCCCTCGCGTTCCGCGAGCGAGGACAGCATCACGGTCAGGTCGTCGAGCGACTCCACGAACTCACGGAAGTCCTCCGGGCCGTACGCGGCCAGTCCGGCGACGTAGAAGAAGCCGCGCACCCGCGACAACTGCTCCGGTCTCGCGTAGGTACGCCAGATCGCCGCGACGAAATCCTCGAAGGTGCCCTGCTGGGCGGCCTCCAGAAGTTCCTCGTTGTCCCGGGACCGCTGCGCCTGGAGCACGGCGGCCAGCACGCCCGGCAGCGACCCGAAGTGGTAGCGCAGGAGGGCGTGACTGGTGTCGGCCCGGGTGGCGATCTCACGGAGCGACATCTCCGGCGGGGGCAGGGCCTCGCCGAAGGCGTCGAGAAGCCGTGCCAGGAGTCGCTCGCGCGCGCTGCCCTTGCGTTCGGAGGTTGACAGGACCACTCCCACAGTTTATCCATTGGAAAAGAATATGCCGGCGATTCCGTGTTGCTCCGCTCATGGTCGCAGTCGGCTCGCGCCCTCGGAGGATCGCTCATGGGACCTGCACGGGGGATCGGCGTGACGATCACCGACGGGTCGGCGCGCGATCCCACGGGCTCGCCTCCCCGCCGTGGCGCCAGCCGCTCCGTCACTCCCCGGCGCCCCCCTCGGACCCACCCTCGCCACCCTCGTGATCAAGGCTGGCCGAATCGTGAAGGACCTCAGATGAGCACCATGTGGCAGGGCTGCCTCGCCCACACCGACTACTTCGAGATGCGCTCCGGCGGAGGGCACGACTACGGCATCTGGGTCACCACGCCCCCGGGCTACGATCCCGCCGTGTCGCAGGCGCCTGTCGTGTACGTGCTCGACGGCAACTGGGCCGTGGGCCTGACCGCCCCCCTCATCGTCACGCAACTGGACCCCATGCAGTCGATCCGGCCCTACATCCAGGTCAGCGTGGGATACGCGGGCAAGGAGGCCGAGCACTGGGAGCGGCTGCGCAACCGGGACCTCGTACCCCCCGGCGAGCCCATCGCGAAGGAGTACGTCGACGCCGTGGAGATGAGTGTCGAGAGGGGCACGACCACGCGCGACCAGGCCGACGCCTACCTCGCCGAACTGAGCGACAGCCGCGGGGACATGTTCCTCGACTTCCTCACCGACGACCTTCACCCGCGGATCGCACGCGACTGGGGCGCGGCCCCGAGCGGGCACGGCCTCTTCGGCTACTCGTACGGAGGGCTCTTCAGCCTCTACGCCTGGCTCACCCGGAGCACCTTCTTCGAGAGCGTCGGCGCGGGCAGCCCCGGCATCGTGGACGCGTCGAGCCAGGTCTTCGCCCGCCTCCGGGCCATGGGTGACGCCCTGCCCGCCACCCGGCTTCACGTGACCTTCAACGAGCGGGAGCTTCTGGGAGACATCGCGGTCTACCAGAATCTCGCGAAGAACGCGGCCACGTTCCTTCACTGCCTCATCGCCCGGGGCGGGCCCGTCACCAGCGCGCTCATGCACGAGACGCATGTGACCGGACTACAGGCGTCGTTCCTCAGCTACCTCAGGACCTGCCGAGCCCAGTAGGGCACCCTCGCGTGCGCCACTTCCCCGGTGGCAGGCGCGGGGTGCGCGAGGCCTGCGACGCCTCCCCTTCAGCGTGCCCGGTTCCGACGGCCCCGGGCGCTGAAACCCCGCCGCTCTCCGGGCCACCCAAGACCGGACAGAGCTACTCCGCACGACGTCAGCCGCACTCCTTGGCGAACGCCACCAGCCCGGCGAAGCCCGCGGGGGTGAGCGTCAGGTACGGGGCGTGCGGGGTCTTACTGTCACGCACCAGGACTTCGCCGGTGAGGGCGGCGTGCGCCGGGGCCCACTCGACGCACTCGCCAGCGTTACTCATGCTGTAGCTGGAACTTGTCCAGTCGCCCTCTGCGAAGGATGAAGTGTTCACGAATAGCATTCCTTGAGAACGGAGTTGATCAACTCTGCTGATTCTTCCAGCGGCATGGCCAACGCTCTGAGCAGATCATAGGCGTCCTCGGCGTCAGCCACCTCGTCCTGCTCCGCCAGCACGTACCCACGCGGGAATCCGTCCACATGGACAACATCTGCGCCTTCTTCGAAAGACATCAGGACGAATGGTGCGGCACCAACAGGACCTCGATACCGCCCCTCATCGCGAATGATCTGCACCCGGTGAGTGGAAGTCTCGGCAATTGGCAACAAGCGTAGGAGTTGCTCCCGCATAATCTCCTCGCTACCCACCACGTTACGAAGCACGCGCTCGTGCAGTACAAGCCATAGGCCAGTAGGTTCCTCGCGCTGCAAAATCTGCTGCCGCTCAAGTCGCGCGGTGACAAGGTCCTCCAGACCCTTGGGGCGGCCCTCCTTGAGGATGGCGGTCGCGTAGCTCCGGGTCTGCACGATCCCCGGAGCTACCACGGGGTTGAACATGCGCAGCCCGGTGGCCTTCTTTTCCAGCGCCACGTACGGCCAGAACCACGGCGGATAGGCATACCTGAGCGCGAGCCGCCACAGGCGCATGAACCTTCCGTTCCCGTGCGGGAACACCTGGTCGCACCCTTCGGCGAACTCCCGCTGCGGGACCCGGTCGCCTCGTTCGATCTTGGCGACCAGTGACTCCCCGCAGGCGACCGCCCTGCCCAGCTCGACGCGGGACATGTTCATCCGCGTGCGTTCGAGCATGACCTCGTTGCCGAAGTTCCGGAGCGGGGACAGACCCGGGTCCGTCGCGTCGTCGGGAGATAGTTCGACAGTCATAAGAACCCCCTCGAACACCGGGACAGTTGGGCCTGTCCGAGCCGACTGCCTGTTCAGCGTACCTATGTCGCGGTGACGCTGTGTTCACTATCACTCACAGCCGGGTGACCCAGTGACACCGCGAAGGAATCAACGGCATGACTCACGAACAGCAGCAGGTTCAGCCTGACCCCTGCCTCCCCTGCCAGGAACTCGCCCTCGCCGGGGCTGTCGCCAACGCCGAGTACGACTGGAGCAGGGCGACCGACTGCCGGGTGCTGATGAAGCGGCACCGGGAGTCGGGGGAATGCGCGGCGGGGCAGCCGGCGTGAGGGGGGCCGAGCCCGAGGGCGGCGAGGCGGAGTTCAACCCGTTGCTGTTTCCGCCGTGCGCCTGTCCACGTCACCGGGGCGCCGAGGGTGAGGCCGGGGAGGGCGAGGAGTCGGCGGTGCTGCGGCAGTTGCGGGCGCGGGTGGCTGAGGAGAACGGGGCGCGGCGGTGGGTTCGGGGGCAGGGGTGACGGCGGGGGCCGTGGAGTACCTGGCCGAGACGTACGGGGGCGACGCCCGGTCGAGCGTGTTCCTGGGCGGGATCATCACCCCGACCCGTCGGCTCGCGCTCCGCTGGCTTCGGGGGCAGGCCCGGCGGATCGCCGACGCGCTCGACCCGTACCCGTACGTCCGGTGGGCCCCGCCCGGCGCCCTCCGGCGGGTGCCCGCCGCCGACCGGGACGCACCGGGCGCCCTGCGCGGGTGGCAGGCGTCCACGGAGTGCCAGGACGCGGCCTTGCACGCCCTGGCCGCCGGCGGACCGTTCGCCTTCCTCACCCACGACGCGACGTGCTGGTACCGGCTCACCGTCCACCCGTTGCCCGGCCCGGTCACGCCATGACAGCGGTTCTCCCGGCCCTCCTTCCCCTCCCGTCCCCGAGGAGCGAACCCGTGCAGATCGACCCCGCCGACTCCGACCACCAGGACGCGCCCCCGGACCAGCCCGAGCCCGGGCGGGAGCCGGACCGGGCCGACCACCGTCGGCCCGGCTCTCCCCCGCCCGGCTACGTCTGCTGCCCGATGCTCGGGTGCGGGCGGCTGCACGAGTTGCCCCCGGACTTCTGGTGAGCGGCGCCGGTACCGACGCCCCAGGTCAGACCCTGGTCATGGTCGAGGAGTAGCCGCCTCCGCCGGGGTAGATCCAGTCGCCCGTCATGGTCGTGCCGTCCGGGGTGAAGGTGCCCCGGAAGTAGGCGGGGCTGTCCTTGGCGCCGGCCCAGATGGTGAGGGTGTCGCCGTCGAGTTCGTAGACGTAGTCGAAGGTGTTGCCCTGGGAGTCGTAGTAGCGGGAGGCCACGTCGGGGCCCGTGGGCTCGCCGAAGGGGCGCAGGTTGCCGATGATCTCCATTCCGGTGACGGGCTGGCCGAACTGGACCAGGTCGACGTGCTGGAGGAGGAAGAAGCCTCCGGCCATCCACTCGTAGCGCACGGTCCCCTCGGCGCCGCCGGTCACCTTCCAGTTACCGGTCAGGCGGTCCAGGGCCCGGAGTTCGGGGGTGGGCTGCTGGGGCGGGGTCTCGGTCTCGGTCTCGGACATGGCGTTCTCCTCAGTCGTTCGTCGGCCGTCGTTCGTCGGCCGTCGGCCGTCGTCGTTCGGGTTCTCGCCGCTACCTCGGGGCCGGTGGCCGGAGTTCGACACGGGGAGATGGTGACGTACGTCACATGGGATGGATGTCGAGGACGGCTGTCCGGCTCCGAGGTTCCCTGGACGACCACGGGTCGCCCGGCCCGTCACCGACGACCACCACGGAGGTTCCGTGAAGTACCTGCTGCTGGGCTACACCTCGGCCGACGGCTGGGATGCCGCGACCGCCGGTTCGCCGACCGAGGAGGCGCTGGAAGCGTTCGCCGCCTACCAGCGGTTCGAGGAGGAGCTGACCGCCTCCGGCGAACTGGTCTCCACCGAGGGGCTGGGGCATCCGGCGGTCAGCACCACCGTGCGCCCCACGGCCGAGGGGGTCACCGCCACCGACGGGCCGTTCGCGGAGCTGAAGGAGGTGCTGGCCAGCTTCGCCGTCATCGATGTGTCGGGGCAGGAACGGGCCGTGGAGATCGCCGCCCGGATCGTCGCGGTGCTGGGCGAGCCGGTCGAGATCCGGCCGGTCATGGGCGCGGACTTCGCGGCGTGACCCCGCACATCCGGCGGACCCGCCTCGGTCCGCGATGAGGCGGCCACCCCCGGGCGCGGGCGTCGAGCACCTGCTGCGCACCGAGGCGCCGCAGGTGCTCGGCGCGCTGACCCGGCGTTTCGGCCGCTTCGACATCGCCGAGGACGCCGTGCAGGAGGCGCTGATCGTCGCCGGGCAGCGGTGGCCGGCCGAGGGGGTTCCGCAGGACCCGCGCAGCTGGCTGATCCGCGTCGGCTACCGGCGCATGGTCGACCTGCTCCGCGCCGAACAGGCCCGCCACCGCCGCGAACAGGAGGTCGGCCGGACCGAACTCGCCCTGGGGACACCGGAACGCCGGGCGGCGCCGACCGGCAGTACGGACGACAGCCTCACCCTGCTCCTGCTCTGCTGCCATCCCCGGCTGAGCCCGGTCTCCCAGGTGGCGCTCACCCTGCGCGCGGTCGGCGGGCTCACCACGGCCGAGATCGCCCGCGCGTACGGGACGAGCGAGGCCACCATGGGCACCCGGATCAGCCGGGCCAAGCAGCAACTGGTGCGCGACGGCGCCCGTTTCGTACCGGCCACCGACGCGGACCGGCGCGAACGCACCGAGGCCGTCATGCGCGTGCTCTACCTCATCTTCAACGAGGGCTACACCGCCAGCTCCGGAGAGAGCCTGGCCCGCCGCGACCTCTCCGAGGAGGCCGTCCGGCTGGCCCGCCTGCTCCATGCCGCCGACCCGGACAACGCCGAGGCCGCCGGGCTGCTCGCCCTGATGCTGCTCATCGAGTCCCGCCACGGCGCCCGGACCGACGCGGACGGCGCCCTCGTCCCGCTGGAGTCGCAGGACCGCACCCGCTGGGACCAGGAGCTGATCCGCGAGGGGACCCGGCTCCTCGACGCGGTGTGGGACCCGCGCGGCACCGGGACCGGCCCGTACCAGTTCCAGGCCGCCATCGCTGCACTCCACGCCGAGGCGCCCGCGCCGGAACTCACCGACTGGCCGCGCATCGCGATGCTCTACCTCTGGCTGGAGCGGCTCACCCCGACCGCGCCGGTACGGCTGAGCCGCGTCGTCGCCGTCGCCCGCGCCTTCGGCCCCACCCGCGGCCTGACCCTCCTCGACACCCTCTGCCGCCGCCACTCCCTCGACCGCGACCCCCTCGTACGCCACCACGAACGCGCCGTACGCGCCCACCTCACCCGCATGACCGGCGACACCGCCGGGGCCGCCGCCCTCTACCGCGAGGCAGCCACCCTCACCGCCAACGGAGCCGAACGCCGCTACCTCCTGACGGAAGCCGAACGGGCCGACGGAACCGCTACCTGACGGCAGCTCCCTGGCCACAAGACCGCCCGCTCCCCCCGCACTTGACGGAACACCACCCTTGCATCACCCTTTCACTACTTGATTAGTGAAAGGGGGGTGACAGGTGATCGCCTACCGGATCGACCGGCGTAGCGGAGTCGCCACGTACCTCCAGATCGTTCAGCAGACCCGGCAAGCGCTGCGGCTCGGGCTGCTGGAGCCCGGGGACAAGTTGCCGACCGCCCGTGAGGTGGTCGAGGCGACGGCCGTGAACCCCAACACCGTGCTCAAGGCCTACCGCGAGCTGGAACGCGAGGGCCTGGTCGAGGCCCGGCGCGGACTCGGCACCTTCGTCCGGCGCACCCTCGGACCCGACGCCGACACCGGGCCACTCCAGGCCGAGTTGGCCGAGTGGGCCGCGCGGGCGCGGAAAGCGGGGCTTGGGCGGGAGGACGTGGCCGCGCTCTGCACGGCCGTACTGGACTCGACGTATCCGGAGGGCGAGGACCGATGAGTACGACCTTGAACAGGGCGACGGGGCCAGGCACTTCTGCCCCCTCGTCACCTTCCTTCCGGACGCTGGCGCGGGTGGTGCTGCGGTTGCACCGGGGGGCATTGCTGACCTGGGTCGCGGTGGTGGTGCTGGTGGGGGCGGGGCTGGTGTGGTTGCGGTGGGTCGGGGCGTCTGTGGTGCTGCCCGGACCTCTTGAGTGCTGGGTCGGTCCGGGCTGTGGGCCACAGGAGACCGTCCAGGAATCAGAGATGACGCACCACATCTTCTGGCTCGACTGGGTATCTGTCCTGCTGCTCGCGCTGCCCGTCGCCGTCGCCGCCTGGGCCGGTGCCGCGCTCACCGGGGCCGAGCAGGAACGAGGGACGGCCGCACTCGCCTGGACTCAGTCGGTCTCGCCACGGCGCTGGATCGCGGTGAAGTGGGCGGTGGCGGGGGGCGTACTCACCGCCGGGGCCAGTTCCCTGGTCCTGCTGTTCGTATGGGCCCGGTCCGTTCCGTACATGGACGGGTCCCCGCTGGACGACTGGACGGACTGGCTCACCTTCTCCGCCTCCGGGCCCGTCGCCCCCGCCCTGTTCCTCCTCGCCCTGACGCTTGGCGCGTACGCCGGCTTGCTGCTGCGCCGGTCGCTGGCGGCGCTGGCGGTGTCGGCGGGGGCCATGTTCGGGGTGGTGCAAGGTCTGCCGCTGCTGATTCCCCATCTCTGGCCGACCGAGCGGATCTTCGGCTGGAAGGTCACGGCCGCCCCCGCGAGGGCATGGGTGCTGAGCGAATCGGCGCTCGACGCGCAGGGCCGGCCCGTGTCGATGAGCGACTGCCAGTACGGCAAGGAGTCCCTCGTCCGGCAGTGCGCCGAGGCGAAGGGCATCGAGGGCGTCGAAACCCTCTTCCACCCCGCCTCCCACGCCGCCCCCCTCCACCTCGCCGAGACGGCCCTGATCCTCGCCCTCACCGCCGCCCTCGCCTTCGCGGCCCTGCGCCTGCTGCGCCGCCGCACCCCGTGACCTTCTCCGCCCTCTCCACCTCCAAGGACTCACCATGACCGACACCGACACCGCCATCGAGGCCCGGGGCCTCGGCAAACGCTTCGGGCGCCGGAACGCGCTCGACGCCTGTTCGTTCCGGCTGCCGGCCGGGCGGATCTGTGCCCTGGTCGGGCCGAACGGCGCGGGCAAGAGCACCCTGCTCACCCTGGCCGCCGGACTGGCCCGGCCCTCCGGCGGGGAGCTGCGCGTGCTCGGCACGACCCCGGCCGAGGCGCGGCGCGAGATCGCTTACGTGGCCCAGGACAAGGCGCTGTTCCCGCAGTTGACCGTGGCCGACACCCTGCGGCTCGGCGCCGACCTCAACCCGGGGCGCTGGGACCAGGAGGCCGCCGAACGGATCGTGCACGGGGACGGGGCCGAGTCGGCGCTCGACCCGTACGCCAAGGTGCGCGGGCTCTCCGGCGGGCAGCGGACGCGGGTGGCGCTGGCGCTGGCCCTCGGCAAGCGGCCCGCGCTGCTCCTGCTCGACGAGCCGGTCTCGGACCTCGACCCGCTGGCGCGCCACCAGTTGATGGGGACGCTGCTGGCGGAGGCGGCCGAGCACGGCACCACCGTGGTCATGTCCTCGCACATCCTCGGCGAACTGGCCGGGGCCTGCGACTTCCTGTTGCTGCTCGGGGGCGGGCGGGTGCGCATGGCCGGGCCGGCGGACGACCTGACCGCCGTCCACCGGCTGGTCACGGGGCCGGGTGGGGCCGCCGAACTCGCCCCGCACACGGTGATCGAGTCCCGGCCGCACGGGCGCGGCCAGAGCGCCCTGATCCGGCCCGAGGGTCCGGTCGGCCCCGGCTGGGAGTGCGAGGAACCGAGCCTGGAGGACGTCCTCCTGGCCCACCTGCGCAATCCGTCCGCGCCCGCGCTGCTCGCGCCCGAGGCGACCGTGCGGGACCTGGCGGGTACGGGGGTGCAGGCGTGACCGCGACCTTGACCCCCGCAGGGCGGGCCGACGCCCCCGCGTCCGCCGCCCGCGACCGCCGGGCCGCGCTGCCCCGTGCCGTACTGCGGCTGCACCGCACGGCGCTGGTGGTGGGCGCCGTCCTGGTCGGGCTCTTCACCCTGCTGCTGCTCGGCTCACTGCTGTGGCGCTCCGCGTACAGCCCGGCGGAGGTCGCCGCCTGCGGGACCGGTTCCGGGTGCCCGGGGCTGAACGCGTACGAGACCGCCCACACCGTCTACTGGTCCCTGCTCAACCAGAGCCAGAACGTGCTCCTCCTCGTCCCCCTCGTCATCGCCGCCTACGCGGCCGGGCCGCTCACCGCCCGCGAACGCGAACTCGGCACCCACCACCTCCTGTGGACCCAGTCCGCCGCCTCCCCGGTCCGCTGGCTCCGCTCCACGCTGGCGCTCGGCTCCGTGGCGGTCGCCGTCGGCACGGTCTTCCTGGTCATGGTCTTCCGGACAGCGGTCGCCCCCATGGAAGGGGTCTGGGGGTTCGGCGGCTGGGAGCCGGGCGGGTACGTCGGCTCCGGGCCCGTACTCGTGGCGTACTGCCTGCTCGGGCTGGCCTTCGGGGTGTGCGCGGGGACGCTCATCGGGCGTGCGCTGCCCGCGATCTTCGCCGGGGTCGCGGGGACCGGGGTGCTGCTGGTCGCCGGGACGTTCGGGCGGCCCTGGCTGTGGCCGGTCTCCACCGTGGTCACGCCCTTCTCGGAAGGGCGGGGCGCTTGGCCCTCCCCCGGCACCGACTGGCCCACGGGGGCCGAGGTGCGGGGGCAGTGGCTCGTGACCGGGGACGGGGTGCGGATAGATCCCGCCTCGTGCACCGTCCCTACCGGGGGGATCAAGGAGTGTGGGGTGCGGGCCGGGGTGGAATCCTGGCTCGTGGAGTTCCACCCCCTTTCGCACCGGCTGCCCCTCCAGCTCGTCGAGTCCGGGCTCGTGCTGCTCCTGGCCGTCCTCGCCGCCGGGGCCGCCTTCCTCGTTCTGCGACGCCGCACACCCTGACCTCACTCGCCGGCCGGGGTGTGGCTGCGCCGCTGCTGGGGGTGCCCGGTTGTTGCCCGTGCCGGTCACCGATTGGCCTCAAACGCCGGCCGGGCTATGGGGTTCGCGGGTCGTTCCCCGCGTGGGTCGGGCGGGGCCGGGTCGGGGTACCTCCTCACAAACTGCATGGTGCGGGGTCAGTCGCTTCAAGGCGGCCGTGTGTCCCGCAGCAAACTGCACACGAGGCAGCCATACTCCAACTCACCCCGCACCATGCAGTTTGTGAGGAGGTACCCCGGCGCGGCCCCGCCCCACCCCCGTGCCGGAGGAACCGCGAACCTGACAGCCCGGCCACAACCGGCACCCCCAGTCGCGGCGCAGCCACAACCTGGTCGCGGCGCAGCCGCACCCCCGGCTCACCCGAACGGGCGAACCCGCCCGTAAGGCAACCCCCCGCTGTCCGCCAGGACACATCCCCGTAACCCGGGATTCAGCAACCCTTGGCACGCTCGCCCCATGCAGCCCGCAGCGCCCGAACCCGAGCGAAAGCCCCCCTTGAGGCTGGCCTCCGCCCTTTCCGACGCGCCCATGCCCCCGGCGACCGGGAAGAATGGGGCCATGCTGCGTACTCCAGGAGAGACCCCTGACCCGCTGGAGCAGGGCCCCCAGCCCCCACTGGCCTCCCTCACCTCCGCGCACCGCGCACAGCCCGCGGCCGACCTCGACTCGGACCCGGACGACTACCCGGGCGACGACGAGGCAGAGCTGCCCGAGGGCCGGTTCCTGGACCGGGAACGCAGCTGGCTCGCCTTCAACGAGCGGGTGCTGGAGCTGGCGGAGGACCCGTACACCCCGCTGCTGGAGCGCGCCAACTTCCTGGCGATCTTCGCGTCGAACCTGGACGAGTTCTTCATGGTCCGGGTGGCGGGGCTGAAGCGCCGCATCGCGACGGGCGTGGCGACGAAGTCGGCGTCGGGGCTCCAGCCGCGTGAGGTGCTGGAGATGATCTGGGCGCGGTCCAGGGAGCTGATGGCCCGTCATGCCGCGTGCTACCAGCAGGACATCGCCCCGGCCCTGGCCGACGAGGGCATCCACCTGGTGCGCTGGGCGGAGCTGACCGAGGAGGAGCAGGCCCGCCTGTTCACCCTGTTCCGGCAGCAGATCTTCCCCGTGCTGACCCCGCTGGCGGTCGACCCGGCGCACCCCTTCCCGTACATCTCGGGGCTGTCGCTCAACCTCGCCGTGGTGGTCCGGAACCCGGTCAGCGGCCACCGGCACTTCGCGCGGGTGAAGGTGCCGCCGCTGCTGTCGCGCTTCCTGGAGGCGTCGCCGGAGCGGTACGTCCCCATCGAGGACGTGATCGCGGCCCACCTGGAGGAGCTGTTCCCGGGGATGGAGGTGCTGGCGCACCACATGTTCCGGCTCACCCGGAACGAGGACCTGGAGGTCGAGGAGGACGACACCGAGAACCTGCTCCAGGCCCTGGAGAAGGAGCTCATGCGGCGCCGCTTCGGGCCCCCGGTGCGCCTGGAGGTCGAGGAGTCGATCGACCCGTACGTGCTGGACCTGCTGGTGCGCGAGCTGAAGATCAGCGACGCCGAGGTGTACCCGCTGCCAGGTCCGCTCGACCTGACCGGGCTCTTCGGCATCGCCGGGCTCGACCGACCCGAGCTGAAGTACAAGAAGTTCGTGGCGCGCACCCACCGTGACCTCGCCGAGGTCGAGTCGGCGTCGGCGCCAGACATCTTCGCGGCCGTGCGCGAACGGGACGTGCTGCTGCACCACCCCTACGACTCCTTCTCCACCTCCGTGCAGGCGTTCCTGGAGCAGGCCGCGGCAGACCCGGACGTACTGGCCATCAAGCAGACGCTCTACCGGACCTCGGGCGACTCGCCGATAGTCGACGCGCTCATCGACGCCGCCGAGTCCGGCAAACAGGTCCTCGTGCTGGTCGAGATCAAGGCCCGTTTCGACGAGCAGGCCAACATCAAGTGGGCCCGCAAGCTGGAGGAGTCGGGCTGCCACGTGGTCTACGGGCTGGTCGGCCTGAAGACCCACTGCAAGCTGTCGCTGGTCGTCCGCCAGGAAGGCGAACTCCTGCGCCGCTACTCGCACGTGGGCACCGGCAACTACCACCCGAAGACCGCCCGGCTCTACGAGGACCTGGGGCTGCTGACCGTCGACCCGAAGGTCGGCGCCGACCTCTCCGACCTCTTCAACCGGCTCTCCGGCTACTCCCGCCGCGAGAGCTACCGCCGCCTGCTGGTCGCCCCGCACTCGCTGAGGGCCGGCCTGGTCGCCCGTATCCACCAGGAGATCGAGCACCACCGGGCGGGCCGCGAGGCGTACGTCCGGATCAAGGTCAACTCGATGGTGGACGAGGCGGTCATCGACGCCCTGTACCGGGCGAGCATGGCCGGGGTGCCGGTGGACGTGTGGGTGCGCGGGATCTGCGCGCTGCGGCCGGGCGTGCCCGGCCTCTCCGAGAACATCCGGGTGCGGTCCGTGCTCGGCCGGTTCCTGGAGCACTCGCGGGTCTTCGTCTTCGGCAACGGCGACGAGCCCGAGGTGTGGTTCGGCAGCGCCGACATGATGCACCGCAACCTCGACCGGCGCATCGAGGCCCTGGTCCGCGTCACCGACCCGGCCCACCGCGCCACCCTCGACCGGCTGCTGGAGACCGGCGTCGCCGACACCACCAGCTCCTGGCACCTCGACGCCGACGGCGAATGGACCCGCCACAGCCACGACGCCGAGGGCAAGCCGCTCCGCCACGTACAGGAAATGCTCATCGACGCGCGGAGGCGCCGACGTGCCCCGACTCCCTGAGCCGGACCATCTGCCCGAGCAGGCCGCCGGCCCGGCCCCGGCGGCGGCCCCCGTCGCCACCGCCCTGCGCGCCGAGGCCGCGGCCTTCCTGCGGGCCCTGCGCCACCACACCGAGGCCGCCCAGGACCCGCAGGAGGCCAGAGAGGCGGCCCGGTCGCTGGGCCGCTCGGCCCGGCGCCTCGGCGCCACCCTGCACACCTTCCGCCCCCTGCTGGACCGCGAGTGGGCCGACCGGCTACGGCCCGAGCTGACCTGGCTCAGCGGCGTCCTCGCCGACGAACACCTGGTCGCGGCCCGCCTGACCCGGCTCCTCGCCTCGCTGCACCGCCTCTCGGGCCCGGCCGCGCCCCGCCGCGGCGGCCCCGGCATAGGAGCCGCCAAGGCCGGCGCCCTCCTGGAACGCCGCCTCACTCTGGCCCGGACCCGCGCCCACTCGGCCTGCCTGACCGCCTTCGCCTCGGCCCGGCTGCACGCCCTCGTCGACGAGGTGGCCCTGCTCGGCGGCGACGTACCGCTCGCCGAGGACGCCCACCTCCGCCCCGCCGGCCGCGCCGACACCCTCGCCGAGGCCGCCGCCCGCCGCCTCTCCGACGCCGTCACCGCCCTGCCGCTCCACCGCGCCGGCCACCCGTACAACGCCGACGCCCTCGCCCTCGCCGTACCGGCACCGGACGGCCAGGACACCCCCTGGCACCAGGTCCGCCTCCTGCTCCGCCTGCACCGGTACGCCCAGGAGGTCGTCGCCCCCGACGCCGCCCCCGACCCCCGCGTCACCGCCGCCCGCCACGCCCTCGACCACCACCGCGACGCCTCGGAGGCCGCCCACGAAGCCGCCTCCGCCGCCGCCACCCCCCGCATCGCCCCCACCACCGCCTACGCCCTCGGCGTCCTCCACGCCGACCAGCGCCACGAGGTGGAAGCGGCCCGCTACGCCTTCCAGCGGGCTTGGGCGGGGGAGGCGGTGGGGGTCGGGGGTGAGTAGGCAAGGCAAGAGCTGCGGGCGAAGTCTGCGACAGGGCGATATATAAGGAGTACGATACAGAGATATACGCCGTTAGATATACGAAGGGCGGGCCCATGAGCAGAACAGTGATCGACCTCGACGACGACGCCCTGGCGGCGGCAGCCCAGGAGCTCGGCACCCGGACCAAACGCGACACGGTCAACGCCGCCCTACGGGAAGTCGTCGAGCGCAACGCACGCCTTCGCGCGCTGCACGAGCTCCAGGAGCTCACGGCCGAAGGCGCCCTGGACATCGAGGTCCTGCTCGACAAGTCCGCACGGCGGGGTGGAATCGGCAGGTGAGCGTTCCCGACTACCTGATCGACACCTCGGCGCTGGTGCGCGTCCTGCAGCGGCGGGTACCCAGGGAATGGGAGCACCGCATCGGAGCCGGTCTGGTCTCCCTCTGCGACCTGACCGAACTCGAACTCCTCTACTCAGCCAGGTCCACCAGCGACCGTGACGCGATCCGCGACCGCCTGTCCCTCTTCACCTGGTGCCCGATGCCGGACGGAGTTTTCCGCCGCGCCCGGACGGTGCAGGCACTCCTGACCGACAAGGGCGAACACCGGAGCGCGGGCGCCGTGGACCTGCTCCTCGCGGCGACCGCCGAGCAGTCCGGCCTGACCCTGCTCCACCACGACCGTGACTTCGAAACCGTCGCCCGCGCCACGGGCCAGCCCGTACGCATGATCGACCTACGCTGACAGGCCCCAGGTTCCGCCCTTGAGCCCCGCCCCACCCCCTGCGACCCTGGAACCATGACAGAGCGGAAACCGGCGGACGTCTCGCACGAGGACTGGGTGGAGCATCAGATCCGGCAGGCCGAGCGGCGGGGGGGAGTTCGCGGAGTTGCCCGGGCGGGGGAAGCCCTTGCCGGGGAACGAGATCGAGTACGACGCGCTGTGGTGGGTCAAGGCCAAGATGCGGCGGGAGGGGCTGGGGCAGGAGCGGCCCGCCGACGGGGCGGGGTCGCTGGTGGCGGTGTGCCGGCGGGACGCCGAGGATCTGCCCGCCGTGCTGGCCCGGATCGAGGACGAGGCGGAGGTCCGGCGCCGGGTCGGCGAGCTGAACAGGCGGATCACCGATCTGCACCTGATGCCGCCGCCCGGTCCGCCGCTGGGCATCCCCCGCTTAAAGGTGGACGAGGTGGTGCGCGAGTGGCGCCGGGCGCGGCAGCTCGCGGCCCGCAGGCGGCCGGGCGGCACCGGGCGGGTCTGAGCCCGCGCCCCCCGGCGGGGCTCAGCGCAGCGCCCGTACGACCGCCTCGGCCACCGGGGTCGCGCTGGCCGGGTTCTGGCCGGTGATGAGCAGGCCGTCCTCCACCACGTAGGGGGCGAAGGGTTCCTCGGCGACGCTGTAGGAGGCGCCGAGGGCGCGCAGCCGCTCCTCCAGGCTGAACGGGACGGCGTCCGCGCGCTGGGCCAGTTCCTCCTCGGGCCAGGAGAACCCGGTGACCTCGCGGCCCCGCAGGAGCGGCCGGCCGTCGGCGAGGGTGGTCTCCAGGAGGCCGCACGGGCCGTGGCAGACGGCGGAGACGACGCGGCCCTCGTCGTGGAAGGCGGCGACCAGTTCGCCCAGCGCCTTGCTGCGCGGGAAGTCGAACATGGTGCCGTGGCCGCCGGTGAGGTAGATCGCGTCGTACTCCTCGGGCCGGACGTCGGCGACGGCGACGGTGTCCTCCAGGAGGTTCATGAAGGTGCGGTCGGCGTAGCGCTCGGCGGTGCCCTGGTCGGCGAGGACGTCGTGGGCGAGGCTCTCCGGGTCGATCGGGACGCGGCCGCCGTCGACGCTGGCGATGGTGAGGCCGAACCCGGCCGCCTCGGCGACGTCGTAGAAGTGGGTCAGCTCGCCGAGCCAGAGACCGGTGCGGTAGCCGGCGCTCTCGTACTCGCCCGCGCTGGTGACGATGATCAGGATGCGGTTGGTCGGGGTGGCCATGGGGGTGCTGTCTCCTTCTCGGCCTGGGATACGGCTTCCGAAGAGGCGCATACCCGCACGGAACACCCCATAACGCGCAACGCGCGCAGGCGGAACCCGGTCAGCCCCGGTCGGTGATCTCCGGCGCGTACACCGTGCCCAGCGGTTCGGGGCCGACGTACTGCTGGCAGTTGCAGGGGCGCTCCTCGAACTTGACCGGCTTGCGGTCGGCGTCCCACTCGACCGGGGCCTGGACCCGCTCGTGGCACGTGCCCTGCTTGTCGTGCTTGGCGAGGTGGTGCGTGCAGCCGCAGATGGGCTCCGGCGGGCGGTTCGCCGCGTCGAGGGCACGCTGCCGCTCGGTCTCGGCGCGTTGCAGCTCCAGTTTGCGGGTGTGCCGCGCCTTGAGCGCGCTGCGCACGCTCTCCCCGATCCAGCTTCCGCCGCCCAGCAGCATGAACGCCAGGCCCCACCACATCCAGCCGCTCATGGAACGACTCCCCCCTGTGTCGATTTCCCGCATGGTACGCGCCGGGACCCGGCCCCCACGAGGCGTACGCGCCGGCGTCCCGGCCGTGGCTCAGCAGTCGGTACGGGCGAGGAAGTCCCGCAGGTGGGCCAGGAGTTCCGCGGGCTGATCAACGGGGATCAGGGTGCGGCTCCCGGCGATCTCCACGTACGCGGCCCGGGGCAGCAGCGCGGCCAGCCGCCGGCCGTGCTCGACCGGCATCACCTTGTCCTCGGCGGCCCAGGCCACCAGCGCGGGCCCCTCGAACTCCCTCAGCGCCTCGGTCCAGCGCAGCAGTTCCTCGCGGGGCGGCACCCCCAGCAGGTAGGCGCGCAGGTCGCGGCGGATCTCCGGGGAGGTCTGGGCGGGGCGCAGCCAGCCGTCCATCAGCCGGGCCGGGACGGGGCGCAGGCTCATCCGGCCCCAGGTCATCGGCAGGCGGCGCGCGGGGCGGAGGCGCAGCAGGCCGAAGGCGGCGGCGAGGCCGCCCGGGAGGCGGGCGGCGGCGACGAGGTTGCGGCCCGGCAGGCCGGGCGGGTAGTTGTCGAACGCCTCGCAGGAGGTGAGGACGAGCCGGCCGATCCGCTCGCCGAGGCCCAGGGCCAACAGGGCCTGGGCGCCGCCCCAGTCGTTGAGGACCAGGGTCACCCGGCGCAGGTCCAGCCGCTCCAGCACCTCGGCGACCAGCCGCGCCACGCCGGGCACCGACAGGTCGGCCCCGGCCCGCATCGGCCTGCGGTGGCCGCCGAGCGGCAGCACGGGCCGTACGCACCGGTACTCCCCGCTCAGCCCCGGCACGACCTCGTCCCAGAGGCTCGCGTCCATCGCCACCCCGTGCAGCAGCACCACGACGGGGCCGTCCCCGCCCGTGTCCTCGTAGTCCACGTCCCCGGCGGACAGCTCCAGCTGCGGCATTGCGGCCTCCCGATCCCGCCCGGCACCGGCCTGGCGCCCGGCTGACCCGCACAAGTTTTCCACCGCCTGTGGACAGGGACCACGGGGCGCGCCCGTCAGTCCCGCCCCACCGCGGGGAGCCGGTCCGTGGGGCCGGCGAAGGCCAGGAAGAGGGTGCGGTGGGCGAGCCGCCAGCGGCCTCCGGCCCGGTGGAAGGTGTCCTCGTAGTGGCCCACCTGGACCGGCGGGCGGGCCGGGACCGGGCCGCCGGTGTGGCCGTCCACGCGGTACGTGGTGAAGTAGCTGGTCGCGGTGGCGGTGTCCGGGCTGGTGACGGTCACGAGGATGTTGCTCGCGACGCGGCGCGAGAGGCGGTCGGCGGGGCGGCCCGCGAAGTACGCCCTGAGGGGCTCGCGGCCCTCGATACGGCGTTCTCCGGCCGGCCATTCCCACACCGCGTCCTCGGTGAAGAGTTCCGCGACGTCTCCTGGGTCGCCCAGGTCGAGCCTCTGCCCGAACTCCACGATCAGCCGCTCGCACGCGCGCTCGGCCAGCATGCGCTCGACGGGGTCTGTCAGGTCCGTGTCCATGCCCCTTCCTAGCAGCGGGGCGCGCGGACCGGCGACCCGGTTTCTGGTGGACATGCCACGCCGACGCCCGGACCCACGCGACCACGGGCCGGCCTGACGGACCCCCCGTCATCCCCGTGGCGACGGCCCGGCCGGGTCGCCGCCCCACCCCAGCGGGTGGGTGTCGGCCGCTCCCGTCGGGGCCAGTGGCTCGCCTCCGGCCTCGTTGAACGCGTGCAGGGCGGCCACCAGGTCCGCGCGCCGGGCCGGTTCCAGCCGGGCGACGACGCCGGCGATCTCGGCGCGCCTGCGGTCCGTCACCTCCCGCACCGTGCGCAGACCGGCGTCGGTGAGGTACAGCGAGGTCTCCCGGCGGTTGCCCGGATTGGCCTGTCTCTCGGCCAGGCCGGCCGCTATCAGGCGGTCGACCATGCGCATCGCCGTGGACGGTGCCACTCCCAGTGCCTCGGCCAGGGTCACCAGCCTGGTGGGGCCGCGCACCGAGAGGACGACGAGCATCCTGAACTGCGGCAGGGTCACCCGGTCCCCGACGGCCGCGAGCGAACGCGCGGAGATCGCCACCAGCAGGCGGGAGGCGGTCAGCACGGCGCCGGTGACGGCATCGACGTCGACATCGATGCCGTCCGGGGGCTTCGCGGCGGAAGCGTTCTCCGGCATACCCCCTTTCTACCGCCTCGGCACCGGGGCACACGCCCCGAGAGCACGTTCCAGATCCACAACAGCCGTACAACGGGTCGGACCATCACCGCACCGTCTCATTTGCCCTGTGCAACGGTTGCCCAGAGCAAGGAGCGACGGGTGACCGCCGGTCGGCCCGCTCAGCCAGACGCCCCCGCACGGAAGGCCGTTCATGAACTCCGGACACCCTCGTCCCGGCGGTTCCCCTCCCAGGCACCTCGCGGAGCGGCTGCCCCCGTTCCTCTTCCGCGTCGGACTGGCCCCGGTCCTGGGCGGCCGGCTGCTCCTGCTCCACCACACCGGCCGCGTCACCGGCCGGTACTACCGCACCGTCCTCGCCGTCCTGGACTTCGACGCCCCCGAGGGCCGCTGGACGGTCGCCGCCGCGGGCGGGGACCAGGCCGACTGGTACCGGAACCTGCGGACACACCCGAAGACCGTCATCCAGTACGGCAACCACCACCACACCGTCAACGCCCGCTTCCCGGACGCCGCCGAGAGCGAGGCCGCCGGGGCCGGTCTCACCCCGCCCGCCGCCTGGCGGCACTGCCCGAGGAGCAGGGCGCGATCCGGCCCCGGCGGCCTCGCCCTGGTCGTCCTGGAAGCGGCCGTCGGCTACCGGAGACCGCGCGGGCTCGGGCCACGCAGGACGCGGTGACCTTTCCCGTCAGGCACCGGCCGGAATGAGCACACTCTCTCCCCCATCGGCCGACGCCAGAGTCAGCACGGTGCCGACGTGGGCGCGCACCTCGTCCCATCGTCTCCGGTAGGCGCAGTAGGCGAGGGCGTCGAGGGCGATGTGGAGCAGGTAGGCGTGCAGGCGTTCCCGCAAGTGGGCCGGGGTCGGCCCGGTGGCGCGCCAGTGGGTGAGCAGGGCCGCGTGGAGATCCCCCAGGCGCCAGCCCGGATACCAGGGCCACCAGTGCAGGAGCCAGGCCGCGTCGTAGAGCGGGTCGCCGTACAGGGCGTTGCCCCAGTCCAGGACGCCGGTGATCCCCGCCTCACCGGCGAGGACGTTGCGGCTGAGCAGGTCCCCGTGGATCAGGCGGCGGGCGTCGGGGAGGCAGGGCGTGAGGGCGGCCAGCGCCGACAGCCCCGCCTCGACGGGGCCGAGGCCGATCCCGGAATCGACCAGCGCCGCCCGCCACCCCGGCACCCGGGGTGTCTCGGTCCCGATGGCGAGCAGGGCTTCGGGCCAACTGGCGTGCGGGGCACGGCCATCCGGGGCCCAGATGCCGTAGCCGGAGGTGCCGGCGAGGTCTACGCGGGCGGCGGCGTCCAGCGCGCGCAGCAGGCTGGGCAGGGTGCGTGCGACGGCCTCGCCGGACAGGTCGTCCAGGGCCGTCCCGCGCACCCGGCCGGACACCGCGTACGCCCAGCCCTCGGCCCCGTCGAGCACGGTCACCGTAGAGGGTGCGGACGAGGCGGGGGCGAGCGTACGGCTTGGTCGGGCGGGGTGGCCTGCTCGCTGGTCAGTGGCTGAGGGTGGCCGGGTCGGTGTTGGCGCCGCAGAGGACGACGCAGACGGTTTCGTCGGGGGCGGGGGTGTAGCCGTGGCCGGGGGAAGGGTCGGTGAGGGCGGCGAGGGCGGTGGCGGCGCCGTGTTCGACGGCGAAGCGGTGTTCGGTCCACAGGGTGTGGCGGGCGGCGGTGAGGGCGTCGTCGGTGACGAGGACGGAGCGGGTGGAGTCGTACTGGGCGGCGGCGTAAGCCAGTTGCCCGGCGCGGCGGGCGCCGAGGGAGTCGGCGGCGACGGAGTCCACGGGTACGTCGACCGGCCCCCCGGCGGCCAGGGCCGCGTGCAGGGCGCGGCTGCCCTCCGGTTCGGCGGAGACGGTCCGCAGGCCGTGGTGGCGGGCGGCGGTGGCGACCCCGGCGAACAGGCCGCCTCCGCCGGTGGCGACCACGAGGGTGTCCAGGGAGGGGAGTTGGGCGCGGATCTCGTCGACGAGGGTGCCTGCCCCGGCGGCGATGAAGGGGTGGTCGTAGGCGTGGCTGGCCAGGGCGCCGGACTCGGCCGCGTACGTCTCGCAGGCGGCCAGCGCCTCGGCGTACTCGCTGCCGGTCAGCCGGACCTCGGCGCCGTACCGGCGCAGCCGCTCGACCTTGACGGCGGGGGCGGTGGCCGGGAGGAAGACGGTGGCGCGGACGCCGTGGGCGCGGGCCGCCCAGGCGCAGGCGAGCCCGGCGTTGCCGCCGGAGGCGATGGTCACGCCCGCCTCGGGCAGGGTGCCGGCCTCGCGGTGGGCGGCGATGAAGTTGGCGGCGCCCCGGGCCTTGAAACTCCCGGTGAACTGGGCGAACTCCAGGGCGGCGTGGACCCGGCCGGGGGGCGGAGTGCCGGGTGCGCCGAGGTCGAGCGGGGCGACGGCGACGGGCCGGACCTGGCCCGCGATCCGCTCGGCGGCGGCCTGGACGTCGTCGTGGGTGAGGGCGTGGGGCACGGCGCGGCTCCGGGGTGCGGGGTGGGTGGGCGGACGCGGGGCGCGTCGTAGGCCATGGTGCCGGGCGGGCGTCCGGGCCGGTCACGGGGGCCGGGCGCCGGGCCGCGCTTCTGGCACGCTGCCACCACGTCCAGACCCACCCCGAGCTGCGAGGACGCGGCATCGGCGGCGCCCTGATGGGGTACGTCCGCCAGGTCGCCCGCGAGGAACTGGGCCTCGAACAGCTTCACCTCGCCGCACGCGGGGGCGCCGGGCTGGAGGAGTTCTACGGCCGTCTCGGCTGGCGGGAGTCCGGGCGGCGCCCCGGTGTCCTGCGCTTCGGCCCGGGGGACGACCGCGACGAGGTCCTGATGCACCTGGCACCGCTCTGACCCGTACCCCGCGCGCCCGGGCGCGGGCCCATGCCCATGCACGTGCCCGCCGATCCGAGGCCCCGCGCCCCCCCCTGGCTAGAGTGCCGCCATGAGCGACCACCCCGGAACGCCGCTGACCCCGTCGCCGCTCCTGCCAGGCGCGAAGGGCGGCGGCTGGGTTCCGGTCGCGGCGGGTGAGTCCGGGGCGGCCGTGTTCCGTAGTGCGGACGGGGCCCGGTATGCCAAGTGTGTGGGGCCCGGGGGTGTGGCCGAGCTGGCGGAGGAGCGGGACCGGGCCGGGTGGCTGGGCGGGCAGGGGGTGCCGGGGCCCCGGGTGCTCGACTGGCGGGACGGGGAGGCGGGTGCCTGTCTGGTGACCGGTGCGGTGCCCGGTGTTTCCGCTGATCAGGTGTCGGCCGGGCAGTTGGGGGCGGCCTGGGGGCGGATCGCGGACGCGGTGCGGCGGCTGCACGAGGTGCCGGTGTCCGCGTGTCCCTTCGACCGGAGGCTGGACGCCATGGTCGCGGTGGCGCGCGAGGTCGTGGCCCGGGACGCCGTCAACCCGGAGTTCCTTCCGGACGAGCAGCGGGGGACGCCGGGGCCGGAGCTGCTGGACCGGCTCACCGGGCAGCTCGCGCGGCGCCGGGAGGAGGAGGCGGCCGACCTGGTCGTCTGCCACGGTGACCTGTGCCTGCCCAACATCGTCCTCGACCCGGAGACCCTGGACGTGGCGGGCTTCATCGACCTGGGCCGCCTCGGGGTGGCCGACCGCCACGCCGATCTGGCGCTGCTGCTCGCCAACGCGCGGGAGACGTGGCCCGACGAGGAGCGGGCCCGGGACGCGGACGCGGCCTTCGCCGAGTGGTACGGCCTCGCACCCGACCCCGGCCGCCTCCGCTTCTACCTCCATCTCGATCCGCTCACCTGGGGCTGAGCGGGGACGGGGGCCGCTCCCCCGTGATCAGCCAGGAGGTGCTGAGGAGCCGTACGCCGGTGCCGTCGGCCGTCTCGTGGGCGCGCAGGTGGTCGCGGAGTGCGGTGCGGGCGCGGGTCAGGTCGGCCGGTGCGGCCTGGTCGGCCAGGTGGCGGCCGGGGCCGGTGGCGAGCAGGAAGTCGGCGGCGTCCTCGGCGTCCTGGCCCCAGACTCCGTACGCCTCGACGGGCTCGACGCCGACGGCGGTCCAGCCGGCCGAGGTGAGGAGGCGGCGGACGTGGTCCGGGTCGGCCAGGGAGAACATGCCGGGGGTGTCCGCGCGGCCGAAGTCGCCGAGCGGGAGGATGCCGCGCAGCGAGGCCATCGCGGTGACCCAGCCGTTGCGTCCGGGGTCCGCCGGGCAGATGAGGGCGAGGCGGCCGCCGGGGCGCACGGCGGCGTGGAGGTGGGTGAAGGCGGCTGCGGGGTCGGCGAAGAACATGGCGCCGTAGCGGCTGATGACGGCGTCGAAGCCGCCGGGGCCGGGCTCGAACGGGTGGGTCTGGGCGTCGCCCTGGACGAAGGAGATGTTCCGGATGCCTTCCCGGGCGGCGCGGGCGCGTGCCTCGGCGAGCATGGGGCCGGAGAGGTCCAGGCCGAGGGCGCTGCCCCGGGGTACGCGGCGGGCGGCCAGCCGGGTGGTGCGTCCGGCGCCGCAGCCGATGTCGAGGACGCGGCCGGTCGCGGTGAGGCGGGCGGCGTCGAGCAGCGGTGCGTTGAATCCGTCGTTGACGGCGTTCCAGCGGTCCTGGTGGGCGGCCCAGTGGACCCCCTCCGGCCCGTTCCAGGCGTGCGACTGCGCGGTGTTGACGATCTCGGGCACGACGGACTCCCTGACGTGGTGCGAGGCGAGGCGTGAGGAAAGAAGCGAGACGGAACGAAGAATGGGCAAGCGCCCAAAGAGTATGGGCGCGCGCCCAAAACGGCAATCTCCGTTACGATCCCGGGGCCGCGCCCCACCGCGCGGGCACCGAGGCCGCACCACGGCGAGCGAGGAGAAAGCCCATGTCACCGCGGGGAGTCGCGACGCCGGACGTGACCGAACTGCTCTTCGCCGCCGCCGAACGCGTCGTCGTCCGGGACGGCCCCGGAGCCCTCACCAGCCGGGCCGTCACCACCGAGGCGGGCTGCGCCAAGGGGCTGCTGCACACCCACTTCGCGGGGATGGACGCCTTCGTGGCCGCCCTCTGCCTCGACCGCTTCGCCCGTACCGCCGCCACCGCCCGCGCCCTGCCCGCGCTGGCCGGAACCGGTACGGTCGCCGCCCACCTCGCCACCGTCACCGACGCCCTCTTCGACTCCGGCGGCCCCGCCGTCTCCGGCCTCGCCCTGACCCGCCCCGGCGCCGCCGAACGCTTCCGCGAGGCCATGGCGGCGGGCGCCCCCGGCTTCACCGCGATCCAGGACGCGATCACCGCCTACCTCCGCGCCGAACAGTCCCTCAGCCGCTTCCCGGCGGCCACCGACCCCGGTACCGCCGCCCTCTCCCTCGTCGGCACCGCCCACCACCTGCTGATGACCGGCTGGCCGGGCGCACCGGACCCGAAGGAGGAACTGGGGCGGCTGATCGGCCTGTTGCTCGGGGGCGAGTGAGCCGGAGCGGGGCCGTGCGGTCCGGCGCCCCGTGCCTCAGGAGGCTCAGCCGGGAGCCGGCTCCGGTGTGGCGACGGGGGTCGGCACCTCGGTGGGCTCCTGCGTCGGGGTGGGCGGGGCGAGGGGCTCCTGCTGTACGGAGTCGGGGCGGCTGTCGGCCACGTTGACGGCCGTGGTCACCCCGCACACCGCGACCACCAGCGCGCCCGCGAGGGCCACGGCGGTACGGCGGCGCCTGATCCTCCGCCCCCCGGCGACGGCCGCGTCGGTGACGCTGGGCAGGGGCGGCTCGGGGCCCGCGTCGAGCAGGGCCTCGAAGGCGGCGTACAGCTCCGCGTTCTCCCGCCGGTCCATCCCCTGGTACCTCTCGCCATCCGTCCTGCCCGCCCGGTCCGCCCGGTCCGCCCGGTCCGCCCGGTCCGCCCCCTGGCCCATCCCGTGGTCCATCTCGCGTGTCACCTCCCGGCCGTCTCGTGGGACAGGTTCTCGACGGCCTGGCGCAGGCGGGCCAGCCCCCGGGCGCTCTGGCTCTTGACCGTGCCCGGTGTCACCTGGAGGGCGTGGGCGGTCTCCTCGACGGTCCAGTCCTCCCAGTACCGCAGTACCAGGACGGCCCGGTACCTCGGTGCCAGCGTCATCAGCGCCTCCTTCATCAGCAACCGCAACTCCGGTGTGCCCGTGGCCGGGACGGGGACCTCGGGTATCTCGCCCACCGACTCCTCGCGCCAGCCTCCCTTGCGCTGCTGGTCGATGAAGGTGCGGGTGAGGATGGTGCGCGCGTAGGCGTCCACGTTGCCGTCCCGGCGGACCCGGCCCCAGGCCGCGTAGAGCTTCATCAGGGTGGTCTGGGTCAGGTCCTGGGCCTGGTGCCAGTCCCCGCACAGCAGGAAGGCGGCACGCCTCAGGCGCGCCTGGCACGCCTCGGCGTACTCCCGGAACTCCCGTTCCCGCACCGCTTGTTTCACTCGTCCCGACCTTCCGCCGCCCCACCCCTGCTGTTCTTCCATACGGGGCCGGGCGCGCGCAGGTTGCACGCGGACGGAAAGCGGCTGCCGTGCAACCTGGGCGGGCGCCACCCCCGTACTCCTCTTGCGCCAGGCCCTCCGATGCGCGGAGGGTCCGCAGCCGAAAGAGGAGAACCCGTGTCCCTGCACCGGAAGATCACCCTGAACCGCCGCCGGATCTACGGCCTCGCGGCCGGAGCCGCGCTGCTCGCCGCCGGTACGGCGAGCGTGGCCGCGGCCTCCGGCTCCGCCCCGGCGAAGGTCCCCGCCCCGGTCGAGGTCTCGGCGCCGGACGAGGCCCCCACCCCCGTGCCCGCGCCCGCCCCGGCCGAGGAAGCCTCCACGCCGGCCGAGGCCCCCACGCCGGTGCCGGCGCCGACCGAGGAGCCGACCCCGGTGCCCGTTCCGACCGAGGAGCCGTCGCCCGTGCCCGCGCCGACCGAGGAGCCGTCGCCGGTCCCCGGGCCGGCCGAGGAGCCCTCCGCCGTGCCCGCCCCGGTGCCCCCGCGAGGCTGACCCGCGCCGCACGCGCGGGCGCCGGGGCCGGGCCTCGCCCCGCCCCGGCGTCCGCGCCGGGCCGGGGTGCGGCCTCCCCCGTCACCCCAAGAGCACGTAAAGTTACCGGTGTGATCATCTGGCTGAATGGCACGTTCGGGGCAGGGAAAACCACTACGGCCGGGGAGTTGACCACGCGGATACGCGACTCCCGGATCTTCGACGCCGAGAAGGTCGGGGAGATGCTGTGGCACGTACTGGGCGTCCCGGAGGGGGACTTCCAGGACTTCCCGCCCTGGCGCGGCCTGGTCGTGGAGACCGCCCGTCAGGTCCTGGACCACGTCGGCGGCACGCTGGTCGTCACGCAGACGGTCCTGGTCGAGCAGTACTGGCAGGAGATCCGCGCGGGCCTGGCCAAGGCCGGAATCCCGGTCCACCACTTCCTGCTCCACACCGACCAGGACACCCTGGTCCACCGCATCGCCAACGACACCGAGCCCGCCAGCGTCGCCGGCCGCCAGTGGCGCCTGGACCACCTCCCCCGCTACCAGCAGGCCGTGCCCTGGCTCTACCGCGAGGCCGAGGTCATCGACACCACCGAACTGACCCCGGACCTGGTCGCCGAGGTCGTCGCCTCCCGGGTGTGGCCGCACGGGGACGGGCTGTACCGGTAGGTGCTCGGGGGGCTCAGGAGGTGCCCTACGGCGCCAGGGTGCGCAGGACGTCGAACTCGTTGCCCTCGGGGTCGGCCATGACCACCCAGCTCCGGCCCGGCCCCTGGCCCACGTCCTTCCTGGTGGCACCGAGGCCGAGCAGCCTGGCGACCTCCTCCTCGGTGCTGCGGTCGACGGGGCTGACGTCGAGATGGAGCCGGTTCTTGCCCGCCTTGCCCTCGGGCACCCGGATGAAGACCAGGGTGGGCGGCATCTGCCGGGCACGGACCTCCTCGACGGACGGCACCCAGGACCCGATCTCGACCTTGCCCTCCCCCGAGTCGATCACCTTGAAGTCCAGCACCGCGCACCAGAACGCCGCCAGGCGCTCCGGGTCCTGACAGTCGACGGTCAGCTCGGTGAACCTGCTGGTCATGCTGTTCCTCCACTTTGCGTCCCGGGTCCGATCAGTTCGCGCAGCTCGGCCGCCAGGGAACGGCAGCTACGGACGTAGTCGCCGGCGGCGGTCGGGGTGACCGCTTCCGGATGCTGGAACGCCTGATTCCACAGGGCTTGCAGCCGTACGTGGACGCCCTGTGCCTCGACGGGCAGCCCCAGCCCCGCCAACCACGCCCGGATCTGCTCCGAGCTGTGGGCGTACGGCTGCGGACCGAGCGGGTGGCCACGGGCGGCCAGTACCTCCACGGCGCACACCACCAGGCCTTGCCACGCGGTGGCCACCGCCCGCACAGGCGAGTCCGCCGCCAGCTCCAGCGCTTCCTGGAAGGGGTCCCGTCGGGGCAGGGGCAGGGGACCCGTCCGGCGAGGACTGTCGCCGCCTCCGGCAGGGGCGCCCCAACCGCCGCCACGCGGAAACTCGTACGGCCTCTCCTCCGGATCGGGAGGGAGGGCGTCCTCGTCCGGCGGCGGCTCTTCGTCCTCGTCCTCGGGCCACCAGTCGTCGGGCTCCGTCCGGACGGAGCCGGGTAGCGTCCGGCCGGGCTCCTCCCCCGCCGGCGCCCGCAGATCATCGGCCTCGTCACGCACCGCCCGCGCCTCCGCCTCGAACTCCAGCGTCCCCGCCGGAGTCTCCAGCCGCGTCAGCCGCCCGAACGCCTGCCGGATCTGCGCCCGCAACATCCACACCAGGACCACCGTGACCACCGGCCACACCAACGTGTCCAGGTACTTGAGCACCAACTCCGCTATCGCCACGCGCTCATCCTCGCGGCCCCCCGGCCCTGCGCCGGGGGACTGCCGCCCATCGTGACCCGCCCGAAACAGCAGCGGGCCGGGCCCTGAGGGAGGGCCCGGCCTGGTTCTAGGACGTCTTGCCCCAACCGGGGTCCAGGAATCTGATCATCGGCAGTACCTCCAACTCGCACAGGCGGGAGAACGCTACGCCTCAGATCTTCCCGCTCAACGCCCCTGCGCGCACGGGGATTTCAGACCCTCACAGACTTGGCATAGTCCACGAACACAGACCAGGCGGGAGCGGCCACGGTGAAGCCCGCGAGAGTGGTGTCCTTGCTGTCGCGGACGGGGACTTGGCCGAAGGCGGCGGCGTAGGTGGCGGCCCACTCGATGCAGCCGCCGTTGTTCGCTCAGTAGGACGACCTGACCCCGCCGGGGTCCGGAAGCCTCGTCATCGGTGGTACCTCCAACTCAGGGGCGGGAGAACGCTACGACTCTGAGTTCCCCCCGAGCGTGGCATGCCGCACGTTGAACACGTCAGTGCGGGGAGTCGGCGTGGTGGGCGTGAGTGCGAAAACGGGGGCTGTGTCCGTGGGGGATGCGGTCGAGCCGGGAAGTGCCTCGATCACCTGGCGCAGGAAAGCGGCGGTCTCCTGCGGCTTCACGGCGTAAGCCCAGAGCCGGTCCCAGTGGCGCACATGGCGTTGCACACGATCCGGCGCCTCCATCATCGTGCCGTTCCCGGACGACTCCTCGTAGGCGAACGTACGGTTGTCCGGCATGGTCAGGAGGTGGACCGCCCCGCCCAGCATGCCGTGCTCGCCGTAGCTGAACGGCAGAAGCTGGATCACGCACCAAGGGGTCTCGACCATGGTGATGAGGTACTCCAACTGCTCCCGCATCACCGCAGGTCCGCCGACGGGGCGCCTGACCGCGGCTTCGTCCAGGATCACGGCGTGGTGGGGCGGATTCTCTCCGCGCAGCCTGGTCTGGCGAGCCATGCGGATGGCCAGCTGCTCCTCCTGCCACGCCTCGTCACGAGCCGCCGTCGACCTGAAGAGCGCCCGCGCGTACCCCTCGGTCTGGAGTAGCCCGGGGATCAGCACCCCGGCGTACTCCTTGATGCCGACCGCCCGCCGTTCGTGATCCAGGAGGAGGTTGTACCCGTACTGCTGCACCGCCTCGCGGCAGGCGAACACGTACAGCTCGGCGAACAGGTCCTCCGTGCCGAAGAGATCATCGAGCAGGGCCGGAAGCTTCTCCGGAGGCAGGTACGACCCTCTTTCGACTCGGGCCAACTGGGACTTACTCAGAGGGACACTGGCCTCCAGGACGTCGAGGCTCCACCCTCGGGCCTTACGCATGCGCCGGAGCCGCGCGCCGAACAGCTGCCTGGCCGACCCGAGCGGATCGAGTTCCTTCTCCTGGCTCATGCCGTGCGCCCCTTGTGTCATCAGGGATATGGGACAGGTATCGCTGGCCAGGCTAGCCATCACTGGGTGAGGCTGTGGACTTACGGAGAGAAACCACCCACCCACCACTCTGCGTAGGTACCCCCATGTCTCTTGTCGTCTGGCACCCCCGTACCCGTCGTCAGCTTGTGCTGCTGGACGTGGAGGGTGCCTTGCGCAGGGTCGCGGCGGTGCCGCTCGGGGATCGGCAATTCCTGGTTCCCGAGAAGGAGTTGCAGACGTATCCGGGTGCTTCCGATCCCCGGGCCGTGGCCGGTTGTGTGGCGCGGCTCGTGACGCCGGAGACGGTGCGGGAAGGGGACCTGATGTCGGTTGCCGGGGAGTACCGGCGGGTGGTGGAGCGGGGGCACACCCGGGCGGGTGGGCGGCGGCTCCTGCTGGAGGGGTACGGGCCGTGGGTGATGGCGTTCGACCGGGTGGCGTTCCGCGCGCTCGACTCGCCGCAGCCCTGGAACGCGCCCAGCGCCGACGACTCTCCGCGCATCCCGCCGTACGCACGCTGTGTCACCTGCGAAGGAGCAACCTTGTCCGCCTGGGTCCGTCATCTGGAGTGGAAGCGCGAGCAGATCCTCGCGCAGCATCGCGAGGGCATGTCCCTCGACCGTCTTTGCGCGGTCTACGAGGTCCCGCCGGACGTGCTCCGCGCCTGCCTCGCCCGCTGGGAGCCGGAGGTCGCCTCCGAGGCGGGGTGAGGGACACCGGCCGGCCCGGGACACCCTGCGGGCGGGCCGGCTATCCGCCCGCCGCCTCCCGGGCCTCCGCCAGGTACTCCGCCACCGGGCCGAAGGTCAGCAACCCGCTTGCCGCACCTGCCTGTTGGTCCTCGGCCGGGCTCAGTACGGCCGCCGCCCGTGCCGCGAGTACGGGGTCACCGGCGAGCGCCGCCGCGCGGGCCAGCAGGCACCACATCGGCTCGGCCATGAGGTCGTGGGGCGGGCGGGGTGCGGTGCGCAGGGCCTCGCGGGCCTCGTCGGGGCGGGCGTCGCCGAGGAGGAGCAGGGGGCGCACCCAGGGGTCGTACGGGCCCCAGTCCGCCTCGGTGAATGCTTCGGGCGCGGGTAGTGCGCCTGCCCGTACCACCGGCGCGAGGCGGGTCAGGGCGGGGAGGCCGGTGGCGAAGCCGGGCATTCCGCAGGTGGGGAGGAGGGCGACGGCCTCGGCGTAGGCGGCCTCGGTGACCTCGGCGGCCTCGGTGGCGGTCAGGTCGGCGGGGGTGGCCAGGGTGGTGCGCAGGGCGCGGTACCAGGTGGTGAAGACGCGGGCGAGGGGGCGTTCGTAGCGGTCGGCGAGGTGGTCGGCGGCGGTGGCCTGGTGGTCGGCGCCGGGCAGGTCGCCGAGGCCGGCGAGGGCCTGGACGCGGATCAGGCGGCCCAGCACCTCGGGGCCGAGGAGGCCGTGGGTGCGGGCCAGCCGGACCAGTTCGGCGCCGGTCGCGTCGCGGCGGGCGGCCTGGCCGCAACGGGCGAAGCTCTGGAGGAAGGTGCCGTTCAGGGCGAAGGCGAGGAGGGAGGCGTCGTGGAGGCGGCGGGCTGCCGACTCGGCCTCGGCGGCGGCCTGTTGGGCGCGGCGGCGCCAGGGTTCGCGGGCGCCGCCGGGCGGGTCGGCGGCGCGGGGCAGGGCTCCCTCGGCGAGGGCGTCGCCGCGTGACTCGACGGCGACCGAGGCGAGCAGGCGGGCCCGTACCGTCTCGGGGGCGTCCTCGGGGAGGCGGGCCAGGACGCGTTCGGCGGCGCGGACCACCGTGCGGGCGGCGTCGGGGTCGTCCACCCGGGTCCAGACGGCCGGCACGTCGTACACGCCGATGACGCGGGCGGCCAGTTCGGCGTCCCCGGTGCGTTCGGCGGCGGCCACGGCTGCCGCGCGGTGGCGCCGGGCCGCGCCGAGGCCGCCCGCGCCGGTCACGGCCAGCTCCCGCAACAGGCTCGCGGTGGCCTCCAGGCGGGCCGGGGAGCGGGCCGGGACGCTGCCCTCGTACGCCGCCGCCGCGCTGCTCCACACCTCGTCCCCGGTGGCCGGCGCCGCCTCGTCGGGGTGGTCGGCCTGGCGCAGCACCTCGCGTTCCAGGCGGGCGAGGCCGGGGCCCGGGTCGGCGCCGAGCTGGTCGGCGAGGACCCGGCGGGCGCGGCGCAGCACGCCGAGGGCGTCGCCCTGGCGGCCGGAGCGGAGCAGGGCGGTGGCGAGGAGGTGCCAGCCGTCCTCGCGCCAGGGGTGTTCGGCGACGTGGGCGTCGAGGTCCCAGACGGCCTCGCGCGGTGCGCCGGAGCGGATCAGCGCATCGGCCCGGCGCTCGACGGCGTGCAGGCGCAGTTCCGCGAGCCGGGCGCGTTCGGCGTGCGCCCATCGCGCGCCGGGGAAGTCGGCGTAGGCGGGGCCGCGCCAGGTGGCGAGGGCGGCGTCGAGGACGGGAGCCGCGTCGGCGGGGGCGAGCCCGGCGGCGCGTGCGACCTCGGCCTCGAAGTGCCAGGCATCAACGGCGCCGGGGGCGGGACGCAGGACGTACCCGGGCCCCTCGGTCACCAGGAGGCGGGAGGGCGTACGCGGGCGGCGGCCTGGCTCCAGGGCGCGGCGCACCTCGGCGACGAAGGTGCGTACGGCGCCGGTCGCGCCCGGCGGCGGCTCCTCCCAGAGGTCCGCGACGAGCCGGTCCACCGGCACCACCCGGCGCCGGGCCACCAGCAGCCGGGCGACGACCTCCCGGTGCCGGGGCCCGCCGAGCCGTACCGGCAGGCCCGCGCCGTCCCGGCACTCGACGGGGCCGAGCACCCCGAACCCGACCGCCGCCCCGGAGGCAGGGCTCCCTGTCGTCGTCACCCTCGCCCTGCCCTCACGCTCGTACTCATCCAGCGCTGATCCGGCGCCCTGAGGCTGGAGGCGTACCGAGGCGGGGCCCCGTTCCCGCCAGCCGCACCAGCCCGTGGCCACCCTGCCACGAGAGACGGACAGACCCGCCATGACTCCCCCGCCCCCGTCCTCCGGCCCCGCGCCCCGCCCCGACCTCACCGACCTCCCCGGCTTCACCTCGCAGCGCGTCGCGGTGGACGACGGGGTGTGGCTGGATGTGGCCGTCGCCGGCAGCGGCACCCCGGTGGTGCTGCTGCACGGCTTTCCGCAGACCCGCCTCATGTGGCGGCACGTCGCGGCCGACCTCGCCGCCACCGGCCACACGGTGATCTGCCCGGACCTGCGCGGCTACGGCGCCAGCGACAAGCCGGACGAGACCGGCCCGGAGGTGTACGCCAAGCGCACCATGGCCCGCGACATCGTCCGCCTCGCCGCCGCGCTCGGCCACGACCGCTTCGCCCTCGCCGGGCACGACCGGGGCGCGCTGGTCGCCTTCCGGGCCGCCCTCGACCACCCCGAGGCGGTCACCCGGGTCGCCCTGCTCGACATCCTCCCGACCCTCGACATGTGGGACTCCCTGCACGGCACCTCGGCCGCCGTCGGCTTCCACCTCTACCTGCTGGCCCAGCCGCCCGGCCTGCCCGAACAGCTCCTCGCCGGCAGCCCCGAAGCCTTTTTCGGCCACTTCCTCGACATCTGGACCCAGGACCGGGCCGCCCTCCCGCCGGAGATCCGCGCCGCCTACCTCTCCGCCTCGGCCGCCGCCATCCCCTCGATCACCGCCGACTACCGCGCCACCGCCGGAATCGACGTCACCCACGACACCGCCGACCGCGACGCGGGACGCACCCTCGGCACGCCCGTCACCGTCCTCCAGCAGGACTGGGGCGCCGCCCTCGGCTACGACGCGGAGGCCCTGTGGCGGGCCTGGGCCCCCGACCTGCGCCACCGGACGGTGACGTGCGGGCACTTCATGGCGGAGGAGGAGCCGGGGATGGTGGCGGAGGAGATCCGGGGGTTGCTGGCCCGGTGAGGCGGGGCCCGGAGGGACGCGCGTGGCGGGACATCCGGTGGCGGCGCCCGCGCCCCGCCCGTTCGGGTGAACCGGACCCCGCACACCTCCGGGGCGCCGGGCTCCCCCGCTAGACAGGCGGGACGCGTCACCCCGTACCTCACCGCCCTCCGGGAGAGCCCGTGCCGAACGACCCCCAGCGCCAGAACCCCCAGCCGGGACGGGACCTCCAGCAGGCCCAGCCCGTCCTCCCGGGTCAGCGACGGGAACCACAGGCGCCGCAGCACTCGCAGCGGCAGCCGCAGCGGTACGCCGAGGCCAGGGCCCACCGGGTCATGGACCGCGCGGCCGACGCCGTCTGGCGCGAGGTCCGCGACTTCCCCGCCCTCGCCGCCTGGCACCCCGGGATCGCCTCCAGCACCGCCCACCCCGGCAACCCGCGCGTCCGCGACCTGGTCACCACGGACGGCATCCGGCTCACCGAGGCCCTCCACTCCGTCGACGACACCCTCATGACCCTGGAGTACGGCTTCGTCGCCCATCCCTTCCCGCTCACCGACTACCGCGCCCGCATGGAGGTCCGCCCCGAGGGCGACTCCCGCTGCTCGGTCACCTGGACGGCCACCTTCCGGCCGGCCGAGGGGGACGGGGCGGCGCTGGCGGCGCAGTTCGAGGCGGGGGTGTTCGCGGTGGGGCTGGAGGCGCTGGGGGCGCGGGGGCGGGGTTAGGCCGCCACGGCGAGCGCCGCCCCCTCTGCGGATGCAGCACACGCCGGACCGCGTCAAGGTGGGACGACGACCAGGGCGCGCCGCGCGGGGCAGCGGGCCGACCTCGACGAGGCGGGTACGCGAGTGGAGAGCGGGCAGGACCGGGAGGCGGGCGGCTGGCGGATGCTGGCGGGCCTGCTCGCGGACAGCCATCTGCTGGCGCTGGAGCTGTTGCCGGCCAAGGCTTCCGAGCACGCGGCGCAGGTCGGGTTCACCCAGGTGCTGATCTACCTCGCCGACCTCCAGCGCGAAGTGCTCCGCCCGCTCACCGGCGGCCGTGACGGCGACGCCGCGTACGAGGCGGAACTGCCGGTCGACGGCAGCGTGGCGGGCCGCGCCTACCAGTACGGGACGATCACCGCCGGCGCCCCCACCGGCTCCGGGGAGCACCACTGGTGGGTCCCGCTGCTGGACGGCACCGAACGCCTCGGCGTCCTGCGGATCACCACGGCGGACGAGGGCGAGGGCGACGACGAGCACGAGGGCGGCCAGCAGGGACACGAGCACGAGCAAACCGAGCAGTACATGAACCTGCTGGCCTCGGTGATCGCCCTGATCATCGAGAGCAAACAGGGGATCAGCGACGCGCACGCCCGCCTGACACGCGTCCGGCCGATGAACATCGCCGCCGAGATGCAGTGGGCCCAGATGGCCCCGCGCACCTACGCCGACGGCCGCGTGGTGATCTCGGCGGCGATGGAGCCCGCGTACACGATCAGCAGTGACGCCTACGACTACGCCACCGCCGCCAGGAACGCGCACACCGTGCACCTGGCCATCTTCGACGCGATGGGGCACGACACCGCCGCCGGGCTGACCGCCCACCTGGCCATCGGGGCGAGCCGCAACGCGCGGCGGCAGGGGGCGGGGCCGGTCGAGACCGCGGCACGGATCGAGGAGGTCCTGGTCGAGCAGTTCGGGCACGGCCGGTACGTCACCGGGCTGCTGGCCGAACTCAACACCCGTACCGGCGTGTTGACCTGGGCCAACCGTGGCCACCACACCCCGGTGATCATCCGGGGCAGCCGCTGGAGCACCCACCTGGCGTGCCCGCCGGGGCCGCCGATGGGGACGGACCTCGCGCTGCCCGTCACCCTCTGCCAGGACCAGCTGGAGCCCGGCGACCGGATCGTCCTCTACACCGACGGCGTCACCGAGGCACGCGGCGCCGACGACCAGGAGTTCGGCCTCACCCGCTTCACCGACTTCCTCGTCCGCCACCACGCGGACGGCCTCCCCGTGCCGGAGACCCTGCGCCGCCTGGTCCGCGCCCTCCTGGACCACCACGACGGCCGCCTCCAGGACGACGCCACCGTCCTGATCTGCGAATGGCTCGGCCCGGAACCGGACCCCAGCGCACGAGCGGCCGCCCTGGTGGGCCTGCCGTACGAACCGGGCCCGGCCCCGCGATGACAGTGCCGGTGCCGGTGCCGGTGCCGGTGCCGGTGGCCCGGTCGGGCCGACGGCGTGCCCGGGGTGTCAGCGCCCCCGGCCGCCCTCGGCCTCCCGCAGGAACTCCTCCACCGCCTCCACGAACTCCCCCGGCCGCTCCATCGGCGCGAAGTGCCCGGCGTCCGGGAGGGTGACGGTGCGGCCCCAGGGGGCGGAATCGGCCACGTGGCGGGCGTGGGCGGCCAGTTCGGGAGCGTCGAGGGCGCCGTTGACCGCGAGGACGGGCACGGTGAGGCCGGCGGCGCGGGCGGCCAGGCCGGGCACGGGGAGGTGGTGGTCGGGCTCGTCCGGGGTGTGCTTGGCGAGCGTGCGCAGGCCGGCGGTGCGGATGCGGTCCAGCAAGTCGGTGGGTACGTCGCCGGGTTGGCGCTGGGGGCCGACGGCGCCGTGGGCGAAGTGTTCGGCCCAGCCGGGCAGGTCCCCGGCGGCGAGGGACGCCTGCTGCCGGGCGGCGTTCTCCACCGCCCACGGGGTGCGCAGCTCGGTGTTCTGGCCGGTTCCGCCGCCGCTGAGGACGAGGGCGCGGACCAGGTCCGGGTGTTCCAGGGCGGTGGCGACGGCCAGGTCGGCGCCCATGGAGCAGCCGATCAGGACGGCGGGGCCGGTGCCGAGGTGGTGGAGGAGGGCGGCGAGGTCGTCGCACTGGCGGAAGGGGCGCGAGGCGTTGGCGGAGGCGCCGTGGCCGCGTGCGTCCGGGGCGATGACGCGGTGGCGCGCGGCGAGCGGCGGCACGACCTCGCTCCACAGGGTGTGGTCGGTCCAGCCCGGGTGGAGGAGGACGAGGGCGGGGGCGGCGGGGTCGGTGCCGGTCGGCGGGGGCCCGGTGTCGAGGTGAGCGAGGTCGCCGTCGCCGGAGGGGAAGAGCGCGGGGGAGCCGTCGTACGGCGTGGGTCGCGTCATGACAACCAAGGTGTCATGATGGGGTGATTTTGACAACTGGGTTGTCATGATGGGAGGGGAGGGGGGCGGCGGAGCACCCGTGGAATGCCTGTGGACGGGCCGCCGGTGCCACCATGGCCGGGTGACCGACACCCCCCGCCCCGCACCCGCCGACCCCCTGCCGCCCGAGCGGCTCGCCGACCGCCTCATGGAGGTGTTCGCGCTGGTCGGGCCGTTGTACCGGCGGGTGCAGCGCAAGATCGAGCAGGACAACGCCGCCCGGGGCGTCACGGCCGGCGTCCGCGCCGTCCTGGACCTGCTGCACACCCACGGCGACCTGACCGTGCCGCAACTGGGCCGGCTCCAGTCCGTCAGCCGCCAGTTCGTCCAGCGCATGACCAACGAGGCCGCCGCCCGCGACTGGGTCACCACCACCCCGAACCCGGCCCACCAGCGCTCCCCCCTGATCCGCCTCACCCCCGCCGGCCGCGCCACCATCGAGGCCATCACCACCCGCGAGAAGGCCATGCTGGCGGAGCTTCCCGGCGGTCTCACCGACGCCGAGATCGACGCCTGCCTCCGGGTGCTGGGGCGGCTGGTGGACGGGTTCGCCGAGACCGAGCAGGGCCCGGGCGGCCCCTGAGCCCCCGGGCACGCCTCACCCGGTCTTCCGCCGCCGCAACAGCTCGCCGGCCCGGCGCCGGACCCGGCGCCGCCCCTTCTCGATCCGGCGCTGGACGCGGGCCAGCCGGGGGTACCGCTCGCGCTGGCGGCGGGCGGAGCGGTCGAGTTCCTCGGCGAGGCGCATCGAGCGCTTCTCGACGTCGAGTTCGTCGAGGACGCGGTCGATGTCGGTGAGCAGGGCGCCGTGCAGCTGCCACTGGCGGGGATGTTCCTGGACGTGTTCGAGGAGCAGGGTGGCGACGTGCTCGCGGCTGGTGCGGGCCGCCGACAACTCGGTGAGCAGGAAGGTCTCGGCCTCGTCGGCGTCCTTGCTGACCTGGGCGGTGATGAGGACGGCGAAGCTGTCGATGGCCCCGGCCATGTTGATGAAGACGTCCTGGAGGGCGGTGGCCGTCTCCTCGGGGAAGAGGGGTTCGTCGGTGCGTTCACGGGCCAGGTCGGTGAGGGTGCGGGCGGTGACCCGCAGCACCACGGCGATGATCTCCAGGGTGTCCAGGCCGGTGCGGAGGACGACGCGGGAGAGCAGGCCCTCGCGGACGCGCGGGTTGAAGCGGAGGCTGTCCACCGCGCGGTCGAGCGACTCGTCGACCTCGGCGATGTCGTGGTTCAGGTCGCGCGCCTCGTGGAGCCGGGCGGCGGCGCGCTCGACCGGGGTGTGGCCGGCCACCTCGTCGCCGATGTCGGTGAGCAGGTCCTTCATCCGCGAGGCCAGGTCCTCGATGGACTCGCTCGCCGAGGAGACCCAGACCGGCGGCACGAAGACGAAGTTGAAGAGCAGGCCGACGCCGGCACCGACCAGCGTCTCAAGGACCCGGGAGAGGGCCAGGTCGGTGGCGTGCGAGACGCCGAGGACGAGCATGGCGGAGATCGCCACCTCGCGGACGAACTCCTCGACCCGTACGAGGTGGCCCAGCGCCAGGGCCGTGATGATGAGGATGCCGAGGCTCCACCAGTTCAGCCCCACCAGCGAGCTGAACCCGACCGCGATCAGCACGCCCGCCACCACCGCGATGATCCGGCGGAATCCGCTGGTGAGGGTGGCGAAGAGGGTGACCTGGACGATGAGCAGCGCGGTCAGCGGCGCGAGCAGCGGCGGCGGCTTGTTGCCCAGCAGCCAGACCGCCGCCGCGTAGGCGAAGGTCGCGGCGGCGGCGGACCGGACCGTCTGCATGACGGTCGGGTCGTTGCGCCACCGGTTGAGTGCCGCCACGGGTCGGAAGTCGGAGAGAGGCCGCATCCCGTACGCCTTCCCGCCCGGGGCCCCCGAGGTCTTCGGCCGCTCGGGTGGCGCGGGAGGCGGCCAGGTGGGGCCGGGGCGCGGACGGGGTAGTCACTCCGGCGGCCGGTACCCGGCACGCGGTGCGGGCGCCCCGCCGGTACCCGTTCCTAGGCTGGCCCCATGACGACCTCCCAGCGGTACGCGGCCCTGCTGCGCGGCATCAACGTCGGCGGCCACAAGAAGGTCCCCATGGCCGAGTTGCGCACCCTCCTCACCGAACTGGGCCACGGCGATGCGCGCACCTACCTCCAGAGCGGCAACGCCGTCTTCACCAGCCCCCGGGCCGACCCGGACGCCCTCGCCACCGGGATCGCGGACGCCCTGCGCGACCGGTACGGCTTCGAGGTCGGCGTCCTCGTCCGGGACCACGCCTACCTCCAGGCGGTCGTCGACGCCTGCCCGTTCCCGGCCGCCGACCTGGAGCCCAAGCAGCTCCACGTCCTCTACCTCTCCCGCACCGTCACCCCGGCCGACCTGTCCGGACTCGACCCCGCCGCCTTCCACCCCGAGGACTTCCGGCCGGGCGACCGCGCCGTCTACCTCCACACCCCGAACGGCCTGGGCCGCTCCCGGCTGTCCGACCCCCTGACCCGGGCGATCCCGAAGACGGCGGGCCCGGCGACCAGCCGGAACTGGAACACGGTGGTGAGGCTGGCGGAGATGACCGCCGGGGAGTGAGCGCGGGGGCGCGCATCGCGGGGCCTATGCATCCTCCGGGTGCGGACGCCGGGCGTGCCCGTCACACCTTGCCGATCCCCAAGGTGTTGACCCCGGGCAGCAGCCCCGACCCGATCGCCGCGACCCAGAACGGCTCCAGGGTCTTGGCGAGGTGTTCCCGCTCGTCGTCGGAGAGCACCCGCCAGGGCTCCGCCGCCAGTTCGTCGGTGCGGCGCTCCACCTGTGCTCGCAGCTCCCGGCCCGCCTCGGTGGCCGCGCTGGCCGCGTCGACCAGGCCCCGGGCGGCCAGCCGGGAGCGGGCCGCCTCCCACGCGGTGGGGGTCCAGCCCCGGCTGGCGAAGACCTCGGGCGGGGCCGCGCCGATCGCGGCGAAGGAGACCAGGGATTCGACGGGGTCGAGGCCGGCCTCGCGCAGGGCGCGGAGGTGGCCGTCGCCCCGGTGCTCGCGGATCACGGTGGCCGCCTGCCACAGGGCGGCGGCGGGTTCCCCGGGCCAGGGCAGCGCCGCGTTGGCCGCGCTCAGGGGGCCCGCCGGGACGGCCGCCCCGGCGACCCGGCGGGCCAGGGTGGCCGCCTCCGGGACGCCTGGGGTGTCGGCCCCGGGGCCGAGGAGGGCGGCGTACGTCCGGGTGACCGCCCTGGTCCGGGCCGCCAGGACGGCGTCCGGGGCCGCGATCCGCCAGCTCTCCGGCACGTACCGGGCGACCATGTCCGGGCTGAAGCTGTGGAAGGCGGCGGTGGTCTCCTCCGCGCCGGCCGGGCCGAGCGGGGCGGCCCGCCAGGCGAAGTAGGCGGGCCAGCGCTCGGCCGTGCCGTACCCGAGGGCCGCCGCCTCCTCGTACGCCTCGGGGGCGTAGTAGACCACCGCGTGCACCGGTTCCAGGAGGTGCCACATCCGCCGCGCGGCCGCCCGCTCGCCCGCCCCCGTGTCAGTGCCCGCGTCGGTGCCGGTGTCGGTGTCCCTGTGCGTCCCGTCCGTCATGCCGTCCCCACCCTTTACGTCCGTGCCGTCGCGCCCGCCGCCGGTCCTTAGCCCGGCCGCATACATGGGCCATCTAGTCAGCGACTAGATGCGAGCCCCAGCGTGCGCCTCGCCCGCCAACTTGTCAATGACTAGATCCCGCGTAGGCTGCTGCCATGACCAGCGAGCAGGGTGAGCGCACCTACCACCACGGCGATCTGCGGCGGGCCGTGCTCGCCGCCGCCGAGGAGGTGATCAGGGCCGAGGGGCCGCAGGCGCTCTCCCTGCGCGACCTCGCCCGCCGGGCCGGGGTCTCGCACGCCGCCCCCGCGCACCACTTCAAGGACCGGACAGGACTGCTCACCGCCTTCGCCGCCGAAGGGTGGGCGCTCTTCGCCGCCGCCCTCCAGGCCGCCCCCGACCTGCGCGAACGCGGGGTGGCCTACGTCCGGTTCGCCCGCGAGCACCCGGCCCACTTCCAGGTCATGTTCCAGCCCGCCCTGCTCCGCACCGAGGACCCCGCCCTGCGCGCCGCCACCGCCACGGCCGGCGAGGCGCTGCGCGCGGGCGTCGCCGGAGCGCCGGGCGCCGGTGCGACGCAGCCCCGCCTCGCCGGGGTCGCCGCCTGGTCGTTGGCGCACGGCTTCGCCTCCCTCCTGCTCAGCGACAACCTCGACGACGCACTGGAGGGCCGCGCCGCCGAGGACGCCTTCCGCGAGATCGCGGGGCTGCTGTTCGGGCGGGAGGACGGCGGACGCACCGAGGAGCCATGACGATCAGCGGCGGCCGGATCGCCCTCTCCGGCCAGGGAGTTGGACAGCAGACGGGGCGTCAGCTCACCGCGTAGGCGAGACCTCGCCGTCCCGCGCCCGCCGCGCCCCCGTACGGAGGAATCCCCCACACCCGGTCATATGACCTGCTCTTCTGGGTGCGCCCGACCGGCGGGCCACCGAGAGACGACCGGCCCGTCCGCCCCGCGGAGGCGGGCCTGAGGGGAACAGGCGAAGACACATGGCACCACCCCACCGGCGACGGGCCGCCGTGGCCGTACGCGCCCTGGTCGCACTGACGGCCCTGCTCTGCACCACGGGCCTCGCGCCCGCGGCGACCTCCGGACCCGCCGCCCGCGCGGCCGTCGCCGAGGTTCCCCCGCCCACCGCCACCACCTCCGTGGTGACCGTGCGCACCGGCGGGGACCGGACCGCCGACGCCGAGGTCGGGCCGCTCGCCGGTGTCACCCTCGGCCTCTTCGCCGACGAGGGAGCCACCGAGCCCGTCGACCCCGACTGGGGTGTCTGCGTCTCCGACACCGACGGCGACTGCTCGTTCACCGTCCCCGGCACCGGGCCGGGCGGCCCGAACGAGGGCGCCGTCTACACCGTCCGCCAGATCGCGGCCCCGTCCGGCTGGTACACCAACCCCGAGCTGCGCACCGGCCCGGGCAGCGGCTCCGGCTCGCTCTCCCCCGCGTACGCCTTCCCCACGCCGGAGCTGGAGGGCGGCCAGACGTACTCCTCCACCAGCGACTTCATGTACAGCACGGAGTACCGGGAGTCCCCCTTCACCGCCTCCACCGGGATCTGGCAGCAGTCCAGGAACAACCCGCCGCTGAACGGCGCCTGCGGGATCGACGTCGCCCTGGTCCTGGACCTCTCCGCCTCCGTCGGCAGCGCGCTGCCCCAACTCAAGGACGCGGCGGACCAGTTCACGGACGCGCTGGCCGGGACCCCCTCGCGGCTCTCGCTCTTCTCCTTCGACCGGAACTCCCCCAGCACCGGCACCGAGAACCACCCCGAGCCCACCTCCGTCTCCACCCAGGCCGGCGCGGACGCCTTCAAGAGCCTGTACGCGGACTGGGACCTGGGGTCGGGCACCAACTGGGACCAGGGGCTGTACGCGGTCGCCAAGGCCCCGACCCGGTACGACCTGACCGTGGTCCTGACCGACGGCAACCCGACCCGGTTCAGCAAGCCCATCAAGGGCGACGGCTCGCGGACCCACTTCGCCGACACCGAGGGCGGCATCTTCGCCGCCAACGCGGTGAAGGCCCAGGGCACCCGGGTGGTCGCGGTCGGCGTCGGGCGGGGCGTCGAGGGCGTCTCCGGGCTCAACCTGCGCGCCATCTCCGGCCCGGAAGCCTTCACGGGCGACAACCCGGAGACCGCCAACTACTACCAGACCACCGACTTCACCGCCGCCGGCGCCGCCCTCAACCAACTGGCCCTCAGCAACTGCGCGGGCACCGTCTCGGTGATCAAGCAGATCGTGCCGGAGTCCAACACCGGTGAGGACGTGTCCGGTTCGCGGAACGCGGGCCCCGGCTGGGAGTTCACCGCCTCCTCGACCGAGCCGCTCGGCGGGCTCCCCGACACCCGCGCCACCGACGACGACGGCACCGGCGGCGTCACCTTCGAGCCCGAGTTCCCGCCCACCACCGGCGAGGCCCCGGTCACCGTCGAGGAGACCCAGCAGCCCAACCACACCCTGGTCACCCGGGGCGGCGCCAACGCCGTCTGCGTCAACCTGGACGACGGCGCCTCCGTCCCCGTGACCAACTCCGGCCCCACCGGCTTCACCGTGGACCTGGCCCGCCAGGGCGGCGTCTCCTGCACCGTCTACAACCGCCCCGACCCCTCCCAGGACGAACTGGCCGACCTGACCGTCGACAAGCGCTGGACCATCGACGGCACGACATACGACGAGGGCGACCAGCCCGACGGCAACGAAGCCACCCTCACCCTCACCGGTCCGGGCGGCGCCGGAGCCACCCCGCAGCCCTGGGGCACCACCCGTGCCGGTTACCAACTGGGCGACACCGCCACCGTCGACGAGGAGGTCACCCCCGGCCCCGGCTGCCGGCTCGTCTCCCGCGAGGTCACAGAGATCAACGGCGACCCGGCCACCGACGAGCTCCCCTTCGAGGCCCGGCTCACCCGCGAGCACACCGAGCTGACCGTCACCAACACCCTGACCTGCCGCCCCGACGAGGTCGACCTCACCGTCGACAAGCGCTGGACCATCGACGGCACCCCGTACGCCGAGGGCGACCAGCCCGACGGCTACGAGGCCACCCTGACCCTCACCGGCCCGGACGGCGCCGCCGCCACCCCGCAGCCCTGGGGCACCCCCCGCACCGGCTACGCCCCGGGCGACACCGCCACCGTCGACGAGGAGACCACCCTCCCCGACCGCTGCGAACTCACCGACAGCCAGGTCACCGAGGCCAACGGCGACCCCGCCACCGGTGACCTCCCCTTCCGCGCCACCCTGGACCGCGAACACACCCGCCTCACCGTCACCAACACGGTGACCTGCGACGAGGAGGAGGACTCCGCCCGGCTGCGCCTGGTCAAGAAGGTCGTCAACCGGCACGGCGGCACCGCCACCCCGTCCGACTGGCAGCTCACCGCCACCGGCCCCGACCAGCTCGGCGGCCCCGGCGGCGCCGTGGGCGAGGTCGCACCCGGGACGTACCAGCTCGCCGAGAGCGACGGCCCCGAGGGCTACGACGCCTCCGGGTGGAGCTGCGTCGGCGAGAACGGGCCGATCCCCGTCACCGACGAGGACGAGGTGACCCTGGCCGCAGGGCAGCGGGCCACCTGCACCGTCACCAACACCGACCGCGAGGGCCCCGGCCCGTCCCCCTCACCCACGCCGAACCCCACCCCCAGCCCCACGCACACCCACGGCCCCGGCCCCGGCCCCGGCCCCGGCCCCGGCCCCGGCGGTGAGCTGCCCGACACCGGCGGACCCGGCGCCACGGAGCTGCTCGCGCTGGCCGTCGGCCTGACGGCGGCGGGCGCGCTGGCCGCCCTCGCCACCGGAGCGCGCCGCCGCTTCCGCGACCGGAACGGCCCGGCCACCGGCTGATCCCCGCACCCCCGCGCACGGGGCCGCCACCGGAACTCGGTGGCGGCCCCGTGCGCGTGCGGCCCACCATGACCGCATGACCGAAGAACCCGCACGCTGGACCCGCGCGACCGTCTTCCCCGACATGTGGGTCGACCCCGCCGACGACCCGCGCGACACCGAAGGCCCCGGCCCCGAAGGCGAGTTGGCCACCCTCCAGGACTTCCTGACCTCCTACCGCCACACCCTGCGCATGAAGTGCGACGGCCTCGACGCCGAACAGCTGGCCCGCCGCTCGGTCCCGCCGTCCACCATGTCCCTGCTCGGCCTGGTCCGCCACCTCGCCGAGGTCGAGCGCGACTGGCGCAACTGGCTCGGCGAGGGCGACCCCGCCCCCAAGCTCTACGGCGAGCGCGACGCCGACTTCCACGGCGCCGTCGCCGACCCCGCCGAGGTCGCGTCCGCCTTCACCGACCTGCGACGCGAACAGACGGCCACCGACACCGCCCTGTCCGCCTACCCGGACCTCTCCACCCGGGTAGGCACCGACAACATCGCCATCCGCGAACTACTCGTCCACCGCATCGACGAGTACGCCCGCCACTGCGGCCACGCCGACCTCCTCCGGGAGTGCGTGGACGGGCGGGTGGGGCAGTAGGGGGCGTAGGCGGCCGGGGTGGGCCGGGTGGCTAGATGACCCCCTGCCCCACCATCGCGTCCGCCACCCGCTCGAAGCCGGCGATGTTGGCGCCGGTGACGTAGTCGCCGGGGGCGCCGTAGCGTTCCGCGGTTTCGTGGCAGGTGTCGTGGATGGCGGTCATGATGGCGGCGAGTTCGTCCTCGACGCGGGTGGCGGGCCAGGTGGTGCGGGCGTGGTTCTGGCTCATCTCCAGGGCGCTGACGGCGACCCCGCCGGCGTTGGCGGCCTTGCCGGGGCCGAAGGCGACGCCGGCCTGCTGGAGGAGGTGGACGGCCTCCGGGGTGGTGGGCATGTTGGCGCCCTCGGAGACGGCCTTGACGCCGTTGCGGATCAGGGTGGTGGCGTCGGCCTCGGTGAGTTCGTTCTGGGTGGCGGAGGGGAGTGCGACGTCGGCGGGGACGTCCCAGACGCTGCCGCCGGCGACGAAGCGGGCGGAGGCGCCGCGCCGCTCGGCGTAGTCGGAGACCCGGCCGCGCTCGACCTCCTTGATCTGCTGGAGGAGTTCGAGGTCGACGCCCTTCTCGTCCACCACGTAGCCGCTGGAGTCGGAGCAGGTCAGGGCGTTGGCGCCGAGGGCGGTCAGCTTCTCGATGGTGTACTGGGCGACGTTGCCGGAGCCGGAGACGACGGCGGTCTGGCCCTCCAGCTCCTCGCCGCGCTCGCGGAGCATGGCGGCGGTGAACAGGACGTTGCCGTAGCCGGTGGCCTCGGGCCGGATCGCGGAGCCGCCCCAGAGCGGGCCCTTGCCGGTGAGGACGCCGGCCTCCCAGCGGTTGGTGATGCGGCGGTACTGGCCGAAGAGGTAGCCGATCTCGCGGCCGCCGACGCCGATGTCCCCGGCGGGCACGTCGGTGTGCTCACCGATGTGGCGCGCCAGCTCGGTCATGAAGGACTGGCAGAACCGCATCACCTCGGCGTCCGAGCGGCCGTGCGGGTCGAAGTCGCTGCCGCCCTTGCCGCCGCCGATGCCGAGCCCGGTCAGCGCGTTCTTGAAGATCTGCTCGAAGCCGAGGAACTTCACGATGCCGAGGTTGACCGAGGGGTGGAAGCGGAGCCCGCCCTTGTACGGGCCGAGCGCGCTGTTGAACTCGATCCGGAACCCGCGGTTGACGTGGACGCGCCCCCGGTCGTCCTGCCACGGCACCCGGAAGATGATCTGCCGCTCGGGCTCGACCAGGCGCTCGACCAGCCCCGGCTCGGCGTACTCGGGCCGGGCCGCCAGCACCGGGGCCAGGCTCTCCAGCACCTCCCGGACGGCCTGGTGGAACTCCGGCTCGGCCGGATTGCGGCGCTCGGTCTCGGCGAGGAGCGAGGCGAGCTGGTCCTTGGTGTCGTTACGGGTCACCGGGGGTCCCTTCTGGCGCGGGGGCCGGTCACGGGGACCGGGCCAAGGTCGCCGGGCGCAGGGAGCGGGCGCCGCCTCGTCCGGGCAGGCGCGCGCACCGGTACGCCCGGTGGGTGCGCTCGGCGCCGTTGCCTCGCACAGTGCTGGGGCCACCGCCCGCGGAAGGACGGCGACCCACTTCGACCCTAAGTGTTACGGGTGGGTTAACAGCCTGACCAGACCACCCCCGCTTTTGACCACCTTCTGAGACGCAGATCCACACATTGCGCCCATTAATACACCCCGGGACATGCGAACGAACCGGACCGGGCGCTCCCCCGGACCGGCTCGTCGCCGCAGATCAGACGGACTCGCCGCCCTCCTTCACCGCACCGAGGAAGGCACGCCAGGCAGGCGCCGGGAAAACGAACGCACCGCGCCGGCGGTCCTTGGTGTCACGGATGGCCATCTGCCCGCCAGGCAATGCAGCACCCTCGACGCACTCGCCACCCTGGGCGTTGCTGTAGCTCGACGTGAACCAGCGGGCACCCGACAGAGCGGTGTGAGTGTTCGTGTGCATCAGAACTCCTTGATTGCTTCCTTGATCATGCCGAGGGACTCCTGCGGCCCGACGGCAAGTATCTGGAGATCGGTGAACGCCTCCTCGTACTGGGCCACGTCCGCCCGCCTGCGCACCACTGAGGCCCCGCCCAAGTTCTCCAGGTAGACGATCGGAGACGCATCTTCGTACCTGAGCAGGGTGAAGGCGCCGTCCATCCCCGCGTGGGCGCCAGCCTTGAAAGGCACGACCTGCACACGGACAGCAGACTGACTGGCCATCTCGATCAAGTGCTCAATCTGGCCGCGCATGACGGCCGAGCCACCGACTTGGCGGCGTAGAACGGACTCGTTGACGATCGCCGCAAACCTCAGGGGCTGCTCGGGGCGGCGCAGCACATCCTGCCGCGTCATCCGTACCGCGACCAGGCGATCGATTTCGTCGGCAGGAAGACCGTCGGTCCTCAACTCGTGGATGATGGACCGAACGTAGTCCTCGGTCTGAAGTAGCCCCGGGACGAACTCGCCCTGATACGTCTGCAACGCCTCGGCCGTAGCTTCCAACCCCAAGTACGCCTTGAAGGTCGGCGAGATCGCGGGCCGGTACTCGGGCGACTGCCACCAGTCCTTCCTGGTCTTCGTCACCGCCGCGTACCCGATGAGGAGTTCGCGGACCTCCGGGCGCGCGCCGTAGATCTCGCAGAGCGCCATCACATCGGCCGTCTCCACGACGGCGTTCTCGCCCGTTTCCAGCCGGGTCAGCTTGGAAGGGCTACAGATCAGCTTGCGGACGACCTGAGTCGAGGTCAGTCCTGCGGCAGCGCGTAACTTCCGCAGCTCCCTGCCGAGTTGAAGACGGCACAGAGCCGGTGTCGCGCTCTCCACGTCCGTGATCATCTACGCGCCTCCCAGTGGGCGTCACCCAGTGTGACCGAGAATGTCACGCCACCGCAAGGAGCTTTCTGCCCAGGAGCAGAAGGCTCCACCCACGAGCGCGAAGCCTCCGGTTTGAGCCGACGCGTCACGCAGAAACGCGCTCGCGGAATTCCACTGTCGCGCTTCCAGGCAAGCGGTGCCGCTGTCACGATTACTACCAGTTGCCATGACAGCGCACAGGGCAACGGTGAAACAGGGGGGACCTGGACGTGCGCACCTCCCCATGCCCGCAGGTCAGGAGCGTCCCATGACGGATACCGAACGTTTGACCCCGGAAACCCCCGAGCGCGTCACGCTTGACATCGGCGTGGCCCGAGCCGCCGCCGACAAAGCGCTGTCGCTTCAGCTCGGCACCACGACGCGTGTCCAGATCGAGGCCGTGACCGCCGGGCTCGTCGGCCACATCGAGTCGGCCCTGGCCGAGCTTCCCCGCGACACCCCCGGCAAGCCCGCACCGACGCAGAAGGAAGCGGCGGCCCTGCTGGCGGCGGCCCGCACCGGTGCGGCGCTCGTCCACTCCGCGTATCACGCGATGCGCGATCTCGCCTTCGTCCTGCGGCACTTGGCCAGTCGGTGCGAGAAGGAACGGGCGGCGGCCGGAACGTCCGGCGCCGGGGTTCCGTCCGGCTCGCTGACGCCCGGATGATCGTGTTCGCCGTCGACGCCTCGCCACCGCGCCTCGACACGGACGACCTCGCGCGGATCGCCGACCGTCTGCGGCGACTGCGGCCACTGGACTCGATCCTGGACGACATCGGGGACGTGATCGCCGACCAGGACCCGCCGGCCGCCGAGGCCCCGAAGCTGGCCGAGCGGCTACGCGGCGACCTCGTGCGGCTGGAGAACGTCGCGGTGGCCACCGGCGATCGGGACCCGCAGGTGGACGGCCTCGTCAGGCAGGCCCGCACACTGCGCGCCACCGACCTGCCGACCACCGCCCACCCCGCGACCGTCGCCCACCTGCGACGGCTGGCCGTGGTCGCCGAAGCGCTCCTGGAACGGCTGGCCGAGACCGGAACCCTGCGCCCCTGCGCGTGAGAGGCCGCACCGGCTCCGCGCCTCCCTCTCCCCCTCGTGAAGGAGTCACCATGTCCACCCTCCGCAGCCACCTGGAATGGAAGGCCGAGCAGATCCTCGGCCAGCTCCGGGACGGCTACTCGCTCGCCTGGCTGAGCGCCGTCTACGAGGTGCCGGAGGAGCACCTGGCCGCCCGCGTCCCGGAGTGGCGCCAGAGGTACGCGCCCCGGGAGCCGAAGCCGTAGCGGCCCTCCGGCCTCCCCGCGCGGCAGGCCGGACGGCTCCGCTCACACCCGGCCCGCCTCGCTCCCCTCGGTCTCCCCGCCCCCGTCCTCCCACTCGTGGTGGATCACCCCGTCCTCGTCCAGGCGCGGCCTGATCTGGCAGGGCTCCTGGACGTTGACGTCGGAGGGGCGGGGGCCCTCGGGGCCGTCGGCGCCCCAGCGGACCAGGCGGCGGGCGCGGGCGACGCGGTGCAGGGTGCCGAGGACCTCGACCTCGTTGAGGCGTTCGGCCTGGACGCGGTCGGCGGCGTCGGCGTACGCCTCCAGGGCGGCGGCCACCTCGGGGGTGGCGGCGGCCATGCAGCTGCGGGCGTCGTCCTGGCGGTTGCCGAAGTCCCAGGCGATGAGGCCCTTCTCGCGCGGCTCGAACCAGCTGAGGCTGAAGACCAGGGACTTGCGGGCCCAGTACGGGGCGGCGTGCAGGGAGCCGCCGAGCTGCCAGTTGAAGCCGCGGCGCTGCACCAGCCGGAAGGTGACGGGCAGGATCAGCACGTCCGGGTGGGTGGAGATGGCCCGGCGGGCGTCCTGGCGGAAGTCGTCCGGGAAGGTGGCGGCGGTCTGGACGAGGCCGGTCATCAGGAGCCGCTCGGCGGCCTGGCTGGGGGTGAGGGGCGTGTCCGGGTCGAGGATCACCTCCTCGTCGAGCCGCCCCTCGCCCGGCGGCTCCTCACCGGCCTGCACCGCGGGCTCGGGGTCGGTCGGGCGGGGCGTCTCGATGCCGTCGGGGCCGACCGCGGCGTACTCGTCGGCCCGGACGACGCGGAAGCGGGTGCCCAGCACCGTCAGCTCGTCCAGGCGCTCGCGCTCCAGCCGGGCGATCCACGGCAGCAGGGCGCGCCGCTCCTCACGGGTGGCGGACTCCTCGTACGCCCGGAGCCAGAGCATGTCCATGAGGGCGTCCCGGGCCTGCTGGGGGCAGCCCTCCTTGAGGGCCGAGACCACGCGCCAGCGGGAGTCCTCGCCGTCGAGTTCCTGCGCGGCCACGCTGAAGAGGGGCCCGCGGATCAGTGCCGTGTCGACGTCGAGGGGCGCGTCGCAGGCGTCCGCCTCCGTGACCGCCTCCACCGGGTCCTCCGGCGCCCGCACCACGATCCTGCGCGGGCCCGGCCACGTCTGCATTCCGTCATTCATGCCCACATCCTGCCGATCCGGGCGGGCTCGCGACCGGGTTTCCGGCATTCCTCCCTTCCGCAGCCCTCCCGCTCCCCTTCCACGCCCCCTCCCCCATCCAGCCCAGCCACCGCGCCCGTTCCCCGCCGCAGCGGCCCGGGTGTCCGGCGGCCCCGCCCCGCCTCGGCACACTGGTGCCATGTCCGATGCCAAGCCCGTCCCGATCCAGGCCGCCGGCTGCGTGCTGTGGCGGCGCGCGCCCGAACCGGACGGACACCCGCTGACCGTCTGCCTGGTCCACCGCCCCAAGTACGGCGACTGGTCGCACCCCAAGGGGAAGCTGGAGCCCGGCGAGGACCCGCTGACCGCCGCCGTCCGCGAGGTCCGCGAGGAGACGGGGCAGGACTGCCTGCCGGGCGCGCCCCTGTCCACCCTCCACTACGAGGCCGGCGGGCGCCCCAAGGTGGTGCGGTACTGGGCGGCCGAGGCGACCGGAGGAACGTTCACGCCGAACCACGAGATCGCCGAGGTGCGCTGGGTGGAGCCGGAGGAGGCCCTGCTCCTGCTCACCCAGCCCCGCGACCGCGACCTCGTCGCCGAACTGCTGCGGCTCCTCGGCCCGCCGGGCCCGGCCGGACCGGCCACCTGAGCGGCCGGAAGCGCGGGCACCCCGGACGCCGGGGGAACCAGTCCGACAGGGGAGGTTCACCCCCCGTTCACTCCCGTCGGCAGACGGCGTCACCTGATCTGCCTAATCTCGGCCTTACGCGAGCGAGCCGCGAGCACCGCGGACTCGGACGGTTTCTGGAAGGAATCCCCGACAGTGAAGCTTCAGCGCAAGAACAGGGCGCGCGCCCTGACCCTCGGTGCACTCGCCCTGTCCGGCGCCCTGGCGCTGACGGCCTGCGGCTCGGACGAGACCGGCGACACCACCGGCGGCGGCAACGAGGCCAGCGCCTCGGCGGCGGACGTCGAGTGCGGCAAGGGCGGCCAGCTCCTCGCCTCCGGCTCCAGCGCGCAGAAGAACGCGATGGACGTCTGGATCAAGAACTACCGCGCCGCCTGCCCGGACACCCAGATCAACTACAAGCCCGACGGCTCCGGCGCCGGCGTCACCGCCTTCCTCCAGGGCCAGACCGCCTTCGCGGGCTCGGACTCGGCGCTCAAGCCCGAGGAGATCGAGCAGTCCGCCGAGGTCTGCAAGGACAGCCAGGCCATCGACCTGCCGATGGTCGGCGGCCCGATCGCGATCGGCTACAACGTCCCCGGCGTCGACAAGCTGAACCTGGACGCGGCCACCCTCGCGGACATCTTCAACGACAAGATCACCACCTGGGACGACGAGGCGATCAAGAAGCTCAACCCGGACGCCGAGCTGCCCGACACCAAGATCCAGGCGTTCCACCGCTCCGACGAGTCGGGCACCACCGACAACTTCACCAAGTACCTCAAGGCCGCCGCGCCCAAGAGCTGGCCGTACGAGCCGGGCAAGGCGTGGGAGGCCAAGGGCGGCCAGTCCGCGCAGGGCTCCTCGGGCGTCGCCCAGCAGGTGAAGCAGACCGCCGGCGCCATCTCGTACTTCGAGCTCTCCTACGCCACCGACGGCATCAAGACCGTCGACCTGGACACCGGCGCCGGCACCCCGGTCGAGGCCACCGTCGACAACGCCTCGAAGGCCATCTCCGAGGCCAAGGTCGTCGGCCAGGGCAAGGACCTCGCCCTGGAGCTGGCGTACGACACCAAGGCCGAGGGCGCCTACCCGATCACCCTGGTGACCTACGAGATCGCCTGCGAGAAGGGCAACAAGGCCGAGACCCTCGACGCCACCAAGTCCTTCCTCGGCTACATCGCCGGCGAGGACGGCCAGGAACTCCTGAAGGACGGCGGCTACGCGCCGCTGCCCACCGAGATCGCCGAGAAGGTCCGCACCACCATCGCCGACCTGGGCTGACGCCCACCGCGGGCCGGGCGCCACGAACACGGCGCCCGGCCCGCGGCCCTCAGGCACGTCACCCCCATCCGCTCGATTCCGGTGCACCGCCGCCACCAGGGCACGGATGCCGGCCACCGCCGGTCCCTCGCGCCCGCAGACCGGAGAGATAGATGGACATGTCCATACACACGCCACCGGGAGCAGGGGCCCCGCACGACCAGGGCTCCGGCACCCGGCCCGCCCCCGAAGGCGGGACGCCGCCCCAGCAGGACGGCGCCCCCGCGCCCCGCCGGACCGTCACCCACCTCGGCGACCGGGTCTTCCGCGGCCTGTCCCGGGGCTCCGGCATCACCCTGCTGGTGATCATGGCGGCCATCGCCGTCTTCCTCACCTACCGCGCGGTCGGCGTCCTCGCGATCAACGAGGGCAACTTCCTCACGTCGTTCCAGTGGAACGCCAACGCCAACCCGCCGGACTTCGGCATCGCCGTGCTGGTCTACGGCACGATCATCAGCTCCGTCATCGCGATGGTCATCGCCGTGCCGATCGCCGTCGGCATCGCCCTCTTCATCTCGCACTACGCGCCCCGGCGCCTGGCGACCCCGCTCGCCTACGTCATCGACCTGCTGGCCGCGGTCCCCTCGATCGTCTACGGCCTGTGGGGCGCCCTCGTCCTCGTCCCGCACCTCGGCGGGCTCTACGAGTGGTTCGACGACTTCTTCGGCTGGACCGGCGTCCTGTCCTACCAGGGCGGCGCGGCCCGCTCCCTGTTCACCGTCGGCATCCTGCTGGCGATCATGATCCTGCCGATCGTCACCAACGTCAGCCGCGAGGTCTTCCTCCAGGTGCCGAAGATGCACGAGGAGGCCGCGCTGGCGCTCGGCGCCACCCGGTGGGAGGTCATCCGGATGTCGGTGCTGCCCTTCGGCCGCTCCGGCATCATCTCCGCCTCCATGCTGGGCCTGGGCCGCGCGCTCGGCGAGACGATGGCCGTCGCCACGGTCCTCTCCCCGAGCTTCACGATCATCGTCAGCCTGCTCGACCCGGGCGGCGGCACCTTCGCGCAGAACATCGCCAGCAAGTTCAGCGAGGCCAGCGAGCAGGGCCGGGACGCGCTCATCGCCTCCGGCCTGGTCCTCTTCGTCATCACCCTGCTGGTCAACGGCGGCGCCCGGGCGATCATCGCCCGCCGCAAGGAGTACTCGGGGGCCAACGCATGAGCCACGCGACCACCACCCCTGCCGCCGGCGGCCCCGCCCCGGGCGCCACCCCGCGGCTCAGCTCCGCACGGCTGCCGCGCTGGACGCCCTGGGTCGTCGCCCTCGGCTCCGTCGCCGCCGGCTGCGCGGCCGGGCTCGCCGCCGGGCTGAGCAGCAAGGTCCAGTGGGGCCTCATCGCCGGCCTGCTGTTCGTCGTCGCCAACTTCGCCCTGACCGCCCGGGTCCAGGGCCGCCGCCAGGCGCGGGACCGCCTCGCGACCAGCCTGGTCTGGGCCTCCTTCGTCCTCGCGCTGATCCCGCTGCTCTCCCTGCTGTGGGTCACCGTAGAGCGGGGCCTGAAGGTCCTGGACGGGTACTTCCTCAGCCACTCGATGGGCGTGATCGCCGACGCCGAGACCGGCGGCGGCATCTACCACGCGATCGTCGGCACCCTGGAGCAGGTCGGCCTCGCCACCCTGATGGCGGTCCCGATCGGTCTGCTCACCGCGGTCTACCTGGTCGAGTACGGCACCGGGAAGCTCGCCAAGGCCGTCACGTTCTTCGTGGACGTCATGACCGGCATCCCCTCGATCGTCGCGGGCCTGTTCATCTTCAGCTTCTGGATCATGATCCTCGGCTTCCAGCCGTCCGGTTTCGCCGGTGCGCTGGCGCTGGCCATCCTGATGATGCCGGTGGTGGTCCGCTCCACCGAGGAGATGCTGAAGCTGGTCCCCAACGAACTGCGCGAAGCCTCGCTGGCCCTGGGCGTCCCCAAGTGGCGCACGATCCTCAAGGTGGTGCTGCCCACCTCGGTCGGCGGCATCACCACCGGCGTCATGCTCGCCGTGGCCCGCGTCGCCGGCGAGACCGCCCCGGTGCTCCTGCTGGTGTGGGGCAACCCCCTCATCAACATGAACCCCTTCGAACAGGGCCAGTCCTCCCTGCCGCTCTACGTGTACCAGCAGTACGCGGCGGGACAGTCGGCCTCGATCGACCGCGCCTGGGCAGCGGCCCTCGTCCTGATCGCCTTCGTCATGGTCCTGAACCTGGCGGCCCGCGGCGTCGCCCGCTGGAAGGCCCCGAAGACCGGCCGCTAACGGCCACGACAACCGGCTCCGTCCGCGGGGCCACGCGGAAAGTGTGAGTACAAGATGGCCAAGCGAATCGACGTCAGCGGCCTGACCGCCTACTACGGCACCCACAAGGCCATCGAGGACATCTCGATGACCGTGGAGCCCCGCTCCGTGACCGCCTTCATCGGCCCGTCCGGCTGCGGCAAGTCCACCTACCTGCGCACCCTCAACCGTATGCACGAGGTCACCCCCGGTGGCCGCGTCGAGGGCAAGGTCATGCTCGACGACGAGGACCTGTACGGCTCCTCCGTCGACCCGGTCGCGGTCCGCCGCACCATCGGCATGGTCTTCCAGCGCCCCAACCCCTTCCCCACCATGTCGATCTACGACAACGTGGCGGCCGGGCTGCGCCTCAACGGCAAGACCAAGAAGGCCGACCTCTCCGACGTGGTCGAGAAGTCCCTGCGCGGCGCCAACCTGTGGAACGAGGTCAAGGACCGGCTGAACAAGCCCGGCTCCGGCCTCTCCGGCGGCCAGCAGCAGCGGCTCTGCATCGCCCGCGCCATCGCGGTCGAGCCGCAGGTCCTGCTGATGGACGAGCCCTGCTCGGCGCTGGACCCGATCTCCACCCTCGCCATCGAGGACCTGATCGGGGAGCTGAAGGAGCGGTTCACCATCGTCATCGTCACCCACAACATGCAGCAGGCGGCCCGCGTCTCCGACCGCACCGCCTTCTTCAACCTGGAGGGTGTCGGCCGCCCCGGCAAGCTCGTCGAGATGGACGAGACCGAGCGGATCTTCTCCAACCCGTCCGTCCAGGACACCGAGGACTACATCTCCGGCCGCTTCGGCTGACCCGGACTCCCCCAGCCTCCCGCGGTGCTGCATGGCGGTGCCACCGCGGGGACCCGCCCGCTCCAGCAGGGGCGGGGGTACGCGAACGGGCCCGCGCCCCTCTCCCAGGGGTGCGGGCCCGTTCGCGTACGGCCTCGGGCGGGTGCCCGTGCGTCACAGGAAGGCGAAGTTCACCGCGTAGAAGCAGACCGCGGCGACCAGGGCGGCGGCCGGCATGGTGATGAACCAGCCGAGGATGATGTTCTTGGCGACGCCCCAGCGGACCGCGTTGACCCGCTTGGTGGCGCCCACGCCCATGATCGCGGAGGTGATCACGTGGGTGGTGGAGATCGGCGCGTGGAACATGAAGGCCGAGGCGAACATGATCGAGGCGCCGGTGGTCTCGGCGGCGAAGCCCTGCGGCGGGTCCAGCTCGATGATCTTCCGGCCCAGGGTCCGCATGATGCGCCAGCCGCCCGCGTAGGTGCCGAGCGAGAGCATCAGGGCGCAGGCGATCTTGACCCAGACCGGGATCTCGTCGCCGGCCTGCTGGACGTCGGCGATGACGAGGGCCATCACCACGATGCCCATGGTCTTCTGCGCGTCCTGGAGACCGTGGCCGAGCGCCATGCCGGCCGCCGAGACGGTCTGGGCGATGCGGAAGCCGCGCTTGGCCTTGTGCGGGTTGGCCCGGCGGAACATCCACATGATCAGCGCCATCACCAGGTAACCGGCGACGAGGCCGATCACCGGGGACAGGAACATCGGGATGACGATCTTGTCGAGGACGCCGGTCCAGATGACGCCGATGCCGCCGGCCAGGGCCGCGCCGACCATGCCGCCGAACAGGGCGTGCGAGGAGGACGACGGGAGGCCGAAGTACCAGGTGATGAGGTTCCAGACGATGGCGCCGACCAGCGCGGCGAAGAGAATCCACATTCCCTTGTCGCCGTGGGGCGTCTCGATGAGCCCCTCACTGACGGTCTTCGCGACGCCCTGCCCGAGGAAGGCGCCCGCCAGGTTCATGACGGCGGCCATGGCGAGCGCCGCCCGGGGGGTGAGGGCCCGGGTGGAGACCGAGGTGGCGATGGCGTTCGCCGAGTCGTGGAAGCCGTTCGTATAGGTGAAGCCGAGCGCGACGGCGATCGTCACGACCAGCGCAAAGGTGTCCACGAGCGTCAGGACTCCTTGACCGCGATGGTCTCCACCGTGTTGGCGACGTGCTCGAAGGCGTCGGCCGCCTCTTCCAGCACATCGACGATCTGCTTGAGCTTCAGCACCTCCATGGCGTCGTACTTGCCGTTGAAGAGGTGGGCGAGCAGCTTGCGGTGGATCTGGTCCGCCTGGTTCTCCAGCCGGTTGACCTCGATCCAGTACTCCGTGAGGTTCTGCATGGTGCGGAGGTTCGGCATCGCCTCGGCGGTCAGCTCGGCGGCGCGAGAGAGCACCTCGATCTGCATGTCGACGCCCTTGGGCAGCTCGTCGATCTGGTACAGCACGACCAGGTCGACGGCCTCCTCCATGAAGTCCATGATGTCGTCGAGCGACGACGCCAGGGAGTAGATGTCCTCCCGGTCGAACGGGGTGATGAAGGAGGAGTTCAGCTGGTGGAAGATCGCGTGGGTCGCGTCGTCCCCGGCGTGCTCCGCCGCCCGCATCCGCTCCGCGATCTCGGCCCGAGCGGCGGGGTCCGCCCCGAGCAGTTCCATCAGGAGCTTCGAGCCCGTGACAATGTTGTCCGCAGAGGCGGCGAACATGTCGTAGAAGCTCGTCTCCCTGGGGGTCAGACGAAAGCGCACGTGGGGTCCTCGGGGTGCTCTGGATTCGGTCAGGGTGATGCTAGGCGCATCATCCGGCCACGGCTAACCGGCCAGCCCTCAGTATGGCGAAGTTCGGTACCATATACCCACCAGGGGTATATGAGGAGGGTGGTACTGGCTGGTTTTGGCTGGTACCGGACACCGTCCGACACCAAGCCGACGATACGACTTCTCGCTTGAGTACCCCGCCCCGACCCCCGACACCCCCTCCAGGAGGACGCGATGACGACCACCGAGGCCGGAGCCCCGAACCCCGCCGCACCCTCCGCCGACCAGCGGGGAACCACACCGGGCGACACCCCGGACACGCAGGCACACCAGGGGGCGGACGTGACGAACGAGACAGCACAGTCGGGCGAGTCGACCGAGGCGACAGGGGACGAGATCGTCACCGACCACGACCGGGGCGTCCACGGCTACCACCACAACAAGGCCGAGCACCTCAAACGCCTGCGCCGCATCGAGGGGCAGATCCGCGGCCTCCAGCGCCTGGTGGAGGAGGACGTCTACTGCATCGACATACTCACGCAGGTCTCCGCCAGCACCAAGGGCCTCCAGTCCTTCGCTCTCCAGCTCCTGGAGGAGCACCTGCGCCACTGTGTCGCCGACGCCGCCCTCAAGGGAGGCGACGAGATCGACGCCAAGGTCGAAGAGGCCACCAAGGCCATCGCCCGCATGCTCCGCACCTGACACCCCGCCCGGCGCGGGTACCCCCTGGGGGGCCCGGGGCGGGGCCGGCTACTCCTCGCCCCAGCACCCCGCGCCGACCGGCACCCGGGCCTCCCGCACCCGCAGCACCTCGTCGATCACGGCGAAACTCAGCCGCTCCCCGGCAGCGGTCGACGCGACGATCATCAACTCGCCGCACAGTTCTATCTCCGCGAGCGCCACGGCGTCCTGCACGCCCCCACCGCGCATCCCGCCCATCCGCCCTCGCCCCTTCCGACGCCACCGACCGGTCCCCCAGCGTAGGCAGGGGCCCTCGGTCGGCACATGACACAGAGGGGCCATTTCCCCTATGCCCCGTTGGGGTCAAGGGTGCGGGCCGGACGGCTCTGACCACACCGCCCGGCCGCGCCCCGGCTCAGGCGGCGGCACCCCCGTCCACCACGAGGTCCGCCCCGACCACCGAGGCGGCCTCCGGTGAAGCCAGGTACAGGACCGCCGCCGCGATCTCGGCGGTGGTGGAGACGCGTCCCAGCGGGGAGTCCTTCCTCATGCGGGTGGCGCGGGCAGCGTCGTTCTCGCCGGGGAGCAGGGACATGGAGGTGGCGGACGGCCCCGGGCTCACGGCGTTGACGCGGACCCCGTCGGCGATGTGGTCCAGGGCGGCGGCGCGGGTCAGCGCGGAGACGGCCGCCTTGGTGGCGATGTACCCGGCCAGTCCGGGGACGCGGCGGTGGGCGCCGAGGTTGGAGGCGAGGTTGACGATGGCGCCGCCGGTGGGCTGCTCGCGCATCCGGGCGATCTCGGCCTGGAGGCTGAACAGCACGCCGGTGAGGTTGATGTCGACCAGGCTGCGCCAGTCCTCCTCCGGGAGGTCGGCCACCGGGGCGCCGCCCCGGAAGACGCCGGCGTTGTTGACGGCCACGTCGAGGCTGCCGAAGCGGGCGACGGTGCGGTCGACCAGCTCCCGGACCTCCCCGGAGCGGGACACGTCGGCGGTGAACGCGGCCGCCGTGCCGCCTTCCTTCCCGATCAGGGCGACCGTCTCGTCCAGCGGTGCGGCGGTGCGCCCGGCGACGGCCACCGAGGCCCCCTCGGCGGCGAAGGCGAGCGCGACGGCCCGGCCGATGCCGGTGCCCGCGCCGGTGACGAGGACGGTCCTGCCCGTGAAGCGTGTGGTCATGATGACTACTCCCCCTGTTTTTTTGACCGATCGTTCCATTAAGTGGCCAGAAGCAAGCCCCCGCACGACGGGGGGGCACGTTCAGTCCAGCAGTTGCAGCGCCTGCTCGGCGGCGTCCCGCACCCGGCCCGGCTCGTCCGACGCCTTGCCGACCACCCGCAGCCCCTGCATCAGCACCAGCAGCATCCGGGCGAGGGCCCGCGGGTCGCGGCCGGCGGGCAGCTCCCCCTGGGCCTGGGCCCGGACCAGGGCCGAGTGCAGCAGGGTCTCGATGTGGGACCAGCTCGCCTCGACCCGGCGGGCGGCCGCGGGGTCCCGCGTGCCCAGTTCGGCGGCGGTGTTGGTGACGAAGCACCCGTCGGCGCGGTGCTCGCCGGAACCGGCCTCGGCCGCGAACCGCCGCACCACCGCGCGTACGGCCGGCAGCGCGGGGCCCGGCCCGGACAGCTCTCCCAGCAGGCCCGGGTCCCGGTTCTCGTTGTACCGGTCCAGAGCCTTCAGATACAGCTCGTGCTTGTTGCCGAAGGTGGCGTAGATGCTGGCGCGCCCGATGCCGAGGTGGCCGACGAGGTCCGCCATCGAGGTCGCCTCGTAGCCCTGGCGCCAGAACAGCTCAAGGGCTGACTGGAGGGCGGCGTCCGGGTCGAATTCCTTGGTTCTGGCCACGTCGGGACCCTAGGAGATTCGAGAACGATCGGTCAAGTATCACCCGGGACGCACCGCGCCCGAAGGAGCTTCGAAGGCGCTGCGAAGGCGCTCCGGAGGCGCTCCGGAGGAACGGGGCACCGGCATTTGAGGCCCGGTCGCGGACGAGTACCGTGGAAGACGTGGCAGAGCCGACAGCACCCCCCGCGCCCCACCTCACCACCACCGTGGAGAAGGGGCGCTTCTGTACCGCGCACTGCACCTGCGGGTGGCGGGGACCGGCGCGCAGAGCCCGGTCGAAGGCGCGGTCGGACGCCGAGGGGCACGTGACGTACGGGGACGGCCTGAGCCCCGTCGCGGCGGCCTGAGCCCTGCGCTTCCGCTTCAGGCGGCCAGGTCGCGGTCCCGGCGGCGGCTCACGCCGACGGCACCGGACTCCTGGCGCACCCCGTCCTCCTGCCGTTCCCGGCCCTGCTCCTGCTCCTGCTCCTGCTCCTGCTCCACGGAGCCGGCCTCGTCCCGGGTGCCCTTCGGGGACCAGACCAGGCGGCCCACCTTCGCCGAGCGGGCGATGAGCTTGGTGAGCGGGGTGAGGAGGGCCGAGGCGAGGGGGGAGAGGAGGAGGGCGACGGCGGTGCCGAGGGCGAGGCCGCCGATGACGTCGGTGGGGTAGTGGACGCCCAGGTAGACGCGGCTGAAGCCGAGCAGGACAGCGAGGGCGATACCGGCCAGGCCCGCCCGGCGGTGGGCGATGAAGAGGCCGACCGCGAGGGCCATCGCGAGGGTGGCGTGATCGCTGACGAAGGAGAAGTCGCCGCGGACGGCGACGAGTTCCTCGATGCCCCGGTGCTGTTCGGCCGGGCTCGGGCGGCCGACGAAACCGCGGATCGGGATGTTGACCAGCAGGGCGATGCCCGCGGCCAGCGGGGCCCAGACGACGGCGGCGACCGCTCCGGCGGCCTCCTCGCGGCAGTCGGTGCGCCGCACCCGCCACCAGGTCCACACGGTCAGCAGGACGAGGGCGAGGATCAGCCCGTACTCACCGGCGACGGTGACGACACGGTCGACCCAGTCGGGGGCGGTGGCGGTGAGGCCGTTGATGTCGTAGAGCAGACCCACGTCGGGGTTCGACCCGGTGGTCTCCAGTCCAGCCATCGCGGTGCGGCCCCTTGTCTGCTCGCCTGCCGGCACACCTTCGCGTGTGCCTCTTCTGCCTTCGCAACCCCCGTGGTCCGAAGCGACGGTTCCGCCACCACCGTGGTGACGGTCCGTCCGGTGCGTGCTGCTGCGTGGTCAGTGCGGCGTGCTGCCCCCCATCAGGAAACGCCTGTGGGCCCGCGCGCCGTTCCACCCTCCACGGAACGATCACCCTCCTGTTATCGAAGAGAGATCCATCCTCGCAGCTCAGAGCCAGAATCTGACACAGAGTTCAAGCCACCTTACCGTGCGCGTTCAGGACGTAGGGGCCCTTGACACCGACGGCCCCCCGGCCTCGTCCGAACGGCCCTCGGGCGTCTCGGGCTCCTCGCGCCGGGCCTCGTCGCCCGGTTCCGCATCCGCCGCGCCCTCCGGGCCCTCCTCGGGCTCCGGCTGGTCCTCCGCCCGCTCCTCGGCGGGCGCCGTCGGCAGCGCCTCGGCGCCCGCCGCCGTGACGCGGGTGGCGCCGAAGTAGTCCGGGGTGTCCATCTTGGAGAAGCGGACGACGGCGCCGGGGCGCGGGGCGTCGATCATGTAGCCGCCGCCCACGTAGATCCCGACGTGGCGGATGGCGCGCGAGTTGGCGAGGTCGTCGGAGAAGAAGACCAGGTCACCCGGGAGCAGTTCGTCCCGCGAGGGGTGCGGCCCGGCGTTGTACTGGTCGTTGGCGACGCGCGGCAGCTCGATCCCCGCCGTCCGGTACGCCGCCTGCGTCAGCCCCGAGCAGTCGAACCGCCCGCCCTGCTCGGCCGTGCCCGTCCCGCCCCACAGGTACGGCGTCCCCAGCTTCTGCTGCGCGTACTGGATGGCCTGCGCCGCCTGCTGGGACGGCTCGACCCGCGTCACCGGCCGGGCGAAGCTCTTGGAGAGGTCGGTGATGGTCTTCACGTAGTTCTGCGTCTCGCTGTACGGCGGCACGCCCCCGTACTTGATGACGGCGTACGGCCCGGCGTTGTACGCGGCGAGCATGTTGTGCGTCGGGTCGCCCGGGGCGTCCTTGACGTACTTGGCCAGCTCGCAGTCGTAGTAGGCGGCCGAGGGGATCGCGTCCTGCGGGTCCCAGACGTCGCGGACGCCGTCCTTGTTGCCGTCTATGCCGTGGGTGGCCCAGGTCCCGGGGATGAACTGGGCGATGCCCTGGGCGGCGGCGGGGCTCTGCGCCTTCGGGTTGAAGCCGCTCTCCTGGTAGAGCTGGGCGGCGAGCAGGGCCGGGTTGATGGCCGGGCAGAGGTTGCCCCACTTCTGCACGAGGGCCTGGTACTGCGCGGGTACGGACCCCTTGGCGAGCGCCACCGCGCCCCCCGCCGCCCCGCCCGCCAGCGACCCGGCGGCGGCCAGCGTGCCGACGAAGAGCAGCGCGACGAACCCCAGGCACGTCGTGATCCCGATCCCGCCCACCACCAGAACCTTTTTCACGCCCCCAGGGTCCCCCATCGCGGCCGGAAGCGAACAGATTTCCCCCAGACATGACGCAGACCACGCCTGTGCGGCCGGTATATGACGCTCCGTCGGCGCACCGGCCCCTCCCACCCCGTCCACGGCCCCCGGCGCGGCGCGGAAAAACTCCGTGCACCGGCCACCGACGCGGCCCTAAGGTCGTCCCCCGTGGACCCACTGACCGAAAAACAGATCCGTACCTCGTTCGTCAACAGCACGAAGGGCGAGGCCACCCGCCTGCGCCTCCCGCTCGACTTCGCCGAGCTGCCCTGGCCGGATCTCGACTTCCTCGGCTGGGTCGACCCGGGCGCGCCGCTCCGCGCCCACCTCGTCGTCCCGCGCGCCGACGGCACCCCGCTGGGCATCTCCCTGCGCGTCCCGGCCGTCGGCCGCACCAGCGCCATGAAGTCGAGCCTCTGCCAGATCTGCCTGACCGGCCACGCCTCCTCCGGCGTCACCCTCTTCACCGCCCCGCTGGCGGGCCCGCGCGGCCGCCAGGGCAACACCGTCGGCATCTACCTCTGCGCCGACCTGGCCTGCCCCCTCTACGTACGCGGCAAGCGCCAGCCCCTGCTGCGCTCGGGCCGCCAGGAGGAGTCCCTGACGGTGGAGGAACGGGTGGAGCGGATGATGTCGAATCTGGAGGGGTTCACGGCGAAGGTGGTCGAGGGGTAGTCACCGAGTACTCACCGGGTACTCCTCGGGCACTCACCGGGTGAGGCCCATCAGCTCCTCGTCGAACCCCGGAAACTCGGCGCCGGCGTCCGCCACCACCCCGGCGGGCCCGCGCCGCCGCCCGGACGCGAACCGCTCCGCCACGGCCTCCCGCACGGGGTCCGGGCGCGGCTCCTCCTCCTCGGCCCCGTACCCGGCAGCGGCCTCCCAGGGCCCGACCCCGCCGGCCAGCAGCCACAGGAAGTCCGCGAGATCCCGCGCGATCACCCCGGTCTCGCCCTCCGACCCCAGGAAGACCACCGGCTGCTCGACCAGCCCGCGCCCCTCCCGAACCAGCCAGAACGCCGCGTACCCGCCGGTCCCGTCCTGCCCGAACACCCGGAAGCAGGCGCCGTCCACCTCCTGGTTCCCGGTCCAGGACCGGAACCACCCGGCGGTCTCCCCCGCCGACAGGAACTCCGGGAACGGCTCGAAATCGACCCCGTTCCCGTCGTCGTAGTCGAACCCACCCGCCAGCGCGGCGGCCAGTGCGGCGGGGAACTCCCGCGACTCGTCCTCAACCATGCGGCCACGCTAGACGCAACCACCGACAGGGCACCCTCCGCGCATGGACGCCTCCCACGTGACCGCAGCCGTAGCCGAGACCCACCGCGTCCTCGGCCCGCACACCGACGCAGACTGGTCGGCCCCCGCCAGTCCCTTGGAGTGGAGCTGCCGGGACACCGCCGTCCACATCGCCCACGACCTGCTCGCCTACGCGTCCCAGCTCGCCGCGGCCCCCGCCGACGCCTACCTCCCCCACGACCTCACCGTCCGCCCGGAGGCCACACCCGCCGACATCCTCCGCACCGTCACCGCCTGCGGCACCCTCCTGAGCGGCGTCCTCACCACCACCGCCCCGACGGCCCGCGCCTGGCACTGGGGTCCTTGCGACCCGGCCGGCTTCGCCGCGATGGGCGCCCGCCACCCTCGCCTCGCAGGATACGAGCGCCTCGTGTCAGTGGCAGGAGCCACACTCCCCCCATGACCCAACCCAACCCCGACCCCACCTACAAAGCCGACCTCGTCCGCTACCTCCAGGAGTCCAGGGAAGCCCTGCTCTGGAAGCTGGACGGCCTGTCGGAGTACGACGCCCGGCGGCCCCTGACCCCGACGGGGACGAACCTCCTCGGTCTGGTGAAGCACCTCTCCGGTGTCGAACTCGGCTACTTCGGGGACACCTTCGGGCGTCCGTACTTCACGGAGGAGAAGCCCCCGCCCTCGTGGTGGTGGACCGAGGCCGAGGACCCGCACGCCGACATGTACGCCACCCCGGAGGAGTCCCGCGAGGAGATCACGGGCCTGTACCGGCGGGCCTGGGAGCACGCGCAGGCCACGTTCGACGCGCTCCCCCTGGACGCGGTGGGCCGTGTTCCGTGGTGGCCCGAGGAGCGGAGCGCGGTCACGCTGCACCACATCATGGTGCGGGTCAACTCCGACACCCAGCGCCACGCGGGCCACGCCGACATCCTCCGCGAACTCATCGACGGAGCGGCCGGGTTGATCCCGGGCAAGGACGCGCTGGCGACCGACGACGCGGAGAACTGGGCGCGCCACCGGGAGCGGGTCGAGCAGGCGGCCAGGGAGGCGGACGCCCGCTGAGCCACACCCGCCCGCCCCCGCGAGGCGCCCCCGCTCAGCGGTCCGTCAGTGCCGGTACGAGGAGTGACGCGTCCAGGGTGCCCAGGCCGCTGGCCAGGTCGTAGCCGCGGGTGGCACGGTGGCCGTCGTCGCCGTTGGTGCCGTGGGTGACGTCGAGGAGGCCCGCCTTGCGGCCGGCGTCGACGTCGCGGCCCATTTCGTACAGGTGGTGGTGGAGGCGGCCGACGCGGTCGCCGGCCTCCTGGTCGGCGTCGGCGACGATGCCGGCGAAGAGGGGGGCGGCCAGGCTGGTTCCGGCCATCGGGACCCAGGTGGGGGTCTTGCCGTCCTCGGTGAAGTGGATCATGGTCGAGCCGTCGCCGGAGGCGGTCATGGCGAGGTCGGGCACGCCTCGCCGGGCGCCGACGGCCGGCTCGACCCGGTTCTGGTAGGAGGGGCGGTCGAAGACCTCGGAGACGCCGCCGCCGGAGGCGCCCGCGCGGTCGTCCCAGACCACGTCCGGGTCGGTCCGCCGTCCCTCGTCGTCGAGGCCGAGCCGCAGCCCGCCGACCGCGAAGACGCTCGGGTCGGAGGCGGGCCAGGAGACCCCCCGTACGGGCTTGCCGTCCTCCTCGGTGGGGGCGGCGCCGCCGTCCCCGGCGGGCGCGACCACGGTGATGCCCTTGCGGGCCGCGTCGAGGAAGACGGGGGCCATCTCCTTGAAGTCGGTGCGCAGTTCCCGCCCCAGTTCGCCCTTCTCGGGCACGGCGAAACTGACCGACAGCACATCGGCCGAGTCGTCCTCGACGACCTGGCGCGCCACGTCGGCGAGGCGCCGCGCCCCGTCCGCCGTCAGCCCCTCGTCGGCCTCGCCCGGGGCCGCGTCGACCTGGTGCAGCACCACCTTGGCCTCCGGCGCCATGGCGTGGACCGCCTGTACGGCGAGGGTGGTGTCCTTGGCCTGGGAGACCATGACGTCGCTGTCCCAGTCGAAGGGCGCGGCCTCACCGGAGTCGGGCGCGTGCCGCACCACCTCGATCTGCGGCGCCGCCAGCCGCAGCTTCTCGCTGAACGCCCGCAGGTCCGTCTCCAGCACCGGCGACCCCACCGGCATCACCACGGCGACCGTCTGCCCCTTGCCGGTCGCCTTCAGCTCCTTCACGCCGTAGACGGTCCGCAGCTGGTCGAAGGTGTAGCAGGAGGTCCGCTGCTCCTTGCGGCACTCCTCCTGCGCCTGCCGTACCGAGGGATCGGGCTCGTCGGCGGCGGGCGTCACCGGCGCCTGCGACCCGGGTACCCGCTCCGCCGTCCCCGCTCCGCGCGTCCGCCCGGGCCCGTCCTCGTCCCCGGCCCCCTGGCACCCCGCCACCAGCACCGCGCCCGCCACCACGGCAACCCCGACCCGCGCCCTCGCTCCCCTGCCCATGCTCCGGCCCTCCCGACGACGGCACCCCGACTCGCCCCGGCCGACCCGAGGCCATCCCACCCTCCGCCGGGGCGGCGGGGGCGGCGAGCCTGAGGGGGCCGGGCGGGTGACGCCAGGGGAGCCGCGCCGCCCCGTCCGGGTGCGTGTCCCGGCGGCCGCGTGCTCGTTCCAGTGCCGTTGGACAGCCGTCCCCGAGAAGGAGCCCCGTGAACATTCCCGAAGAGCTGAAGTACACCGAGGAGCACAACTGGGTGCGGGTCCTGTCCGGTGGCGCCGCCCAGGTCGGGATCACCAGCTACGCCCAGACCCAGCTGGGCGACATCGTCTTCGTCGAGCTTCCCAAGGTGGGGCAGGCCCTCGACGCCGGGCAGGCCATGGGCGTGATCGAGTCCGTCAAGGCCGCGACCGACCTGTACTCGCCCCTGGCGGGGAAGGTCACCGCCGTCAACGACGAGCTCGAAGCGAGCCCCGAGTCATCAACGAGGAGCCGTACGGAGACGGCTGGATGGTGGAGATCCAGCCGTCGGACGCCGGTGCCCTGAACGACCTCCTCGACGCGGCGAAGTACCAAGGCATCGTCAGCGGCGGCTGACCACTCGACGGAGGTCCGGCCCCGGCTCACCAGGCCGGGGCCGGACCCGTTCCCGGCAACGGCACCCCCCTGAGCTGCGACCCTCGCGCGGGCCCGTTGACGTGGAACGCGGCCCGGACGGCGGCGGCGCCTCTGGCGGCGGTCTCCGGGGTCACGGAGTAGTCGGTCGGGTCCGGGGGCAGGTCGCCGTAGCGGGCCTGTTCGCGGACGCAGGCGTTGCACAGGCCCGGCTGGAACATGTTGGCCTTGCAGTTGACGCACTGGGGCCGGGAGGCCGGGCGGGGTCTCGGCGCGCGTGGGGCGGGCTTCTTACGGCGCAGCCGGTCGGCGACCAGTGCTGCCGCCGCGTGCACCCGGGGTGGCAGCCCGCTGGTCAACAGGTGGAACACCGACGCCTCGTCGGCCCCGACCGCGAACCACTCGTCCAGCAACGGCGCCAACTCCCGCGCCTCGTCCGCCCCGAGCGTCAGCCGCCGGTCCCGCTGCCCGAGCCGCGCCAGCACCTCGGCGCTCCCGGTGAGAGGTTCCTCGCGGCGAGGCCGCTGGGGCGCGTCTGCGGGGTCGGGAGGCAGCGCCTCACCCTCGGCCGCCTCGGAGGTCTCCCAGACGATGGGAGGGGCGCCTGAGGGCTCTGGCGGGGGCGGGGAGGTCACAGGGTCCGTGGGGGGTGGCGTGGGCGGAGTCCGGGGTGCCGTTCCGGCGGGGCGGTCGTCCAGCGGTGCGCGCGGACCGGGGACGATGATCGCCGACTCGGCGCAAGCCGACGCCAGTTGTCCTGCGGGGACCTGGTCCTCCGCCGCCTCGCGCTTCTTGCGGCGGCGCTTCGGGCGGCGTTCGCCGCAGCCCGCGTCCTGCGCCCGAGGGCCGTCCGACGAGGGGGAGGGGACTCCCAGGGTGGGGGGTCTTGTACTCCCCGTCTTGCCCGTAAGGGTAGGGCCGGGGGCGCCGACGGTCGGTCCACCGGAGGCCGGGTTTCCGGACACCGCAGCGCAGACCTTGCCCAGGCTCGCCACACCCGGCTCGGCGGGCGCGTCGGGCTCGTCGGCGTACGGAACGTCGAAGACCTCGTAGTCGGTGGTGAAGCGGCCCGTGGGGCCTTGGCGCCTGACCCGGCGGAGGTACCGGAACTCCTCCAACTGCCGCAGGGCGGCGGCCACACGGTCGCGCCCTTCGGCCCTGAGTCCGGCGAGCTGGCGTACCGAGGTCCTGCTGCCGTCAGGGAGCCCGAGGAGGTACGAGAGGATGCCCATCGCCGCCCACGAAAGGTGCTTGTCGCGCGTCGTGGCGTTGGGGAGACTGGTGAAAGAGCGCTTGGGCGCGCTACGGTAAATGCGCATTCGGGAAGGTGTTGCTTCCTGGTGTCATGACGGCAGGGAGCGGCAACTCCCGTGTACGTCCGCCCCCGTGTGCTGCGCACCGGGGGCTTTTCCTATGAGCGGGCATATGCGCCGTTCAGCGGCGACTCTATGTGCGGCCAAAAGGGCGAAGGCAAGCCCGAACAGGCATTTTGGGCCCGCACAGAGTGATATTCACTCTCCCGAGTGAATGGGGGGCGCCGGAGGGTTCTCCTCCAGTTCCGCGAGCACCCCCAAGTCGCCGGCCGCCCACGCCAGCAGCGTGCTCCGCAACAGCAGCGGATGCACCAACTGCCCCGTAGCCCCCGGCTGGTGCCGCCACCGCAGCGGCCACGTCCACCCGCTCAGCGCCGGTACGGGGATGAACGCGATCCGCCCCGCCTCCCCCGTCAGCCGCGTCACCCCGTCCGGCCAGCTCCGGTGCCCCGTCGAGCCGACCGGCACCAGGAAGTACACCGCCCGCCTGCCCCTGACCTCCTCCACCACCGGCCCCGGCTCGCCCAGAGTCATCTGGGCCATCGCCTCAGCGATCAGCCGCCCGGCACACCCGTCCACCCGCACAGCGTCGAACCGCACACCCGCCTTGCGCAGTTGGACCCCGCAGGAGGGCACCCAGTCCAGTTCCGTCGCGTGACTTTCCGTATTCATAGGACCAGTGAAGTACCCCGGCAGTACCGTTTCCATGACTCTCTGTCGATGATCGCCAACAGTGGGAAGTCGGCGGGTACGCGACGAGACCATTTGAGTTCGTTTGAGGTCAGGGGTGACCGAATTGGGGCGCAGAGAAGACGCAAACAAGGGTGACCGTCCCACGAGCGCCTACGTGGCAGAACTCGTCCGGATCTTGCGAAGAAAGCACGGGTACACCCAGGAGGGGCTGGGCGACCTCATCGGCTGGACGGGGTCGGCCATCAGCGCCGTCGAGACGCACGCCCAGCCCGTGAGCGAGGACATGCTGGTGGCGCTGGAACCAGCCATCGGCGAGGGACTGGGACTGTTCACCGTGGCCCGGCCCTACATCAACCGGGAAAGGTTCCCGAAGCGATTCCGCGCCTTCTCCCTCCTGGAAGCAGAAGCCCTCTCGCTCTCCACCTACCAGAACTTCGTGGTCGACGGACTGTTCCAGACCAGGGACTACGCCCGCGCCCTGATCGACGGCAGCTACCCGGTTCCCCCACCCCAGAAGCGGGACGATTACGTCGAGGCCCGCATGGCGCGTAAGGCGCTGTTCGACCGCGATCCGACACCGATGATCGAGCTGATCCTCGAAGAGACCGTACTCAGGAGGCCGTTCGGGTCCTGGGAGGTGCTTCACGGCCAGTTGCGATCGCTTCTCGCGGATTCCGAGCGCCACAACGTGACTCTTCAGGTACTCCCGTTGGACCGTGGACTCACCGGCACCCACGCGGGCGAGCGCGGCCCGATGAAACTGGTGGAGACAGAGGACCACCAGCGGGTCATCTACACCGAGATCGAGGACCAGGGGGTTCTGCTGACCGACCCACCAGTGGTCAGCGAACTCACGCACCGCTATGGGAAGATCCGCTCGCAGTGCATGACCCCGGAAGACTCCAGGACGCTCATCGAGAAACTGGCGGGAGAGACGGCGTGAACGACACCCTCCACTGGTTCAAGTCCAGCTACAGCGACGGTGGCGGAGGCGACTGCGTCGAAGCGGCCTTCACCTGGCACAAGTCCACCTACAGCGACGGCGGAGGCGGCAACTGCGTGGAGGTCTCCCCCTGCACCTGCCCCACCCCCACCACCGTCCACATCCGGGACTCCAAAAACCCCACCGGCCCCACCCTCACCCTCAGCAGCACCGCGTGGGCAGCCTTCCTCGTTTCTGCATGACAGCTCAGCTTGACGAAGTCCTCGCGCTTGTCAGCGAGTTGGTTCACCCGACCGATCTCGTCGCCGTCTACCTGTACGGCTCGGCCACGACCACCGGGCTGCGGCCGTACAGCGATCTCGACGTGTTCGTGGTCGTGCGGCGCGGGCTCGTGGAGGAGGAGCGGCGTGGGCTGACCGCTCGGCTGCTCGGGATCTCCGGGGCGCCGGGGCGGCCCGTGGAGCTGACCGTGGTGGTGCTCGGGGACGTGGTGCCGTGGCGGTATCCGGCCCGGCAGGAGTTCCAGTACGGGGAGTGGCTGCGGGAGGCGTACGAGCGCGGGGAGGTTCCGGGGGCGCGGGTCGAGCCGGATCTCGCGGTGCTGATGCGAATGGTGGTGGCGGACGGGCGGGTGCTGGCGGGGCCTCCGGCGGGTGAGGTGTTGCCGGAGGTGCCTGCGGAGGATGTGGCGCGGGCGGTGGTCGCCGGGGTGCCCGGTCTGCTCGGGGAACTGGCCGAGGACACCCGGAACGTGCTGCTTACCCTCGCGCGGGCCTGGGTCACGCTCGACACCGGGGCGGTCGTGCCGAAGGACGCGGCGGCCGGGTGGGCGCTGGGCCGCCTGCCCGGGGAGCACCGGCCCGCGCTGGCGCACGCGCGGGAGGTGTACCTCGGGGAGGCGGAGGAGAACTGGGGCCGGGTCGGGCCCGGGCGGGTGGCGGACTGTGCCGCGTATCTGGCGGGACGGGTACGGGAGTTGGCGCCGGGCTCAGAGTGAGGCGGGTCAGCTCGCGGGCTGGTCCCACTCCTCCGACAGGACCGCCCACAGCTCCATGTCGAGGCGTCGGCCCCGGTGGACGTAGGCCGAGCGCTGGACGCCCTCGCGGGTCATGCCGAGGCGGCGGGCGACGGCGATGCTCGGCTCGTTGTCCGTGGCCACGTGCCACTCGACGCGGCGCATCCCGCGCACCGTGAACGCCCAGTCGATGACCGTCCGGCAGGCCCGCGTCACCAGGCCCCGCCCGACCGCTGCGGGCTCCAGCCAGCAGCCGGCCTCGGCCACGCCGTGCACGGGGTCGAAGGTGCGGAAGAGGACGCCGCCGACGAGCGTTCCGTCCAGCCAGATCCCGTACAGCCGCCCGGCGTCGGCCGCCTGCCGCTCCGCGTAGGTCCTGAGGAAGGCGCGGCTCTCGGTGAGGTCCCGGACGACGTCCGGCAGGCCGTTCCGCTCGCCCACGGTCTCCCGTGCGCGGTCCATGTGGGCGAGGAACTCGTCCGCCTGCCAGATCTCCAGCGGGCGGAGTTCGGCGCCCTCGGGGCCGAGGGGGAGCGTGAACATGGGGGCCTTCCGGTCGGCGGGCGCGCGACGTGCGCGATGCGCGGTGCGATGCGCGGGGATGCTTTCACGCCGGGTGGGCGCGACGCAGCCGAATTACCGCTGTGGCCTGGTGCGATGCTGACGCGCATGAAGCGGAGTTACCTGATCCACGCGGGGTTCGGCCTGGTGCCTGGCGGTGCGCTGATCCTGCTCGCCGCGCTGACCTGGATACCCGGTCTCGTACCGCCGCAGTGGAATCCTGGGGTTCCGCTGGTCGCCCTCCTGCTGGCGCTGCCCGTCTTCGTGACGGCGATGGCCCGGCTCCTGCTGGCCCGGGTCAGCAAGGCCACGCTGTGGGACGCCTTCCGGTGTCTGCCCGGAACGGCGCAGCTGGGACTCGGCGGGGGACTGGTGGCGGCGGTCGCCACGCTCGCCTCCACCTTCGCCGGACCGTACGGGCACTTCCAGGCGCCCGAGGAACACGGTGCGGGGCGGTATCTCGCCTGGGACGGAGCGGTGCGCGAGACGGTGGAGGTCTCCCACGAGGTCTACCTCGCCGTCGTGGGGGCGGACCTGCGCATGGCACTGGGGATGGGAGCGACGCTGTTCGTCGTGGCGGGGGTGGCGGTGCTGCTGGCCGGGGAGATACGGCGGTGGGACCAGGCCGGGGACCGGGAGCCGGATCGAGTGCCCCGGACGGGGTGAGGGCGGGTGGCCAGGACAGGCACACCCGCCCGTTTCCGCGCAGAATGGGAGGGTCGGCCACCCTGGCGGGTCGCGTGTGCGGCGCGGCCGGGGGCCTCGGCCGTGTACCGAGTGCCGTTGCGGCCAGGTCCGGGGCCGGGGCAGGAGGAGGCTCATGCAGCGCAGCGCCGCGGCGTCCGGCGAACCCGATCCGCAGACCGACGCGCCGTCCGAGCCCCTGTCCACCGCCCGGGTGGCGCTGGCCGTCAACAACATGGGCACCTTCACCTGGAGCCTCGCCGACAACAGGCTCGGGTACGACCGGGGCGGCGAGACGGTCATGGGGTTCCGGCCCGGGGAGTTCGACGGGCGGCTGGAGACGCTCGGCGAGCGGATGCTGCCGGTGGAGCTGCCGGCGGTCCAGGAGCAGGTGGAGCGGGCCATGCGGGAGCGGTCCAGCTTCAGCCTGTACTTCCGGGTGCGGCACCCGAACGGCGCACTGCGCTGGACCCACACCCAGGGCCACGTGATCACCGACCGGCAGGGCAGGCCGGTCCGGGTCATCGGGATCATCCGGGACGCCAGCCAGGAGCTGCGCGCCGTCGACCAGACGGAGGAACTGCGCCGCGCCCGCAGCGAGCGGCGCCGCCAGGCCGACATCGTGGGGCACGTCAGCGACACCCTGGTCCCGACCCTCACCCTGGACGACCTCGCCGAGGCGCTCACCTCCGACCGGCTGCTGGAGCAGATCGGCGCCTCCAGCATCATCCTGGGCATGGTCGACGCCGGGCACATCCGGCTGATCGGCGCCAACGGCATCCCCGCCGACCTGCTGCGCGACTTCCACCTCTCCCGCCTGGAACAGCCGCTGCCGCTCACCGAGGCGGCCCGTTCCCGGGAGGCCGTCTTCCTCCTGGGCCGCCAGGAGTTCGTCGAGCGGTACCCGTCGCTCGAACCGTACGTACGGGAGTTCCCCCAGGCCGCCGCGGCCGTCTACCTCCCGCTGATCGCCCAGGGCGACGCCATCGGCGCCGTCGGCCTCACCTACGAGGGCCGCGCCCACTTCCCGCAGGACGAGCAGACCGTGCTGCGCGCCCTCGGCAAGGTCATCGCCCAGGCCCTGCAACGCGCCCTCCTCTACGACCAGGAGCACGAGCTGGCCGCCGGCCTCCAGACGGCCATGCTCCCCGGGCACCTGCCCCACTCCCCCGGCGTCGAGCTGGCCGCCCGCTACCGGCCCACGCGGGCGCGGGGCGGCATCGGCGGCGACTGGTACGACGCGCTGCTGCTCTCCGACGGGCGGGTGGGGGCGGTCATCGGCGACGTGCAGGGCCACGACGTGACGGCCGCCGCCATCATGGGCCAGCTCCGCATCGCGCTGCGGGCGTACGCGGCCGAGGGGCACCCGCCGACGACCGTGATGGCGCGCGGCTCGGTCTTCCTCACCGAACTCGACACCGGGCGCTTCGCCACCTGCCTGCTCGCCGTCCTCGACCCGCGCACCGGCCTGACCACGATCGTGCGGGCCGGCCACCCGGACCCCGCGCTGCGGCTCGCCGACGGCACCACCGCCTCCCTCGACATCCCCGGCGGCCTCCCTCTCGGCCTGACCTCCCCGGAGGCCCAGCCCGTCTACCCGGCGTACGAGACCGTCCTCGAACCCGGCTCCACCCTGCTGCTCTGCACCGACGGGCTCTTCGAGTCCCGCACCCAGGACATCGACACGGGGCGGGTCCGGCTCCTGGAGGCGCTGCGGGAGGGGCCCGGCGAACCGGAGCGGCTCGCGGACCACCTGCTGGGCGCGATGGCGCCGTACACGGGCGAGGAGGACGACGTGGCGCTGCTGGTGCTGCGGCGGCTGGCGGGGCCTTCGACCCCGGCGCAGCTGATGGAGGCGGTGATCGCGCCGGGCGATCCGGAGGCGCTGCGGGCGGCCCGGCAGGATCTGCGGGTGGCGCTGGAGGGCTGGCAGCTGGACTCCCTCGCCGACACCGCCGTACTGCTCACCTGCGAACTCGTCACCAACGCCCTGCTGCACAGCGGCGGCGAGACCCTGCTGACCGCCCGCCCGGTACGGCGCGAGGACGGCGGCCGGGCCCTGCGGCTCTCCGTCACCGACGCCTCCCCCGCCTCCCCGCGCCGCCGGGCCGCCACCGGCCAGGCGACCTCGGGGCGGGGCATGCTCCTGGTCGAGGAACTGACCAGCGACTGGGGTGTGGAGCCGCGCGGCAACGGCAAGACGGTGTGGTGCGAGATCCCGCTGGCGGTGCCCTGAGCCTCCCCTGCGGGAGCCTCTTACGCCTGGACCGCCTCACCGCCGGCCGCGGAGCCGCAGCCGGAGGTCCATGCCGGGGCGGCGCCGACCAGCGAGTCGAGCCGCTCCAGCCGCTGCGTGGTGGTGGCGTCGGCGGGCGTCATGACGATGATCCGCTCACCCCGGGCCCGGTCCAGCCACAGGCTCTGGAACTGGACGTCGAGGGCGCCGACGCGCGGCGAGCGGTAGCGGCGCAGCTGGGTGCGGTCGCCGGCCACATCGTACGACTCCCAGAGCCGGACGAAGTCGGGGGACTCCTGGCGCAGGCGGGTGAGGAGCGCGTTCCAGCGGGGGTTGTCGCGGTGTTCCGGCTGGCGGGCGCGGAGGCGGGCGGTGATCTCGCGCAGGACGGTCTCCTCGTCGACCAGGCTGTCGCGCCAGCGCGGCTCGGTGAACATCAGCCAGGCGCAGTTGCGTTCCTCGACCGGGTAGGCGTCGAGGTCGGCGAAGAGGTAGCGGTAGGCGCGGTTGGCGGCGACCAGGTCGTAGCAGTCGGTCTGCACGGCGGCCGGGTACGGCAGGAACTTGGCGAGCAGGGTGGTGTGCTCGGGGCGCAGGTCCATGGGCGGGCCCGGTTCGGTGGCGGTGCCCCGGCCGGCGAGGACGCGCAGGTGCCGGTGTTCGGCGGCGTCCAGGCGCAGGACGCGGGCGACCGCGTCCAGGACCTGGTCGGAGGCGTTCCGCGCCCGCCCCTGTTCGAGCCAGGTGTACCAGGTGACGCCGATCCCGGCGAGCTGCGCGACCTCCTCACGACGCAGGCCGGGGGTGCGGCGGCGGCCGCCGGCGGGCAGGCCCGCCTCGCCCGGGGAGATGCGGGCACGGCGGGCGCGCAGGAAGGCGCCGAGGGCGTCGCGGTCGGCTGTCGAGGAGGTCACCCTGCCAGTGTGGGGCCTTCGGGCGGGCACATCCAGGTGGTGCCAGTACCCGTACAAGGGGACTCCTGGTACCAGGATGGCGGGCGGTCCAGGGTCGGTGTCATGACCCCACAGACCGCTCCCGCCGAGTCCGCCACGGGCTCCGCGACGCCCGCCCCAGGGCCGCGCCCGGTGCGTGCCCTCACCGGCGCCGGCCTCGCCGTGCTGCTTCTCGCCTACCTCCCCGTGAACATGACGTTCGGCTCGGTCAACCTGCTCGAACCGGCGATCGTCACCGATCTCGGCGTGACCGTCTCGGGCGGGCAGCTGGTGCTCTCCGGGTACACCACGGCGTTCGCCGCGACGCTGGTCGTCGCGGGGCGGCTCGGCGACCGGTACGGCAGGCGGCGGCTGCTGGCGGCCGGAGCCGGGACGTTCGGGGTGGCCTCGGTGCTGGCCGCGCTGGCGCCGAACCTGGTCACCCTGGTCGCCCTGCGGGCCGTCCTGGGCGTGGCGGCGGGCCTGTTCACCCCGCAGGTGCTGTCGACGATCCAGGCCACGGCGCCGGAGCGGCTGCGGACGCTGGGCGTCACGCTCTTCGCCGCCGTCAGCGGCATCGCGACCGTCACCGGGCAGCTCCTCGCGGGCGTCGTCGCGCAGACGGCCGGGGACCACTGGGGCTGGCGGCTGGTCCAGGCCCTGACCGGGGCCATCGGCGCGGCCGCCCTCCTCGGCCTGCGGACGGTCCCCGAGTCGCGCTCGACGGCGCCGCTCGCCCTCGACCTGCGCGGGGCGGCGCTTCTCGGCACGGGTCTGCTCCTCGTCGTGGTGCCGCTGACGCTGGGCACCTCGGCGGGCGGCCCCGCCCTCGTCCTCGCGATGCTGGCGGCGGGCGGCGCCGTCCTCGCCGCCTTCGCCCGCTCGCAGCGCGCCGCCGAACGCCGGGGCGAACTGCCCGTCGTCCCGCCGGCCGTGCTGCGCACCCCGGCCGTCCGCCAGGGCCTGATCATGACCCTGCTCTTCTTCACCGGCTACGGCGCGTTCCTGTACGAGTTCTCGGCCCTCTCCCAGGGCGCGTTCGGCGCGGACGCCTGGGGTGCGGTGGTGCTGCTGCTCGGGTTCGGCGCGGCCTTCATCGCCACCGCCCTCGCCCTGCCCGCCGTGGAACGGCGCACCGGCCGCTGGACGATGACCGGCGCCGCGCTCGGCCAGGCCGCCGTCCTGCTCGCCCTCGCCGTCACCGTGAACGGCGCGCAGGGCCGGGCCCCGGCCGCCCTCCACCCGCTGCTGATCCTGCTCGGCGTCACCCAGGCCCTGATGTACGGGCCGGTCCTGCGCACCGTGCTGTCCCGCACCCCGACCTGGGCGGCCGGGGTCGCCGGCGGCCTCTTCACCACCTTGCAGCAGCTGGGGCTCGGCCTCGGGGTGGCGCTCCTGGGCGGCGTCTTCCACGCCGTGGCCGACGGCCAGGGGGGCGGCTCCGCGTCCGGGCTGCCGCACGGGTTCGCGGTCGCGGTGACCGTGCAGGCGGCGCTGGCGCTGGTCTTCGCCTTCCTGGCCGGGCGGGTCGCCCGGGGAACCGACCGCGTCATGTCGGAAAAGGCATAGGCGCCGGCCGGTTCGGCCCGTCCGGGCGATCGGGGCGATCGGGGCGATCGACAGGTACCGGACGCGACAGCCCGCCCCCTTGTTGCACACTGGTTGCAAGAACAATCTGTGAGCAACAAGGGTGAGGCGGGTGGGCTCCATGGGCGGCACGGATCGTCCTGGGGGTCGAGTCGTCCTGCAACGAGACCGGCGCGGGACTGGTCAGGGACGGGCGGCTGCTCGGGCAGGCCCTCGCGTCCAGCATGGACGAGCACGTGCGGTTCGGCGGGGTGGTGCCCGAGATCGCCGCCCGCGCCCACCTGGAGGCGTTCACGCCGGTGGTGCGCGAGGCGCTCGACCGGGCCGGGCTGCGGCCGGCCGACGTCGGGGCGGTCGCCGTGACCACCGGGCCCGGTCTGTCGGGGGCGCTCCAGGTCGGGCTGGCCGGGGCGAAGACGCTCGCCCACAGCCTCGGGGTCCCGCTGTACGGCGTGCACCACCTGGCCGGGCACGTCGCCGCCGACACCCTGGAGCACGGGCCGCTGCCCGACCCCTGTGTGGTGCTGATCGTCTCCGGCGGCCACACCTCCCTCCTCCTCGTCCGCGACCTGGCCCGGGACCCGGTCGTCCACCTCGGGGACACCCTGGACGACGCGGCCGGGGAGTGCTTCGACAAGGCCGCCCGCCTCTTCGGGCTGCCCTATCCCGGCGGACCCGCGATCGACCGGGCGGCCCGCGAGGGCGACCCGGGCGCCGTGGCCTTCCCCCGGCCGCTGACCGGGCCGCGCGACGACCCGTACGCCTTCTCCTTCTCCGGGCTGAAGACGGCCGCCGCGCGCTGGGCCGAGCGGTACCGGGCCAAAGGTGAGCAGCCGCCGCTCGCCGACGGCGCGGCCTCGCTCCAGGAGGCGGTGGCCGACGTGCTGACCCGCAAGGCGGTCGCCGCCTGCCGGGAGCACGGGGTGGGCACGCTCGTCGTGGTCGGCGGGGTGGCCGCCAACTCGCGGGTCCGGGCGCTGGCCGAGGAGCGGTGCCGGGCGGCCGGGATCGCGCTGCGGGTGCCGCCGCTCCGGCTCTGCACCGACAACGGCGCGATGATCGCCGCCGTCGGCGACCTGCTGGTGCGGGCCGGGGCCGCACCGGCGCCGCTCGACCTCTCGGCCGACCCCTCCGCCCCGCTGGAGTACGCCGCCCTGCACCCCGTCGGCCGCGCGGCGCCCGCCCTCGTCTGACCCGGGCCGTGGTACGCCGGACGGACCCACGGCTTCCCCCGCCGAGCCCTTCCCCCCCCTCTCCCCCACCCCTCCGGAGGCACCCGTGCGTACCGCCGACATCCGCAGCCGCTTCCTCGACCACTTCACGGCGCGCGGCCACACCCCCGTGCCGAGCGCGCCGCTGCCGACGCCGGACCCGACGCTGCTCTTCGTCAACGCGGGCATGGTGCCGTTCAAGCCGTACCTGACCGGTGAGGTGCCGGCGCCGTGGCCGCGCGCCACCAGCGTGCAGAAGTGCGTGCGCACCCTGGACATCGAGGAGGTCGGCCGGACCACCCGGCACGGCTCGTTCTTCCAGATGGCGGGCAACTTCTCCTTCGGCGACTACTTCAAGGAGGAGGCGATCGCCCTCGCCTGGGAGCTGTCCACCACCCCCGTCGCCGACGGCGGCTACGGCCTGGACCCGGCCCGGATCTGGGTCACCGTCCACCACACCGACACCGAGGCCCGCGCCCTGTGGCGCCGGACCGCCGGGCTGCCCGACGCGCGGATCGTGGACCGGGGCGACGAGGACAACTTCTGGTCCATGGGCGTCCCCGGCCCCTGCGGCCCCTCCTCCGAGCTGTACTACGACCGGGGCCCGGCCTTCGGCCCGGAGGGCGGCCCTGCCGTGGACGAGGACCGCTTCATGGAGTTCTGGAACCTCGTCTTCATGCAGGACGAACGCGGCGAGGGGCACGGCAAGTCGGGGTACCCGATCCTCGGCGAACTCCCGCACCGCAACATCGACACCGGCCTGGGGCTGGAGCGGATGGCCACCCTCCTCCAGGACAAGCCGAACCTCTACGAGATCGACGAGACCCGCCCGGTCCTGGACGCCGCCGCCGAGCTGACCGGGACCCGCTACGGCTCCGACGCCGCCGCCGACGTCCGCCTCCGCGTCGTCGCCGACCACGTCCGCACCGCCCTGATGCTGCTGGCCGACGGGGTCTCCCCCACCAACGAGGGGCGCGGTTACGTCCTGCGCCGAATGCTGCGCCGCGCCGTCCGCTCCGTCCGCCAGCTCGGGTACCCGGACCCGGCTCTCCCCGCCCTGCTGCCGGTCGCCCGCGACCTGATGGCGTACGGCTACCCGGAGGTCGCCGAGTCCTTCCCGCGCATCGCCGAGCAGGCGTACGCCGAGGAGGAGGCGTTCCGGGCCACGCTCCAGCAGGGCACCACCGTGCTGGACACCGCCGTCGCCAAGGTCCGCGCGGAGGGCGGCACGGCGCTGCCCGGCGCGCAGGCGTTCCAGCTCCACGACACCTACGGCTTCCCCATCGACCTCACCCTGGAGATGGCCGCCGAGCAGGGCGTCGAGGTCGACCGCGCGGGGTTCACCGCGCTCATGGAGGACCAGCGCGAACGGGCCCGCGCCGACGCCCGCGCCCGCAAGTCCGGCGGCACCGGCGACACCTCGGCCCTGCGCGCGGTCCTGGACGCCTCAGGGCCCACCGAGTGGCTGGCCTGGGAGAAGCTCACCACCCGCGCCACCGTACGGGCCGTACTCGGCGCCGAGGGTCCGCTGCCCGTCGCCACCGCCGGGCAGCTCGCCACCGTCGTCCTCGACCGCACCCCCTTCTACGCCGAGTCGGGCGGCCAGGCCGCCGACGCCGGGCACCTCACCGGCGCCTCCGTCGAGGCCGAGGTCGTCGACGTGCAGCGGCCCCTGCCCGGCCTCGTCGTCCACCGCGTGCGCGTCCTGGCCGGCGAACTCGCCCCCGGCGACGAGGTCGAGGCCACCGTCGACCCCGAATGGCGACTCGGCGCCCGCCAGGCCCACTCCGGTACGCACGTCCTGCACGCCGCGCTGCGCCAGGTGCTGGGCCCGGCCGCGCTCCAGTCCGGCTCCTACAACCGGCCGGGCCACCTCCGCCTGGACTTCCCCTGGCGCGGCGCCCTGACCCCGGCCGCCCGCAGCGAGGTGGAGGAGGCGGCCAACCAGGCGCTCCGCCGCGACCTGCCCGTCGGCGTCCGCTGGATGCCGCTGGCCGAGGCGCGGGAACTCGGCGCGCTGGCCCTCTTCGACGAGACGTACGGCGAGGAGGTGCGGGTGGTGGAGATCGGCGGCCCGTGGTCGCGCGAACTCTGCGGCGGCACCCATGTCGCGCACACCTCGCAGATCGGCGTGATCGCGCTGACCGGCGAAGCCTCGGTCGGTGCGGGCATGCGCCGCCTGGAGGCCGCCGTGGGCATCGAGGGCTTCGGCTACCTGGCCCGCGAACGGGACCTGGCCGCCCAGCTCGCCCAGCAGCTCGGCGCCCCGAGGGCCGAACTCCCCGAGCGGATCTCCGGGCTGCTGGACCGCCTCAAGGCCACCGAGCGGGAGAACGCCCGCCTGCGCCAGGACGCCGTGGCGGCGCGGGCCGCGCGGCTGGCGCGGGAGGCCACCGACACCGGCCCGGCCCTGGTGGTCACCGCGACGACCGACGAGGGAGCCGAGGCCGCCCGCGCGCTCGCCACCGCGGTCCGGGACGCGCTGCCCGCCGGGCGCCCCGGCGTCGTGGCGGTCGGGAGCGGCACCGGCGGCCGGGCGGTCGTCGTCACCGCCGTCACCGAGACCGCCCCGGCGGCGGGGCTGGCCGCCGACGCCCTGGTCAAGCGGCTGCTGGGCGGCCGGGGCGGCGGCAGTGCGCGTACCGCTCAGGGCGGGGGCCTGGCGGCGGATCACCTGGCCGGGGTGCTGGAGGGGTTGCCCGGCCTCGTCGTGGAGACGGCGGAGGAGGGCACCTGAGCCCACCCCCGCACAACCCGGGCATCGGGCGATGTTTCACGTGAAACATCGCCCGGGCCGGGCGGCGTCACTTCAGGCGGACCGGCAGCGAGTCCACGCCGTAGACGATGGAGAGCTTGCGGAACTCCAGCTCCTGGGGCTCCACCGCGAGGCGCAGGGCCGGGAAGCGCTCGACCAGGAGGGGGAAGGCGGCGCGCAGTTCCATCCGGCCGAGTTCGGCGCCGACGCAGCGGTGGATGCCGTAGCCGAAGGCGAGGTGCGAGGAGGCCGGCGGGCGGGACGGGTCGAAGGCGTCCATCTCGGGGCCGAGCCGCTTGTCGCGGTCGGCGGCGCTCAGCGAGACGATGACGATGTCGCCGGCCGAGATGGCCTGGCCGCCGACGACGGTGTTCTCGCGGGCGAAGCGCGGGAAGGCGGTCTGCACGACGGTGAGGTGGCGCAGGAGTTCGTCGACGAACGGGGTGGCGACGGCGCCCGGGTCCTCGGCCTCGCGGATCGCCGTGAAGTGGGTGCGGTCCTGGAGCATGACGAGGGTGCCCAGCGCGAGCATGCTGGCCGTGGTCTCCAGGCCCCCGGTGAGGACGCCGTCGGCGAGGCCGGTCAGCTCCTCGTCGGTGACGGCGTCCCCATGCTCGCGGATGATCATGCCGAGGAGGCCGTCGCCGGGCTCGCGGCGCTGCTGCGCGATGACGCCCCGCAGGTACTCGCGGGACTGCGAGATCGCCCCGAAGGAGGCCCCGAGGCCGCCGAGCACGTCGAAGCGGGCCACCGAGAACTGCTGGAAGGCGTCGCGCTCCTCGTAGGGGACGCCGAGGAGTTCGCAGATGACCAGGGCCGGGACGGGCAGGGCGAAGTGCTCGACCAGGTCGACGCGGCCGTCCGCGTCGGCGGCGGCCTCCAGCGCGTCCAGCCGCTCCTCGATGATCGAGTGGATCAGCGGGGTGAGCCGGTTCAGGCGCCGCATGGTGAACTCGGGGGTGAGCAGACGGCGCAGCCGGGTGTGGTCCGGCGGGTCGGCGAAACCGAGGCCACCCGGTTCGTGGTGCTCGGCGACGCCGTTGGTACCGACCAGGTGGGCGAAATCGTTGCTGAAGGCGCGGGCGTCGCCCAGGACTTCCTTGGCCTCGTCGTAGCCGGTGACCAGCCAGACCGGGACGGCGGGGACGGGGAGCCGGCTGACGGGCTCGCGGTCGCGCAGGGCGCCGATCTCGGGGACGGGGTCGAGGCCGTCGCGGCGGAGCGGCAGCAGGGCCGGTTCGGGGAGCTTGGACAGGGCGTTCAGATCGAGTGTGGTGCCCTTGCGGCGGAGTCGGCTGAGATAACGGCGGGTGAGCCAGCCGGCTATGGAGGAACGTGCGGTACGTACGGTGCGTATGGGTGTGGCTATGGGCATGACAGGTGCTCGCATCTGTGAAGTGTGGCGGACAGGTGGGCGGGGCCGGACTCCCCTCCCGCGGCCGTACTCCGGTGGAATACGCCGACGGGCCGGGCGGCGGTTCCGGCCGCCGGTCCCTGACGGGAGACCGGGAGGACCGGCGACGCCGTGACCCCGCTGCCCCTGTCCCGGGGCCGGGTCCGCGCGACGGGGCCGCGCGGGACGAGAGACGGACGGTGGAGCGCTGCGGGCCAGGTGGCAGCGAGCGGTGGCCTTGGCCGGGCGCTGCGTCCCGGCGCGACGCCAGGAGGCGGACGGGCCGGAGCGGCGGGTGGGGGGTGAGACCGGGTCAGGGCGGCTGCTTCGGTACGGGTCGGGTCCTCCGGAACAGTACGGGTGGCGGGCGGATCGGCCGGACAGCGGGGACGCCTGGCGCACGCCGGGAGCGTGGCGACGTCCCGCTGTACCAGACGACGCGGGGGGCCGGGTGGTTGAGCGGTCGATGATGACATGGCCGCCTGAGGGCAGGTACAGGGAGTACCGGCCACTCCGCTTTCCGGGGCGGTGCGTCCGCTCACGGGCAGGCCGGTTGTCGGTGGCCGTGACTACGCTCGACGACAGCGCGGCCACGGTGGCCGCGCCGAGGGGTGCGGTGCCGCGGGGGCGGTCCGTCACGGGCCGGGCGGGAGGTACGGAGTGCGCGACGCGGTGGTGACGCCGGACGGCGACCGGATGCGCTGGGTGGAGATCCCCGGCGGCGACGAGCGGGGCGAGCGGCCACCCCGGGTCTACGTGCACGGGCTGGGCGCCAGTGCGCCCGCCTACTTCGCGGCGGCGGCCTGCCACCCGCTGCTCACCGGCCCCCGCTCCCTCCTCGTCGACCTGCTCGGCTTCGGCCTCAGCGACCGCCCCACCGCCTTCGACTACCGTCTGGAGTCCCACGCCGACGCCCTGGCGACGGCGCTCCGCGCGGCCGGGGTCACCGGCGCCGAGGTCGTCGCCCACTCCATGGGCGGCTCGGTGGCGATCCACCTGGCGGCCCGCCACCCGGAGCTGGTCTCCCGGCTGGTCCTGGTCGACGCCAATCTCGACCCGGGCACCCTCCCGGCCTCCCCCGCCGCCGGAAGCCGCGGCATCGCCACGTTCACCGAGGAGGAGTTCCTCGCGGGCGGCTGGCGCGAGGTCCGGGACGCGGCCGGCCCCACCTGGTGGGCGACGATGCGCCTGGCCGGCCTGGAGGCCCTGCACCGCAGCTCCGTCCACCTGGTCCGCGACAGCACCCCTCCCCTGCGCACCCTGCTCGCCGCCCTCCCGATACCCCGCACCTTCCTCCACCCGGCACCCGACGGCCCCCCGGCGGACACCCCGGCCCTGCGCGCGGCCGGGGTCACGGTGACGGCCGTCCCCGACTGCGGCCACAACGTCATGCTCGACAACCCCCAGGGCTTCGCCACGGCGGTGGCGGAAGCGCTGGGGGCGTAGGTGAGGTTTCCGGGCTGACGGCGGGCGCGCGCCCCGGCCTTACGCCGCGCAGCAGCCGCCTTCTGCCGCCGGGCCCGGCTCCTGCGGGGCCGCACCCGGGCCCATCGAGTCGGCGTCGGCCTTCACCACGTACACCTCCCAGGGCTCGCGGCCCGGGCCGTGCACCCAGACCTTGTCCTGGAGGGCGTAGCAGCAGGAGGTGTCGTTCTCCTCGAAGGTGGCGAGGCCCGCTTCCTTGAGGCGGGTGGTGGCGGCGGTGACCTCCTCGGTGGTGGCGACCTCGACGCCGAGGTGGTCGAGGCGGGTCTCGCCGCCGGGCTCGCCCTGGATGAGGACGAGCTTGAGGGGCGGCTCGGTGAGGGCGAAGTTGGCGTAGCCGGGGCGGAGTTTGGCCGGCTCGGTGCCGAAGAGTCGGGAGTAGAAGGCGACGGAGGCGTCCAGGTCGGGGACGTTGAGGGCGAGCTGGGCACGGGACACGGCGGGCTCCTGGGGTCGGGCCGGGCTGCGGGCAGGGTGCGGCCCGGAGGCGCGGACCGAGGCCGCCGCCCGGCGACTGCATCGATGAACGTCGATGCAAGATTGCGCGCTGCATCGAAGGCTGTCAACATAGACGCATGTCGAAACAAGAGCTTCCGGTGGTCTCCGCCGACGGTGCCGGGCCCGGCACCGCCGAACGCTGCTGCCCGACCCTGCTGGCCGCCCCGCTCGACGAGGACCAGGCGGCCGAACTCGCCCCCGTCTTCAAGGCGCTCGGGGACCCGGTGCGGCTCCGGCTGCTTTCGATGATCGCCTCGCGGGCCGGCGGCGAGGTGTGCGTCTGCGACCTCACCCCGGCCTTCGCCCTCTCCCAGCCGACCATCTCGCACCACCTGAAACTGCTCCGCCAGGCCGGACTGATCGCCGCCGAACGGCGCGGCACCTGGGTCCACTACCGGCTGCTGCCCGCCGCCACCGACCGGCTCGCCGCCGTCCTGACCCGTCCGGCCCCCGACCCGGCCGCCACCTCGTGACCGCCCCCGCCCCGAGCCCCGGCCGCCTCGCCTTCCTCGACCGCCATCTCGCCTGGTGGATCCTGCTCGCCATGGCCGCCGGCCTCGCCCTCGGCCGGGCGGTCCCGGGCCTCGGCGACGCGCTGGCCGGGGCAGGGGTCAGCGGGGTCTCGCTGCCGATCGCGCTGGGCCTGCTGGTGATGATGTACCCGGTCCTCGCCAAGGTGCGGTACGAGCGGCTGGGCGCGGTCACCCGCGACCGGCGGCTGCTGATCCCCTCCCTGGTGCTCAACTGGGTGCTCGGCCCGGCGCTGATGTTCGCCCTGGCCTGGCTCTTCCTGCCGGACCTGCCCGAGTACCGCACCGGCCTGATCGTCGTCGGGCTGGCCCGGTGCATCGCCATGGTCGTCATCTGGAACGACCTGGCCTGCGGCGACCGCGAGGCCGCGGCCGTGCTGGTGGCGGTCAACTCGGTCTTCCAGGTGGCGGCCTTCGGCCTGCTCGGCTGGTTCTACCTCGCCGTCCTGCCGGGCTGGCTCGGCCTCGCGCAGACCACGCTCGCCGTCTCCGCCTGGGAGATCGCCCGCTCGGTCCTGGTCTTCCTCGGCATCCCGCTGGTCGCCGGCTACCTCACCCGGCGGATCGGCGAACGCGCCAAGGGCCGCGCCTGGTACGAGGGGACGTTCCTCCCCCGCCTGGGCCCCTTCGCCCTGTACGGCCTGCTCTTCACCGTCGTGGTCCTCTTCGCCCTCCAGGGCGAGGCCGTCACCTCGCGTCCGCTGGACGTGGTCCGGATCGCTTGGCCGCTGCTCGTCTACTTCGCCGTCATGTGGGCCGGGTCGCTGGCGCTCGGGAGGGCCGTCGGACTCGGCTACCCGAAGGCGGCCACGCTCGCCTTCACGGCCGCCGGGAACAACTTCGAACTCGCCATCGCCGTCTCCCTCGCCACCTTCGGCGCCACCTCGGGCCAGGCCCTCGCCGGGGTCGTCGGCCCGCTCATCGAGGTGCCCGTCCTGATCGGCCTGGTCCACGTGGCCCTGCGGACCCGGCGGTTCTTCCCCGCCGAGGAACCCGACGGTCACCCCGCCCTCACCCCCGAGGAGAACCCCGCCCGTGCCCGCGCCTGAGCCGTCCCCCGCGCACCTCCCCGCCCGCCCCCGCGTCCTCTTCCTCTGCGTCCACAACGCCGGGCGCTCCCAGATGGCCGCCGCCTTCCTCCGCCACCTCGCGGGCGAGGCCGTCGAGGTCTACTCGGCCGGGTCGGCGCCCGCCGAGGCGGTCAACCCGGTGGCGGTCGCCGCCATGGCCGAGGCCGGCATCGACCTCTCCGGGGCGCACCCCCGTGCCCTGGCCCCCGAGGACGTCCGCGCGGCCGACCTCGTCGTCACCATGGGCTGCGGCGACACCTGCCCGGTCCTCCCGGGCACCGCCTACCGCGACTGGGCCCTGGACGACCCGGCCGGGCAGGCCCTCCCCGCCGTACGCCGCGTCCGGGACGAGATCGGGCGGCGGGTGCGGGAGCTGGCGGAGGAGCTGGGGGTGGCCGCCTCCGCCTGATCCCCTACTCCCCCGCCTCGTCCCCCGGCAGGAAGTGCTGGTCGGCGAAGGCCACCACCGCGTCGACCGCCCCGGCGTCCAGGTCCCAGTACGCCCCGGCCGCGTCGCCCCAGGCCCGGTGGCTGAGCCGGGCGTAGGCGCGGGACTCGGGGGAGCCGGTCCAGGCGGCCCGGTCGAAGGGGGTGCCGGAGAGGTGGTGGTCGAGGGCGAACAGGGCGGTGTCCCAGCCGGCGCCGACGCCGACGGGGCCGACCGGGCCCTGTGCGCGGACGAGGGGGTCGACGGTGGCGGCGGCCGAGGTGTGCTCCAGCTCGAACGAGGTCGTGTCACCGGGGGCGTCGGTCAGGCGTACCTCGATCTCGGTGACCGAGTCGGGGCCGTACTCCCAGGTGACCTTGACCAGGTTCGGGGACTCGCAGCGCAGCACCTCGCCGGAGGCCAGGCCCTGGGCCTCGTAGCGGTTGCCGGGGTGGAGGTCGCCGGTGACGGGGGCCAGCCAGCGGGCGATCCGGCCGGGGTCGGTGCAGGCGGCCCACACCTCCATGACGGGGGCGTCGAAGCCGCGGCGCAGCAGCACCGAGCGGCCGTCCCGCTCCTGGAACGGCAGGTCGCCGATCTCCCGGTGGACGGCGGCGATCCGGTCGTGGATGTCGGTCTCGCTCACGGTGCTCCCTCACTCGGCGGCCGGCCCGCCGCCGGAGGGCGGGACCCTTCCCCACGCATACCCCGGGACGGACGGGACGCGCGGGACGCGGGTTACCAACGGGGCCCGGAGTCGTTGAGTGAATCAGCCCATCACCGGCATTTCCCCCTCGACTTGAGGAGTACCCGCCATGAGCACCGCCGCAGGAACCGACCGCCGCACCCTCCTGAGGACCGGCGTGGCCGGGCTCGCCGCACTGGCCGCCGGAGCCGTCCTCACCCCCTCGGCCCAGGCCGACGGTGACCGCGAGCAGCCGATGTCGCCGCTGACCCTCTGGCTGCGCGGCGCCCCCGCCTTCGTACGGGACGGGCTGCTCCACACCGACCTCATCGGTGACCAGCGCCCCGAGCAGTGGGTGCTGACGGCCCAGCCCCAGCACGGCCGCGACACGTTCACGATCGAGCTGGCCACCCGCACCGGCGCCGGACTGGTCGTCCCGGAGGACGAGGGCGAGCCGGTCGGCGTCCGGCCGCTGATCGTCCTGCCGTCGTACCCGCCCCGGTACCCGCTGAACGAGCTGTTCCGGATCACCCCGGTCGACCCCGGGAGCCGTGCCTACCTCGTCACCTCGGCCCTGACCGACGGCCCCCCGCGCCACCTGGCCCGCGCCCGGGTCGAGGACATGTCGCTGCGTCCGAAGCCGGTCTTCGCCCGCACCGGCGAGGCCGAGCCGGTCGAGATCCGCTTCGCCTGAGGCCGGGCCTCGCCCGGAGACGACGGCGGGGCCGCGGGCACCGTTCCCGGTCCCCGCGGCCCCGCCGCGCGTACGCCTCGCCGTCAGGTCAGACGAAGGAGTTGATCTGGATCGTCTCGGTCCGGCCGGGGCCGACGCCGATCGCGGAGATCGGGGCGCCCGACATCTCCTCCAGCGCCTTCACGTACGCCTGCGCGTTCTTCGGCAGGTCGGCGAAGGTCTGGGCCTTGGTGATGTCCTCGGACCAGCCCGGCAGGTACTCGTAGACGGGCTTCGCGTGGTGGAAGTCCGACTGGTTGTACGGCAGCTCCTCGACGCGCCTCCCGTCGATCTCGTACGCCACGCAGACCGGGATGCGCTCCCAGCCGGTGAGGACGTCGAGCTTGGTGAGGAAGAAGTCGGTGAGGCCGTTGACCCGGGTCGCGTAGCGGGCGATGACCGCGTCGAACCAGCCGCAGCGGCGGTCGCGGCCGGTGGTGACACCGCGCTCGCCGCCGATCCGGCGCAGCGCCTCGCCGTCCTCGTCGAACAGCTCGGTCGGGAACGGGCCCGCGCCGACACGCGTGGTGTACGCCTTGAGGATGCCGATGACCCGGCTGATCTTCGTCGGCCCCACACCCGCGCCCGTGCAGGCGCCGCCCGCGGTCGGGTTGGAGGAGGTCACGAAGGGATACGTGCCGTGGTCGACGTCGAGCAGGGTGCCCTGGCCGCCCTCGAAGAGGACCACCTTGTCCTCGTCCAGCGCCTGGTTGAGGATGAGCGTGGTGTCCGCGACGTACGGGCGGATCGCGTCCGCGTGGACCAGCATCTCCTCGACGATCCGCTCGGCCTCGACGGCCCGGCGGTTGTAGACCTTGGAGAGCAGCTGGTTCTTCACCTCCAGCGCCGCCTCGACCTTCTGGAGCAGGATCGACTCGTCGTAGAGGTCCTGGACGCGGATGCCGGTCCGGTTGATCTTGTCGGCGTAGGTCGGGCCGATGCCGCGCCCGGTCGTCCCGATCCGGCGCTTGCCGAGGAATCGTTCCGACACCTTGTCCATGATCACGTTGTACGGCGTGATCAGGTGGGCGTTGCCGCTGATCAGCAGCTTGGAGGTGTCGACGCCGCGCTCGTTCAGTCCGCTCAGCTCGGAGAGCAGGACCGACGGGTCGACGACGACACCGTTCCCGATGACGGGCACGCACCCAGGGGAGAGGATTCCGGAAGGGAGCAGATGCAGCGCGTACTTCTGGTCGCCGACGACGACCGTGTGACCGGCGTTGTTGCCGCCCTGGTAACGCACCACGTAATCCACTGAGCCACCGAGCAGGTCGGTGGCCTTTCCCTTGCCTTCGTCACCCCACTGAGCACCGAGCAGCACGAGTGCGGGCACAGGCGTACACCCCTTCCGGGCGGGGCATGTCCAAGGTTCAGGGCGCACACGCGTACGCGTACACGCCGACCGCCGTTGGCCGAGAACCGTCGGACCGCATGCCCCGAAATAGACGAAGCCCCTGGCGCAAGAGCGCAAGGGGCCTTTGCACAAAGATGCTACCCGAGGAAGGACCGAGGTGTCGGCTCGAGAGCCCGCCACGACCACCACGCCGTCGCTGCTGGTCATCGTGGACCCCACTGCCCGCCGCCTCGACGGAGAATCCGTCCGCATCGCCAAGGACGTGCTCAGCGCCGGCGCCCCGGTCAAACTCTGCCTCCCCGAGAGCCCCCGCGAGTACGCCCGCGCGCTGGCCCGGCGCGGCTCGCGGCGGCCGGTGCTGATCGGCGACGACCGCTCCCTGGTCCGCGCCGTCACCCAGCTCCACCAGGAGCGGGAGCTGGCCGAGGCCGACCTCGCCATGGTGCCGGTCGGCTCGGGCAGCGCCCTGCGGCTCGCCCGCCACCTCGGGGTGCCCGCCTCCGCCGTGACGGCGGCCCGCGCGGTCCTCGACGGGCAGCCGCGCCGCCTGGACCTGCTGGTCGACGACAGCGACGGCGTGGTCCTCGGCGAGCTGCACGTCCCGGCGCCGCCGCGCCCCGCCGGCCGCGTCCCCTGGCTGCGCCGCTCCCCCGCCACCCGCACCGGCCCGATACCGCTGCGGGTCGAGGCGGACGGCCGCCTCGTCGCCGACCTGGACCACCCGGTCCACTCGGTCACCCTCGCCCCCGGCACCGACGGGAGCGTACGCGCCGAGGTGCGCGCCACCGCGACGGCGGACACGCCCTCCTCCGGGGGTACGTACGCCGGGGTGGTCACGGTCTCCGGGCCCGACTTCCACTACAAGGCCGACGGGCGGACGCTCGGCCCCGTCCGCACCCGGACCTGGCGGGTACGGGGGGCGGCCTGGTCGCTGGTGCTGCCGTAGGGGGTGTCGGGGCGGTCAGCCGGGCTGCCGCTCCATGTGGGCGAGGACGCGGCGGGAGAGGTCGGCGAAGGTGTCCAGCTCCTCCTGGGTGAGGGCGTCGACGAAGAGCCGGCGGACGTTCTCGACGTGGAGCGGCGCGGCCTCCTCGATGGCCCGGCGGCCGTCCGGGGTGGCGACGACGAGGGAGCCGCGCCCGTCGTCCGGGCACTCCTCGCGGGCCACCAGGCCGCGCTTGGCCATCCGGGTCACCTGGTGGGACATCCGGCTCTTCTCCCACTCCAGCAGCCGGGCCAGCTCCGTGAAGCGCATCCGGTCGCCGGCCTCGGTGAGCTTGGCCAGCACCAGGTAGTCCGCGGCGGAGAGGCGGGAGTCGGCCTGGATCTGGCGGGAGAGCCGTCCGATGAGCTTCTCCTGCATGCGGATGAAGGCGTCCCAGGCCGCCTTCTGCTCGGGGGCGAGCCAGGGGGGCGTGGCGTTCATAGGAGGAGCGTAGCGAGCCGGGGGCCACCCTTCCCGATTTAGTTGACGCATCAACCACGCGCGCCCTAAGTTGATGACAAGTCAACCAAACGGTGGAACCACGCCGTTCGGCTCATTGAGGGGAATGCCATGAGCACGGAGAAGAAGGCCGGACTCGGCGCGCTGCTGACGCCGGAGGAGAGCGTGCTGGTGCTGATCGACCACCAGCCGTTCCAGTTCGCCAACCTGCACAGCCACGAGCCGGCGATGGTCGTCAACAACGCCGTCGGACTCGCCAAGGCCGCCAAGGCGTTCGACGTCCCGACCATCCTGACGACCGTGCTGGAGGAGCGCGGCGGCCTGCTGATCCAGGGCCTCCAGGACGTCTTCCCGGAGCAGAAGCCGATCAACAGGACCCTCATCAACACCTGGCAGGACGAGCGCGTCGTCGACGCCGTCAAGGCGACCGGCCGCAAGAAGCTGGTGATCGCCGGGCTCTGGACGGAGATCTGCGTGGCGATGCCCGCGATACAGGCGGCCGGCGAGGGCTACGAGGTGTACGCCGTCACCGACGCCTCCGGGGGCGTCTCGGCGGAGGCCCACGAGATGGCGGTCCGGCGCATGATCCAGGCCGGCGTCACCCCGATCACCTGGCAGGCCGTCCTCGGCGAGTGGCAGCGCGACTGGGCCCGCGAGGAGACGATCCCGGCCGTCATCGAGGTCCAGGCCCAGCACGGCGGCGGCTCGGCGGTGGCCTACGCCTGGGAGACCCAGCTCCTCGCGGGAAGCGGCCGGAGCGGCGCCTGAACCGGGCGCACGGCGGCCCCGTGGCGGTCGTCGGTCGGGGGCCGACGGTCACGGGGCCGGCGTACGGCGGTTCGGGCCTTTCCTGGAGCTAGCTGCCCAGGTGGCGGCCGAAGGCGGTGGCCTTCGCCGGGAGGGTGAGGGAGGCCGGGCTGAAGCTCAGCGGGGTCCTGGTGACGGCCCAGACCGCGCCGCGTCCGGCGTTCTCGGCGGGGGCGGCGGAGAGCAGGTCGTCGCGGTGGTCGCCGTCGAGGTCGGCGAACAGGAGACGGGTGCCGAAGGCGTCGCCGGTCTCGTTGGCGCCGGGGACGCCCGGGGTGCCCTGGTTGACGGCGGTGGCGCCCTGGCCGGTCGGGCCGGTGGGCGAGCCGGGGATCAGGGTGACGGCACCGGCGTCGACGGCGGCGTTGATGTCCTCGCCCGGGGCGCCCACGGCGAGGTCCGCGTGGCCGTCGCCGTCGAGGTCGCCGACGGCGAGGGAGGCGCCGAAGTGGTCCCCGGCCTCGGAGGCGCCCTGGCCGGAGCCCGGGACCCCGGGGGTCTCCTGGGAGAGGTCGAGCGGGGCGCGGTCGCCGCCGGGTCCGGCCGGGCTGCCGAAGAGAACGCGGACGACGCCGCCGCTGTTCCGGTCGACGGGGTGGCTCGGGTCGCGCTCCTCCCACGGGTCGGGGGCGTCGCGGGCGTCGCCGACGATCAGGTCGTCGCGGCCGTCCCCGTCCAGGTCGGCGGCGGCGAAGGCGGTGCCGGTGGTCTCGTTCCGCCACTTGGCGCCCTGCTCGCTGAGGCCGGTGGCGGTACCCCGGAGCCAGGCCGGGCCGGAGGACTCCTCGTAGGCGGTGTGGTGGAAGACCACGTCGTCGCGGCCGTCGCCGTCGAAGTCGCCGGTGGTGAAGGCGGTGAGGTGGGTGAAGTGCGGGGCGCCGCCGGCGAGCGTGAGCTTCGGCGCGGCCATGCCCGGCTCGAACGGGCCGAGGGCGAGCGCGAACGAGTCCTTCTCGTCGCCGTTCTGGGTGGTCACCAGGTCGAGGTGGCCGTCGCCGTTCACGTCGGCGACGCGGGTGCCGAGGCCGCCCGCCTCCTCGTGGGCGGAGGTCACCGAGGTGGTCCGGGTGAGCCCCTTGGCGGAGCCCCAGAGAATGACCAGGCGCCCCGGCGCGAAGTCGTTCGCCCGGTCCTCGCCGGGGGAACCGACGACCACGTCCGCGTACCCGTCGTTGTTCAGGTCCGCCGAGACCGGCGCCGTGCCGAAGGCGTCGCCCGCCTCGTCGGTGCCGCCGATGCCGGGGCTCGCCTGGCTGATCACCTGGCGCTTGCCGGTCACCGGGCCCTTGGCGGAACCGGGGACCACGGTCAGGTAGCCGCCCTTGCCGCCGCCGGGCACCCCCACCACCGACTCGGCGTACCCGTCGCCGTCGACGTCGTACGGGACGGCCGGGACGGAGCGCGCGGGCGCCGCCGTCGCGGCCGGGGCGAGGGCCAGCAGCCCGCCGCCCGCGGTCAGGGCCAGCACCAGGGCGGTGGCCAGGGGTCGTGTACGCACGTGCGCCTCCAACGGTCCGTCGGTCGTCGCGGACGGGCCGGCCCGCAGGGGTACCGGCCCGTCGCCGCACGGGGGTTGACCTGCCGTGGAGGGCGGAGGTTGTACGGCGCGGGCGGAGGCTCGGCCTCCGCTCCGCGCCCGGTCAGCGGGGTCCGCCCGGGGTGGGCGTGACCAGGCCCGCCTCGTAGGCGAAGACGGCGGCCTGGGTGCGGTCGCGCAGCGAGAGCTTCACCAGGATGCGCGAGACGTGTGTCTTCACCGTCGACTCGGCGACGAAGAGCCGGTCGGCGATCTCCGCGTTGGACAGCCCCTGCGCGATCTGCACCAGCACCTCCGTCTCCCGCTCGGTCAGCTCCCCGTACTGGCCCGGGCCCGGCGCCTGCGGCCGCTCCGCGAGCCGCGAGAACTCCGTGATCAGACGGCGGGTGACACCGGGGGCGAGCAGCGCGTCGCCGCTGGCCACCACCCGGACGCCCTCGGCGAGCTGGCGGGCCGAGGCGTCCTTGAGGAGGAAGCCCGAGGCACCGGCCCGCAGCGCCTGGTACACGTACTCGTCGAGGTCGAAGGTGGTGAGGATGAGGACCCGGGCGGCCGCGTCGGCGGCGACGATCTCGCGGGTCGCCTCGATGCCGCTCAGCTCCGGCATGCGGATGTCCATCAGGACGACGTCCGGGTCGAGCGCGGCCACCTGGCGCACCGCCTCCCGGCCGTTGACCGCCTCCCCGACCACCTCGATGTCCGGCATCGCCCCGAGCAGCACGGAGAAACCCTCCCGCACCATCATCTGGTCGTCGGCGATCAGTACCCGGACAGGGCGGGACCCGGTCAACGGTCCTCCTTCTTGACAAGGGTGAGGGGCGTGGTGGGGGCCTCGTCCGGAGCGGGCGCGGCGGGCGTCGGTTCAGCGGGCATCGGTTCAGCGGACGTCGGTTCGGCGGGGGCCGGTTCGGTGGAGACCGGCTCGGCGGGGGCCGTCTCCTCGGGGGCCGGCAACGGGGCCGGGAGGAAGGCGGAGACCTCGAAGCCGCCGGACTCGTCCGGTCCCGCGTGCAGTTCACCGCCGAGGACGGCGGCCCGCTCGCGCATCCCCGTCAGGCCCTGCCCGGCGCCGGGCGAGGGGTCGGCGGGGCGCTCCGGCGCGTCGTTGACGACCCGCAGCCCGAGCCCGACCGGCACGTACGCCAGCTCCACCCGCGCACTCGCCCCCGGCGCGTGCCGCAACACGTTGCTCAGCGCCTCCTGCACCATCCGGTACGCCGACAGCTCCACCCCCTGCGGCAACTCCCGCCGCCGCCCGGTCACCAGCTTCTCCACCGGTACGCCCGCCTCCCGGACCCCGTCGAGCAGCCGGTCCAGGTCGGCCAGGACGGGCTGGGGCGCGTCGGGGGCCTCGTAGTCGTCGGCGCGGACCACGCCGAGGACTCGGCGCAGCTCGGTCAGGGCCGCCACCGCGCTCTCCCGGATCGCGGCGAAGGCGTCGGCCAGTTCCTGCGGCGGGTTCTCGACCCGGTAGGGGGCCGCCTCCGCCTGGATCGCAACCACCGACATGTGGTGCGCGACCACGTCGTGCAGCTCGCGGGCGATGGTGGTGCGCTCCTCCAGCCGCACCGCCCGGGTCCGCTCGGCCGCCGTCGCCGACCGCTCGGCGCTCACCTCGCGGTGCGCCTCACGGACCGTCTCCCGGGTGGTCCGGCGGAAGTGCCAGATGCTGACCGCGCTGAGGACGAGGCCGAGGAAGAAGAGCAGCGGAATGGTACTGCCCGAGCCGACCCCCATCGTCCCGCTGACGAAGAGCGAGAACGCGGCGGTGATCAGCCACATCCACAGGGCGGCCCGTGGCCCCTGCCAGGCCGCGGCGATCGTCGACACGATCAGCGTCACCAGGAAGGAGACCGGCCCGAACGGCAGCGAGTCCCCGTAGCCGGTGAGCACCGAGGCGAACGCGCCGACCGGCATCGTCAGCCACCAGGCGGCCACCGGCCGGGTCGCCGCCAGCACCGCGGGCGCCACCGCGAACAGGCCGAGCACCATCAGCTCCGGAAGCGACATGTACTGCCCCGTGCCCAGGCAGACGAGCAGGGCGAACCCGATCGCCCCGAAGACCAGGACGTGCGGGGCGTGCGAGGCGAGGCGGCGCATCCCCGGCAGCCGCATGGTGTCGCTGTCCGGCACGTTCAGCACCGGGAGCGGGCGGTAGGCCCAGGCCCCGCGCACCAGGTCGTCGCGGAACGCCCGCAGCCCGTCACCGATGAACTGCGCCTCCGGCCCCTTCCGTATCCCGGCCGAGCGAGGTGGCGGTGGCGAGGTCGTGCCCGTGGTCTGCGTCATGCCCCCACGGTAGGCACCGCGCCCCACCCCCGGCGTCCGCTTGGTTACGGATTCCACGGGGTCCGCCTTGAGGGGGAGGCGGGGTCGTCCGGCTCCGGCTCGCGGCGGCCCCCCCGCCTCCCCCTCAGCGTGCGGGCCCACCGGGAGCGGACCTGTCACGGACGGCCGGAGGCGAACCGGTCCGCGTGCTCGCGCGCCCACTCCTCGAAGCGCAGCGCCGGCCGCCCCAGCAGACGCGGAACCGCCGGATCGACCGTCCTGCCCTCCACCGGGGTGTCGCCGTACACCTCCAGAAGGAACCCGACGACCTCCTCGGCCATCCCCGCCGCCCGCCACCGCTCACTCGCCTCCCCGGCCGTCAGCTCCTCGACCCGCACGCCGTCGCCGCGCGCCCGCCCGATCGCCGCCGCCTTGTCGTACACGGTGAGCACCTCGGGACCGGTGAGCGTGTACGTCCGCCCCGCGTGCCCCTCCTCGGTCAGCGCGACGGCCGCGCACGCACCGATGTCCCGCTCGTGCACCATGGCGCTCAGCCGCCCGGGGAACGGCTCGCTCACCGTCGACGCGGCCCGGATGTCCGGCGCCCACTCCAGCGCGTTGGCCATGAACTCCACCGGCATCAGCACCGTCCACTCCAGCCCGCTCCCGCACACCGCCTCCTGCAACGGCGTCTCCCCGCCCCCGAACAGCACGGTGGCCCGCCGCACCCCCGCCGCCTCCGCCATCGCCACCAGCCGCTCCCCCGTCTCCAACGGCGCGAACAACTCCCCGCCGAAGGTGATGAGATGCACCCCCGACACCCCGTCGAACACCCCCTCCAGCCCCTCCGGCTCCGTCAGATCCCCACCCACCACCTCGACCTCCCCGGGCAACCCCGCCCTCCCCGGCTCCCGCGTCAACGCCCGCACCCGCTCCCCCCGTTCCAGCAACTCACCCACGACCTGCCGCCCGACAGTGCCGGTCGCCCCGGTGACGAGAACGGTCATGACCCCACTCCTTCGCTCCACCCGCCGCACGGGGTTTCCGCCGACGGTGGGGACGCTAGGGGTGGTCGCGGACAGGGGGAGTCCGCGATGGAGGCACCCAGCCCGGCCGGCGCTTGAGGCCATCGGTGACCGGGGCCGGGGGCGCCCCGCGCCATGCACCGGGGCCCAGCCCCGACGAACCCGGAAGGAGCGGACATCCGGGGCCCAAGGGCCCCCTCACCAGGCCAGTTGGGCTATCTCCTCAGCGGCCAGGGCGCAGGCGGCCGACGTCGGGTCGATGAGCGGGAAGTGCCCCACGCCGTCGACCAGGGTGAAACCCGGGGTTTCCCCGGCGGCCGTCGCCGCGTCGGCGTACGCCTCCGCCACCGCGGGCGGCACCTCCGTGTCGTCGCTGCCCTGGACCAGGGTGGTGGCGATCCCGGTCGGCAGCAGCGTGGCGAGATCGGCGTGCGCCAGCCGCTCCTCGTCCTGCCCGCCGAGGAGCTGGGCGAACGCGCCGTCGCAGACGTTCAGTTCGGCCGCGGTGGCGAAGTCCGCGATGGGGGCGAGCGCCACCACCCCGCGCACCGGCGGCGCCTCGGGCAGGCGCCACGGGGAGCCGACGGGCAGGACGTGCCGGGCGGCGGCCCAGAGCGCGAGGTGGCCACCGGCCGAGTGCCCGGTGAGGACGGTACGGCCCGGGTCGGCCTCCGGCACCGCCTCGCCCGCCAGCTCCGGCAGCGCGTCGAAGGCGGCGGCGATGTCGTCGAAGGTGTCGGGCCAGCGCCCGGCGCCCTGCCCACCGTCGCCCCGCCGGTACTCCACGCTCGCCACCGCGAACCCGCGCCCCGCCAGGAACGCCGCGAACGGTGAGATGTGCCGCCGGTCGTACGCGGCCCGCCACGCCCCGCCGTGCACCACCACGACCAGCGGCGTGCCCGGCGCCGCGCCCGGGCCGCGCGGGGCGTAGAAGTCCACCACCTGGTCCGGGTCCGGGCCGTACGCCGCCGTGGTGTCCGGCGTCGCCTCCGGGTGCCCGAACAGGGAGCTCTCCTCCGCCGCCTCCCGCTCCGCCGCGCTCCGCGCTGCGCCCACCGTCGTCCTCCTCGGCTCGACTCGCATTGACTCGCTGCCTGCACTCGGCCGTGCCGGGGCCTGACCGGGTGCCGCTCGACCCTGGCCGGGCGCTGCCCGGCCTTGGTCCGGCCCTGCCCGGCCTTGCTCGGCCCCGGACCTCGCCCGACCCTGCGGCCCTTCGGGGCCCTGCTCGGCCGCGACCGGCCCGGCGGCCCCGAGGGGACCGTCGTCATCCGGCCATGGCTGGCTGGATTGTGGCACGAGCTTCCGGCCGGGAGGCCCGGGCGGCGGGCTCCGTTCACGGCGCCCCGTTCCGGTGACGGGGCGCCGCCACGGCGCTCAGACCGTGTCGAGCGTCTCGGCGAGGAGCCGGGCGGCCCGCTCCACGTCGGCGAAGCCGAGGTAGAGCGGGGTGAACCCGAACCGCAGGATGTCCGGGCTGCGGAAGTCGCCGACGACGCCGATCGCGATGAGCCGCTCCATCACCGCCGCCGCGTCCGCGCACCGCAGCGCGACCTGGCTGCCCCGCTCCGCGTGGCCGGCCGGCGTCACGACCTCGACCCGGCCCTGCGGGACGTACGCCTCGACGCAGCGCAGGAAGAAGTCGGTGAGCGCCAGCGACTTCGCCCGTACGGCGTCGAGTTCCACGCCGTCCCACACGCCGAGCGCCGCTTCGAGGGCGAGGAGCGAGAGGATGTCGGGGGTACCGACGCGCCCCCGCAACGACCCGTCGGCCGGCCGGAACCCGGACTCCATGCCGAAGGGCTCCACATGGCCGTTCCACCCCGGCAACGGCGAGTCGAACGCGCCCTGGTGCTCGGCGCGCACGTACAGGAACGCCGGGGCGCCGGGCCCGCCGTTGAGGAACTTGTACGTGCACCCCACCGCGAGGTCCACCCCGTGCGCGTCGAGCTCCACCGGCAGCGCCCCCGCACTGTGGCAGAGGTCCCAGACGGCCAGCGCCCCCGCCTCGTGCACGGCGGCGGTGAGGCCGGGCAGGTCGTGCAGGCGGCCGGTGCGGTAGTCGACGTGGTTGAGCAGGACGGCGGCCGTGCGCGGGCCGAGCGCGGCGGGCACCTCGTCGGACCGGACCGCCCGGACCGTGCAGCCGGTGAGCCGGGCCGCCGACTCGGCGATGTAGCCGTCGGTCGGGAAGGTCGCGGCATCGACCAGGATCTCGTCCCGCGCCTCGTCCCGGCCGCGTGCGATGCGGACCGCGCCGACGACCGCCTTGAAGACGTTGACGCTGGTCGAGTCGGCGACCACGACCTGGCCCGGGGCGGCCCCGACCAGCGGCGCGATCCGCTCACCGATCCGCTCGGGCGCGGTCCACCAGCCGCTCTCGGTCCAGGAGCGGATGCGCAGCTCGCCCCACTCCCGGCCGATGACGTCGGCGACCCGTCCCGGTACCGCCTTCGGCAGCGCGCCGAGCGAGTTGCCGTCCAGGTAGACCGAGTCCTCGTCGAGGACGAACTCCTCGCGCTTGTCCCGCAGGACGTCCTCGGCGTCGAGCTTCACCGCCTCCGCGGCCAGGTGCGCGTACGCCTCGGAGTGCGCGCTCCCCGTCTCCGTCACGCTCATGTGCTGATTCCCCTCCCCGAGCCTCCGGCGGGGTGCCGGAGGCGGTCGCGGTCGTCGGTCGTGCGAGTGGTGCGGGTGGTGTGGGTGGTGCGGGTGGTGCGCGTGCCAGGGATGGCACGGGTGGCACCCCAGGTGGGTGCCGGTACCCGTGCCGGGCGGGGCTCAGACATGGCTGCGGGCCGTCCACAGCTCGGGGAAGACCGTCTTGCCCGCCCGCTTCTCCAGCCAGGCGACGCCGGCGGAGCCGCCGGTGCCGGTCTTGGCGCCCATGGCGCGGCGGGTGGCGGTCAGGTGGTCGTTGCGCCAGCGCCAGACCAGCTCGGCCACGTCGGTCAGCACCTCGCCGAGCCGCAGCAGCTCGGGGTCGGCCGCCGGCGGCCCGTCCGCCGGAGCACCCTGCCCGGCGGCGGGGCCGATCTCCTGGGCGCCGTAGACGGCGGTCCAGACGGCCTCGACCTCCCTGGACGGCTCGTACTTCTGGGTGAGGTCGCGGTCCAGGACCTCGGCGGGGATGGGGTGGCCGCGCCGGGCGAGGAGGCGCAGCACCTCGTCGTAGAGGCTCGGCTCGTGGAGCGCCTTCTCCAGCTCGGCGTGGACGCGGGGCGCGCCACGGTGCGGGACCAGCATCGACGCCGACTTGTCCCCGAGCAGGAACTCCATCCGCCGGTACATCGCCGACTGGAAGCCGGAGCCCTCGCCGAGGGAGCCCCGGTAGGAGTTGAACTGGGCCGGGGTCAGGCCCGAGAGCGGCCGCCAGGACTCGTTGAGCGCGGCCATCTCGCGCAGCGAGCGCTTGAGGGCGTCGAGCGCGGTCGGGATGTCGTCGCGGCGCAGGGCCGCGGAGGCGGTCTCCCACTCGTGGACGATGACGGTGAACCACAACTCCATGACCTGGGTGGTCACCAGGAAGACCATCTCGCCCGGGTCGTCCGAACGCAGATGCTGGAGGTGGGTGAGGACGTCGGCCTGGACGTAGTCCTCGTAGGGGGTGGTACCGGCGAAGTCGAGATTCGGGGTGTCCGAACCGGCTTCCGTGGCACCGAGGTCGTGCGACATCTCTGTCTCCTCGATACGAACTACCGGGTAGCGGTCCGCTCGACCGCCCACCGCACGACGTGCCGTGGAAAGCGGGAGCTCCGGTCCCCTCGAACCCTCCGGTGCGCGGTGGGCACACACGGGCTCACCTCGCATCATCCGATGCCGCGCCCGCGACTGCAAGGCGGGTGCGCGCGGGCCCCGGGGCGCTCCCCCGGGGCCGCCTGTCCACAGCTGTGGACAGGGCCGGCGCCAGGGCTCGGCGGGGGGCGCACCTCCGTCCCGCCCGTAGCGGCTCATCCGCCGTGGCAGCAGGGCGAGTTCGCGAGGGCGCGGCGGCCTCACGAAGCGGCGTGAGGCGGCCCGGGCGGGGGCGAGGGCCCGGGCGGGAGCGGGGGCAGGGTCGGACTGGGGTGCGAGCAGGGCGTTCACGGCGTTCTCTCTCCTCGGGATCGACGGCGGGCGGTGCGCGACCGGTCGTTCACGGCGGGCCGCACATCCACCGACATCACAGAGAGTAACCACGGTCACTCTGCGGAAGCGACAATTCCGCGCAAACAATCGCTTACACGTACGAGTGAACGCGCGCCGCGTGCCCGCACGCCCCCGCCCCGCTACCGTCCCGGCATGACACGCACCGACGCCACCCCGGAACTGGTCCGGTCCCTGCTGCGCGAGCACCACCCCGACCTGGCCGGGCTCCCGCTGAGCCTGGCCGCCCGGGGCTGGGACAACCAGATGTGGCGGCTCGGCGACCGTCTCGCGGTGCGGCTGCCGTGGGCCACCGAGTCCGCGGACGCGCTGCTGCGCAAGGAGCACGCCTGGCTGCCCGGCCTCGCCCCGCACCTGCCGCTGCCCGTCCCGGTCCCCCGGCACCTCGGCGAGCCCTCCGCGCACTTCCCGCACCCCTGGCTCCTCACCACCTGGGTGCCCGGCGAACCCGCCGACCGCGCCCCCGCCACCCGCGCCGACCAGGCGGCCGACGCCCTGGCCGCCTTCCTGACGGCGCTGCACCGGCCCGCCCCCGCCGGGGCGCCGGACGGGCGGGGCCGCGGCGGGCCGCTGACCGGCCACGCCGAGGGGTTCGCCCGGCAGCTCGCCTCCGCCACCGAGCTGGGGCTGGTCCCGGACCCGGACGCCGTGCGCGCCGTCTGGGAGGACGCCGCCGCCGCGCCCGAGTGGACCGGCCCCCGCCTGTGGCTCCACGGCGACCTGCACCCGGCCAATGTCCTCACCGCCGACGGCACCTTCTGCGGCGTCATCGACTTCGGCGACCTCTTCGCGGGCGACCCGGCCGGCGACCTCGCCGCCGCCTGGGTCCTGCTCCCGGACGGCGCCGCCGACCGCTTCCACCGCGCCTACCGCCCCACCCCGGACGAGGCCCTGCTGCGCCGCGCCCGCGGCTGGGCGGTGCTGCGCTCCCTGGCCTGCCTCCACATCGGCCACGCCGGGGTGCACGGCCGCCCCGGCGGCAAGGCCAGCTGGGGACCGCCGGCCCGGCGCGCCCTGGAACGCCTCGTCGCGGCCCACGCCCGGCGCTGACCGGGCCCGCACACGGCAGAGGCCGGGCGGAATCCCGCCCGGCCCCGTACGGCACGCCGTGCCGGCGCCCTCGTTCCGCCCGGATCAGCCCAGGGTCTGGGCGGCCGTCGGCGAGGAGTCGCGCAGGAACTCCGTGCAGCGCTCGTACTCCTCCTGCTCGCCGATGGACCCGGCGGCGCGCGCCAGCGCGTGCAGGGCGCGCAGGAAGCCGCGGTTCGGCTCGTGCTCCCACGGCACCGGGCCGTGGCCCTTCCAGCCGGAACGGCGCAGCGAGTCGAGGCCCCGGTGGTAGCCGGTGCGCGCGTAGGCGTAGGACTCGACGACGCTGCCGTTCTCGAAGGCGGCGTCGGCGAGCTGGGCCCACGCCAGCGAGGACGTGGGGTACTTCGCGGCGACGTCGGCCGGGGCGGCACCGGCGGCGAGCATGTCGCGCGGACCGGGGTCTTCGGGCAGGTGGGTCGGGGGCGGTCCCCCGAGCAGGTTCTCGTGAATGGCCATGGTTTCCAGTTTGCCTGGCCTTGGCGGAAGTTCCGCTACCGGTCCGGCTCCGGCTCCAGTCCGGGCGCGCCCACCGCGCAGCTCGTCCGGGGCTCGGAGCGCTTCAGCGCCGGGTCGTCGGCGGGTCTGCGCACCTGCCACCAGGCGAGCGCGGCGCCGGCCACCAGCAGCCCCGCGCACATCGGCATGGCCCGCCGGAACGCCGCCTCGAACTCCGGCGCCGACCGGTACGCCTCCGGCGTCATCCGGGCCAGCAGCGGCAGCGCGGCCACCGCGACCAGCCCGGCCGCCCGCGCGGCCGCGTTGTTGATCCCGCTGGCCAGCCCCGCCTTGCCCGCGTCCACCGAGGCCAGGACGGTCGCGGTCAGCGGCGCCACCATCGTCACCAGCCCCACCCCCAGCAGCGCCACGGCGGGCAGCACGTCGGTCAGATAGGAGGCGCCCGGGCCGACCCGGAGCATCAGGAGCATGCCCGCCGCCGCGATCAGCGGACCGACGGTCAGCGGGACGCGCGGGCCGATGCGCTGGCCCAGCTCGCCGGACTTGGCCGAGAAGAGCAGCATCAGAAGGGTGGTCGGCAGCAGCGCCGTGCCCGCGCCCAGCGCCGAGTACCCGGCCACCACCTGGAGCTGGATGGCGGCGAGGAACATGAAGCCGCCGAGCGCCGCGTAGACGCAGAAGGTCACGAGGTTGACCGAGGTGAACAGGCGCGAGGAGAAGATCGACAGCGGCAGCATGGGGTCCGTCCGCCGCCGCTCCACCCGGACGAAGACCGCCCCGAGCACCACGCCCGCCACCGCCGCCCCGATCACCACCGGCGAGGCCCCGTCGTTCGGCGCCTCGATCAGCGCGTACGTCACCAGGGCCAGCGCCAGGGCCCCGAGCACGGCCCCGAGCACGTCGAACCGCCGCCGCCCGTCCGCCCCGGCCCGCACGCCCTCCGGGACGCTGGTGTCCCGCGACTCCGGTACGTGCCGCAGCGCCACCGGGACGCAGACCAGCGCGAGGGGGACGTTGAGGAAGAAGACCCAGCGCCACCCCGGCCCGTCCACCAGCCAGCCGCCCACGAACGGGCCGATCGCCGCGCCGACCCCGCCGAGCCCCGACCAGAGGCCGACCGCCTTGGCCCGGTCGTCCGGATGGAACCCGGACTGGATCAGCGCCAGCGAACCCGGGGTGAGCAACGCCCCGCCGACCCCCTGGAGGGCGCGGGCGGCGATCAGGACGATGTCGTTGGGGGCGAGGCCGCAGGCGAGCGAGGCGACGGCGAACCAGATGACGCCGATGACGAAGACCCGCCGCCGCCCGAACCGGTCGCCCAGCGCCCCGCCGAGCAGGATCAGCCCGGCCAGCGTGATCATGTAGGCGTTGACGGTCCACTGCAGGGCCGCCAGGTCGGTGTCGAGGTCGCGGCCGATGCGCGGCAGCGCCACGTTGACCACGGTCGAGTCGAGCATGGCCATGCTGGAGCCCAGCACGGTGGTGAGGATCATCCACCGGCCCGTGGTGTCCTTCAGCCGGATCTCCCCGGCCTTCTCCACGCCCTCGCGCCGATGCGTCGCCATGCGCCGATCGTGCCGCCGCCGGGCCCGGACCGCCATCGCACGGGGGCCGGCTGGGTCCCTATCCCCGCAGGGCTCTGATCAGCGCGTCGATGCCCGCCTCCGCCTTGGCCCGGGAGCAGCCCACGTTGAGGCGGACGAAGCCCGGGGCGTCGTAGACGGAGCCGCGCATGACGGCGACCTTCTCGCGCTCCACCAGGACGCGCTGGAGCGCGTCCTCGTCGACGCCGAGCGGCCGCAGGTCGATCCAGGCCAGGTAGCCGGCCTCCGGCGGGGTCCACCCCAGTTCGGGGAAGGCCGCGCCGAGGCGTTCGGCGAGGAGGCCGAGGTTGCCGGCGATGTAGGCGCGGGCCGCGTCGAGCCAGGGGGCGCCGTGGCGGTAGGCGGCGATGTGCGCGGTGAGCGAGAGGACGGCGGGCGAGGCGAGCCCCTCGCCGGTCTCCATCCGCCGGACGAACGCCGCGTGGTCCTCGGCGTTCCCGAGGAAGCCGTACGAGCCGGTGAGCGCGGGGAAGTTGAACGCCTTGGAGCCCGAGGTGATGAGGGCCCAGCGCTCGCCCTCGCCGCCGAAGCGGGTCCACGGGAGGTGGCGGCGGCCGGGGTGGACGAAGTCGGCGTGGATCTCGTCGCTGATGACGGCCACCCCGTGGCGGCGGGCGAGGGCGGCGAGCGCCGTCAGTTCCTCCGCGCTCCACACCTTGCCGGTCGGGTTGTGCGGCGAGCAGAGCAGCAGGACCCGCGCCCGCTCCCGGGCGAGCAGCCCCTCCAGGACGCGGAACTCCGGGTCGTCCAGCGGCGCGGGCACCCGCACGCGGCCGAGCCCGTCGACGGCCTTGCGGAACCCGTCGTAGGTCGGGGTGTGCAGGACGACCTCGTCGCCGGGCTCGGTCCACATCCGCAGCAGCTGGGAGAGCTGGTTGAGGACCGAGGGGGCGTAGACGAGCCGGTCGGTGTCGACGGGGGTGTCGTGGCGGGTGGCGAACCAGTGGGCGACGGCCGGGCGGAAGTCGCCGAGACGCCAGTCGGTGTAGCCGAAGACGCCGTGGGATATCCGCTGGTGGAGCGCGTCCAGCAGGACCGGCGCGGAGGGGAAGTCCATGTCGGAGATGGTGAACGGCAGCAGCCCGTCCACTCCGAACCGGTCGGCGACGCCGTCCCACTGGACGCTCCACGTGCCGTACCGGTCGACGGGGGTGTCGAAGTCGAAGCTCACGGGCGGGCGCCTTTCCGGAGTGGGGCAGGGATACGGGGAACGGCGGCGGGCCCGGCCCCCTCGGCGGCGAACCGAAGGGGCCGGGCCCGTGGCGCGGCGGGTCAGGCGCTCAGGCCCGGCCCGGCGGTCACTTCAGGCGGGTGCCGGCCGACCGCAGGTTCTGGCAGCCGACGACGACGCGGGCGGCCATGCCGGCCTCCGCGGACTTGCCCCAGGTGCGGGGGTCGTACTGCTTCTTGTTGCCGACCTCGCCGTCGACCTTCAGCACGCCGTCGTAGTGGCGGAACATGTGGTCCGCGACGGGGCGGGTGAAGGCGTACTGGGTGTCGGTGTCGATGTTCATCTTGACGACGCCGTTGGCCAGCGCGGTGGCGATCTCCTCCTCCGTGGAGCCGGAGCCGCCGTGGAAGACGAAGTCGAACGGCTGGCTGCCCGCGGGCTTGCCGAACTTCTCGGCGACGCTGGACTGGAGGTCGGCCAGCAGCTCGGGGCGGAGGACGACGTTGCCCGGCTTGTAGACGCCGTGGACGTTGCCGAAGGAGGCGGCCAGCAGGTAGCGGCCCTTCTCGCCCAGGCCCAGCGCCTCGGCGGTGCGGATCGCGTCGTCCGGCGTCGTGTAGAGCTCGTCGTTGATCTCGTGGGTGACGCCGTCCTCCTCGCCGCCGGTCGGGGTGATCTCGACCTCAAGGATGATCTTGGCGGCGGCGGCCTTGGCCAGCAGCTCCTGGCCGATGGCGAGGTTGTCCGCGAGGGTCTCGGCCGAGCCGTCCCACATGTGCGACTGGAAGAGCGGGTTCCTGCCCGCCTTCACGCGCTCCTCCGAGACGGCGAGCAGCGGACGGACGTAGCCGTCCAGCTTGTCCTTGGGGCAGTGGTCGGTGTGCAGGGCCACGGTGATGTCGTACTTCGCGGCCACGATGTGCGCGAATTCGGCGAGCGCGACCGCGCCCGTCACCATGTCCTTGTTGTACTGACCGCCCAGGAACTCCGCACCACCCGTGGAGATCTGGATGATGCCGTCGCTCTCCGCCTCCGCGAAGCCGCGCAGGGCGGCGTGGAGCGTCTGCGACGAGGTCACGTTGATGGCCGGGTAGGCGAACTTGCCTGCCTTCGCCCGGTCGAGCATCTCGTTGTAGACCTCGGGGGTTGCGATGGGCATGTGTTCGCTCCTTGTGATGTGCCGGTACGTACTTGGCCCTGACCTGGGGGCGACGACATCGTCGTGTCCATCTTTCCAGACTTGCCCCCGGCCTCCACCCGAGGGGACGGGCGAGGAGGCGACACTTCCCGCCACGGATCCCCACAATCCGCCACTCCGGCGCCGCCCCGGGGTCTTCCCGGCCGGTTCCCGCGGATACGCGATGTTTCACGTGAAACCACGCCCTGTTTCACGTGAAACCGGACATGCGTTGTTTCACGTGAAACATCGCCCCGTCGCCGCAGGTCAGCCCAGGCCCAGCTCGTCCAGCGCGAACGCGTGGAGGTACGGGACACCGGCGGTCTCGGCGATCTTCTCGCCGGCGCCCGTGGCACGGTCGACGATGGTCGCCACCGCGACCACCTCGGCGCCCGCCTCGCGGGCCGCCTCCACGGCGGTCAGCGGCGAACCACCGGTGGTCGAGGTGTCCTCCACGACCAGGACCCGGCGGCCCTTGATCTCCGGGCCCTCCACACGGCGCTGCATACCGTGGGCCTTCGCCGCCTTGCGGACGACGAAGGAGTCCAGCCGCCGCCCGCGCGCCGCGGCCGCGTGCAGCATCGAGGTGGCCACCGGGTCGGCGCCCAGCGTCAGGCCGCCCACCGCGTCGAACTCCAGCTCCTCGGTGAGGTCGAGCATGACCTGCCCGACCAGCGGCGCCGCGGCGCCGTCCAGCGTCACCCGCCGCAGATCGACGTAGTAGTCGGCCTCCAGGCCGGAGGAGAGGGTGACCTTGCCGTGCACGACGGCCTTGTCCTTGATGTGGTGCAGCAGCTCGCCGCGTACGTCGCTCATGCGGGGAATTTTACGGGCGGAGGGTGCGGCGGCCCCGAGCGCGGTCCGGCGCTCAGCCCAGCCGCCGCCAGCTCCACGTCGTGGACGCCTCCAGCGGGTCGAGCGGGGTGACCAGGCGCGGGGCCGTGTTGAGGCCGTTGGGCGGGCCGGTCTGCGGCTCGACGCAGACGGCCTCGGCCTGCTCGTCGTAGACCACCACCCACTGCTCGCGCGAGGTGACCTTCAGCTCCAGCTCGCCGGGCCAGAGAACCGTGACGTCGACACCCTCGGGCATGCCGAAGCAGTCGTCCCACGGGCCGGGGAGCGGGTCGGTCCGCCGCCCGGTCGGCAGGTGGTCGCCGCCGCGCTCCTCCTGCCAGGCCGCGTCGAACTCCAGCCGGACACCCTCCCCGCCCTGCCCGAGGTCGCGCAGGAACCAGGGGTGCCAGCCGGCCTGCGCCGGGAAGGAACTCTCGTACGCCTCGATGCCCAGGAAGAGCGTGAGCGCGCCCTCCTCCAGCGTGACCGTCTGCGTCACCCGGCCCGGGTAGGGCCACGGGTACCCCAGTTCGTAGCTGAGCACGGCCTCGGTGGCGGAGGCGCGGACCACCTTCCAGGGAACTTCGCGCCCGGTGCCGTGGATGGCGTGCGGCGGGTTGTTGAGCGGCAGCTGCCGCATCTCGGCGCCGTCCCGGAACCGTCCCTCGGCCACCCGGCCGCACCACGGCACCATCGGGAAGCTGCCGAACCCGGCGCCCTGGCGCAGCAGTTCCACGCCTCCGATCCGCAGGCTGGACAGCCGTCCGCCGTTCCCCGCGTCCACCGACACCTCGGCCTCGCCCGCGGCGAGCCTCACCACATCCTCAGTACTCACGCCTCGACCCTAGAGGGTGACGGCGGGATGCACCGCGCGGCGGGGTCCCGGGCGGCTCAGGAGGAGCGGCGCCGCAGGGCCCGCCCCACCACCACGGCGGAGGCGACGACCAGGGCGGCGGCGGGGGCGGCCCAGCGCAGGGTGGCGGTGGTGGTGGAGGAGGACGGGGCGGGGACGGGGGCGTAGCGGCCGCGCGGGGGTGCGTGGTCGACCTCCTCGGCGCTGCGGCCGATCATCGTGCGCCGGGCGTGGGCGGCCTCGGCGGGCTCGATGTCGGGCACCTCGATGACCTCCTCGACCTCCTCGTCGAGGTCGACCTCGTCCTCGTCGAACTCGTCCTCGTCCTCGGCGCCGTCCCGGCTGTGGAGGGCGGCCGCCAGTTCCTCGGGGGTGATCTCGTCGTCGTCGGTGAGGCCGGCCGGGCCCTGGGGCTTCGGCCCGTCCCCGGCCGTGTCGTCCTCGGACTCCTCGCCCCGCGCCTCGTCCTCGGGCTGCTTCCGGTCGCCGGCCCGCTCGTCCTCCCCGGCCGCGTCCGGTCCGGCCGCCGGGGTTCCGCCGACCGGTGCGTCCTGGAGCGCCCCGGCGTCGCCGCCGGCACCCTGGCCCGCGTCGGCCGGCCCCTGCCCGGAGGCACCTGGCCGTCCGCCCGCGTCCCCGGCGAGCGCTTCCACCGCCTGGGTGAGCAGGGCGCGGATCCCGCGCTCCGCCGCCGCCGGGTCGAGCCGGGCGCCCCGGCCCTCGACGCGGGAGCGCACCTCCAGCACGACGCGGGTGCCGCCCTCGGCCGGGGTGAGCCGGAGCCGTACGGTGGCCCGCCCGTGGCCGGTGCCGCGGGCCTCGCCGCCCTCCGCCTCGAAGACGTAGGTGCCGTCGGCCTCGGTGGTCAGCCGGAGCGTGCCCCGGTAGGTGATGGTGCGCCCGTCCAGCCGCAGCCGCAGCCGCCCGGTCAGGGCACCGGCGGCGCCTTCCGCACCCCCGTCGGCCGCGGGATCGAGCTGGAGTCCGGGTACGCCGCGGACGGCCGTCGCGGGGGCCCGCAGCGCGACGCGCAGGGCCTCGGCGGGCACCGGAACGAACACCTCATGCTCCATGCCAGCCGAGCCTACCCACGCCGACGCCGTCCTGTACCCGCGTCGACGGCGCCGGAAGGGCTCCGGCCCCCTGCCGCCGCCCGCTTCCGGAGGCTCAGTGCGGGTAGCGCGGGTGGCTGAGGGTGGAGGGCGGCAGGTCCGGCAACCGGGTGGCCTCGGCGGCCAGGCCGCCGGCGCGCAGGGCGGCCCCGTCCAGCCTGAGCGGGGGCCCGCCGTCACCGGGGGGCGCCAGCGTCAGCGGCGGGCGCTCCCGGCCCGCGAGGAGGAACCCCCAGTCGGGCGCCTTCGGGTGGTCGCGCGGGGCGCGGTCCGGGCCGAAGGCGAAGGCCCCGTCGGTCCCGGAGGCGCTGTAGGGGGTGGTGAGCAGCCCGGCCGCGCGCAGGGTCGCGTCGACGGTCCAGAAGGTCTTCGGGCGGTCGGCGGGCGAGCCTGAGTGGACGGCGATCCTGCCGCCGGGGGCGAGCACCCGCGCGGCCAGGCCGAAGAACTCCTCGGAGTACAGCTTGGTGCTGGAGGTGATGCCGGGGTGCGGCAGGTCGGCGATGACCACGTCGTACCCGCCGCCGGGCCGCGCGCCGATCCCCGTACGGGCCGACCGCAGCCAGTCGAAGGCGTCGGCGGTGACCGGGTGGAGGCGGCGGTCGCCGTAGGCGTGGTCGTTGAGGGTGGTCAGGCCCGGGTCGCGGCGGGCCAGGTCGACCACGGCCGGGTCGAGTTCGACCAGGTCGACCCGGCGCACGCCCGGGTGGCGCAGGACCTCGCGGGCGGCCAGGCCGTCCCCGCCGCCGAGGATCAGGACGCGGGCGTGCGGACCCGCCATCGCGGGGTGCACCAGCCCCTCGTGGTAGCCGTGTTCGTCGGCGCCGCTGACCCGCAGCCGGCCGTCCAGGTAGAGGGCGAGGGTGGGCCCCCTGCCGCCGGTGAGGACGATCTCCTGGACCTCGCTCTGCACGGCGACGCGTACGTCGGCCCCGTACATCGCCCGGCGGGCCGCGTCCTCGAAGTCGCCGACGAGGGCGGCGGCGGTGCCGAGCAGGGCGAGGACGGTGACGTCGAGGAGGACCAGCAGCCGCCGGGAACGCCGGGAGAGGTCGCGGCCGAAGAGGCCGAGGACCAGCGCGCCCCCGGCGAAGGCGTTGACGGCGCCGGTCAGCAGGGCGCCGGTGAGCTGGCCGAGGAGGGGCAGCAGCAGGAAGGGGAAGGCGAGGCCGCCGACGAGGGCGCCCACGTAGTCGGCGGCGAAGAGGTCGGCGACGGCGCCGCCCGCGTCCTGCCGGCGGATGCGCTGCATCATCTCCATCAGCAGCGGCACCTCGGCGCCGATCAGCACGCCGATCAGCAGCGAGAAGCCCACCATCAGGAACCGGGCGCCGCCCAGCCCGCCGGCGAACCACTCGGGGGACCAGGCGAAGGAGGCGTAGAGCGCCAGCGCGCTGACCCCGCCGACCAGCGCGAGGATCGCCTCGACGACGCCGAAACCCAGTGCGGCGCGGCAGCGGAGTCGTTTCGCCAACAGCGCGCCCACGCCCATCGCGAAGACCATCACGGAGAGCACCACGGACGCCTGGGTGACCGAGTCACCCATCAGGTACGAGGCGAGGGCGACCAGTTCCAGTTCGTAGACCAGGCCGCAGGCGGCGCAGACGAAGACGGTGGCGAGCACCAGCAGCCGCGCCGGGCCCGGTCCGACCGGCAGCCCGCCGCTGAACTCCCGCCCCCGCGCACCACGTTCTGCTCCGGGCACGGGTCGGGTCGGGGCTACGGGTTCCGTCACCCGGTGAACGCTACGTCACCACTCCGCCACGTCCTGTCACCCGTAAGAGTGCCCCAGGAGCGGGGAGCGGGCGCGGGCGCACCCGGTCGCCCCGCACCGCGCACGCCGACGCCCCGCACGCCCCACCGGACACCCCGGACCCACCCGGCGCACCCGCACCGGAGCTCCTGCCTCACGCGGCCCCCGCGACCTCGCGAGGCGGTTCAGGAGTGGGCCGCCTCCGCCGTCTCGCGCACCCGGCGGGCGCTGCGCGCGCCGGCCCGGGAGCGGGTGACGACGAGCTGCCCCTCCTCCGGGTAGGCGTGCCAGGTCCGCCAGTGCATCTGGCCGTCGCGCCACTGGGCGATCAGGGCGGTGAAGGCGTCGGGACTGCCTGGGAAAACCCCGGCGAGGCCGTGCGGGTGGTCGGCGACCAGGGCCAGCAGCTCCTGGGCACGCCCGGAGAAGGCGCTCGGCGTCATCACCTCGACGCGTGCGGAGAACTCGTACTCCCAGTCGCCGACCCGCTCCGAGACGCCGACCGGCAGCGGGCTCTTGCTGCCGGGGATGCAGGCCACGGTCTCCGAGCAGACGCCGCGCTCCTGCTCCAGCAGGACCTGGTGGGAGGCGCCCAGCAGCCTGAGCTGCAACGCGGTGCCGCCGAGGCGGAGATCGAGGGTGGCGAGGGCGGGCAGCGGCTCGCGGCCCAGGGCCCAGGCGAGGTCGGAGGCACGTGTATCGGTGTAGACGGTCTTGAGGGTCGTGAGCATGACTCGGCTCCGCAACACGCAGGAATGGGTGGCCGCCCCTCACGGGAACTCGGAGTGCGCGGGCGGGCGCCGGCGAAGTCCGGGGGGCTGTATGGACGGATTCGAGGGAATCACGAACCACCTTGGCGCCACAGCGTTTTTACCCGATCACAGAGGGTTTCCATCCCCCCGGGGGTGAAATAGCTCAACCGTTCAACCATCTACACCCGCAACCTCACCGGCGCCCCCGCCACACGAGCCCCGCACGCCCCAATTCCCGCTTCACGCAGGTGAATCGATTCCCCCTCCCCCCACGGACACGCCCCCGGCGCCCACGCCCGCGCTCCCCCGTGCGAGGCGGTCCCCCGGACGCGGGGGCGTACGAGATCCGGCGCACGCGAGGTGAGCGCGCGCCGGAAGCGAGCCGCGGGCCGCGCGGTGCGTCAGCTGCCGCCGCCGCAGCCGCCGCCACCCCCGCAGGAGGAGCCGCCACCGCAGCTGTGCCCGCCCCCGGACGATCCCCCGTCCGACGAACCGCCGCCCGAGGAACCGCTGTCCGAGGAGCCGCTGTCCCACCAGCCGCCCCCGCCGCCGCAGCTCCCGCCGACGGCACCCGAGCTCGAACTCGAACCCGAACCCGATCCCGACCCCCAGCCGGACCGGCGCCTGCGCTTCGCCGACGCCTTGCTCCGCCGCGCCGCGATCACGCACACCACACCCACCACCACGAATCCCGCGAATACGAACATCACTGCCCTCCCCGTAGTCGTCCCCGTCCCCCTGTGTCCGCCGGAGCCTCCCACCGGTTCTCCCGGTCGCGGGCGGCCCGGCGTGACGGGTTCGCCTTGACGATCCCCCCGCCGCCCGCCGCCCAAAGCGGAGTTGAGGAACTCCAGAGGTTCGCGCCCGCACGCCCCGCCCCACACCCCCGCCCGGCCCCGCCTGGCACAATGGCCGCTCGGCACGGGTCCGGCACGCCGGACAGGGCGCGACGGACGGCGGAACACCATGAACGACAGGCCCCTCCTCAACCGCAGGCTGGCCGAATTCGGCACCACGGTCTTCGCCGAGATGTCGGCCCTGGCCCAGGCCACCGGCGCCATCAACCTCGGCCAGGGCTTCCCCGACACCGACGGCCCCGAGGAGGTCCGCGAGGCCGCGGTCCGGGCCCTGCGCGACGGCCTCGGCAACCAGTACCCGCCCGGCCCCGGCGTCCCCGAGCTGCGCCACGCCATCGCCGAGCACCAGCAGCACCGGTACGCGCTCACCTACGACCCCGACACCGAGGTCCTGGTCACCGCCGGCGCCACCGAGGCCATCGCCGCCTCCCTGCTGGCCCTGGTCGAGCCGGGCGACGAGGTCATCGCCCTGGAGCCGTACTACGACTCCTACGCCGCCTCCATCGCGCTGGCCGGCGGGACCCGCGTCCCCGTCCAGCTCCGCCCCGACACCGAGTCCGGCACCTTCCGCCTCGACCTCGACGAGCTGCGCGACGCCGTCACCCCGCGCACCCGCCTCCTCCTGCTCAACACCCCGCACAACCCGACCGGCACCGTGCTGACCCGCGACGAACTCACCGCCGTCGCCGCACTCGCCGTCGAACGCGACCTCCTGGTCGTCACCGACGAGGTCTACGAACACCTCGTCCTGGACGGCGCCCACCTGCCGCTCGCCTCGTTCCCGGGGATGCGGGAGCGGACCGTGACCATCTCCTCCTCGGGCAAGACCTTCTCCTTCACCGGCTGGAAGGTCGGCTGGGTCACCTCCACCCCCGCCCTGGTCTCCGCCGTCCGCTCGGCCAAGCAGTTCCTCACCTTCGTCTCGGCCGGCCCCTTCCAGTACGCCATCGCCGAGGCCCTGCGCCTGCCCGACGCCTACTACGACGACCTGCGCAACTCCCTGCGCGCCAAGCGCGCCCTGCTCACCGACGGCCTCACCGCCGCCGGCTTCGGCGTCTTCCGCCCCTCGGGCACGTACTTCATCACCACCGACGTCCGCCCCCTCGGCCACACCGACGGCATCGACTTCTGCCGCCACCTCCCCTCCCGCGCCGGCGTCGTCGCCATCCCCAACGCCGTCTTCTACGACGACAAGCCCGCCGGCTCCCCCTTCGTCCGCTTCGCCTTCTGCAAGAAGGACGAGGTACTGAACGAGGCGGCGGAGAGGCTGGCGGGGCTGGGGGGCTAGGAGATGGCGGAGGGCAGCACCAGGAACGACCCGGTGTTCCGCGCACCTACGAGGGACCGGGCCGCACGCCCACCCGCGACGAGGTACGGGACACCGTGGCCGACGCCGTACTGTCCGAGGCCGCCGGGAGCGGCTGACCAGCACGTGCCAGGCGGCCGGTCAGGGTCGGCCCCGGCCCCTCGACTCGGCCTTCCCCCGCGCGATGGCCCGCCATGACACGACCGCCCGGCGCACCCCGTCGCCCGTGCTCAACTCGGCGGCGTCGGAGAGGGATTCGAGGAGTTCGAGGGTGAAGGCGCGGGTTTCGCGGGCGTCGAGGTGGCGGGTCCAGGGGAAGACCTCGGGGAGGGCCGCCTGGAGGGACTTGGCGCCGTCCTTCTGCTTCAGCAGGGCGAGGAAGAGGCGGGAGGCCGTGGTCAGGTTCTTCTCGGCGATCTCGGCCACCGATGCCGTGGTCAGGACCAGGTCCGGCGCGTCCTGGAGGGTGAGGCGGAGCCGCCCCGCGGTCGCGACCCTCGCCGCGACGCCCCGCGGGTTCCGGAAAAGGTCGGTGAAGGAGACGGACGCCGACTCCGCACCGGGATGAGTGACAGCCATCCTCAGAGTGTCGCCGGAGTGCGGGAGCCACGGACCCCCGGCGCAGGGGCGTGCGGGGGCGGCGCACGGCGCACTGGGCGCGCGGGGTCGTTCCGCGGGCCCACGCACGTCCGGAACGCCACCCTCGCCCCCGTTCACCCCAGCTCGTGGGCGAACCGGTAAGCGACCTTCCGCTCCCCGTGCCGCGCCGTGTACGAACCGGAGCCGGCCAGGCGTCGGAGGGGGTCGGCGGTGTGGGTGGGGACGACGGTGAAGGCGCATTCGACGCCTTCGGGGGTGAAGGTGGCGCGCTCCTCCAGGACGAAGGTGCCGGTGCGGCCCGCCACCGTGCCGGTGAGGAGCTGGATGCCGGTGCAGAAGCCGGTGGTGGGGGCGGAGCCGTCCTCGGGGACCGTGTACGCGATGGTGTACGCGCAGGTGGTGCGGGTCGCCTCGATGGCGCCGGAGTAGGTGTTGGCGACCAGGGCGCGGGCCAGGCGGACGGGGCCGTCCTGCGGGCCCAGGGGGGATTCCTGCCAGTCGTCGCAGACGAAGTGGCCGTGGGTCTCGGCGGGCGCAGGGTTCTCGGCGGGCATGGGGGCGGGTCCTTCCGGAGGGGAGCGGGCGGCGGGTGCCGTCCTCGCACCGGAGAGCCTGGTGGGCGTACCTGACACCTCCTGTCAGGTACCGGTGGCGGGGGCGCAGAATGCCCGCATGCGTGCGGACCGGCTCGTCTCCCTGCTCCTGCTGCTCCAGAACCGGGGGCGGCTGACCGCGCCCGAACTCGCCGCGGAGCTGGAGGTGTCGGTCCGTACCGTCTACCGGGACGTGGAGGCGCTGGCCGCCTCCGGGGTCCCTGTCGTGGCCGAGCGCGGGCCTCTCGGCGGCTACCGCCTCCTGGACGGTTACCGCACCCGGCTGACCGGCCTCAACGAGGCCGAGGCGGGCGCCCTGCCGCTGGCCGCGCTGCCCGGGCAGGCCCAGGATCTGGGGCTCGGCCCGGTGCTCGCCTCGGCCCGGCGGAAGGTCGGGGCGGCCCTGCCGGACGCGGCGGCCGAGCGGATGCGGCTGGTCGGGGAGCGGTTCCACGTGGACGCGCCGGGCTGGTTCCGGGAGGCCGATCCGGCCGGGCACCTCGCGGCGGTCGCCCGGGCGGTGTGGGAGCAGCGGGTGGTGCGGGCGCGCTACCGGCGGTGGCGGGGTGAGGTGCGCCGGGAGCTGTGCCCGCTCGGGATCGTCCTCAAGGGCGGCCTGTGGTACCTGGTCGCGGCCTCCGGCGAGCGGGCGGACGGCCCGGTGCGGACGTACCGGATCGCGCGGCTGGCGGAGGCGGAGGTGACGGGTGCGCGGTTCGCGCGGCCCGAGGGGTTCGGTCTGGCCGAGTACTGGGCGCGGTCGGCGGAGCGGCTGGCGGCGGCGGTGCGCCGGGATACGGCGGTGGTGCGCGTGTCGCCCCGGGCGGTGAGGCTGCTGCCGATGCTCTTCGGGGCGGCGGGGAGCGAGGCCGTCGCAGGTGCCGGGGAGCCGGACGCGGCGGGGTGGGTGGAGGTGCGGCTGCCGGTGGAGGCGGAGGCGGTGGCCGTGGGGGACCTGCTGCGGCTGGGGGCCGAGGCGGAGGTGCTGGCTCCGGCGGGGCTGCGGGCGGCGGTGGCGCGGACGGTGGCGGAGCTGGCCGGGACGTACGGGAGGTACGAGGGGTGAGCCGTCGGCGGACGCGCCGGAGCCCGCCCCGCTGGGGTGCGGGACGGGCTCCGGGGTGCCGTGGGGCGGGAGGGGGTGCCCCCTACTCCTCGTCGTTCTTGGGCTCGGCCGAGTCGACCTCCGACTCCAGGCCCAGCTGCTCGACCAGCCAGCGGTCGAACTCGATGGCCGCGCGGACCCAGCTGACGGTGGAGGAGACGAAGTGCTCCAGGGCCACACCGGTGCCGATCAGCATCTGGGCCTCGCCGATGAGGCGGACCGTGCCGTCGTCGTGGGTGTGGGTGTAGACCTTCGGCCACAGGGTGCGGCGGTTCCAGTCGTCGATCGACTCGAGCAGCTTCGGCTTGTCGTCGATCTGGTGCGGCCGGTCGTAGAACGTCCGCACCGAGAAGACCTGCTGGTCGCCCTCGCCACGGAACATGAAGTAGGTGCGGAACTCCTCCCACGGCGCCGCGAGGTCACCCTCGTCGTCGACGACGTACTTGAGCTCCATCTGGTCCAGCAGCTGCTTGACCAGATCCTGGTCGGGGACGACGGGGCCCGCCGGTCCTGCTGCCTGCGGTTCGGGCTTGCCCCCGAAATTCGGAATGGAGGACGGGTCGATGCTCACCGTGTGATTCCCTTCGTACGGTTTCCCGTGCATCCTCTCCCATCCCCGCCCGCCCCTGGCAACCCCGCGGCCCCGCCACCCCCGCGTGTCCGCCGAGGGCTCAATCCGTACGGCGGGCACGCGGGGTGCGGGGCGGCCGGTCAGCCCTCGGCGCGGCCGACGAGGAGGCCGTCCTCGACGCGGTCGACGCGGACCGTGTCCCCGTCGCGGACCTCGCCGGCCAGGATCTCCTTGGCGAGCCGGTCGCCGATGGCCGTCTGGATGAGGCGGCGCAGCGGCCGGGCGCCGTACGCCGGGTCGAACCCCTCCTTGGCCAGCCAGGCCAGCGCCTCGGGCGTCACGTCCAGGCTCAGGCGGCGGTCGGCGAGGCGCCTGGCCAGCCCGGCGATCTGGAGCCCGGCGATCCGGGCCAGCTCGTCCTCGTCCAGGGCGGAGAAGATCACCAGGTCGTCCAGCCGGTTGAGGAACTCCGGCTTGAAGGAGGAGCGGACCACCTCCATGACCTGCCGCCGCTTCTCCTCCTCGGGCGCGGAGCCGACCAGGTACTGGCTGCCGAGGTTGCTGGTCAGCACCAGGATGGTGTTCCGGAAGTCGACCGTCCGGCCCTGCCCGTCGGTGAGCCGCCCGTCGTCCAGCACCTGGAGCAGGATGTCGAAGACCTCCGGGTGCGCCTTCTCCACCTCGTCCAGCAGCACCACGCTGTACGGACGCCGCCGCACGGCCTCGGTGAGCTGGCCGCCCTCCTCGTACCCGACGTAGCCGGGGGGCGCGCCGACCAGGCGGGCCACCGAGTGCTTCTCGCCGTACTCGCTCATGTCGATGCGGATCATGGCCCGCTCGTCGTCGAAGAGGAAGTCGGCGAGCGCCTTGGCCAGCTCGGTCTTGCCGACGCCGGTCGGGCCGAGGAAGAGGAACGAGCCGGTCGGGCGGTCCGGGTCGGCGATCCCGGCCCGGGTGCGGCGCACCGCGTCCGAGACGGCCTGGACGGCCTCGCTCTGGCCGATCAGGCGGCGGCCCAGCTCGGCCTCCATCCGCAGCAGCTTCTGCGTCTCGCCCTCCAGCAGGCGCCCGGCCGGGATGCCGGTCCAGGAGCCGACCACGTCCGCGATGTCGTCGGGGCCGACCTCCTCCTTGACCATGGTGTCCTTGGCGGCCTCCTCCTCGGCCTCGGACGCCACCTCCAGGTCCCGCTCCAGGGTGGGGATCTCGCCGTAGAGCAGCTTGGAGGCGGTGTCGAAGTCGCCGTCGCGCTGGGCGCGTTCGGCCTGGCCTCGCAGTTCGTCCAGGCGCTCCTTCAGCTCGCCCACGCGGTTGAGGGACTGCTTCTCCTTCTCCCAGCGGGCGGTGAGCCCGCGCAGCTCCTCCTCGCGGTCGGCGAGGTCGCGGCGGAGCTTCTCCAGCCGCTGCCGGGAGGCCGGGTCGGTCTCCCGGTCGAGCGCCAGCTCCTCCATCTTCAGCCGGTCGACCGAGCGCTGGAGCTCGTCGATCTCCAGCGGCGAGGAGTCGATCTCCATGCGCAGCCGGGAGGCCGCCTCGTCGACCAGGTCGATGGCCTTGTCGGGCAGGAACCGGGAGGTGATGTACCGGTCGGAGAGGGTCGCGGCGGCCACCAACGCGCTGTCCGCGATCTGCACCTTGTGGTGCGCCTCGTACCGGCCCTTGAGGCCGCGCAGGATCGCGATGGAGTCCTCGACGCTGGGCTCGGCCACCAGCACCTGCTGGAAGCGGCGCTCCAGCGCCGGGTCCTTCTCGATCCGCTCGCGGTACTCGTCCAGCGTCGTCGCGCCGACCATGCGCAGTTCGCCGCGGGCCAGCATGGGCTTGAGCATGTTCCCCGCGTCCATGGCGGAGTCGCCGCCTGCGCCCGCGCCGACCACGGTGTGCAGCTCGTCGATGAAGGTGACGATCTGGCCGTCGCTCTCCTTGATCTCGGAGAGGACCGTCTTCAGCCGCTCCTCGAACTCGCCGCGGTACTTGGCGCCCGCGACCATCGCGCCGAGGTCGAGCGAGACGAGCCGCTTGTCCTTCAGCGACTCGGGGACGTCGCCCTTGACGATGCGCTGGGCCAGCCCCTCCACGACGGCGGTCTTGCCGACGCCGGGCTCGCCGATGAGGACCGGGTTGTTCTTGGTGCGCCGCGAGAGCACCTGTACGACGCGGCGGATCTCCTGGTCCCGGCCGATGACCGGGTCGAGCTTGCCCTCACGGGCGGCGGCCGTGAAGTCCGTACCGAACTTCTCCAGCGCCTTGTACTGCCCCTCGGGGTCGGGCGTGGTCACCCGGCGTCCTCCTCGTGTGTTCTGGAATGCCTCCAGCAGCTTCTCGGGCGTCGCGCCCTGCCCGGTGAGCACCTCGGCGGCCTGGCCGCCCTTGGCGGCGACGCCGATCAGCAGGTGCTCGGTGGAGAGGAACTCGTCGCCCAGGTCCTTGGCGCGCCGGCCGGCGTCGGCGATGACCGCGAGCAGGTCCCGGTTGGGCTGCGGCGGGGCGACGGTCGAGCCGGTGACGCCGGGGAGCGAGCCGAGGACGCGCTCGGTGCCCGCGCGGACCGCCGCCTGGTCGGCCTCGACGGCGGCCAGGAGGTCGACCAGGTTCTCGTTGTCCTGCCCCTCCAGGAGGGCCAGGAGCAGGTGGGCCGGGGTCAGGTCCGGGTTGCCCGCCGAGACCGCCCGGGTGGTCGCCGCGTTCAGCGCGTCCCGGCTCCTGTTGGTCAGCTCTGCGTCCACGTCTTCGTCTCCTCGTCCGTCCGTCCCGTCGTGCCTCGTACGTCGTGCGTGCCGCCCGGCTCATGGTGTCCCGCCGGGCCCGGCCTGTCGCGCCGGGGTCCCGCTCCGACCAGCACAGGCCCAGCCCTGACCGCGACGGTACTGACAGAGCCACCGTGCACAAAGTTGAGTCTAGTCCACTCAAGGCCCTCCGGTCATCCCCGATTCCGGCCGCGCCAACAACCTCGTGCACGACCGTTGACCCCATACCGTCCGGTCAGTACGTTCCCGGGAACCGTCCCCCTCGCACCCATCGGAGCGTGCCCGCATGGACAGCCCCGCCTCCGCTCAGCCCGTGCCCCCCGCAGCCCCGGTCACCCCCGACCGCCGACGTGTCGCCGGCGCCGCCGCCCTCGCCTCCGCCGTGGAGTGGTACGACTACTTCATCTTCGGGATCGCCGCCGCCCTCGTCCTCGGCGACCTCTACTTCCCCGCCGACAACCCCACCGCCGGCGTCCTCGCCGCCTTCGCCACCTTCGCCGTCGGCTTCCTGGCCCGCCCCGTCGGCGGCATCGTCGCCGGCCAGCTCGGCGACAAGAAGGGCCGCAAGCCCATGCTGGTCCTCGCCCTCACCGTGATGGGCCTGGCCACCACCGGCATCGGCCTGCTCCCCACCTACGAGACGATCGGCGTCGCCGCCCCGATCCTGCTGGTCCTGCTCCGCATCGCCCAGGGCGTCGCCGTCGGCGCGCAGTGGGGCGGCGCGATGCTCCTCGCCACCGAGTACGCGCCCGAGGGCAAGCGCGGCATCTACGGCAGCGTCGTGCAGCTCGGCGTCCCCATCGGCGTCGTCACCGCCAACAGCGTCTTCCTGGCGGCCGGCGCGCTCACCTCGGACTCCGCGTTCACCAGCTGGGGCTGGCGGGTGCCGTTCCTGGTCGGGCTGCTGGTGCTGATCCTCGCCTGGTACATCCACACCCGGGTCGAGGAGACCCCCGAGTTCCGCCAGGCCGAACAGGCCCTGGCCGAGAAGGAGAAGCGCGAGCAGAACTCCCCGCTGCGCACCATCCTCCGCGGCCACCTCGGCACCGTCCTGCTGGCCGGCGGCTCCTTCGCCGTCAACACCGCGACCTTCTACATCCTGATCACCGGCATCCTCGACTACACCACCCGCGAACTGGGCATGGCACGCGGCCCGGTCCTCGCCGTCTCCCTCTGCGTCAGCCTCACCCAGCTCGTCCTCATACCCGCCTCCGCCGCCCTCTCCGACCGCGTCGGCCGGCTGCCCGTCTACGCGGCGGGCGCGGCCGGGATCGCCCTGTGGGCCGTCCCGCTCTTCCTGCTGGTCGACACCGGCTCGCTGCTCTGGCTGGCCGTCGGCACCTTCGTCGCCAGTTGCTTCCTCAGCATCATGTACGGCCCGCAGGCGGCCCTGTTCGCCGAACTCTTCACGCCGCAGATGCGCTACACCGGCGCCTCGCTCGGCTACCAGATCGCGGCCGTGGCCGGCGGCGGGCTCGCCCCGTTCCTCATGGTGCTGCTCCTGGAGGCGACCGGCACCTCGATGGCGGTCTCCGGCTACATCATCGCCCTCTCCCTCCTCGCCCTCCTCTCCATCCGGAGCCTGGCGAAGAAGGCCCGCGCCCGGGGCGAGTGACCCCCTCCCCCACGGCCGGGGGTGCTCCCGCTCACCGGCGGGCGCACCCCCGGCCGTACGCTGCGGCCATGGCTCTCGACCTCACCGCGCCCCCCGCGGGCTTCCTCGCCTTCTGGCGCGAGAAGCACGTCAGCACGCTCACCACCCCCCGCCCGGACGGCACCCCGCACGTCGTCCCGGTCGGCGTGACGTACGACCCGGACGAGCGGCTGGCCCGCATCATCACCGGCGGCGCCACCACCAAGGTCCGCCATGTGCGCGCCGCCGGCCCCGAGGGCGCCCGCGTCGCCGTCTGCCAACTGGCCGGCCGGTACTGGTCCACCCTGGAGGGCACCGCCACCGTCAGCGAGGACCCGGCCCGCGTCGCCGACGCCGAACGCCGCTACGCCGTCCGCTACCTCCGCGAGCCCCGCGAGAACCCGTCCCGCGTGGTCATCGAGATCGCGGTCAGCAGGGCGATGGGGAACCTGCCCCAGGCGTAGAACGCCGGGACCCCACAACGACAGCGACGCCACCGTGTTCAGGTCCACGGTGACGTCGCTGCCGGGGGGAGCGCCTGGGCGATCTGTGACGACGGGGGGATCGCGTCTCAGGCGCTGCGGGGGGTGGCTGAGAGAAGTTCTGTGTCGACCGGCTGGTGGTCACGCTGGTCGAGGTTGACGAAGACCATGCCGTAGCGGATGGCGCAGCGCACGGGCTGGGGGGCACCCCGGGGGCGGCGCAGGGCCCGGTAGGCGCGGACCCCTTCCTCCTCGTCCCGGACGACCAGGATCGGCTCACCGAAGAGCGTCACCGTCAGCGGTTCGTCCCCTTCGGGCACCGCACTGACCAGGTCGATGAAGTGCCATCCGGAACGGTAGGCCGCGGCCATCTCACGCCGGAAGGAATGGTCGTCCGGAGGCATACTCATGCCTGGACATCCGTGGGCTGGTCCTCCCAGGTCGGCTCGCCGGCGGGGGCGAACTCCCAGGTGGGCTCACCCGTCGGGGAGAACTCCCAGGTCGGCTCACCGGCGGGAGTGACCTCCCAGGTGGGCTCGCCGGTCGGGGCGAACTCCCAGGTGGGCTCCGACTGGACCGCCACCGGGTTGCTCTCCCAGGTCGGCTCAGCCAGCACCGAGGAAGCGGGCTGGCTCTCCCAGGTGGGCTCGCCACTGGCGATCGCACCGAAGGCAGCCGCGACCGCGAAAGCGCAAAGTACACGAACCATCTTGCTCATGGACGATCTCCACCTCTTCTAATCATTTCCTCCTCCCCCGTGCACATGACGATCGCTCACCAGGACCGCTCGCACCAGCGGATACAGGCATCATGTTCCTGTAATGCATGACCCTGAGGGGGGTTCTTATGGGGACAGAAGGATAAATACCGGGGCATCCTCACAGCCGGCGGGAGCTGTGCGCGCCGGGCCAGCAGCTCTATGCGGACGCACTGCGGACCGGCCGGATACCCCGGACGGAGGTGGAACAGGCGCCCTGCCTCATCGACCTGGCGCTGGTGCACGCCGATCCGGACGATCCCGAGTGGCTGCGGCCGCTGCCCCCGACGGTAGCGCTAGGCCATCTCGTCCACCCCATCGAGCAGGAAATCCAGGAACGCCGGCGCATCGCCATCGGCCTCACCGAGACCTTCGCGCCCTTCCTCGCCATGGCGGCCCAGAACCCGGTCGCCTCCAGCGGCATCACCGTGCTGGAAGGGCTGGGGCTCATCAACACCACCCTCGACCGGGTCGTCGCGGAATGCTCCGAGGAACTGCTCACGGTGCAGCCGGGCAGTGGCCGTAAACCGGGGACCATAGCGGAGGGGCTGCGCCGCGTCACGCCCCTGCTCGACCGCCGCGTGAAGATGCGCACGCTCTACCAGCACACCGCACGGCACCATTCGGCCACCATCGCCTACGTGGACCGGGTCGGCGCGGATGTCGAGGTGCGCACCCTGGAGGAGATCATCGACCGGCTGATCGTGGTCGACCGGAAGGTGGCCTTCATCCCCGGCCGCTCGGACCGGCAGGTCGCCCTCCAGCTGCGCCACCCCGGCCTGGTGGAGTACCTCGTCGGTGTCTTCGACCAGCTCTGGCGGCACGCCGTCCCGTGGGACGAACAGCCCGTCACCTACCGCCCCGAGCTGGACGGCATCACCGGCATCCAGCGCTCCATCGCCCGACTCCTCGTCGACGGGCACGTGGACGACGCCATCGCCCGGCGCCTGGGCATGAACGTCCGCACCTGCCGCAGCCACATCGCCAAACTGGCCACCACCCTCGGCAGCGGCAGCCGCACCCAGCTCGGCTACCTCATCGCCCGCTCCGGCCTCCTGGACGAGACGGACTGAGCCCGGCGCCCGGCGGAATCCGGCCGGAACGCCGAAGGGGCCGGAAGCAGTACGTACTGCTTCCGGCCCCTTCGCGCGGGGAACGCGGTGCTACTCGCCCGCGGGCCGGCCCGGCCGCCACACCACCAGCGCGCTGGTGTGCCGCACGTCCTCGTACCGCACGAGGTCGCGGCGGTAGGAGGCGTGCACCTGGGCCTCCACCTGGGCCTCGCGCTGCCGCATCTGGGCGGCGGCGCCGTCCACGGCGGCGGAGAGTTCGGCGACGCGCTGCTGGAGCGCGGTCACCTGGTTCTCCAGTTCGATGATCCGCTTGATGCCGGCGAGGTTGATGCCCTCGTTCTGCGACAACTGCTGCACCTGGCGGAGCAGTTCGATGTCACGGGCCGAGTAGCGGCGGCCCCGCCCGGCCGTGCGGTCGGGCGACACCAGGCCGAGACGGTCGTACTGGCGCAACGTCTGCGGGTGGAGCCCGCTCAGCTGGGCCGCCACCGAAATGACGTACACCGGGGTGTCTTCCGTCAGTTCGTAGGGGTTGCGACGTCGTCCGTCCCGGTCCATGGCCTACGCTCCCTTCGCTGCCTTGAACAGCTCCGCCCGCGGGTCCTCGTCCGCGGTGGCCTTGCGGTACGCCTCCAGGGCCTCACGGGCCTCGGAGGACAGGTGCTGGGGGACCGCCACGTCGACGGTGACCAGCAGATCGCCACGGGTGCCGTCCTTGCGGACCGCGCCCTTGCCGCGGGCCCGCATGGTGCGGCCCGCGGGAGTGCCCGGCGGCAGCTTCAGCGTGACCGGGGGCCCGCCGAGGGTGGGTACCCGGATCTCGCCGCCGAGCGCCGCCTCCGTGAGGGTGACCGGCACCGTGACGGTGAGGTTGTCGCCCTTGCGCCCGAAGACCGGGTGCTTGCCGACGTGCACCACCACGTACAGGTCGCCGGCGGGGCCGCCGCGCTCACCCGGGCTGCCCTTGCCGCGCAGCCGGATGCGCTGGCCGTCCGAGACCCCGGACGGGATGCGGACCTGCATGGTGCGCGAGGACTTGGCCCGGCCGGAGCCCTTGCAGACGTCGCACGGGTCCTCGGCGATCAGGCCGCGGCCCTTGCAGTCCACACAGGGGTCGGTGAGCGAGAAGCCGCCCCCGCCGCCGCGCGAGACCTGGCCGGTGCCGACGCAGGTCGGGCAGACGCGGGGCGTGCCGTTCTTGTCGCCGGTGCCCGAACACGCCTTGCACGGCGCCTGGCTGGACATCCTGAGCGGCACCGTCGCGCCGTCCACCGCCTCGGTGAAGCTGAGCGTCACCTCGGACTCGATGTCCTGGCCGCGCCGGGGCTGGGTGCGCGTACCGGCGCCCGCGCCCCCGCGGTTGAACAGTCCGCCGAAGACGTCCCCGAGGCCGCCGCCGAATCCGCCCTGGCCCTGGCCGCCGCCGGGGGCGCCGCCCCCGAAGAGGTCGCCCAGGTCGAAGTTGAAGTTGCCGCCGGAGCCGCCGCCACCGGGACCGGGGCGGAAGCCGCCGTTCCCGAAGAGGGAGCGCGCCTCGTCGTACTCCTTGCGCTTCTTGGGGTCACCGAGGATGTCGTTGGCCTCGGAGATCTCCTTGAAGCGCTCCTCCGCCTTGGCGTTGCCCGTGTTGGCGTCCGGGTGGTTCTCCCGGGCGAGCTTGCGGTACGCCTTCTTGATCTCGGCGTCGGTGGCGTCCTTGGGGACGCCGAGGACCTTGTAGTAGTCCTTCTCGATGTAGTCCTTGGTACTCATCGCCGACGTCCCTCCTTCCACTGCGACGTCACCGCCGCGCGGTCACCGGTGAAGGTGACCGCGGCGGCGGTGAGCGGTTCAGCCCTCCTGCGGGCCACCGTTCTCCTCGTCCGGCTTCGCCGCCTCCGGCTCGGCCTCGGCCTGCTCGGCCTTGGCGTCCGCCTGGGGCTTGGCCTGCTGGGCGCCCGGCTGGGGCTCGGCCACCGCGACCCGGGCGGGCCGGATGGTGCGCTCGCCGATGCGATACCCCGGCTGGAGGATCGCGACGCACGTGGTCTCCGTGACGTCGGGCGCGTAGCTGTGCATCAGGGCCTCGTGGATGGTCGGGTCGAAGGGCTCGCCCTCCTTGCCGAACTGGACCAGGCCCAGCTTGGCGGTGACCGCCTCCACCGACTCGGCGACCGACTTGAAGCCGCCGACCAGCTCGCCGTGGTCGCGGGCACGGCCGATGTCGTCGAGGACGGGCAGCAGCTCGGACAGCATGCCCGCGACCGCCACCTCCTTGACGGTGACCCGGTCCCGCTCGACCCGCCGCCGGTAGTTCTGGTACTCGGCCTGGAGCCGCTGGAGGTCGGCGGTGCGCTCGGCGAGAGCCGTGCGCGCCTGGTCCAGCTGGGCCGTCAGGCCGGCCGTGGCGTCGGTGCCCGCGCCCGCCGGGCCCGCCTCCGAGGAGGCGGGGCCGGCGGTCTCGGCCGCGTCGTCCGAGGAGGCACCGGGGGTGACGTCAGCGTCCTGCTGCTCGTCGAATCCGGGGGTCTCCTCGGTCACGCCGCACCGCCCTTGCGCTTGTCGTTGTCGTCGTCGACGATCTCGGCGTCGACCACGTCGTCGTCACCCTGCTGGGCCTGCTCGCCGCCCTGGGCACCCTGGGCGCCGGCGTCGCCGCCCGCGGCCTGGGCGTCGGCGTACATGGCCTGGCCGAGCTTCTGCGAGACGGCCGCGACCTTCTCGGTGGCCGTACGGATCTCGGCGGTGTCCTCGCCCTTGAGCTTCTCCTTCAGCTCGGCGACGGCCTCCTCGACCTCGGTCTTGACCTCAGCGGGGACCTTGTCCTCGTTGTCCTTGAGGAACTTCTCGGTCTGGTACGCGAGCTGCTCGCCCTGGTTGCGGGACTCGGCGGCCTCGCGGCGCTTGTGGTCCTCCTCCGCGTACTTCTCGGCCTCCTCGCGCATGCGGTTGACCTCGTCCTTCGGCAGCGAGGAGCCGCCGGTGACGGTCATCTTCTGCTCCTTGCCCGTGCCCAGGTCCTTCGCGGTCACGTGCATGATGCCGTTGGCGTCGATGTCGAAGGCGACCTCGATCTGCGGGACACCGCGCGGGGCCGGCGGCAGACCCGTCAGCTCGAACATCCCGAGCTTCTTGTTGTACGCCGCGATCTCGCGCTCGCCCTGGTAGACCTGGATCTGCACGGAGGGCTGGTTGTCCTCGGCGGTGGTGAAGATCTCGGACCGCTTGGTCGGGATCGTCGTGTTCCGCTCGATGAGCTTGGTCATGATGCCGCCCTTGGTCTCGATACCGAGGGACAGCGGGGTGACGTCGAGGAGCAGGACGTCCTTGACCTCGCCCTTGAGGACACCGGCCTGGAGCGCGGCGCCGATGGCGACGACCTCGTCCGGGTTGACGCCCTTGTTGGCGTCCTTGCCGCCGGTCAGCTCCTTGACGAGCTCGGCGACGGCCGGCATGCGGGTGGAGCCACCGACGAGAACGACGTGGTCGATCTCGGAGAGCTGGATGCCCGCGTCCTTGATGACGTTGTGGAACGGCGTCTTGCAGCGCTCCAGCAGGTCGGAGGTGAGCTGCTGGAACTGGGCGCGGGTGAGCTTCTCGTCCAGGTGCAGCGGGCCCTCGGCGGAGGCCGTGATGTAGGGCAGGTTGATCGAGGTCTCGGTGGACGAGGACAGCTCGATCTTGGCCTTCTCGGCGGCCTCGCGGAGGCGCTGGAGGGCCATCTTGTCCTTGGCCAGGTCCACGCCGTGGCCGGACTGGAACTGCTTGACCAGGTAGTCGACGACGCGCTGGTCCCAGTCGTCACCGCCGAGGTGGTTGTCACCGTTGGTGGCCTTCACCTCGACGACGCCGTCGCCGATCTCCAGGAGGGACACGTCGAAGGTGCCGCCACCGAGGTCGAAGACGAGGATCGTCTGGTCGTCCTTGTCGAGGCCGTACGCCAGGGCGGCGGCGGTGGGCTCGTTGACGATGCGCAGGACGTTGAGGCCCGCGATCTCGCCGGCCTCCTTGGTGGCCTGGCGCTCCGAGTCGTTGAAGTAGGCCGGGACGGTGATGACCGCGTCCGTGACCTTCTCGCCCAGGTACGACTCCGCGTCGCGCTTGAGCTTCTGCAGGATGAAGGCGCTCATCTGCTGCGGGTTGAAGCTCTTGCCGTCGATGTCGATCTTCCAGTCGGTGCCCATGTGGCGCTTGACCGACCGGATGGTCCTGTCGACGTTGGTGACCGCCTGACGCTTCGCGACCTCGCCGACGAGCACCTCACCGTTCTTGGCGAAGGCGACGACGGACGGCGTGGTCCTGGCGCCCTCGGCGTTGGTGATCACGGAGGGCTCGCCGCCCTCCAGAACGCTGACGACCGAGTTGGTCGTGCCCAGGTCGATGCCGACCGCACGTGCCATGTCAATTCCTCCAGCTGACTACTTGAGTGGAACTCACTCAAGGATGCACGAGGGGACGCGGCGCGTCAATGCGGTTGAGTCGGACGGGCTCAAGTTTTGTTCTGCCTGGTTGTGCAGAGAGCTGCCAGCTCGGCTCGTTTTACCAGGTCAGAGCCACTTTGGAGGGAGCCGTCCGGCGTCAGTTGAGGTGGCCTCAAGCGTCGGCCGGGCTGATGTCGAGCGTGCTCCGAGGGCTTCGGGTGTCCGTCACCGGTCGGCCTCAAACGCCGGCCGGGCCGGAAATGGGGGCGGGCCGGGCCGGGTCGGTCGGGGGAATGACCCGGCCGAAGGCAGAGACTGTGGGCGAGTCGGGACATATACGGGTAATTGTGCCTGCCGCGCGGAAGCGCGCAGGGTGAGCGTGAGGAGAGGTCCGGGTGGAGCCGTCGCAGCCCGTTTCCGGGGAGGACGAGGAGGTCGCCGGGGGCGGGCGGGTGGGGGGCGCCGCGGTGTCGCTGGAGGAGGCCGCCCGTACGTCGTACGTGGGGCGGCGGGCGCCGGTGGTGGCGGTGCTGATGACCTCGCGGAACCGGCGGCGGCAGCTCCTGCGGGCGCTGGACGCCCTCGCGGACCAGCGGTCCCTGCCACCCGGTACGGCCCTGCGCGTCCACCTGGTCGACGCGGGGTCGCGGGACGGCACCGCCGAGGCGGTACGGGCCGCCCACCCCGAGGTCGAGGTGCACCGGGCCGGGCCCCGGGTGCGGTGGGGCGAGGGCATCCGGATGGCGAGCCGGAACAGCAGGGCGGCCGGGGCGACCCCGTTCACCCACCAGTTCTGGCTGCGGGACGAGGTGGTCCTGGCCGACGAGGCGCTGGCCCTGCTGCTGGCCACCTCCCGGGCGCTCGGCGACACCGCGGTGGTGGTCGGCGCCGTACGCGACGGGGGCGTGCCCGGCGCCCGGCCCGGCAGCGGGCCGCTCGCCTACTCCGGCCGCCGCCGCACCCGCCTCCCGCACCGGCTGCCGCTGGTCGAGCCGAGCGGGCGCACCGAGCCCTGCGACACCTACGACGGGGCGGCCGTGCTGCTGCCCCGGGCCGCCCGCGACCGGGCCGGCGACCTCGACCGGGCCTTCCGCCACACCCTGGGCGACCTCGACCACGGGCTGCGCGCCCGCCGTGTCCAGGTGCCCGCCTTCGTCGCCCCGCGCGCCGTCGGCGAACGCCACGCCGTGCCGCTGCCGCCCACCTGGGAGGAGCCGGGGATCGGGGTGCGCGAGGCCCTGCGCCGCCGCGCCGGCGAGCTGCCGCCGCGCGCCTGGTGGACGTACTGCCGGCGGCACGCGGGGGTCCGGGCTCCGCTGCTGGCGGCCGCGCCCTATCTGCGGACCGCCGTGCGGGCGGCGCGGGACTGACGTCCGGTACGTGCCGGGCACGGGCGACGTCACCGGCCGGTACCGCTCGGCCCGGTGACGTCCGCCTCGGCGCTCCCGCGCCACGCCCGCTCCCGGCGGCCCTCGCCGCCTGTGCGGCTGACGCCGCTGCCGCCGTCACGCGGCACGCCCGCCGCCCGTGAGCGGTGGCAGTCGTTCCGTCCCGGTCCGCCGGGCGGTCAGCGGGATAGTGCCAGGCAACGGGGGTGCGCTGCAAGGTGGTTGCCTGCGGCGCCGGGTGGGGTGGGGCTTGCCTCGGCCCAGGCTGGGGTCGGGTGCGGGGAGTCCGGCTCGCCGGTCACTGATGGCCTCAAGCGCCGGCCGGGCTGGGATCGCCGACGTGCGAGTGGGGGAGTACGCGCGCCTCCCGGGCGCACCCGTCACAGATGGCCTCAAACGCCGGCCGGGCTGGGATGTGGCGCCGGCCGGGCTTGTCGGGGGGGCGTCAGCCTGTCGCCCCCGGGAGTTCCAGGGCCGCCGCCAGGGTTCGCCATTCGGCGATGGGGAGGTCCTGCATGGGGTTGGGGGTGACGACCTGGAGGGCTACGTGGTCGGCGCCGGCCTTGTGGAAGGCGGTGACGCGGGTGCGGATGCGGTCGGCGTCGCCGTAGGCGACCACGGCGTCGAGGAGGGCGTCGCTGCCGCCGTTCTCGAAGTCGGCGGGGCCGAAGCCGGCGCGGCGGAGGTTGTTGGTGTAGTTGGGGAGTTCCAGGTAGAAGCGGAGGTAGGCGCGGGCGGTCTCGCGGGCCCGGGGCAGGTTGTCGTCGAGGACGACCTTCAGTTCGGGGGCGAGCAGCGGGCCGGTGCCGAGGGCCTCGCGGGCCTCGGCGACGTAGTCCTCGGTGACGAGGTACGGGTGGGCCCCGGCGGCCCGGTCCTTGGAGAGCTGGAGCATCTTCGGGCCGAGGGCGGCGAGCACGCGCTGCCGGGCGGGGACCGGATGGGGAGCCTCGTCGAGGGCGGTCAGGTACTCCCGCATCGCGGTGTACGGCTTGGCGTACTCCTCGGGGGCCAGCTGCTGGTGGCTGGCGCCGATGCCGAGGATGAAGCGGTCGTCGTGGGCGCGGTTGGCGTCGGAGGCCTGTTCGGCGACGCGTTCGGCCGGGTGGTCCCAGATGGAGAGGATGCCGGTGGCGACGCGCAGGTGGTGGGTGGCGGCGAGGACCGCCTCGGCGTCGGCGACGCTCGCGCTGCCGCCGACCCAGATCGCCCCGTAGCCGAGCGCCTCGATCTCCTCGACGGCGTCGGTGATGGCCCCGTCCCGCCCGGTCCCGTCCGAGACCCGGAGCGCGCCGCTCCAGATGCCGACGGTGCCGATGCCGAGTTCGTGGGCGGCGGTCGTGGCGGGGCCGGTTCCGGGGGTGCTCGTCATGCTGCGCTCCTCTTCGGTACGTCTGCTGCGGTACGTCTGCGGTACGTCGTCGGGCGTCCTGGCCGACGGCGGCTCGACCGGTTTCTCTTCCCATCCTCCCGCCGGGCACTCCCGAACGCCGGGACGCCGGGCGGAGCACCCGGCCCGACCACTCTGGCGCCGCCCGCCGCCCACCTGCGAGAATCCCCCGCACACGCGGCGGCGGCCGGGAACCCGGCGAGGCTGCGGGACGGTCCCGCCACGGTGAAGGGCGGGCGGCCCGAAGGACGGCCGCCGTGGGAAGAGTTGAAGCGGAGAGGGGCCGGCCCGGTGACGACCTCCCTCGCCCCGCTGCTGACCCGCCTCGCCGCCGTCGGCCCCTACTTCGCCGCCGACCCCACGCCCCGCGCCGACCCGTCCGAGGGCGGGTTCCGGCCGGTGGCCGAGTTGTACGGGGACGGGATCGCCGGGCACGTGGAGGAGATCGGGCGGCGGATGGGGACCGGGGCCGGGCGGGTCGCGGCCTCCACCGCGCAGCTCGGGCTCGCCTCGCGGCTCTGGTCGGTGGCGCTGGGGTGCGCGGCGCTCGGCGGGGTGGTCCCCGATCTCGGCCCCGGGCGCCTGTGGTGGCGCCGGCCGTCCTCCGGGCCCGTCGAGCTGCGGCTGCCCGCACCGCGCCCCCTGCCCGGGCCGCTGCCCGAGGCCCTGCACCGGGCCGTCGCCGTCGACCACCTCGCCCCGCTCGACGAGGCGGTGCGCGGCCGGTACGCCCTCTCCCCGCAGATCCTGCGCGGCAACGCCGCCTCCGCGCTGGTCGGCGCCGTACGCGTCCTCCTCGACCGGGTGCCGGACGCCCCGTGTCCGCCCGTCCCCCTGGTCGAACACCTGCTGGCCCGCGCCCCGCTGGAGGGCACCGGCACCTTCCTCCACGAGGAGGGCCTCGGCGTCGCCTTCACCCGCCGCAGCTGCTGCCTGTACTACCGCGTGCCGGCCGCGACGTGCGGCGACTGTGTCCTGCGGACCCGTCCCCCCGGCCGTTCCGCGTAGGGCGCTCCGGCGCGACCCGTCCCGTACACGGGTGAGCGGGACACGACCCGGTCCGGTCGTGTCCCGCTCGGTTCCGGGCGGCCGCCGCAGGGCGGCCGCTGTGGTCACAGCGTGGGGGCGTCCGGGCGTTCCGTGCACAGGGCCCAGATGACGAAGATGCCGAGGGCGATGTTGAGGAGGGCCCAGAGGGGGAGGTAGGGCAGCCACATGAAGTTGAGGATGACGGCGACGGCGGCGAGGCCGACGCCGGTGGCCTTGGCCCAGGTCTGGCCGGTGAGGATGCACCAGCCGGTGATGGCGACCAGGACGCCCAGGAAGAGGTGGATCCAGCCCCAGCTGGTGACGCTCATCTTGAAGGCGTAGTCGCCGAGGCCCGCGTAGACGGTGTTGTCGGCGATGCCCGCGATGCCCTGGAGGAAGCCGAAGACTCCCTGGAGGAGCAGGAGGACGCCCGCGAGGACCGTGCCGCCGGTGGCCCACGCCTGGCGGGGCGCGTCGTCCTCCGGGACGTCGGCGGCGGCGTGGTGCGCGCCGCTGTGCGCCTCGCGGGGGTCGGGGGTCTCGTGCTGATCACTCATGTCGGGTGCCCTCTCATCGACGGCGTGGCTTCCACCAGCGTCGGGGCGCCCCTGCCGGAGCGCGCGGAGGGATGGGCCGAACGGGTGACGGGCGGGAGGAGGGTCCGGCAGCCATGTTCGCCCCGGCGGCGCGAACATGGCTGCCCGGAGCGGGAATTCGCTCGCGCGGCGGGCGTTGTGCCTGGTGTCGTGGGGTGAGGCGCGCGGGCGCCGGAGGAAGGGACGGACGCGATGGCTGTGGGGGCGGAACGGGGGTGCCTCTTCTGCGCGATAGCGCGCGGGGAGGCGGAGGCCAGTACGGTCCACGAGGACGAGCGGGTGGTCGCGTTCATGGACCTCCAGCCGGTGACGCCCGGCCATGTCCTGGTGGTGCCGAAGGCGCACGCGGCCGGGTTCGAGGACCTGCCCGAGGAGCTCGGGGCCGAGGTGTGGCGGGTCGCGCACCGGATCGGGCGCGGGCTGCGCCGCTCCGGCCTGCGCTGCGAGGGGGTCAACCTCTTCCTGGCCGACGGCGAGGCCGCCTTCCAGGAGATCCCCCACGTCCACCTGCACGTCTTTCCCCGGTACGCGGGCGACTCGTTCCGCCTCGACGCCGACTGGCAGGTGCGCGACCGCGCGGAACTGGACGCGACGGCGGGCGCGGTACGGACCGGGCTGACGGCGCTGGGCGATGACGGGGGCGTGCCCGCGTGAGCCAGTACTACGAGGTCGGGGACGAGACGCTGTGGAACCCGTCGATCGGGGCATCGCGGTTGTTCCTCGCGCACGTGCGGCTGCACGAGGACGAGTTGGGGATGGCGTCCGGGCTGGGGCCCATGGACGGGGACGAGTGCCAGATCGAGGCCGGCGCCTTCCGGGAGTACACGGAGGCGCTGGTCGCGCGGCACCTGCGGACCGGTCACCACGTGATCCTCGCCCTCTCCGAGGGCTTCGTCGCCACCGTGCTGGTCCTGGCCCGGCGGGCGGGCATCGAGCCGGACGCCCTGCGGGCCGAGGCGACCACCGCGCCGGGCCAGGGTGACGGCGGAGCCGCCCGCGAGCGGCTGGAGGCCCTCGCGGCCCGGCTCGACCGCGCCATGGCGCGGTAGCCGCACCGACACGCGGCAGTACGGGGCAGCACGCGGAACAGCACACCGAGGACCCGGCGGGAACACCACCCGCCGGGTCCTCGCCGTGCCCGCGATTGACAAAGAGCCACGCCCCCGTCCACCATCATTGTGCTATTCCATATACACAATGATGGTGACGGCGACCGAGCACGAAGCACGGAGGACGCACAGGCGTGATCACGTACCAGATCGAGCGGCGCAGCGGTGTCGCGACGTACATGCAGATCGTGTTGCAGACCAAGCAGGCGCTGCGGCTCGGGGTGCTGGTCCCCGGGGACAAGCTGCCGACGGCCAAGGAGGTCGTCGAGACGGCGGCGATCAATCCGCACACCGTGCTCAAGGCCTACCGCGAGCTGGAGCGTGAGGGGCTGGTCGAGCTCCAGCCGGGGCGCGGCACCTTCGTGCGGCGCGGGCTGGGCAGCACGGACGCCGCCTCGCAGGCGCCGCTGCGCGAGGAGCTGACGGCCTGGCTGCGCAAGGCCGAGGAGGCGGGGCTCGACGCCGAGGACGCCGCCGCGCTCTTCGACGCCTGCCGCGCCGAGGTCTACGCGACGGCGGACTCCCCGTCGCAGGCCGGGCCCACGCACCCCTGACCCTCCCCGGCGAGAGCGGCCGTACGCCCCCGGGCCGCCCGGACCTCCCTCAAGAACGAGAGAGCACGCACGTGTACACAGAGCAGTTCGACCCGGCCGCCGCCGGACTGGTCGCCCTGGAGGCGACCGGGCTCGGCAAGCGCTACCGGCGCGGCTGGGCCCTGGAGGAGTGCGCCTTCCGCCTCCCCGCCGGCCGGATCTGCGGCCTGGTCGGCCCCAACGGCGCGGGCAAGAGCACCCTGATGTCGCTGGCCACCGGGGTCAGCGGCCCCTCCGCCGGCACCCTGCGCGTCTTCGGCGGCGACCCGCGCGGCGGCCGGGCCCGCCGCCAGGTCGGCTACCTCGCGCAGTCCAAGCCCCTCTACCCGCGCCTGAGCGTCGCCGACACCCTGCGGATGGGGCGCGAACTCAACGGGGACAGCTGGGACCAGGGGCGCGCCGAGGCCATCGTGCGCGGCGGGGACATCCCCTTCCACGCCCGGGCCGGCAGCCTCTCCGGCGGCCAGCGCACCCGCCTCGCCCTCGCCCTCTGCTTCGGCAAGCGGCCGCGCATGCTGCTGCTCGACGAGCCGATGGCCGACCTCGACCCGCTGGTGCGGCACGAGATGACCGGCGTGCTGATGGCGGAGGCGGCCGAGTCGGGGACGACCGTCGTCATGTCCACCCACACCCTTCCCGAACTGGAGGGCGTCTGCGACTACCTGCTCGTCCTCGCCGGCGGCCGGGTACGGCTCGCCGGGGAGGCCGACGAACTGGCCTGGGCGCACAGCCTGGTCACCGGCGTGCTCCCGGCGCCCGGCGCGGCCTCTCCGCTGGACGGGCACACCGTCGTCGAATCCACCACGAGCGGACGGCAGTTCACCGCCATGGTGCGCCGCCGGGGGTCGCTCGCCCCCGGGCCCACCTGGACGGTCGCCGAGCCCTCGATGGAGCAACTGCTCCTCGCCTACCTCCGCTCGCCCGAGGCGTCCCCGCTCCTCACCCCGTCCGCGACCCCGCCCGCCCCGACGCACCTCGCCGCGAAGGACCACGCCGCATGAGCACCGCCACCCTGGAGAGGGAGTCCGCCACCGACCGGGACCCCGGTCCCCGCCGCCTGCTGCACGGGATGACCTGGCTGGTGTGGCGCCAGCACCGGGGCGCCCTGTGGACCGGGCTCGCGCTGGTCGCCGCCCTCGTGGTCACCGCCGTGCTGCTGCGGAACGGCGCCGTCGCCCACCAGGCGGCCCACGGCATCACCGGCTGCCCGCTGATGGGCGGGCCGGAGCGGTGCTCGTCGAGCCTGGAGGCCATCGAGGAGTACCGCGGCCTGTACTCGACCCCGCTGCGCCTGCTGCTGGCCGGCATCCTCGCCCTGCCCTTCCTCGGCGGGCTCTTCGTGGGCGCGCCGCTGATCGCCCGTGAACTGGAGGCGGACACGCACCGGCTGGTGTGGGCGCAGGGCATCACCCGGGAGCGCTGGCTGCTGCACAAGCTGGCGCTGCCGATGGGCGCGCTGATGGCCGGGACGGGCGTCGCCGCCTGGTTCGGCTCGTGGGCACTGGAGGGCGCCGGGCAGGCGACGATCGGGCTGTACTGGTACTCGCCCACCGCCTTCGTCTCCACCGGCCCGGCCGTCCTCGGGTACGCCGCGCTCGGCGTGGCCCTCGGCGCGATGGCGGGGACGCTGACCCGGCGGACGCTGCCCGCGATGGTGCTGACGCTCGGCGCGATGGGCGCGGTGACGGCGCTGCTGACGACGATCCGCTCGCACGTGGTGTCGCCCGTCGTCTCCTTCGGCCGGTCGGTCCCGCAGCTCCGCGAGGAGGACTGGGTCCTGGTCCAGCCGCAGGCGGCCCGTGCCGACCGCACGATCTTCGACGCCGGCCCCTGCTACCCGGCCGACGACTTCGACGCCTGCCTGGCCGAGCACGGCGCGTCCTGGGAGTACTCCGAGCACCACCCGATCGCCCACATGCGCGACCTCCAGCTCGCCGAGGGCGCGATCTGCCTGGGGCTGGCCGCGCTGGCGGTCACCTTCGTATGGCTGTGGATGCGCCGCCGCGCCTTCTGACACCCACCCCTGACACCCACCCCTGACACCCACCTCTGGCGCCGCCGGGCGCGGGGCACGGCCATCCCAAGCCGTACCCCGCGCCCGGCGGTTTTCCACAGCAGCCAAGGGCCCCTCAGCCCTCGGCACCTGCCCGGGGCCCCTCAGCCCCGGACGTTGCGGCGGCCCACCCGTGGGGGGCCGTAGGTCCAGTGTCGCGCGACCGGCCCGGTGAGGTGGCGGGTGGACGCTTCTGTGGTGAAGAACTCGGGGAGTTCGGGGCCGAGTGCGCCGCGTACGAAGATGTCACGGGCCTCGCGGTGGCGCGCGGCCGGGTCGGCGGCGAGGGCGGCCGTCTCGGAGTCGAGCAGGGCCAGGACCGTGGGGCGGTCGACGGCGCCGTGGCGCAGCCACTGCCAGATCTGGGCGCGGCAGATCTCGGCGCCGGAGGTGTCCTCCACGACGCCGTCCAGCACGGGGGCGCCGTCGCCGCGCAGCCAGGCGTCGTAGTAGCGCAGGCAGAGGGCGAGCGTGGCGCGGACCGTCTCGGTGCCGGGGCGGCCGTGGTCGCGGCCGGTGCGCAGCAGGTCGGCGGGGGTGACGTGGACGTCGTCCCGGGTGCGTTCGAGCTGGTGGGGGCGGGCGCCGAGGGCGGTGTCCCAGGCGGCGCGGGCGAGGGGGACCAGGCTCGGGTGGGCCACCCAGGAACCGTCGAACCCTTCCTCCGCCTCCCGCTCCTTGTCGCGGCGGACGGCGGCGCACACGGCCTCGTCGGCCGCCGGGTCGCCGGTCAGCACCTGGGCGGTGAGCCCGCCGATCGCGTGGGCGCCGCGCCGGTGCGCGGTGCGGACCAGCAGGTCGGTCCAGGCGCGCAGGTACGGGGCGGTCATCACGGCGCGGGAGCGGTCGGTCAGGACCGTGCCCGGGCGGTGGCCGACCGTCTTGACCAGGCTGAACAGGTAGTCCCAGCGGGCCGCGGTGAGCCCCGCCGCGTGGTCGCGCAGCTCGTAGAGGATCTCGTCCATCTCGAAGGCGGCGGTGACCGTCTCGATCAGGACCGTGGCGCGGATGGTGCCGTGGGCGAGGCCGAGGGTGCGCTCGGCGAAGGTGAAGATCTCGTTCCAGAGGCGGGCCTCGCGGTGGTTCTCCAGCTTGGGGAGGGAGAAGTACGGGCCGTCGGCGGGGGCGGTGCGGCGGCGGGCCCGGTGGAAGGCGTAGAGGCCGAAGTCGGCCAGGGGGGCGGGGAGGGGGTCGCCGTCGACCAGGAGGTGGCGTTCGGTCAGGTGCCAGCCCCGGGGGCGGACCGCGACCGTCGGGGCCGTGTGGCCCTCCGGGGCGGTCAGGCGGCCCTCGACCAGGTCGAGGAGGGTGAGGTGGCCCGTCAGGATGTTCGGCCAGGACGGGGAGGTGGCGTCCTCGAAGTCGGCCGTCCAGAGCTGGGCTCCCGAGGTCAGCGCCGCCTTCGCGGCGGCGCGGGTGGGAGGGGTGGTCAGTTCTGTCCTGCGGTCGGCCAGGCCGGGGGCCGGGGGTGCGATGTGCCAGGTTCTGTCCTGGCGGACGGCCTGGGTGGCGGGGAGGAAGTCGAGGGGGGCTCCTCGGGCCAGGAGGGCTGATCTGGTGCGGCGCTCTTCGAGGAGGGGGGTGCGGCGGTGGGCGAATGCCGTGTGGAGTTCCGCCAGGAAGGACAGGGCTGCCGGGGTCAGCAGGGCGTCCGTGTCCTGGGATGCCTGGGCCCCTGTCGGGGCCAAGGTGGTGGGCGGCATGGCTTTCTCCTTGGGCCTCAAGGGGGCTTGGGTGGGGTGGCCTCAAGCGCCGGCCGGGCTGATTTTTGGTGCTGATCGGCTCGACCGTGCCGGTCACAGATGGCCTCAAACGCCGGCCGGGCTGGAAATTGCCGGGGCGGGAGGTGTGGCTCCCGCCCCGGGGGCGGGGTGCTCTGGAGGGGCGGTCCCGCCGGTCTGGGGGCGTGGGTGGGGTCTAGTGGAACTGCTGTTCCTCCGTGGAGCCGGTGAGGGCGGTGGTGGTGGAGGCGGGGTTGACGGCGGTGGAGACGAGGTCGAAGTAGCCGGTGCCGACCTCGCGCTGGTGCTTGACGGCGGTGAAGCCCTGGGCCTGGGCGGCGAACTCGCGCTCCTGGAGGTCGACGTAGGCGGTCATGCCGTGTTCGGCGTAGCCGCGGGCCAGGTCGAACATGCCGTGGTTGAGGGAGTGGAAACCGGCCAGGGTGATGAACTGGAAGCGGTAGCCCATGGCGCCGAGTTCGCGCTGGAACTTGGCGATCTGGTCGTCGTCGAGGGCGGCCTTCCAGTTGAAGGAGGGCGAGCAGTTGTAGGCGAGCATCTTGTCCGGGTACTGCGCGTGCAGCGCCTCGGCGAACTCGCGGGCCTGGGCGAGGTCGGGGGTGCCCGTCTCGACCCAGATGAGGTCGGCGTACGGGGCGTAGGCGAGGCCGCGGGCGATGACCGGGGCCATGCCGGGCTCGACGCGGTAGAAGCCCTCGGCGGTGCGCTCGCCGGTGGCGAAGCGGGCGTCCTGCTCGTCGACGTCGCTGGTGAGGAGGTTGGCGGCGAGGGCGTCGGTGCGGGCGACGATCAGCGTCGGCACGTCGGCGATGTCGGCGGCGAGGCGGGCCGCGTTGAGGGTGCGGACGTGCTGGGAGGTGGGCACCAGGACCTTGCCGCCGAGGTGGCCGCACTTCTTCTCGGAGGCCAGCTGGTCCTCGTAGTGGATGCCGGCGGCGCCGGCCGCGATCATCGCCTTGGTCAGCTCGAAGGCGTTGAGCGGGCCGCCGAACCCGGCCTCGGCGTCGGCGACGATCGGCGCCAGCCAGTCGGTGGTGTCGCCGGCGTTCTCGGCGGTGGCGATCTGGTCGGCGCGCAGCAGGGCGTTGTTGATGCGGCGGACCACGGTCGGCACGGAGTTGACCGGGTAGAGGCTCTGGTCCGGGTAGGTGTGCCCGGCCTGGTTGGCGTCGGCGGCGACCTGCCAGCCGGAGAGGTAGATGGCCTGGAGCCCGGCCTTGACCATCTGGACGGCCTGGCCGCCGGTGAGGGCGCCCAGCGCGTGGACGTAGTCGCGCTCGTGGAGCTGGCGCCAGAGGCGTTCGGCGCCGCGCCGGGCCAGGGTGTGCTCCTCGCGGACGCTGCCGGAGAGCCGGACGACGTCCTCGGCGGTGTGGGTGCGCTCGATGCCCTTCCAGCGCGGGTCCTCGGCCCAGCGCCGGGCCAGCTCGGTCGCGGCTTCGGTCGGTGTCTGCGCCATGTCTCTACTCCCGGTGTCTGTCCACGCTGGTCTCTGCCAACGCTGCGAAGGTCCGGCCGCGACGATCATCTCGGCACTGAGTGCCAGATGATCGATCATCCGCGCCGTACGCCAGCTCCTGTCCCTGCACGGCCCGCCGGTCCTCCCACGGCTGCGTCGTGAGCAATGTCGACGGGGGCGGGGACGAACGGTCCGGTCCTTGCACCGTTTTCCCGCAGTCAGAGCGTGGAGCGCGAAACCGGTTCCGGACCGGGCCACCGAGGTCCGGCGGGCCGTGCGTACGACTGTGACAGTGGCACTGAGTGCCATCAACGGGGTACGGCTGCCAAGTTCTGCGCATCTTCCGGCGCCGTTCGGCCAATTCTGCGAAGCCTGCCGGGAGGGGCGTGAGATACGTCGCCTCCCCGCCCGCGCGCCGTCCCCGGCGGGCTACTGTCCGGTACGCGGGCCGTGCCCGCCCCGCCGAGAGGAGGCCCGGTGAGCAAGACGTACGCAGGCGCCCGGCTGCGCAGGCTCCGTGAGGAGCGGCGGCTCAGCCAGGTGGAGCTGGCGCGCATCCTCTCCATCTCGCCCAGCTACCTCAACCAGATGGAGCACGACTCCCGCCCGCTCACCGTCCCCGTGCTGCTGCGGATCTCCGAGTCCTTCGGCGTCGACCCGGGTTTCTTCTCCGAGCGCGACACCGGGCGGCTCATCGCCGACCTGCGCGAGACCCTCGCCGACGACCTGGCCGCCGCCCGCGTCTCCTCCGCCGACCTCGCCGAACTCGCCTCCCGGCTCCCGGGGGTGGCGCAGGTCCTGCTGTCGCTGGGGCGCCGCGCCGACCTGCTGACGGACCGGCTCGCGGAGGTCTCCGAGGGGCGCGCCGACACCGGGCCGGCCGCCGCCCGCTCCCCGCACGAGGAGATCCGGGAGTTCTTCTACCGGCGCCGCAACTACCTCCACGAGACCGACCTCGCCGCCGAGGAACTGGCCGCCGAGACCGGCGTACGCCCCGGCGGAGTGCTGGCCGCCCTCGACGGCCGGCTCGCGGAACGCCACGGCGTGCGCACCGCCACCGGCGCCGACACCGGCCGCCCGCACCACTACGACGCCGACGCCCGGGTCCTGCACCTCTCCCCCCGGCTGCGTCCGGGCCAGCAGGCGTTCCGGATGGCCACCCAGCTCGCCCTGCTGGAGCAGGACGCGGAGCTGTCGGCCACCGCCTCCGAGGAGTTCACCGAGTCCACCGTCGCCTGGTCGCTCGCCCGGATCGGCATCGCGCACTACTTCGCGGCCGCGCTGATCCTGCCGTACCGCGCCTTCCACGGCGCCGCCGAGGAGGTGCGGTACGACATCGAGCGGCTCACCGACCGGTTCGGCCTCGGCTACGAGACCGTCTGCCACCGGCTCAGCACGCTCCAGCGGCCCCGGCTGCGCGGGGTGCCGTTCTCCTTCGTCCGCGTCGACCGGGCCGGGAACATGTCCAAGCGCCAGTCCGCGACCGGCTTCCACTTCTCCCGGGCCGGCGGCACCTGCCCGCTCTGGAACCTCTACGAGGCGTTCACCGCGCCCGGCCGGGTCCACGTGCAGACCGTCTCGATGCCCGACGGCAGCCGGTACCTGTGGACGGCCCGGGCGGTCACCCGGCGCGGCGGCGGCTGGGGCGACCCCGGCAAGACCTTCTCGATCGGCCTGGGGTGCGAACTGCGCCACGCCTCCCGCCTCGTCTACTCCGACGGCCTCGACCTGGCCAACGCCGCCGCCGACACCCCCATCGGCATGGGGTGCCGGGTCTGCGAACGCCTCGACTGCCCCCAGCGCGCGGTACCGCCGCTGGGCCGCGCCCTCTCCGTCGACGAGAACACCGGCACCTTCGTCCCGTACCCGGTCAAGGACGGGCGGGAGTAGCAGCGGTCAGGTGGCCGGCTCAGTCCTTGCGCCGGGTCCACCACAGCCAGGCGGCGCCGCCGACCACGCACACCAGCTGGAGCACGTCGGCGAGGACGCGCAGGGCCATGGTGTCCTCGCCGCTCAGCTCCCGGTTCCACAGGATGTTGGCGAGGGCCGGGACCACCAGGGTCACCAGCACCCCGGTCACCTTCTGCCAGGGCCGCCAGAAGAGGCTGGTGCAGAGCAGCACGCACCCCACGATCCGCATCAGCAGGGCCACCGAGAGCACCGCGGTGGGCGCCCCCGCCAGCTGGAGCAGGAGCGCCAGCACGTACGACCCGGCGATCAGCCCGGCCGGCACGGCGGGGTGCACGCGCGCCTTCCGCCCGGCGGCCTCCGCCCCCGCCCCGGCCTGGACGTCCCGCTCCTGGTACGCCGTGTCCGTGCTCGTGGACTTCACCGTGCTCCCCCTGTGTTCGCTGTGACCGGCGAGGCCGCGCCCTCGCTCTACACCGATGCTATACACACCGCTTATAGCTGGTGCGAGCGGCCCCCCGGACAGCAGTACGCCCCCGCCCCGGCGAGCACCGGAAGCGGGGGCGTACAGGCCCGACGGGCGGGCGGACAGCCTTACTTGAGCTTCTCCGAGAAGAGCGGGACGACCTTGTCGAGGGCGTAGCCGACGCTCAGCACCGAGTCGGTGGCGAACGCCTGGCTGATGTCCTTGTCGTCGAAGACGATCGAGCGGCCGTCCTTCACCGAGGGCACCGCCTTGTACAGCGGGTCGTCGCTGATCTCCTTGGCGGAGATGCCGATCGGCGCCATGACGGTCAGGTCGGCGTCGAGCAGGTCGAGCTTCTCCTTGGAGACGGAGACCGAGAACGAGTCCCCGGCCAGCTTCTCGATCTCCGGGTTGTTGACGAAGCCGAGCCGCTTGACGAAGTCCACCCGGCCGGTGCCGCCGACGTACGCGCCGAAGCCCTCGGAGGTGCGCGAGCCGACCGTGATCGTCTTGTCCTTGAACTCCGGGTGCTCCTTGGCGGCCGCCGCGAACTTCTTCTCGGTCTCGGCGATCAGCTCGGCGCCCTCGTCCTTCTTGCCCAGGGCGCCCGCGACCATCTCGGTCTGCTTCTCCCACGAGGTCATGTACATGTCCCCGCCCCTGGGAACGCCGACCGTCGGGGCGATCTTGGAGAGGGTGTCGTAGCGCGTCTGGTCGCCGCTGGACTTGGTGTCGAGGATCAGGTCGGGCTTGAGCGCCGCGATCTTCTCGAACTCCGGCTCCATCGTGCCGATCAGCTCGGGCTTCTTGTCGTACATGCCCTTGGCCCAGGGGCCGACGCCCTCGCCGCCGAAGGGCAGCCAGTCACTGGCCCCCACCGGCTGCGCGCCGAGCGCGAGCGCCGTCTCGGCGTCGCCCCAGCCCAGCGCGACGATCCGCTTCGGGGCCTCGTCGATGGTGATCTCGCCGAACTTGGTGGCGACCTTGGCCGGGAAGGCGCCGGACGACGCCTTGCCCTCCGCCGGCTTCTCGGCCTGCTCGTCACCGCCCGCACCGCACGCGGTGAGGCCGACGAGGAGCGCGGCGACGGCGCCGGCCAGCGTGGCCGTCTTCCGACGGCGCGAGGAGCGGGCAGCCTTGCCCGAGAAAGCGGAATCGTTCATGCGGGTTAGGTTAGCCTGACCTAAACCTCCCGCGCACCTATGGGGGCGTCAGATGGCCCACATCCCGCGAAACGCCTCCGGCCGGTACTGCTCGCCTCCCCTGTTAGCTTATTCGCGGTCGATCGAATGACCTGGGGGCGGTGTTACCGGGCCCGGGGGTGTTCGTCGGAGACGCCGATCAGAGGTCCGCCAACCGTCCGGTCGGATGCAATCGTGCAATGCCGGACAGTTCGCGGGCGGCAGGTCTGTATGACGTGGATGCGCGAGCACGACACCCGAGCCGAGGCCGGCACCTTCAAACACTCCCAGGGGGTTGGGTCGCGGGTCGCGGACCAGCTCGCCTTCATCGGCGCCCTGCCACCGATCGTCGCAAGAGCAGCGGACTGCCGGTGCCCCCAGGACTCGCGATGCACAGAATCACCGACCTCTCCCCGGCGAGGCGAAGACCGACGCGAAGGAGCCCGCGGTGATCAAGGACGCCGCCGCACCATGCCGCACACCTGACGATCGCTGAAACTGACCGACGAGATCACCGCCGAGCTGACCGTCTGGTCGGCTTCGCCCAGGACCTCGCTGCCCAAGTCCACCCGCACCTCCAACCGGATTCGCGACCTGCCTCACCCAGTTCCACCCAAGCCCGGAACGTGTTCTCGGCCCGTGTCTGGACCATCAGGCCGTCAGCCGGCTCCTGGAGTGCTACGGATCTTCGGCGGCCCTGCGCAAGATCGGCCGCCGGCAGACTCGTCGAGCTGATCCGTCCGAAGCCCCGCGCATGGCCCCACGGCTGATCGACGACGGTCACACCCAACGCCGGGCAACGGAAATCCAGATCAACACCCTGCTGAAGGCCCACCTACGTTCACTCGGACCTCAAGTCGACCTTGGAGCACTCCGTCCGCGAGGACGAACTGCCGCGCAACGTGGCCCGGAACGTCAAGACCGCCGCGCCCCTCGAGTCGCTTCCCTGCGCACCGGCCTCCGGCAACGGCGAACTCCTCGGCCTGCGCTGGAAAGGCCTCGACCTCGACGGCGACACACCCAGCATCCGCCGTTCACTCCAGCGCAACCGAAGACCGGCGGCCTCACCCACCTGCCCACCAAAACCCGGGCATCCGAACGCCGCATCGCCATCCCCACCGAATGCCTCCCCTCCCTCAAGGAGCACAAGGAACGGCAGGACAGGGAACGGAGTCAGGCCGGGGCGGCCTGGGGTGACAGCAGCCTCGTCTTCACCACGCCGACTGGACGGCCTCTCGACCCGGCCAACCTCACCCGCCGCTTCCGCACCTTCCTCGACCGAGCCCGGCTCCGCCACATCCGCTTCCACGACCTCCGACACTCGAAACTCGACCGCCACCCTCCTCCTGGAACAGGGCGTCGACCTCGTCGTGATCAAGGAGCTGTTGGGTCACGCCCACATCGGCGTCACCGCCGGCGTCTACGCCCACCTCCGACTCCGCCTCCAACGCCAGGCCATCGACGCGCTGAGCACCTCCCCCGACGGCCGGGCGAGCAGCCATGCGACCCGGGGCGAAGGCGACGAATACCAGCCTGAGCCGCCCTCGTCCGCCGGCGTTGCCGTCAACTACCGCCGTCACCCCCATGCAGAAGCCCCGCCAGGACACACCCTGACGGGGCCTCACTCTGCTGGCGCTATCGACCGAGGTGGTGACCGAAGCGGCCCGCTTCTTGCCGTCAGCCTCGATGGATGCGGTCAGCCTGATGACGTACTTCAGCGCCACGGCGGTGACGGGCGGCGGTGTGGCGCGGCGGAACTCCTAGCTCAGGAAGTTGAGAGCCTCTCTCACTTCCCCCTCCCGATAACCACTCCGCAGGAACAGTTCCTCAGGGCCCAGTGAAACGCACACAGCCTCGAGCATGCGGCGCCACTTCGTCATGTCCTCAGTAGTGGCCATAACTTCGATCACTGGCGACGCGAAGACGGGCTCTTCGCAGCTTTCGGAAGCTAGGCGGAACCGGACACCAACCGTGGTCTCCCCGATTCCTCCACGGGCCCGACGGAAGATGCGCAGCAGGTCGCTTGCATCCGCGCGTGTGCATTTCTGGGACTCGATAACCCGGTCCGAGACGTTAGGCAACTCCTTGGCTACTTGGAAGACCATTCCGAACCGCTCTGGGCTCATCTCCAGAAGCACACTGGAATCGCTGATGCTGGGATTCGTGGAATCACTCGAGTTCATCGTCGAAATACTGCTTTCCGTTCTTAGGCGTGAACACCGTACCTCCAGTCGCGCCCGGGTCCTCGATGACCACGGCCCCCTTGTCCGGGTCCCAGTACCCCACACGTCCCCTCTTGAGGTACCTGACCTGAACATTGGGAACCTCGCCCGTTATCACCCCGTCCACATACTCGGGCATGGCGCCGGGGGCAACCCCTCGCACGTAGTGTGATCCGTCGCCGGCCGCCGCCCGCTGCGCCGCATGTTCGGCGATATTCACCGCTTCCGGTTCGCACGGTGTCGAATCGTGCACAAGGACCGGCGTGGTTCCGGCGAGCACATAGTACGTGCGCTACGCAGCACCGCTCTACCTGCTTCTTCGCTGATCAGCGCGGGTTTTGCGTTCCGCTGGCGTCCGTGGTTGTGCGGGGCTTCCGCCCCCTCCTCCACAGCGCAGGACTCCGGACCATCCGCTTCCACGACCTCCGACACTCGACCGCCACCCTCCTCCTCGAGCAAGGCGTCGATCTCGTCGTCATCAAGGAACTCCTCGGCCACGCCCACATCGGAGTCACCGCCGGCGTCTACGCCCACGTACGTCTCCGCCTCCAGCGCCAGGCCATCGACACCCTCGGGGGCGTCCTCAGCCAGACTGCCGTCACCGTTGCCGTCAAAACCCAGGATGCCCCTTTCCCCGTAACCCGGGAAAGGGGCATCCTGTTTCGCTCCGCAGGAGCCTCTACGGCGATTTAGTCGTCATTCAGAAGTTGCAAGACTCCTTCAGGTCCACCTGAATCGATGATCCCCTTGAAGGAATCCAGCATCGCCGCCAGACCGCCCTCCGGAATGATCACGAGGTCGGAACACTGGAAGTACGCACCGCTGGCGCATTCTCCAGTCCCCTTCCATCGGCTCATCACCTGTTCGATAGCCCGTAGCGTCATGAACGTGGCGCTCCATCGCGTCCCATCGGGGAGGCTGATTTCTGCGTCAACGTTCTCAACGGTTTCTTTGCTGTCCTCCGCACCCAACATGAAGAGGGCGCTGAACTGCTGGTTCTCTACGCGGTAGAGAGAGTCACTGACCATAGAGCTGGTTCAGCCTCGCAATCACCTTGGACTCGTTTGCCTTATCGGATTTCCCAACGACCTGAATCCCTCCGCCAACGTTCCGGAAGAATAGGCGACCGCCGTTCCGCCCTCGTGCGTAGGTGACATCCGTTCCAGACAATGCCTTGCTTCCGAGACCCGGATTCATATTTCCGCGTGACAGCTGCTGGAACAGGCTATCCAGGTCGGCCTGAACCTTCTGGTTCTTCCCCGCCTGCTGTGCAGCCTTCACCAGAGACGAGTCCCCGCCAATCGCGGAAGACATCGTGATGCAGCCGCCGGAATTATGAACGAGGACCGGAGTCTGCCCCGCCAGCACATAGTACGTGTGCTACGCGACCCCTCTCTATCTGCCTATTCGCAGATCAGCGCCGGTTTCGGGTTCCGCTGGTGTCCGTGGTTGTGCGGGGGAATCCGTGGGTGTTGCCGTCGCTACTGCCGTCAGGGACGCGGGCGGCACGGTCCGCTACGGCTGATGCGGTGGCGGCGCAGAGGGACTCTACTGCCAGGCTCCGGGCTCGGCGCGGAGAATGGTGCGGGCGGTCTGCTCGTACACCCCGTGACCGGTCGTGGCGCAGTGTCCGGCGATCCAGCAAGTCAGCTCGTCCGGGGTGTGCAGGGTGCCGGAGGTGGCACCGCAGTTGTGTTCCTCGCCGGTGACGCAGACCGCTTCGAGCGTCGGCAGCGCCATGGGGTCGGGGACGGTGGTGACGTGGTACTCGCGGAATCGGTAGCGTCCCCGTGCGGGGGTGCGGACCGGTGTGTCGGGGTTCGTGGAGTCAGGCATCGTCGTCCCTCTCGTCCTCTTCCGGGCTCGGGAGGCGCTGCCCGCGCGAGTCAGCGACCCTGAGTGCGTCGGAGAGGGCTTCGGTCAACCGGCGGGCCAGCCAGCGGTATTCGGTCGCCGACATGGCCTGCGCTCCGGGGGCCGTGGCGTCGCGGGCGTACTCCAGCAGCTGCGTGCCCATGCCGAGTTGGATCGTCTCGACGTTGTCGGCGAGGGTGGAGAGGTAGCCGTGACCGTCGGTGCTCAGGTAGCAGGGCTTCCCCTCGGCGGTGTTCCAGGGCAGCAGGCGTGGGCCCTCTGCTGCGGGACGCCCTGGCCACGGTGTCGCGTGCTCGGCCATCGTGTTGCCCTCTCCTCTGCTTGGCTCGGGGGTGTTGATCAGGGTCTCGCTGGTGTGGACCTTGCGGAGTAGCCAGCGTGTCTGCCTTTCTGTCTGCCAAGCTGGTGGAGTGCGGGAGACGGTCGGGGAACTGGTCAGGCGGCTGCGCGTGGCGCGTGGTTGGAGTCAGCGGCGGCTCGCCGAGGCGCTGGCCGAGGCTGCTCCTGGTCGCGTTCCTCCGACGCGGAATGACGTGTCCCGCTGGGAGATCGGGACGCGGTCGCCGCGTGAGTGGCTGCCGTTCCTCGCGCGGGTTCTGGAGGTCCCGCGCGAGATGCTGGAAGCGGCGAAGGCCGTTCACCCTGTCGAGCTCACGCCGCCGGTGCGGTCGGTGGCCGACTTCCTGCCCGAGGGCGACCCGCTCTCCCCGCTGCGTGCCCGTACGGGCCGGCGGATCGGGGCCGGGCAGGTGGCTGACCTGGCTCAGCGGGTGCACGGCCTGCGGCTGGCCGACGACGTGGTGTACGGCAAGGACCTGATCGGGCCCGCGCTGCGCGAGCTGCGGGCGGCGGTGAAGCTCTACCGCGAGGGCGTGCACAGCGAAGCAGTAGGTCGCGAACTACTGAGAGTCATTGGCGAGTTGGCGCAGATTGCCGGGTGGGTGGCCTCTGACGCCGGGGAGCATGCCGAGGCGGAGCGGATCTACCGGCTCGGTATGAGCGCAGCGCAGGCCGCCGGGGACGGCGTGCTGTCCGGGAACGTGGCGGGCTCGCTGGCCTACCAATGGAGCAACACCGGGCGCACGACTGACGCGGTCGGCTTGGCCCGCGCCGCGCTGGAGGACGCCGGTCCGGATGCTCCCCCGAAGGCTCGCGCGCTGTACCTGGACCGCGTGGCCTGGGCGCATACCCGTGCCGGGCAGGAGGGCCCGGCGATGACCGCCCTGGGAGAAGCGGCCGAGGCTCTGGCCGAGGACTCGGCCGGCACTGAGTCACCGACCTACCTGTACTGGATGGACGCCGGGGAGTTGCAGGTCATGGAGGCCCGCGTCTACACCGAGCTACACCGTCCGCTGCGTGCTGTACCCCTGCTGGCGGACGTGCTCGGGCGCTACGACGCCAGCCACGCCCGGGAGTTGGCGCTGTACCTCTCATGGCTGGCCGTGGCCTACGCCGACGCCAACGAGCCCGAAGCCGCCGCCCAGACCGCGGGTCGCATGCTCGCCCTCGGGCAGAGCGGCAGCGAACGAACAGCAGAGCGGACACGGATCGTCCTGGACCGTCTGCGGGCCTTTCGCGACGTGCCCGAAGTCGCCGAACTGCTGGCGTCCTGAGCGCCCTCGGAGAAGGCACCCACCGGCCAGGGCCAGCACCCTGCACGATCCGGGCCTGAGCGGGTGGGGTCCCTCGTCGGTCGGGCAGCTTCGCCGTGCCAGGGTTCTCCGGGGGCCGCCAAGGCTCACCTCGTGACGCGTGCGCTCGGCCTTGGCGGCCCCCGGGGGTTCCTGGTACGCCTCCGGGGACCGGACGGCGAGGGACCCCACCCGCGACCCGCGACCACTCACCACGACGAAGCCGCACCCGTACTCGGCCCCGCTGCCCCTCAGAGAGAGGGCCGGGGTCTGGGGCAGGGCCCCAGGTGGTTCGCTGTACGGCTGTTGCGCGCCCGGACCGGCGGGGCCGACGGCAAGCGGGGCGGAGACAGGAGCGGGCGGCGGCCCCGCAGGGCCGGAGCGCGCGCGGCCCGCGACAGCGGGCCGCCTTGATCAAGTAAAGAAACTCTGAACAGCTCGCCCTGCGTTGCGTGCCTGCTGCTCCGCCGGGTGCGGCCGGTTCAGCGCCGGCGTCTGCCTTCGTTCAGCCGGTCATACAGGCGCTGGACGCTGGCGGCCCGCTCTTCGGGCGTGTAGTTGCCGCTGAGGCGCTTGCGTTGCTCCATGACGGCGCGCATGGCGTCGCGGTGGGCGGTGGCGGCTTCGAACTCGGTGCTGGCTTTGGTGAACCGTTCCTCGGCGGCGGCGAGTTCGGCGGCTACCTCGTCGTCATCCTTGCCGCTGAGCCGCACCGCTTCCTCGTCCACCCTGCGCTGCGCCGCCATCTCCTCCAGCCCCTCGTTATAGCGCTTGAGGAACTGATCACGCGGGCTGAGCTGGCGGACGAAGACGCCCCGGCCCTGCACGGAGTAGACCAGCCCTTCCTCCTTGAGGACCCGCAGGGCGTTCTGTGCGGTGGAGTTGGCGATGCCGTACTGGGCTTGCAGATCGCGGGCGGACGGGAGCTTGGCACCCGGTGCGAGCCGACCGTCCTGGATCTGCTTGCGGAGCTCGTCCGCGGTTCGCACGTACGGGGGGCGTGGATCGTCAGCGGGACTGTCGGCGGTCTGCCAACCGCGCCGGAGGTCGCCGAGACCGGTGTACTCGGGATCGGGTTCGTCGGAGGCGGTCTCACTGCCCGCCGCGGCCTCCGTCTCAGCTTCGGCCGGCGCCTCCTGTGCGCGTACGTAGCTGCCCCGGCCCAGGACGGAGTAGATCAGCCCTTCGTCCTTGAGCAGTCGCAGAGCGTTTTGGACCGTGGAGCTGGCGATTCCGAAGCGCCGTTGCAGCTCGCGTGCGGCGGGGAGCCGTTCGCCTGGGCGCAGCTCGCCGTCGTGGATGGCGGTGCGCAGGACGTCGGCGGCCTGGACGTACGGCGGCCGGGGGTCCTCTCCCAGGGGCAGCTTCATGGCACGAGGGTAGCGGCGACGACACTCCCGGCACACCCGGGCGTCCTCGGCGTTCCAACCGTATCGGTGTAGCGATACGAATCGAGTGTTGCGGGCGTAGCGAGTGTGCCGCTATGGTCATGGCGAGTCGATCAAGCGACTCCATCGAACGAGGATGTGATGGCATGGCCATGACTCGAATCCGTGTTGCCTTGCTGCCGTCGGCGGTCTGCATCGCGGGCACCGACCCGGTACTGAAGATCAAGGACCAGCAGACCGGGGAGGTCGCCACCGACCGGGAGACCGGTGCGTCGCTGTACACGGTGACCGTGATGCTCATGGAGGAGGGCCGGGCGGAGGTCTTGAAGATCACGGTCCCGGAGACGGGCCTGGCGGCCGGGCTCAAGCCGGGGGCGATGGTGCGCCCGGTAGAACTGTTCGCGACCCCGTGGGCGCGCATCTTCAACGGTCAGCTCTCCGACGGCGTCGCCTACCGCGCCGCCCGCCTGGAGCTGGTGACGGTGGAGGCGGCCCAGTGATCCGCTTCGAGACCCCCGCACCGGAGCGGGAGTTGTACCTGCTCCGCCCCTTGCCGGGGACTGAGGGCAAGGCCACGTTCGCCGTCTCGGCGGCGGTGCTCGGTCTCCTCGGCCTGAGCCCGGAGCAGGCAGCCCGCCTCGACCTCGGCGACGTGCTCCGCCTGATACATGAACAGGGGGCGTGACATGGACTCCGTGACGGGATATGCGCCGGACGCGCTGCTGGTCGCGCTCGTGCTGGTCGGCGTGTGGCTGCTGGTGACGGTGGTGCGCTACGTCCGAGCGGATAAGGGCACGCGGGTCAGCATGCGGCAGGCCGTGCGGGTGCGCTGGGGCTGGGTACGGCTTGCGCGGATGGCCGGGCTGACGGTCACCGACAAGACCCCGAGCCTGCTTGCGCAGATCACCGCGTCCAAGGGCGGTGCCGCCCCCGCGCCCCGGGTTCTGACTCCGAAGATCAAGGTCAAGCCCGATCCGTACGGCGTGATCGTGCAGGCCCGGACGCTGCCGCAGGTCGGATTGGAGGAGTACCAGAAGGCGGCGCGGTTCCTGGCGGACGCGTGGCGGTGCACGCGGGTCTCAGTGCTGCCGGACGGTCCCGGCAGGGTGGTGATCCGGGGTGTTCGCTCCGATCCGCTAACCACGCCGACCAGGCACCGGCCCACCGGTCTGCCACTCACGGATCTGACGCGCTGGGAACTGGGGGTAGATGAGTACGCCGCGACGGTGTGCGTGTCGCTGGCGAACGTGCCCGGGGTGACGGTGGCTGGCGTCCCGGGTGCGGGCAAGACCTCGGGGGTCAACAAGTTCGTGTGCGACTTCGCTCCGTCGGCGGCCGTGCAGATCGCGACGGCGGACGGGAAGGTGTCACGTGCCGCAGAAGGGGACTACGCCGACCTGGTCAAGCGGATGTTCGCGTTCTGCGGTGACGACCTGGACGAAGCGAACGCTCTGTTCAAGCGTCTGGTGGAGCTGCGCAAGCGGCGCTCGGCGACCATCCGGGACGTGCTGGGCGTGAAGAACCTGTGGCACGTCGGCCCTTCTCCGGAGTGGCCGCTCACGGTCCTGATCATCGATGAGGCACACACGTACTTCCGCGAGTACAAGGGCAGCGACCCGAAAACGAAACATCTTGCCGCGCTGACGGCGGAGAATGCCCGGCTGGTGGAGGACCTGGTCAAGAAGGGCCGTAGCGTCGGCATCCTGGTGATCCTGATCAGCCAGAAGACCACCGGCGACGCCATCCCAACCTTCATCCGCGACGTGTGTCCCATCGGGTTGTCGTTCGCGCAGAAGACCGTGGAAGCCGCGGTGGCCGCGCTGGGTGAGGACATCCGCAACTGGCCCGATGCCAGCCCGGTGACCTTGCAGGACCCCGCCTACGTCGGGGTTGCGGTGATGGCGATGCAGGGCCGCCCCGGCTATACCCGCATCCGCACCCCCTACGTCTCCGACGCCGACGCGGCCCGCGTCGCGGACGGCACTTCGCACCTGACCGCAGACCCGGACCTGTGCCTGGATGCTCTTCTCCGCTCGACCGGCCGGACGGCAACGCCCGCGTCGTCGCTCACCAAGTGATCCCGAACAGCTCACGCCAGAAAGGAGGTTAAGGACATGGCGGAGGAACGGTTCACCCGGCGCACCGTGACCGTGGTCATGGCGGTCATCGCGGTCCTGGCCTTCGTCTTCTCCTTCGGCAACGTCTGGGCGCTCGCCCTGCGGCTCGGCGTCCCCCGCCCGATCGCGCCGCTGATCGCCCCCATGGTGGACCTGTCCGTCGTCGGACTCCTGGTCGCCCTGCGGTTCCTCGCCCTGCGCGGCGTCCCCGAGCACGACCTGAAGGCCGGCACGCGACTGCTGCACCTGTGCGGGCTGCTCACCCTCGCGCTGAACACGGCCGAACCCCTGCTGACCGGACGCTACGGCCGGGCCTGCCTGGATACCGTCGCCCCGCTCCTGCTCCTCGGCTGGGGCCACGTCGGCCCTACCTTCCTCGCCCACTTCCACACCACCGCACACCTGGAGGACACCACCACATCTGCCCCAGCACCCGCACCCATTGCTGAGCCGGTGCCAACCTCGGCGCCCGCTCCCGAGGCGACGGCCCCGGCCCCTGAGCCAGACCCCGCCGCGACACCTGCGCCGACCCTGGCCGAAGTGCCTACCGTGATCGAGGTGCCCGACTCCGCCCCCGCCCCGGCCGTCACCAAGGCGCCTGCCACCGGCACCCGCCCGGCCCTGCCCGCCGCCCTGCTGAGTGCGGCCCGGCGCATCGCGGACACCCACCACGCCGAGCACGGAACACCAGTCACCGCCGCCCAGCTCGCAACCCGCATGGGCGTCGCCCTGCCGGTGGCCACCGCCGCCCTCGCTCAGCTCTGAGCCACCCCGGCCACCGGCCGGATCGCCCCTCCCTCGAGATCCATGCCCACCCGTTGGGCCTGGTTCGTCATGCCCCGAGCAGCACCAACACGCCCACAACCATGGCCGGTTGCTGCTCGGGGCTCCCATCCCGACAGAAAGGACACGCCCCGAATGGTCACCCTGGACCGGCGCCACGTGGCAAGCCCCGCCGTGCGGGACCTGCTCCACCTCGTCAACCACCCCGACTTCGACCGAGCACAGCAGCAGATCGAACGCCTCGGCGGCTGCACCGAACCCGTCCGCCTGACCGGCCGCACCGCCACCGTCGACACCACGACCGGTGAGGTACTGCGCTCCTACACCTCCTCCGCCGAGCCCACGGGCAGTCTGCTCACCGCGTGCGGCAACCGCCGCGCCTCCCGCTGCCCGGCCTGCTCCCGCGCCTACGCCGCCGACACCTACCACCTCATCCGCGCCGGCCTCTCCGGAGGCAAGACCGTCCCCGACACCGTCCGCACCCACCCCCGTGTCTTCGTCACCCTCACCCCGCCGTCCTTCGGCCCCGTCCACAACCGCCCCACCACCCCCGGCGGTGACATCCTGCCCTGCCGCTGCCGCAAGCTCCACGAACCCACGGACACCCTGATCGGGACACCGCTGAACCCGGCGACGTACGACTACTCGGGCGCGGTCCTGTTCAACGCCCACGCCGGAGCCTTGTGGGCTCGCTTCACCACTTACCTGCGCCGCGGGCTCGCCGCCCGGCTCGGCATGACCCAGAAAGCCGCCCGCGCCGTGCTGCGCCTCTCCTTCGCCAAGGTCGCCGAGTACCAGAAGCGTGGCCTGGTGCACTTCCACGCCGTCATCCGCCTCGACGGCCCAGACGGCAGCAGCCAGCCCCCGCCGCCGTACGCCACCGTCGCCGTGCTCACCGACGCCGTACGCGCCGCCGTCGCACGGGTCCGCGTCATGGTCGAGTCGGACGCGGTCAGGGAACGCGAACTCTCCTGGGGCGAGCAGCTCGACGTACGCGAGATCGCGGCCTTCGGCACTGACGCCGAATTCAGCGATCAGGCGGTGGCCGCCTATGTGGCGAAGTACGTCACCAAGTCCGCCGACGCCTCCGGCGCCCTCGACCGCGCCCTGTTCTGCCGCCCCTGTCAGGGCCGCGGCGCCACCCTCCTGCCCCACGGCACCCCGCTCCCCTGCACCACGTGCGACGGCACCGGACAGGCACGGCCCCTGCCCCGCCTGGCCGTCGCCCGGCACGTGCGGCAGATGATCCGTACCTGCTGGGAGCTGGGCAAGCTGCCCGAGTTCGCCCACCTCAAGCTCTGGAAGTGGGCGCACATGCTCGGCTTCCGGGGCCACTTCTCCACCAAATCCCGCTCTTACTCCACCACCCTCGGCGCGCTGCGCGACGCCCGCCGCGCCTGGCGCAAAGAACAGACCCGCACCCACGCCGGCCTGCCCGAGCACGACCCGGACACCACCCTCGTCGTCGGCCACTGGGCCTACCTCGGCACCGGCTACAGCCCCGGCGCCGCACTCCTCGCCGCCGCCGTCTGGCACCGCCGGGAACTGGAACGCCGGTTCATCGCGGAAGGGGGCTGCCGATGAAAGCGCAGGAACCCGCCCCAACCCGGAGGGGACTCAGTACGCCTGAAGAGCTGCTGACAGTCCCCCAGGTCATGGCCCGCCTCCAGCTCGGCCGCTCCGCCGTCTACGACCTGCTCCGCACCCGCCAGCTCGCCTCGATCACCCTCGGCCGCGCCCGCCGCATCCCCACCCACGCCCTCACCGACTTCATCCGCACCCGCCTCGACCAGGAAGCCGCCTGATGATCACGCCGCGCCCCGCCGCCTCCCGCCGCAGCCGCTCCCGCGCCAACGGAGACGGCACCATCTACCAGCGCAAGGACGGCCGCTGGGAAGCCGCCGGATACGTCCTCGCCCCCGGCAACGCTCGCAAGCGCGTCCGCGTCTACGGCACAAGCCGGAAGGAAGCCCTGGGCAAGCTCACCAAGAAGATCGCCGCGAGCAACCTCGGGCTGCCCGTCGCAGTATCCGACTGCACCGTGAGCGACTACCTGACGTACTGGCTGAACAGCATCGCCGTCCACCAGGTCCGGGAGAACACCCACACCCGCTACGCCGCCTGCATCCGTCTCCACCTCATCCCCGGCCTCGGCGCGAAGAAGCTCGCCCGGCTCACCGCCCGCGACGTCCGCACCTTCCTCGACCACCTCCGCGTCGCCTGCCAGTGCTGCGTACATGGACGGGACACCGCCCGGTACTCCTGCTGCGCCATCGGCCAATGCTGCGACAAGAGGCTCTCGCCACTGACCGTGACCTACGTCCACTCGGTCCTCAAGTCCGCACTTGAGCACGCCGTCCGCGAAGACGACCTGCCCCGCAACGTCGCCCGAAACGTCAAGACCCCCGCGCCCCGCCCCCGGCGCTTCAAGCCCTTCACCGCGAGCGAGGCCCGGCAGTTCCTCCAGGCCGCCAGCGGCGACCGGCTTCACGCGCTGTACGAACTCGCCCTGCGCACCGGCCTCCGCAAGGGCGAACTCCTCGGCCTGCACTGGGAAGACCTCGACCTCGACGCGGGAACCGCCGCCATCCACCGCTCCCTCCAGCGCACTCACACCGGCGGCCTGACCATCCTGCACACCAAGACCCGCGCCTCTGAACGCCGTATCGCACTGCCCACCGAATGCATCAACTCTCTCAAGATCCACCAGGAGAGGCAGCAGGAAGATCGTCAGGCTGCGGGATCACGATGGGCGGACAACGGTCTCGTCTTCACCACCCCGGCCGGCAGGCCCTTCGATCCCACCAACCTCACACGCCGCTTCCGCCACCTCCTCGAACGCGCTGGCCTTCGAGTGATCCGCTTCCATGACCTCCGGCACTCGACCGCCACCCTCCTCCTGGAGCAGGGCATCGACCTCGTCGTGATCAAGGAGTTGCTCGGCCACGCCCACATCGGCGTGACGGCCGGCGTCTACGCCCACGTCCGACTCCGCCTTCAGCGCCAAGCCATCGACAGCCTCGGCGAAGCTCTCAGCCCTGGCAGCGACGGCCCCGACTTCCCACCCGTCGTCCGCTGACGTTGCCGTCACCGTTGCCGTCAAACGCCCGTAGAGGCCCCGCTGGAAAACTCCAGCGGGGCCTCTACATTTCAATCTCTATCGCCTTCGAAGGCAGGTTACCTACTCCGACGAGATTCGCTGGATAACTGGGTTTTCCGACAATCCAGGAATCTCTGCAACCAACCGCGAATGCGCTTCCCGAAGGAATCGAAGAACTTCACCCACGAGCTCTTCACGTCCCACGGCTCCGTGCATTGGATGCTTCGATGAACTCACCACAACCAGATCGCCATCTTGACGCAGATGAATCACCTCTTCGCTTTCAGTGAAACCGAATGCGGCATCTTCACCTGACGAGATGCGCTTCACCGCACTAGAGAGAGACAAGGCCAGATCGACGAGAGTCACAAGCCTCTTCTTTGAGACGATCTCAACGTCGCCAACCATCAGTTCGAAATTCACCCCGAAGCACTTGTAGCGGAGGTCCATTTCGCTGATCGCGGCCGGATCGCCCTGCTTGGCAGCGTCCCAGGTCTTGGTCCAGGCTGAACCCGACTCCGGGAGGTAGAAGGAGAGTTGAATCACGCTTTTCCTCACTTGCTACTCACTTAGTACGGAAACGCCGTCACGACTTTTCCGTCGTTAACGATTACGCGGACACCGGTTAGCTCGCCTCCACCATTCGCCGAGCCCGCCCTCCCGACAGGGGTTCCGAAATCCCACTCGTAGATTTGACCAGGCCGTGCCTCGCCTGTAACAGGGTCCGGCGTATTGGGCTTCGGCGTTCCCCGGTTGATAGTGTCGGCTATTCGCTGGCGAACGTGCTTTGCCTTACCGGTGAAAATCCCAGCGGCATCGTCCACCAGTGCACCTCCAGGCCGGTGACGGTCCACGATGTGCTGCCAGTCGCCGTTTTCCAGCGCCGCAGTTCCACACAGGCCATTCGAATTGTGCACCAGGACCGGCGTCTCGCCCGCCAGCACATAGAACGTGTGCCAGTCCTCGACAGCGAAGTTGTAGGTCGCCGCATAACTTGTGTAGCCACGATTTCCCGTGACGATGGCAGTCTGTCCGTCCGAGGTGAGCAAGGACATGCCCGACGTGAGGTCGCCGGCGGCGATCCAGCTCTTCTCGGAAGGCGACCAGAAGGGGTGCTCATCTGTCGCGGTCAGCTGCTCGGCGCCGTCCTCGGTCGCGATGGACAGCTCGTTGAGGTGCTTCTCCCCGACCGTTTGACTGAGCTTGGTGACCTTCTTCGCCCCGGTCTTACCGGTCTCCGGATCGGTGGAGAGTACGAGATCGCCGACCTCGATGTCCTCGATGTCCTTGGTGGAGCCGTCAGCCATGACCACATCGGTGCCGGCCAAGAAGCACTGAGGTGTGGAGCCCTTGCCTCTACCCGCAGGTATGCCTGCCATCAGCAGGTCGAACCCGATGTTCTGGCAGATGTCGCATTTGTTCACGCCGGGTAGCCCCTGGACGTGACCCCAGTTGGTTCGGTCGGCACCCTTCCCGGTCGCATAGAAATCACGGAGGGACTGGCAGGCGTCACCGGAGGGAGAGACGCTGCAGTGCTCCCTGAAGAAAAGTTCGACATTGAGTGCATACCCCAGCTGGGCGACGTAGGTGCCCAGATTGCGCATCTGCACCACGCTCGGGAGGAACTCCTGCCACTGCTGGTACACGTCCGGGGGCGGTAGGGGTGATTCCCCGTATCCGACATTGGTGATCGGTTCGATGCCGCTGCTCTTCCCGGAAACATGCACGCTCGAGAAGGTCGGCAGTGGCTTTCCGGCGCTGCTCGGTACGTCCTCCCAATCACCGAGCTCGCCGCCGTACGGCATCTTGCTGCCTGAGTTTCCGGGATTCCCGGGATTGCCGCCGCCGTTGAGGCCGGTCGGGTCCCACAGTGTGAGAGGCGTGTTGCTGGCGTAGCTGTAGCCGTTGAGCGACTGGGGCTGGGTGAGGTCCAGGATCGGGTCGACGCTGATGAACTGGCCGATGGCCGGGTCGTACTGGCGGGCGCCTATGTGGGTGAGGCCGGTCGTCTTGTCGTTGGTTTTCCCGAGGAACCCCTTGTCGTCCGGCCAGGCTCCGTTGGTCGGCTTTCCGCGCTCCGCGCCGAACGGGGTGAGGTGGCGCTTGTTGACGGTCTGGGTCGCGTCCGCTCCGATGGCCACGCTCTGCGTGCCGTGGTGGTCACCGGTGAGGTAGGTGAGCTTGTTGGTCTCACCCTCGTTGGAACGGACCGCCACGGTCCGGTCTTCGGCGGTGTAGGAGCGTTGGGCCCAAGTGGTGCCGTCGGCGCGCAGGTGGAGTTCGGTGGCGCCCGCGTAGAGGACGCGGTCGGCCCCCTGGGTCGCGCGGATCAGCAGCTCACCCGCTGCGTCGTAGAGGTAGTCGGTGGACTTGGAGCCCTCGGTGAGCTTGGTGAGGCGCCCTTCCTCGGACCAGGTGAGGTCCTGGGTACCGGCAGCTCCGGGGCGCTTGGCCGTGTTGCCGGCGCTGTCGGGCGTGTAGGTCTTCTCCGGGGTGGCGCAGCTGCCCTTGGTGGTGGTGCCGGTGAGGAAGTGCGGCTGGTCGTTCTTGGTGTAGCAGTAGTTGGTCGTGGTCTCGGCGGCGGGGGCGTGCGCGGTCTCACTGGTGCGCTGGCCGGCCTTGTTGTACTCATAGCTGGTCCAGTACGGCGCCGGCCCGGAGAGCTGGTCGGCGCTGCGGGGATCGCCGCACTTCTGGGAGCTGGGGGTCCATGCCTCCGTGAGGCGCCGGTGGCCGTCGTAGACGAAACACTGGGTCTCCGCCGACGAGGTGCCTCCGACGGTGGTGGGGTCGGTGATGGAGGTGACGTTTCCGGCGTCGTCGTAGGCGTAGTTGAGGTCTTGCAGCATGTAGCTGTGGGTCTGGTCCGTGACGCTGCTGCGGACCAGGCGTCCGGTGCCCTCCTCCCAGGAGTTGGAGAGGTACACCTTCTTGTGGTCGGCGGTGTTCGCCGTCCCGAGGGTCAGAAGCTGCGGCTGCCCGAGCGGGGTGTGGGTGGTGTCCAGGAGATAGCCGGTCGAACCGCCCAGGCTGGTGACCTGGCCCACCGAGTTGTAGCCGTACTCCAGGACCTCCGAGGGGAGACCGCCGAGGGCGGGTTCCTTGACCGTCTTGACGGTGCCGTCGAGGTTGTACTCGGTCTCGTACGTCAGGGAAGCGGGGACACCGGCCTTGACGAAGGCGTCCCCGGCCGGCAGATCGAGCTTGGAGGTCTTGGGCCGGGAGAGCGTGTCGTAGGCGGTCACCGTGTCGGTGTATGCCTGGCCGGGCTTCCCGCCGACGTACCGTGTGGCCGCGACCGGCAGTCCCTTGAGCAAGGTGTCGTAGGTGTACGCGGTGAGTTGGGTGGCGTCCGTCCTGGAACCTGCCCAGGTACCGGTGACGCGGCTTAGTTCGTCGTACTCGGTCAGCACGGACTTGCCGCGGGAGTCCGTGGTCTTCACGGCTCGGTCGAGCGCGTCGTACTGGGTGGTGACCGATCCCTTGTCCGGGTCCTTGGATGTGCTGAGGCGACCGAACAAGTCGTAGCCGTAGCTCCACTTGGCGTCGTCGGGACCGGTGATCTGGCTGTTCTTGCCGTCAGGGGTGTGGACGTACTTGGTGGAGGCGTAGCCCGCGCCGGGACCGTCCCCGTACTGCGCGTCGGACGGCGACCGCCCGGCGTACTCCCGGCTCTCGGTCGTGCGTCCCCGGACATCGGTGATCACGCGGGCCCCGGTTCCCCCTTGCACCGCCGTGGTGGCGGTGGAGTCACCGGTGTAGCTGGTGCCTACGGTCCACTTCTTGTTTCCGTAGATCAGGACCGTGTTCGACACGGCTCGGCCCGCCCCGTCGTACACGGTCTCGGTCTGTGTGGGCGCCTCGCCGTACTCCGCTCGGGTGTAGGTGCCGTTCGGGGAACTGGTCGTGTCGAAGATGTCGGCGTAGGTCTCGTAGGCGAGTCCGCGGGTGTCGTACCGGGTATCGGTCAGGAGGCGTCCGCCCCGGGCCGACTCCGTCTGGGTCTGGAGGGGGCGCAGCAGGGCGTCGTAGATCGCGTAGCTGGTGAGGTACGACTCTCCGTCCTTCTTCAGGCTGGAGGAGGAGACCCATGACTGCTTCGTGTTGCTGAGGTGGTACGCGTACTTCTGGTTGGGGCTCTGGCTGCCGCTGGAGCGGTTGGGCAGCCACACCTGGGTGAGGCGTCCGAGGCCGTCGTAGGTGGACTCGGTCTTCTTCAGGTTGGCGTCGTAGGTGCGCAGGGGCTGGCCGCGGCGCGGGTCGAGGAAGCTGGTGGTCTTGTGGCCCTTGGGGTCGGTGACGATGCTCTTCGTCAACGGGCCCGCGGCGGCCGGCGTGTACTCGGTGGTTGTCGTCTTGCCGTCGGCGTTGGTGATCTTGGTCGCGCGACCGAGGGCGTCATAGTCCGCGTTGGCCGTGGTCGTCTGGGTCTGCCAGCTCGGCGTGCCGCCGGTGTAGCCCTTGGCCCGACCCGTCCAGGTGATCAGTCCCTTGGCCGGCTTCGCGGTCGCCGACCAGGTGGTGGCCCCGTCGTAGGCGATGGCGGTGTCGGTGAGGACGTCACCGCGCCGGGTGGAGTCGCCGGGCAGGTCGAGTGCGGTGTCGGAGACCGCGCATTCCTTGGCCACCGTACGGCTGCGCGAGACCAGGTTGTTGATGCCGACGGCGTCGTTGCGGGCGTACCACGTACGGGTGCAGGTCTCGTCGCCGGCCACGCCTCGCTGGCCGTAGTCGTCGACCGTCGTGACCATGCCCAGATCGTCGTGAGCGTTCGTCGTCTGGCGGGTTCGCCAGTTCTTGGAGGCGGTGAGGTAGGTGCTGGAGTAGGTGGTGGCGGGGCGGACCCAACGGGCCGTGTGGTCGTCGGCACCCGGGACGGTCTGGGTGGCGGTGGTCTTGTGGGCGTAGCTGTTGAAGGTGCTGGAGATGGGCTGGCTGCCGTTGTAGGTGACCTGCTGCCTCAGGAGGCCCCGGTACCGGTCGGCGTCGGCGACGGAACCGAAGTCCACGTCGGTGTCGAGCAAGGGCTCGACGGATGCCGTCTTGGTGCCGTCCTTCTTCCGGTCACCGTCCATGCCCTGGAGGTACCGCGAGACCGTCTTCGAGCGAGTGGTCTGGGTCGCGCCGGAGTAGACGGTCACGTCGCGGTAGCCGCGCCAGTCGGACCAGGTCCGCTCGTCCTTGGGCGTGAACGGCTCGTCGAGGTGGTGCCAGGCGGCACCGGCGTAGTCGTACGCGTGCTCGACGTCCTCGTTGTGACCCGTGGGGTCGGCCACCGCCACCGCCAGCACGCGGTACTTGTGGAACCAGTCCACGGAAGCTTCCGATGCGCCGTTGATGTTCCAGTACTGCGGATAGCAGGACCGGGTGTTGGTGTCCTGCGGCGCACCGAGGACTTCACTCCTCTTGCACTCGGGCGAGGACAGCGTGACGGTCGTGATCGCTCCGGTCTCGGAGGTGATCGTCTCGACCCGGTGCCGCTTCAGCGGAAGGATGTCGTCGGTGGCGTCCACGCGGTTCGGCCGCAGCTGATACGTGAAAGTGACCGGATTGACGCCGACATCGGTGCCGGCCTTGCCGGTGCGCTTGATCGACTCCAGGACCAGGACGTGGTCCGTGGTGTCACCGATGTCGCCCGCGTCCTTGTAGTCCTGTCCGAGGGTCCAGGAATCCACCGGGCTGTACTTCTTCGTCGTCGCGTCCCAGGAGTAGGTCTCGACGCCGGTGAGTCGTTTGCGGGAGAAGAAGGATGCTCCGGCGGAGTTGCACTCCTTGTCGCCGTCGGAGCAGATCGCGTCGAACGGGACGTCGGGCCAGTGCTTGGCGGTGCTCTCGGTCAGTTCCTTGCAGTCACCGACGGTGCACCGTTCGGCGTGCGAGAAGGTGACCTTGGCATCCGCGTCGTCGGTGAAGAGCGCGTCTTTGCGCAGCCCGTACTTGATCTCCTTCAGGTAGCCACCACGCGTGTACGAGGCCGTGGCCGTCTCAGCCTTGTTCTTCTTGTAGTGGTTGGACTCCTTCGCGTACCAGTAGGTCGACGCGTTCCCGGCCGTGTCCTCGACCTGGTCGAGGTTCCAGCGCCACGCCTGGGTCAGGGACCGGTCCGCGAAGGCACCGCCTTTGTCGTAGCCGGGTTCGCCGGAGTCGTCGCCGAAGACGGGCACGGTCCAGGTCGAGTTGGTGCGCTGGTCGGCCGCGCCGTCCAGTTTGTTGAGCCCGAAGAGGTACTTGGTGCCGTTCCCGGTCACCACCGTCCAGTACTCCCCGTCGTTGTCCCCGTTGTCCGCTCCGGTGGAGCGGGTGACGGTCGAGGCGTCGTCGTCCTCAAGGCGCCACTCCTTGTCGGACACCTTGATGAGGCGGCTGGACCGGCCGTCGAGGACGATCCGGGCATTGTCGTACTTCCAGCAGCGGTCGAAGACGTCGTCGTGTCCGTCGTCGTCGCAACTGCCGTAAGAACGCTCGATGTAGGACTCGGTCAGGGAGAAGCCCTCACCGACCGCACTGCCCTGGTTGTTGGTGGTGGCGGTCCGCCCGTCGACGCTGCCCGAGTCGTAGGAGAGGGCGAGCGAGGGGACGGGGCCGGCCGCCGCGGGCGGAAGCGAGAAGTCGTAGCTCCACGTGAACGACCCGGAGCTCCCTCCGGCCGTCCACGAGGAGGAAGCACTCAGCTCGGTGGCGGAGTAGTCGCCGCTGCCCTGGGGAGACTCTCCCGCACCGGCCGCCTGGGCGGTCAGCGCCAGCACGGTGGGCGCCCCGGCCGACTTCTGCGCCACGGCGCCCGAAGCCTGCTCGCTCACGGCTACCTGGGCGGTCACCGACTGGTCACCCGGGTCGTTCTCCGACTCCAGAGGGGCCTGCTTGCGACAGGCGGCCTTCTCGGGTGTGGTCAGCGCGCAGGCGGGCAGTTCCACCAGGCGCAGACGCTGCGCCCAGCCACCGCCGATGGCGGAGGCGAAGTCTCCGTAGTCCACGCTGATCTTCGCGGACCCCGCGGTCTCGGCGGTCGCGGTGAGCAGGACACCAGTGACTCCGGCCCGGCGGGCCGCCTTCTGGTCGAGGACGGTGACGCGTGCCTCGCCTGCGGCGTCCCGTTCGCGCTTCACCTTCCGGGGCGTCACCGTCACCGTGGTGCCGTCCAGGGAAAGCTTGCGGGGGGCTCCCTGGACGAGTCGCGCCGTAGCGGTACCGCGCTCGGGCCAGGAGGTCTTCTGTTCGGTGGCCGCACGGCGGGACTGCGCCTCGCCCCTCTGCTTGCCCTCGGCGACCTTCTGCCGGGCCTTCTTGGCCCCTGGCGCCTTGACCTCCGCGACCTTGCTGACGCGGGGCTTCGGCAGTTCGGGCTGTCCCAGGCCTTGCTCCTTGGCCACTGCCGACGGCGCTTCGCCCACGGGCACCAGCAGCGCCAGTGCCAATGCGGGCACGATCAGACGCCGTCCCCAGCGTCTGCGACCCCCTGCACCTCTATTTGAGGTGCCTATGCCAAATCTCATCTCAGTTCCGCTCCCACGACATCGCCACAGCTACACGTATCGGACAATTCACCGCGCGCATCGGTCATGAGGGCGCGGCTCACCCAGGAAGGTGGGCGGCAGTGCCCTCTGCCGCCCACCGATGAGAGGACTCAGTCGCCTACCGCGGTCTCCACCTGTTCCGCGCTCGCCATGGCTCCCGCCCACAGCCGGATCTCGGCGATACGGGCGGGGAGGAAGTGCTTCCAGGCGCCGCCGGCGAAGGCCTTGCCGAGTGCGAAGTCGCCGCTGCCGATCTTCGCGGTGTAGACCTTGGCGTCGCCGTTCCTGCCGTAGCCGATGTAGAGGCTGATCGTGCCGTCCACCGAGTCGTGCACACCGGTCAGGCGTGCTGAACTGTCGACACTCGCGACCTCTTCAGAAGCCACCGAGGAGAACTTGCCGTCCGCCTCGAGCCGGCCGAAGTGCCACAGGCCGACCGGGACAGTGACCTCCTCCAAGGTTTCCTCGTCCAGAACGGTCTGCTTTTCGGTCAGTTGGAACCAGAGACCCCAGGCGGAGCCGTCCGCCGTCCGCTGACCGGCCACCTGGCCGATGTACCCGATGTCCTTGGTCAGCAGCTTGGCCGCATCGAGGGTCACGCCAGTGGTCACCGTGAAGGACCCGCTGCCGTCGACCAGCGGACCAGGAGCAGTCGCCGTGTCGTCCACGCCGTCCAGGACAATCTCCTCACCCGCCACGGTGGCCCCGCTCAGCGTCAGACGCTTGCCGTACCCGGAGGTGGTGTCGTTGACGGCGCCACCGTCAACGCCGCGCGCAGGGTTCCAGTCGGCGATCAGTTCCGTGCCGGCGTACTGGCCGGAAATGAGCAGGCGAGCCTCGTCATGGACCTCGTCGGGCGTCAAGGCACGTTGCCACGCGACCACTTCGTCGATCTCACCCTTGAAGGAGTCGGTGTAGGCATCGGCGTACATGACGCGCCCGATCTCCAGGCTTCCTTCCGCGGACCACGGTGTACCGGCGTCGACCTCGGCCTGGCGCACGCCGTTCACGTAAAGGGTCAGCTTCTTGTCAGTCGCGTCGTGCACGGCCGCCACATGGGTCCACACGCCCTTCGGGTGCGCCTCGACAGCCGCTGCCTCCCTGGAGAAGGTGCCCTCGCTGGAGAACGCCCGGATACTCCACTTACCTCCGTAGGAGATGACGAACGGGCTGTATTTCTTCGTGAAGGGATACGGGCTCGACGGCGACTGGCTGAGAACCGAAACCGTCTTCGTGGCGGAGGGGTCGACCCTGACCCACGCGGAGACGGTGTACGAGGAACGTGTCTCCAGTACGGGCCCCGCCGTGGCCGCGTGACCGGTGGTGCCGTTCAGCTCCAGCCCCTTGTCCTCGGCGGGTGACGCCAGCGGCTCTCCCTTCGCGTCGTGCGTGACCAGACCCCGCCGGCCGTGATCTGTGCGAACCGCTCCGGCACTCAGCGTCGCGTCGTCCTTGCCGTCGGCGGTGGCGGAGTCGACCGCGGCACCGCTCGCCTCGTCGAAGTGGTAGCGAGCCACCGGGCCGTCTCCTGCGGCGACCACGAAGTCCACCGCGTTCCAGGCCCCGTAGCGACCCACCTTGTCCTTGGCTCTGGCCCACAAGGTGTGCGTGCCCGGGCGACTCGGGACCAACGGCACGAGGGCCGTCGCGCCCTCTGCGGTCGGCCAGGTACTCATCCCGGAAAGGGTGTACTGATATGACACCACCCCGGTGTCCCCAGCCGCAGGCTGGAGCACGAAGGCGGACCTCTGCCCAGGTCCGCCCCTGGCGGGACAATCGTTCGGAAGGCATTCCTTGTAGGGGATGTTCAGTTTGATGTTCGGGGGCCTGGGGGCGGTCGGGTCCACCTTGAAGTAGCAGAATCCGCTGGTGGAGCCGTTCGACGGACCGGACAGGAAGCTCTTGCCGCCGTTGTAGTACGACTGGGTCCAGGCCCGGTACCGGTACAAGGTGCCCTCGGTCAGCGTCGACCACGACATGGTCTGCCTCTTGCCGTCCGCCACGTACCCGGTGGAGGGCCGCTCGTTGCCGTTGCCTGCGCTGGTGTCGGCCCAGCTTCCGTCGCTCTTCTTGTTGTCGATGTCGAAGTAGATCCGCAGCTGGGCGTCCTCCTCCCCGCCGGACTTCGTCTGCGTGGTCGCGCTCAGCAACGGTGTCGGGTCCGAGACGATGGACGGGTTCGATTCCGTGGTCAAGCACACCGTGCCCGAGCCTGTCACCAGGCCGATCCCGGTCGGCTTGTCCGGGATGCCGACAAAGTCGACCTCCAGCACAGCGTCGTTTTTGAACCGCTTCCACGCCGCCGTGTCGGTCTCGTCGTGGGCCTTGATCATCAAGGTCAGACGGCTGAACTTGCCCGCCGCGAAGTCACGGACCGTCGGCGTGAGGTTCTCATTCGACTCGTCCGGATTGTCGTTGAACTCGATCTCCGCATTCGGCAGGCCTGGACTGCACAGATCTCCCCGTCCGGCGGAGACGTGACGGTCGCCCATCGTGTCCCAGCCCATCGGCCGTGATGCCCAGGTCGTCGACGAGGAGATGTTCTCCTTGGTGCGTACGAGGTCGACCCACCGCGGTTCGCACTGGAACGCCCAGGGCTCGGTCACCCTGAAGGTCGCGTCGAGGACTTTCTTGCCCTTCAGCTTCGCGGGTGAGAACTCGAAGTACAGGCGCTGCACATAGCCGGGGCCGCAGTAGTAGTTGTTCCACACCCCGCACTTCCCGGCGCCCTTGCCGAGGTCGTCCTCACCGTTGCCCCAGGCGTAGTCCTCGTATCCGTCGGAGCGCAGCAAGGTGCGCTCCGACTCGCCCCACGTCACCGGGGGATCGATGAACAGCGGGTAGACCGAGGCGTCCTTCTCCCCCATCATCTCCGCGTCCGGAACGATCGACAGAAATGTCTCCTCCACCTCGACATCCATCTTGGTGAACTTGTCGCCCTGCACGGGCTCCAGACCGGAGCCGGAAGGCGCGGCCTCGGCAGGATCAGAGGGCTCCTTCTCGTCCACCGTGGCGCGCGAAGCTCCCTTCGCGGCGGAGGAGGCAGGCGAAAGCGTCTTGCCGGCCGAGTTCCACATCTGGGCAGGGGGAGACCTGAAGACCGTGACCCGTTCTCGGCGCTGTTGCCGAGGACGTCGGCGGTGTAGCGGCACTCCTCGGAGAGGCGGGTGGCCTCCACGACCAGGACGCCGTACGGCTCGGTCGGGTCGGTGAGGGAGAGGCCGCGGTCCTCGGTGGTCCGCACGACCTCGCGGCGGCACCGCTCCAGGCCGTCGGCGGCCTCGTCCAGCCGGCCGGCCTGGTCGCGGAGGTGGTCCTCGTCGAGGGTGGCGAGGATCTCGGTGAAGTCGACGACGGAGGAGAGGAAGGTGGCGTAGGCGCGGAGGAAGGGGGCGTAGTCCCGGTCGGGGCCGCTCTCCTCCTCCTGCTGCTTCTCGTCCTGGTGCTGCAGGTCGAGGCTGCGGGTGATCGCGGTGACCTGGGAGATCATCCGGACCAGCGCCTCCATGGTCCGGTCGTACGCCTCGAAGGTGAGGGTGCCCCGGCGCCGGCGGGCCCAGGGGTGGGGGTTGAGGCGCAGGCTCTCGCGGGCGGTGCGCAGGCCCTCGCGGGACTGGGAGATCAGGGTGCCGGTGCGGTCCGCGCGGTCCCGCCAGCCCTGGGTGGTGTCCGCGTCGGGGGCGCCCTCGCCCAGCTCCGGCGCCATGGTGTCGAGCAGGTCGTGGATTTCCTGGGCCAGGGCGCGGATGCCCCACTCGGCGCTGCGGTAGCGCAGGGGCGGGGCGATCAGCACGTTGACGCCGACGCCGACGGCGGAGCCGATGAGGACCAGCAGCACGATCTGGCCCAGCTCCTTGACCTGGTCGGTGTCGCTGGAGGCGCCGGTGTACGTGGCGAAGGCGAAGAAGGCGGCGGTGGCGACCTGGGAGCCCTGGGCGCCCAGCAGCCGCCAGCGGCTGATGACCAGGGCGACCAGTGCCACCAGCGCGAAGGTGACCAGGTCGGGCCCGGCGGAGAGGCCGAGGACGGCCTGCACGGCGACCCCGGCCGCCACCGCGCCGACGTACCGCAGGGACTGCACCACCGACTGGTAGACGGTGACCTGCACCATCAGCACGGCGGAGAAGGGGGCGAAGGCGGGCGAGGTCGCGTCCATCAGTTCGTAGGAGACGAACCAGGAGACGGTGGCGGCCAGCGCGGACTTCAGGATGAGGAGCAGGGAGCGGCGGGCGCTGCTCTCCGGGCGGCGGAGCCGGCGGCCCCAGTCGGCCACCCGCTCCCACTTCTCCCGGGTGGCCGTGTCGCTCATGGCATCCTCTCGGCGGTCGGTGGGCAGGGCGTCCCGCGCGCCTGCCCACCGACCGCTCCGGCATGCGGCACGGAGGCGGCCGGGTGCCGCGTGGTGACGGTCCTCGCTCGGACCCTGGCACCGGCCGGGCCGTCCCGCCCGCCGGGAGCGCCCGGGGAGTGACCCGGGCGCCGGAGCCGTCAGGCGGGGGAGGTGCCGCCCGCCGCGTTCTCCCAGGTGTCCGGGGACCAGATGCCGGAGCGGCGCAGGGAGGCGGGGCAGTGGCGGTAGATCTCGTCGATCTCGACGACCAGGGCCAGCTTGGGGCGCTGATTCTTCTCCACCAGGGCGTCGAAGAACGGGGCGTCGGTGAGGATGCGGGCGCGGCCGTTGATCCGCAGGACGTCCATGACGCCGGGGACCAGGTAGAGCAGGCCGACGTGCGGGTTGGTGAGGATGTTCCGGAAGCTGTCGCCGCGCCGGTTGCCGGGGCGGTCGGGCAGGGCGAGCGTGCCCGGGTCGACGACGTGGGTGAAGCCGGGGACGCCGCCGCGCGGGGAGACGTCGCAGTTGCCCTCGGCGTCGGCGGTGGACAGGGAGCAGAAGGAGGAGCGGGACAGCAGGTCGAGGTCCTGCGCGTCGAGCCGGTCGTGGACCTTGTCGATGACGATCGGGTGCGGGACGCCGAGCAGGGCGTCCAGTTCCTCGACGCCGGTCAGCTCGGTGTACCCGGCGGGCAGCGGGCTCGTCGCCGGGGCCTCGGGGACGAGGGGCGCCGCCGGGACGGCGGGCTCGGTCAGGCCCAGGCCGCGGGCGTCCGGGACCCGGGTGAGGCGGGCGAGGGAGTGGTGGAGGCCGGTGGCGGGAGCCTCGGGCGCGGGGTTCGTCAAGGCGGTCTCCAGGGGGCGTGACGCGGTGGGGCGAGGGCGGTCGGTGCAGCGGGGTGGCCGGAAAAGTGCTGTTAGGCTTACCTTACTTTGGGTTGATGGCAGGTTTGTGGGCAGGGTTGGCCGGTTCTGACCGCGTGCTGGCGTGAGCGGGGGCCGGCGGCCGCACCGGTGCGAACGTCCCGGGGCCTAGAGCAAGGGTGAGATCAGAGTGCATGACCGCGTGACCGGCGCCCCGGCGGCCGGATCGTGAACGGCCCCGCCGACCGCGAGGGCCGCCCCGCCGACCCCTCCGGCACACCCCCGTCCCGTACGCGCTCCACGGCCCTCCTCGACCTGGGCAAGCGGCCGGACGCCGAAGGCGCGACCGCCACCGCCGCACCGCCGCCCCGCCGCTCGGTTCGCAGCAGGCCCGCGCTGGCCGCCGGGCTGGTCCTCGCCCTCGTCGGCCTCGGCCTGACGCTGGTGGCGAGCCTCGCCGTCGGCAGCGGGGACGTGCCCTTCGCCGACGTGCTCGGCACCTTCCTCGACCCGGACGCGGAGAACAAGGCCCAGCTCATCGTCGGCGAGGTCCGCATCCCGCGCACCGTCGCCGGACTGCTCTCCGGGGTCGCGCTCGGGCTCGCGGGCACCGTGATGCAGGGCGTCACCCGCAACCCCATCGCCGACCCCAGCCTCCTCGGCATCAACGCCGGTGCCTCCCTCAGCGTCGTCTTCGCCATCAGCGTGCTCGGCCTCGGCGCCTCGCAGCAGTACCTCTGGTTCGGCTTCCTCGGCGCGCTGATCGCCGCCCTCGTCGTCTACGGCGTCGGCTCGCTCGGCCGCGAGGGCGCCACCCCGGTCAAACTGGCGCTCGCCGGAGCCGCCACCACGGCCGTGCTGACCTCGCTGACCACCACCATGCTGCTCACCGACCGGCAGAGCTACGACCAGTTCCGGTTCTGGCAGATCGGCGCGCTCAACACGCGCTCGGTGGAGGTGCTCTCCGAGGCCGCGCCGTTCATCGTCGTCGGCGGCCTGCTCGCCCTCACCCTCGGCTCGCAGCTCAACGCGCTGGCCCTCGGCGACGACCTGGCGCGCGGCTTCGGCCAGCGGGTCGGCCTGGTCCGGGGCGTCTCGGCGGTCGCCGTCGTGCTGCTCTGCGGCGCCTCCACGGTGGTCGCCGGGCCCATCGGCTTCGTCGGCCTCGCCGTCCCGCACATCGCCCGGCTGGTGACCGGGCCGGACTACCGCTGGGTCCTCCCGTACAGCATGGTGCTCGCTCCCATGCTGCTCCTGTGGGCGGACATCGTCGGCCGGGTCGTGGCCCAGCCCGGCGAGGTGCAGGTCGGCGTGGTCACGGCGGCGCTGGGCTGCGTCCCCTTCATCTGGCTGGTACGGCGGCGGAAGCTGGTGGAGCTGTGAGCGACCGGGCTACTTCTTCCTTCGAGAAGGCGGACGCCGAGAAGGCGGACGCCGAGAAGGCGGCTCCCGCGCGGACGGACGCCTCCCCGCTCCACGTCTCCGAGGCGGTCCTCGCCGAGGCGGCGCGGACGGTCGCCGGGGCGCGGCGGCGGGGCGGGCGCCGGTCGGTGCTGGTCGGGCTGGTGCTCGCGCTGGCCGCCTTCGCGGTCTTCGCGGTGTCGCTCAGCGTCGGCGACATGGTGATCCCGCTCGCCGACGTCCTCGCCACCCTCTTCGGCGGCGGCGACGCCGGTGCGCAGTTCGTCGTCCTCGAACTGCGGCTGCCGCGTGCGCTGCTCGCCGTGCTGGTCGGCGCCGGGTTCGGCATGGCCGGCGCGGTCTTCCAGACGGTGCTGCGCAACCCGCTGGCCAGCCCCGACGTCATCGGCATCAGCTCCGGCGCCTCCGCCGCCGCCGTCACCGCCTCCATGGTCTTCGCCGTCTCCGGGCTCGCCCTCTCGGCGAGCGCCCTGCTCGGCGCGCTGATCGCGGGCACCCTCATCTACCTGCTGGCCTGGCGCAAGGGCGTGGTCGGGGCGCGGCTCGTCCTGGTCGGCCTCGGCGTCGGCTTCGGGCTCAACAGCCTCGTCTGGTACCTGATGTCGCGCGCCGAGGTCACAGGCGCGCAGAACGCCCTGCTCTGGCTCACCGGCAGCCTCAACGGCCGCTCCTGGAACCAGGTGTGGCCGCAGCTGATCGCGCTGGCGGTGCTGGTCCCGCTGACCTTCGCCGCCGCCCGCGCCCTGCCCGCGCTCCAGCTCGGCGACGACACGGCCTCCGGGCTGGGCGCGCGGGCCGAACGCAACCGGCTGGCCCTGCTGGCCTGCGGCGTGGCGCTCGCCGGGGTGTCGACGGCGGCGGCCGGGCCGGTCGCCTTCGTCGCCTTCGTCGCGGCGCCGGTCGCCCGGATGCTGCTGCCCGGCCGGGGCGCGGTCCTGCCGCACGCGGCGCTGGCCGGGGCGCTGCTCGTCCTGCTCGCCGACTTCGCCGCCCAGCACGCGCTGCCCGGCACCCAGCTCCCGGTCGGCGTGGTCACCAGCGTGGTCGGCGCCCCGTACCTGCTGTGGCTGCTGGCCCGCGCCAACCGGGTCGGTCGCGGTGGCTGAGCGGGTGGCCCGCGAGCGGCGGGCACGAGGCCGGCAGACCACGGGTACAGGCAGAGAGGAATGCGTCCGATGAGTGCGGAGCACACGCTGGAGGCGCGGGACGTCCGCATCGGCTACGACGGGCGCGAGATCGTCCCCGGGCTGAGCGTGAAGATCCCGCCCGGACGGTTCACGGTGATCGTCGGGCCCAACGCCTGCGGCAAGTCCACGCTCCTGCGGGCGATGGCGCGGCTGCTCGCGCCGACCTCGGGGGCGGTGCTGCTCGACGGGCGGCCCGTCCAGCAGACGCCGACGCGCGAGGTGGCCTCCGTGCTGGGCATCCTGCCGCAGTCCCCGGTGGCGCCCGAGGGCATCACCGTCTCCGACCTGGTCGCCCGGGGCCGCTACCCGCACCAGGGCTGGTTCCGGCGCTGGACCGCCGAGGACGACGCGGCGGTCGGGGCCGCGCTGCTCTCCACCGACGTGCTCGACCTGGCCGAACGTCCCGTCGACGAACTCTCCGGCGGCCAGCGGCAACGCGTCTGGATCGCCATGGCCCTCGCCCAGCGGACCGACATCCTCCTCCTCGACGAGCCCACCACCTTCCTCGACGTCGCCCACCAGATGGACGTCCTCGACCTCCTCACCGACCTCAACCGCGAACGCGGCGTGACCCTCGTCGCCGTCCTCCACGAACTGAACATGGCCTGCCGGTACGCCGACCACCTCATCGCCATGAAGCAGGGGGAGGTGGTCGCGGAGGGGGCGCCCTCGGACATCGTGACCGAGCAACTCGTCTCCGACGTCTTCGGCATGCGCTGCTCAGTCGTGCCCGACCCGGCCTCCGGGACTCCGCTGGTGGTGCCGCTGGGGCGGCACCACGTCTGAGTTCCAGGGGCTCTCAACCGCCTTTCGCGGCCGGGGCTTTCACGCTCTCACCGGAGAAGCGAGGCTGTGAGGACCTCCGGACGGGGAAACTCCTGGCGGCCTTTCCGGCATTGGGCGCGTATGCCATGGCATATGCCGCATAGCGGTGGCGATGTGACCTACAACCCTTTGACGCCTTGGCTCACGCACAGTTAACTCTCGTCACTTGTGAAAGTTTCTTGAGACTCTGGGGTTGGGGCTGTGGAGTTCAGGTGGGGGCATTGTCATGCCGGAAAACGAAGAACCTCGTCACGCGGGGGAGCTGAGAGAGCAGTCGGCCTGATGCTGGCCGGGGCGCTGACGGGTGCACTGGTTCAGGTGCCGTACGTGGCACAGGCGGCTTCGGAGTCCGAGCCGGCGGAGTTGTCGGAGGGGCAGGAAGCGCTTGCCGCTGCGGTGGAGTCCGGCGAACGGGTCGAGGTGCTGGGCCAGCGTTCGGAACGGACAACGGTCTACGCGAACCCGGACGGCTTCACCTTCACGTTGCAGGAGTCGTCGATTCCCGTGCGGGTGTCCAAGCCAGGGGGTGGCTGGCAGGCGCCCGACGCCACGTTGGTGAGGCATGAGGACGGCTCGGTGGGTCCCAAGGCCGCCGCTCCGCAGATTCTCTTCTCGGGCGGGGGCGAGAAGGAGCCGCTGGCGAGCATCGCAAGCCAGGGGAAATCCCTGGAGCTCAGCTGGCCTGAGGCTCTGCCCCGGCCGGTGCTGGAAGGTGCCAGCGCGGTGTATCCGGAGGTGCTGCCGGATGTGGACCTGAAGGTCACCGCCACGGCGGAGAGTTTCCAGCACGTCTTGGTCGTGAAGACGCCCGAGGCGGCGGCGAGCGAGAAGCTCAAGAAGCTCACGTTCGGCCTCAAGACGACCGGGCTCGATCTTGAGGAGGGAGCGACCGGGAACCTGACCGCGGTCGATGCCAACGGCAACTAGCGGGTCACGAACTGCGTGAGGATCGCCTGCACCTCGTAGATGTCCACGCCCTTGGTGAACGTCTTCTGCACCGGCGTCGTCGCCCCGGACAGCCAGATCTTCAATTCCGCGTCCAGGTCGAACGTCCCCGCCGTCTCGACGGCGAAATGCGTGATGCTCCGGTACGGGATCGAGTGGTACTCCACCTTCTTGCCGGTGATCCCCTGCTTGTCGACGAGGATCAGCCGCCGGTCGGTGAAGAGAATCGTGTCCCGGATCAGCAGGTACGCCGCGTGCACCTGCTCCCCCTGCCCGAGCAGCCGCGCGTACTCCTGCTGCGCCGACCCCGGATCGACCGTGTGCGCGTTCCCGAACAATGCCATGACGCCCCCTCTTCTTTCTCCTGCTCTGTTCCGTCCCCGGATCATGCCCTGCGAAGTCTCCCCAGGGAAGCCCACGGAAATAGGGGGCGCACCGGAAACGAATCCGGTACGCCCCCCACTTCGGCGGACGGGCCGCTCACAGCGGGCGGTGGCCGCCGTAGTAACCGCCCAGCTGGTCGTGGTACTGCGCGTCCCCGGCGTGGCGGTCCTTGTCGAATTCCGGGGAGTTCTTGATCTGCTCCTTGGTCAGCTCCACGTGGATCTTGCGCTCGGCGCTGTCCACGGTACGCACGGTGCCCGCGGGGAGCATGACGTGCTTTCCGAAGATCCACACCCCGGTGTCGACGACCAGGTAGGCGGAACCGACCTCGTCCGAATGCTTGTCGACCTTGCCTATCGTGCCGTCGGTCGCCTCGACCTTGTACCCGATCAGGTCGGTCCCGGCGGTGTGCCCGGCCGTCGGCTGATAACCCCAGATTCCGTCAGACATACATTCCTCCTCGGTTCGCGAATTCACGGCTCGGGCGGCGCGTCCAGCAATTCTCACGGAACTCCGTGGAATTGGTGACGTGCTCGCCATTTCCTTGTCATCGCCGCTCTGAGGAACGCGTGCCCCGCCTTTTCCACATGATTCATCGCCGCGCCCGGAAAAACGGAAAAGCCTCCACGGGGGCCGGGCCCGCCCCTCCGCCCGGCTCCGCCCGACTCCACCCTGTCCGGTCCGCACGGTAGATTCACCGTCGCAACCATGACCGAACGGTGAACACGTCTTCACCAAGGGGGAGTTCTCATGACCAAGCACCACGCGGCACGCATCCTGATCGGCGCCGGCGCCGCCTTCGGCCTCGTCCTCGGCGCCACCGGCGCCGCGAACGCCGCCCCGAGCAACCCGATCAAGACCCAGGGCGGCTACGCCCAGTGGAACGCCGACCCGTCCGGCTCCATCCCCGGCGACTCCATCCGCGCCTGCGACAACACCGCCGACGGCTGGGGCATCGAGGCCTGGCTCGACATCAACCGCGACGGCACCATCGACCGCATCGCCAGCACCCGCGGCCACAACGCCCCGTACTGCACCTCCTGGAAGAGCGGCGACATCCCCGAGGGCACCCCCGTCACCGTCTACGCCGTCACCGTCAACGGCGGCATCGTCCTGGAGAAGGGCGGGGCACTCTGGTCGAAGGCGTGACCCTGAGGCCGGGGCGCGGCCCAACTGGGGCCACACCCCGGCCACTTCACTCCCTTGCGGGGGTGAGGGGGCGCGGGGAGACGTGGTGGGTCAGGGGCGTATCGAGCAGACCGCCAGGAGGCAGAGGTTGGCGCCCTGGGTGTTGGTGACCCGGGCCGGGTCGTTCGTGCCGGTCGTGCAGTGGGCGAGGAGGCAGAGGTTGGCTCCCTGGACTCCTCGGTAGAGGGAGGTCAGGGGGGTGCGGTCGGGCGCGGCCGGGGTGGACGCGGTGGTGGGGTGAGTGGTGGTGGCCGAGGCCGTGGCTGTTCCGGTGAGGAGGAGGGCGGCGGTGGTCGCGCAGGTGGCGGCCAGGCGGGTGAGGGGGCGCATGGGGCGGCTCCAAAGGGGCTGGGGTGCGCGGTAGTTGTGGTGGGCGCCGTGGGCCCAGGGGGCGCCTGCGGGGGGTTCGGAGCGGGCGCGGGTGCGGTTTGGTGCGGGTGGGGTCACGGGTGCGGAGCATCGAACAGAGGAACGGTGATTCGCCCGGGAGGAGCAGAAATACGGCTGTACGACCGTGGGCTGCGTCACACGGCCAAACCCCTCCGGACAGGGCTCCGAATCGCTTGTTGACTGCCCGTGCGGCGATCTTCGAGAGAGCGCCGCCACCCTCCCCCCTGCCCTCGTTCCGAAGGTGAGCCAGCGTGCCCTCTGTCCCGTCCGACCGCCCGTCCGCCGCGTTCCCGCTGACGGCCGCGCAGCGCGGCCTGTGGTTCGCCCAGCGGCTCGACCCGGACAGCCCCGCGTACAACGTCGCCGAGTACGTCGAGGTGCGCGGGGAGCTGGACGTGCGGGCGCTGCGCCGGGCGGTGCGGCACGTCGAGGAGGAGACCGAGGCGCTGCGGCTGACCTTCGGGGAGCGGGACGGGGTGCCGTGGCAGCGGGTGCGCACGCAGGCCGGGATCGAGGTGCCGGTGAGCGACGTCTCCGGGTACGCCGATCCGCACGCGGAGGCGGTCCGGCGGATGACGGCCGAGCTGGCGCGTCCGGCGGACCTGGCGCGCGGGCCGCTGGTGCGGATGGCGCTGTACCGGCTGGCCGACGGGCACCACCTCTTCCACCAGCAGGTGCACCACCTGGCCGTGGACGGGTACGGGGCGGTGCTGGCCCTGGCCCGGATCGCCGAGGTGTACACCCTGCTGGTGACCGCCCCCGGGGAGCCGGTGCCGGTACGGCCCGCGCCGCTCGGCCCGGTCCTGGCCGACGAGGAGGCGTACGGGAACAGTGAACAGCGTTCCCGCGACGGGGAGTTCTGGGCCGCCTACCTGGACGGCGCCCCTGCCCCGGCCGGGCTCGTTCCCGGAGCTCGCGGGGGGCCCGCGCGCCGGGTGCGGGCGGTCAGCCGGCACCTCGGGGCGGAGGAGGCGGCCGGGCTGCGGGCGGCCGCGAAGCGGGCCGGGGTCGCCTGGCCGGCCTTCCTGATGGCGGCGCTCGGCGTCTGCCTGCACCGCGAACGCGGTCTGGGCGAAGTGGTGCTGGGGCTGCCGGTGACCGGGCGGCGCACCCCGGCCGCGCGGACCACGCCGGCCATGCTCTCCCAGGTGCTGCCGATGCGGCTGGCCGTGTCGCCCGCCGACCGGGTCGCCGACGTCGCCAGGCGGGCGTCGGCCGAGGCGCGCCAGGTGCTGCGCCACCAGCGCTACCCGGCCCAGGAGTTGCGCCGGGAACGGGGGCTGGGCGTACGGGAGGCGCAGGCGGGCCCGGCCGTCAACGTCCTCGCCTTCGACGACACGCTCTCCTTCGGCCCGTCCCCCGCCACCCTGCACAACCTCTCGGTCGGCCCGGTCGAGGACCTGGCCGTGGCGGCGCACGCCTCGTACGGCGACGGCGGGCTCAGCCTCGATCTGCTGGGCGACGCGGACCGGTACGACGAGGCCGGGCTCGCCCGGCACCACGAGGCGTTCTGCCGGATGCTGGCGGCCTTCGCCGAGGACCCGGAGCGGCCCCTCGGCGCCCTGCCGCTGGTCCCGGCGCCGGAGCACGCCCGCCTGGTGCGGCTCGGCACGGGGCCGGTGGCCGAGGGCGGGCCGCTGCCGACGCTGCCCGAGCAGTTCGCGGCCCAGGCGGCGCGGACGCCGTGGGCGACCGCCGTGGTGTGCGGGGACGAGCGGCTGACCTTCGCCGAACTGGACGCGCGAGTACGGGCGTTGTCGGTCGAGCTGGCGGCGCGCGGGGCGCGGCCCGGGGAGCGGGTGGCGGTCGGTCTTGAGCGTTCGGCCGACCTGGTCACGGCGCTGCTCGCGGTGTTGCGCTCGGGCGCGGCGTACCTGCCGGTGGACCCGTCGTACCCCGTGGACCGGCTGGCGTACATGCTCCAGGACGCGGCGCCGGTGGCGCTGGTGGCGCGGCCCGGGACGGCGGTGCCGCACGAGGGGCTGGAGCTGGTCGACCCGGCCGCCGTGGTGCCGGGCGGGGACGGCGGGGTGCCGGAGCCGCCGGTGCCGGAGCCGCACGACGCGGCGTACGTCATCTACACCTCCGGTTCCACCGGGCGCCCCAAGGGCGTGGTGGTCGAGCACCGTTCGCTGGCCCAGCTGCTGGAGCACCACCGGCGGGAGGCGCACGCGCTGGCGGCCGAGTCGCTCGGGCGGCGGCTGCGGGTGGCGCTGACCGCCGCCATCTCCTTCGACGCCTCCTGGGACCCGGTGCTGTGGATGCTGGCCGGGCACGAACTGCACCTCGCCGACGACGCCACCCGCCGCGACCCCGAGGCGCTGGCCGCCTTCCTGGCCGCCCGGCGGATCGACGCGGTCGAGACCACCCCCAGCCACCTGCGGCAGCTCCTCGCCGCCGGGCTGCTCGCGGGCGACGGCCACCACCCGCGCGTCCTCGCGCTCGGCGGCGAGCCCGTCGACGACGCCCTGTGGGCCGAACTCCGCGACCACGACGAGCTGATCGTCCTCAACTACTACGGGCCGACGGAGACCACGGTCGACGCGGTGACCGCCCGCGTCACCGGCACCGCCCCCGCCATCGGCCGCCCGGTCGCCGGAGCCCGCGCCTACGTCCTGGACAGCGCCCTGTACCCGATGCCGCTCGGCACCCCCGGCGAGCTGTACCTGTCGGGCGAGGGCGTCGCCCGGGGGTACGCCGGACGGCCCGGCCTGACCGCCCGCCGCTTCCTGCCCGACCCGTACGGCCCGCCGGGCGCCCGCATGTACCGCACCGGGGACCTCGCGCGGTGGCGGCCCGAGGGCACGCTGGAGTTCCTCGGGCGCACCGACGACCAGGTGAAGATCCGGGGCCACCGGGTGGAGACCGGCGAGGTCGAGGCGGCGCTGCGCGCCCTGCCCGGCATCGCCGACGCCGCCGTGGCGCCGGCCGGCCCGGCGGGCGGGGAGCGCCGGCTCGCCGCCTACCTGGTCCCCGGGCCCGGCGGCACCGACCCGGCCGAGGTCCGCGACCTGCTCACCGCCGCCCTCCCCGACCACCTGGTGCCCGCCCTCTACGCCGTGCTGGACCGGCTCCCGCTCACCCCCAACGGCAAGCTCGACACCGCCCGCCTCCCCGAGGCCACGGCGCCCCGCTCGGCGGGCGGCGCCCCGCGCACCGAGGACGAGGAGCGGATGTGCGCGGAGTTCGCCGCCTGCCTCGGGCTCGACGCGGTCGGCCGCGACGACGACTTCTTCCGGCTCGGCGGCCACTCGCTGCTGGCCACCCGGCTGATCGGCCGGGTCCGCGAGGCGTTCGGCGCCGAGGTGGCGATCCGCGCCCTCTTCGACCACCCGACCCCGGCCGGGCTGCTCACCGCCCTCGACCGCACCGCCCCGGCCCTGCCGCCGCTGCGCGCCGCGAGGCCCCGGCCCGCCCGCGTACCGCTCTCCCCGGCCCAGCGGCGGCTCTGGCTGCTGGAGCGGCTGGGCGGCGCCGGGACCGCGTACCACCTGCCGGTCGGGCTGCGGCTGTCCGGGCCGCTCGACCGGGACGCCCTGGCGGCCGCGCTCGGGGACGTGGCCGAGCGGCACGAGAGCCTGCGCACGGTGGTGGCCGAGGACGCGGACGGGCCGTACCAGCGCGTGCGGGAGCCCGCGCCCGTACCGCTCGCCGTGGCGCCGCTGCCGCGCACCGGGTCGCCCGCGCCGGACCCCGAGCCCTTCGACCTGGCGGGTGAACCGCCGCTGCGGGCCCGCCTGTTCACCGACGGCGACCGGGACCACCTGCTGGTCCTCACCTTCCACCACATCGCCGCCGACGGCTGGTCGATGCTCCCGCTCCTCGGCGACCTGGGCGACGCCTACGCCGCGCGCAGAGCGGGCCGCGCCCCCGGACTGACACCGCTGCCCGTCCAGTACGCCGACTACGCGCTCTGGCAGCGGGAGCTGCTCGGTACCCCGGACGCGCCCACCGGGCGGGCCGCGCGGCAGCTCGCGCACTGGCGGGCCGCGCTCGACGGGGCCCCCGCCGAGTCGGCGCCGCCCGCCGACCGCCCCCGCCCGGACCGGCCCTCGGGGCGCGGCGGCGCCGTCCCCGTCACCGTGCCCGCCGCCGTCCACCGGGCCCTGCTGGAGCGGGCCGCCGCCAGTGGCACCAGCCCGTTCATGGTGCTGCACGCCGCGCTGGCCGCCCTGCTGAGCCGGCTCGGCGCGGGCGACGACCTGGTCGTGGGCACGCCGGTGGCCGGGCGGCCCGACGAGGCGCTCGCCGGGCTCGTCGGCTTCTTCGTCAACACCCTGGCGCTGCGCACCGACACCTCGGGCGACCCGGACCTCACCACGCTGCTGGCCCGCGTCCGCGAGGCGGACCTCGCCGCCCTCGCCCACCAGGAGCTGCCCTTCGAGCAGGTGGTGAGCGCCGTGAGCCCGCCCCGCCACCCGGCCCGGCACCCGCTCTTCCAGGTGATGCTGGCCCTCGACAACACGCCCGCCCCGCGCGCCGCCCTGGACGGGCTGACCGTGCGCCGCGACACCGCGACCGGGCGCACCGGCGCCAAGTTCGACCTCACCTGGGACCTCGCCGAACGGCACACCGCCGACGGCGCCCCGGCCGGGATCGGCGGCGAACTGGAGTACAGCAAGGACCTGTTCGACCAGGCGACGGCCGAGCGGTACGCCGCGCAGTTCACGACGCTGCTCACCGCCCTCCTCGACCGGCCGGACACCCCCTTCACCGACCTGCCCTTCCTCGGCGCCCGCGACCGCGCCGCCGCCCTGGACGAGAACGGCCCCATCCGGCCCCCGGCCACCCCCGACTGGACCCTCACCGACGTCCTGGCCACCCGCGCGGCGGCCGACCCGGGCCGTACCGCCGTGGTCGACGCCACCGGCCGGCTCACCTTCGGCGAACTGCAGGACCGCGCCGAACGCCTCGCGCGCCGCCTCGCCGCCGCCGGGGTCCGCCCCGGCGACCGGGTGGCGCTCGCCCTGCCCCGCTCCGCCGCCGTCCTCGCCGCCCTCCTCGGCGTGCTCCGCGCGGGCGCCGTCCACGTCCCCCTCGACACCACCCACCCGCCCGCCCGCAACACCCTCGTCCTGCGCACCGCCGACCCCCGCCTCGTCCTCACCACCGCCACCACCGACGAGGCCGTCCCCGCCACCGGCCACCCCCGCCTCGTCCTCGCCGAGGACCCCGACGACTGGCCGGCCACCGGGCCCCTGCCCGCACCGCCGAGGCCCGAGGACGCCGCCTACGTCCTCTACACCTCGGGCTCCACCGGCCGCCCCAAGGGCGTCGTCGTGGACCACCGCGCCCTCGCCCACCTCTACGCCCACCACCGCGAACACCTCATCGGCCCGGCCCAGGCCGCCGCCGGCGGGCGGCAGCTGCGGGTGGCGCTGACCGCCGCCCTCACCTTCGACGCCTCCTGGGACCCGGTCCTGTGGATGGCGGCCGGACACGAACTCCACCTCGTCGACGACGCCACCCGCCGCGACCCCGAGGCGCTCACCGCCCACCTGCGGGAGCGGGCGGTCGACGTCGTGGAGACCACCCCGTCCTTCGCCGAACTGCTGCGGTCCTGCGGCCTGTTCGCCCCCGGCCACCACCGCCCCCGGGTCCTCGCGCTGGGCGGCGAGGCGGTCACCGAACCCCTGTGGGAAGAACTGGCCGCACTCCCCGACGTCACCGCCTGGAACCTGTACGGCCCGACCGAGGCCACCGTCGACGCCCTCGTCGCGCCCGTCACCGCGGGCACCCGGCCGCACCTGGGCCGCGCCCTGCCCGGAGCCCGCGCCCGCGTCCTCGACGCCCGCCTCGCCCCGGCCGCCCCCGGCGCCACCGGCGAGCTGTACCTGACCGGCCCCGGCCTCGCCCTCGGCTACGAGCGGGCCCCCGCCGCCACCGCCGCCCGCTTCCTGCCCGACCCGTACGGCCCGCCCGGCAGCCGCATGTACCGCACCGGCGACCTGGTCCGGCGCCGCGCGGGGCGGCTCGAATACCTGGGCCGCGCCGACGGCCAGGCCAAGGTACGCGGCTTCCGCGTGGAGACCGGCGAGGTCGAGGCGGCCCTGCTGCGCCACCCCGGTGTCGCCCTGGCCGCCGCCACCGTCCGGCCCGGGCCCGACGGCTCTGGCCGGCTGCTCGCCTGGGCCGTCCCCGCCGAGGGGCACCGCCCCACCGGCCGGGAGCTGCGCGCCCATGTCGCGACCCGGCTGCCGTCGTACATGGTCCCGGCCGCCGTCGTCCCCGTGGCCACGCTCCCGCTCACCGTGCACGGCAAGACCGACTTCGCCGCCCTGCCCGACGCCCCCGGGCCCGAGGCACCCGACGACGGCACCGCCGTGCCGCGCTCGGCCCGCGAGGAGATCCTCTGCGCGCTCTTCGCCGAATGCCTCGGGCAGCCGCACGTCACCCGCGACGACGACTTCTTCGCGCTCGGCGGGCACTCCCTGCTCGCCCTCGGCCTGATCGGCCGCGTCCGCTCCGCCTTCGGCGTGGAGCTGTCCGTCCGCACCCTCTTCGACGCCACCACCCCGGCCGCCCTCGCCGCACGGCTCGACGCGGCCCAGCCCGCCCGGCCGGCCCTGCGCCGCGCCGAACGCCCGGCCCGCCCGCCGCTCTCCCCGGCCCAGCGCCGCCTCTGGTTCCTGCACGGGCTCGACCCGGCCGACGCCTCGTACCACATCCCGGTCGCGGTCCGGCTCGACGGACGGCTGGACCGCGCGGCGCTGCGGGACGCCCTCGCCGACGTCACCGCCCGCCACGAGAGCCTGCGCACCCGCGTCCAGGACCACGAGGGCGAGCCCTGTCAGGCGGTCCTCGACCCCGCCGACGCCCGGCCCGCGCTGCCCACCACCCCGGTGACCGAGGCGGAGGTGGAGGCCGCGCTGCGCGAGGCGGCGGCGCTCCCCTTCGACCTGGCCGCCGATCTCCCGCTCCGCGCCGAGCTGTTCGCCCTCGGCGCCGAACGCCACGTCCTCCTCGTCACCGTGCACCACATCGCCGCCGACGGCTGGTCGATGGGCCCGCTCGCCGAGGACCTGGCCGGGGCGTACGCGGCCCGCACCGCGGGGCGCGTACCGCAGTGGGCGCCGCTGCCCGTGCAGTACACCGACTACACGCTGTGGCAGGCGGACCTGCTCGGCGACCCGGACGACGCGGAATCCGTGGCCGGCCGCCAACTCGCCTACTGGGCAGAGCAGTTGCGAGGCGCCCCCAACGAGGTCCCGCTGCCCGCCGACCGGCCCCGGCCGGCCCGGGCCACCGGGCGGGGCGGCACCGTGGACCTGACGCTGCCGCCCGCCACCACCGAGGCCGTCACGCGGCTGGCGCGGGCCACGGGGACGAGCCCGTTCATGGTGCTGCACGCCGCGCTGGCCGCCCTGCTGACCCGCACCGGAGCGGGCGAGGACCTCACCGTCGGCACGCCCGTCGCCGGACGCACCGACGAGGCCCTCCACCCCCTGGTCGGCTTCTTCGTCAACACCCTGCCGCTGCGCGTCAGCACCGGCGGCGACCCCACCTTCCGCACGCTGCTGGCCCGCGTGAAGGAGACCGACCTCGCCGCCTACGCCCACCAGGACCTCCCCTTCGAGCGGCTGGTCGAGGAGGTCCGCCCGGCCCGCTCCCTCAACCGCCACCCGCTCTTCCAGACCATGCTGACCCTCAACAACACCCGCCCGCCCCGCCTGGACCTGCCCCACCTCGCCGCCACCCTGGACGGCGTCGCGTCCGGCGGGGCCAAGTTCGACCTCTCCTTCAGCCTCCGCGAGGAGGACGGCACGCTCACCGGCACCCTGGAGTACAGCGCCGACCGCTTCGAGCCCGGCACCGCCCGCCGCATCGCCGCCTGGTTCGCCCACCTCACGGCCGCCGCCACCGCCGCACCCGACACCCCCGTGCGCCAACTCCCCCTGCACGGTCCCGAGGAGGAGGCGCGGCTGCTGGCGCTCGGGCGCGGGGAGCCGGGCGAGCCGGTGACCGGCACCGTGCTGGACCGGTTCGCCGCGACCGTCGCCGGTGCGCGGCACGGGGAACCCGCGGTCACCGCGCCCGACGGCACGCTCACCTTCGCCGAACTCGACGCCCGCGCCCGGCACGTGGCGGCGCTGACCGCCTCGGCAGGCGTGGTCCCCGGCGACCGCGTGGCCGTCCTCCTGCCCCGCTCCACCGACTCGGTCGCCGCCCTGCTCGGCGTCCTCGCGGCGGGCGCCGTCCACGTACCGCTCGACCCCGCCCTGCCCGAGGCCCGCCTCGCCGCCGTCCTCGCCGACGCCCGCCCCCGCCTCGCCCTCGCCACGGCCGCGACCGCGCCCCTGCTGCCCGCCGGACAGCCCCGCCTCCTCCTCGACCAGGCGCCCCCGGCCGCACCCGCGCCCACCACCCCGCGCCCCACCCCCGACGACCCGGCCTACCTCCTCCACACCTCCGGCTCCACCGGCACCCCCAAGGGCGTCCTCGTCGGCCACCGTTCCCTCGCCCGGCTCCTCGACCACCACCGGCGCCACCTCTTCGCCCCGGCCGTCCGCGCCACCGGCCGGGCCCGGCTCGCCGTGGCGCTGACCGCCGCGCTCACCTTCGACGCCGCCTGGGACCCGCTCCTGTGGCTGCTCGACGGACACCACCTGCACCTCGTCGACGACCAGGTCCGCCGCGACCCCGAGGCACTGGCCGACGCCGTCCGCACCCACCGCCTCGACGTCCTGGAGACCACCCCCAGCCACACCGCCCACCTGCTCGACGCCGGGCTCCTCGCCGACGGCGCCCACCACCCCGCCGTCCTCGCGCTGGGCGGCGAAGCCGTCCCCGCACCCCTGTGGACCCGGCTGCGCGCCGCCCCCGCCACCCGCTGCCTCAACCTCTACGGTCCCACCGAGGCCACCGTCGACACCCTCACCGCCGACCTCGCCGACACCCCCCACCCCGTCCTCGGCACCCCCGTCACCGGCACCCGCGCCCACGTCCTGGACGCGGCCCTGCGCCCCACCCCGCCCGGCGTCCCGGGCGACCTCCACCTGGCCGGCGACAGCCTCGCCCTCGGCTACCCCGGGCGGCCCGCCGAGACCGCCGCCCGCTTCGTCCCCGACCCGTACGGCCCGCCCGGCAGCCGCATGTACCGCACCGGCGACCGTGCCGTACGGAACGCCGACGGCAGCCTGGTGTTCGCCGGGCGCGCCGACGGCCAGGTCAAGATCCGGGGGTTCCGGGTGGAGACCGGCGAGGTGGCCGCCGTCCTCGAAGCGCACCCGCAGATCGCGCACGCCGCCGTCGTCCCCCACGAGGACCCGGAGGCCGGCACCACCCTCACCGCCCACCTGGTCCCGGCGCCCGGCACCGACCCGAACCCCGAGGAGATCCGCGCCCACGCCACCCGCCACCTGCCCGCCTACATGGTCCCCACCGGCTGGAGCACCCTGGACCGCCTGCCGCTGACCGCGCACGGCAAGCTCGACACCGCCGCCCTGCCCGTCCCCCGCGCCCTCGCCGTGCCCACCGGCGGGCGGGTGCCGCGCACCCCGCGCGAGGACGTGCTGTGCACCCTCTTCGCCGAGGCCCTCGGCGCCGAACGCGTCACCATCGACGACGACTTCTTCGCCCTCGGCGGCCACTCCCTGCTCGCCACCCGCCTCATCGGCCGCATCCGCGCCACCCTCGGCACCGACCTGAGCATCCGCACCCTCTTCGAGGCCCCGACCGTCGCCGCCCTCGCCGGCCGCCTCGACTCCGCCGCCGACGACGACTCCCTCGCCACCCTGCTCCCGCTGCGCACCACCGGCTCCCTGCCGCCCCTGTTCTGCGTCCACCCGGCGGGCGGCCTCGCCTGGCCGTACGCCGGGCTCCTCCCCCACCTCGACCCCAGCCAGCCGCTCTACGGCCTCCAGACCCCCAACCTCGACGGCACCGCCCCCTTCCCCGAATCCATCGAGGAGATGGCCGCCACCTACGCCGCCGAGATCCGCGCCGTCCAGCCGCACGGCCCCTACCGCCTGCTCGGCTGGTCCTTCGGCGGCAACGTCGTCCAGGAGATCGCCGTCCAGCTCCAGGAGGCGGGCGAGGAGGTGGCGCTCCTCGCCATCCTCGACGCCTTCCCCCTCGCCCCCCGGGACGACCTGGACAGCGCACCCCGCGACGCGGTCTTCCGGGCACTGCTCGCCAACCTCGGCGTGGGCGAGGAGGCCGCCGAGGGGAGCGGGGGTGTGGACGCCGCCGCCGTACGCGAGGAGTTCCGCCGGGCCGGCAGCCCGCTCGGCGCCCTCGAACCCGCCACGATCGACGCGATGGTCGACAACTTCGCCGGCCAGGCCCGCCTGATGCGCCGCTACACCCCGCGCACCTTCCACGGCCCCGTCCTCTTCTTCACCGCCACCGAGGGCCGTCCCGCCGACGCCTTCCCGCACGCCCTCTGGGACCCGTACCTCACCGGGCCCCTGCACGACACCCCCGTCGCCTGCGCCCACGCCCAGCTGATGTCCCCGGACGCCCGCGCCACGGTCGGCCCGGTCCTCGCCGAGGCACTGGCGGCGCTGGCCGGGCCGGAGGCCACCCCACCGGCCCCCTGAACCACGTCCCCTTTCCCTGTCTCCCTGTCTCCCTGCTTGTCCCCAGTCCCGCACACCTCTGTCCCCAGGAGTCCCCATGACGAACCCCTTCGACGACCCCCGCACCCACCACCGCGTCCTCGTCAACGACGAGGGCCAGCACGCCCTGTGGCCCTCCTTCGCCGCCGTCCCGGCGGGCTGGGAGGCCGTCTTCGGCCCCGCCGACCAGGACGCCTGCCACGCCTACGTCGAGGAGCACTGGACCGACCTCACCCCGCGCAGCGCCCGCCGCACCGTCGCCGCATGAGCCGCGCCCGCCCCGCACCCCCCGGCGACGGGCCCGCCCTGCGCGCCGAAGGGCTCACCAAGCGCTTCGGCACCAAGCAGGCCCTCGCCGGGGTCGACCTGGACGCCCCGGCCGGCACCGTCCTCGGCCTGCTCGGTCCCAACGGCGCCGGCAAGACCACCACCGTGCGCGTCCTCACCACCCTGCTGCGACCCGACACGGGCCGCGCCTGGGTGGCGGGACACGACGTCCGCACCGCCCCCGAGGCGGTCCGGGCCCGCCTCGGCCTCTCCGGCCAGTACGCCGCCGTCGACGAGAAGCTGACCGGCCGCGAGAACCTGTACCTGGTGGCCCGCCTGTACGGCACGGGACGCGGCCCCGCCCGCCGGCGCGCCGCCGAACTCCTCGACCGCTTCCGCCTGTCGGAGGCGGCCGACCGGCCCAGCGGCACCTACTCCGGCGGGATGCGGCGCCGCCTCGACCTCGCCGGGGCGCTGGTCGCCCGCCCGGCCGTGGTCGTCCTGGACGAACCCACCACCGGCCTCGACCCGCGCGGCCGCGCCGACACCTGGGAGTGCGTACGGGAACTGGTCGCCACCGGCACCACCGTGCTGCTCACCACCCAGTACCTGGAGGAGGCCGACCAACTGGCCGACTCCGTCGCCGTCATCGACCACGGCCGGGTCATCGCCCAGGGCACCGCCGCCGCCCTCAAGTCCCGCGTCGGCGGCGAACGCCTCACCCTCACCCTTCCCGACCCCGCGAGCCGCCCCGGCGCCCTGGACCTCCTCGCGCCGCTCACCCCGCACCGCCCGCACCTCGACCCGCGCACCGGCGTCCTCACCCTCCCCACCGACCACGGCCCCGCCACCCTCGAACAGGCCCTGGCCGCCCTGCGCCACGCCGGCGTCCCCCTCGGCGAGGTCAGCCTCGCGCCGCCGACCCTGGACGACGTCTTCCTCGCCCTGACCGGCCAGGAGACGTCCACGGCGCCCGCCCCCGGCCCCGTACCGACGAAGGAACCCGCATGGCAGCCGTGACCCGCCTCGCCCGGGACGCCACGCTCATCGCCTGGCGGAACCTGCTGAACCTGCGCCGCACCCCCGGCTCGGTCGTCGCCGCCCTGGTCCAGCCGGTGATGTTCGTCCTGCTGCTCTCCTACGTCTTCGGCGGCAGCCTGGGCGGCGACGCCTACCGCACGTACCTGATGGGCGGCATCTTCGCCCAGGCCGTCACCTTCAACGCCGCCTTCACCGCGCTGGGCCTCGCGAACGACCTGGACCGGGGCATCGTCGACCGCTTCCGTTCGCTGCCCATGCCCCCGATGGCGGTGATCCTCGGCCGCACCCTCTCCGACCTGACCATGAGCGCGCTGACCGTCGCCGTCACCTCGCTCTGCGGCCTGTTCATCGGCTGGCGCATCGCCGGGACCCTGCCCGAGGCCGTCCTCGCCTACCTCCTCATCCTCCTCTTCGCCTTCGCCATGTCCTGGGTCGGCGCCACCATCGGCCTCACCGCCCGCAGCGTCGAGGTAGCCCAGAGCGCGGGCCTGATCTGGCTCTTCCCCGTCACCTTCCTCTCCTCCGCCTTCGTCCCCACAGCCACCCTCCCCGCCGCCCTCCAACCGGTCGCCGACTGGAACCCGGTCTCCGCCACCGCCACCGCCCTACGCACCCTCTTCGCCAACCCGGCCCCACCGACCGCCCCCCTCCGCGACACCTGGCCGGTCACCCACGCCCTCCCGTACGCCTTCCTCAGCACCCTCGCGATCACGGCGGTGTTCATGGGGGTGGCGGTACGGAGATTCCGGGCGATGGGACGGGGGTGACGGGGCTCACCCCGCCAGCAGCCCCCGCACCGCCGCCCGGTCCACCCTGTTCAGCGCCCGGACCACGACCGGGGTGAGGAGGACCAGGCCGATGCCGACGAGCGAGGCCGCGCCGATCTGCCAGAAGGACTCCAGGTAGTAGGCGTGGCGGACGCCGGCACCGTCGGTCCAGTCGAAGAGCTGGTAGCCGGGCCAGCCCACGAAGGTCGGGAAGACCCAGGCGTACAGCGGGAGCAGGGCGACCACCCAGCCGGTGAGCAGTAGCGTCAGCGTCACGACGAACGAGGCGATCCGCCACGGGAACATGACGAACTGGAACAGCACGGCCTTCCAGCCGGCCACGTCCGCCAGCCGCCCCTTGATCCCGCCCGCCGGCACCGGCGCGGGCTCCTTCGTCCTCAGCCCCAGCAGGCCCGAGGCCCGGCCCCGCTCCCCCGCGCCCAGCCCCCGCGCCCCGGCCAGCAACGCCACCAGCACGGGGAACCCGACCACGGTGACCGCCAGCCCCGCACCGAGCGAGAAGAGCGTGACCGCCAGGACGAACCCGGCGATCGCCAGCGGAAACGAGGTGAACACGTACCCGTACTCCCGCCAGGCGGCGGCGGAGAGCGGGCCACGGCGTACGGCACCGGCCGGTTGCTCGGAGACGTGCGGCAGCGGGCACGCGGTGGGGATGTCGGCGGTGGGGATGTCGGCGGTGGCCATGGGTGACCTCTAATCCGGGAGGCGGGAGCGGGCGGGGAGGGGACCGGGGCCGTGGTGCGCGGGGCCTCGGTGCGTACTCCACGATGCCGTTCGGGCAGCCCCCGACGACATGGGGCGGCCGGGCGAACCGGGGGTGGGGAAAACCCCCGGTTCAGCTCTGGCCCGCCTCCCTCACGCCACCGCCGGCTCGCGCGACGACAGCCGCGCGCACTCCCGGCAGACGCGGGCCGATCCCGCCACCACGGCGTGGGAGGCGGCCGCGAGCGCCCCGGCCAGCACGGTCAGCGGCCACTGTTCGGCGAGGAAGGCGGCGGTCGCCAGGGTCAGCGTGGTCACCGCCATCGCGACGCTCGCCGCCGTCCCCGTCCAGGCGACCGCCGCCGGCAGCCGCTCGGTCGCCACCGGCAGCCACCGCCCCCACGCCCCCGTGGCCGCCAGTGCCAACGCCGCGAGCACCACCGCGACCGCCGCCGCCGAGGACAGCTGGACCGCCACCTGCTGCGCGAACCCGGAGACCCCGCCCTGCCCGTCCCCGGTACCGCGCACCAGCCACCAACAGGCCACCAGGAACGGCCCGGTGAGCGCGAGCGCCCGCGCGGTGTGCCGGGCCTGCGCCACGGTCAGCTCCCGCTGACAACTCGCCGCCACCTCCGCGACCGACCCGAACTCCGCCACCGCCTCCCGCACCGCCCGCTCCGCCGGAACCCCCGCCGCCTCGTACGCGGCCACGGTCTCGGCCAGCCCGTCCCGCACCTCCACGACCAGCCGCTCCCTCGCCCCGGCCGGCCCACGCAGGGCCGCCGCCAGCTCGACGGCGTACCGCTCGACGGGGTCGTCCAACGGCGGGGGCGGGGCCATGTCCGCGCTCACGTCGCCGCGCCGGTCGCCGCCCCGGGAACGGGCGCCGGGTCGAGTACCGCCCCGATCACCCGCGTGAAGTCCCGCCACGCCGACCGCTCCTCGGCCAGCTGCCGCCGCCCCGCCTCGGTCAACTCGTAACGCCGCCGCTTCCGTTGCCCGACCGCCTCCCAGTCACTGCGCAACAGCCCCACCCGCTCCAGCCGGTTGAGCGCCGGATAGATGGTCCCGGTCCGCAACTCCAGCGCCCCACCGCTGCGTTCCTGCACCGCCGTGATGATCGCGTACCCGTGCAGGGGCCCCGGCTCGACCACCGCGAGCAACAGCCCGTCCAGATGTCCCCGTACCGCATCATGCCTCATACGTAGGCAGCCTACCCAAGGGGACACCCGACGTGCTATCCCTGACCCTGAACGCTTTACGTTGCCAGCCAACCCATTGGCCGCCAATACTTTTCTTTCCCCCATCTCACCCCTGAAGGGACCCGAACCCCATGGCCAAGCTCTTCCTCTCCCTCCACGTCCTGGCCGCCATCCTCGCCATCGGCCCGATCACCGTCGCCGCCTCGATGTTCCCCCGCCTCGCCAGAACAGCCCCGACCCCGGAGACACCCGCCCTCCTCCACAAGATCTGCCGCAGCTACGCGTACGTGGGTGCGGCCGTGCCGGTGCTGGGGATCGCGACGGGGGCGGCGCTGGGGGTGCTGTCGGACGCTTGGCTGGTCGTCTCGATCGTGCTGACGGGGGTGGCGGCCGGGGTGCTGGTGGCGGTGATCCTGCCGGGGCAGTCGGAACTGCTGGAGCCGCTGGAGGGCGGCGAGGGGGCCGTCGCGGGTGAGGAGGAGCGACGGGCGGCGGGGGCGCGGCTGGCGATGACCACGGGGGTGTTCAACCTGCTGTGGGCGGCGGTGGTGGTACTGATGATCGTGCGACCGGGGTCGACTACGGGGGCGTGAGGGACGCCCGCGGCTCACCCCGCCCGTTCGACCCCGGCGGCCTGGACTTCGGCCTCATCCATGGCCCCGGCCTTGGCGGCCGCCCCCGCCACCACCGTCGACCGCTTCCCCCGTCCGAACCCGCCGTCCATCACTCCACCGACCACAGCCAGCCCCAACCCCACAGCGGCCAGCGAAGCCCCGACCAGCGCGGGCGAGGCCCAGCCCCAGCCGGCCGAGATGACCAGGCCGCCGAGCCAGGCGCCGCCCGCGTTGGCGAGGTTGAAGGCCGAGTGGTTGGAGGCGGCGGCCATGGTCGGGGCCTGTTCGGCCTTGGCCATCAGGAGCATCTGGACCGGGGTGGTGATGAAGGAGCCCATGGCGCCGATCAGCAGCACGCAGACGAGAGCCGTCACGGTGTGCTGCACCGCGAAGTAGAAGGCGAACAGCACGACGGCCATGACGGCGAGACCGCCGTACAGCGTCGGCCGCAGCGCCCGGTCGGTCATCGGCCCGGCGAGCAGCGTGCCGAGGGTCATGCCCACGCCGTACAGCGCGAGCACCAGCGTCGTCGACGAGGAGGCCATGCCGGTGACCTCGGTGAGCATCGGCACCAGGTAGCTGTAGACCGCGAAGCAGCCGCCGAAGCCGACGACGGCGGTGGCCAGGCCGATCGCGATGTGCCGGTTGCCCATCGCCTTCAGCTCGTGCCGGATACCGGCGCCCTCGGCACGCGGCTGATGCGGTACGAGCCGGGCCAGGGCCGCCAGCGCGATCAGCCCGATCACGGCGACCGCGAGGTACGCCGAACGCCACCCGAACTGCTGCCCCAGCGCGGTCCCGGCCGGCACCCCGACGATGTTGGCCACGGTCAGCCCGAGGAACATCGTCGACACCGCCCGCGCCGCCCGCTCCGGCGCCACCAGCCGCGAGGCCACCACGGCCCCCACTCCGAACAGCGCCCCGTGCGGCAGCCCCGCCAGCACCCGCGCCGCGAACAACGTCCCGAACCCCGGCGCCAGCGCCGAGGCCACATTGCCCACCACGAACAACCCCGCCAGCAGCAGCAACAACTTCTTGTGCGGAATCTTCGCCCCGAGCCCCGTCAGCAACGGCGCCCCGACCACCACCCCGAGCGCGTACGCGGAGATGAGGTTCCCCGCCTGCGGCACGGACACCCCGACCCCGTCGGCGATCTGCGGCAGCAACCCCATCGAGACGAACTCGGTCGTCCCTATCCCGAAGGCGACGACGGACAGCGCGAGCAGGGCCAGGGGCATGGCAGGAAACCTCCGAGGGGGACGGTGATGGAGCGGGCGGACACGGACACGCACAACCGGCCGGCCCACAGCCGACCGCCACGCACCCACGGCTGCCGAGCTCCCTTGCCCAGCGCACGCCGAAACAGGACCCGGCACACCGGCCCCTCAGAAGGCCAGCGTCGGGGGCGGGCGGGGCATTCCGGGTGGGGCGAGGGAAAAGGAGTGAGCCGCGCCACTCCGCCCCGTTCCATTCCTGCCGGAGTGTGCCAGGGGGTCCGGGCCCGCCCCTGAGGGGAGCTCAACCCTCCCGCGTGTGAGCCAGGGCACACACTGGAGGGCGATCATCCTGCCGCTCGCCGTCGGTCGTATCAGTGACACCGTCGCAACGAGGAAGGCACAACCATGACCGGCACGTTCACGACACCTGGCCCCCTCCACTCGGCAGCCGCCACTCAGCGATCCACGGCGCGGTGGCTCACGACCGGTGGTGTGGTGGCAGGTCCGCTGTTCCTCGCGGCCGGACTCGCCCAGGGACTCACGCGCGAGGGCTTCGACTTCACCCGAAACGCGATCAGCCAGCTCGCTCTGGGTGGGGCCGGCTGGGTCCAGACGCTGAGTTTCGTCTGCACCGGAGCGCTGCTGGTCGCCGGCGCGGCCGGGCTACGGCGGACTCTGCGCAGAGGCTCCGCCGGGAGGTGGGCACCGGCCCTGGTCGGCGTTTTCGGCCTCTCCTTCTGGGCCGCGGCCGCCTTCCCGGCCGACGCCGGTGCGGGCTTCCCCGCAGGCTCCCCGGACGCGACGGTGATGAGCGGACACGGTGCAGCCCACATGGCCGCCGGGATGATCGGCTACCTCGCTCTGTGTGCCGCGTTCGTGGTTCTGGCTCGCCCGCTCGCCGCCCGGGGCCTCCGTGGCTGGGCCGTGGCGTCGCGTGTCGTGCCCGTGGCTGTCCTCGCCGGGTTCATGGCCTCTGCCGCGTCGGTTCTGGCGTTTACCGCCGGCGCCGGCCTCGGTCTGCTGTGGCTGAGCGCGGTGATGGCGCGGCTGGCCGATGCTCCAGGTGACCGCTGACCGAACGCCGCTCTCACCGGCACCACCGAGATGATCACGAAACGAAACGGAGCCTCCATGACCGACAACGCCGTGAAGGGCCCTGCCAGCTACTTCCCGTCCATCGAGAAGAAGTACGGCCGTCCGATCGCCGAGTGGAAGGGGCTCATTCGTTCCTCACCGCTCACCCGGCACATGGAGCTCGTCGGCTGGCTCAAATCCGAGCACGGACTCGGCCACGGCCACGCGAATGCCCTCGTCGCCCACACGCTCGCCGAGGACAGCGCCAAGTGATCAGGTCGGGACGCCGAAGCATGCTTCAGCGCTCAGGTGTCCCGACAGGCCGAACTGGGGAAAGAGGAGCGCGGTGTCACGGAATGCCGTGATACTCGCGATGCGGTCGCCGGAGAACTCGAGAACTTGGAGCGCCCACGGCTCGTAGCCGGTTCTGTCCGCACGGGGCCGGTACTGGCCGAAGGCGGGGGAGCTGTTCGCCACGGTCGGGATGAGCCGCGAACCGCGGCAGCCGACGGCCGGTCCTGTCAGCCACGACTTGATATCGGCCATCCCGCGCATCCACTTCGCGTACGGCGGCAGGGACAGAGTGGCATCGACGTGGAGCAGCAATCCCAGCTCCTCCATGTCGTACCGGGAGAACGCTGCGGCGTATCGCTCGGCCAGAACCTGCTGCGTGCCACCGGGCGCCGGGAGGCCGAGTTCGTCGGCCCCGTCCCGACGGTCGGCCAGAGTGGAGCGGGCCCGCTGCAAAGCGCTGTTGGCGGAGGCGAGAGTACAGCCGTGCAGGTCGGCGACCTCGCGGGCCGAGAAGCCGAGGACATCCCGCAGAAGCAACGTGGCCCGCTGCTTGGGCGGCAGGTGCTGGAGCGCGGCGACGAACGCCAGCCGCACCGACTCGCCGGTCATCGCGGAATCCGCCGGATCGCCACCGGGCAGGGGGCCGATCCACAGCGCGCTGTCCGCCGGCACGCCTGGAGGCGCGGCGCCGTCCGAAGGCCCGGACAGGTCCATCGGCAGCGCCCGCCGCCTCCCGGCAGCAAGGGCGTCCAGACACACGTTGGTGGCGATCCGGTACACCCATGAACGGAGGGACGACCTGCCCTCGAACTTCCCGGCGTTCTGCCAAGCTCGGACGAGGGCCTGCTGAGCGGCATCCTCGGCTTCTGCGTACGACCCCAGCATGCGATAGCAGTGGCGAACCAACTCGCCTCGGTACCCCTCAAGTTCCCGCACCATCGCCGGCGCTTCGTCACCCATGTCGCTCCCCCGCTCCCGATGACGCGCCACCTCACCATGTGGCCAGGCGTGCCCATCCGGTCGGCACAACGATAGAGCTCCGGGCATGTGCGGCGATCCTGAGAGCGGGCAAAGAGCGACCGTGAGTGCCGCGAAAAAGCTTCAGTGGCGCGGAGGCAGTGCAAGGCGCCTAGGGAGGTTCAGACAACAACGAACCCCCAGGTCGTTGACCTGGGGGTTCGTGGAAGAGCGGGTGACGAGAATCGAACTCGCGCTCTGAGCTTGGGAAGCTCATGTTCTACCATTAAACTACACCCGCAAGATCCACTTCCCCGATGAGGGGTGGATCGCTGGTTACTCTACCCCATGCCCAGCCCCTGCCGTCCACGGTGGGGGCTTTGACGTGTGGGGGCAGGCGTACGGTGTGCGGGTGGGGGTGGCTTCGGCGGGGCGGGGGGTTCGTCCCGTAATGTGCCCTCGGGCGTCGGGCGGTCGGGGCCGGCAGAGCTGGTTTCCGGTGGTGGCGCGGCGCCGTTGTGTGTGACGGGCTCGTGGGGAAGGACTCTGGGACTTTGATGGAGCAGACCGTCGTCCGCTGTGCCGATGGGCACGTGTTCAGCACCGCTTCGTTTCCGATGCAGCAGCTCGGGAGCGGGCGGATCGGGCCGGGGCGGCTGATCCGCTGTCCCCGGTGCGCGCGGCTGAGGCAGGCCGTGCCCGTGGAGTGGGCCAAGCGGTAGGAGCGCGGAGCAGCGCGGAGTACCGCAGTACCGCAGTACCGCAGTACCGCAGTACCGCAGTACCGCAGTACCGCAGTAAGAAGAGTCACCTGCGCGCGGGGCCGTCCGGTTGGGGCGGGCCCGCGCGCTCTGCGTATCCTCGGTGCGTGCTTCTCTCAGACAAAGACATCCGGGCCGAGATCGACGCCGGGCGTGTGCGGATCGATCCGTTCGAGCCGGACATGGTGCAGCCGTCGAGTATCGATGTGCGTCTCGACCGGTTCTTCCGGGTGTTCGAGAACCACCTGTACCCGCACATCGACCCCTCGGTGGAGCAGGACGGGCTGACGCGGACGGTGGAGCCGCCCGGGGACGAGCCGTTCATCCTGCACCCGGGGGAGTTCGTGCTCGCCTCGACGTACGAGGTGATCTCGCTCCCCGACGATCTGGCCTCGCGGCTGGAGGGGAAGAGCTCGCTGGGGCGGCTGGGTCTGGTGACGCACTCCACCGCGGGCTTCATCGACCCGGGCTTCTCCGGGCACGTGACCCTGGAGCTGTCGAATCTGGCGACGCTGCCGATCAAGCTCTGGCCGGGGATGAAGATCGGGCAGCTCTGCATGTTCCGGCTCTCCTCGCCCGCGGAGTTCCCGTACGGCTCGGAGCGGTACGGGTCCCGTTATCAGGGGCAGCGCGGGCCGACCGCCTCGCGTTCCTATCTCAACTTTCATCGGACGCAGGTGTGATACCCGGCATGAGCGACGTTCGCGAGAACCTCACGTACGAGACCTTCGGCACGGCCATCCGTGAGCTGGCCCAGACCATCGCCGACGACGGCTACGAGCCGGACGTCATCCTCTCCATCGCACGCGGCGGCGTCTTCGTCGCCGGCGGCCTGGCGTACGCGCTGGACTGCAAGAACATCCACCTGGTGAACGTGGAGTTCTACACGGGCGTGGGCGAGACGCTGGAGATGCCGGTCATGCTGGCGCCGGTGCCGAACGCGATCGACTTCACCGACAAGAAGGTGCTCATCGCGGACGACGTCGCCGACACCGGCAAGACGCTGAAGCTGGTCCACGACTTCTGCGTCGGCGAGGTCGCCGAGGTGCGTTCCGCGGTGATCTACGAGAAGTCGCAGTCGCTGGTGAAGTGCGAGTACGTGTGGAAGCGGACCGACGAGTGGATCAACTTCCCGTGGAGCGTGGAGCCGCCCGTGGTGAAGCGCGCCGGCCAGGTGCTCGACGCCTGAGCGGCCCGCCGCAGCTGCCTGTACGCCTGAGGGCCCGGACACCGTGTACTCGGTGTCCGGGCCCTCAGGCGTACAGGCTCCGGGCGTACAGGCTCAGAAGGTGCCGAGCTTGATCAGGGAGAGCAGGGCCAGGAGCTGGATCGCGGAGGCGGCGAGCGCCTTCGGCCAGGGCAGGTCGTGGGACTTGGCGACCATCGCGGTGAAGAGGGCGCCGGCGGCGAGCCAGGTGATCCAGCCGATGATCTGGACGACCGAGGCGTCGCCGCCCATGAAGAGGGCCGGCAGCAGGCGCGGCACGTCGGTCAGGGTCATGATCAGCATCGACAGCCCCACCGTCGGCTGCCAGGAGCCGGCGCCGCCGAGCTGGCGGGCGAGGGTGTGGGTGACGGTGCCGAGGACGAAGGCGCTCAGGGTGAACGCCACCGCCGTCGTCAGGACGTACGGGATCGCCGTGGAGAGGGCGGCGTTGATCACGTCCTCGCGGGCCGTGTCGAAGCCGAAGATGGCGAGCAGGCCGTAGAGGAAGGTGACGGTGAGGGCGGGGCCCCACACCTGGTAGTCGCGCATCTGGTGGAAGGTGGGCCCGGGGCGCAGGATGATGCCGCTCAGGAGCTGCTTCCAGTGCAGACGGGGGCCGCTGGGGCCGGTCGCGTAGACCTCGCCCTCCGGCGGGCCGCCGTGGTGGTACTGCTCGTCGATCGAGAACGCCTGGGTGTGCCCCGCGTTGTTCTGCGCCGCGTACGGGTCGTGCGGGGCCTGGTGGGGCCGCCTGGCGTACGGGTCGGGGGCCGTCGGCGGGGCCGGGTAGCCGTAGCCGCCCTGCGGCGGCTGGGGCTGCTGCGGGGGGTAGGGCTGGTGGCCGCCGTGGCCGGGGTCGCCGAAGTACTCCGGCTCGCCCTGGCCGTGCGTCTGGGGCCACTGCTGCGGCGGCCCGCCCTGGTAGCCGCCGCCGGGCGGGTTCGGCTGGCCGCCGTACGGGGCTTGCTGCCCGTACGGCTGCTGCCGCGGTTGTCCGTGCGGTCGGTCGTTGCGGTTGTCCCGGCCGCGTCCGGTCCTGAATCCAGCCACGTGGTCGAACGTACCTGGTCCGGACGGATCGCGCCCCGGGGGCAGTTGGCGGAAGGGGCGTTTGCGGCCGAGCTGTGACATCCCCGCCGGGGGACCCCTAGGGGACTCCCGGCGGGAGGGGCGGCGTCGTGCGTCAGTCGGCGAAGTTGATGCCGAGGTGCGGGGTGCCGGCCGTCGAGATGCCGAAGGTGGAGGCGTAGAGGCCGCCAGTGGAGGTGAGGGAGCCGGAGGCGGCGGCGGTGAGGGCGTAGACGGCGCCGTTGCCGCTGTTCTCACCGGGGGCGCCGATGATCACGTCGCCGCGGCCGTCGCCGTTGAGGTCGTCGATGTGGACCTCGTTGCCGAAGAGGTCGTTCTTCTCGTTCTCGTTCGGCACGCCCTTCGTGTTCTGGTGGAGGGTGCGGGCGCCGGTGGTGGAGATGCCGGAGCCGTCACGGGCGCCGAGGAGCACCAGGGCGGAGCCGGTGTCCTTCACGCCGTCGATGTCCTCGCCCGGGAGGCCCACGACGAGGTCGAGGCGGCCGTCGCCGTCGATGTCACCAAGGTCGAGTTCGTTGCCGAAGCCGTCGCCCTTCTCGGATGCGCCCGGGACCCCCTTGCTGTCCTGGGTGACGGTCTGGACACCTCCGTAGGCGGGACCGTCAGGGGTGCCGTGAACGATGTGGACCGCCCCTCCCTTGGAGGCACCGTCGATGTCCCCGTCCCAACTGGAACCGATGACGATGTCGTCACGGCCGTCCTGGTCGACGTCTCCGGCGTCGGTGATGATGCCGGCGGTCAGGCGCTGTGCCCGGGCGGTGGAGACGCCGGTGGAGGTGCCCGGGAGCCAGTAGTTCGCGTTGTAATCGTCACTGGTGGAGTAGCCGTTGACGATCAGATCGTCCTTGCCGTCGCCGTCCACGTCGCCGGAGTGGAGGTTCTGGGCGCCGTAGCCGTCGCCGTGGACGGGCGCGGTGACGACCGACGCCCGGCCCGTGGAGCCGGAGCGGCGGATCGGTCCGAGGAAGAGGTCGACGGAGGCGTACGCGAGCGAGCCCACGGCGATGTCCGTGACGCCGTCCCCGTTGAAGTCACCGGCCTCCAGCGGTGAGCCGTAGTTGTCGTGCTTGGTGGGGCGGGGATCCTTGAGCGTGGTGCCGCCCTTGAGGCCCGAGGCGGAGCCCCAGAGGATCACGGCCGTGCCCCCGTCCTTGTCGGAGCCGACATCCTCGCCGGGGGCACCGGTGAGCAGGTCGTCGTAGCCGTCGCCGTCGAAGTCCCCGGTGGCGAGGTCCACGCCGAAGAGGTCTCCCTTCTCGACGCCCCCGGGAACGCCCGGGCTGTCCTGGTGAATGGTCGCGTGGCGGTTCTTCTTGGGGCCGCCGTAGATCAGCGCGACCTGGCCCGCCTGGGCCTGGCCCGCGACGGTGGAACGGGCGGAGGTCAGCGCCAGGTCCGCGTACCCGTCGCCGTTGAAGTCGGCGTCGTGTTCGCCGAGGGGGACGGGGGCGGCGACGGCCGTGGGGGCGGTCGCGGCGAGGAGGCCGCCGGTGAGGGCCGCGGTGGTGGCCGCGGCGAGGAGGGTGGTCAGGCGCTTCTGCATGCGGGGTCTCCTGCGTGCATGCGGGGATGCCCGGGGCATCCGGTGAGGTCTCGGTGGCCTCGGCTCTCTCCTCGGACCGCGTGCCCCGCGTGGGGGTCGGGGTCCGGCTGACGGCACGGGCCCTGGCGGACGCGGGGTCCACGGGAGAAGCGTTTGGCGTGTACGTGACCATCAATGGTCGGATGAGGTTGTACGTACGGGGGCACGGGTTTCCGGGCTCAGCCGCGCCCGGCCGACCTCAGCCGGAGAGGTGGCTTCCCAGCTCCGGGGTCCCCTCGGTGGAGATGCCGAGGGTGGAGACGTACAGGACGGCCCCGTCGGTGAGCTTTCGGCTCTTGGTGGAGCGGGCGGTGTGGAGCGCGCCGTTGCCGGCGTTCTCGCCCGCGGAGCCGATGACGGGGTCGGGGAGGCCGTCGCCGTCGAGGTCGGCGAGGTGGACGGCGGTGCCGAAGCGGTCGCCGGGCTCGTTCTCGTCGCGGAAGGCGCGGGTGTTCTGGTGGAGGGAGCGGGCGCCGTCGCCGGTGAGGCCCGAACCGTCGCTGTCGCCGTAGAGGGCGATGACGGCGCCGGTCTCGGGGACGCCGTCGATGTGTTCGCCGGGGACGCCGACGAGCAGGTCCGGGTGGCCGTCGCCGTCGAGGTCGCCGAGGGCGAGGGCGGCGCCGAAGGCGTCTCCCTTCTCGACGTTGCCCGGGACGCCGACGGTGTCCGGGGTGAGGGTGCGGACCAGGCCGTGGGCGGGGCCCTCGGCGGTGCCGTGCACGATGCGGACCGAGCCGCCGAGTTCGCTGGGGCGGGCGGGTTCGCCGACGGCCGGGGAGCGGGGGGCCTTGGCGGCGGCCTCGGCCTTGGAGTTCTTGACCTTCTCGGCGGCCTCGCGGGCCTTGGCCTCGGGGGTGTCCTCGCGGGGCTTGGCGGTCCTCGGGTCCTTCGGGGGCGCGAGTTCGCGGGGGCCGTCGGCGGCCTCGGTCGGGTCGGTGCCGAGGATGACTTCGTCGTAGCCGTCGCCGTCGGTGTCGCCGACCGCGCCTATCGAGCCGCCGGGGAGGCGCTGGGTGCCGGTGGTGGTGGGGCCTTCGGCGGTGCCGGGGAGCCAGAAGGTGGCGGGGCGGGCGTCGTCGGCGGCGTACCCGTCGACGAGCAGGTCGTCCTTGCCGTCCCCGTCGAGGTCGCCGGCGCCGAGCGAACGGGCGCCGAGCCCGAAGCGGCCGTGCAGGGGCGGGGTGACGACGTGGTGGGAGCCGGGGGTGCCGTCGCGGGTGACGCCGCCGAGGAAGACGTCGACGGAGGCGTAGCCGTAGGCGGCACCCACGGCTATGTCGGTGCGGCCGTCGCCGTCGAAGTCTCCGGTGATGACGGGGGCGCCGAAGCCGTCGTGGCTGCCGGGGCGCGGGTCCTTGAGGGTGGTGCCGCCGACCAGGCCGGACGGGGAGCCCCAGAGGATGACGGCGGTGCCGGTGTTCTGGTCGTCGCCGATGTCCTCGCCCGGGGCGCCGGTGATCAGGTCGTCGTAGCCGTCGCCGTCGAAGTCGCCCCAGGCGTGGGCGGCGCCGAAGTAGTCGTACGGCTCGGGGTCGCCGGGGACGCCCGGGCTGCCCTGGTGGATCGTGGTGTGACGATTCCCCTCGGGCCCGCCGTAGATGATCGCGAGCTCCCCGGCGGCCGTCTGCCCCTCGACGGTGGCCCGGGAGGCGGAGACGGCGACGTCGGCGTACCCGTCCCCGTTGAAGTCGGCACCGGCCACGGGAGCACCGGAGTCCGCGGTGGCCGCGGTGGCCCCGGGCGCCACGGCGAGGAGTCCGCCGGTCAGGACGGCGGCGGTCGCGGAGGCGAGGGCGGTGCGGAGGTACGGCGGCATGTCTGGGGCTCTCCTGGGCGGGCCGGGCTCGTCGCCGGGGGTGACGAGGTGGTGGCGCCGGGGGGTCGGTCAGGTTGCGGAAGCTCTGCGGATGAGGTTACGGGGTGCGACGGCGCCGGGCCCAGCCAGGCGGCCTGGGCCCGCTCCGTACGAGGCCGGGCGCGGCCGGCGCCGTCAGCGCGGCAGCAGGTCGGCCGAGGTGAAGGAGAGCGAGGGGCGCGCGGCGGTGCCCTTCGCCGTGCCCGGGTGGACGGTGACCGTGTCCCGGGTGGCGCCGTGGACCGTGCGCAGGACGAGGTCCGCGCGGCCGTCCCCGTCGTAGTCGGCCAGCGCCAGCAGCTGCACGGCGTCGCCCTTGCCGCCGGGCGGCGTGACGGTGACGGCCCGCGCCGCGTCGAGCCCGGTACCGGCGCCGGGCAGCACGGTGACGGCGCGGGCGCCCTCGGCCGGGGCGAGGGCCAGGTCGGTGCGGCCGTCGCCGTCGGTGTCGCCGGCCGCGAGGGGGCCGGGGGCCGAGGTCTTCAGCGTGGTGGCCGGGAGGCCGGGGGCGGCCGGGCGCAGCCGCAGGGTGTCGCCGGCGGCGAGGGCGGTGTCGAGACCGGCGGTGCCGGAGCCGCCACGGGCGCCCGCGAAGTGGCCGAAGGCGTGGGCGGTGGCGGCGGGCAGGGCCGGGCCCGGACGGGTGGGCCCCTGCGGTCCCCCGAGGACGACGCGGGCCTTGGCGCGCCCGCCGCCCGCGCGCACGACCAGGTCGCTCGTCCCGTCACCGTCGAGGTCGGCGGCGGGGCCGGCCGGCAGGTCACCGGGGACGGGCAGGGCGGCACCGGCGTCCGCGGGGGCGCCCTTGCGCGTGAACGGGCCCTGGAGGAACGAGAGTCGGCTGCTGCTGGCGTGCAGCACCAGGTCGGCCTCGCCGTCCCCGTCGAAGTCCCCGCAGACGGGGTGGTCGGGCCAGTCGTTCCCGAACCGGGCCCGCTCGGGGACGCGCAGCACGACGGCCCGCCCGGTCAGCCCCTCGGGCCCGCCGAACACCAACTGCACCGGCACCGGCGGCCGTCCCTGCCCGTCGAACGGCGGATCGGTGGAGACGACCAGGTCGGTGTACCCGTCCCCGTCCAGGTCACAGGCGGCCTCGGTGTCGAAGGCGGCGGGCAGCACCCCCTCGACCTCGGCGGCCGTACGGGCCGGGGAGAGCAGCTGACGGGCGCCCGGGACGAGGCCGCGCTCGCTCCCGTAGACGATCCCGATCCCCGCGTCGTCGCCCTGCGGATCGTCGGGCCCCTTGGCCAACTCGTCGAGGATCAGGTCGGGGTGGCCGTCCCCGTTGAAGTCCGGGGGCGCGGCGGTGTCCCGGGCGGCGCGGCTGCCCTTGCCCCGGGGGACGGGGAGGGGCGGGGTGCCCTTGCGGGACTTGGTGCCGGCCTGGTTCGGGCGGGCCTCGGCCCCGCCGTCGTCGGGCGACTGGGAGCAGGCGGTGAGGGCGAGGGCCGCGGCGAGGAGGGTGGCGGTGGCGGCCCGGCGGGCAGCGCGGGACCGGACGCGGGGGCCGGGGGCGCGACTTGGGGTGCGGAGGAATGCGTCGTCGCCGCGCGCCCGGCTGCGTATGCCCATGCTGGTGTGCCCGTCCCTGTCTCTGCCCGGGACCATGGCGGCCCGGATCGCGGGGCCATGATGCTCCTGGGGTGGGGCGGGGCGTAAGGGTGGGGTGGGCTCGGATGCGCGCGGCGGGGAGGCGCCCATGCCGAAGGGCCGCCCCCGCCCTACGGCGGGAACGGCCCTCAGGTCGTGCTCGGGCGGTCAGCCCGGGTGGTGCTGCTTCGTGGTGCTACTTCGCCGGCTCCGGTTCCGGGGCGTCCTCCGTGGACTCCTCCGGGGTCGGGTCGGACGGGGTCTTGACCGACTCCAGGAGGAGCTGGGAGACGTCGACGACCGAGAGGCTCTCCTTGGCCTTGCCGTCGTTCTTCTTGCCGTTGACCGAGTCGGTCAGCATGACGAGGCAGAACGGGCAGGCGGTGGAGACGATGTCCGGGTTGAGGGAGAGGGCCTCGTCGACGCGCTCGTCGTTGACGCGCTTGCCGATCCGCTCCTCCATCCACATCCGGGCGCCGCCGGCGCCGCAGCAGAAGCCGCGCTCCTTGTGACGGTGCATCTCCTCGTTGCGCAGGCCCGGGACGCTGGCGATGATCTCGCGCGGCGGCGTGTAGACCTTGTTGTGGCGGCCGAGGTAGCAGGGGTCGTGGTACGTGATCAGGCCCTCGACCGGGGTGACCGGCACGAGCTTGCCCTCGTCCACCAGGTGCTGGAGCAGCTGGGTGTGGTGGATGACCTCGTACTCGCCGCCGAGCTGCGGGTACTCGTTGGCGATCGTGTTGAAGCAGTGCGGGCAGGTCGCGACGATCTTCTTGGAGCCCTTGGGCTTCCTGGTCGACGCGTCCTCGTCGTCCTCACCGAACGCCATGTTCAGCATGGCGACGTTCTCCTGGCCGAGCTGCTGGAAGAGCGGCTCGTTGCCGAGGCGGCGGGGCGAGTCACCGGTGCACTTCTCGTCGCCGCCCATGATCGCGAACTTGACTCCCGCGATGTGCAGCAGCTCCGCGAAGGCCTTGGTGGTCTTCTTGGCGCGGTCTTCCAGGGCGCCGGCGCAGCCGACCCAGTAGAGGTAGTCGACCTCGGTGAGGTCCTCCACGTCCTGGCCGACGATCGGGACCTCGAAGTCGACCTCCTTGGTCCACTCGACGCGCTTCTTCTTGGCGAGCCCCCAGGGGTTGCCCTTCTTCTCCAGGTTCTTCAGCATCGTGCCGGCCTCGGACGGGAAGGCCGACTCGATCATGACCTGGTAGCGGCGCATGTCGACGATGTGGTCGATGTGCTCGATGTCCACCGGGCACTGCTCGACGCAGGCGCCGCAGGTGGTGCAGGACCACAGCACGTCGGGGTCGATGACGCCGTTCTCCTCGGCGGTGCCGATGAGGGGGCGCTCGGCCTCGGCGAGGGCGGCGGCGGGCACGTCCTTGAGCTGCTCGGCCGTGGCCTTCTCCTCGCCCTCCATCGTCTTGCCGCCGCCGGCCAGCAGGTACGGGGCCTTGGCGTGCGCGTGGTCGCGCAGCGACATGATGAGGAGCTTGGGGGAGAGCGGCTTGCCGGTGTTCCAGGCGGGGCACTGCGACTGGCAACGCCCGCACTCGGTGCAGGTGGAGAAGTCCAGCAGGCCCTTCCACGAGAAGTGCTCGACCTGCGAGGCACCGAAGACCGCCTCCTCGGCGCCCTCCTCCTCGTCGAAGACCGTCTCGAAGTCGATCTCCTTGCCGCCCGACACCATCGGCTTCAGCTCGCCGAGCGCCACCGAGCCGTCGGCCTCGCGCTTGAACCAGATGTTCGGGAAGGCCAGGAAGCGGTGCCAGGCCACACCCATGTCGGTCTTGAGCGAGACGGTGATCATCCAGACGAAGGACGTACCGATCTTGATCGTGGCGACGACGTAGGTGAGGTTCTGCAGCGTCTCCGTGCTGAGCCCGCGGAAGCCGGCCACCATCGGGTACGTCACCAGGTACGACCACTCGAAGTGGTCCACGTGGTGCAGGGCGCCCTCAAGACCGCGCAGGACCAGGATGGCCACGCCGATGATGAGGATGACGGCCTCGACGAAGTACGCCTGGCCGGTGTTGGAACCGGCGAAGCGGGACTTGCGGCCCGGCTTGTCGGCGCGGGAGAGCTGGCGGATGACGATCAGCACGGCGATGCCGAGGAAGGTCAGCAGACCGACCAGCTCGGTGAAGATCTCGTACGGCGCCCAGCCGCCGATGATCGGCAGCTGCCAGTCGGCCTGGAAGACCTGGCCCAGCGCGTGGACCAGGGTGAGCACGAGCGCGAAGAAGCCCACCGCGACGAACCAGTGCGCGACGCCGACGACGCCCCAGCGGTTCATCCGGGTGTGGCCGAGGAACTCCTTGGCCACCGTGACGGTGCGCTGCACCGGCTCGTCGGTCCGGGTGCCCGCGGGGACGGGCTGGCCGAGGCGGACGTACCGGTAGATCTGCGCGATGGCCCGGCCGAACAGCGCCACGCCGACGACGGCGAGGGTCAACGACACAATGATCGCGGCGAGTTGCATGGAGGCTCCTCGAACCTGCGCGAGCGGATAGCTAGGCGGATGGTCAAGCGGACGGCGACTGAGGCGGTCCCACCGGTGCTCCGGCCGTCCCGCGTTCATTACTAAGCGGTAACTTACTCAGTCCGTACGAGACTACCCATTTATTCGGCCGCACTGTAGCCAGCCCGGCGGTGATCTGCGTCGCTGAGGCAACCCTGAGTAGCGGGGCCGGGTCCCGGTCCGCCGCCGCCCCGTCTCCGCCGCCTCCGCGTCCTCTTCGACGTGTTCGATCACCACATCATCCGACATGACGGGCGGTTCGCCGGGCACCGCACGCCTGGCGCGTCCGCCCCGCGCGCCGGATCAGCCCGGCAGCGCCAGTACGCGGCGCAGCCAGCCCAGGCGGGCCGCGCGGGCGGCGCGGGAGATCCGGGCGCCGGGGACCAGGCCGTCCGAGCCGTGGAAGGCGCCCGGCCAGACGTGCAGCTCGGCCTCCCCGCCCGCCGCCCAGACCCCGGAGGCGAAGGCGGTCCCCTCGTCGCGGAAGGTCTCGGCCGAGCCGATGTCCAGGTAGAGGGGAGGCAGTCCGGAGAGGTCGCGGGCGCGGGCCGGGGCGGCGTACGGGGGCACGTCGGGGCCGCCGGCCGCCTCGCCGAGGAGCGCGGCCCAGCCCGCCGCGTTGGCCGCCCGGTCCCAGACGCCGGAGCCGGCGAGCTGGCGGGCGGAGAGGGTGTCGTTGCGGTCGTCGAGCATCGGGGAGAGGAGCATCAGCGCGGCCGGGAGGGGCGCGCCCCGGTCGCGGGCGAGCAGGGCGGCGCCGGCGGCGAGGCCGCCGCCCGCGCTGGTGCCGTGCAGGACGGCGCGGCCGGGGTCGAGGCCGTGGGCGGCGGCGCCCTTGCCGAGGGTCCAGGCGAGGACGGTGAGGCAGTCCTCGACGGGGGCCGGGTGGGGGTGCTCGGGGGCGAGGCGGTAGCCGGCGGAGACCACGGCGCAGCCCAGCTCGCGTGCGTAGGAGAGGGGGTCGAGGACGCCTTGGCGGCAGTCGCCGACGATCATGCCGCCGCCGTGCAGGACGCAGAGGACGGGGAGCGGGCCGGGCGCGGGAGCGGTGGGGCGGCAGACGAGGACGGGGACACCCTCGGCCTCGTCCTCCGCGACCTCCCAGGCGCCGTCGGCCGTCAGCTGGTCGTCGGTGACCTCCGGGTAGGCGGCGACGGCCGCGCGCAGCGCCGGGACCATGTCGACCTCGGCGGTCTCCGGCGTGGTGCGGCGCAGCTCGGCGGCGGCCTCGGCCAGCTCGGGGTCGTAGGGCGGGGCGGGCGGGGTCGGCTCGTCGGGGGGCACGGGCACGGGCGGGCTCCTGGGGTGGTGCGCGCCGAAGGCGCGGGAGGCGGCCCAGCCGGGCCGGGCGTCCGGAAGGAGGGGGTCCGTTGAGGTCTGCCCCGGACCTGGCTGCATAATGCCGGAGGCAGCCCCGTCGCGTATCCCCCGTCGCGACGGGGCTGCCGTCCGTCGTACGACGCCTTCCCCCGAGGCGTCGTACCGGCCGCCGTCCCCCGACAGGCGGCCCTCTCCCCCCTCGTTTCCCCCGGGTGTCCCCGCGGGTCCCCCGGTTTCCCGGCCTGCGCCGGTCTTCCGGCCTTTCACCGGGCGCCCGGTCTCCCGGGTCCGGCTGCCCGTGTTGGCGGACACGGGCCCCCCGGGGCACGCGCCATGTTCCCGCGCCGCCACCCCCGTGGGCGGCCCGGAAACGGTCGCGTGCGGGCCAGGGCGGGTTGATGCGCGTAGCGCCGCTCCCCACCGCCGGCCTGTGCCGCCGCCGGGGGCCCGCCGCGGCGGTGTGCGCGCACGGTCGAGCCCCGGCAGCAACGCGCCCGGTCACCGTCAGGGCACTCCCCTCGTGGCCCCCTGGCGATGTTTTTTCGAGTTAACAGTGACGTAGAGTGTTTACGCAAGTCCGAATTCGCAGCCGGAGCGCAATGCTCCCCTTTGTCCGCCCTTCCCGCCCTGCATCGCCCGTTCGGGCGTCCGCCACGCCTTCCCGGACGTGAGTCGGGCGTGGACACCGCGACTGCGGCAGGTGGGGAGAGGGCAGACATGGCCGAGAGGCGGCGGGCGGAGTCAAGGGGTCCGTTACAGTACGACCCCGCCGACCGAGATTCGAACACCGTGGCATCGGTCGACCAGGAACGGCGGAGGGGACAGTGGGGGGCCGGATGAACAACGCTGCCAGCTCGGAGGGGACCGAACAGGCCGGGCAGCGGTCGCCCACCACCCCCGGCGCGCCCTCGGGCACCCCGTACGACGACCCCGCCCACCCGCAGGTCGCCGAGCGCCCGCCGACCGGGGCCGAGGGGTCCGAGGGGGCCGAGGACGCCCCCGAACTGTGCACGCTGCGCCAGAAGGTCGAGTACATGGTCGAGAAGACCTTCCCCGGCCAGCGCATCTCCGGCCGCTACTTCTCCGACCTGGTGCGCAGCCGCGGCGGCTCCCTCTCGCACAGCTACTTCTCCAACATCCTGGCCGGGAAGGTCACCCAGCCCTCCGAGGAGATCCTGAAGGCGCTGGGGCTGGGCTTCGGCGTCGACTGGCGGTTCTTCAAGGAGGAGTCCGAGGTCGTCGACGACGTGGTGGCCGGGCTCCAGTTCCTCGTCAAGCGGCGCACCGGCGAGATCAGCGGCGTCGCGGGCCGCGGCCTCGACGCGCACGGACTGCCGCCCGAACTCCTCCAGTTCGCCCTCTCCCTGCTGGAGGAGAGCGAACAGCGCGGCGAGCCGGACGACGGCCGCCCCGGCGGCGCGGGGAGCTGAGCGGCCATGTCGCTGCGCGCGCTGCGCAAGGAGTGCGAGGACGGCCTCGCCGACCTGCCGATACCGTCGCCCTTCGGGATAGCCGGCCTCGTCGCCAACATGGAGGCCGCCCGGGGGCGCACCATCGTCCTGCACGAGATCCCCGACCACCTCACGCGCGTCCACTCCGCCTGCGGGCTGCGGCTGAAGACCCCCGCCACCAGCTTCGTCCTGTACCGCAGACGCCCCACCGCCTACCAGACGCAGCACGTCATCCTGCACGAGCTGTGCCACGAGTGGTTCGACCACGGCACCAGCCTCGACGGCGACCAGCTCCGCCGCCTCCTCCCCGTCTTCGACGCCAGCCTGATCGGCCGCGTCCTGGGCCGCCCGCCGGACGCCGGGCCTCCCGCCCCCGACGACGGCCCCCTCCCCGGCCTCGACGGACCCGTGCAGGCCCGTGCCGTCTACGACACCCACGACGAGCGGGTCGCGGAGTTCGGGGCCTCCCTCATCCCGCGCATGGCCCGCGACGTGGCGGGCGACGACATGATGGGCCGCCTCGCCAACTCCCTTGCCCGGCCCGTCTCCCACCGGCGCGGGGCCCGTTCCCTGTTCCGGCGGAGGCCCTGACGCACTAACCTCGGACGGCCCCCACCGCCCGGTCCCCCGCCGGGCCGAGCGACCCCCCACCCAAGGACCCCGTGTGAGCACCCTCGATCTGGCCGGATACCTCGTCGCCGTGCTGATGACGGCCGTCGCCCTGTGGCGGATGCCGGCGGCCCTCTGGGGGGACGAGGAGGACCGCCGCAGACGCGCCCTGTGGGGCTGCTACGCCGGATTCGCCGCCGCCCTGTGGACCAAGACCGAGTTCGTCCGCACCACGCTCAACGACAGCCCGGTCACCGACCTCGCCGTCCTCATCAAGCACTACACGGCGACCATCGCGATCCTCGCCATCCTCAGCTACATCGTCGCCATCTACGGCCGCTACCCGGACCGGGGCGCCGTCCCCCGCCACGTCCGCTTCGCCCGCCTCGTGCAGCGCGTCGCCGCCAAGGCGTCGGTCGCCACCCTCATCCTGCTGACCGTCCTCTTCTTCACCGTCGTCGACCGCTCGGTCCCCTCCGACCGCTTCGTCTCCGACCACGCGGGCCAGCCCGGCGCCACCCTCTACATGACGGTCTTCTACGTCTACCTCGGCGCCGCCAGTGCCGTCTGCGCCTACCAGTGGAAGCTGGCCACCGCCGACGCCACCGCCCGCCACCTGCGCGTCGGCCTGTCGATGATGACCGCCGCCATGTTCATCGGCGTCGCCTACACCGCCAGCCGCACCCTGTTCATGTGGGTCAGCGTCGTCGACCAGCCGAGTGTGGAGTTCGCCGACACCTTCGACAAGGTCACCGAGGCCGGACAGGTCCTGCTCTTCGTCCTGTTCGCCGTCGGCGCCTCGCTGCCCGCCTTCTCCACCGGCCTGCGCCGCGCCCGCCTCTGGCGCGCCCAGGCCCGGCTGCACCCGCTCTGGCGCGAGCTGATGACCGCCTTCCCCGAGCAGCCCTTCGCCCCGCCCGCCTCCCTGCTGCGCGAGGTCACCCGCTTCGACACCCCGGCCGACCTGCGCGTCGACCGCTGGTCCGCCGACATCGCCGACGCCGTCGAGAAGCTGCGCCACTACGCGCCCGGCCACCTGGCCGACGCCGCCCGCACCGCCGCCGCCGAGGACACCGCCGACCCCGACGAGCGGGGCCCGCGCACCGACGCACACTGGATACGGGCCGCCCTCGCCGCCCACGCCGAGGGCGTACCCGCCGGGCCCGCCGCCCCCGCCACCGACCCGCGGCAGGCCGAGGACCAGGAGGGCGAGGTCGCCTGGCTCGTCCGGGTCGCCGCCGCCTGCCGCACCATCCCCGCCGCCCGCACCACCGCCGTCCTCGCCGCCGCCCGCGCGGGCGAGGCCGCCGCCACCCCGAACTCCCCGGAGCAGCCGACCCGATGACCACCAGCACCGCCCCCACCGAGCCCGGAACGCCGGAGAACCTCACCGCCCGCCGCGTCACCGACGTCCTCCAGCCCCGCAACGTCCTCCTCGCCGGGATGCTCGGCATCGGCCTCGCGGCGGCCGGCGGACACTGGTCCGGGCTCCTCTGGGGGTTCCTCGGGGCACTCTGCGCCGGCCTCATACCCGCCGGCTACATCGAATGGCAGCGCGGGCGCGGCGCCTGGGGCGACCGCCACGTGGTCGACCGCACCAAGCGCGCCCCGATCTTCTTCGTCATCCTCGGCTCCATCGGCGCCGGTTCCCTGGTCATGGTGGCCGGGAACGCCCCCCGCGACATCCTCGTCACCATGCTGGCCCTCTGGGCCATGACCATCGTCCTGCTCGCCGTCAACACCGTCTGGAAGATCTCCGTCGACGCCGCCGTCGCCTCGGCCGTGGTGGCCCAGCTGGCCGTGGTGCACCATCCGGCATGGCTCGCCGCCTACGCGCTGGCGGGTGCGGTGTGCTGGTCGCGGGTGGCGCTGGGGTACCACACGGTGGGGCAGGTGTGCGCGGGGACGGCGGCGGGGGCTGCCACGGCGATGGGGTTCCTGGCGGGGTGAGGTGGGGCGCCCTCGGACCAGGTGCTCGGTCCGGGCGTCCGGCGCTAATCGTCACCCCGACACGAAGTAAGCCGAAAACCGCCGCCCCCGTGCCCTGGCTCTGCCATCCTGAAGGCTGATCGAGAGGGGCCGCAGCGATGCAGTGGAAGACCCACGGGGAACGTCCGATCTACGAGAACAAGTGGGTGAACCTCTGGCTCACCGACGTGGAGACCCCGGACGGGCACCGGTGGGAACACCACGTCGTCAAGATGCGGCACCTGGCGGTGGCCGTGGTGGTGAACAAGCGCCGCGAGGTCCTGATGATGTGGCGGCACCGCTTCATCACCGACGCCTGGGCCTGGGAGTTGCCGATGGGCCTGATCGAGGAGGGGGAGACGCCCGCCGAGGCCGCCGCCCGCGAGGTGCTGGAGGAGACCGGCTGGCAGGTAGGCCCGGTCAAGCCGCTCGTCTACGCCGAACCGGCCAACGGCATCACCGACTCGAAGCACCACGTCTTCCTCGCCGAGGGTGCGACGTACGCCGGGCCGCCCACGGAGAAGAACGAGTCGGACCGCATCGAGTGGATTCCGCTCGCGGACGTGCGGGCGATGATCGACCGCCGCGAGGTGGTCAGCAGCGGGGCCCTCGTCGGACTGATGTACGTCCTCATGGACGAGGCGACGCGCTGAGCCCACCGGGCAGCGTCTCGCGCAGCCGCGCCTCGAAGTCGAGGACCACCGGTTCGCGGCGGTGTGGCGCCAGTTCGCCGTAGAACTCGCGCAGGTGGTCCGCGACGCGCCGGGAGGCGGTGGCGGCCGCCGGGGTCAGCGCCTCCGTCGCCGTGTGGCACGCCTCGTCCAGCTTGCCCCGCTGGAGCTGGGTGCGGGCGAGCCAGAAGGCGTGGAACGCGCGGCCCCGGTGGTTGCTGTGCTGCTCACGACCGAGGGCGTCGGTGATGAGAGGCTCGGCGAGTTCCGCGTCGCCGAGCCTGCCGTGTGCGATACCGGTGTCGACGGCGAGTTTCGTCTCGTCGAAGTACGCCACCCAGGCCGGGTCGGGATCGCCCGTGCCGATCCGGCCGAAGGACGTGTGCGCCTCCGCGAGGGAGCGGTGGGTCGCCGCCCGGTCTCCGAGGGCCGCATGGGCGAACGCCTCCCGCGTGGCGAGCATGGCCAGAACCTTGGGCGTCGTTCCTTCCGCGTACCGGACCTGGTCCCGGGCCGCCGAAACCAGAGCGAGGGCGTCTCCCGGCCGTTCCTGGTACGTGGCCTTCAGGCTCATGCAGGCGAGGACGTTGGCCATGAACAGCCGGTCGTCCGCAGCCTTGGCGAGTCCGAGGGCCTCGGTGAAGTAGGCACGGGCCTGGTGGTACTGGCGGGCGTCGAAGTACGTCCACCCCGTGAGCCTGGCCAGCTCCGCAGCGATGCCGTACAGGCCGTCCCGCACCGGAACGTACGGCTGCTCCCTGAGAAGCCCCAGCACGTAACGGAGTTGGCCGACGACGGCGGGCCGTAAGGTCTCGCCACCGTGCTCGTCGTCCCGGCGCCAGTAGTCGGTGATGGAGGAGTGCAGCGCTTCCAGTGTGGCCGCACCGGGGCGGTGGTCGGCCGCCAGGGCGAGGACACTGTCGATGTCCGTTCCGGGAAGGCCGGCCGCGACCGGCTCCCCGGACAGACCCGGGGCACCGGGCCGTTGCGCCGGAACGTCCAGGCACGGTGGCGTCTCCCAGGCGCGCCGGGCGAGGCCGAGCATGTGCCCAGGAATGCGCAAGCCGTCGGCGATCTGCTCGACAACATCCATGTGCACCAACTGCCGTCGTCCCGCCATTACTTCACCGACGCGGCTCGGGGTGAGATCGCACCGCCGCGCGATCATCGACGGGTAGACGCCCGCCCGGGCCTTCACGAGCCGGAAGACCGCGCCGAAATCCCGGCGTCGGCACGCGTCGATCATTGCCGGGTCCGTCAGCAGACCGGCCGGAAGTTCCGGTGAGTGAGGCAGCTCGGACATCGGCACGCTCCGATACGGGACCACGGATCGCTGCGAAAGGTGAACGGACAGTGATGTTATCCACGTTGGGTAACCCGTTGGACCTTTTCCGCTCTGCCTGCTGCCCGAAATCCTCGAGTCATGGCGAACGGACAGAACGAGGACGAGGTACGGATGACGCTGCGGATCTCGCGCGACTCCGGCCGCACGTGGGGCCCCACGACGAGGGTGCGCGTGAGCCGGGCGAGGCCGGCGTCGGTGAGCCGTGAGCGGTACCCGCCGTGCCAGTGCCAGGGCTGCCGCGCCCGACAGCCGCAAGCCGCTCACGGCCCGGTGACGTGATGCGCTGCGCACACCGGCGCCGGGTACCGGTCGAGGTGTTGACCGCCCTCTGGTCCGCCTGCTGGTTCGAGAGGGCCGTGCGGTGCCAGTTGCCGCCGCACAGCACCGGTAAGCACCTCGGCCTGCTGGCCGAGACCGAACCGTACGCGGCCCTGTGGCTCCGCTGGGACGAGGGCGGCACTGCGGAGGCCGTCACGCTGCCCGACTGCCCGGTGCCGCCCCTCGACACCGACGCCGACGCCTGCTGCCTGTACTCCGGGCACCCCGAGCGGCACACCTGGGACGTACCCGCGTACAGCGAGGAGATCTCGTGCACCAGTTGATCGTGAGCCCTTACAACGGCACCTTCCTCGTCGCCCGCCCGGGCATCCGGGCCGGCATGAGACTGCCCCGCGCGAAGTACGGCGAACTCGCCGCCCTCGCCGACAGCGGCCGTCCCGTGCCCAGGTGGCTCGTGGAGGGCGCACGGAAAGCATGGGACCTCGACCTCACCGCCACACCGTTCCGGAACGCCGTCCTCGTACGCCCACAGACGCCCCTCGGCTACGGACGGGCCACCTGGGAGATCAACAAGGGCTGCAACTTCAACTGCGAGCACTGCTACCTCGCGGAGAGGAAGTTCGAGGGCCTGCCCTGGGACGGGAAGGCGCGGTTGTTGCGCCTTCTGCGCGACGCGGGAGTGCTCTGGCTCCAGTTCACCGGCGGCGAGCCGCTGATCGACCGTGACTTCGTGGATGCCTACGTCCTCGCGTACGACTCCGGCATGCTCATCGAGATCCTGACCAACGGCTCCCGGCTGCACCACCCCGAGATCATCGCCATGTTCAGGAACCGGCCGCCGCACAAAGTGACGGTGTCCCTCTACGGCGCCACGCCCGACAGCTTCGACTCCCTGACGCGCAGGAAGGGAGCCTTCCGGCTCGTGGAGAAAGGGCTCGACGCCGCTCGGGAAGCACGCATCCCTCTCGAGCTCGCGTTGATCATCACCCGGCACAACGCCCACGAGGTCCACGCCATGCGCGCCTTCGCCGACCGTTACGGTGCCCGTCGCACCGAGTACGGCACCATCTCTCCCACGTACACGGGCGGCCCCGAACCGCTGGCCGCGCAAGCACCAGAATTCCTGGACAAGACGAGTGTCTTCCAGGACTGTCCCGCCGGTCACACCTTCTTCCACGTCGACCCGCACGGCCAGGCCACCATGTGCAAGGTCGGCCGCGAAAACCCCGTCGACCTGGTCACCGAGGGCCTGGACGGGCTCCGCCGTCTCCCCCGCATCGCCGATGCCCAGATGCTTCGCACCGGTGGCTGCGGCGGCTGTCTGCTCTCCGGCACCTGCCGGGTCTGCCGACCGCTCGCCAAGGCGTACCAGGAGGCGAAGGCACCACTCAACACCTATTGCCGACACGGAAAGGAAGACCGTCGATGACCGCTGTCATGGTGGAGATCACGAGCCCGCCGACTGCCCTGCGGGAGCCGGAGGAAGTCGTACTCCTCGACGACCTGGAGACGCTGACCGAGGGGGCCGTCCCGGGCTGCAACGACGACAACCCTTACCGGTAGTCGTTCAGACAGGTGAGAGCGTCGGGGCTCGTCGGCATGTGCACGGCGGGCCCCGGCCGACGCACCGGCGAACCGAGGAAAGGCGCCGCATGCCCACTGCCCGTTTCTCTGTCGACCAGCTTCCGTCCGCCGTACGGGCTGCGGTCGAGGAGCACACCGGACCGCTGCTCCACGCCGAAGAGGTGGCCGAGGGGTTCAACAGCGAAATCGCCGTACGCCTCACGTCGGCCTCCGGCACCTGGCACGTCAAGGGCCTGCGCACCGACCACCCCCGCGTCTGGACCCAGGCCCGCGAGGCAGCGGTCGCCCCCTTCCTCACGGGGCTGGCTCCCACACTGCGCTGGCATGTCGTGAGCCACGGCTGGGACCTCCTCGGCTTCGAAGCCCTGACCGGCCACCACCACGCCGACTACGCACCCGGCTCCCCGGATCTGCCGAAGGTCGTCGCCCTGCTGAACCGGCTCGGCGGAACGCCCCGCCCCGGCATTTCACTCCGCCAGGCGGAGCAACGCCTGAAGGAGTACGCCGGAGACCCGGCCGACCTGGCCTTCTTCTCCGGCGACCATCTTCTGCACACCGATCTGAACAACACCAACGTCCTCGTCGCCGAGGAAGCCCGTCTCGTGGACTGGGCCTGGGCCACGCGGGGGGCCGCCTGGCTCGACGCCGCCTACTGGGTCATCTGGCTCATCGCCTCCGGCCACAGCCCCGCCTCGGCGGAAAGCTGGGCGGCCCGGACTCTGGCCTGGGCCGCGGCCCCCGCCCCAGGAATCACCGCCTTCGCCGCCGCCGGCCATCGCCTGTGGACCGAGATCAGCACAAACGACCCCGATCCGTGGACGACCAGACTGGCAACGGCGGCAAGGGGCTGGGACGAGTACCGGGCGAGGGCCTGAGCGCGGAGCCCGGCGCCTAGTTCGCAGAGGCGGGCGTGCGGCGCCGCAGCACCCACCCCGAAGCCACCGCCCCCGCCACGCACAGGCAGGCCGTGACCCAGGCGGCGGCGTGGACGCCGTTGAGGAAAGCCTGGCCGGCCGCCTCCGTGACGGGGCCGTGGAGGGATTCGGGGAGGCGGGGGCCTACCGGGGCCACGCCCATGGCGACCGCGTCCTTGGCCTCGGCGAGGCCGTCGGCGACCGGGGCCGGGACGCCGGCGGAGGCCAGTTCGGGGCCGAAGGTCGCGGAGACCCGGCTGCTGATCAGGGAGATGAGGACGGAGGTGCCCAGCGCGCCGCCGACCTGGAGGGCGGTGGACTGGAGGCCGCCCGCGACCCCCGCGTCCCGCACGGGCGCGTTGCCCACGATGGCGTCCGAGGAGGCGGCCATGACCATGCCGATGCCGAGGCCGAGCGCCACGAAGGGCGGCCAGAGCACGGCGTAGGCGGTGTCCAGGCCCCAGCCGAGGATGCCGAGGGAGGCGCCGGCCTGGAGGAGCATGCCGAGCGGCATCGTCAGGCGGGCGCCGAAGCGGCCGGTGAGGGCGGCGCCGAGCGGGGCGGCGACGACCGAGGCGAGGCTGAGCGGGAGGGTGCGTACGCCGGACTCGACGGGGCTGTAGCCGCGCACGTTCTGCAGGTACAGCATGACGAAGAAGATCACGCCGAGCAGGACGAAGAAGTTGACGGCGGTGATGACGGTGCCGACGGTCAGCGCCGGGTTGCGGAAGAGGCGCATCGGCAGCAGCGGGTGGGCGACCCGGTTCTCGTAGAGGCCGAAGGCGACCAGGACCGCGAGGCCGGCGAGCAGGGTCAGCACGGTGGCCGGCGAGGCCCAGCCCCACGTCTCGCCCTTGACGACGGCGAAGACGACGAGCAGCAGCCCGAGGGCGAGCAGCACCACCCCGGGGATGTCGAACCGCGTCCCGCGCCCCTCCTCGCCCTTGGCCTGCGGCAGCACCCAGGCGCTGAAGGCGAGGGCGAGGACGCCCACGGGGGCGTTGATGAAGAAGACGGACTCCCAGTTGACGTGCTCGACCAGCAGGCCGCCGACGATCGGACCCAGCGCCGTCGACACCGAGGAGACCATCGCCCAGATGCCCACCGCCATGCCGAACTTCTTCGGCGGGAAGACCGCGCGCAGCAGCCCGAGCGTGTTCGGCATCAGCAGCGCGCCGAAGAAGCCCTGGACGGCGCGGAAGGCGATGACGCCCTCGATCGACCCGGCCAGCCCGATGGCGACCGAGGCGAGGGTGAAGCCGGCGACGCCGATCAGGTAGTACGTACGGCGGCCGAAGCGGTCGCCGAGTTTGCCGCCGAGGATGAGGGCGGCGGCGAGCGCCAGCAGGTAGGAGTTGGTGACCCACTGGAGGTCGGCGGTGCCGGCGTTCAGGTCGCGGCCGATCTCCGGGTTGGCCATGGAGACGACCGAGCCGTCCAGGGCCACCATGAAGAGCCCGAAGGCGACGGCTATGAGGGTCAGCCAGGGGTTGCCGCGCCGGGTGGACGACGGGGGTGCGGGTGCCGGTTCGGGCGGGGCTTCGGGGGTCCGGGTGGACATGGGTGTTCCTCGCGGGGGGGGGGAGAGAGACGGATGGCCGTACAGGGCCGGTGGCGCGGGGTCAGGAGGCGGACGACGGGTGGAGTCCGCGCTCCAGCAGGCGCAGGGCTCCGACGGCGGCGCCGAGTGCGCCCCGCTCGCCGTCGCTGAGGCCGGCCAGGGCCTGCTCGACGTACCCGCCGATCAACTCGTCGACGGCGTGGGTGCGTTCGGCTGCGGTCGGGGTGAGGTGGAGGTGGGTGACGCGCTTGTCGTCCGGGTCCCGGCGGCGCTCGACCAGCCCCGCGGCCACCATCTGGGTCACCGTCGCGCTGAGGTTGTTGGGCTTGACCAGCAGCACCTCGGCCGCCTCCCGGACGGTGACGCCCTCCCGGTCCCGGATCAGCCGCATCAGGGCGATCTGGCCCTCGGCGGGCTTGGGGTGCGGGAAGTCGGCGTCCACGCGGCGGTCCAGGGCGCGGTGGAGGGCGGGGAGGACGAGGGCGAGGTCCTGGGCCAGCCGGCCGGCCGCGCCCTCGTCCGGTGTCTGCGCTGTCGTCTCCACGAGGAGGAGAATAGGTATGGCGTCATACCCATGTCAAAGCGTGCGCGCTCCCTTCCGGTAGGCGGGGACGAGGACCGCGCCGACCGCCAGGTGCAGGCAGACGAGTGCCGCCCGGCCCCCTGCGGCCAGCCCTTCCGCGAAGAGCGGCGCGACAAGCGACAGCCCCAGCACCGCCAGGGCGACGCCGGTCCACAGCCCACGGGCACGCCGGGTGAACCGCTCCAGGAGGGCCAGCAGCCCCCAGCCGGCGAGCGAGACCACGGCGACCGCGACGAGCACCGTCGGCAGGGCCAGCTCGCTGGTCGAGGTGGAGCCCGGCCCGTCCGGGACTCTCAGCCCGACACCGAGGACCACCTCGGCGAGCAGCCAGATCACCCCGGCGAGCAGCACGGCTCCCACGAGCGCGAGCGCCCGTACGCGCGCCGTACCGGCGGTGGGGGTGGGGGTGGGGACAGGGGTTGCGGACATGTTCGACCTCCTGGGGCAGGGCACCACGGCACGAGGCCGGGCGCCGGCACGGTAGCTTGCTGTACGCACATGCATGACTTGCGCACATAAATGTCGCACACACAGGAGTGCTGGGTCCATACGTTCGCCGTTAGCCTGTGGGCGTGGGCGACGAACAGAGCGGTACGCGGCGGGCCGGGCAGGGCGAGGAGACGCAGGCCGGGGACGCGGTGCTGGCCGCCGTCGAGGCGGCGATGACCCGGATTCGGCGCCGGCAGTCCCGGCGGAGTCTGGCGCGCTCGGCGGTGGAGGGCGCCGGGGCGCCGGTGGACCTCACCACGCTCGCCGTCATCGACGCCGTCGACGAGGGCACCGGGGAGGGCGGGCGCGACGTGACGGTGGGGTTCGTCGCGGACCGGCTCGCCGTCGACCCCTCGCGGGCCAGCCGGATCGTCGCGGACGCCGTCAAGTCCGGTTTCGTACGCCGGGTGGCCTCGCAGGAGGACGGGCGCCGCAGCTGCCTGGAGCTGACGGGGAGCGGCGAGCAGGCCGTGGCCGCCGCCCACCGCACCCGGCAGGGGTTCTACGCCTCGCTGCTGGGCGACTGGGAGCCGGGCGAGCAGCGGGAGTTCGCCCGGCTGCTCACCAAGTTCGTCCGCTCCCTGGACGAGGCGGAGCGGGGCTGAGCCACTCCGGGTACGCCGAAGCGGCCGGCCCCCGTGAGGGGACCGGCCGCTTCCGCGTGCGGGGGAGGGCTGGTCAGGCCGTCGGCTTCTCCTCCAGGCGGGGGAAGAGGACGGCGCCCTTGGTGACGGTGGCGCCGGCCGGGAGGCGGCCCCAGTCGGCGGTCTCGTCGATGCGCTGGGCGGCGAGCGGGCCGAGGTGCGGCTCGGCGCCGAGGGAGTCCCAGAGCTTCTGGGAGGTGTCGGGCATCACCGGGTTGAGCAGGACGGCCATGGCGCGCAGCGACTCGGCGGCCGTGTACAGGATGGTGGCGAGGCGGGCGCGGCCCTCCTCGCTGTCGTCCTTGGCGACCTTCCAGGGCTCCTGCTCGGTGATGTAGCCGTTGACCTGCTTGACGAAGTCGAAGATGGCGAGGATGCCGGACTGGAAGTCCAGCTCCTCCCCGATCGCGCGGTCGGCGGTGGCGACGGCCTTCGCCAGGCCCTCCTGGACCGCCTTCTCGGCCTCGCCGGAGGCGGTCGCGGCGGGCAGCTCACCGCCGAAGTACTTGTTCACCATGGCGGCGACGCGGGAGGCGAGGTTGCCGTAGTCGTTGGCCAGCTCGCTGGTGTAGCGGGCGGAGAAGTCCTCCCAGGAGAACGAGCCGTCCTGGCCGAAGGAGATCGCGCGCAGGAAGTACCAGCGGTACGCGTCGACGCCGAAGTGCGAGGTCAGGTCCTGCGGCTTGATGCCGGTCAGGTTCGACTTGGACATCTTCTCGCCGCCGACCAGCAGCCAGCCGTTGGCGACGACCCGGCCGGGGAGCGGGAGGCCCTGCGCCATCAGCATGGCGGGCCAGATCACCGCGTGGAAGCGGAGGATGTCCTTGCCGACGAGGTGGACGTCGGCGGGGAAGGTGGCGTCGAAACGGGCCTGGTCGGCGCCGTACCCGGCGGCCGTGGCGTAGTTCAGCAGGGCGTCGACCCACACGTAGATGACGTGCTTGTCGTCCCACGGGACCTTGACGCCCCAGTCGAAGGTGGAGCGGGAGATCGACAGGTCGGTGAGGCCCTGGCGGACGAAGTTCAGGACCTCGTTGCGCGCGGACTCGGGCTGGATGAAGCCCGGGTTGGCCTCGTAGAAGTCGAGGAGGCGCTGGGCGTACTCGCTCAGCTTGAAGAAGTAGTTCTCCTCCTTGAGGATCTCCACCGGCTTCTTGTGCACCGGGCAGAGCTTCTCGCCCGCGAAGTCGCCCTCGCCGTCGAGCAGCTCACCGGGGAGCTTGTACTCCTCGCAGCCCACGCAGTACGGGCCCTCGTAGCCGCCCTTGTAGATCTCGCCCTTGTCCCACAGGTCCTGGACGAACTCCTGGACGCGGTCGGTGTGGCGCTTCTCGGTGGTGCGGATGAAGTCGTCGTTGGCGATCTCCAGGTGCTCCCACAGGGGCTTCCACGCCTCCGTGACGAGCTTGTCGCACCACTCCTGCGGGCTGACCCCGTTGGCGTCGGCGGTGCGCATGATCTTCTGACCGTGCTCGTCCGTGCCGGTGAGGTACCACACCTTCTCGCCGCGCTGACGGTGCCAGCGCGTGAGCACGTCGCCTGCGACGGTCGTGTAGGCGTGGCCCAGGTGAGGAGCGTCGTTGACGTAGTAGATCGGGGTCGTGACGTAGAACGCCTTCGTCCCCTGCTTCTCGTTTCCATTGGCCGCCATGGGCGAAATCCTAACGGCCCGCCGAAGATCGCTTCACCGTGTTTCAGGGCGTGGAACGCGGGCGGCCCCCGGTCCGGAGACCGGGGGCCGCACAGGTCAGCGGGGGTCAGGCGCGGGCCGCCAGCCACCCGGGGAAGGCGGCGAGGAGCCCGGCGTACAGCTCCGCGTCGGTCAGCTCGCGGGGAGCCGGGCCGGCCGGGAAGTACCCGGTGTGCGGGGTGTTCAGCTTCCGTAGGTACTCGAAGTTCTTGTGCTCGCTCTCGCCGAAGCCCACGAACTGCCAGAACAGGGGCGCGCCGGAGACCGCCTTGAGCGCCTGCGTCGCGGCGGTCTTGGCGTCCGGCGGACCGTCCGTCTGGAAGATCACCAGCGCGGGCTCGGTGGCCCCGGACGCCTCGTGCAGCGCCGTGACCTCCTCGATCGCCCGGTGGTAGCTGGTCCGGCCCATCCGGCCGCACTCGGCGTGCAGCGCGTCGATCCGGCCCTCGTACGCCTGAGGGGTCAGCTCGCCCTTGCCGTCGATGTCGGTCGAGAAGAAGACCACCTGCACGGCGGGGGCGCCGGCCGGGTCGAGGTGCGTGGCCAGCGCGAGCACCTGCTCGCCGAGGCACTGGGCGCTGCCGTCCCTGTAGTACCCGCGCATCGAGCCGGAGCGGTCGAGCACCAGGTAGACCTTGGCCTTCGTCCCGGTCAGGCCCGCGTCGGCGAGCGCATGGGCGGCGTCGGCGACCGGGAGTCCGGTCGCGTGCGGCTTAACGGCCGGGGTCGCCGCCGTCGCGGGCTCGGGGGCCGTCTCGACGGGCTCGGCGGGCTCCGGCCGGGTGGCCACGACCGGCTCGGGGGCGGACTCGGCGACCGGCTCGGGGGCGGGCTCGGGCTCCGCGGCGGGCTCGGGCTCCGGGTCGGTGGTGGGCTGGGCCGCCTCCGGCTTCGGGTCGAAGATCGAGGGCTCGGTGATCAGGGCCTCGGGCACCTCCGGGTCCGCCGGTACGGCGGCGATGACCGGCTCGGGCACGTCCTTCGCCTCGGTCGCGGTCTCGGCCTCGGCCTCGGCCTCCGGGGCCGTACGGGTGGCGTCCGATTCTGCCTCGGCCGGGTCGGCCACCGGCTCAGCGGCGGGGACCTCCGGGGCGTCCGGCTTGGCGGCCGGGATCTCGGCTGCGGGCTCCGGGGCGGCGGCCTCGGGCTCGGGCTCAGGCTCGGCAGCCGGCTTCGGCTCGGCGGCCGGCGCTGCGGCCTCCGGCTCCGGCTTCGCCGTCGGCTCGGCGGCCGGGGCCTCCTCCGCCGGGGCGGTGGACTCCGGCTCGGCCTCGGGCTTCGGCTCCTCGGCCGGGGCGGCGGGCTCCGGCTCCGGGGCGGTCTTCGGGGCGGGGGCCGGGGTGTCGAGGACGGCGTCCGGGTCGTCCTCGGGCGAGCGCTGGGGGCTCGGCACGCCGGCCGCCTCGCGGTCGAAGGCCGCGGCGACCAGGTCGGGGGTGTGGTCCGCGTCGTCCACGGCCAGCGGGTCCTCGGCACGGGCCGGGGGGACGGCCGGGGCGTCGGTGGCGGGGGCCGGGGAGTCGGCGGCGGGGGACGCGTCACCGGTACGGGCCGGGGGGACCGCCGTGGTGTTCTCGGTCCCGGTGCCGGAACCGGCCTCGGATGCGTCCCGGTCCTTGCGTGACCGGCCGAGCGCGTTCCGCAGGAGACTGAGAATGCCCATCAGGTTCCTTTCGAGGGGGCCACCGGCTCCAGCCGGTGGGAGATCGAATCCAGCCCTGCGCCACGAGGGCGCGGCAGCCGATCTTGCACGTGCGTGGCGGTCCGCGTCCGGCGGGACGCGGAGCCTTCGAGATGTGTGGGGCGAGGCGAACGGTGGTGCGGGGAAGAGTCAGGGTTCAAGCAGTGTGACCGACGGAACCGGTCACGGTCCCTAAGACGGTGCGGGTCAAGCGGGCCAGGGCGGCACCACCGGCCTCGCGGCGGTGGCAGCCCGCGCGGTCACGCGGCGGCGAGAACACCCGAGTCACCTGCGCAACCCTTCGCGTGAGTTGGTCCCCGTCGCGGCGAAGTCCCGGGGCACGCCCGGGCCCCCGGTTCTGGCCAGGGCGGACACGTAAGGTTAGCCGCCCGCACGGGTGATCTTGGGGAGGGTCGGCCGGGTGACGCCGCGCACCGTCCCGGCGTACTCCACCACAGGGCAACCGGGGCCCGTGCGCCGGGGGTTCATGCTCCGTTCAACTCGCGTCCGCCGCGTTGCCCGGCTGCCCTCCTAGCGTCGCGGCCGACCGGGGCTTTCACGGTCGGCCGGCGCAGACGGGCGCCGGTGCCGGGGCCCGGACGGAGGAGACCATGCGCAAGCTGCTTCCGCTGATCGGATCGCACCCTGGCGGCCGTTCGGCGCTGACCTGCCGGTTCCGCTGCGGGGACGCCTGCTTCCACGAGACGCCGAACACCAGCGACAACGCCTACGTCGGTGACGTGATCGCCGGTGTCATCTCCAGAAGGTCGGCCCTGCGCGCCGCCGCCGTCGTCACGGTCGCGGGTGCGGCCGGTGCCGCCGTCGTCGGCCCCGGCGCCGAGCGGGCCGTCGCCCACGGTGGGCGCCCCGGCCACGGGGGCCACCACCCCGGCACGGGGAACGGGACGGCGGCGCGCGGTCTGCGGTTCACCCCGGTCGCCCCCAACACCCTGGACCAGGTGAGCGTCCCGAAGGGGTACGCGCAGGAGGTCGTCATCCGCTGGGGCGACCCGATCCTGCGCGGCGCCCCGGAGTTCGACGAGAAACGCCAGAGCGCCAAGGCGCAGGCGGGGCAGTTCGGTTACAACAACGACTTCCTCTCGCTGCTCCCGCTGGACGAGCGCGGCCGCGAGCACGGCGGGGCCCGCCGCCAGGTCCTGGTCGCCAACCACGAGTACACCGACGAGGTCCTGATGTTCGCCGGGTACGACCCGGAGAACCCCAGCCGCGAGCAGGTCGAGATCGCCTGGGCCGCGCACGGCCTCTCGGTGGTCGTCGTGGAGGAGGAGCGCCGCTCCGGCAAGCTCACCCCGGTCCGCCGCCACCGCCTCAACCGCCGCCTCACCACCACCAGCCGCTTCGAGGTCACCGGCCCGGCCGCCGGCCACCCGCTGCTGCGCACCAGCGCCGACCGGCGCGGCACCACCGTTCTCGGCACCCTCAACAACTGCGCGGGCGGCACCACCCCGTGGGGCACCACGCTGCACGGCGAGGAGAACTTCAACCAGTACTTCGCCCACGCCGAGAAGGTCACCGACCCCGAGACCGCCGCCCGCCTCAAGCGGTACGGCATCTCCGGCGGCGCCTCCGAGCGCAAGTGGGAGCGGTTCGACCGGCGCTTCGACCTCTCCCAGGAGCCCAACGAGGCCAACCGCCACGGCTGGGTCGTCGAACTCGACCCGTACGACCCGGAGTCCACGCCGCGCAAGCGGACCGCGCTGGGCCGGTTCAAGCACGAGGCGGCGCAGCCCCGGCTGACCCGCGACGGGCGGCCGGTCGTCTACATGGGCGACGACGAGAAGTTCGACTACTTCTACAAGTTCGTCTCCTCGAAGCGGATGCGCAAGGGCGACTCCCGCGCCGCCCGCGAGCACAACCTGACCCTGCTCGACGAGGGCACCCTGTACGTCGCCAGGCTCACCGGCGACTCGCCCGCCGACCAGATCGACGGCACCGGGAAGCTGCCCGCCGACGGCGAGTTCGACGGCTCCGGCCAGTGGATTCCCCTGGCCACGGCCGGTCCGCGCGGCGACGTCTCGCACGTGCCCGGGATGAGCGCCGCCGAGGTCTTCGTCTTCACCCGGCTCGCCGGTGACAAGGTCGGCGCCACCAAGATGGACCGGCCCGAGGACGTCGAGCCCTCGCCGCGCACCGGCAAGGTCTACATCGCGCTGACCAACAACAGCGACCGGGGCAAGGAGGGCAAGGCGCCGGCCGACGAGGCCAACCCGCGCAACGCCAACAAGCACGGCCAGGTCCTGGAGTTGACCGAGTACCGCGAGGACCCGACGAGCACCCGGTTCGCCTGGTCGCTCTTCCTCGTCGCGGGCGACCCGGAGGACCCGGCCACGTACTTCGCCGGCTTCCCCAAGGAGAAGGTCAGCCCGATCTCCTGCCCGGACAACGTCGCCTTCGACCCGCACGGCAACCTCTGGATCTCCACCGACGGCAACGCCCTCGGCTCCCACGACGGCCTCTTCGGCGTCGCCACCAGCGGCCCGCGCAAGGGTGAGCTGAAGCAGTTCCTCACCGTGCCGACCGGCGCCGAGACCTGCGGCCCGGTCATCCAGGACCGGCGGGTCCTGGTCGCGGTGCAGCACCCGGGCGAGGTCGACGGCGCCTCCGTGGAGAAGCCCGCCTCGCAGTGGCCGGACGGACCCGGGCGGATCGTCCGCCCGTCGGTGGTCGCGGTGTGGCGCGCGGACGGCGGCGACATCGGCGTCTGAGCCGGGGCGTCACCTCAAGGAGAGAAGCAGGTCAGCGCCGGGCTGGGCGGGTGCGTCGCAGCCCGGCGAGGACCGCGAGGACGAGCGCCAGGACGAGCAGACCGCCGAGGACCGCCCACGCCAGGGTTCTCGGGGCGCTCGCCAGGGCGTCGAAGACGGCGGCGGCCGATGCCTCGGAGACGTCCGGCGGCAGCTCGTCGAGGGTCGCCCGCCGCCCGATCACGATGCCGATGAGCAGCGCCCCGCAGGTCAGCGCCCCGCCGAGACAGGTCAGGACGGCGGCCCGGACCTTGCGCCGGGCGAGGAGGATGCCGATGGCGGCCGTCACCACGGCGGCGCCCGCCAGCCAGAGTCCGGCCTCCTGGAGGAGGCGGAAGCTCTGCCGGGCCGCCGGGAAGCGGTGCGCCTCCAGGATCGTCACCTCGACGTCCTCCACCGGGACCCGGTCGGCGAAGGGCACCCCGTCGGCCTCCAGCTGGTCCTTCACCTGCTGGGTGATGGGGGCGAGGTTGAGAGTGACCGCGCCGTTCCCGTCGCCCTCGCGCAGGGCGCGCTGGACGGCGCCGTGCGCCTCCCGGTTGGCGGCGTTCCAGCCGGTGCGGAAGGTCTCCGTGGTGGTGAACGAGCGGATGGCGCTCTCCACGAACTCGGCGACCGTGTCCTGGAGCGGCCCGGTGTCCAGCTCCCGCATGACCCGGTCGGTGACGGCCGCCGCGATGTCCGCCTGGATGTGCTCGTTCGAGGCGAGCGGCTCCATCGTCCCCACGTACTCGTCGGCGTCGCCGATGTCGAGCCGCGCCCACCCGGAGAGGATGGCGAGCGGCACCAGCAGCGCCGTGACGACCAGCAGCACCCCGGAGGCGACCGCCGAGAAGCCCCGTCCCGCGCGGCGGGCGCGGGACGGGGCTCGGGCGGGGCGCGCGGCGTTCGCGGGGCTGCTCACGGAGTCCAGCGAAGCGGTGGAGCGCGTGGGGCGCCACCCGTGGGGGGCTCATCGGGTCACCGCTGTGAGCCCTCCGGCGCGGGTTCCTTCGTGTAGTAGCGGTAGAAGACCGAGACGAAGACGGCCACGCCCAGGGCGAGCCCCAGCCCCACGCACCGCAGGATGCTGGCGCCACTGAGGCTGTGCAGATAGCCGAAGATCGCCCCGCCGAAGACGGCCCAGACGGCGGCCCGTGCCTCGCGGGGGATGGCCGGGGTCATCCCCTTGTGCAGGACGAAGGCGAGGACACCGACGACCAGCCCGGAGCCGATGCCGAAGAGGACGTTGCGCCAGGTGATCGGGCCCGCGTCGCGCTGCATGGTGGCGCCCCAGCAGCCGTAGAGCACCGCGAGGAGGAGCGGCCAGCCGATCGACGCCCTGCTCAGCGCGGGGTGGTGGGAGGTGGGGTGGGAGCGACCGGTGGTTCCCCTGGCCGGGGCGGCGTGCGACATGGCGGGCTCCTCTCAGCCGGTGAGCCGCGGGCGCGCGCATCCGCGCTGCCCCGGCGGCCCGGGCGGCGGTACGCCCCGGGCACGGCTCCGGTGCGGCCGGTCTGCGGCCTCCTTCCAGGGCACACCGCCGGGCGTGCGGCGGCAACTCGGGAGGCCCGGGCCGTACGAGGTGCGGGGGTGACAGGGGCGTGGTTCGCTGACGGAATCGGCCTCTGGCGCCGGACGCCGCCGCCGTGGGCGGAACGCGGCGGACGGCCGGGCGGGCACGGATGTTTCACGTGAAACACACGCAGATGTTTCACGTGAAACATCGAGGCCATCACGGGCGATCATGGATGTTTCACGTGAAACATCCACGAGGACCGGGCGGTTGGCTCCCTCGGGCGCCCCGCCGGCCGGAACGACCAAGTGGAAGGCGCCAGATGGCGATCCTGAGGGACGTGAGGGAGAGCTCCCGATGAAGATCGTGGTGTTCGGGGCCACCGGCATGATCGGCAGCCGGATCACCGCCGAGGCGGTGCACCGGGGCCATCAGGTGCTGGCGGTGAGCCGGAGCGGGGCGGCCCCCGTGCCCGGGGCGGTGGTGACGGCGGGCGACGCGGGCGACCCGGATCGGGTCCGCGAACTGGCGGCCGGCGCCGACGCGGTCATCTCCGCCGTCGCACCGCCTCGCGACGGCTCCGACCCGGGCGAGGTCTTCCTCGCGGTCAACGTCGCGCTGGCCGAGGGGGTGAGCGCGGCCGCCGCCACGACTCCGGGGCCCGCCACCGGCCCCGGCGCGGGGCGGCTGGTCGTGGTCGGCGGCGCGGCGAGCCTGGAGGTGGCCCCGGACCGGCCGCTGGTCGAGGAGGAGGGGTTCCCCGAGGCGTACCGGCCGGAGGCGCTGGCCCAGCAGGACGTTCTCTGGTTCTACCGGGACATCGACGACCCGGGGCTGGACTGGACGTACATCTCCCCCGCGCCGGAGATCGGGCCGGGCGAGCGGACCGGGCACTACCGGATCGGCGGCGACACCCTGCTGACGGCCGAGGGGGCGGGCGGCAGCCACGCCTCGCGGATCAGCGCCGAGGACTTCGCGGTGGCCGTCGTCGACGAGGCGGAGCAGCACCGCCATCCGCGCACCCGGATCTCGGTGGCGTACTGACACCGTCCGCCCTGCGGCGGACGGCGGGAAGCGACCGGGAGGACAGGGCCATGCGGCGGTTGCCGGGAGACGCGACGACGCAGATGCGCTCCGGTCGCGTCCCCGACCGCCCGCTGCCCTGGCTGCACGGCCGGCACGCCGTCTGGGCCCTGCCCGCGCTGCTCCTCGTCCTGATCGTCCTCGGCGACCTGTGGACCGGCAGAAGCTTCCGGATGATTGCCTGGGTGGTGATGGTCCCCGCCCTGACGGCCGCGCTCGCGGGGGTGGGGGCGACCGCCCTCTTCTCGGCCCTCTCCGTCGGGGCCTACCTGCTCATCGACTGGGCGCTGCGGCCGGGCCCGGAGACCGGGCTGCCCGGGCTTCTGCTGGTCGCCGCGGCGGGCGTGGTGTCGGTGGGGGCCAGCGCCGTCCGCCGGGCCAACGAGAGACGCACCGCCAAGCTCAGTCTCGCCGCCGACGTCGTCCGCGACACCGTGCTGCGGCCGCTGCCCTATCACTGGGGCGGGCTGGACTGGTCGGCGGTGTACGTCACCGCCGACCACGTCGCCCGGGTGGGCGGGGACTTCTACGACCTCCAGCCGAGCCGGTACGGGACCCGGGTGATCCTCGGCGACGTCCAGGGCAAGGGCCTCGGCGCCGTCGCCGCCTCCGCCGTACTGCTCGGCACCTTCCGCGAGGCCGGGTATCACGAGGGCAGGCTGCGGGACGTGGCGCGGCGGCTGGAGACCCGGATGAAGCGGCAGCAGGCGTACACGCGTTATCTGGGGCAGGACGAGGGGGGCGAGCGGTTCGCGACGGCGGTGGTGCTCTCCTTCGACCCGGTGGAGCCGGGCACGGTCCGGCGCGGCGTCGCCGGGATCGAGATCGTGACGCTGGGCCATGACGCACCGCTGGCGGTCGGGCCGGACGGCGTGCGGCCCCTGCGCTCCTCGGGCGGGGTCCCGCTGGGCATGGGGGAGCTGGCCTGCGACAGGCCGGAGGACGGCGGGCCGCGGGTCGTCCGCGACGGGCTGGCCCCCGGCGAGACGCTGCTGCTCTTCACCGACGGCGTCACCGAGGCCCGTGACCGGGACGGCGTCTTCTACCCGCTCCAGCAGGACCTGGAGCGGGCGCTCGCCGAGGACCCGGGCCTCGCCCGGCCGGACCGCCTGGTGCGCCACGTCCGCCACGCCGTGGCCCGCCACATCGCCGGTACCCGCTGGGAAGCCGACGACCTCACCCTCCTGGCCCTCAGCCCCCTGCCGGTCGAGCCGCAGCGGGAGGCGTTTCCGTAGGACCGGCCCGCCTGCCCCGTCCCCGGATCGCGGGATCGGGGGAGAGGCGTGAGGCTGGGAGGTGGCCGTACGGGCCTGGGGGACGGACGCGAAGGAGAGCCATGAGCCAGCCCGAGAAGCTCCCCGAGACGATGAAGGCGGTCCAGTACCGCGAGGTGGGCGCGGCGCCCGAGGTGGTGGAGATACCCGTGCCGCGGCCGGGCCCCGGCGAGGTGCTGCTCAAGGTGACCGCCGCCGGCGTCTGCCACTCCGACATCGCGGTGATGGGCTGGACCGCGGAGCAGCTGCCCTTCCCGCTGCCGCTGACCCTGGGCCACGAGGGCGCCGGGGTGGTGGCCGAGGTCGGCGAGGGCGTCGACACGGTGCGGCCGGGCGACGCCGTCGTCGTCTACGGGCCCTGGGGCTGCGGCGCCTGCGTGAAGTGCGCGCAGGGCAAGGAGAACTACTGCCTGCGCGCCGAGGAGCTGAACATCCGCCCGCCCGGGCTGGGCGCACCCGGCGCCATGGCGGAGTACATGATCGTCGACGACCCCCGGCACCTGATCCCGCTCGGCGAGCTCGACCCGGTGCGGACCGTGCCGCTGACCGACGCGGGCCTCACCCCGTACCACGCGATCAAGCGGTCGCTGCCGAAGCTGGTGCCTGGTTCGACGGCCGTGGTCATCGGCGCGGGCGGCCTCGGCCATGTCGGCATCCAGCTGCTGCGGGCCATGACCGGGGCCCGGGTGATCGCGCTGGACGTCTCCGAGGAGAAGCTGGCGCTGGCCCGCGAGGTCGGCGCCCACGAGACGCTGATCTCGGACGACAAGGCGGTCGAGCGCATCCGCGAGCTGACCGGCGGGCGGGGCGCGGACGCCGTCTTCGACTTCGCCGGAGTCCCGCCGACCACCGCCATCGCCCAGCAGTGCGCGGGGGTCGAGAGCGACGTGACGATCGTCGGCATCGGCGGCGGTTCGGTCGAGGTCGGTTTCGGCACCACGGCCTACGAGACGGTGGTCACCGCCCCCTACTGGGGCAGCCGCAGCGAACTCATCGAGGTCTACGACCTGGCGCGGCACGGCGACGTCACCGTGCACGTCGAGACGTACAGCCTGGACGAGGCGCCGAAGGCGTACGAGCGGCTGCACGCCAACGAGGTGCGCGGCCGTGCCGTGATCGTGCCCGGCAGCTGAGGGCGCGGAGCCGGCCGCCCGCGCCGGGGGCCCGCCGTCAGGCCAGGGAGAGGAAGAGCTTCTCCAGGCGGGCCCGCATCTCCTCGCGGGACTCCGGAGTCGTGGGGTTCTCGCCGTCCTGCGGGTCGTCGGTCAGACACTGCTGGAGCCCGGTGGCGATGATGGCGAAACCGGCCCGGTCCAGCGCGCGGGAGGCCGCGGCCAGCTGCGTCACGACGTCCTCGCAGTCCCGCCCCTCCTCGATCATGCGGGCGACACCCGCGATCTGGCCCTGGGCCCGCTTGAGACGGTTCAGCACGGACTTGAGATCCGACTCGGCGAGTTCCAGCTGCACGGGGGGCTCCTTCGTAGGTGTTCTCTCCCAGGATGACACCGAGAGGTGACAGACACGGAAAAAGGCCCCGTCGCCCGAAGGCGGCCGGAGCCCTTCCGTGTGCGGGCCCCGCGTCAGTCGCGGATGTCGATCTTCTGCTCGCCCTCGGACGCGTCCTTGGCGGCAGGGGCCTCGCTGGGCGCCTGGGCGGGCACGGTGGCGCCCTCCTTGGCGGTGATGCCCTTGAGGACGCTGGTCAGGTCCATCCCGGTGGTGGACTGGAGCAGCTCCATGCCCTGGGTGACGTTGTCCACCACGGTGCGGGAGAGCTTGGAGGCACCGTCGGTGGAGATCACCGTCATCTTGTCGACGGCGCTGAGCGGCTCGGACGCCTTGGCGACGACCTGCGGCAGCACCTCGACCAGCATCTGCAGAACGGCCGCGTCGCCGTACTGCGCGAAGGCGTCGGCCTTCTTCCGCATGGCCTCCGCCTCGGCGGAACCCTTCGCGGCGATGGCGGCCGCCTCGGACTCACCCTCGATGCGGAGGGCGTCGGCGAGGGCGGCGCGGTGCGCCTTCTCGCCCTCACCGGTCAGGCGGGCCCGCTGCGCGTCGGCCTCGGCCTCCTTGACCTGGGCGATCCGGCGGGCCTCGGCCTCCTGCTCGGCCTGGTACCGCGCGGCGTCGGCGGGCTTACGCACCTTGGTGTCGAGCTCGCGGTCGGTCAGCGCCGCCTGGCGCTCGGCCACCTTCTCCTGCTCCATCAGCACTTCCTGCTGACGGGCGGCCTCGGCGAGCGGACCGGCGGCGTTGGCCTTGGCCCCGGCCGCCTCCGTCTCGACCTTGATCTCGGCCTGCTTCAGGTAGAAGGTCCGCTCGGCGATGGCGATTTCCTCGGCGGCCTTCAGGCGGGCCTGCTCCGAGGCGCGCTTGGCGATCGCCTCGGCGATGTCCGCCTCCTGCTTGGCCCGGGCGGCCTCGGGACGGCCGAGGTCCTCCAGGTAGGAGCCTTCGGTGGTGATGTCCTGGATCTGGAAGGCGTCCAGGATCAGGCCCTGGCCGGAGAGGCTGGTCTCGGCCTCCTCGGCGACCTGCCCGGCGAAGGTGGCGCGGTCGCGGATGATGTCCTCGACGGACATGCGGCCGACGATGGCGCGCAGGGCGCCGGAGAGCACTTCCTGCGTGAAGCCGACGATGCCGCCCTGCTGCTGGAGGAAGCGCTGGGCGGCGGCGCGGATGGCGTCCTCGTTGCCGCCGACCTTGACGATGGCGACGCCTTCGAGGTTGGCCTTGACGCCGCGCAGCGTGACCGCGCCCCGGACGGAGACGGGGATGTGGCGGCTGGAGAGGTCGAGCGTGAAGCGCTGCTGCACGAACGGGACGACGAAGACACCGCCGCCGACCACGACCTTCTGCCCGCTGTTGTCGGTGATGGTGCGGCCGGTTTCCGGGTCGGTGGACTTCTTGCCCCGACGGCCGGTGATGATGAACGCCTCGCTGGGCCCGGCGACCTTGTACCGGGTGATCACCACCAGGGCGAGCAGGACGAGGAGCACCACGGCTCCTACGACTGCGGAGACGACTGGACTCATTGGGCTTCCCCCAAGCCGTCCGGGGGACGGCGGATAGTGCGGACAGTGCGGTCGGCCGGAGCTCCGGCGGCGCTGCCGCCCTCCGGCGCGGGCCGATGTTTCCCGTGAAACACCAGGCGGCCCCATGACGGTGTTTCACGGGAAACGTCCGGATGTTTCACGTGAAACATCGGCCGGCCGGAAGCGCGGTCGGCTGCCGGAACTCCCCGGCCCGGTGCCGCCGCCGTCAGCGTTCGACGGGGCGGACGGAGACCGAGGTCGAGGAGAGAGATGCCTCGACCCAGATCTCGGTTCCCCTGGTGAGGGGAGCGGTGGATTTGGCGGAGAGTTTCAGCGGCTGGCCGCCGAGGTACACCAGCACCTCGCCGTAGCCACTGGCCGGAATCGCGGTGACCACGGAGCCGGCCGTACCCACCAGGTCGGCCGAACGGGGCGTCGCGTCGGTCTGGTCGCGCATCAGGGCCTTGCTCAGCTTGAGCACCACCCAGCCCGTCACCACGCCGGCGAGGACACCGACGACCGTCGCGCCGGCCACACCGAGCCCGGTGGTCCCCAGCACGATCGCTCCGCCGAACCCAAGCATCGACACGAACCCGGCAATGGCGGGCAGGGAGAGCAGACCGTCGAGGAAGTCCCCGAAGAATCCCTCCAGGACGCCGTCGAAGATCAGGGAAAGAACCAGCAGGACGATTCCCGCGATTCCCAGACCAAGAAACAGGGTCACGATTTACCCCTCCCCGTGTCGCCGTTTCCCTCCCACACCACCGCGCCCCGCTCGCGGGGGGTCAGTCGTTTCCGGAACCGGCGGTCCTGATTTCCGCCGTGCCGTTCCGGGCCCGCTCCGCATTTCCGATGCGCGGGGCAGAGTGAGAAGCCGGTGCCGTGACTCTCCTGAATGTTCCCATAGGCCTGGCCGAAAAGACATTGCCGATCACCGGCAATCTTGACGCGTTCTTAATGCCGTGTCCCTGCCGCCGTCACCGGGCCTGCGGCTCCCCGTACGCCTGCGCGAGCCTGACCTCCCCCCGTACGGGCAAGCTGAGGCCATGGGTGGAAACGGGGCGGGAGAGCGTGCTCTGATGTCCCCTCGGCTCACGCGGCCGGGTCCCGGCACTGCTCGCGACGCCGCCCACGACAGAACTCCCGCGCGGGAGAGTCCCGGCGGAGCGTCCACTCCCGTACCGGCAGACCCATCCGGACCGCCCGCCGGTCCGAACAAGGGGTGGCCGGAAGCGGGCCGCCGGGAACCACACCCCGGACCCCACAGACGACCAGGTGCCCGGGGCACGTAGGCCCCGGGCACGGCCACCCACACCCACCGTCACGAACACCGCCGCGGCCACCCCGTACCGGGAACGGGCCGCGGCACAGGGGGAGACACACATGAGGGCAGAGCGGGCCCAGGACGCCGAGCCACCGCCCGGCACGGACGCCAGCGCCGGGGCGGAGCCACCGGGGCGGCCCGAGGACGCGGCGACGCGGGGCGGTCTCGACGGGCTGCCGCGCCAGGGCGGACGCGGTGAGGGCGCGGGGAGGACGCCCCGGGCCGTGGTGATGCTGCTGCACGGCGGCCGGGAGGCGGGCCTGGAGGCGCCCCCGCCGTGGAACCTGCCCGGTCTGCGGATGCGCCCCTTCGGCCGGTCCATCGCCCGCGCCACCCGGGGCCGCGACGTGCGGCTGACCTCCGTCCGCTACACCCACCGGGGCTGGAACGGCGCCCGCGAGGACCCGCTGCGGGACACCTCCCGGGCACTGGACGCGGTGGCCGAGGAGTACGGCGAGGTCCCGGTGATCCTCGTCGGCCACTCCATGGGCGGCCGGGCCGCCCTGCGCGCCGCCGGACACCCGCTGGTGCGCGGCGTCGTCGGCCTCGCCCCCTGGTGCCCGCCCGGCGACCCGGTGACCCAGCTCTCCGGCCGCTCGGTGGTCCTGTTGCACAGCGACCGCGACCACACCACCAGCCCGCTCGCCTCGCAGACCACGGCGACCCGGGCCCGCCGCGCCGGCGCCCGGACCTGCTCGGTGACCATCCGGGGCAGCGACCACGCGATGCTGCGCCGCGCCCCGGAGTGGCACCGGCTCACCGCCGAACTGGTCACCGGGCTGCTCGGCCACGGCCCGCTCCCCCCGGCCGTCGGCACCGCGCTGGCCCTTCCGCCGGGCACCACGGGGCCGGAGGGCAATCTCGACCTGGACCGGATCACGAGGGGCCGCCCGTAGGGGGCGTCTCAGCCGTACGACAGGTCGTCGCAGAGGTCGTCGTCGGCCGAGCGGGCGCCGTCGGCCACCTCGGCCGGGACGCCGGTCGACTGCGGCGAGGGGGAGGAATCCGGCCCGGCGTCGGGGTCGGCGGCGTAGGCGCTGCCGACGGTGATGTCGATGCCGGGTGCGGCCGTCTCGACGAGCCGGGCGCCCGGGAAGAGCCGGGCGGCCGTGCGGGCGCGGTCCGCCTCGCCGGGGCCGTGGGTGACGACGGTGCCCGCCACGTCCTGGCCGGGCGCGTTGCCCAGGGCGCCGACGGTGAAGCCGTGTTCGGTGAGGCGTGCGGCGGCGCGGGCGGCGAGGCCGCTGACGGTGGTGCCGTTGTGGACGGTGACGGTGGTGCCGGTGCCGTCGACCGGCCCGCTCGGCGCCGGTGAGGTGTCGGCGGCCGGGCGGGCCTCGCCACGGCCGCCGGCGTTCTTGCCGTCGAGGGTGCGGTCGTTGCGGAGCGCCTGCCACAGGGCGCCGGCGTCCGGCTCGACGACGGCCACCCGGTTGCCCTCGTAACGCCAGGGGATGGTGAGGAACTTGGTGTTGTCGAGGTCGATGTTCTTGAGCCCCATGGCGAAGTCCAGGAGCTTGTCGGCGGAGCCGAGGCCCTGGTCGACCGTCATCGACCTGGTGGCGGCGTCCGCGAGCGGCAGGAGCTTGCCGGGGGTGAGCCCGTCCTCCTTGATCTTCTTCATCAGGCTGCCCACGAACGCCTGCTGGCGCTTGATGCGGCCGAGGTCGGAGCCGTCGCCGATGCCGTGCCGGATGCGGACGTAGTCCAGCGCCCGCTGCCCGGAGACGTCCTGCTCGCCGCGGGCGAAGACGCGGTCGCCGCGGGTGGCGCGCTTCGGGTTGAGGTCGCGCTCGTATATGTCCTGCGGGACGCAGACGCGGACGCCGCCGACCACCTCGGTGAGGTCGGAGAAGCCCTTGAAGTCGATGACGAGGGTGTGGTCGACGCGCAGCCCGGTCAGCTGCTCCACCGTGTTCTGCGTGCAGGCGGGGTTGCCCTCGGGCGTCTCGCCCACCGTGTAGGCGGTGTTGAACATGGCGCGCTGTCTCGGCTCGGTCCAGGAGCCGTCCGGCAGGCGGCAGCTCGGGATCGGGACCAGGGTGTCGCGCGGGATGGAGACGGCGACGGCGTGCTGGGCGTCGGCGTAGACGTGCAGCAGCAGCGCGGTGTCGGAGCGGCCGATGTCGTCCTTGTCGCCGCCGCCGAGCTCGGCGTTGCCGCCGGTGCGGCTGTCGGAGCCGAGGAGCAGGATGTTCTGGCCCGCCGACGTGTCCGGGGGCCGGTTGTCGGAAACGCCCTCCTGGCCGAACGTGCCGAGGTTGCCGCCGAGTTTGAGGTAGAGCCAGCCGCCGCCCGCGGTGGCGAGCAGTGCCAGGGAGAGGCCGAGCAGCAGGACGGGCCGCGCCTTGCGCCCTCCCTCGTGCGCCGTCGCGGAACTCCGCTCGCGCCCGCCCCCCTCGCGCTCCGCACCCCCGCCCACGGGCACGCGTCGCCGGCTGCCGGTCATCCGGTCACTCCCCCTTCAGGTCCCCTAGGGGGTGTCTTCACATCCCGCACGGCGCCGTGGGCGCCGTGCGGGATGTGAAGACACCCCCTAGCCGCATCTGTACGACCTTGCGCAATGTAGCCACTCAAGTCGGGCACGGGGAATCCTTCCCGGGTATCCGCCGGTCAGGCCCGAGTTGTCGCGGCACGGCCATGGCTCCCGGTAGTCCCCCCCCCCCCCGGGTGAACGACGGGGAGCGCCAGGGGTTCTCGGCCGGGTGCCCGCGTACGCCGGTGCGGGCGTCAGGGGCTGGCGTGGTCGTAGCCGTAGCGGAGCGGCTCGTGGTGGACGCGGGGGTCGCGCCGGTACACGTAGAGCGCGTCGACGCGGAACGGGGTCGGGCCGTCCTCGGTCCGGCACGGGTACGTCACCTGCACCACCGCCGGGCGGCCCAGGACCCGCAGGCGTGTGCCGTGGGCCGGGCCGCCGTCGAGCAACGCCTGTTCCCCGGGGGCGGTTTCGGGGTCGGGATCGGGAGCGGCGGTCGGGGTGCGGGGCGGGGCTTCACCGGTTCCGTAGCTGCGCATGTAAAGACTTTATGCAGATCTGCGCACCGGCTCCACGGTCCCGGGCCCGCTCCACCGCCACCCGGCCGGAACGCGACGGTCTGCGGCCGGCTCCCCCGGAAACGACGGCCCGTACTCCGGAATCAGAGCCCCACCACCGTCACCTCCGTGGCCTTGACCGCCGTCCAGACCCGCGTCCCGTCGGTCAGCCCGAGGTCGGCCGCGGCCGCCGGGGTGATCTCGGCGACCAGGGCCGGCACCTCCGGCGAGGTGACGAGGACCCGGAGCCGGCTGCCGACCGCCGTCAGCTCCCGCACCGTCCCGGCCCAGACGTTCCGGGGACTGCCTTCCGGGCGGGCCAGGTGGAGCGAGACCGCCTCCGGAGCGATCACCGCGAGGACCGGGGCCCCCGGTCCGGGCGGAGTTGCCTCACCCGGTGCCGTCGTCAGCAGGCCGCCGCCCGCCAGCTCGACCGTGCCCTCCGGACCGGCCGTGCCCTCCCAGGCGTTGCCGCCGAGCATCCGGGCCACCCACGGGGAGCGCGGGTGGCGGGTGACCTCGGCGGGCGGCGCGTCCTGCACCGCCTCACCGCCCTCCAGCACCAGGACCCGGTCGGCCAGCGACACCGCCTCCACCGGATCGTGCGTGACGATCAGGCAGACCCCGCCGAACCCGGCGAGATGGCGCCGCAGGGTGTGCCGGACCCGCGCCCTGGTCGTCTGGTCCAGCGCCGCCAGCGGCTCGTCGAGGAGCAGGAGGCGGGGCCGGGCCGCCAGCGCCCGGGCCAGCGCCACCCGCTGGGCCTGGCCGCCGGAGAGCTGGGCGGGGCGCCGCCCGGCCAGCTCGCCCACGCCGAGCCGCGTCAGCCACTCCCGCGCCTGCCGCCGCGCCTCGGCCCGGGGCACACCGCGCGCCCGGAGCCCGTACGCCGTGTTGGCCAGCGCCGACAGGTGCGGGAAGAGCGCCCCGTCCTGCGGCACCCAGGCCACCTCGCGCCGGTGGGTGGGCAGCCGGGTCACGTCGCGGCCGCCGAGCAGGACCTCGGCGTGGGCGCGCGGGGTCAGGCCCAACAGGGCGCGGAGCAGGGTCGTCTTGCCCGCGCCGTTCGGCCCGACGACCGCGATCGTGGTGCCGGCGGGGGCGGTGAGCGGGAAGCGGGTGTAGCCGGTGAGTTCGGCGCGCAGGTCGGACTCCTCGGCGGCCGGGGCGGGGGCCGGGCCGGCGCCGACTCCGGCGCCGGGGCGTATCGGAGGCTTCTCCAGGGTGGGGCCCTCCTCGGGGGCGCCCAGGTCCGCGAAGCCGGCCGGGTCGGCGGGGGCCGCCGCGCCCTGCGGCGGGGTGGCGCGGGCCTCGCGTACCGCCCCGCCCGTCCAGCGGCCCCGCAGGGCCACCAGGACCGCCATGGCGATCACCAGCAGCAGCAGCGAGACGGAGGTGGCGGCCTCGGGGGAGTCCTGGAGGAGGAGGTACACCTGGAGCGGCAGGGTCTGGGTGGCGCCCGGGAGGTTCCCCGCGAAGGTGATCGTGGCCCCGAACTCGCCGAGTGCCCGCGCCCAGGTCAGGGCGGCTCCGGCGGCCAGCGCCGGGGCGAGCAGCGGGAGCGTCACCGTGGCGAAGACGCGCAGCGGGCCCGCGCCGAGCGAGGCCGCCGTCTCCTCCAGCGAGGGACGCAGCCCGGCCAGCGCCCCCTCCAGGCTGATCACCAGGAACGGCATCGCCACGAAGGCGGCGGCGACCACCGCGCCCGCGGTGTGGAACGGCAGGGTCAGCCCGAAGGTGGACTCCAGCCACGGCCCGAGCACCCCGCGCCGCCCGAAGGCCAGCAGCAGGGCGACACCGCCGACGGTCGGCGGGAGCACCATGGGCAGCAGCACCAGCGAGCGGACCAGCGCCTTGCCGGGGAACGGCACCCGGGCCAGCAGCCAGGCCAGCGGCACCCCCATCAGCAGCGAGAGCAGCAGCGCCCAGCCGGAGACGACCAGCGACAGCCGGAGCGCCTGGGTCACCTGCGGCGTCGTCAGGTGGTGGAGCAGGGAGGGCCAGTCCGTCCTGGCGAGCACGCCGACCAGCGGGAGCAGCAGGAAGGCGACGCCGACCAGCGCCGGGACCAGCAGCCCCGCCGGGACACCCCGGCGCACCGCGCCGCCCGCACCGGCGCCGGGCCTCCCGGACCGCACCGGCCCGCCCACGACTCCCCGCTTCACGCCTGCCCCACCCCGCTCCCGCCTCGCACCCGCGCTCCTCCGTCCACCACGCCCCGCACACCTCACGCCGCGCTCTTTTTCGGCCTCCCCCGTCCGTCGGCGCGCCACACGGAACGGCCGGAGCAACGGGTGCGCGCGGCGCATACGAACACGTGAGCGAGCGCCCCGTCCGTCACGAGCGCCGAAGTGCGCCCCGCGCGCCCCCGCCGCCGGGGCTCAGGGCTGCTGGAACCCGGCCTTCCGCAGCAGCTCCTGCGCCTTGTCGGAGGAGAGCCACTTCACGAAGGCCTCCGCCTCCTTGGCGTGCTCGGTGCCCTTGAGGGTGGCCGCCGGGTAGGAGGCGACGGCGTTCTGCCCGTCCGGGATGTCGACCGCGTCGACCTTGTCCGGAACCGTCTCGGCGTCGGTCTTGTAGACGAGCCCCGCGTCCGCCTCGCCCAGCTCGACCTTGCTCAGCACGGCGCGGACGCTGACCTCCTGCGAGACCGGCTTCACCGTCAGCTTCTGGGCGTCCAGGATCTGCCGGCCGTACCGCCCGACCGGGACCTCCTCGGCGGCGAGCACCACCTTGAGCTGCTCGTCGGTGAGGTCCTTGAGCGACTCGACCTTCTTCGGGTTGCCCTCCTCCACCGCGATGACCAGGCGGTTCTTGGCGATGACGGTGGGGTCGCCGGTCTCGCCGGAGAGGCCGTCCATGGTCTTGGTGTCGGCGGTGACCAGGGCGTCGGCCGGCGCCCCCTGCTTGACCTGCGCGGCCAGTTCCTGCGACCCGGCGAAGGAGAAGTCGATCCTGACGCCCGGGTGCTCCTTCTCGTACGCCTTCCCCGCCTGCTCGAACACGTCGGTGAGCGAGGCGGCGGCGAGCACGGTGAGCTGGGTGTTCTTCTTCTCCGACCCGGCCGAGGCGGAGCCGTCCCCGCCCTTCTCCCCGTCCCCTCCGCCGCAGGCGGCGAGCGGTATCAGCACGGCGGCGGTGGCGACCGCCAGCGGGGCGCGGCGGGGTGAGCGGGTGGTGGCGGAACTGGCCATGGGGATCGTGGCTCCTCGGTCCGGACGGGCCGGGCCGACCGTGGTGGTCGGCCCGGAGGGGACGGGTCGGGCGGGCGGTACCGGCGGGAAGCGGGTCTCGGGTGGTCGGCGCCCATCGCGCGCCTCAGGTCCGGTCGATGTGCACGTTGGTCGACTTGATCCGGGCGGTGGCCCGCATCCCGACCTCCAGTCCGAGCTCCTCGACCGCCTCCCTGGTCAGCAGGGAGACCAGCCGGTGCGGCCCGGCCTGGATCTCGACCTGTGCCGCGACGTCGCCGAGCTTCACCCCGGTGACGATGCCGGGAAAGGCGTTCCGGGCGGTGGTGTAGGAGGCTTCCTCGTCGTCCGCGCCCTGCTGGCCGACCTCCACCGCGAGGGCGGCGAGCGCCTGCCCCTCGATGAGCCGCCGGCCGTTGTCGTCGCGATGGGTGGCGACCCGTCCGGCGTCGGCCCAGCGGCGTGCCGTGTCGGGGCTGACGCCGAGGAGCTGGGCCGCCTGGCCGATGGTGTAGGACTGCATGTGCGGCACGTTAGGGCGATGCGCCTCTCACCTGCAAGGCGGAAGCGGGGATTATGGGCGCATACACGACCCTCCTTGGACGATGCTCCGAGCCCCGGCTGCCGGAATCCGCACCTCCGCCACCCCTCCCGCCCTCACGGACCACCGGCTGTCAGTGGCCCCTGTCACACTCCGCCTCATGACGACCGCCCTCCCCGCCACCACTCCCGGCCCCGCCGCCCCGGCCCCCGGCCCGCGCCCGTTCCTCCTCACCGACATCGAGGCCGCCGTCCGCGCGAGCTGGGGCGCGGACACCACCACCCCGGCCCACCGCCCGCACTGGAGCCCCGACAACCCGGCCCGCGACCAGTGCGGGGTGACCGCGATGGTCCTCAACGACCTGCTCGGCGGCGAGCTGATCCGCGGCGTGGTCCGCGTCGACGGCATACAGACCGACTTCCACTGGTGGAACCGGCTCGGCGAGGGAATCGAGATCGACCTCACCCACGAGCAGTTCGCCCCCGAGGAGATCGTCTCCGACGGCGAGGTCGTCCCCCGCCCGCCCCACTTCACCCGCCTCCGCGAGGAGTACGAGCTGCTGCGCTCGCGCGTCCTGGCCAGGCTGGCCCGCCCGGCGGCCTGACCCCGGCGCCCGGCACCCGGCCGGCGCTCCCCCTTGGCGCCCGGCCCCCGCGCCGCCCACACTGGACGCGCGACGGGGGCCGTACGTCAGCGAGGGAGCGGTGAGCCATGGCCGGGTACGAGAACGCCGAACCTGAGGTGGCGGGGGTGCGGGTGCCCGACACCCGGCTCGCCGCCGAGGCGACCGAACTGGTCCGCGAGACGGCGCCGGAGCTGATCTACCACCACTCGCGGCGCGTCTACTACTTCGGCGCCCTGCGCGGCAAACGGCGCGGCCTGAGCTACGACCCGGAACTCCTCTACCTCGGCGCCATGTTCCACGACCTCGGCCTCGGCGAGGAGCACCGGAACAGCGGCCGCCGCTTCGAGGTGGACAGTGCCGACGAGGCCCGCCGCTTCCTCGCCGCCCGCGCCGTCCCCGAGGACAGCATCCGGCGCGTCTGGACCGCCATCGCCCTGCACACCACCCCGGGCATCCCGGAGTTCATGGAGCCGGAGGTGGCCCTGGTGACGGCGGGCGTCGAGTACGACGTGCTCGGCCTCGGCTACGACAGCCTCGACGAGGCCGACCGCACCGCGATCGTCGCCCGCCACCCGCGCCCCGACTTCAAGCGGCGCATCCTCGCCGCCTTCACCGAGGGCGTCGCCCCCAAGCCCGAGACCACCTTCGGCAACGTCAAGGCCGACGTCCTCGCCCACTTCGTCCCCGGTTTCACCCCGGGCGACTTCGTCACCACCATCGAGGAGTCCGCCTGGCCGGAGTAGGCGACCGCACTGCCGTGCGCGCGTGACGGATGGGCGGCGCGCGCCGTTGACATCGGCGCCCCGCACCAGAGGGACCGGCCGACCACGGGAGTCACCGCCATGCTGCTGCCGCGCATCGGAGTCGTCATCGTCACCATGGGCACCCGCCCGCGCGAACTGGCGGCGCTGCTCGCCTCGGTGGCGCGGCAGGACGTCCCGGCCACCCGCGTGGTCCTGGTCGGCAACGCCACCCCGCTCACCGATGTCCCCGACGACGCCTCGGGCCTGCCCCTCACCAAGCTCCCGCTCATCGGGAACCTCGGCTGCCCCGGCGGCCGCAACGTCGGCCTCACCCTGCTCCGCGACGCCGACGCCGACGCCTGCGACGTAGTCGTGGAACTGGACGACGACGGCCTGCTCATCGCCGACGACGTCTTCCGCACCGTCCAGCAGCGCTACGCCCGCGACCCGGCCCTCGGCATCATCGGCTTCCGCGTCGCCGACGAACACGGCCACACCGAACGCCGCTGGGTCCCCCGCCTGCGCGCCGGCGACCCGCTGCGCGGCGGCCCCGTCACCGCCTTCCTCGGCGGCGGCCACGCCCTCTCCCTGCCGATGCTCCGCCAAATCGGCCTCTGGCCGGCCGAGTTCTTCTTCGGCCACGAGGAATCCGACCTGGCCTGGCGCGCGTTGGACGCCGGCTGGTCCATCCACTACGCCCCCGACCTCGTCCTCCAGCACCCCCGCACCTCCCCCGCCCGCCACGCGGTCTACCACCACCACACCGCCCGCAACCGCGTCTGGCTCGCCCGCCGCCGCCTGCCCGCCGTGCTGATCCCGGCCCATCTCGCCCTCTGGACCCTCCTCATGACGGCCCGCCTCCGCTCCCCCTCCGCCCTGAAAGCCTGGTGGGGCGGGTTCTTCGAGGGCCTGCGCACCCCCTGCGGCCCGCGCGGGCCGATGGCGTGGCGCACGGTCTGGCGGATGACGCGGCTGGGGCGGCCACCGGTGGTGTGAGCGCCCGCCCCCGCCTAAGCTGCCCGTTCCGGGCGAGCTGGGGAGGGTGTGCGTGCGGGTGGAGATGCCGATACGGACCGAGCGGCTGGTGCTGCGGCCGCTGCGGGCGGAGGACGCCGACGCGTTGCACGCCTATCACCGGCGGGAGGACGTGGCGCGGTACCTGTACCGGCCGCCGCTGGACCGGGAGGGGTGCGCGAAGCTCATCGCGCGCAGCATCGACTCCCCGGAGTGGGGCACCACCGGCGCCGACCTGGGGCTCGCGGTCTGCCTGCGCGGGCAGGTGATCGGCGAGACGGGGCTCCGCCTCCGCTCCGCGCTCGCCGCGCAGGCGGAGATCGGCTGGGTCTTCGCGCCGGAGTACGCCGGTCACGGCTACGCCACCGAGGCGGCCCGGGCCGTCCTGGCGGCTGCCTTCGGCCCGCTCAAGGTGCACCGGGTCTACGCCCGGCTCGACGCCGACAACAAGCCCTCCTGGCGCGTCTGCGAACGGCTCGGCATGCGCCGCGAGGCGTACCTGGTCGACAGCGACGTCAACCCGGCCACCGGTACCTGGGGCAGCGAGTACGTGTACGCCATGCTGGCCAGGGAGTTCGCGGGCTGACAGGATGCCGCCTGCGGCCCCGGGGCCGCTCCGTCGCCGGCTTCCGCCCACCGCGAGGTCCCCTTGGTCACCGTCCTCACCGTCACCGTGCTCGCCGTCCTCGTCGTCGGCGCGGTCGTGCTGCTGATCCGCCTCGACAGCCGGGGCCCGGCCTGGCTCACCGCCCGCCGGGTCGCCCGCGGCACTCCAGGTCAGTGCGTGCACTGCGGTTCGAAGCGGACCCGGGTGCTCACCACCGACGACGCCCTCAACGGCAGCCTGGAGTGCCGCAGCTGCCACCAGATCACCCGCGGCTCCGGCCCGGCCCCGGCGGCCTGACCCCGGTTCCGGCTCCGGCTCCGTACGTACGCGACAGGGCCCGGCCTCCCCGAAGGGAGGCCGGGCCCTGTCGCGTACGTACGGTGGGGCTTACTTGTCCTTGTCCTTGGCCTTGTCCGCGACCGGCTTGCGGAGCTGGATGTTCAGCTCGCGCAGGCGGGACTCCTCCAGCTCGGTCGGGGCGCCCATCATCAGGTCCTGGGCGTTGCCGTTGAGCGGGAAGGCGATGGTCTCGCGGATGTTGGGCTCGTCGGCGAGGAGCATCACGATGCGGTCGACACCGGGGGCGATGCCACCGTGCGGCGGGGCGCCGAGGCGGAAGGCGCGGAGCATGCCCGCGAACTCGCGCTCGACGGTCTCGCGCTCGTAACCGGCGATCTCGAAGGCCTTGAGCATGACTTCGGGCTCGTGGTTCCGGATGGCGCCGGAGGACAGCTCGATGCCGTTGCAGACGATGTCGTACTGCCACGCCAGGATGTCGAGCGGGTCCTTCTCCTCCAGGTCCTGCATGCCGCCCTGGGGCATCGAGAAGGGGTTGTGGGAGAACTCGATCTTGCCGGTCTCCTCGTCCTTCTCGTACATCGGGAAGTCGACGATCCAGCAGAAGCGGAAGACGTTCTCCTCGAAGTGGCCGGAGCGCTTGGCGGCCTCGACGCGGACGGCCGACATGATCTTGGAGACCTCGTCGAACTCGCCGGCGCCGAAGAAGACCGCGTGGCCCGGCTTGAGGCCGAGGCGCTCGGTGAGGACCGCGACGTCGTCCTCGGTGAGGAACTTGGCGATCGGGCCGGACAGGGCGCCGTCGTCACCGACGCGGACCCAGGCGAGGCCCTTGGCGCCCTGCTCGACGGCGTAGTCACCGAGGCCGTCGAAGAACTTGCGGGACTGCCCGGCGGTGTCCGGCACCGGCAGCGCGCGGACGTGCTTGCCGGCGAACGCCTTGAAACCGGAGTCGGCGAAGACGTCGGTGATGTCGACCAGTTCGAGCTGGGCGCGCAGGTCCGGCTTGTCGTTGCCGTACTTCAGCATCGACTCGCGGAAGGGGATGCGCGGGAACGGGGAGGTGACCTCGCGGCCGCCGCCGAACTCCGTGAACAGCTCCGTCATCAGCTTCTCGATGGGACGGAAGACGTCCTCCTGCTCGACGAAGCTCATCTCGACGTCGAGCTGGTAGAACTCGCCCGGCGAACGGTCGGCGCGGGCGTCCTCGTCACGGAAGCAGGGGGCGATCTGGAAGTACCGGTCGAAGCCCGAGATCATCAGCAGCTGCTTGAACTGCTGCGGGGCCTGCGGCAGCGCGTAGAACTTGCCCGGGTTCAGGCGGGAGGGGACGACGAAGTCGCGGGCGCCCTCGGGGGAGGTCGCGGCCAGGATCGGGGTCGCCATCTCGTTGAAGCCCAGCGCCGTCATCTTGTGGCGGATCGCCGAGATCACGGCGGTGCGCAGCATGATGTTGCGGTGCATGCGCTCGCGGCGCAGGTCGAGGAAGCGGTACTCCAGGCGGCGCTCCTCGTTCACCCCGTCCTCGGCGTTGATGGTGAAGGGGAGCGGGGCCGCCTCGCCGAGCACCTCGACGTCGGAGACCTCGATCTCGATCTCGCCGGTGGGCAGCTCCGGGTTGACGTTCTCGGTGCCGCGCGAGACGACCTGGCCGTCGACGCGGACCACCGTCTCCTTGGACAGCTTGTCCAGCAGCTCGGCGGCGGGCGTGCCCGGGCGGGCGACGAGCTGCGTGATGCCGTAGTGGTCGCGCAGATCGATGAAGAGGATGCCGCCCAGGTCTCGGCGATTGTGCAGCCAGCCGCTCAGCCGGACGTCGGAGCCGACGTCAGAGGCGCGGAGCTCGCCGCAGGTGTGGGACCTGTACCGGTGCATCGTCGTTCATCCAGTCTTCGGAGGTGGGGTTCGGGGTGACTCAGCCCGGTCCCAGGTTACCGCTCAGGGCTGGGCCCTTCGTCGGGATATCCCTGGGGGCCTTGGGCCGGGGGGTGCGCTTGATTCGCCGGGCGGCGGGCGGGTGCCCCCTGGGGTCACTGATGGCCTCAAGCGCCGGCCGGGCTGGGTTGGGCTGCGCGGCGTTGTCCGGCTCGCGTCACTGATGGCCTCAAGCGCCGGCCGGGCTGGGTTGGGTGCGGTGCCGTTGCCCGGCGCGCATCACCGATGGCCTCAAGCGCCGGCCGGGCTGGAATTCTGTTCCCCCAGCTGAGGGACGTCCTGGACCCGCCCGGAGCAGGGGTGGAGTCGCGGGTGTGGCCGGGCGGAATAAAGTGGGGCAATGCGCACCGAGGATTCCCTCCCGGACGTGAGGGACGTCCTGGCCGCTGTGGCCACGGGCCTGTGGCGCTGGGACAACGCGAGAGGCGTCGTCACCATCGACGCGGAGGCAGCCCGGCTCCTGGGGCTGCCCGAGGAGGCGGCGGTCCTCCCCGAGACGGTCGTCCGCGCCCGCTTCCACCCCGTCGACTGGAACGAGATCAACGGCGTCGTCTCCCTCGCCCTGACCGAGGGCACCCTCGCCGAGGTCCGGCTGCGGGTCATGGACGGCGAGGGCCGCGTCCTGCGGACCGTACGCAGCCGGTCCAAGCCGGAGCGGATCGGGCCCGAGCGGCGGGATGTGCTGCTCACCGGCACGCTTCAGGAGGCCAGCGAGCCGCCGGCGGGCGCGCGGGCGGCGGTCACCGGGGACTGGCGGCGCTCGCGCGAGGCTTTCCTGCTGGACGCGGGCCGCGCCCTGGCCGAGGCCCGTTCGACGGACGAGGTGCTGCGGGTGGCGGCGGGCCTGTCCATGCCGGGGTTCTCCCCGGACGGCCTCGCGGTCTTCGGCGTCGAGGGCGAGCGGCTCACCGTGGTCGGCCACCACGGCCAGAACAACGGTGACGAGGAGCCCTTCCTCGACATGACGCTGGAGACCTCCTACCCGGCCGCCGACGTGGTCCGCACCGGCCGCGCCGTCTACCTCTCCTCCCCGGACGAGTACCGCGAGCGCTACCCGCTGACCTGGCCCCTCGCCAGCCGCTTCGACCGGCAGTCCTGGGCGTTCCTGCCCCTGGTGGCCGGCGGCCGCACCATCGGCGCGTGGATGGCCGCCTTCACGTACCGGGTCTACTTCACCCCCGACGAGCGCTCCGTCCTCACCACCGTCGCCCGCATGCTCGCCCAGGCCCTCTCCCGCGCGGGCGACGCCGAATCGGCCCGCGAGCTGACCGACGGCCTCCAGCGCACCATGCTGCCGACGCTGGGCCCCTCCGTCGCGGGCATGAGCGTCGCCGCCCGCTACATCCCGACCGGCGGCGGCCTCCAGGTCGGCGGCGACTGGTACGACATGATCCCGCTGCCCGGCGCCGCCCACGGCGAGGAGACCGGCGGCACCCAGCGCTACGCCTTCGTCATCGGCGACGTCCAGGGCCACGACATCCGCGCGGCGGGGCTGATGGGCCAACTCCGCATCGCCCTGCGCGCCTACGCCGCCGAGGGCCACCGCCCCGACGCCGTCCTCGCCCGCGCCACCCGCTTCCTCTCCGGCATCATGACCTCCCGGATCTACGGCTCCTCCGGCGGCAGCAACAAGGGCGAGGACGGCGCCCTGCCCGTCGACGAGTACGCCGACCTGCGCTTCGCCACCTGCCTGTACATCGAGGCCGACCCGTCGACCGGCGTCCTGGAGGTGGCCCGCGCCGGCCACCCCGACCCGGTCATCCGGATGCCCGACGGCACCGTCCTGCTCCGCCCCACCACGGGCGGGCTGCCGCTCGGGATCGACCCGGACGCCGACTACCCCATCACCCGGATCGTCCTCGAACCGGGGGAAACGATCATGCTGTGCACCGACGGCATGATCGAGACGGGCGGCCACGACTTCGCCACCGGCTTCGACCGGGTCCGCGCCGTCATGGAACGCCCCGGGCCCCCGGCGGCCGACGAGGCCGACGGGCAGCTCCACGACCCGCTCAGCGGCGACGGCCTCGAAGACCTCGCCGACCGGCTCGTCCAGGCCGTCCACGGCCCCTCCTCGTACCACCGGCCGGGCCCGCTGGTGGACCGGCGCGAGGACGACATCGCGGTGCTCCTCATGCACCGGGACCTGCACGCCACCGGCGGCCCCGTCACCGCCGGGCGGCGGACCGTCGTCACCATCCGGCAGGACGAGGGCGAGCGGATCTCCGAGGCCCGCCAGCAGTTGCGCGCCGTCATGCACGACTGGGCCGACGAGGACCAGGTCGACTCGGCCGTGCTGCTCCTCTCCGAGCTGCTCACCAACGTCCTCGTGCACACCGACGGCGACGGGCTGCTCGCCGCCGAACTCCTCGGCCCGCCCGGCTCGCGCCGCCTGCGCGTCGAGGTCTCCGACCCCAGCGACGACCTCCCGCACAAGCGCGCCCCCGGCGAACTGGCCTCCTCGGGCCGCGGCCTGGTCCTGCTCGACCTGCTCGCCGACTCCTGGGGCGTGGACCCGCAGGGCTCGGGCAAGTGCATCTGGTTCGAGATGGCCGAGCACGAGCCGGGCGAGAAGGGCGAGGACGCCGAGGAGGCCGAGGACGCGGTCCCGGAGCTGGACGAAGCCGCCCTCGACCGGCTGGCGGAGGCCGCCGAGAACCTCTGAGCCCGGCCGGTCAGAGGGTGCCGGGCTCGCCGCCGACGGGCCCCGCGCCCGCCGCCGTGGCCCCGCTCCCGCCCCCGTACCGCTCGCGCAGCTCCGCGACGATGCCGAAGGCGGCCGCGGTGGCCGGCACCGCGAGGAGCACGCCGATCACCCCGCCGACCGTCGCCCCCGCCGTGATCGCCACCAGCACCACCGCCGGGTGCATCTGCACGGTGCGGCTCTGGATCACCGGCTGGAGCACGTTGCCCTCCAGCATCTGCACCAGGAAGATCACCAGCAGCGTCCAGGCCGCGATCACCACCCCCCGGTCGGCGAGGGCCACCAGCACCGCCAGCACCCCGGAGACGAACGCCCCCAGGTACGGGATGTACGCGCCGATGAAGACCAGCGCCCCCAGCCCGGCCGCCCCCGGCACACCGAGGAGGAGCAGGCCGATCGTGGTGAGGACGCCGTCGATCAGGGCGATCATGGTCGTCCCCCGCATGAACCCCTCGACGGCCCGGTAGGCCCGCCGCCCGATCGCCTCGGTGATCTCGCCGACGTGGCCGGGCGCCATCGTGCGCAGCGACCCCACGACCCGGTCCCCGTCCCGGATGAAGAAGAAGACCAGCAGCACCGCCAGCACCCCCATGGCCCCCGCCTGCGCGACCAGGCCGAGCCCGCTGATCACCCCCGAGGCCGCGGGCCCGCCGAACCGGTCGAAGAGCTCCCGCGCGTTCGACGCCAGGTCGTCCAGCGAAGCCTCGTCGGCCCCCAGGAACCCGGCGACGTCCTGCGCCGCCAGCTTCGCCGAGGCGACGATCTGGTCACCCGAGTCGACCAGCGCCAGCACCACGATGTACGTCGCCCCGCCCACCACCACCAGCACCGCCGCGCAGGTCAGCCCCGCCGCCAGCGACCGCTGCACCCGCATCCTCAACAGCCGCCGGTGCAAGGGGGTCAGCAGCGCCGTCCCCAGCAGCGCCAGCAGCACCGGGATCACCGCCGCCCGGAACAGCACGCACAGCCACACCGCCACCCACGCCACCCCGGTCACCAGCAGCAGCACCACACACCACCCCGCGACCCGCACCGCCCCCTCGGGCAGCACCCCCGCTCCCCACCCCGGCCCCACCCCGCCCCCGCCCTCGCCACC